>NZ_JAUUTW010000015.1 GCF_030676415.1 Peribacillus frigoritolerans | reverse complement strand
TCCAAAAATGGCCTAACATAGTGGGCTCGTAGAGCCCCAATCTCTTAACTTTAGGCGAAAATTCAAAGGGAATTTCAAAAGGGGTTCAGAATTTTTTAATTCCGAACCCCTTTTGTCTACAAACTGAAGGACCAAAAATTGGTCCCATTCTTCATTTTCTTCTTTTAGCTGAACAGTGTTTCGTAAAGCAGGAACAAGTTCAGTCCAATGATAAGTACAGCTATAAGCCAAGCGGCGCTCGAGGTGATTTTATGGTTGACCAGGTTGCCCATGATTTTTTTATTGCTTGTAAACATGATCAACGGCACTAAGGCAAACGCGATGCCAAACGAGAGTACAACTTGGCTCATCACAAGTGCTTTGGATGGATTCACTCCCCATAACAATAGTGGCAAAGGGGCTTTTATCTATTTAATGGAACCGCATTGCTTCTCGATTTCCTCGGAAAACAGTTTCTGCAGTCTTTGGGTTATCGGGCCGGGTTCCCCGGCTGCAATCGATTGGCCATCGATATTAATAATTGGTGTCACTTCGACGCTTGTGCTTGTATAAAGGACTTCGTCGGCTGCCATCATGTCCTCGACCGTGAAGGCTTCTTCGACATAGGGAATCCCATGATCAGCGCAAAGTTTCAGCATTACCTGACGGGTAATTCCATTAAGGATCAAGTTTGTGGCCGGATGTGTTTTAAGTAGCCCATCCACCACGATTGAGACATTGGACGAACTTCCCTCCGTCACCGTACCATCACGATGCTGGATCGCTTCATCACAGCCGGCTTCGACCGCTTGCTGTTTAGCCATTATATTACCCAGTAGATTTAAACTCTTGATATTACAGCGCAGCCAGCGTATATCGTCGGTGGTAACAGCATTGACCCCTGGCTTCATTTTTCCTGTATAAGGCATTTCCTTGGTATAGGCAACAAAAACCGGTTCCACTTCTGCAGTTGGAAATGAGTGTGTACGCTTAGATACGCCCCTTGTCAGCTGCATATAGACGATACCGTCCTTCAGTTGATCTTCAGCGATCAGCTCTTTCATGCGGGTTTTGATTTCCGCTCCAGTAAAGGGAACTTTCATCTGTATCAACTTCGCACTGTCCATCAGCCGGTTCAGATGCATGTCCCCCGTAAATAATTCGCCATTATAAACCCGGATGACTTCATAGACGCCATCACCGAATTGATATCCCCGGTCTTCAATATCCACCTTTACTTCGGACCTGCATTTAAGGTCGCCGTTAAAAATGATTTTTCCCATGTCTTTCTCCCTCTCAGCCTCTTATTTAGCCAATTCATGAATGGCACGTGCATAAATGGACGTAGCCTTAAGCATATCTTCAATATCAATATATTCATCTTTCTGATGCGCAATGTCTTCGCTGCCAGGGAAAAGCGGGCCAAATGCAACGCCCTCTTTCAATGAACGGGCGTATGTGCCGCCGCCAATCGAAAGGAGTTCAGCTTTATCACCTGTCTCCGCTTCATAAACTTCCTGCAACGTCTTAATCAAGAAGCTTTCACTGTCCACAAAATGTGGAGTTGAATGCGAATTGGTCTTCACTTTCAAATTATATGCCGCAAGTCTTTCTTCCAATGCCGCCTTTTGCTGTTCCCACTCGTACGTCACCGGATAACGCATACTGAAACCGATCGAGCTGTCCCCTTGTTTAGAATAATTGAAAACGCCGGCATTGACCGTCAATTCTCCTGTTTGCTCATCCGAATAAGCCACACCTAAATTATTTCCGCGGGAATCTTCAAACAAACGATCCTTAATGAAAGTGAAGTAGGCTCTGGCATGCGGATCAAGAGTAAGATCAGCTAAAAATACGGCTAAATGGAGACCTGCATTCTTTCCATTTTTCGGTTCCATCGCGTGTGCCGAGACACCATTCATTTCAAGCAGCACTTGATTTTTTTGCGGAACGGCTTGGCCCTTCAATGAGTATTTTTGCAAAAAATCCTGATAATTTGCCGCCAATTCAGCAGGGTTAGCCGCTTCCACAATGGCAGTAGCAAAATCCGGTACCATGTTCGTCCTTCGACCTGAAGAAAATTCCAAAACATTCACGTTTGAGTTCGTGCCATTTCCTGCATCGGCAGGGTGTATAACCGAGAAATCCCAGATTCCTTTTTCCGCACTGATGATCGGGAAGTCAGCATCTGGCGCGAAGCCGATCGAGGGCATTTCCTCCACTTCAAAGTACCGGTCAACGCAGCGCCAGTTCGATTCTTCATCGGTTCCAATGATCATCCTCACACGTTTGTTCAAAGGTTCTCCTAGCTCCCGGACCAGCTTCATCGCATGATAGGCAGCCATCGTCGGCCCTTTATCATCGATTGCCCCACGAGCATATATGCGGCCATTACGGATTTCAGCGCCGAACGGATCCGAACTCCAGCCATCTCCCTCAGGTACCACGTCGACATGGCACAATATCCCGATTAACTCCTCGCCTTCACCCATTTCGATATGACCGGCGACATTATCGACATTTTTCACAGTAAAACCGTCTTTTTCGCCTAATTGAAGCATGAAATCAAGCGCTTCCTTCACCCCTTTACCGAATGGGGCCTCCTCTGTCGGATGTTCTTCATCCAGTACACTTTTTATTTTCAATAAGTTTTGTGTGTCCAGTAATAAGTCCATTTTCCGTTTTTCAACTTCTTTTCGCCAATTCAATTCACTCAAAATACGACAACTCCTCTTTTATATATATTTTTCATTTTATCACTTTTACTACCTGATTCGCCAAGCGTTGCTACCTATTCTTCGTATTCCCGTATTATCGCTACCGTCAAACTACCGATAAAATCCCCTGCATAAATAAAAAACACCCTCTTTTATTAAAAAGAGGATGATTTCATTAAACTATCGGCATCCATAAGCTTTGTTACTTTTCGGTTTAGCCTTGGGATGTATAATGCTAAAAACACGGAACGTCCTAAACTGAAAGCCAGGAATGCTAGCCATAATCCATGATTGCCATGATGCGGGACAGCTATGAATTGGACAAATAGAAAAGCCAATAGTGCAAGGAGCATCGAGTTCCTTACAGGAACGGCTTCAGTCGCACCGGTAAACACTCCATAAAAAATGAGTCCGGTAAAGGCACTGAATGGGAATAGGACTATCCAAAGTCCGTATTCATGAGCCAGTTCGATGACGCCGGGAATATCCGTGAAAAGGAGAATGACCTCATCGCTAAATAGATAGTAAGATGCGGCTAGTATGAACGAAGCATACAAGCCCCACCGCGCCGATAGTGAGAGTGTTTTTTTATAAAGGTTTATATCTCTCGAACCAATCGCCTTCCCGACCAGAAGACTCGACGCGTTCGCGAAGCCATCAAAGCAATAGGCCATCAGGTAATGGATTTGAATGAGTACGGCATTGGCCGCCAGTGTCTCTGTCCCGAAAGTGGCTCCCTTGGCCGTAAAAAGATTGAAAACCGTGATCAAGCAAATGGTCCTGATGAATAAATCCCTGTTGACCACCATCATTCTTTTAAGGGAAGCCCGATCGAACCCCTCCCGGAATGAAAATGAAGCCGGTACGTTAACCGCTTTCCGGATCACCCACAAGCCCAGAAAAAAAGCGGAAATCTCTGATATCAATGAAGCGGCAGCAACCCCTGATACAGACCATGAGAAGCCATTTACAAAAACGAGGCATAAGACTATATTCATCACGTTCATGAAAACTTGAATGAACAAAGATGTTTTTATCCTGGATTTCCCGATTAACCAGCCTAAGATGACATAGTTCAATAATGCAAAAGGTGCACCCCATATCCGGATGCCGAAATAATCTGCGGCAAAGGCGGAAACGTCCGATTCCGGACCGATTGCGCCTAACGAGACATTCAAAATGGGCTTTTGAATCACAATAAAAAGCAGACCGATGATCGCTGCAATGAAAAAAGGCCGAATCAAGGCCATCAGGCTTTGCTTTTCATCCCTTGCCCCCTCCGCTTGTGCAGCGAAGGCAGATGTACTGACCCGAAGAAAACCAAAAAGCCAATACATCGTATTAAAAATTATGGTTCCGACAGCCACCCCGCCAATATAAGCGGGATCACTCAACTTTCCAACCACAGCCGTATCGACCGCACCGAGCAAGGGCGTACTCATCGTCGAAATCGTAAGCGGAATGGCCAAGGAAAGATACGCTCTGTTATTCATAAAAATGACCTCCTATGTACATAAAAGTTCTGAAAAGTTAGAATTGGAATGACGTTATAAAAATTTGTATACAAAGTACAAAAAGATTGCAGTATTCAATTTCAATCACTAGAATTGAACATATGGTGCTCCCAAACCTGCATGGGATGCCTCTACAAGATTACTTGTGAATCGTTTCAAATAGAACGGGTCAAGCTGATAATTTACGGTATCAAAATTTGAAGAATAAAAGATTGATATCGCTTTCAACCTGCAGCGGTTATGGGAAGTACATTTTTTACAGACATACATGAACTTTTTTATCCAGCAAGAAAAAGGAAATTCGCAAGCCGGAAAATAAAATGCTTGACGGATTCTTGAAGGAGTTATAGTATCGCTCGTTGATAATATCACTTTTGAACTATGCTTGAACATAAATTCATCGTTAAACATCTAATAGGAGTGATCATGATGGGAAGATTGACTAATAAAGTAGCCATTATCACTGGCGGAGCATCCGGTATGGGAAGGGAAATGGTAAAACTATTCACAAAAGAAGGAGCACAAGTCATTGCTGCTGATATCAATGAAAAAGCTGTAGCTGTTGTGAATGAACTGGATAACGTCCATGGAACTGTACTTGATGTATCTTCAGACGAAAACTGGAAAAAGATGACGGATGAAGTTATCGCTAAATTTGGCAAAATCGACATTTTGGTTAACAATGCCGGTATCTCAACGGAAAAAGGCATTAACGATACGACATTGACCGATTGGCAGCTAATGTTAAGCATCAATGGATTTGGACCATTCCTTGGAATGAAACACGTTGTTCCTCACATGGCTAAAGAAGGTAAAGGCGCAGTTGTGAACATTTCTTCCTTTACTGCTCAAATCGGAATGGGCTTAAACTCTTATTCTGCTTCAAAAGGTGCCGTTCGTGCCATTTCCAAGGCTGCCGCAACGCAATATGGCCGCATGGGCGTCCGTGTCAATGCCGTATTCCCTGGTATCATCGAAACACCCATGACTCAAAAATTAGAAGAGTCAAAAGAATTAGTGAACCAAATGGTCAAGGCAACTCCATTACAACGTTTGGGTCAGCCGGCGGATATTGCAAATGCCGTGCTTTATCTAGCATCCGATGACGCTTCATACGTAACTGGTGCCGAGCTTGTCATCGACGGTGGATACTCAGCTCAATAATTATAGCAGAAATGGAAAATCCCGTTTCTACAGATCCAGAAACGGGATTTTCTGATTCAATAAAGAAATTTTGCAAGTTGTAATAAGTTAAGTTAACACACCAATGAAATAGCCAAAAGTCGTAAATACCAAACACCAGCTGAATGCACCTGCACCTGCAAAGATAAAGTACTTTCGTTTCCCCATTCCATTCATACCGGAAATGTAACTGGCGAAGTGACGGACTCCTGGGATGAAATAGGCTATGATAATGGTCCAAGGACCGTATTTATTGAACCATTTCTCCAATTTTTCCAACCTCGCGGGGGTCATTTTGATCCACTTACCATGCTTCCTCAAAAAAGGCTTCCCCACCTTTTTCCCGATGAAATAACTGACAAGCATCCCGGATATCGATCCAAGGAAACTGACAAGGAATGCTCCCTGGACATTCAAAACGGAAATGGATGATAAATAGCCGACAAAAGTCATCATGAACTCATCAGGTACAGGCAAGCCAATAATCCCAATCGCCAACAGTCCATATATCGCAAAATAACCATAGTTTGATATTAAATCTTTTACTATATCCATCTAAAGTACTCCATCTCAGCACCCTTTTTTAAAGTAACCCATTTCTTATGCGGGCCTGGTTAACGTGATTACTTCTTTTTAATAGGATAACCTAATTTAACCCAAATGAGTTGATTTTCATGAAAAAAATAGAAAAAAAAGAAGAATGGACACGTTTTTTGTTGAAATACTGTATGACAATGCTAATCAATGTTTCCCCTTTACGGAAATGAAAAACGGCAACAATAAAGCGGACTCGATGACTGAGTCCGCTTCTTCTTATTTCACAATCTTTATTTCATTGATTGGCCAATACACTAGATTCGCCTTGCCTACAATTTCATCGACGGAAATCGTGCCGATTTCACGGCTATCCAAACTATTTTGGCGATTGTCCCCCATAAGGAACAACTGGTCTTCCGGCACTGTCATGCTGCCTGTAATATCTTCGAGCTTGAATGATTCAGTCAGCGGCACTCCTGCTGCCATCTGATTCTTATATTTGTCCAAGTATGGTTCTTCATAAGCTTTACCATTAATATAAAGCGTATCGTCTTTATATTCAATATGGTCACCTGGCAGACCGATAACCCTTTTTATATAATCTTTATCTACCGTTGCATGAAAAACGACAATATCAAACCGGTCGATATTATCGATATTCGTTCCAAACTTGGTAAGAACAATTCTTTCGTGGTCTTGCAGAGTCGGCATCATTGACTCACCGTCCACGACAATCGGTGCAAAAATATACGTTCGAATTAAAAAAGCTAGAATGACTGCAATCAATATCGCTTTTATCCATGAAAAAACTTCTTTTCTATTTTCCAATCGAAGTCCCTCTCTCTGTTTTTTATTCATGCCATTATATCATAATCCTTTCATGATCACGTCATACAAATACCCACATTTTACACATTATCAATTACTTCCATTTTTCATATTGGATATCGATGCTTTCCAACTCTATTTCCCTCCGCTGCATTTGGGCTGGACAAATCGCATTATATGTACGGACTTTCTCATTTATTTCATCAATTCGTTTCACTAATTCAGGTTCAGTTCCATTCATTTTTTTCAATCTAACCAATCCGGATAGCTCTTCCCGAATTTCTTTTTGCCATTTTATCCAAAGCGGTAGGTAGCCGGCATCCTTGGCCTTCCTCAAGAAGTTGTCATATATATTTCCCGATAGCGACGACTCCGGAAGCGGTTTTCCAAAGCCAGGATTATTCTTCAGCCCGCCGTCTCTTTCATATTCCTTAAAAATCTGATCCATCCAGTTCACATGCCCGTTTTCTTTGCCCATAAACAATCCCCCTTCAGACCACTTTTCATTACATGTATTTACAATTATAACATTTTTATCAATATTCTCTCCACCCTGGATGATCCATCCAGGAACACTTTCTACTATTATATATACGTATTTTTCAGCCAAACACATTCAGACATCAAAAAAAGGATTCCCCTTGCGGGAATCCTTTTTTGCCTTTTATTTAACTGTGATTTTCCTTTTTACTTCTGCCTTGTTCTTCGATTTATCCGTAACTGTGTAAGTCAATGTATAGGTGCCTTTTTTCTTCGTATTCACAGTCCCGGTTATTTTGATCTTACTTGTTAAACTCCCATCAAGATTATCTTTCGCGAATACACCTGATTTAGGATTGAATGTCGAGTTATAGGCAATGGTTTTACTTTTGGCACCGGAAATGACAGGCTTGGTGCTGTCTACCGTAATCTTTCTTGTGACTGTCGCAGTATTTTTCGATGAATCAGTGATTGTATACTTTAATGTATACGTTCCCTTTTTCTTTGTATTCACCGTACCTGTCACCTTTATTTTACTAGTCAAGTTGCCATCATCCAGGTTATCTTTCGCAGATACGCCTGATTTAGGGTTGAATGTCGAATAATAGCCAACGGTTTTACTATTGGCTCCGGAGATGACTGGCTTGGTGCCATCTATCGTGATCTTTCTTGTGACTGTCGCTGCATTTTTCGATGAATCGGTGACCGTATACTTCAATGTATAGGTCCCCTTTTTCTTCGTATTCACTGTACCCGTCACTTTGATTTTACTAGTCAAGTTGCCATCGGCATTATCCTTGGCACTCACGTTTGTTTTTGGATTGAATGAAGAATTAAGTTTGATGGTTTTATTCCCGGCACCTGAAATCACAGGTTTATCCGTATCCTGGATAGGCACGACATTCGATAGCCTATTGGAGATGTAAGCCGATGAAACATACCCCTTAATACTCTTGTCTTCCGTTTGTACGGGGTAAAAGACAAATTTATTTCCCTTAGATTCGTGATAGTCAAAATTCCCTGTGATGATCAAGCTTGTATTGGGTGGCACAGATACTGCACCTGCCGTAGTGTTTATTTCTTTCCTGATATTCGCGCTGGATGTCGTCACCACTTTGTCTCCAGCCTTGAACCAATAAACAGAGTCATGCGTTTGATCTGTCAGTGTGTATTCAAGATTTTTAAAGATGATATTTTCAGTGCTATCCCGATCATATTGAAAGTCCGTTGTTTTGAATGGATATTTTGCTAGTTTTGTATCATTCAAATAACTTTGGTTTTCTATCTGGGCAAATACTTCCTCTTGGTAGGCATTCGCATTTATTTTCTCGTTTTCCTGGTAAAGTGGACTGTTCACCGGTTTTGTCCCATTGTATGCCATGACAGGGAAATACCAATTTTCGATGACCCTGCGTCCTGCACCTTTGATCTTGGGCAAATCCCTTCTTGAATACATGCCACTCAGTACCTCGACGCCTGCCTCGATATTGTAGACTATATCATTTTCAAGCTTTTTCTGGTCATACCCACTTTTATTTGTAAGCTGCATTAGACCGATACCGCCATCTCCGGATATAATCGGTTTACCGTCATCACTAAATTGCCTCCAATCCCCGTTTTCCTGCGTAGCCACCGCTTTTACCACTTCAGGGGGGATTTCAGCCTGTATTGCCGCATTCGTCAGTAAGCAGTTGATCTGCTTATGGGAAGGATTTTCATTGGGTTGAATCTCACCGAATGTTGAACACGCATAGGTTATTCCAGACTCTGCAAAAGCCTGTCCATTGAACAAACCGAGTGTTAAACAGGTCATTATTCCAACCTTCATTAAAGGTATCTTCATTGATCGAACTCCAGTCTATTTATATTTAAAACTATAATAATAGTAACATGATAGACTGGTGATTGCAGGTATAAAAAGGTATAATGCCCTAAAATATCCTCACAGCACAAAAGGAGCTTACCCGCATTTTCGGGACAGCTCCTTTGTTTGCAAATCACAAAACTATGTATGGTGTCGGATTATTCGATCACTTCCACCGTTTCCCGCGGCTTCCTTACAAGGCACATGATACCCGGTATGATGAAGAAGATAAGCGGCCAAACATGAAAGATCGTCAGAATGCCCGTAATGATCAATAAGATTCCGGCTCCCTTTGCTTTGCCGCCCTTTAATAGAAAGATAGCGATCACCCCCCCTGCCAAGGCAATGAACAGCGATATGATCCCCGCCCATAGTATGCCCATGAACAACTTGATTGACATATCTACCTCAGACGAGGAAAACTCAGAATCCGTCATTAATGAGTGGTCCATCATTTCTTTCAAATCGATACTGTTGAGATAAACGGCCGCTATGATCGTCAAGATTAAAAAAATCGCAGCGATACTCACGCCTATAATACTTAATACGAATTCCCATGTCCGTTTCATTTACTTCGCCTCCCTGGAAAAGTCACTTATATCTAATACCCAATCTGAGAAGGAATAAAAAACTTTTATTATTCCCATACTCCTCAAAATCTTATGTGCTTTAACACACCCATCCCTGCCCAAACGACACGGAGATGGGGCCGTCAGTCTTCCTTCTTTTTCAATCGTTCATTTAATTCATCTCTTTTATTTTCCAGGTTATTCATTTTTGTCATATGTTTTATGAAGAAACGGATCGCCTTCACAACCATTACGAATAACAGAACAAGTAGGGCAAGGTAGAATAATTGCCATAAAAGATCGCTAATATTAAACACCAAGTCACCCCCTGTCATTGAATGTTAAAGATCCTTCAATTCTGGAAATCCCCAATAAAAGCAGTAAGCGAGGGCTTTCCGATCATTCCGGATGTTCCCGTGATGTCCCGTAATTAAATGATAACACGATAGGCCATAACACTGAACGCCAACAACATTTCTATAGGAATGAATAACGAAACTCTTCCAAAGGAAATAGACTCTGTTTTTATCAGAGCCTAAAAACATTCCTATTCACGATTAACTCCACCAATTGTTCGACAGACGGTTCTTCCGGCATCATATCCAATGTAAATCCATAGTCTTTAAGTCTATTGCCGGTACTTTCCCCGATTACCCCGATGGAGGCTTGATTTAGCAGCCCTTCAATATCCACGTCTGCCTTGTTCCCATATTGCATCAGCATATCAACTGAATGCCGATTCGAAAATAGTACCGTTCCGACAGCTTTCCCGTCCAGCATTCTCGGAAGGATTTCAAGAAATCTTTCATCGACAAATTTATCGATTGATTGAAAATAGTCTCCGTCCCCATGAGCCGGATCTCTATGATCTCTGTTTCGATCTCCTACAACCAACAAGGTTCCGGCTTCCGACATCTCGGATTTGAGCTCGGCCATCAGTCCCCGTTGCTGTAAAGCCTTTTTCGATTTCCTTGATAACACATAAAGTTTAGAAGAAATCCGGCGGAAATCAATAGCATGTTCAGTTAGTGAATCCAAGAACCCATGGACACTTTCGGGTGAAGTGAAGAGAATCCGATCATACAAAAGAAAAGAGAGCAGCTGACTTTCATCTATTTTCACTTTTGCCGCATTCCATTTTGGAAACTCGATGACTTCGCCGCCAAGTTCATGCAGTGTTTCTGCCAAGGAACTTTTTGCCGTCCCGGTCCGGGCCACTAAAAACCGTTTTCCTTGCAGCGGCTTCTTTTCGAACCATTGCAGTTTTCCCCTTAGTGAAATGATATCCCCGACCAAGGTGATCGCAGGATTGCCAAGCGCCCTTTCACTTACCCTTTCGACGATATCATCCAAGGTCCCCTCGACACTTTCCTGTCTTCCATAAGTGCCCCATTGAATGACGAGTGCCGGCGTGTTCCCCGGCTTTCCATGGTTGATCAAATTTTCGCGGATATACGGAAGGTTGGCCACGCCCATATAAAAGGCAACCGTATCTATACTATTCACAAGCCCGTTCCAATCTATATCCTTCTTCGTTCGGTCATGGCCCGTCACCATCGCAAAGGAACGTCCGTAATCCCGATGTGTGACGGGGACTCCTGCGTATATGGATGCGGCAATGCTGGACGTAACCCCCGGAATGACTTCGAATGGGATTCCCTCATCCTTCAACGATTCCGCTTCCTCCCCGACTCTTCCAAAAACGGAAGGATCACCGCCTTTCAAACGGACGACCCTATGCCCTGCCAGTGCTTTGGAAACAAGCAGCTCATTGATTTCCCCTTGACTGATGCCATTCGTATATGGTGTCTTGCCACAATATATCCATTCACAATCGAGGGTGGCAGCCTCCAACAGTTTGGGATTTAGCAATCTGTCATATAAAATGACGTCCGCTTTTTCAATCGCTTTTTGACCTTTTACAGTAATCAGGCCCACATCACCCGGACCTGCACCCACAAAATAGACCATGCCCTTGGTCATGCCGCACTCACCCCTATCTGCTTGCTATTCCCTGATAATATTTCACCAGCTCCACCATTGCACTGCCCATCCGTTGATCTTCAGGATAAATGACCCGCTTGACCCCTTCATCGATAACCACCTGCGCCGTTACCTTTCCGACCGCAAGAGCAATTACATCTGATGCAAACAGGTCGATTATCTTATCCTCCACACCTTGTTCACGGACAAATCTCATTAAATTTCGCGGCTGCGGTGCACTCGTGAACACAACTGAATCGATTTTGCCTTCAAGGATTTCTTGGATCAGCTGCTGCATCGTTTCTTTTTCGGGCGGTATATGTTCATATGGCAGGATTTCCTTATGTTCCACTTTTTGTTCATCCAACCAGTTCATCAAAAGAGGCGCCGGATCGCCGTGAAGCTGCAAAGCGACCTTTACACCTTCAGGCAGATGGCCTTCCAGATTGCGAACAAGTCCTGCCGTACTGCCATCATCATCACGGATTAATGGCTGCAGGCCAAGCTTTTTCAGCATATTCACCGTTTTATAGCCCCTAGCTGCAATTTTCATAGACTGCAAGGCTTCTATGAAACGATCTCCCGCTTCCATCTTCACTGCCGTTTTATATAATAATTCCGTCCCCACTCCCGTCGTGAGGATGATCCAATCGAACTCCCCTGCCATCAATCGGTTGACATCCTCTTCCAAATGGGAATCATCAAGGAAAACCGTCCCCTGTGCCGGGCGAACGAGCGGGACTCCCCCAAGATTTTGAACGATTTTACTAAGTTCTTCCGTCTTCCGCGCTCCCAATAAAGCAACGGTCCTGCCATTAAGCTTACTCATCCATGCCCCTCCTATATGTACATTCAATTAAATCCATCTCACCCATTATACAAATTTTCAGTCTTTGAAACTATAAAAAACGCATTCCAAATCAAAATCAACGCTTTTTCTTTCTATTATCCTATATGAAATCAATGGAAAAAGGGATTAGCAGCACTTTGCTTTTTATAAGTCCCACACTCGTGAATTTGGAGCAAACACTCGTGAGTTTGGAGCAAACACTCGTGAATTTCGGGCTTTTACTCGTGAATTTGGAGCAAACACTCGTGAGTTTCGGGCTTTTACTCGTGAGTTTGGAGCAAATACTCGTGAGTTTCGGGCTTTTACTCGTGATTTCGGAGCAATTCGATACGCAAAACTTCAATACCCTCATTTTACCTTGTTCATCCAGTAAAAAAGCTGCCATCAAGACAGTAATTTCCAACGGAACTTTTGTCAATTCTTGTTTAGTGCCCTTTGGCCAATATGCTCCTGTTCTTTTTTTACAAAAACATCATACTGAGTGGTTTCATGGCGATTTTGAAAGCTTTCGGAACCTAAATTCATAGGGGTTTTCGTTTTGAATTGTATCCCTTCACTTTCCAATTTCGCAACCACCTTAAAATAATTATCAGTTCCGAATGCCGTATAAATACATGTCCAATATTTATAGGAAATTAGTTTGGCAGTTACTGCACATGCTAACAAGAAGACTAGTATTCCTATTATTATATACACCCTTTAGCTCCCTTTCATTTCGGACTTTTTCGAAAAGCCATCCTGTACACTATATTCTTTGCCATACATAACATTTCCTTTTTAAATAAAAAAGGAGACCCCAGTTTCGGGTCTCCTTCTACATATCTTCATTATTTTTCCGGCACGTTACAAGAACCGTCCGTACAAGCGTCGCCTGTTGCTGGATCATTCACGATTGTAAGCGGATTTTCCTCAGCCCATACTTTTTTAAGCGTATCCAGGAACGCTTCTGTTGGCTGGGCGCCGGAGATTCCATACTTGCGGTTAATGACGAAGAATGGCACACCTGTAATACCTAGCAGGCTTCCTTCTTGCTCATTTCCTCTAACTTCTGCCGTGAATGCAGTTCCTGCCAGCATGGCCTCCGTC
Source organism: Peribacillus frigoritolerans (assembly GCF_030676415.1). GTDB lineage: Bacteria > Bacillota > Bacilli > Bacillales > DSM-1321 > Peribacillus > Peribacillus frigoritolerans_A. Next base: position 114,029 of record NZ_JAUUTW010000015.1, on the reverse strand, counting down.
TCGGACTTTTCAAGGCCAACCTCTACAGCCAAACTAGCCAATGTAGCGTGATCGCCAATATGTTTGCCTTCCGTAAAGTATGCTTTAAATAGGCGTTCATTCATTTCTTTCTCTTTACCTTTTGATTCAGCAAAGTGCATCAAGCGGTGAGCATCGAACGAATTCGTTAAGACCACTTTGTCCAAATGATAATCGAGTCCCAATTCTTTAGCCTGTTGAGTCAGGTTTTGGCTGTTCGCTTCCACCTGCGCTTGAGACATGCCGTATTTCTTGGCCAGCATTTCATTTTGAGTCATATTGATATCCCGCTCAGCCTCTGGGTTCAACTCAAAACTGCGAAATGAAACCTCTACCTGATCTTTATTTTCAAACTGCTTTAACGCCTCTTCGAATCGACGCTTTCCTATATAACAGAACGGACATTGATAATCCGACCAAATTTCCACCTTCATGTAAATACCTCCTCATTTAAAATGCAATCGTATTAAGCACATTATATAATCCTGGGTATCCTCTTGCAAGGATATTAACCCAGACACTCATTTTCAAAATTGGTGAAATCGACTTTTTTCATGAATTCTTCCAATGTATAGCCCTTTAGCAGGCGCAATGTTTCCTTTTCGGCTTCGTTCATGATCTCCTCCAAAGCCGTATCCAGCTGCTTCCCGACTTCACCGCATTCGCTCGTTTCCATACAAACAAGACATTCCGGCCGTACTGCTTGATACACATCGGCCAAAGTAAGCTGAGAAGCAGGCACCTTCAAGCTATATCCGCCTTCCCGTCCTTCCTTTGTTTCGACGATCCCCGCAGCTGCAAGCTGAGCCATCACTCTTCTTAAAAAAGTGGCGTGTGACTTCACCTTTAAGGCGATTGCCGAACTTGTCAGGAGCTTTTCGCTTTGTGCGAGCCAAACCAGAGAATGAATGGCAATAGCGAACCGCGGCGGTCCAATTTGATTGTTTCGATTACCTGAAGACATGATTATCCCTCCCTACATCCTATCCATTGTAAGGCCAATTATACTATGTTACGTGCTCCCGAACAAATGGCGCCGTTTCTGGTTTTTTTCGACCGTAGCGCACAAATCATGAGTTCATGATGATCTTGAATCATACGACATCCGGTAACGCATCCGTCAATCCCCTTTCGGCACCAAAACCCGGCAAAATCATCCTTTTGCCGGGTTTTCCAATTCTACTGAATGATTTGTACATTTTCATATAAATAAGCTTCTTCGGGTGCCTTTATTTTCTTCGACTCTTTTAAATCGATCACCGGTACGGGTTCCCCTTTATAGCTTCCTTTTTTTAATGTCCCTGTAATCGTATACCAATCATTCGTCTTCATTCCTTCCACGTTCCCGTTGACCATATATCCGTATAACGTCGCATCGACCACACAGCAGGACATGGAGAGGCGGGAGATGGCCATTTGGTTTTTCGTAAATGTATCCTCACGGTATATGAACCCCGAAAGTTCTATTTCCTTCCCCTCGATGGTATCGAGGTTGTTCAGTAAATCATCCAGTACTTCAAAATAATTATCATCGGTTACTGAGATTTCCTCCCCATTCGCATGTTTCCCTGAATCATATGAACTTACCATTTGTGCCTGCTGCTTCGCCATCCCTCTTTTCGCCAGCACTTCCCCGCTTAACGTAAAATCGGTCAAGCTGAACCCCAGAAGAATCGGAATGAAGAACAAACTATATTTCAGGACCAGCGTGGACGAGGAAGACTCTCCATTCGTTCCGCAATCACAATGTTGTCCACCCTGTTTTTGTTTTTTCATTCGGAGAAGGCTGATCACTAAAAAAGCAAAAAGCGCTGCCAATGCATATGGGACCATTTTGGGTGCAATCAATTTCGTTAAATATCCTGAAACATACAATTTAAAGATCATGAGGCCCAGTCCAAGCAAAAGCAATCCTTCAAGTCTTTGGATAAATAAACGTTTCATCAGAAGCCCCCCTTACTGAACAATCCGCCTGCAATCAGGCATAGGCTGAAGACGACTGCGAAAACAAGCAGGACATACGTGACGACGAAGCTCCGTTTAAAACAGGACATCATGATCAAAACATTTTTAAAATCCAGCATGGGACCAAATACAAGGAAACCCAGTATGGAGCCTGGCAGAAAACTATGGGAAAAGGAGGCGGCAACGAATGCATCAGCTGATGAACAGAGTGAAAGCACAAACGCAATTCCCATCATCAACGCCGTGCCTTTTATTGGCGCCTGACCAATATCGGCCATTACGGTCCGATCCATAAACACTTGAAATACACTGGCAAACAAGGCCCCGATGATAAAGTATCTGCCGACCATAAAAAATTCCTGTGAAGCATGATCAATGAAGCTTGTCCATTTACTGGACTGAATATCATGTTCATGCCCGTGTACCAGTTCCACCTTCTCCTCTTTCACCACATCTTTCGTGCTGAATATATGAATGAATAATCCTGCGATTATGGCCGTCAGGACACAAAGAATGATTCTTCCATATAGAATGGCCGGATTATTCTGGAACGCATAATAAGTTGAGCCGAACACGATGACATTCAATATTGGGGCAGTTACGAGCAAGACCACACCTGCATGGACGGGAACACCCTTTTGAATCAATCTCCGGACGACCGGGATGATTGCACATTCGCAAACCGGAATGATCAGCGCCGCCCCTATCGCAGTAAAAATGGCCGTCAGGGGTCTTTTTGGTATCATCCGCTGAATGATTTCTTCACTGATGAACAACTGGATGAACGAAGAGGCAATGGCACCCAGGAACAGGAAAGGAATCGATTCTAAAAACAATCCCAAAAACACGACAAACACAGAGTGGAGCATCGGGTAGCCCGAGAAATCAATCGCTTTGGGAATGAATACATCGCCTAGAAAAAAGAATGCCAGCAACAAAAATAGCAGAATCCCTAAAAACAAATTTCCCGTGTATCGTTTCAAAAGCATATTCAACCACCTCGCAAATCATAATTATTACGATTTAAGTTTGGATTCGGTCTAGTATATGCTTTTGATAGGCTGAACAGAACAAGAAAAAAAGAGAATGGCAGACATTCCCCGCCCTCATTTATTTCTTCGGTATAGATCCCTGCTCTTGTAACCCTCTCCTAAAATCGTTTTCATTTCCTGGCGCCGTTTCACTTGGGTCGTCTCTTGTTTTGCACTATACACGTAACGAGCCCAATCCTTGCGATACCCTGGGGTAAGTGATTGATAGAAAGCAAGCAAATCAGGAGAATCCTGCAAATCTTTCTCAATTTCAGATATCATTTCGATATAATCATCTACTGATTGGCTTGCTTTAGTAGATGGACGGTTTCTATTTTTCGAATCTTCTTTCAGTCCGACTACCGTAAAGACATCATCCAACCCAACCATACGTGCAAACTTCAGGTCACTCGGGCCAACATAACCTTCTGCATCCGCACCAAGGCCTTTCATCAAATCATCACGATGAATATATGTAGAATATTCTTTATTGCCCTTCTTGGGGTACGCCAAGTAAATATAGCCGTTTTTACTCAAATGATTTTTCTCGATCACCTTATCCACAATTCCTTTTAAAGAATCCATATCCAATACAAAAGCAAATATAAGATCATAGGCATTTTCTGTAAGCTCTGTATCGTAATCCGGCAGTTCTGCTAAATAATCCGCCCCGGCTGGCAGGTTCAAGACTGCAACCCGTTCATATTTATGTAAATTCAGTTTTCCGACTATCGTTTTAGCCATTGCATTCACCATCCTAGTTCATTTTGTCTTACTTCAGTTTAAAAGCTCCCCATTGCGTTAGCAACTTTTCTCTTGATAGTCTATCCAATAAAAAAACAAAAAGACGATGTGTAAACCTTCCGTCTTTTTTTGATATAATCATTTCTAGGAAAATATTAACTGTGCTATAATTCAGATATAATCAATTCCAATGTCCGGCTTCTTTTAGTTTCTTTTTCCCTATTGAATGCCACCTTACATTTTCCGGTACATCAAAGGAAGCCCTGGACGTCCCATTCTTGTATTGAAGCGCAACATTCTAAGTAGGCATAAACTTAACTTTTTTGCATAGGCATGATAGGGTATTAAAGCTCCAGAAAAAATGTAGTCCCTGGAGTACAGACTGACTCCAGCTCTGCATTTCTTCCTCAAGACAATATAAAAGCCAATCTTTGAACCAAGGTCTTACACATGAAACATGCTTTTTTTATACAATGCGAGATATCTTTGGCGATCTTTCCCAAATAGAAACCTTCCTTAAATGCATAGTGTCACACCCCTGCAATCATTAGACATTCAAACTCCATCAATGAATAAAAATCATAATCCTTTTGAAATCAATGTGTGTTTTAATAAGTACCACATCGTATCACCTTAGTTTTTTTGCATTTGTCATGCAGTCGATATCCCTTTCTTTCCTATCTAAAAAATTCCGTGATGCTTTCATATGGGGTGTCACAAAAGGGGAGTTCTTATGAATTTTATCGAGTATGATTTGCTATTTGAATCAAGAAAACAGTTAATAGAGGAAATTACGGAGTTGGATGAAAAAATGCTCCACCATAGGCCTGTGCCTGAAGTATGGAGCATCGCCCAAATTTGCCATCATTTATATCTTACGGAACAGGTTTTTACAGAAGTTATAGCAAATGGCATTCAGGAAAGGGATTTTAATAATATCATTCAAAAAAACATTTACTTCGTTACTGATAGAACAAGGAAATTCTCATCCCCTAAGGTCATTTCACCCTCTTCAACCCCATTTCAATTATCGAGCCTTATGGATTTGCTGGCAGAATCAAGGGATCGATTATTACAGGTTCTTTATGATATGGATTCAGATATCTTGTTAAATAGAAAGAAAGCCAAGCATCCCCTGTTCGGGGACCTCTCATTGGATCAATGGATTGAATTATTATCCTTACATGAACAAAGGCATATCAAACAGATACAAGAAATAAAGTCCGCCCTTATATAAGCCTTTCATGACAATGACACCATTAGTAATCAGCCGACGGCAACATTTAAAGATTTTCAACGAATAAAGAGACCACTTCATTTTGTGGTCTTCTTTCATGCATGCTATGAAACGAACGTGACTGTCAGGGGCTGCACCAAATTGATAGATGGGAAGAACCCATATTTCCCTATTCTAGAATCAAGATGATACTTTCAGTTTTCTTTTGATCTGTGTTGCGAAGATTTCAAGACAGATTGCAATTACCAGGATAAAATAAGTGATTGCTCCAATTTCACTCAAGTCAAAGTAAAATCCACTTGCCATGAACATATCGAAGCCGATTCCTCCTGCGCCTGCCGCTGCGCCCATTGCGACCGCCACTGCAAAATTGATTTCAAAGCGCATGAAAGTCCATGAAATGATATAAGTGATCGAAGATGGAATGATGACTTGGAACACGATCTGCCACCAATTCGCACCGCTTGCTTGCAGGGCTTCTATAGCACCTTTATCAATTTCCTCAAAAGATTCCGAGTAGGCCTTTACAAGATAACTTATGGAGTGAAACGTCATTCCTATAACTGCCGCTACACTGCCCAACCCTGCTGCGACTGCAAAAATGAGGACCCATAACACGGTAGGAACGGCTCTAATCAGGGCAACCGATCCCTTTATGATAATCGATAATGGCCTGGACGAGATATTTCCAGCCGCTAAAAGTCCCAACATCAGGGCAATGATTGCACCAAATATTGTCGTTAAGAAAGCTAAACCTAATGTAATCGAAACCTGATAAAACGCTTCAGTAAAGGTAAAGTGCTTCAAATGCGGCTCAAAAAACATGGTCTTCAAATTGTCGACGGTCAATAATAGCGCGTCCCACAGTTTAACATCCTTATAATCAAAACTGGCAAAAGCGTATATGGTCAAAACTGCTAGCACCAGCACACTCAACCTAATGGCGATTGAAGATTTCGAGAAGGGCTTTTTGGATAGCCGTTCAAGTAGCATATTATCTAAATCCCGGCCAGTATGAGAAGGAAATGGTTTGATTGGACCCTCTGCCTGCATTATAAAATCACCCTCCTCACATAATTTGAGATCAATTCAATAGATAATATCGAAATGATGATCGTAATGACGACAAGACTGGCAATGTCATAACTCAAGTTTTTATAATAAAGATTGAACGTAAAACCAATACCCGATCCTGTAAGCAGTCCGACCAATGTTGCATTCCTGATATTCGTCTCAATCATAAAAAGTACCCAGCTGATCATTTGCGGAATGGTTGAAGGGATAACAGACTGCGAAATGACGGTTAGATAACTTGCGCCGGTTGTCTGCAAAGCTTCTACGGAACTGCAGCTCACTTCATCGATCGTTTCAATAAAAGCTCTGGTTAAAAAACCGAAAGATCCAAAAAACAAGGCAAAATAACCGGTCAAGGAACTTTGTCCAAATGAAAATAACAGAACTAACGCCCATATTGAGACATCAATATTTCTAAATAAAACTGCTATTCCACGGCTAAAACCTCCGAAAAAAGCATTCACTCTTGTCGTATTGGAACCCAATATGGCAAATACAAAGGCCAATATTCCCGCTAATGTGGTTGCAGCAACGGATATTAAAAGTGTTTCTTTCAGCTTTATCAAAATGTCTGGCAGTTTGGTAAGGGAATCCTTTGTTGGATAAAAATTCGATAACGACCATTGTATGGCCTTAGGAACCGAAGTAACCCCTTTTGCGATGCTGAATTCTGTAATGATAATGGAAACAGCCGTCGCAGCCCCAATAAGCAAAAACAATACAAGTGAGTTTCTTCTCTTTTTTGCAAAAACATCAGCCGACATGGGAACCTCCCAAATCAAAAATCAACTTTCCTTCATCCGATCCATAAATCTGATGGATATCATTTGAGGTTATATTTTGAGTTGTGCCATTGAAAACAACCTTGCCACTATTCACACCGATGATTCGATCCGAATATTTCAGGGCAACATCGACTTGATGCAGGTTGACTACTACTGTGATTCCCATGGAAGTGCAGATATTCCTTAAATGATCCATGATCACTTTGGAAGAATTCGGGTCAAGAGAGGCAATCGGTTCATCGCACAATAGCAATTTAGGATTTTGGATAAGCGCCCGCGCAATACCAACCCGCTGTTTCTGGCCTCCGCTCAACTGATCGGACCTTTTATAGATTTGATCTTCCAGACCGAGAATTTGGAGAACTTTAGCAGCCTGAAGTTTCTCCTCTTCACTATAAAGTCCAAGGATTCCAGCCAGTGTAGATTTATAGCCTAATCGTCCATGCAGGGTATTTTCAATCACACTTAATCTATTTACAAGATTGTAATGTTGAAAAACCATCCCTATTTTCCTGCGTACTTTCTTTAACTCCCTTTTATTCACCTTGTAAACATGATCATTATCAAAAATGATTTCTCCGCTAGAAGCATCGATCATCCTATTGATGCATCGAAGAAGAGTTGACTTCCCTGCACCAGATGGCCCTATGATAGAAACGAACTCTCCTTCTTTCACAGTGAAGTCAATATTGGATAACGCCTTTGTACCATTTCCAAAATGTTTTGAGACATTTTTCACTTCCAATAATGTTTTCATGTATGATCCTCCTACATTAAAGAGCGTTTATTTAGATAATTCCCGAATTGGATTGAACCAGTCATCCTCAACTTCTACCAATCTTTCTTTTCCGCTCACCCGTTTAAATAGACCTGATAACTTAGAGTCTTCTGGTACAAAAACTTTCTCATTATTTGCTATTTCATCAGACATCAAGGTTTCAAGAATTTTTTCACGTGTTTCCTCACTGACTAATTCGGTGTTAACAACGAAAGGTGCATTCAAGACTGGAGTCACTGAAATGAGAGAGAATGTCTTATCTACAACTGTGTTGAAGGGTTCAGCTGCATCCTTCTTTACCTTATACACGGCACCCGCTTTATTCTCTTCCCCATCAGCCAGCTCCACATAATTATTGACACATGTGTCACAAAAAGCTGCCACTTCGGCTTTCCCGGTCAAAAGATTTACAGCCGATCCTTGGTGTGAACCGCCATAAAGCACTTCACTGAAGAATTTATCTTTCCCGCCTTCCAATAAATCCTCGGCCTTTAATTCCTTAAACTTATCTTGCTGCGAAAAATAATCAACGATTCCTGTGGAAGGAACTTTGAAGCCAGATGTAGAGCTATTTGATACGAAAGAGAACTTTTTCCCTTGGATATCGTCTATCTTGTATTCGCCGTTAATTTTATAGTCATCTGCATTTTGAACAGCCAGCCAGCTATTATAGACTGCATCATCCAACGTACCTGATTCACCGCTTGGAACAACTAGAGGTTGAACCTTATCGTTTTTGTTGTTTGCTTCAATATATCCTTGTGCTCCCAGGAATGCTAAATCTGCGTTTCCATTAGCAATTGCCTCGATTGCAATGTTATAATCCGTAGTGGTCTTATGTTCGACTTTCTTTCCTGTGGCATCTTCTAAGATCTTCCCGATTTCATCGCGGGCTTCCCCTAAATCTTCCCCGGATTCATTCGGCAGCCATGCTACGGTTAATGTATCATCTTCATTTGCACCTGTTGAACTACTGGAAGAACAGCCTGTAAACAACATCAAAATAACTAACATCAATATGGATATCATCGATTTTTTCACGTTAAATCTCCCCCCTATTTTAAAGATCATTTCTCATTTCAGTCACTTCCCATATAACAATACCGGTACAATACTAACCTGCCGTTAAGGAGGCTGAATATTCAGTAAAGTTTATGTGATTCAATCGTTAAATTTTTTGAATAGCTTGAGTAAAACATCCATTCTGTATGCTATATTCTTTATTCACCAACCGATTCATGAACTCCAAGTCATGAAAAATCCCCAACATTGTCGTTCCTTCGTTCATTAGCTGTTCCAGCAGGGTTTTCACCTTCACTTTAGAATCGTGATCCAAACTTGCTGTCGGTTCATCCAGCAGGAGGAGCCGCGGCTTTTTTACCATTGCTCTTGCTATATTTAACCTTAGCTTCTCTCCTCCTGAAAAAGTGGCAGGGTAGCTGTCCCATAGCTCTTTTCCTATTTCAAAGTGGTCGAGGATTTTTTCTGTTTCGATATTGGCCATTTCCCTGGTTTTTCCCATTTCAAGGATGGCACCGGTAACGAGCTGCCTCGCTGTAGTTCTTGGCATGACATTTAAAAATTGGGATACATAGCCTATCTCATGCTTACGCAGGTAAATCATTTCCCTTTCCGTAGCTTTTGCTAGATTAATCGCACCATAGTGGGAAGATTCATACCAGATGTCCCCTTCTTGAACCCGATAGGTACCATAAATCGATTTTAGGATCGTTGATTTTCCGCTGCCGCTCTTGCCTGTAATGCCAATAAATTCGCCTTTTTTCACTCGGATCGTAATGTTGCTGACCGCATGGATATTCTTCTTTTGATTATGTAAAATAAAAGACTTGGATAAATCATTGATCTCCAATATGTTCTCCACTTTGCCACCCGCTCTCTAAAAATTCATATCCTGTAATTCGTTTTTTGAATCAATTTTCCATCTACAATCACAGTTGTTATGACAGGGAAATCACCGGAAATTTTTTCAATAATAAGTATGTCAGCCTTTTTCCCTTCGTGAATCGATCCAATTTCGTCCTCCATCTTGACTGCCTTTGCGGGATTAATCGTAACTAGCTTAAACATATCGACAAGATCCATCCCATGGTTTTCGACTAATTCAAACATTGAATGCAGAAGGGCTGCAGGGTAATAATCACTGCATAATATGTCTATGCTTCCATCTTGAATGGCTTCAGAGGCACTTAAATTCCCGCTGTGAGAACCTCCCAAAAGCACATTTGGTGCACCGGCTATGGTATACATCCCCATATCCTGGGCCTTACGGGCAATCTCAAGTGTGATTGGAAATTCACTTATACTCGTTCCAAAGCTGTGAACCAATTCAAGCTTCTCTATTGAATCATCATCATGAGAGGCAACGGCAATATTGTTTTCTCTTGCTAGCCGTGCAATTTCCTTCATTCTTTCAATCGTCAGCTTTTCTTTCACTTGATGAGTCCGGATCATCACATCAATGGCTTCATCACTATAATCGTTATACCCTCTTAAAGTGTTTCGATAAATCTCTAGATGCCGATACTGCCCTTGCCCTGGAGTGTGGTCCATGAATGAGACCAGATGCACTTTCTTTTCCAAAACATATTCTTTTAAACTATCAATATCCTCCAAATTATCGATTTCATAACGGGCATGAAACCGATGACGGACTAAGTGCTTCATCTTATGTGTTTGATCAATTAAGTCAATAAGCTTCCTTACATTCTTAGGCTCCCGAATTGGCTTATATGCGTATTCAGTGGATTTATAGAGCGATAGAGAGTGGAACATGGTCGTAATGCCGTGCGTAATCAGTTCCTTTTCCGTTTCTCTTAAGCTCAAATGAAAATTCATTAAAGAAGTCGGGCGCGGCGCAGTCATATGTTCAATATAATCTGAATGGAGATCAATGAATCCGGGTGAAACATATCCACCCAAAGCGTCCAGCACTTCCATCTCAGGACTCGTTTTGATTTCTCCCGCAGGTGCAATCCGGCAAATTCTATCATCCTTAATTAAGAGATCATGGTCCATCAGGATCGAGTCTTCCGTTATTATTTTTCCATTTTTAATCAGCAATGTCTCTTCCCCCATATTCGTTTAGTTTCCTTTACAGCAGCGAGTGTACTAATTGCTGGGTATAAGGATGCTGTGGATCTTCGAGTATTTGATCTGTTAAACCTTGCTCGATTACTTTACCCTCCAGCATAACGAGCGTACGGTCCGCAAGCATTCGGATTACGCCCAAATCATGGGATACCAATACAATGCTAATATTCAAATCTCTTTGGAGACCTTTAATTAAATCCAATACACTTGCTTGAACTGATAGATCTAAACCCGTGGTGACCTCATCCAAAAGTAGTATGGGTGGATGGTTGGACAATGCTTTGGCTATCTGGACCCGTTGCTGCATGCCGCCTGAAAAATTCCTTGGTTCCTCTTTTATTCGATGAATGGGAATATTGACTGCTCCAAGGAGCTCGGCGCCTCTTGATTCCATGCTGCCAACATGTCTGTTCCCAGCTGAAATTAACTTCTCAGCAATATTGCCTATCGAGGAGAAATCCATTTTCAACCCTAGCATCGGGTTTTGATAAACCTTCCCCATCAGGTGATTTCGAACGAATCTTTTTTTCTGGGCAGACTCCATGAATACATTCTTTTTTCCATCCTCAAAGCCAGCCACATACAGTTCACCATCGGTTACTTCTTCGTCAAAATACAAACTTTTCATTAAAGTGGATTTGCCGCTGCCGCTTTCCCCTACGATTCCGAGAACTTCACCGTGATACAAATCGAATGTCACATCTCTGCAGGCATATACCGTCCCGCATTCGTGACAATAGTTTTTCGTCACTTTTCCTAATTTCATATGTTTGCATGTCGAACATCCGTCACCATACTGTTTGTTCATTTGTTTAACTGATAATACGGGTACTTCAAGCATTTCAGTTCACCCCCAATGATTGTTTTTGATTGACCATTTCAAGGCAATTGCTTGAATCATTGCATTGGAAATACGTTTCCCCTGATTCCTCATCAACAAGTTCATCCAAAAACACATCATTGGAACCGCAGAGAATGCAAGCATGATTTGTAAAGGACTCGATTTCAAATTCATAATCATCAAATGCCAAAGATGATACATTTGTATAAGGAGGTACTGCATATACCTTTTTCTCCCTACCAGCACCGAACAAAATGAGCGCTTCATTATCGTCCAGCTTGGCATTATCGAATCTTGGTATTGGACTTGGTGCCATGACATACCTGTCGTGAACCATCACCGGATGGTCTGCATCCGTCGCCATTATTCCGTACTTCATAATTTGTTCAAATAACATAAGCCATGCACCGCTATACTCTCTCTCAGCATGAAGCTTTTTCGTTTCATGTTCGCTCGGCTCAAAATTCCTTAAAGGTTCCGGTAATGGAACTTGAAGAATTAAAATCTGGTCTCGTTGTAACGGCACTTCCGGTACCCTGTGTCTTGACTGGATTAAAGAGGCATCGGCTGTGCTATCCGTTGTCCTTACCCCAGTGGTGTCAGATACGAGTTTTTTTATATTAACGGCATTAACGGATTCATCCGAGCCTTGGTCGATCACCTTAAGGACGTCATCCTTTCCGATCAATGACAATGTCAACTGCAGGCCGCCTGTGCCCCAACCACGCCCAATCGGCATTTCCCTGGAAGCGAATGGGACTTGATAACCGGGAATGGCAATCGCCTTCAGTGTTGCCCTTCTAATTTCCCGTTTCGACCCTTCATCAAAGAATGCAAAATTATAGGTTTTATTCATGCAATCCAACCTCCTGCCCTGTGGTCTTATCTTTTGACTTCCGAATGCTATCAAGCTTGGATTGGAACGTAACATAATGAGGCATCTTCAAATGGGAGATGAAACCCGTTGATTCCACTGAATCTATATGATAAAGAACGAATTCCTCGTTGTGACTTGGAAACTCCTTGTTGGGTTTTTCCAGGCAATTATCCAAGATGCCCATTGCGATTGCTTTTGTTTCATTTTGTCCCATGCACATGCCATAGCCAACTTCAAACTCTATTTCCTTTTTGCCTTGTTCCTTCTCTACCGTAAGCGGAATGAGCATCTCTACCTCCGTCGCTGTGAAGTCCCCAATATAATAGCTATCTTCCTCTTGCCCTTCTTCCAGCAGCGGGTGATCGAGATGGACGGGCAGCTGACCTACACGTAGCTCTCCTACTGTCGGGTGCAGTGCACCATAACCACGAATGACTGCATAAGCAAGTGATGTCACTGCACCGGTTTGGCCTCTTGTTAAAATTTGCAGGCGTTCACTCCGCATTGAAGGAAACTCCAGACTTTTCCTTGTAACATCCCCAGGCTGCAAATCATTGTTTTCACAGCTTGCATATAAGCCTTCACTTCTTAAGTAGTCCAAAACTTTAGGTAAATGGTTTAAATCATCCAAATGGTTCTGATATTCCGTTGAACGATTTTCTTCTTGAAAAGCCCGTAACCAATCTTGAATGCTTATATCCGATTCATTTCCCAGCTCCGAATCTAGTAACCGATGTGTATAATCGGTCGTAGCACCTAAAATCTGTCCGCCAGGTACATCCTTAAAACTTGCTGAAATCCGCCGTTCCACTTTCATATTTTCAGAACTGATCACTCGTGAAACATGTTTTCGCGGCAAAGTGGACCGATAGGCTCTCAAGAGGAAAACTGCTTCTTCCGGATTGCCTTCAGCCTGTTTAATGGCAAGTGCAGCCAGTGATTGATCATACAAACTGCTTTCTGACATAACCTGATCAATTAACCCTCTCATCCCAGCTTCGATCTTATGCAGCTCTATAGCCGTCCCATTTTTGACCCGTTCATACTTTAAGCGTTTGATGGATTCCTCAATCGCCTTTGCTCCGCCCTTTACTGCAACATATCCCATTTAATCTCACCCCCATTCCCCTTGATTTGAGTCGTTCTCGGTAAAGCTATTAAACGATCTTCTTGATCCACAAAATACATATCGATTCCTAAAGGGAATTCTATGTTTTTTTCGTTCCTTACACCCAGCCAGGCGGAGACATTCGGGAGGCTTATAAATGATTCCTCTTGAATTCCTGGTCCAGAAAGGATCATTGAGTCCCCTTTCGTTACATCCGGTACTTCTAGAATGATCATCGCCGATTCATGCGGGTTAAACAGATTTCCTACCTTTGCTTTATTCAAAGCTTCCTTCATTTGCTCGTCGGAGGCATCATGTAAAATAAAGATAAAATCCGCTTCCGGCAAATCGACAGGCTTTGAATAAGTAAGCTGATTAATCATTCTTGACACCGCCGCCTCCTCCTTTGAAATGACCTTAAAAGTCACTTCATGGTCGAGTACCGTGCGTGCAAGCAGGATAGTAGAAGATAAGCATTCCATTCGAACATCCAACGTCTTGGCTTCCCTCTCCAAAACCACTAAAGTTCCAGGTCTTGAAGTCGCCGTTACAAGCTTTCTATAAACAGTTTGTATATCATGTACTACATCCAAATTCATTGCTTTCCCCCCTTATTGAACATCCATTGTTTCAAAGTTTACCTTGGTTCTTAAGATTGATCGATTCAGCTCTTGAAGATTTTTCTGTATATTCTTCTTCTCATTTTCTAAAACGTGTGACCATAATCTCGTTTCGCCAAGATCAGCCTGATAAGCAGCATCAATGATGGCTAAACTACGTGCCAGCTCTTCCCGATGTCCCTTAACGATACCAATCCCGATTGAATCCTGGATTTGGACCGTGCATTCAGTCACCAGCATTTCCCCTAGATAAAACAAGCTCTTTTTTGCCGTTTCCCTTGTCTTTAGCAACACAAGGACACTCTCTGGCTTTTGAAAGACGGTAACTTTATATTTCATTGCTATTTCCTTGGCAAATTCCTTCGCAATGTCCTCAGAGCCTTGAATCAAAATCTCGGTTCTTTCCCTTCTTCTCATTCCATCGGCCTCCAAATGTTTTAGTTTCCCGCTACATCTTCAATGTATCTTGTTGCCAAGTGAACGTCCGTTAAGAAAGAGTAAATCTTTGTATGAAATTTGTTAAAGCCGGTCCTACACTATTCAAATTTCGTTTCTATTACTCATTAATTCGAGCTTTACTCGTGAGTTTCGTACTTTTACTCGTGAATTCGGAGCATTTACGAGTGAGTTTCGTACTTTTACTCGTGAATTCAGAGCATTTACTCGTGAATTCGAGCGATATCTGGAATGGAAGTTTTTATATAACATATGTGAAACAATCGCTTCGATAGATTATGACCGTGTGCTCAAGGACTTGATTGCTCCGCTTATCCCTGCATAACGATTCCACTTGCAAAAGTGGAATTAAACTTGAACACTGCAAAATATCCCGTTCGAAAAGAGTAGGAAAAATCACGTTCAGCGTGCTGCTGCTGGATCCGAATTCTACATAACCTCGCTGCCTATAATATTGAAACATAGAGGTAATATCAGGACCGTCATTATCTATTTCAGGAAATGTTGATTTTGCTACAAAAGATGTATGAAGAGCAATCGGGAAAACATCCATTAACCTAAGCCTGCCAATTTTAAAGACCTTGTCATCGCTTTCCACCTCGAGGCTTTGAAAAATCTTTTGATCATAAGAAATTTCTTCGCAAAAAATAGTACTCGTTTGAAAGGAAAACTGGAATTCTTTCATTTTCTCGGTGAAACTAACATCTCCGGACAGAATTAACGGAATTTGCTTCTTGCTTTCCTGGACATAACTTCCCTTACCTTGCTTTGAATAGATAAAGCCTAAATCTTGAAGCTGCTCATATGCCTTCCTGACTACCATTCTTGGAACATTAAATTGATCAGCGAGTATATGCTCTGAAGGTAGCTTTTTATCCAATTGAAAGGTCCCGCTCTTAATTTCGGATATTAAATGATCCACTAAAAAGTTTTTTTCCGCCAACAGAAATCCCCCTTTAAATATTAGATCTACCCAATACCTATTTTTCCCTGTTAATGTCAGTGTAATGAGAAAATATGAAGCTACCATGAGTTTCTTGTAAAAAAAAAGTCCTGGTCAATCACCAGAACGAAAGGGAATACTTATTTTATGGATCTTTTCAATACAACATCCTTCATCGCTTAGTCTTTCAAATTGCTCATCCAGCATATGAACAGGCCGCTTTCACAGCAAAATCCCTAGTTTCATAGATCGATATTTTTCAATACCACATCATTAATGGCCATGCTTTTTTTCCTTAATTTCAAAGCATCCACACATTCCTTTCCAGGGCTCATACTGCCAAGCCGAATCGGCTTCTCCCCATAATCCCCATGAAAATCTGAACCTCCTGTCTTAATGAGATTATATTGATCTGCATATGAAATCGCTCTTTCCTCTTCTGCATGACCATGATGCGGATGAAGAACTTCAATCCCTTCAAGCCCTGCTTCTACAAGATCAGGAATAATTTCGAAGCTCCCGTATTGTCCAGGATGAGCAAGGACCGGAACGCCTCCGGCAGCACGAATCGCCTTCACAGCCAGAATGGCATCCACATACTCCATAGGAATAAAGGCAATGCCCCGCTCTTCTCCATTTTGGCCGCGACTGAAGATCTTCTTATACAAATCTCCATAGATAGAATCCGTATACCCCGATTCCCGCAGCGCCAGCATAATATGCTGTTTATAAACACCGGTTCCTCCCCTGAATTTAGAAACCTGATCCCAAGTTATTCGATATCCCGCATGAATCAGCCGTTCCACCATTTTTTCGGAAGCTGCATTCCTCTTATGAATCAGTGGATTACATAGCTCCTCAAGCGCCTTATGACCAGGCTCAACAAAATAGCCCAAAATATGTACACGCCTGCCTCTGGCAAAGTCATAACCAGAAACTTCTATACCAGGGATGATTTCAATCCCTATTTCCTTTCCCCTTTTCACCATCTCTTGCAATCTCATCGTTGTATCATGATTCGTAATCGCTAAATGGCCGATTCTCTCCCTTTTTGCAACCTCCAATAGTTCTTCAAAAGAACTGGAACCATCTGAAATGTTCGTATGACAATGTAATTCAACCTTCATGCCAATCCCCCCATTCTTATTCGTTACCCATTATCATTTTAACTTAGTGCCATTTCGGTCCCGTTAAGATGATGTAAAAAAACGTAAAGGTGTAAAAGTCTTACAGATTGGTGAAAATACTTAAGTATTTCAGGCTTTAGATAAATAAAAACGTTCGAGTTGATTTCAGAAATACAGTGAGGGTTTTTGAAAACGGATATCAGCCAAAGTGTAACCTAACCTTATCCCAGGTGGATGAGACCAGCCTGCAGTTTTTTCTTTTAAAAAACATTCCAGTTGATTTCAGAAATCCGCTCCCTTTCCGCCGACTGTCTGCCAAGCCTCCTGCCGCAAGCAGCTAGCAGGGTCTCGTTTAGCCAGTTATTCGGCAGGAGTTTCGCAAATTTCTTTAATCCAATAAGGATTACAGTAAAAAATCATGAAGGATAACCTAGTCTTGTTTTAAAATCATGCTTCGGGATAAGACCAATCCGAACCCACTTTTATCGACAGATTTTTAAAACAAAGTTGATTGGAACGGCTGTACGAGATTCCTGCTGGGAAAGTGCATCCAGCCCGCGGAAAGCGAGTGCCTGGAGAGGAAATCATGTTCGTTCGTCTTTTCAGCTTCCTGCCTGTTACGGATTTTCCACCTGGCTGAAATAAAATCAAAATATAACCATTAAAATTTTTGACTTACTGTCAAAAATGATGTACATTACCTATTAGGCGAACAATTTTTATATATAAAGACAAAAATATTCGTATATAGAGGTGTATAACATGGAAAACGTGTTTGATTATGAAGATATTCAATTAATTCCTGCAAAATGTGTTGTAAATAGCCGTTCTGAGTGTGATACATCCGTTACTTTGGGTAAACATACATTCAAGTTACCTGTAGTACCTGCCAATATGCAAACGATCATTGATGAAAAGATTGCCATTTACTTGGCTGAAAACGGTTACTTTTATGTAATGCATCGTTTTGAGCCAGAAAAGCGACTGACTTTCATTAAAGACATGCATACAAGAGAATTGATCGCTTCCATCAGTGTCGGCGTTAAAGAAGAAGAATACGGATTCATCGAACAATTATCGGAAGACAACATTGTGCCTGAATACATTACGATAGATATTGCACACGGCCATTCCAATGCCGTGATAAAGATGATACAGCATATTAAAAAACATTTACCTGAAAGTTTTGTCATTGCAGGAAATGTGGGAACTCCTGAAGCGGTACGGGAATTGGAACATGCCGGTGCCGATGCTACAAAGGTGGGCATCGGGCCAGGGAAAGTATGCATCACTAAAATCAAGACTGGATTTGGAACGGGCGGCTGGCAACTAGCTGCACTTCGCTGGTGTGCAAAAGCGGCAAGCAAGCCAATCATAGCAGACGGCGGCATTCGCACGAACGGTGATATTGCTAAATCAGTTAGATTTGGGGCTTCGATGGTCATGATCGGTTCACTATTTGCCGGACATGAGGAATCTCCAGGTCAAACGATCGAGAAAGATGGAAAGGCCTTTAAAGAATACTTTGGTTCAGCTTCTGAATTCCAAAAAGGTGAAAAGAAAAACGTTGAAGGCAAAAAGATGTTTGTCGAGCACAAAGGATCTTTGGAAGATACGTTGAAGGAAATGGAACAAGATCTTCAGTCTTCCATTTCATATGCCGGTGGAACCAAGTTGGAAGCCATCCGTAATGTGGATTATGTAGTCGTTAAGAATTCGATCTTTAACGGTGACAAAGTTTATTAAGAAGTAACATAAAAAAGAACGGCCTAATCAATGGATTAGCCCGTTCTTTTTTATTATACCTTTTTAACAAATTGGGATTTTAATTTCATTGCACCAAAACCATCAATCTTGCAATCAATATCATGATCACCATCAACTAGACGGATGCTTTTGACTTTAGTGCCCATTTTTAAGACGGATGAGCTCCCTTTCACTTTAAGATCCTTGATTACCGTAACGGTATCACCATCGTTCAAGGCATTTCCATTAGCATCTTTGATCGTCTTCTTTTGATCACCATTTTCCGTTTCCGCTTCCACCGTCCACTCATGGGCGCATTCTGGGCAAACAAAAAGACTTCCGTCTTCGTATGTATATTCTGAATCACATGCAGGGCAATTTGGAAAATCAGACATAAATTCACTTCCTCCATTCGTTATTGTCAATTCTAATATAATAATGGTTTACATACAACCGGTAACGATGGACAGGCGATAACAGCTCCTGTTCCTCCCTCCTCTAGAACCTTTAAAGATTTTACTATATACTTTTAAGAAAAAGCTGGAAAGTGCGGTGAACCCATTGTTTAAACTACTATTGATAGAAGATGATACGACGTTATTCAATGAAATTAAAGATAGATTGGCGCAATGGTCTTATGATATTTATGGAATCGGCGATTTTAGTAAAGTGGTTCAGGAATTCACGGAGATAAAACCTGATTTGGTCATCATTGATATACAGTTACCGAAGTTTGATGGGTTTCATTGGTGCAGGATGATCCGGGCCCATTCCAATGTTCCCATCATCTTTTTATCTTCGCGTGATCATCCTACCGACATGGTGATGTCCATGCAGCTTGGAGCTGATGATTTTATCCAGAAGCCTTTTCATTTCGATGTACTCATCGCAAAGATACAGGCCACCCTTCGCCGTGTCTATAATTACAATACCGAAAAGATCGAATTGAAAACCTGGTGCGGCGCAACTGTGGATTACGAGAAGAACACGGTATCGGCCGAGACTGGTACAATTGAATTGACGAAAAATGAAATTTTCATCTTGAAAAAGCTCATTGAACAGAAAAACAAGATCGTAAGCCGCGAAGAATTGATCAACAGCTTATGGGATGACAAACGTTTCATAAGCGATAACACCCTTACAGTGAATGTGAACCGTTTACGAAAAAGGTTGGATGAACTGGGTTTAGGGCATTTTATCGAAACGAAGGTCGGACAGGGCTATATCGCCATAGAAGAGGCAAATGCATGATCAGAAAATATTTCGTGGAAAGGTTCAGCTGGATCGCATTCTACATCCTGCTTCATCTATTCATCATCTTTGTCGCTTATCTTGATTCGGCCATTCCGTTAAAGCCCATACTGTATATTGTTTTTTTATCATTACTCATATTCAGTATGTTTTTGATTTTCCGCTATAAAAAAGAAACGTATTTCTATAAAAGTTTAGAAGCGCGGGAAGACAACCTGGATATTACGAATATAGCCGAACCGGAAAGCCCTTTCGAAAAAATCATAGAAAACAGCATCATTAACCAAACCGAATTATTGAAGCAATCCGCATCAATTGGCCGAATGACTTTAGAACAGGAGAAGGATGAATTATTATCTTGGATTCATGAAGTCAAGACGCCATTGACGGCAATGCATTTAATGATTGACCGCTTGGATGATGAATTGCTGAAATCCCATTTGACGTATGAGTGGCTGCGCATTCACCTACTTCTTGATCAGCAGCTCCATCAAAGGCGCATGCCTTTCATCGAAAATGATTTGTATATAGAGAAAACCGATTTGGAAACAATAATCTTTGATGAGATTAAAACGCTGCAATCATGGTGCATTCAAAAAGGGATCGGCTTCGACATACAATTGGATGTAACCGAAGTGCTTACTGATGCCAAATGGCTGGCCTTCATCATGAGGCAGCTCTTGACCAACTCCATTAAATACAGTGAAAACTCAGATATCACGATATATAGCCATGAACAAGCTGAACAAACGGTTCTTGAAGTGAAGGATTCTGGACGGGGCATCGACCCAAAGGATTTATCCCGCATATTTGATAAAGGCTTTACTTCCACGACAAATCATCGGGACAATGCGGCAACTGGCATGGGTTTATATTTAACCAAGAATGCAGCCGAGTCCCTATTCATCTCCATTGACGTGAAATCAGAGCTTGGAACCGGAACGACCGTTACCTTGACCTTCCCAAAAAGAAATGATTTCGTGAATATCACAAGCATGTGACAAAAGTGTCACATGCTTTTATTCTTTGTTCGTCCAAACGAAGGAAAAGAAATACATGGCCTTTTATAATGAGGATATAGAAAAAAAGGAGTGTATCGAAATGAATATATTAGAAGCGAAAAAAATCCATAAAAGCTATGGTAATAAATTCAATAAACAAGAAGTATTAAAGGGTCTCGATATAAGCATACAAGAAGGTGAATTCGTAAGTATCATGGGTGCATCCGGTTCAGGAAAAACGACTTTGCTTAATGTCCTTTCCTCGATCGATAAAATCAGCAACGGCACCATTACGATTGATGGAAAAGAGATTTCGGGGATGAAGGAAAAGAAGTTGGCCGAATTTCGGAAGAACCATCTGGGCTTCATCTTCCAGGAATATAACCTATTGGACACACTGACTGTCAAAGAAAATATCCTTCTGCCCTTATCCATTACCAAAACGCCCAATAATGAAGCGGCACAAAGGTTTGATAACGTGGCGAAAGAACTGGGCATATATGAAGTGAAGGATAAATACCCAAATGAAATTTCCGGTGGCCAAAAACAGCGTACGTCTGCAGCACGGGCTTTCATCCATGACCCAAGCATCATTTTTGCGGATGAACCGACTGGGGCGCTTGACTCCAAATCAGCTTCCGATTTACTGAACAAACTGAGCGAAATGAATCAAAAGCGCAAGGCGACCATCATCATGGTAACCCATGACCCCGTGGCGGCCAGTTATTGCAGCCGAGTCATTTTCATTAAAGATGGACAAATCTATACCCAATTGAATAAAGGTGAAGAATCCAGACAAACCTTCTTCAAGGACATCATGAAAACGCAAGGTGTATTGGGAGGGGTTCAAAATGAGCATTAATCAACTCATCTTTCGAAATCTGAAAAAGAATCTGAAGAACTATTATCTGTATGTGTTTGCCCTGATTTTCAGCGCTTCCCTTTATTTTGCCTTTGTCACCTTGCAATATGACCCATCGATGGATAAAGCGGAGGGCACGGTGAAAGGAGCTGCCTCCATCAAGGCTGCATCGATCCTGCTTGTTGCGATTGTTTCCATATTCCTTTTATATGCCAATAGCATTTTCATAAAAAGACGCAGTAAAGAAATTGGCTTATTCCAATTGATAGGCATGACCAAGAACAGGATATTCCGGATCCTGAGTATGGAAAACCTGATCCTGTATTTCTGTTCCGTATTCCTGGGAATCTTTGTAGGATTTGCCGCTTCAAAATTGATCATCATGATCCTATTTAAAATAATGGGTGTCGAGGCAATCGCGACTCTTACATTTTCTTTTCAGCCGCTTGTGCAAACCATTCTCGTTTTTAGCGCCATCTATCTTTTCATCATGTTGATGAATTATGCCTTCATTAAAAGGCAAACCATTCTATCATTATTTAGAGTGACTTCAATGACGGAAGGAAAAGTGAAAAAGGTTTCGCTGTTCGAAATGATCATCGGTTTATTCGGGATCATCCTGATCATCGCCGGATATGTCGTTTCATCCAAATTATTCGATGGAGCTTTTTCAGATATGACCGAGCTTTTTATGGCCATGGTCTTCATCCTGGCAACCGTCATCATCGGGACCTACCTATTCTATAAAGGATCCGTAAGCTTCATCTTTAATATCGTCCGTAAAAAGAAAAATGGCTATTTGAATATCAATGAAGTATTGTCCCTTTCATCCATCATGTTCCGGATGAAATCGAATGCTATATTATTGACGATCATCACGACCGTTTCCGCTTTGGCGATCGGGTTATTATCATTAAGCTATATCTCCTACTACTCTGCGGAGAAGAGTGCACAAAGCAGTATCCCCACCGATTTTTCGATGACGGATAAGGGAGATGCGGATGCATTCAAAGAAGCTTTATCCGACAGTAAAATCGATTATGACGAAAAGGTGATCGATGTCATTCAAGTGGATGTCAATGTAAAGGAAATAATGGAGACCAGCCTGGATGAAGTGAACTTCGATCCGGACATCATGACCGTTGCCGTCATCAGTGATGAATTCGTTAAAGGAATCAACCTCGCTGAAGATGAGACCCTTTTCAGCGGATACAGTAATATGATGGAAAAGGTCATATCCTTGAAGGATTCTGGAAACATTGAGCTGAAAAGCAAGCATGAAGTGATTCCGCAAACATATATGGGATTGAATGATGATACCTTCGTGTCCCATTACTTCACCAACGGCGGAATGCCCGTTGCCATTGTAGACCAAACGATATTCGACCGTTTGAAAAAGGATATCGACCCGAAAATCCAAAAAGTTTCATCTGTAAATATCGGCATTGATGTGAAGGATGAAGCTGAACTTGAAAAAGCGAATGATCTATTCAATAAAATGAGTTTCAAAGAAAAACAGGTGAATGATTCCCAATTTGAAATGTTCAACACTCAGAAGAAGAATATGGGTCTTATCATGTTCATCGTCGGATTCCTGGGGTTAACCTTCCTCATCACATCCGGTTGTATCCTCTATTTCAAACAAATGGATGAAAGTGAAGGGGAAAAATCCAATTATACCATCTTAAGAAAACTGGGATTCACACGTGGTGATTTACTAAGAGGAATCCAAGCAAAACAAGTTTTCAATTTCGGCATTCCTTTAATCGTCGGGCTGCTTCACAGTTATTTCGCAGTCCAATCAGGATGGTTCTTTTTCGGGACCGAAGTTTGGGCACCGATGATCATCGTCATGGCATTATACACGGCATTGTATTCGATCTTCGGAATCCTATCCGTATTTCATTACAAGAAGGTCATCAAAGAATCTCTATAAGATGCTAAAAACTCCAGGGCCCATAGGCCCTGGAGCTTTCAAACTGTAGAAAAATCCGAAGAAGTTCCGGCTGTTTTCGGAAATCCGCTCCTTTTCCGCCGACTGTCTGCCTGCTTTCAGAAATCCGCTCCCTTTAAAGTACCCCAGCCGGTTTCATCATTTCCTTGATCAATTCCCTGTTGCGCTTTTTAAAGATTTCATTATGGGAAGAGACCATTCCCACTCCGTTAGCGTCAGGCTGGATATATTGCTTTGCTTTGTTTACGGCATTTGCGGCATCTTGAAAAGTACCTGCTATCAGGTTCAATTTACCTTCATGCTTTAAGATATCACCGGCAGCGTATATTCCATCCATCGAGGATTCACTTGAAGAAGTTCCTTCAATATAATAATTGTCGGCTATGGCAATATCCACTTTACTATTTCGAAGCAGCGATGTATCACGCTCATAACCATGATTGATGATCACTTCATCGATCGGCAAGTAAGAAACCTCTCCCGTTTCATGATTCGTCAGTTCAACATGTTCAATTGATTCATGATCAGCGCAGGCGATCAGTTTTGTTATCGTCGTATTCAAGAAACAAACAGCTGAGCTTTCCATCAATTGCCTTGCTTGTGATTCATGGCCTGCTAAACTATCTTTCCTGTATGTCAGATACACCTTTTTGGCGATGGGCTCCAATTCATTTGCCCAGTCAATTGCAGAATTCCCGCCGCCCGAAATGATCACCGTCTTATCCTTGAATCGATTGAAAGACTTAACAGTATAGTTTAAATTGGAGACTTCAAACCTTTCTGCCCCGTCTATTTCCAACTTTTGCGGATTCAGGATTCCGCCGCCAACCGCGACAATGATCGTTTTGGAAAAGTGAATTTGACCAGAAGCCGTATGTAAAACGAAGAGCCCTTCTTCATTACGTGTGATTGATTCCACTTTTTCATTCAAGACGACTGTTGGATTGAAGGTTAAACCTTGCTCCACTAGCTGCTCAATTAATTTTTCCCCAGTAGTGGGTGTCAGCCCTCCTACATCCCAAATCATTTTCTCCGGATAGACATGAATTTTCCCGCCTAGCCGAGGCTGGTATTCAATCAGTTTAACTTTCATTTCTCTAAGTCCGCTATAAAAAGTGGAGTAAAGGCCTGCTGGCCCTCCCCCAATAACCGTTACATCAAATAAATCTTGCTGTTCCATAACGTCCACTCCCCGGCAATCAAATGTGATTGATTATCATTCTCATTTAATCGTACACTCTTCTCTCACTTTTTACAATAAGCAGTCGAGTTAAATTTCAAAAAAACGATTCATTCTGTACGTTTGTATAAGATAGGAAAAAAGCAATGTAATGATGTTCAGGCAAACGAAAAAAAAGTGCAGCAATCCTTCATTCCCACTCAAGGATGAAAGAAGCTGCACTTTTTTTGGCACTGAATGTTAGCTTGAACGAGGTCTTTTCCCTTCTGCTATAAGAAGGTTGATGCGATCTATGAGTTCAGGTAGTTCCTCCATCGTTTTGATGGTGAAGTCGGCCCCGTTTTGCATAAAGGTGTCTGCCATTTTAGAGGTGAGATTTTGTTTATCCCGTTCTGGTAAACTTGTATACTCATTCAAACTCAATCCCATCTCAGAGCTTCCGACAATGACTCCGACCGACCATACTCCAGCATTCACTCCCTCTTGCATATCGGAAATGGTATCCCCTACCTTCACTACCTTCCATGATGCCGCTAACTTCAATTCTTCCATATTCCGATATATCATGTAAGGATAAGGCCTGCCATTCGAATGGGTTGCATCCGGTGTTACATGGAAATCAGGCCGATACCCTTTTTTCAAAGCATTTGCCACTACGACCTCCATCATTGTATCCGTATATCCCGTTGTCGACCCAATCTTCAGGCCGCGATTCCTTAATGCTTCCACCGTCTCGATAACCCCTGGTATGGGATCTGTATAATCCGCCAATGACATCATCAGTGCCGGTTCGAATTCAGCATATAGTTTTTCAACGTCTTCCTCATTGAATGGCCTTCCGTATTGTTTTTCCCATAACGAAGATATCCTTGGCATGGTCAGCATCGCACGAATATGATCGATTTTCAGCATGCCCATCGGAGCTCTGGCTTCCTCCATCGTCACGTCCAGTCCAGCATTCTTAAAAATATCCACAAAAACATTCACTGGTGCAAAACATCCAAAATCCACAGCCGTTCCAGCCCAATCCAAAATGATTCCCTCTACCTTATTCATACTGTCACCTCTTTCATATATTTTTCTACGATCCTGCCAAGTTCCTCGATATCTTCTTCATGGATTTCGCCAATATTGCCGATTCGGAATGTATCTATGTCAGTCAGCTTTCCGGGGTATATTACGTAACCTCTCTCTTTGATAAAATTGTAGAAGTCCCCAAAATCAAAGGTTTCAGTTGGAAATAGGAATGTTGTAATGATGGGCGATTGTTTATCAGGTGAGATATATGTACGAATGCCCAATTTACCCATCAGCTCCCTCAGCCTATCATTATTATTTTTATAGCGGGCGAATCTGGCTGGAATGCCGCCTTCTTCCGTTAATTCTTCCAACGCTTTAGCAAACGCGGCCACTACATGTGTTGGAGAAGTGAAACGCCATTTCCCATCCTTGTCCATCTCTTTCCACTGATCATATAAATCCAGGGACAATTAGATCTCCACTCCAGGCACTCGCTTTCCGCGGGCGGTCCGGGAGCCTCCTCGGCGCTTTTGCGCCTGTGGGGTCTCCCTGGACTCGCTTTTCCCGCAGGAGTCTCGCGCCTTCCGTTCCAATCAACTTTGTTTTAAAAGATAGAACACCTTTTGTCTATAAACTAATAATAAAGGAGAATCGGAATACTCTAACCCCGACGATGATTTTAAAGGAAATCAGGCCCCTGCCGAACCATGTTTAATACTAGATTATCCTTCATGTTTTTTTCCTGTACTAATTAATGGATGGAAGAAATTTGCGACACTCCTGCCGAATAACGGGCTAGCCGAGACCCCACAGACGCTTGCTTGCTTGGCGACAGTCAGCGGATAGGGAGAGGATTTCTGAAATCAACTGCAACTTGAAATAATAAAACTGTGTCTCCATAAATGGAGAGTGACACTCAGGCTATTTTCATGGCTTTGACTCTGTCTGGGTCCCGGTGATTCCCATAAAGTTGAGCTCCTAATTAAAATTCCTTTCATGCTGAAGGAGCCATTCCTTTCTCCATAAGCCACCCGCCCGCCTATACTGCTGCAGAAAGTCCACACACATGCTTACATTTATATCAAAATGAATTTTTCTATTGGATCTCTGGATTTAAAGGTATGGTTGTGCTGGATTCCCGTTTAACGATTCCGGATAAATAAAAAAATGCCCTTTCATACCAGGGCATTTTCATGATCCAATTGATTAATTTACGAAAAGATATAACTTTCTATGATATTCCACAAATGCCTGCTGGTCCTTTTCCGTGTAGTCCATCCACTTTACTTTCTTGCATCTTTCCTCTAATCTATCATTCAGTTCATCTTCTATTTCATTCATGAAACGAATGATTTCCCCATAAGGCATATTGAAATGACGGGCTGCGAGCCTGGGCGGAGAATGCTTTACTAGCAATCTCATGAATTGATCGACCGTGTCCGCCTTCGATGCAAGATAATCTTCTTCGTTCACGATGAATTCATACACTTGTTTTTTCACGCCAGAAAGTCTGGTTACTTCGTCGCGCAATAAAAACTCCATTAATCTTTCGTTCATATGGCTCTACCTCGAATTGGTTTATATTTAAATCCTTTTAGATATGTATGAAAAGTCTATACTGCCCGATACCTCATTATGACATCGTAACCGCAAGCCATCAAGCACCTATCAATACATAAAGCGTAATAATTACGATTTATGATCCTTTTAAGTAAAAAATAACATGTATATGCCTTAAAAGTCAACATTCGTGTTGTGTGACATCTCTAATCTCGAAATGCATATTAAGCGTCCTGTATTGGCAAAATATGATCATGAACAAATGGAACAACTCTTTATTAATTTTTGTATATGTAAAGAGAATAATTTTGTTAAAATTTGATATAATAAATGTAATATTTAGTCAATTAGTATCTTTTCCTAGAATTTGCTTTTGCAAAGGGGTAGAATGAATCTAATGACATCTTATTTTTTCTAAATGTTTCCGAGGAGTTATAGGGTGGGTATAGCAAGTACATAGTGACAGCTGAAATGCTGTCCGACATATCGGTTGTTTTCATTTGTTCAGAATAACAATGAAAAGAATAAGGAGTGATTTTTTGAAACCTTCAACAAATCGCATGTTAACCCGTATTAAATCCGTTTATATGTTCATTAGTAATAACGGTACGGTTTCTACTCAAGAGCTTGTAGAAGAATTTGGCATCACTCCTCGAACTGTGCAGCGCGATTTAAATGTCTTAGCATACAATGACCTTGTTCAAAGCCCAAGCCGAGGCCTTTGGACGACAACAAGTAAAAAGGTGAAGATGTCATCGTAAAAAGAACGACCACCCGAATAAGATCGATATGTAAATTACTTTGAGGCGGACAATGTTTTCCGCCTCATTTTTTGTGTCCAGCTATCATTCAGTGGGTTGGCCCGCCTTTAACTGTTCAAGCTCCTCCGCCGTTAACTCACGGTATTCACCAAGCTCAAGTTCCTCATCAAGCTGTAAACTCCCCATGGAAAGACGCTTTAGGTAGACGACACGTTTGCCAACGGCCTCAAACATCCGCTTCACCTGATGGAACTTTCCTTCCATGATCGTCAGCTCGATATCCGATGTCAGACCTGATTTTAAAATGTTCAATTCACCTGGTTTTGTTTCGTATCCATCATCCAAGGTCACCCCGTTGCGGAATGCCTCGATATCCCGTTCCGTTACTTCGCCATCAATGACCGCAAAATATGTTTTAGGGACATGTTTCTTCGGGGAAAGCAGTTGGTGGGCAAGCTTTCCGTCATTCGTGATCAGCAATAAACCTTCTGTGTCCTTATCAAGACGTCCTACAGGAAATGGCTCGAAAACCGAATCTTCTGGCTCCAAGATGTCAATGACCGTTTCTTGGTGTTTGTCTTCCGTTGCCGACAATACGCCTGGCGGTTTATTCATCATTAAATATATGAATTCCCTATATTCAACCCGTTCACCATGAACCGTCACGATTTCCGTATCAGGGTCCACTTGTTCTTTCGGGTCCTTCAGCAGCCTTTCATTGACCTTGACGGCGCCGGATTTCAGGAGCTTTTTCACTTCTTTCCTGCTGCCATAACCAATATTGGATAAAATCTTATCTATTCTCATCGTTTCCTCCTAAAGCCTTTTTCAGTAAAAAGCCTTGCCCACTTTAATGACAGGCAAGGCCAATATATTTAATCTGGGGATCACCATTCAATACCCTTTATTTTACACACCAAACTTCCAGCTTATAATCCTAATTTAGCTTTTAACCGATCAATCCGGGCACCGAACAAACGATGGGCTAGTTTGCTTTTCAAGGCAAGCGCCGCATAAATGAGAGCTCCAAAAATTGCAGAAACGGCTACGATCAAAATCGCCTGGAACCGCCCTTCCGTTGTAAGCCACAGCGATAATAAACTGTTCATGCCCCATGCAGCCAGTCCCATTATCATTGAAAAAACAGTGATCAAAACGGATCTTCTGATGGTAAGGCTGTAACGATATCCAGTAAAGTAAGTAATGACATACAAATTCAGCAGCACAGCAGCCAAGTAGCCGAATGCCGTGGCATAAACGGATCCTTCCGTTTCAAACAACTTGATCATCGGGATATTCAAGCTCAATTTGATTAAAAAGCCAACAAGCAGGCTGAGCACCGTATATTTTTGCTGATTGATTCCTTGTAAAACGGCCGCCGAAACGGAAAAAAGCGCAAACAAGATGGAAACGGGCGCATATGCCTTCAGGACACTGATTCCAAGTGGATCATGGCTGTAAAAGGCACTATAGATTGGATCGGCCAGCACCGACATGCCAATGACCGCTGGAATCGTAATGAACAACAAAATTTGGAAGGCTTGGTTCAGCTGGCGGTTTAACTCTTCCGAATCATCGCTTACATATGCCTTCGTCACCGAGGGAAGAAGCGCCATTGAAAACCCGGTTGCAAGCGTCATCGGAATCAAGACAAGCTTCTGGGCATATACATTCAATACCCCAAGGGCATCTTCTGCGACATGCTGCAGCCCGATGGACGACATCGCCTTATTGAAAGACAGCAAGTCCGCAAACTGAAACATTGGCATCGCGATTCCGACAAATATGAAAGGAATCGACGAAAGAAATATTTCTTTATAGATTTCCTTCAGGGAAATTTCCATCGTCCCCCGGTCTTTCTTCATCAAGCTGTCCAAATGGGGTTTTTGTTTTTTCCAATACCAAAATAACACCACTAAACCGCCGACAGCCCCAACCGTCGCCGCGAAGGTAGCTATTTGGATGGCTCTCACTAACTCTCCATCAAGGACATTCAAAACAACATACACACCAGCCAGAAGGAACACGATGCGGACAATTTGTTCGACAACCTGAGAGATGGCCGTTGGTTCCATCGCTTCATGACCTTGAAAGAAGCCGCGGATGATGCTCATGAACGGTACAAAAATCAAGGCGAAGCTGACTGCACGTATGATCTCCGTGACATCGCTGACATCTTCCTTCTTGACCCCGAAGACTTCAGTAAACATCGGTGCCATCGTATAGAGAATCAAAAAAGCGAGAAAACCGGTGACAACCATTAATTTCAGGCTCGATTTAAATAACTTCTCACCGACGGCGTACTCCTCGAGCGCATTATACTTCGAGATGAATTTAGAAACTGCAAGCGGCATGCCTGCCGTTGCAAAGCTAATGAAAATGGTATATGGAACGTACCCATATTGATAGAGGGTAGCCCCTTTATTCCCAACCATATGTTCAAATGGGATGACGTAAAATAAACCAAGTATCTTGGAAATGATCGCTCCCAGCGTTAATATAAAAGCCCCTTTTAAAAACTTAGATGACATCTAATCCCTTCCTGCCTCTGTCAGTTACGTTTCACACGCTCTTTATCTTATCATATTAAAGTATTTTTTCTATAGAAAACTACACTCAAGTTTATCGTTTTCGAAGATAATACACAAACAAATAATTCCTTTTCTTCTACATTCGCAATCTGACGGGCTCTTGCTATATAATGAAGGGACTGAAAATGATAAAGTGGTGATCAATTTGAAATATGATGTAGTGGTAATTGGCGGCGGTCCTTCCGGATTGATGGCAGCAATAGCGGCCGGGGAAAAAGGTGCCCTTGTATTATTAGTGGATAAAGGCGAGAAGCTTGGAAGGAAACTTGCAATCTCGGGCGGCGGACGCTGCAACGTGACGAACAGGCTCTCAATCGATGAAATCATTCAGCATATCCCTGGAAACGGGCGATTTCTATACAGTGCTTTCTCAGAGTTCAATAATGAGGACATTATTCAATTCTTTGAAAAATTGGGCGTGGCTCTAAAAGAAGAGGACCATGGCCGGATGTTCCCTGTCAACGATAAAGCGCAAAGTGTCGTGGATGCCCTTCTGACACGCCTGTCGAATTTAAATGTAACGATCTATAAGAACTCTCCAGTTGCGGAAGTTCTCTATGAACATGGAAAAACAAGCGGTGTCCGGTTAAAAGATGGACAGACCATTGACACGGATGCAGTCGTGATAGCAGTCGGCGGGAAATCAGTTCCTCACACCGGTTCAACCGGCGACGGCTACGCATGGGCTAAAAAGGCGGGGCATACGATTACCGAACTGTTCCCAACTGAAGTTCCCGTACTTAGCCATGAAACGTTCATTAAAGATCGAACACTTCAAGGCCTCGCACTTCGCGATGTATCATTGAGCGTCCTTAACCCAAAAGGCAAGACCCTGATCACACACCAAATGGATATGCTCTTCACCCATTTTGGCGTCTCCGGTCCAGCTGTTCTACGGTGCAGCCAATTCGTCGTGAAAGCGATGAAAAAATGGAACCTATCGGAAGTGACAATGAAACTCGATGCCCTGCCGGACCGAAACAAGGAAGAGGTTTTTCAAGACATCATGAAAGAAATCAAAGCCGAACCGAAAAAAGCCATTAAAAATACCTTAAAAGGTTTAGTTCCTGAACGATACCTTCACTTTCTGCTTGAGCGAAGCGGTATCGACCTTCAAGAACAAGGAGCGACGATATCAAATGAAAAAATCCGCCGCTTTGCAGAATTATGCAAGGACTTCCAATTCGGGGTACACGGCACCCAGCCGCTAGAAAAAGCATTCGTCACGGGCGGCGGCGTATCCGTCAAAGAAATACATCCAAAAGAAATGGCTTCCAAACTAATGGACGGACTGTATTTCTGCGGTGAAATTCTGGATATCCACGGATACACAGGCGGCTATAATATCACATCGGCATTAGTAACCGGAAGACTCGCCGGAATGAATGCTGCCATGTATGCCCGTTCATAATTCCTAAAAAGAGGCTGATCCGCTTGGATTAGCCTCTTTTAGATGCGGTTTCTTAAGCCTATACGTCCATTCGGTGTCTGTTAGGCTTTGATTCTTGGCGTAGGTGCTGTCATTTTCGTCCATCATCACGCTTTTTTCGACCGTACACGCAGTTTTTCGACCTTCACCATACTTTTTTCGGCCGTTCACGCTGTTTATTCGACCTTCACCGAACTTTTTTCGTCCGCACTCACGCCGCCTCTTTTTTCCGGCTTTCCGTTTAAAATATTTCTGGATGATAGCGATATGCTTCGAGGTCAATGGTATTCCGGTCCGTGAATGTGACGCCTTCACTCTCGAGCATCGCCTTCTGGTGTTCTGCGGCGCCCTCCGCTTTTATGCCGATTTCGCCTTTGGCATTGATTACCCGGTGCCAAGGAAGGTCATGTTTTTTGCTGCTTGAATGAAGGATCCTTACGACCTGCCTTGCACCGCGCGGACTTCCGGCGAGCTGTCCAATTTGACCATATGTCATCACTTTACCGGAAGGGATATGTTGAATGATATTGATTACCCGTTCAGTAAAACTTTCCAAATAACTCGCCCCTTTTATTCTATCCGTTTGCTAAAATCGTGATTTTTTCATCGGTTATCAGGACCCCATGATGCTTGATCAAGTTTGTTTTAAGCTCGGCAGGCACTCTGCAGTCATCGTATGCACAAACAGAAATCAATCCTCGTTCCTTGATCAGTTTGTCAATTCCTTTTTCATATTCGCCTATCGCTAAGCTGACTTGATCGTCATGGCCCCATTCAACATGGCCCCAAGTCCGCACGTGCTGATTGCGTTTAGTGTATGTATCGATATTTTCCAAGAAATAATTAACCATCGTCGAAGGATGGAAGTCTCCATGAAAACAATAAAAATCAAAATTATTGATAAGGTGCACTTGCTCCAATTGCTCCTCATTTAAATGAAGCTGCAATTTCTTGTACACGAAAGGAAAGATACGGTCATTTTCGACGACCAGGATATGGTCTCCCTGTTCAACACCGGCAATGATGAAAGTCGCCTCATTTTCAATGTAGGCTTCCAATTCATTAAAACAGTATAAAATATGGCCACCATCCGATTGCTGTATATTTTCCATTAGTTGTTTCATTTTATTATCCAAAATGGATCTCTCCTTTAAATACACCAGTCCGCACTATGTATTATGTGTATAACTTTACCCATTATCTCCGTGTTTGTAAAATTCATAGAAGAATATAATCAGTTTTTCCTAATGTCATCTGTTATGATCGGGAATTTTGTTGAATCGAATTGAGGCTGCTTTTAGTCCACTCATTAAAAGACCAAGGCAGCCCAATTCAGCAGATTCCGTTCTTCATGCATTTTCCCTTCTGATGTCCGTCCCTAAATCACAGGATAATACGGTACATAACGCGGGTTATAATAATATGGCGGTCTTGGTCCTATGAGCGGCAATTCAAAGGTATTTGGGTTGGAATCATATAACAACTCCACTTTTTCATCCGATTGTTCGACCAATAACCACTTCACTTCTTCGCTATAATAATATGGCATATAGAGGCCTCCAAAAACTTTTTTCTACCCATCAGCATATTCGAGCCGCACGGCAACGAGCCCGTCCCCATACATGTTCTTCATGCACGGCATACACCTGGTCATCATAAAGTAATCCGACTAAATTCTTTTTTAGGAGGACCCCTCATGGCAGAAGATAAGAAAAAGAAATCATCCGGTAAAACCTATCCCATGCATCCGAACTATGGAAAGATCACTCGTTATCAAGACGTTCCCATCACGGTTCCGGAGCAACGCCAATTTCGCCAACCTGGTGTAGAAAAATTGATGGTTCCCCGGCCCATCATCGATAATCCCAATTATAGGGGCAGCGGGAAATTAACAGGTAGTGTCGCGTTGATAACTGGCGGAGACAGTGGGATTGGCGCTGCGGCTGCCATCGCTTTTGCTAAAGAAGGCGCAGATGTTTCCATCGCTTATCTGGATGAACATGAGGATGCCAATCGGACTAAAACGAGAATTGAAGAGCTTGGACAACGTTGCTTACTGCTGCCTGGTGACTTAAGGGATAAGCAGCAATGTATCAATATCGTGGAAGATACCATCGAAACATTTGGAAAGCTCGATATTCTTTGTAACCACGTGGGTATTCAATTTCAGCAATTAAGCTTGCTTGATATTACGGATGAGCAATTCGATGATACCTTTAAAGTGAATATCTATTCCCACTTCTACACGACCCGAGCCGCCCTTCCCCATTTAAAAGCTGGGTCCTCCATCATTAATACATCTTCTGTCGTGACGTTTAATGGGAATAAGCAATTAATTGATTACACGGCGACTAAAGGGGCCAACATTGGTTTTACCCGTGCCTTGGCAAACAGTCTTGTCGACCAAGGCATCCGGGTGAACGCCGTTGCGCCTGGACGGTTTTGGACACCCCTCATCCCGGCAAGTTTCTCGGCAGACGAAGTGACACAAGTCGATAACCCGATGGAGCGTCAAGGCCAGCCATTTGAACTGGCTCCCACCTTTGTCTATCTCGCTTCTGATGATTCCCGTTTTGTAACAGGACAAACACTTCATGTCAACGGCGGGGAAGCGACATCGTCCTAATTTCCACATCGAATATGCCCCCTTCCTAGGAAGTCGGGATGAAAAAAAGACTACCTTGGATTGCCCGCCATGCAGCAATAGGTAGTCTACTATTTATTATAGGGCCAGCCGGCCTTTATTTTTTTTTATAGATGATCATCGCACTAAAACAGTAGATCTGTTCCTCTTCCTCTTCACCTGTAGTGGCGACATTGTATTTGATATCGACGATTTGATTATCGCGTATGTCTTCAAGGAAAAAGTTCATTTCGTCCTCTAGATCCTTTTCATGCTCATAATCAAATAATTTGACTTGTATCATCGTATCTCCCCGCCCTTTTACTATAATGATAGTTATTGTGCAGGATGCCCATTTTTCATGATGATTATACTTGATTTGTTTGTAAAGCGGATAATATTGCAACCACTTCATCCCCGACATCTTCTGTAGAGGCTGCCCCGCCCATATCAGGAGTCAGCGCCTTTTTATCGACCATCACCTGTTCGATCACGTCCAACACTTTTGCACCCCAAACCTCATGCCCAAAGAAATCGAGAATCTGACTGGCGGACCATATGGCCGCCAGTGGATTGGCGATGCCTTGATGTGCTATATCCGGAGCTGAACCATGAATCGGTTCAAACATCGATGGATAAATCCGTTCCGGGTTTAAATTGGCACCGGCCGCCAGTCCCATCCCGCCTGCAATGGCAGCACCTAAATCCGTGATGATGTCACCAAACAAATTGGAGGTGACAACGATTTGGAACCGTTCGGGCTGTTTGACAAAGTACATGCTCGCCGCATCGACCAGATAGGAATTCGTTTCTACTTCCGGATACTCCTGTCCAATTTCTTCAAAAACCTGATCCCAAAAAACCATTGAATAATTCAATGCGTTCGCCTTGCTTATGCTCGTTAGCGTCCTGCCCGTCTTACGCGCGAGTTCATACGCATAACGGATGATCCTCTCCGTTCCTTTTCGTGAAAAAACGCCCGTCTGCAGTACCACTTCTTCCGGCTTGCCTTTAAAAAGCCAATCACCGGCACCGGAATATTCCCCTTCACTGTTTTCACGGATGACTACCATATTGATTTGGTCACGAGTCACGTCTTTTAATGGACAGGGTGCACCTTGAAGCAATTTAACGGGTCGAACATTCACATATTGGTCAAATCCCTTTCTGATTTTCAGCAGAAGTTCACGTAAGGAAATATGGTCCGGGACACCAGGATAACCGACAGCCCCAAGATATACGGCGTCAAACTTCATCAGTTGTTCCAGTCCGTCGTCGGGCAGCATTTTGCCGTGCTCAAGGTAATATTCACAACCCCATGGAAAATATGTGAACTGAAAAGAAAAATCCCCGGCAATTGCAGCCACTTCTTTAAGCACCTTTACACCCTCATTAATCACCTCAGGGCCAATCCCGTCACCCGCAATGACAGCTATTTTATGAACATTCATTCTTCAACTCTCCTTTTTCTATATTTTCTGATTTCAGCACCCTAATTTTAACATATGACTTTTGCATCCCCGTTAAGAGAGGTCCATACAGGAAAAAGAGCCCTTTCATAATGAAAGGACTCTTTTTTTCACACCTTCAAATATGCGCGTCTTTCCGCATATTCACGGCATTGTGAACAAACCATGATCTTTTTTCTTTCTTCATTCAAATAGGCCGTCACATTCTTGGATTTACGCTTACAAAAGTAACAGGTCTTTTTGAAGAACTTCACTTAACGATGACTTCGCCGTCCCATTCAAGCATTCCGCCAACCATGTTTGCCACTTTATATCCTTGTTCCTGAAGATAATGGCATACATTTTCACTGCGGCGTCCTGAACGGCAGATAAAAATATATTCTTTTTCTTTATCAAAATAGTCAAGGTTCGCCGGGATGTCATTCATGCGAATATGTTTCGCGCCTTCGATCATTCCCTCTTGTACTTCTTCGTCTTCACGAACATCGACAAGTTCCAATGCTTCGCCTGCCTCAAGCTTAGCTTCCACTTCTTCCGTTGTAATGATTTTGATTTCTTCCATAATTAGCACCTCGAATTATCGTTTGATTTATCTTTTTCATTATAGCAAAATTTCCAGTTAAACATCACATAATGGATTCCCTATGAAAATTCCCTAAAGCCTGACTGTAAAAAGCCGGCGTATATAATATTCGCCGGCTTTTTAAGGCATGAACTTGTTTCAATGTTTGAAGCCCAGTTGATATTGTTTAGGGATCTCCGTTTTTTTATTCAAAGCTTTAGATGCTTCCAGTGCCCAATAAGGGTTTCGCAGCATTCCTCTGCCGACGGCAACCAAATCCGCTTCATCATTACCAATGATTGAATTTGCAAGAATCGGATCATCTAATCGACCTACAGCAATCACCGGGATATCCAAAGCTTTTTTGATTTCCCTGGCCAACGGAGTTTGATAGCTAGCATGTGTACCAGGTCTTCCGTCTCCTCCAATCGGGCCTTCTCCTCCAGAGCTTACATGGAACATATCGACGCCTGCTTCTTTAAAGACTTGTGAAAAGGCAATGCTTTCTTCAATACCATATCCGCCTTCAACGTATTCTTTTGCAGAAATGCGCATGATTAAAGGCATGTCGGCAGGCATTTCGCTTTTCACGGCTTTAATGACTTCCACCCCGAATTTAGTCAGGTCTCTTCCATATTCGTCATCACGTTTATTCGTAAGCGGTGATGTAAATTGGTGGATTAAGTACCCGTGTGCACCATGTAGTTCAATTACGTCAAATCCTGCTTGAACAGCCCTTCTGGCCGATGCCCGGAATTTATCGACCATTTCCTTCACTTCTTCCGTCTCTAAAGCTCTTGGTGTTTTGAACGTTTCATCAAAGGCGATGGCTGATGGTGCCACCGGAGTTTCGGCATCCTCCGCTTTACGGCCTGCATGGGCAAGTTGTATTCCGACTTTTGCACCGTATTGATGAACTTCCTTAACGATGTTGGAGAAAGCCCCAATTTGATCGTCGGACCATAATCCAAGATCGCGATTCGAAATACGCCCATCAGGCTCCACATCGGTCATTTCAACTATAATTAACCCCGTGCCGCCAACTGCCCTGCTTACATAATGCTGCTGATGCCAGTTTGTTGGTATACCATCTTCCGCTTCGACGGAGTATTGGCACATCGGCGGCATGACGATCCTATTTTTAAGTTCAAGTTCTTTTATGCGATAAGGTGAAAATAAATCATTCATAATTTTTTATCTCCTTTTTCATATAATGCATGCACATGCATTTATATCACCTGAGTAATTACTGTGTCAACTAATCAGATTTTAGAAGGCTGTCATTGTAAACGCCATCGAATGTTGGTATAGCATTTCCATCCCCACCAATGCGGAGATCCAAAAAAAGAGAAAGACGGGTATACCGTCCCTCTCTTTCATACGTGATTAAAAGTCGAAATTATCAGGATCTGGACCCACACGGTGATTCTGATTCAATGCATCAATTTGGTTCATTTCCTCTCCCGTCAATTCGAAATCGAATACAGATGAGTTTTCTACAATACGATGTTCTTTAGTGGATTTTGGAATCGTTACAATCCCATTTTGTAAATCCCAGCGTAAAATGACTTGTGCAACTGATTTACCATGCTTGGTCGCAATAGCTTGTAAAACGTCATTATCCAGAAGTTCACCTTGCATCAATGGTGACCACGCTTCAAGTTGTATTCCTTGTTCCTTACAAAATGCCTGAACTTCTTTTTGAGTTAAACGCGGATGGCATTCCACTTGATTGACCATCGGCTTCACTCCTGCATCTTCCATAAGATCTTTTAGGTGGTGAATCTGGAAGTTGCTCACACCGATCGCTTTTACTTTTCCTTCTTTATAAAGAGTTTCCAACGCTCTCCAGGCTTCTTTATATTTTCCTTCCACTGGCCAATGGATAAGATATAAATCCAGGTACTCCAAGCCAAGTTTCTTTAAGCTTTTTTCGTAAGCTGCAATTGTCGATTCATAGCCTAAATCGGCATTCCAGACTTTTGATGTTACGAATAAGTCTTCCCTGGAGATACCAGCTTCTTTTAAGCCCTCACGGATCCCTTGTCCAACCCCTTCCTCATTTTCATAGATGGCTGCCGTATCGATACTGCGATAACCATGTTTAATGGCCACTTTAACTGCATTTACCAACTCAGGCCCTTCTTCAACCTTAAATACGCCCAATCCGAACCAAGGCATTTTTACCCCGTTATGCAACGTTGTTGTATCTTGTAAATTTTTCACCATTATACTCTACCTCCAAATTTTTTCTTGATTGTTTATCGATTGTAATGCGCTTAAGTATCAGTATCATTACATCCCTTCAAGGAACCTTCCATCATTCGCTGAAGGGATGCAATGATACTTATTTTATTGATACTCTATACGCATGGCATGCTTTATCTAACATGCATCACTTTTTAATCCTATGCTAGTTTGTCCATTCGCTTGGTACGGTCTTTACTTTCCAAGGCCCGGCTCCAACCTGTTAAAATCACTGCTGCAAACACCATGACTCCACCTATCCACGCTGTATGGATCAGTCCGATCGAATCCGTAATCTCTCCGCCTAAGTAGGCACCAATGGCGATTCCTGCATTGAAGGCGGCAATATTGATGGCTGACGCCACGTCCACTGCACTCGGCACGAATCGCTCCGCTAACATGACGACATACACTTGAAGCCCCGGAACATTCATGAAAGCAAACAATCCCATTAAAATGATCGTAATTAAACCAGCTATCTTAAACGGTGCGGTGAAAGTCAAGACCACAAGTACAATGGCCTGAATAAGAAACATATAGAATAGGGCATTAATAGGATTGCGATTGGCGAATTTCCCGCCAAGGGTATTTCCTATTGCTATGGCTACTCCATATATTAGCAAAATCAAGGCCACAGTTCCTTCTTTAAACCCTGTCACTTCCTGAAGTAGTGGCGACAAGTACGTGAAGACAACGAATGTACCTCCATACCCTAACGCTGTAATGATGAATACTAGCAGCAATCGGCCATTCGTCACCAATTTGATTTGGTCACGGAACGTGGTCCGGGCAGCTTTTCTTAAATCGGACGGGACCAGGATGCCGTTTCCGATGAAAGCAATCAAGCCGATTGCCACAATGATGATGAAAGCGAATCTCCAGCCGAATTGCTGACCGATGAAGGTTCCAAAAGGAACTCCGGTCACCGTGGCCACCGTCAGACCTGTAAACATGATGGCGATGGCACTTGCCCTGCGGTTTTCAGGGACCAAATCAGCGGCAATCGTAGCGCCGATTGACATGAAGATACCATGTGCAAGCGCTGAAATGACACGTGCGATCAATAATACACCAACCGTGGTCGCAGAAGCCGCTAATGCATTTCCGGCAATGAACACCACCATTATCCAAAGCAATAAAGTCTTTCGCGACATATTCGATGTCAGGGATGTCAGGATAGGTGCCCCGAACATGACCCCCAAGGCGTATAAGGATACCGTCAATCCTGCCGTCGTAACTGTAATGTGTAAATCTTTAGAAATGAGTGGTAATAATCCCACACTGATGAACTCAGTTGTTCCAATCGCAAAGGCACTGATC
Source organism: Peribacillus frigoritolerans (assembly GCF_030676415.1). Classification (GTDB taxonomy): domain Bacteria; phylum Bacillota; class Bacilli; order Bacillales; family DSM-1321; genus Peribacillus; species Peribacillus frigoritolerans_A. The sequence continues at coordinate 73,738 of NZ_JAUUTW010000015.1, read as the reverse complement.
GCTAAAGCCAGCAATGCCCATGTACTTCTATTTTTATTTGAAATCATATCCTCTTCTCCTTCTTGTCGTTTTGTACTATCATTGAAATTGCCTAAGCAACTTTTTTTATAAATGGTACAGTGTAATTCGGTGTGCAAATGTTATTATGAGATATAATACAAATAAAAAACAGTACGTACTTTAAAGTGATATAGGCACCTTTTAGTACCTATAAAATAAGGAGAGTATGCAAACCATGCAAAAAAAGAAGTACAATATATCAGTTGAAGCGACACTTGAAGTAATGGGCGGAAAGTGGAAATGCGTAATCCTCTGCCATCTGACCCACGGAAAAAAGCGGACTAGTGAATTGAAGCGCCTTATGCCGAACATCACCCAAAAAATGTTGACCCAACAATTGCGGGAGCTGGAACAGGACGGTGTCATCAATCGGATCGTTTACAACCAAGTCCCCCCAAAAGTGGAATATGAACTTAGTGAGTATGGACAAAGCCTGGAAAGTATCCTATCCGCACTATGTACGTGGGGGGAAAATCACATAACAAGAGTGTATGGAGATAAGTTTTCCGTTCTCGAGGAAAGTGTATTGAATGATCAATTGAAATAAGCCCAAACAAAAAAAGATTAGCTCTAAGTGGCTAATCTTTTTTTGTTTATAAAGAATTCTCCTAAAAAAATTTCACCCTCCTAAGCACCTGTTTTATTCCCCCCTTTCTTTTTGGTATAATATGTAATACAACACCATTAAAGTTTTTTATTTTGTAATCCAAGAAGTATAATGGTAAAACCAAGGAGTGACATATGAGGGTCTTATTAGAATTGATACGCATCTTTTTAATATTTGGGATAGCCGGAACAATCATTTCGACTATTGTAAACGGCATATATATAAACATAGGAGTGAATCAGTATGGCTGGCTAGGCCCGATTGCGATACTGCTTTTATTATTCGTCTGGTATAGAAATAAACTTCAGTTCAGTGGCTGGTATTCGGGAAAAGGGAAGGAAAAGCTTCCAAAAGCGGCCTCACAAATACTCATTCTGTTTTCACTACTTTTGTTATGTGCCCCGCCTGTTTTAAGTGTGATGCAGATGATTTTTCAATAATCGGGATTCTATATCCTAGAAAGAGCTGGAGTGAACGATTTGCGGAAATTGTTTAATATTGTGGTCCTCATACTCCTACTCTCTGGATTATGGTATGGATATGGTAAAGATATTCAGGAGTCTGGATTCAAAGCTGGGGTTGATGCCTTTGCAGCCGATGTTCGTTCCTTTATTAACGGGCCCGAGGTTTCGACTGCCTTGGAAAAACTGAGTACTGGAGTCAGCAGCCTGATTGGCTCGCTGACGGAAACATTGGATACCGCTTCTGAAAAAGAATCACAGGAAACGGAAAAAGTGAAAAAACCAGCACTGGAAGCACCTGCTGATGCATCCTTTTCAGTGCGTAATATCGAAATGGGCGACACGAAAGATGATGTAGAAAAATTGGCTGGTGAAGCTAAGCGGAATACGCGGAATGAATATGGTGTAGACTGGTTCGCCTATCACGAAAATTATCAAAACTTCTTCATGGTTGCCTACGATACCAACAATAAAGTTGTTGGTTTATATACGAACCAAGATTTGATTTCCTCAAAGGAAGGCATTAAACGCGGCACTCCCAAAGAAACCGTGACTGGGAAATTGGAGGATCCTGTAACAAAACTGCTTAAAGGTAACGTCTATTACCAGATTCGAAGTGACAGCGGAGAATACGATATGTTTGAAATGGATAATAGTTATGTGACCATTTTTTATGACAAACATGAGAAAAATACAGTCACAGCCATCCAAATCATCGACGCAAAACTCGAAAAGCAAAAGAGCGGCTATTTTGCAGAAGCTGGCTCCGGATTAAAGAAGGGCTTTGAATATCAATTATTCGATTTGACCAATGCATCACGGGTCAATCATGATCTCTCAGTGCTTTCATGGGATAAACAAGTGAAGGTCACTGCACAGGATCATAGTGCAGATATGGCCGTGAATCAATACTTCAACCATACAAACCTTGAAGGAGAATCCCCGTTCGACCGGATGGAAGATGACAAAATCAATTTTCGAATGGCGGGGGAAAATCTGGCTGCCGGTCAGAATAGCAGTATCTTTGCCCATGAAGGCCTAATGAATTCCATTGGACACAGGGAAAACAAATTACAGAAGGATTTTGAATCGCTCGGTGTCGGAGTTGCCTTCGATGAGGAAAATAAACCATATTATACGGAGAACTATTTGACGAAATAAAGCAAAAAGCTGTGCATGGGAAAATCCAGGACAGCTTTTTTCATACAAAAGAGGGCATCCATTTATAAAAATGGATGCCCCTGTTTTAAATCACCAAACGAATAATCCAACGACCATGGCACTTAACAAGGAAACAGCCATCCCGCTAAGCAGCAGCTTCCAAACATTCCTTCCGATAATGTTCGATTTCTCATCATTGAGGATGGAATTGAATGTTCCATAAATCATGCCCACTGTACTGAAGTTGGCAAATGACGTCAGATAAGTGACAGCCACAGCGACTGTATGCGGAGACAGTGTACTGACTTTATCTTTTAAATCGAGCAAGGCAACGAACTCATTTGTGGCAAGCTTGATTCCCATCAATTGAGCGACGTACATGGCATCATGCCCGGATAGTCCAAGCAGGAATGCAAAGGGACTAAAAATGACAGAGAAAATCTTTTGAATGGTCAAGCCATCCACAAAGAAACCGAAAATGCCGTTTACGCTTGCCGTTAACGCCACATAGCCGATAACCATTGCCATGATGACGAAGACCATTTTGGCCCCAACCAACATACTGTTGGAAATGGTGGAAAAGAAATCTTTACGTTCCTCTTTAGAAGGTACATAAACGACATCTTCCTCTTTACTGACGTCGACGGGATTCAGCATGTTAGCTATCAGCAAGGCATTTAAGCAGTTCAGAGGTATCGCTACAAAAACATAGGTTGCCGGTACCATGGACAGGTAGGCTCCAATGATTGAACCGCTGATGCTGCTCATGCTCATGATTCCAAATGTCAAAAGACGCTGATCCTTAATCGCACTTAGTTGAAGGCGGAGAACGGCAAGTGCCTCGGTATTTCCTAGGAACATCATCTGAATCGAAAAGAAACTCTCAAGTTTTGGCAAACCGGATACTTTTGAGATGAGCCATCCCACTTTATCAATGATCCAGGTAAGTATACCGAAATATGATAAAACATCAAAAAACGTGATAATGAAGATAATTGGCATCAATGCGCTAAAAAAGAAATCCACTTGTTCATTTGCCATAAGTGAAGGAAAGACAAAAGAAATCCCTTCATTCGCACATTCAATCAACCAGGTGAAGAATGAAGCGATCAGATTGATGACCCATGCCCCGATTTTAGTCGATAACATGAACCATGTGATAAGAAATTCAAGAACCAGCAAGGTAAGAATGGCTTTCCACTTAACGTTCCTTTTATTAGGTGAACATAGGTAAACGATGCCCATTACAACTAAAACACCTAGTATATTCAATAAGAAATACATGATTTCATCCCCTTTGGATATATCATTTCCCATTCATATTTTTTATATAAAAAGCCCTCACCTTTTTACACTTTCAGCCGCAGGAAGAAAGTGTGAAAAAGTAAGAGCCTTCATTGAAACATGTTATGTGGATCAAGCTTCTTTCAAGCGAACCAACATTAACCTGTACATCTCTTCTATTTTCATACTTCCTTGTAGTCCGGCATTACGGCTGCCAGGTAGAAACTATCAGACCATCATCACTGATATTATACAAGGATATTTTTTAAATAAATTTCTCAGGAAAGATATCATTTTAAAACAGTTTATTTTTAATTACAATATGTTTTAAAGTTGTTATATTAATATAAATTTTTCGAAAACAGTCAAGAAAGACTCCGAAGGGCCAATATTGGTAATACTTATGAAGGAGCTGGCTTAAACTATAAACGGCCCCATCTAAAGTGGTTCCCAGTTGTTTCATTTCAACCATTACATCTCCTTTATAGGAAATAAGGACGTGAATTTTTTTTGGATTTTTTTAATAGCCAGGAGACTCTTACTGCAATTCAGTGGACTTTAAGAGCCATTATTTCCTTCTTCTTCTTACTTTTTTCGGTTAAATTGATGGGGCAACGGTCCATTTCGCAGTTAAGATTACTTGACTTCATAATGGCATTAATTATTGGAAACATTCTTGCCCACCCTTTATCTGATGAACAGTTAGGTTTGAAGGGCTCAATGATTACGACCTTTGTTTTAGTGATTTTATATATAATTAGTGTGTTTACGGGTCTTAAGTGGGGCAAAATCCGAAGGTTTTTTGACTCCGCCCCCTTTCCACTTATCGAAAATGGACAAATCATTTACAAAAGCTTAGCAAGGGCCCGAATCTCCATCGATTTTTTATTATCGGAATTAAGAAAAGAAAAAGTCGAAGATATTCAAAAAGTGTCCCTCGCACTATGGGAACCGGGTGGTACCATTTCATTGTTTCTATATCCTCAATATGAAGCAGTAACCCCAGCAGATATGCACATTGAAACAACTGCCTTCACTTTTCCTAACACGATTATTAAAGAGGGAAAGATTGATTCTAAAGAATTGAATCGGGGCGGTAAAGACGAAGAATGGCTGAAAAACGAAATCAAGATTACATATAATGCCGATGTGAACGATATTTTATTAGCAACTCTTGATAATAACGATAACTTAAAGGTCTTTTTCTACAAATAGATAATTAAGAACACTTTACATTGCAGCCAAAATAAAATCCCCTCAAGTAAAGTGTAAAGCCTACAAATGAATGTAGGCTTTTTACACGTTCAACTTAAAGGGGATTTATAAACTCGCTTATTACTCCGACCAATTCAGTGTATTTAAGAACTTATACACATCTTCATACACCTGATCACGTTCCTTACCCAATGTGATAATATGACCTGATTTTTCATACCATATCAAGTGTTTATGCTGCGTATCGACTTCATTGAAAATCGCTGTAGCACTCTCCGTATAGTCGGGATCATCCAAACGCCCTTGTAAAACAAGAGTTGGTGATGTGATTAAATCTAAATTTTCACCAGTTTCATTTATCATATTCAACACATCTTTTAGTTGAGGCATAGGCTCTTCTTCCAGCAGCTTCACTTCTGCAGCAATTTGGTCGGCATCTTTGCCCTCAAACTTCTTATAAGCCTGTGCATAATTGAGCAAGCGGTTCTTTTGTCGATCGATACTTTTTCCTTGAGTCGGAGCGCACATTGAAACTACCCCTTTAACAGGCAATTCAATTCCCACTTTTAATGAGAAAACTCCTCCTAAAGAAATTCCTACAACAGCAATTTCTTCATAGCCTTCTTCTTTAAGGAATTTATAGCCATTAACTACATCTTCCCACCATTCCTTTGGACCAGTCTGAACGAGTTCCTCACCAGACACTCCATGCCCTCTATAAAGAGGTCCGTGGCAAGTATAGTCGAGATCATTCAAGTATTTCCCTAATTTCTTCATATCTCCTGTACTTCCGGTAAACCCGTGAAGTAAAAGAACAGCTCTCTTTCCACCAATATATGTGAATGGCTCAGGTGCTTTCACTTTCATCTATCTAGGACCTTCTTTCTTTGCTCTTGTTGATAAATAGAATCTAAATGATTTTCGAAAAAAAATCAATTAATACCCCTTGAGTAGGGATTCTTCTATCCTATTCCGAATTTTCATTAAAACAATTAAATCATGTATATAGTATCCTTACCACGCTCTTCACAACTCATCCGTTCCGAAGCACATTTTACTATGATTAAATTTATTTAGCAATCGTCATTTAACCATTTTTTTTAAGAAAAGTAAAATGCACCTTGTGATACGATGTACAACGTATTACACTTTAGAAATGAAAAGGAGGAGATTTTATTTGGATAAAGAATTAATGAAGGGAAGCATTGACCTCCTTTTGCTTTCACTTCTTTCTCAAAAAAAGCTATACGGATATGAAATCACGAAGATCTTGAAGGAAATGAGCATGGGCAAATATCAAATAAGTGAAGGCACCCTCTACTCCGCCCTTAAACGGTTAGAAAAAAAAGAATTCATAAAAGGCCATTGGAAAGAATCAGAGTCAGGCCGCAGGAAATATTATCATGTCACTGAAAATGGACAAACCGAACTTGAACGGAAACGAGAATGCTTTTTCGTCCTGGAAAAATTAGTTCGGAAAAGCGCAGAGCAATTCTAAACAAAATAAAAAGCTTCCTGCACCCATTAATGGAACGGCGCAGGAAGCTTTTTTGCTGTTTACTCGTGAGTTTGGGCTCTTTACTCGTGAGTTTGAACTGTTTACTCGTGAAATAAGCATACTTACTCGTGAATTTGCTCAACACTCATGATTTGGCGCTGTTTACTCGTGAATTCATGCTGCACTCAGAATATCGCACCGTTTACTCGTGAGTTTTGCTGGTTTACTCGTGAGTTTGGGCTGTTTACTCGTGAGTTTGAACCGTTTACTCGTGAAATAAGCATACTTACTCGTGAATTTGCTCCGCACTCATGATTTGGCGCTGTTTACTCGTGAGTTTGAACCGTTTACTCGTGAAATAAGCATACTTACTCGTGAATTTGCTCCGCACTCATGATTTGGCGCTGTTTACTCGTGAATTCATGCTGCACTCAGAATATCGCACCGTTTACTCGTGAGTTTTGCTGGTTTACTCGTGAGTTTGAACCGTTTACTCGTGAGTTTGAACTGTTTACTCGTGAAATAAGCATACTTACTCGTGAATTTGCTCCGCACTCATGATTTGGCGCTATTTACTCGTGAATTCATGCTGCACTCATGATTCAGCACGGTTACTGGTGCCTTACCACAATCACGCAAAAAAAGGACCTAATATGGTCCTTTTTTGTCTATTCCTTTATGCTTGCGATAATTGGCGCAGGAGAGCTTCATACATTCCCCTTGAACATGCGGGCCATATTTTTCACGAAAGGCCTCGAGGCAATAGCATTTATCTTCTTCTTTTTTGGTTCCATCCATCGGAAGCATCCCTCCTAGCATTTAACTGGAGACTACACGCTTCTCCAGTTCTACGTTGATTCGTCCCAACAGTACGGCACCGATTGACTGAATGATAGTTTTAACGATGATTTGGCCGATAATCGCAGCGGGTACTGCTTCCCATGGCAATATATTGGCACCTAATGGACTTAGGCCAATCACGACAAATATCACCGAATCGAAAAATCCTCCAACGATCCCGCTGTAAAACACCCTCCAACTCATCGGAAGCTTTAAACGGGTATAAATTTCCGTATCCGCCGTTTCTGCAACCACGAACGATAATGCGGAAGCAAAAACGATCAATAACGTATCCCCTAATAAGAATGATACACACGCAGATAAAATAAGTGCAGTGACGATACATATATAGGTCTTCGCGCGGCCGAATTTATTCTGGACCAGATCTCGAAAGATGAAGGTTCCCCCGATGAGCAATGTACCCATCGGAATGATGAACATGCCAAAATGTAATGGCGCAAAAGCTGCTGTAACCACATTCGCCGTGATGATGGATACTAAATACAATAAAATTCTTAACATTTCTTAATTCTCCTTGTACAGAAAAAACAGCACCCTAAGAAAGAGCACTGTTCTCCTTAGTTTTTTTGAGAGGGTAGCTAGAACCTCTTCCGCCCGAGCGGATTATCATTTTCCTTATTATCGTAGCTTGAAAGCGATTGGAAATCAAGAAGTTTCCATACGGCCCTTTTATGTCATGGAGAATCCGGTCTTAGCCATGCACTTCAAATCTTCTCCAATGCAATGACTTTGCCGATTTCTGTCGCAAAAAACTGCTTGACCGGCTGTATATGAAAGCCGACAATCAATGATAGAGTTAGGTTACGATCTTGATATCTTATTTGGCGAGGAGGAAAAAGAATGATGAAAAAAGCTACGTTTGTCTATCCTATTTATATCGCAACCACACCAGAGAAGCTTTGGGAAGCCCTGACGAGTGGTGAAGTCACGAAGAAATATCACTTCGGATGCCAAGTACAGTCTGACTGGCAAGAAGGTTCAAGCGTTAAATATTTGCTGGAAGATGGGCAGATTACTGATCATGGGAATGTACTTAAGTGTGAGCCGTTGCACCTGCTCTCATTCACTTGGAACATGGCAGGAGTCGAAACACCTCGCGAGCAGCCTACACGGGTCACTTTTAAATTACAGAAAATGGATGATTACGCAGTGAAGCTAACGCTTAGGCATGAGGAGCTTTTGGAGACAGATTTCGTATATGATGACAATACCTTTGAAGGCTTGAATAATGGTTGGCCAGCCATTCTGTGTAACCTGAAGAGCTTGCTTGAAACTGGAAGGACCCTGCCGCCAATATCAGTAGATTGGGATAATGGAAAACAATAAAAACAAATCGAAAGAGAGTTGATTTAGTAATGGATACTCAAATAACTACGAAATTTAAGATAATCAAGCCAGCTAATGAAGTGTTTGAAGCCATAGTGAATCCTGAAAAAATCGGGAATTTCTGGTTCTCATCGAGTTCGGAAAGATGGGAACAAGGCCGGACGCCTACATTGAGATACAACGAATACGATGCTGAAGTGGTTATTAATGTATTGGAAGTCGAGGAAAATAGGAAAATCGTGTTTGCGTGGGGCGGAAATGATCAAGAAACAGTTGTTACCATTACACTAAAAGAGTTGGATAATACGAGTACAATTATTGAAGTAAACGAATCAGGTTTGAGTGAGGACGACCCTGAAATAATAAACAAAATGATCGGACAAAAGGAAGGTTGGGTATATACATTAACCTGTTTAAAAGGTTATTTAGAAAATGGCATTAATACTTTGAGAGCATCATTAGTTTTTTAATTATTAAAGGGTGCTGGTTCAAATGTATAAGGCATCCGTTAATCAAGCTCCTTCCTCGATTGTTTAATTCAACTAATTTTTATACAGGAGGAGACTTAGAGAAAAAACTCAAGGATGAATAACACCCTTGAGTTTTTGACTTTCGTATGGTTTAACACGAAATTCAATTGGAAATCACTTTTAGATACATGCCCTTTGAAGCTTTTTTATAGGCTTCAATTCCCATTTTCTTGACTTTTTCTTAAACTGGATGCTCTTACTAATTGGGTTCCTTGAATTACGGAAGGATCTATCAGGCGCATTTTATTTTTTCGATGTATATCGTATTCCACTTGATCTTCTTTCACCTTTACGTTACCATGGATCCGTTTTAACAGGCTTTGCACTTCATGGTCTTCAGTCAAGCTTAACAAGGACATGACTTCTTCATCTGTACCGAGTAAGTCATCAAGGCTGATCAGTTTTTTAGCTAAAGCCAATTTTAAGGTCTTTGCCAAGGTATCATAGCCATATATATTAAGTGGTTTCATGAAAAAATCAATAACTTCGCTGTAATACGCTTTCACAAACCATTCCGCCGATTCAATATTATCCAGATACATCCTTCCATTTATTATGATTACATGTTCTAGAAAATCTTTAATGGCTTCGATTGTGATATGTCCATATTGATACATATCCCGGAGAGTATAATCTACCCGATCGGCACATAACTCAGGTGCTGGCTGTTCAAGCAATTCCCATTTTGATTGAAAAATGACTTTACAATCATATCCATATTCCTTCCGTATAAATGGGATTTCGGATTCCATAATGACTTGATCATATATCTTTTCATGATAATCTTCTTCCTTAAAACCAGAACAAAATCAATAACATGTGAAAATGCAGTGTGGGATACGTCATGCAGTAAGCCCGCGATTTGTTCCTCTAATGAGCCTCCAAGCGCTTTTATTAAAAGCATCACACCAATTGAATGGTCAAATCGTGTGACATCCCACTTCTCATTAACTAAATAACTTGCCCCGCCTTGATGTATCCCCTTCAATCTTTGGACCGGTTTGCTTACTATCAGCTCTTTCAGAACTCCCTCTACAATGTGTTCCCCATAGATACTATCCAAAACTATCAATAACTGCCGCCTCCCCCATTAGTTTACTCATTACAGGTAGGTGGTTTCACTGATTTTTTTCTGTAAAAATTATTTCCCCCTTTTGATTTTGCTCATATTGCTTTTTTACCAATTTTTCCAATTCCTCTTCATCATTCAAATCGATATCATCTGGATTGTCCTCATCAACTCCCTCTATGATCATCATTTCATTTATTATTACCTGATCTCGTGGATACACTTTAATAAAGTCTTCTACAGGTTTTGTTTTATCTTTATCCGGTTTAGTGAATAAAAAATAGCCGGTCAGGACTATGGTGATTGAAGCCAAAATACCGAATATCTTCTTCATTTATTCATCCCCTCAACGCTCTAATAACACCCTTATAATACCATATAAGGGTATTAACGGTACAAAATAAATCAAACGCTGCCATGTCCTGAATCCCCCCTTTTCAACATAGGTGAAATTACGCTTCAACAAATGGCAAATTTCCACTTAAAAAACAGAACTTTATAAGTTGATCTAATAATTGACATTTGAAAATCAGTGAGTTATCATCCTAATTAACCAGTGGTCAATAAATAAGGAGGCAACAAGATGTCGCCAAGGAAATCGGCAGGTAAAGAATTGTCCAGGGACATGGTCTTGAATGAAGCCAGAAACCTTTTTGCAACGGTAGGGTATTCGAATGTCTCAATGAGGCAATTGGCTAAATCATTGGATTGCAGCCATGGAGCCATTTATTATCATTTTAAAAATAAGGCAGAAATATTTTATAGTTTGGTAAAAACGGATTTTTCCGTTTTAAATACTTTAATCGATGATATCATCATGTCGGAAAATGACCCTTCTCTAAAAATGGAAAAGATTTTATTGTGCTTCTTAGAGTTTGGTTTAACCCGACAGAATCACTATTCCATCATGTTTTTATCGAAGGAAAAAGAAATTCAGCAGTTACTTCAATTCGATTCTAATAAAACATACGAAAAGCTAATCCAGTCCCTTACGGATCTAACGGACAACAAACTGAACCCTGCATCCATGTGGTCGATTTTTCTTTCTCTTCACGGATTCATAACTTTTTATATTAATTCTGAACTATCTTATCAAGATGTAGAAGGTTTAGCTTATTTTCATGTAAAAAATATCATCAGAAACATCATATAATTTTTTTGAACATTATTGACCAGTGGTCAATTAAACTTCAGGAGGTTTTAACATGGTAAAGAAATTCCTTCATATTGAAGGACTCATGGTCCTTTTAGCGATGATTTACATCTATTCGTTATATGAATTCAGCTGGTGGATTTTCCTTTTATTGATCATGTCTCCTGATTTCTCCATGATGGCCTATCTGATCAATGATAAGATTGGAGCAAAGGTTTATAACTTATTTCATACTTATACCCTGTCCATCTTCATGATTTTGCTTGCCATTTTTCTAAAGTCGGATGCATTGATGATGATTGGTTTAATTTGGACAGCGCATATTGGAATGGATCGCTTATTTGGGTATGGACTTAAATACACAACCTCCTTCAAAGCTACACACATTCAAAGGTTGTAATAAGCTTAAAAGGCAGTGTGATTACGTACACACTGCCTCCTGCTCTCTTTTCTTTACACGCCCCGCTTGTTGCCCCATATATAGGTATGCAGCTGGGGCAGCACTTTCACATCATTCAATTCATCATCTTCTATCACTTTATCAATTAACTCTTCGTACTTCTTCAAAAGACCGCTGATCAATTGACGATCATCCGCCGTCCTGCTGTCGTCATTGCCGACCTGCAGATAAAAAGGAATATCCGGGTAGCGTCCATGTACATGTTTGGCATATTGATAATCTTCCTCGTTAAAGACGACGATCTTCAATGAGACATGGTTTTCAGGATTTCGATTGGCAAGGTTCGAGATGATTTGGTCGAGCACCGTAAAGTCCGTGTTCATTCTAGAGCTCGGCGGTTTAGGTGAAATAGTCAGTTCATCAATATCGAGAAACCAATCCTGCCATCGGCTCCCTTGGGTTTCGACACCTATTTTCATTTTATTTTCATGTAAGATTTCTATCAAGCCGTTTAGGTTTTTCAGCAGTGCCGGGTTTCCGCCTGATATCGTCACGAAGGAAAAACCGGAACCCCCAATTCGCTTCAGCTCATCCCATATTTCTTCGGCAGTCATCTGGACGGTATCTTCCTTACCGGTGCCATCCCAAGTAAAAGCGGAATCACACCAGGCACAGGAATAATCGCAGCCGGCCGTCCGAACGAACATGGTTTTTTGACCAATGACCATTCCCTCTCCTTGAATGGTCGGTCCGAAGATTTCCATAACCGGGAGTTTACTCACTTTCCATCCACTCCCGTCTGGCTTCGGCATAGCTTGTCGGCGTTTCGTATAGTCGAACAAATTCGACTCTAGCACCCTCATATTCTTTTAAAGAAAGGGCTTCGGCCATTTTTTCATAAATCCAGACAACCATATTTTCAGCTGTTGTATTCATGAGCGGCAGGGTTTCATTCAAATAACGGTGATCCAGGTGGATTTCAATTTCATTTTTCCATATATCCTTGATGTCCCCAAAATCTATCATCAACCCGCGTGAATCTGTATACCCGCTCAATCCGAAAATGACCTTATACGTATGGCCATGCAGGTTCTTGCATTTTCCTTCATAGTCATGCAGATGGTGCGCCGCATCAAAGGTGAATTCCTTACTGACGAGAACCCTCTTGTTTGTATACTTCAATTGGCTGCGCTGAATATCTTCATCTATTTTTTGGAGTTTATCCACTATAGTAAAACCGTACATCATGAAAGCACCTTCCGTCTGCTTACATAGTCATCCAGTCCTTTTTTCCGCAGATTACATGCCGGACAATCTCCACAGCCGTCGGAGATGATTCCGTTATAGCAAGTCAGGGTCTTTTCGCGGACAAAGTCGAATGCGCCAAGCTGATCCGCAAGCTCCCATGTTTCCTCTTTATTAAGCCACATTAGCGGCGTATCAATCAAGAATGACTGGTCCATCGACAAGTTCAAGGTCACATTCAACGATTTAATGAAAACATCGCGGCAGTCAGGATATCCGCTGAAATCCGTTTCACAGACACCGGTGACAATATGTTTAGCGCCAATCTGACTCGCCAGCACTCCGGCAAACGAAAGGAACAGCAAATTCCTCCCTGGGACGAACGTCGACGGCAATTCCCCGTCTTCTCCGTCCGCCACCGCAATATCACTTCTCGTCAATGCATTCGGTGCCAGTTGGTTCAGCAGCGACATGTCAAGGATATGATGGTTCACGCCCAATTCCTTGGCAATGTTTTGAGCGCATTCGATTTCCAAGCTATGCCGCTGATTATAATCGAACGTCACCGCTTCCACTTCCTCAAATCTCTCCAATGCCCAGAACAGGCACGTCGTACTGTCCTGACCTCCGCTAAACACAACCACTGCCTTTTCTTTCTTCTTCATTTCTATAAAACTCCTTTTTACGGAAAAAAACAGCACCCTAAGAATAGAGCACTGTTTCTCCTTAGTTTTTTTGAGAGGGTAGCTAGAACCTCTTCCGCCATAACGCGGAATATTATATTTTTCCAAGTCAATAGTAACTTGAAAACGATAAGAAATCAAGATGTTTATATTTAGTGAATATTAGACCTGATGGAAAATCTATCCGATAAAAAAGAGTGAATAAAATATCGATAAAGGGGTCCATTAATTTGAAAAGCATTAAAGGAAAGGTAATGGTGGCATTTTCACTCATTATATCTTTATGTGTCAACTTAGGAGCATTCAATATTTATAGCAGCAACAAATCACTTGTACATTCCCAAGATATCATCGAAAGGGAACTTCCGCTTCTTATCCAAGATGAAAAGCTGCTATATAACCTAGCACAAAGGACCGCATTCGCCAGAACCTATATTCTATATGGTGACGAGAGCTATAAAGAAAGGTTCTTACAATATACCGAAGAAAGCCAGGTCATCCAGGTAATCTCCTGGCCATAAGCGATTCTGATAAAGCAAAGGAATTGATCGAGAAAAGCGTGGATTGGAGGATGATGATTGTAGACCGGGTATTTACACAATATGAAAATGGAAATGAAGAACGCGCTAAAGAGATACTCAAAAATGAAGTGGCACCAATCAGCAATGAAGTAATGGAGGGTTTCAAGGAGCTTGCTTCGGAACGTGAGGAATTGATTGTCGCTTCAGGTGAAACCGTCATCGCAAGCGGGAAATCGGTTAAGACGACAAGTATCATCATATCCATTGTGGCAGTCCTTATCGGCCTTGTGCTGGCGTTTGTTACTGCCAACCTCATTACCACCCCCCCTCCTTAAAATTAGGGACAGGATGAGAATGGTGGCTGACGGAGAGCTGAATCATGAGCCCCTGGAGCAAAAGTCAAATGATGAATGGGGCGAATTAACGGTATCCGCCAACCAAATGCAGAAAAATCTTCGTGATACGATCGAAAAAATGCTCGTTGTATCGCAATCCGTTTCCAGTCAAAGCGAGGATCTGACTCAATCAGCAAATGAAGTGCAGCAGGGCAGCAAACAAATAGCGACTACGATGTATGAACTTTCGGAAGGTTCGGAGTCACAAGCCAACCGAGCAGCTGAAATGGTTCGTATGATGGATGATTTCACCGGCAGGATCGAGCTGGCCCACATAGAAGGAGTGGATGTAGCTAAAAGTTCATCCGAAATCCTTTCCTTGACCAAGGAGGGCACCACTTTAATGCGCAATTCGGTCCAACAGATGCAAAGTATTGATGGGATTGTCAAAAATGACGTAGAGCAAGTGAAAGGTCTCGATTCTCAATCACAGCAAATTTCGCAGCTTGTGCAGGTCATCAAGGATATATCCAATCAAACCAATCTATTGGCGCTGAATGCAGCCATATGAAGCATTCAAGCGCTAGTGATGCTCGTTTCCCCCATGGTGAGCGGCGCGCTGCTTACGATGGCTTCAATCGAAACCATTTTCTTCATTGATGTGATTACAGCTGCAATTGCCATCTTCACATTGCTGACATTTTTGAAAATACCAGCACATGCGAAGGCATTAAAAGAGCAAACAACCAGCTATTTCACCGATTTGAAAGAAGGATTCAGCTATATCAGGAATCACGACTTTCTAAAAAAGTTCTTTATATTTTTCGCATTTTTCTTCGTGCTTGCCGCACCTGTTGCATTTCTTACACCGCTTCAGGTCACACGCTCTTTCGGGAATGATGTTTGGCGGTTGACTGCGATAGAAATCACTTTTGCCATCGGTATGATGCTAGGCGGGATTTTCATGGCTTCCTGGGGAGGCTTTAATAACAAGATCCATACGATGACACTTGCGAGCCTTATAATTGGTGCCTGTACTTTCGCTCTTGGAATCATCTCCGTTTTCTGGATTTACTTGATCATCATGGGGGTAGTCGGATTGGCGATGCCGATCTTTAATACGCCGTCCACGGTCTTGTTACAGGAAAAGGTCGAGGGTGATCTTCTTGGGAGGGTTTTTGGTGTTTTAGGAATGATCTCGACTTCGATGATGCCGCTGGGAATGCTTGTATTCGGACCGATATCCGACATCATTAAAATAGAATGGCTGCTTATAGGAACTGGGTTATTGCTGTTCATTCAAGGTTTTTTCCTACTGGGCAGCAAAGTGTTGATCGAAGCCGGAAAACCGATCTCGAAAGATGCCCGCGGGTACACAGAACGCCCATGTCAAGATGAAGGACTGGGGCCTGGGCGGTGTTCCGGCTGATATGGATATTATGAATATCAAAGGGAATTGGATATTTGGCAGCCCTCCAGTTATTTATTTTTGTAGAATGGTAATACCATGAAGGTCATCATAGATTGATAAAGAGGAAAAGATGGGATTTTTGGGGAAAGTATTTAATTGGATGGTAGTTATCGGAATGATTCTACTGTTAGGACGACTGCTTACGATGGCATTTTTATTTCTGGATATTCCATTTACGACCTTTTTTAAGGACTACAATCTCATTTCGATCATCATTTTAATAATAGGTGCAATTGGTCAGCAATTCACCAAGCCGGATAAAAAGTAAAATGAGTTAACATCTTTCCTTTTCATGGAAATGATCAGTTTCGAAACCAAAAGACCGACATATTCTATTGTCGGACCCAGACTGTAGACAAACTTGAAGAAAAGCGAGTTTGCCTGCAGTTTTTTATTTAAAAAACGTTCCAGTTGATTTCAGAAATCCGCTCCCTTTCCGCCGACTGTCTGCCAAGCCTCGTCTGTGGGGTCTTGGCTAGCCAGTTATTCGGCAGGAGTTTCGCCAATTTCTTTAATCCAATGAGGGTTTTATCCCATATAAAGAATAAAAAAATCATGGAATATAACCAAGTCTTGTTACAAGTAATTGGTGATCATTCCCGTGGGGAAACCGAGAAAGGGATTTGGGATGAGACCATTCCGCCCCATGTTGTAACAAACTGTGACCGACATATTCTATTGTCGGTCTACAGTTTTTCGTGTTCTATCTGAATTTTAAAACAAAGTTGATTGGAACGGGGTGCGAGACTCCTGCGGGAAAAGCGTGTCCAAGGGAGACCCCGCAGGCGCAAAGGCGCCGAGGGCGCCCTCCGCCCCCGGAAAGCGAGTGCCCTAGGTTCCAATCAACGTTTTAAACTGACTTTGTTTTTCGGGACCACGAATGCATTAGTTTTTCGCATCATTTTCACTGACATGCATTTCTTGTTTAATTTCATTCATTCTGTTTTTTCCCCACTCATACATCATTTCAACGATCGGCAGTAAGGTCATTCCAAGGTCAGTCATGGAATATTCGACTTTTGGAGGGATCTCGGGATATACCTCCCGGTGGACGACGCCGTCTTCCATAAGTTCACGTAATTGATTCGTTAAGATTTTATGGGAGATTTTTGGTAAAAGCCTTTGGAGATCACTGAATCGGTGTGGGCCTTCTACACCTAAATGCCATAGAATGACGATTTTCCATTTGCCGCTGAATATGGATAAAGTAAGTTCTTTTTCGCAATTATAATAGCCGTTTATGATCTTTTCTTTGATTTCATCTCTTAATGTTTCTGACATGGACATTAGCTCCTTTTTTATTTTACCAGTAACCTTAAGGTAACCTCCGCACATAAAAGTGCATTCTTCACAGCGCCGATTACCAGCGTTACAATTTAAGTAGTCATCAGACAATACAATTCATTTATCAGGAGGCAATATATATGAGTAAAAAAGCATTACTAATTATACCACCAGAACGTTTTAATGAAGATGAATTATTTCAGCCGAAAGAAGTTTTGGAAAATGCAGGAGTGGCAGTAACGATAGCCAGTACGAAAACAGGTGAAATAACTGGGGACTATCAAGGCAAGGCGCTGGCTGAGGCAATCTATTCTGATGTTTCGGCAAGTGATTATGATGCAGTTGCTGTTATTGGGGGATCTGGTACGAATGATCATCTATGGGGCAACCAAGAATTGCAAAGCTTTTTGAAACAAGCGCATGAGCAAAAAGTTCTTGTAACGGGAATTTGTGCAGGTTCTGTTACTGTAGCGAAAACGGGCTTACTTTCTGGCCGCAAAGCTGCTTGTTACCCAGTTGATGTTCAAATTGACGAATTGAAAGCCAATTCCGTTGAATATGCAAAACAGCATGTCGTTGCTCATGATGATATCATCACAGCTGATGGTCCGGATGGTGCAAAAGAATTCGGAGAAAGCTTAGCCGCAGCATTACGCTAAATCTCGTTTTCTGCTAACCCTATTATTCCCCACATGAAACCCTTGGATTCCATACAATCCAAGGGTTTTTTGATTTTTCGTACATATCCAGTGACGGAAATAGTGGTTTTTTTGGAACAGAATGAAGGATGCAAATTAAGCGAAAATGGCTTGATTATAGAGCATTTTTAGCATCATTTGAAACGATGGGATTATTTTAATGAAATGATGTCTTTAGGTCTATAATTTTATCCTATGTTGGCAATTGTGGAGGATTCCGTCGGGAGGATATCCAATTCGATTCAGGAAGAAACACGATCCATTGAAAGCATCAATCAACAAAAAGAAATGGTTATTAAAGTGATAGAAGAAATCACTTTCGGATCTCAGCAAACGGCAGCTTCATCAGAAGAAGTTACATCATCGATGGAGGAATAAGACGCTTCATCCAATGAACTTGCTAAATATACACAGCAGCTTACACACAGTTAATAAATGATTTGGAGCATACGCTGGGGGAATTCCAGATAAAGAATTAGAGGGACGGAAAACATAAGCGTTGCAAAAGGGGAAGCCACTAAGTGAGTGGTTTCTCTTTCTATTGCCATATCATTCTGAAGGCACCAAACCCTGACTCGTTGAACGGGGCAGCTCTCTTTAGTGGACAAAATCACTAGAAGTACAAAAGTACAATTTAGAGGAACGGGTCAAGTATCCATGCTTTTTTTACAAAGGGGAATAATATATAGGAATCGGACAAGTAGCACGGATATTCTAATGTTGTTCAATGGACAGCAGTTTTTGTATTTTCCATTGCTGCATGTCCATAGATTCAATCTGAGTACAGAGATAGATTACTAGATTAAAAATCTCTCAAGTTGATGTAAACATGGCGTCCTTAAAAAGCGGAAAACAACTTGGTTGAGTTACGACAGCCAATGGATAATGTTTTTTTGAAGCTTGCCATAGATTCATAGAATCGAGGGGAATGCCATTTAGCTTTTCCTTTATTTTCTTCAGCTAGATGATGGTTGATACCAATGGATTCGGGTTCCTGATCAAAAATCCATCGCCTTCGAAATCAATTTCCGTTTGATCTGTAAAATGGGAGTCCGATGGGTCGATCAATATTTTTATATCATGTAAAATCAGTATTTCCTCGTGCTCCTTTTTAGAGATTGCCAAGGTTAATGTATAGTTCATCTGGTTACAGCAAGGTCTGTTTATGCCAAACCTCAAATACGTTTCCCCTCCCAAACTATGCTGCATATCTTTAATTGCCTGCTGGGCTTTCTCTGTCATTTTTATCAAAATGTTCACTCCTATATCGTTATCCTCTTCATAAATAGGGCAAGCCGTATATGCACGACTTCATCATGACTGGGATTCCTCTAATCTACCTTTACCCATTCTGCACAAAAAAATAAAATCCTTTAGAACTCTTCGATTTCAACTTATCTCGATTAGGTAAAATTTAATAATGTGGGAATAATGGTTTATTTTCAAGGTGTTTTATTGACTCAGACTGATGGTTTTTTTGTAAAAGCAGGCTAAAGGTTTCGTTTGGTTCGTCGATAATATTGTTTTGGTGAGCACTAAGGCGCATTCGTTTGGGTGGGTAATAGGATAGAAGATTCATATGATGGAATTTAGTAAATTAAAAATATTTAAGCATATAAAGGAAGGGTTAGAATGTTTAATGGAAAAATAAGATACATGATACTTATATTGGTATTCATGGTTAGTTCCACCTTTTTACCTAGCTTAAAGGCCGAGGCTGCAGATCCTGTGCATACTGTAATCACTGGCGAAACGGTAGAATCGATTGCCAAGACATATGATATATCGGCTGAGCAATTAATGGAAACGAATGGTTTACCGGATAATAAGTTATTTGCGGGCCAAAAGTTGACAATCATTCAAACGCCGTATACTCCTTCCATCTACCAATGGTCGGAGAGAGGGAAAAAAATTGCAAACTATGCGAAATCTTTTATAGGGTTTAAAAAGACAGCTGGAGAGGAGACCCCTGAAAAAGGGTTTGATTCGAGTGGATTGATTCATTGGGTGCTTTCCCAGCAAAAGGTGCCGGTCGACCGTTTGACAGTGGATGGTTTTTATAAGCAAGGGATGGATACATCCACTCCGAAAACGGGGGATATTATATTCTTTCTGGAAAAAGACAGCTTAAAAGTCGTGACTGCGGGTATTTATGTCGGCGAAAACCAATTTGTCAATTCTGGATATGGTGCAGAAACGGTTCAGGTGAGATCCACTACAGAAGATTACTTTGCAAAATACCAAGTGGCGTACAAAACATACACGCCTAAAGGAGAGCATATCGTCCAAAGGGGAGAAACGCTTAATAGTATATCGGAGAAATACAGCATTTCCATGAGTACGATCAAAAGTCGTAACGCCTTAAGTACGGATGAGTTGATGCAAGGGCAGTATCTTCAACTATACAGCAACCCGTTATATCCGTTTTATGTAAACCAGGAGGCTGCATATGATAAAGCATATGATGTCATCAAGTATGGATATACTTTACGCGGATTCACCTATGTTTTCGGGGGAGAAGACCCGATGATCGGAATGGATTGCAGCGGCTTCATTTATTGGGTCATGAAGGAGCAGGGCCTTTCAGTAAAACGAGGTTCCTCAGCGGATTACTTCTCATTGGTGCCCAAAATCGAAAATCCAAAGGCAGGGGATTTAGTGTTTTTTAGCGACACAGGAACAAGGCTAGGTGTGACCCATGTAGGTATTTATCTAGGTGATGGCCGTTTTCTCCATACAACGGAAAACACAGGCGTTCATATCTCCAATCTTTCGTCAGGTTATTTTGCCGAGAAATTCGAAAGCTTTGGTCAAGTTGAAAGCCTCATCGACTAAGAAGATCATTCAATCTTTTTATATGCTAGAGTCGCTTTTTCAATGGCAGTAACGAACCGTTTAAAAAGATCACATGGATTGACCCTATTCTTACTAGTAAAGTCATCACCTTTGAAAAAGCTTTTTCTAAGTTTTGTGGAAAGTTCCAATTGCACGCCTGCACCCGCTTTGGATGTGTTAGTGATGTTGTTTCCTTTCATGCCTGAAAGGTGCTGCGGTGCATGATCAGTTTGAAATCCAGCTTTGTTGAGGTATTGCTGAATCAGGTTCTTATAGGGTTCGTTCCTTCCGCCAATGTAAACCAGCGCATTATGTACGTCGTAGTGGCCATGGATGGAAAGGGTGGTCTGTGCGTTTGCTGCCATTGAAACGCCGATCGGTTCATTGAACAAGCGGGATGTTATATGGAGGACCTTGTTGCCCCTTGGTTTAAGTCCTTCGAATAGATAGGTGCTTGCACAAAGTCTCTCTCCAAGTGCGGCTGCAATCTCGCTAGTACCCGGTTCGATATTCCCGCCATGTATGGCTAGAACTGCAATATCAGGATCCCTGTGATGTACGATGATGCGGTAATCAAGGTATTCTTGTTCATTTTGCTGCAGTTCAAAAAAATCAGTATAGTTATTTTTAATCATGGTTATCCTCCGTATCTGTGGTGTATTTTAATCTTCCATACCGTTGAAGGCAAAAATAAAAAAAGCGGGGATGCCCCAGCTTTTTTTACTTTTCGACAGTCGTATATTGTTCAATTTTCTTTTGCTCGTCGGGTGTTAAAGTTTCTGTCCGTTTAAACGTATTCATGGTCACAAGCAGGCCTGCTACAAGAAGAACAGGTATAACCCAGCTTGTTATTTTTTTTATGATATTCATATTCCAAATCCCCTTATACATCGATAAAATTCATATGATATTTAGAAAAGGAGGGGCTGGATTGCACTTTTATTGCTGAGCTTTCCAGCTTCCATTTCTCCTTTTATCCCCAGCTCCGGATAATCGTCCATTTTTCTCGTTTTTAACGAGAACTTGAACACCGCCATAATACATGGGGGAAACCTTCTGGATGACTTCATATCCTGAATCTTCCAAGTTGGATATCACTTCATCCGAAAGCCTGGATTCCGTATAAATCTTCTTTCCATCAAAGACGAACCGATTACGGTCGACGATATCCTGAAATGAGCCTTCATTCTCTGTATAAGAATAAAGGACCTGCATCAATACTTGCGGAATCCTATCACCGCCTGGTGAACCGATCCCGATCGATTCCTGCCCTGGTTTCTTGAGAATGGTAGGAGCGGTGAAAGTTCTTGACCGTTTATATGCCTCTTGAGAGTTCAAGCCGGACCGGAAATTTTTCAATTGATCGTTAAGGAAAAATCCATTCGTATAATCACCAGATCCGAAAAAGTTACTGAGCGTATTTGTTGCGGAAACGACAGTGCCATACTTGTCCATTATCACAAAGTGTGTCGTACTTTCATGTTCTTCGGAGCCATTCGATTCTTTATCTTCCCATTTTTCACTTTTGATCTTACTTTTAAGATTGTCCAAGTGAATGGGGGAGAGCAATTTTTCCGCCTTAGAGTGACTTATTCCATCTCCAATGTGGTCGGACCGATCTTGATAAGCAGTATCTGTGATGCCCCCCAAGACTTTCATATAAGCTGATTTGCTTGAAGAATCGCCTAGGTTCATTTCCTCGGCTAGCTTTAACATTTCAAGAACTGTAATTCCTGAAAAGGGTGGAGGGGCGGTAAAAACATCATAACCGGCAAATGTTCCTTGGACCGGCTTATGTTCTTTCACCTCATAGCGCTTTAAATCCTTCAAGTCGATATCTGATTCTCTTTTAATATCTCGCGCAATTTCCCCTTTATAAAAACCATCAGGACCTTCTTTTTGAATCTGCTTCAAAGTTTCAGCAAGTCTTTCTTGGACGAGGGTTTTGCCAGGTACAATGGCATCACCATCAGGATAAAAAAGTGAAGTCGCATCGGAAGATATCCTTGGCTGAGCTGCTTCTAAGCGTGATGATAACGATTTGTTGACTTCAAATCCGCCTTCAGCCAACTCTATCGCCGGCTGAAGAAGATCTGCCATTGGTACGCTCCCATACTTATCACTTATAACCTGCATGCCAGCCACTAAGCCTGGAATCCCTGTATCGTG
The DNA here is from genome assembly GCF_030676415.1 of Peribacillus frigoritolerans. Taxonomy (GTDB): domain Bacteria; phylum Bacillota; class Bacilli; order Bacillales; family DSM-1321; genus Peribacillus; species Peribacillus frigoritolerans_A. Next base: position 50,872 of record NZ_JAUUTW010000015.1, on the reverse strand, counting down.
TCTTGAACTCGGGTCTTCCGGAGAGGATTCACGATAATCGATAAAATTGGGATCGCCGGATTCCGGGGCAATCAGCATACCGCCGCCGCCACCCACTCCAGATCCATAAGGTTCAACTACACCTAATACATAAGATACGGCAATGGCGGCATCCGCCGCCGTTCCGCCGTTTTCCAATATATCCATCCCGACATCTATTGCGATTGGGTTTGAAGAACTAACCCCATATGATTGAGCGTTTTTACTATCTATCGGTTCATTCGTGTCAGAAATAGGGGGTGTCTTCGAACATCCAGCAATATATATGAACATGCTAAGGGATATAATCACTTTTCTCGTCATACGGTTAATCATCGGTTGATCCCCCTTTTCGTTGTGCTCCTAAGTTGTTTCTCTTTTCACATAGTAGTATCCAATCGTTCCTTACTGAATGGGCTGTATGTTCTGTTGTGTAGCTTGTACTTCTTTTTTCTCTTGTGCAGCTTTCGCAGCTTTCGCAGCCTTCGCAGCCTTCGCAGCTTTCGCAGCTTGTGCTGCTTTTTCTTCTAGCTCACGTTGAGCCTTATGGTCGATTACCTTCTTGTGATCCAAGGTAATCTCAATGCGATCCTCTTTTTTCAACCATTGAGCTTTTTCACTCGTTTCCTTCGTCAACTGACGGTAAACACGTGATTTGTCGATTGAAGAGGTAGCTGGCCTTGGTGTTGCTTCTTCAATTTGCAGTGGAACGACATCGATTTTAGCTTTTCCGTCTTCCGCTAAATGGTATTGTACCATAGCTGAATCTTTTGTGCGTGTCCAGCCTTGATCAAAAATGAAGTTTCCTAAGCTATAGAATATGATTCCATCTTTATAAACATCAAACGATTGAAGCACATGGGGGTGATGGCCGATGATGATGTCAGCCCCCGCATCGATGATAGCTTTTGCCAAGTCTTTTTGACGTGCGGTTGTAGATGTTGAATACTCTTGTCCCCAGTGCATATTCACCACAACCAAGTCTGCGTTGCCTTGCTTGGCATTCCTTGCTTTGCCGATCATTTCAAATAATAAATCAGGGTTGGAGTTCAATAAGCCGGCTTTATCACTTTTTGACACGGCATCCTTCCCGTAAACATCTGTGAAGCCAAGTGTTGCGACACGTACGCCATTAACATCCGCATAGTCGATGCTATTTTTAGCTTCCGTATTGTTCGATCCGACACCGACATAGTGCATATCCGTACTTTTGAATTCATCAATCGTGTCAAGAAGTCCTTGTTCTTCATAGTCCATCATATGGTTATTGGCCAAAGACATCACAGAGAAGCCAGCATCTTTAACGGCTTGAACACCACTAGTATTGGAGTTTAACCGGATGGGCGTATCTGCTTCCTTGTAGTTAGATACCTCTGCTTTTAAAGCAGTATGTTCATAATTCCCACTGACATAATCCGAATTGTCAAAATAGGGCTTCATATAACGGAAGAGGTATTCATACCCGTGCTTTTCCGTCACTTCTTCAACATAACGTCCCATCATCACATCACCGACCATTGTCATCGTCAATGGTTGATCGGATTTTGATGCGACTGTTTTCACTTCCTCAGCCCGTCCCATCCAAGTGGTAATGACTAAAGCGATTAGTAATATAGGTAGTATGATTCCAGTGTATTTAAGATTCTTTTTCTTCGTGCGTTTAATAAAGATAAGTGTTTTTTCTTTTGCATTTAAAGTCCGTTTCATTTTTTGCACCTCAGAATAGGTAGTACACGTTCATTAAACCGAATGTTATGCCGGATAATAAAAGCGTGCTGCCAAGTGTCAATGGCATTCCTTGTCTTTGTATGGTATTCGCTATCAATCCAGGTACGATTATACCGATTCCCCGAAACTCGAATATTTCAAATGGCATGACGGGGTAGACTAAGTCCAATAGGAGTTTCAAGCAAATCCCGGTCACCATCATGGCTGCGAATTTTCTTCTTCCATATAAAATCACCCATCTTGAAAGGCCGTGAGTGACGATTAAATAAGTTACGACACTAATGATCAAGATGGTAAGCATGATTTCCCATTGGTCAAATACTAATGCCAAATAACCTGGCACGATAAGTCCTGCGGGTACGACACCCGTCTTTTCTGAAAATATAAGGCTAAGCGTTACTCCCAGTACTAGGGCTACATATAAATCCGATCCAAACATTAAGGTTCCTCCTACTTAACTTGCTTTTTGCTTTGTTTTAGATTTCATGAATGCTTCAATTAATGGTTCCGCTGCACCGTGAATATTCCCGACACCGTAGACGATGCGATTTTTCATCAATGGGCGGAGACGGGCCACGATTTCTTCAGTTGACCAGTTTTCTAAATCCCAATATTCTTTAGTATCCAATTTACCTTGCTCGAATACCTTCGTGATTGGTGATGTAGTTTCACCAATGGCAATGACGATTTCGGATTTTATGTACGGTAATACATCTCTAGCAAACTGCTCGGTACGGTCCACACGGTCTGCACGGCAGTTCATGATGACGATAGGAGGTTCTGTACTGTATCCGAACGTTTTGACACGATCCCAGATGTTCAGCGTCGATGCCGCGTCGTTTGCAGCAAAGCCATTGACAAAGAAAGTTGGCTGGATGCGATCTCCGAATTTGGTGATCCGCATGGCCCCTGGATCGGGATGTGCATTCAACATGCCGCGGAAAGCTGTTTTTTCATCAATTCCCAAAGCTTCCGCAACAGCCAAGGCCAGTGATGCGTTATCCGGAAATACCATATAGTCGAATTCGCGTAAGAAATCTTCGGAAATTCTTGAATTATCTGAAACGATCACTTTTGTGTTGCGTTCTTTGGCGATTTGTTTGAAAAAGTCCAAATATTCACTTTCGATGGTTATTAAGTGACCATTATAGGGAATGGTAGCAGTGAAAGCTTCAGCAACCTCATCCATAGTCGGTCCCATGACATCCATATGGTCTTCCAATACATTCACGATGACCCCAATGTTTGCTTGGATCATTTTGTTTTGGAAGATTAGTTGATAGTCAGGCTGAACGGCCATGCATTCACAAACGAGTGCTTCCGTGCCTAAATCGGCAACTTCTTTAACTACACGCCGTTGTTCTCCTATGTTGGGTCCTTCCGGGCGGCGTACAATCGGTTTTTCCTTGTCGGTAAACCAATAGATCATTCTTGCTGACGTTCCGGTTGTTTTACCTACTGTTTTGTATTTTGCTTCCTGGATCACACCTGTAATTAGACGCGTTACAGTCGATTTCCCTCGAATCCCATTCACATTCACACGTACCGGGATGGAGTCGAGACGCTTCTGATGGCGTTTTTGTTCAAAAATGCCATAGCCAAGCAAAAAGATCGCACAAATAAATATTGGTGCCATTTTTTTAACCTCTCTTTTTTTCAAATATTTGAATTACTGAATACACACTACATGATTTTAAACTTAATAGGCAAGAGCCAATTATTCTATCGTAATATAGTTATTATCAGCTTTTTCAAATAAATGTATATTTGAGTGTAATAGTATCTAATGGGGTAAATTGTTTTATGAGTACAAAGATATGGATGGGAATCGAGGGAATCCCCGGTTTATTTACACTAAATTATGGAAAGTTTAATAAAGCACCCTTTTAGTCAGAATCAAAGTGGTTTTATGAGTATTTGAACCTAATTCATACTGTCTATGTTTGAATAATAATTGTTTTTAAAAGTGAGGTTTATTACAGTTTATTGATTGTTTATACCTATTATTTGACATAAACGCAACAATTTTTATGCATTTGTCATTTAATGTGAGATATTGCATCTATCGACTCAATTAGTTGAACTCTTTGGAATATGGACAAAGATGAGTAAAAGAACACATCCCTTTTTTTTTTATATTTTCCGGTTTTTCCCTCGGGAATACCCATGGGTCTATAATTGATCTTTTACCTGAAACATGAAATAAACTAAAGTTAATCCATTTTTTTAAAAAATACCTAGTTTCTTCTATAGATATAGTGTTAATGGAAGAATGAAAATAAAAAAAGCTCAGAAGTATATCTGAGCTTTCGGCTTATATATTGTAAATGAATGGAATGGTCAAGAATTTCCATTTATCTTGGGGATTTATCGTTTTCTTGAGCTACAGCATTGGTAGCTGATTATGAAGGAATCAGGTTAACTGGATTTCTTTCTGTCAGAAATCTCAAGGGTGGAGTCCTTTTTACCGCCATCAATCACATAAAATCTAGGAGCTAATCTCCTTTTTTTTCGTTGATTGTCAGGATTCATCTTCATATAATTATCGTATTCTTTGCGAAAGAATTCTTTGGTTTCCCGTTCCAATGCTTTTCTTTCGTTAAAATCTGCGATGAATTTGAAAAAACGTTTCATATGAATTCCTCCTTATGGGGTTAAAAGGTCTTAGTTTAATAGTAACATATCATTTGTGAAGTTTACCCTTTTTTTATAAATTTGGAGTGAGAATTGTGTTTTTGTGTGAATAAAGTTGTGAACGGTTTGATTCGAGAGATAGCATGTAATGGATCCTTGCTGAGTATAAGTGACCGTGCATGGTGTTGAAAGGGAATGTCGGGATTAGCAGAAAGCGGGTATTGGAAGCAATGATTATTTAAGTTAAAATATTCCTTATATTCATTATACACTAAATATTCTGAAAATAAAGGAAAATATTCAATTCCAGCCGCTTTTGATAGATTTGCTTTTTAATGGTTTATTATTGTATATAATTATTTATTCCCCAAATATACGAAAATGAAACTTCCCTTATGATGGGAGGGAAAAAAACAATTTCCCGCATTCATGTGACGGGAAATCGCTAGAGTCATAATTGGAATTTCTTAACTTGTTCAGTCAGCAGTTCTGCCGAAGATGCAAGTTCACTGGCATGATTCGTGATTTCATCCATTGAAGAGCTGGATTGCTGAGCGGAGGCGGAGACTTGTTCGATTCCTGCCGCGGACTCTTCAGAAACGGCTGCAATATCTTCGATAGCCTGATTGATTTTTTTGCTATTTGTGGAGATATAGTTCAATTCATCTGTAATATGCTGTATTTTCATTTCTATATTCCCGACAGAGTGAATGAATGTTTCAAAGGTTCGGTCTGTGAACGTGATCTGTTTCGTACCTTCATCCACTTGTGTATAACCATCTTCCAAGGTGTGGACGACTGTTTTTGAACCTGTTCGAATCGCGGAGACAATATTGGTGATATCCCCAACGGAACGTGTGACTTCTTCAGCGAGTTTCCGCACTTCATCGGCGACGACGGCAAAGCCCTTCCATGTTCACCAGCACGAGCGGCTTTTCCATTTGTCCCGTTCACCTTCGTAAGCTTATCCTCTGGCACAAGTTGCGGAAGAATGGCCCCGACTGCAGGAGTCTGGATTCCAGTTCCGATCGCCCGGACAGCGGACATGACGAAAAGCAGCCAAAGCTCATCGTAACCGATTAAAAACAAGATGGCCAATATCAGCGTTGAAATGGCAATCAATGATCCGAAAGAATGATCAGCATCTTCCGATTATAGCGGTCTGCCCATACCCCCGCGATTGGGGAGAGTATAAAGGTAGGCACGATGGATATCGTCATCATGACACCCGACTGTGTATTCAACGTGATATACCACATGATGGCATACTGAACCAAGGACGAACCAAAGAGGGATATGGTCTGACTGCCTAGAAAAAGAGTGATATTCTTTTCCAATTGTCCTTTATTTGTTCATTTAATGATTTCATTTCTCAAACACCTCCTTCTATTTTCAATATTTTTTTCTTAATGCCCTAAAAAAAACACAGGCTATCTGCCTGTGTTTAGAGTAAATGGCTCAGAACCTATCTAAAGAAACCTGAGAGCATGATTATTTTCACGATAAAAAGTAATCTCCCCCTAGACTTCAGTTTGGTCAATACGGAGAATCCACCCATTTACACGTATCCAAAATGACCTCCTTGGATGCGTATTTATAAGATTAACTGGCTTAGCGAAAACCTTTGATCCACAAAGGTTGCCGCGGATTCAGCTGGACAGCAAAAAAAGAGGTAGAAATCGTCTCCTCTTTTTTCTCAAAAGCGTAAAATGAAGGTTTCCTTAAAAATAGACAGACCATTCCCATTTACCCTGCGGACATGCAGAGCCCTTGAACGTATTCAATTAACGGTTCAAAGATTGGAAACGAAGTCTGATAAATGTCACAAGGAAAACCTCCATTTCTTAAAAGTTAAAGCCATCTTACATGGCACCAACTGGAATATCAATAAAGTACTTCCTTCATAGCAGAAGCATCACTTCGGTTTAAGGCCGTCTTATGTATACACCTGCATTCCATTCATCCATCAATTCGTTTGACGGCGGCTATATATTCCTTATGCCATTTTTCCCATTCATCCATTGGGAAGTCCTGATGATGACCATCAAGTAAATCACTCAACATATCGAGGCAAACATGCCAGCCTGCCAAATCTTTTGATGTATGCTCATTAACTGGCGTGATGGATTCTTTCAATACTAATGAGCATCCATCCTTTTCAGGGGATACCTCGAAACGAACCCAGCCGTCCCCCCATTCAAAATCTAAAACGGCAGATTTCCGGAAATCCCTTATCTTCATATCAAAAGATTCCCCTGACCCATCATTGAAATTGAATTTTATGGTCCCGCCTTTTCGAAGGTCCTTCATTTCCAGGTTGGACATCCACTTTTCCACCTTATCATTCTCCGTTAAAGCACCCCATACCTTTTCCGCAGAATGATTGAGCAGGCGATCGAATCTTGCGATAATCCCATTACCTTCCTTTTCGATTACAGCTTGCACTTAGATTCCCCCATTTCAATTCGTTACCCGATCTTATTTTTATAATAAAAAATGGTCGGATGGAATTCACCATTTGCAGATTTAGCATAATCAGGAATCCTGCCTGCCTGAATATATCCCAATGAAGTATACAGGGAGTTAGAAGGATCCCCTTCCCTTGTATCCAGGACCAATAATGTCCGTCCCTCCTGCTTGGCCCTCTTCTCAGCCTCTAGCATGAGTGAACGTCCTATTCCATTTCGTCTATAACCAGTATGCGTCATTAATTTTGCGATTTCCGCACGATGGCCGCCGTTTCGCTTTGAAGATAAATGTAACTGTACACTCCCGACTATCTCACCCTTTAATTTAGCGACAAATAGAATCACATCAGGATTTATGGCACTATCCCAATAATCAATCGCCTCAGACTGTTTCATGGGAGGTAAAAAACCAATGGACGCGCCATCATCCACCACTTGCAGCAAAAGTTCCGAAAGTTCATTAAGATGGTATTCGATTGATGTTAATTGTTCGATTTTCACCTCAGCATTCACAGTAATCACAACCTTTCAGGAGCTATTTATTTATATTCACCATCCCTGGCGCTTTGATAAAGAAGTAATATGAGCCAGATGATGGCGTCCGTGCCATGCATAAATGCCTATATTTTCACCGACAGTCACCTCTCCTGATTCAGGATGGATGAATGTTCGGCTCATGTCGTCTGCATGAAGGTCCGATAAAAGTTTGCACATTCGGATATGTACACTTTCGATTAGTGATAGAGAAACTTCAATCGGCAAATCATAATCAGGCAGCTCCGCCCATTGCGCCTCCTCGTACGGTTTAATGACCGGACTTTCTTCCGTAAGGGCCAATTTAAAACGAATATACGCATTCATATGACTATCGGCAACATGATGCACCACTTGGCGGACCGTCCATCCTCCAGGACGATAAGCTGTATCAAGCTGTTCATCATCCATGTTACCTACCGCTTCCCGCAGCATCCGAGGCAAAGCTTCAATCTCGTTGATCCACCCTTCGGCTACACCACTAGTAATTTCCGCGTCAAACTGAAACTTTCCAACCGGGTATCTTAAATCCATCTTCATTCCCCCTTGATGTTCTATAAAAATAGCACCATAAATATTCTATATTCTTTATCGATTGAGACAAATCCTTTTTACCGGCAATTCTTTGTTTTGCAATTTAACTGGGATCATGATGCTTTTCCTATTCATTCACCTACCGCTTATAGCCCGGTTAATTTATTTTAATATTTCACTAATGAAAATCCCTCCGTAAGAATGAATTATATTAATCCATATCATTAGCACGTATACTATTTCCACATTTAGCAACCATAACAAAAGAATGGCATATGCATCAATCCAATTTTAAACAATGGAAATGGGGGATAGGATCATCTTGAAAAAAATTAGTTCGATACAAACCCTTAGTATCTTCTTTTTATCAATCGGCCTTCTTAATCACGTTATTTTGATCCCTTTCCTTTTATCAACCGGCGGAAGGGATTCTTGGTTTTTTTCTATCCTCACTATTGGATTGATACCGATTTGGGTCTATATATTATCGAGAATAATCAAGAATATGAATAATCAATCCCTGACGGATTGGCTTGAAAATAGATTTGGGAAACATATTAAAAATATCGTTTTATTCTTTATAGTGATTTATCTGATCAGCCTTGTATTGGCCACCACAAAGGAAACAGTTGATTGGATCACTACAAGCTTTCTTTTCGAAACCCCAAGTTTAGCGATTATCATTCCGTTTACACTGCTATGCATCTTCCTTGCCCATTCTGGTATGCGCTCCATCGCCATTTGCTCTTCTGTATTATTGCCAATTGTCGTCATTCTTGGCATTTTCGTTGCTACCGGAAATATACCGACAAAAGACTACAGCCACCTCCTTCCCCTTTTCGAGAATGGCTATTTTCATGGCGTTAAAACCTTTCAATATTCTGGTTATGGCCTTACCGAACTGATTTTAATCGCCTTTTTTCAGGAAAAACTTTCGGATACGATTAGTCGGAAAACATTGGTTTTCTTATGTCTCGGTTTAGTGTTTCTACTTTTGGGCCCATTAACAGCTGCACTCGCTGAGTTCGGGCCGACCTTAGCAGAAGCCATGAGGTACCCCGCCTATGAACAATGGCGGTTGCTGACAATTGGAAAATATATCGAACATACAGATTTCTTTTCCATTTATCAATGGCTTGCTGGTGCCTATATCCGTGTTTCACTGGCATTATTCTTAATAACGGAAGTCTTTAATAGAAAAACGAACCAAATGAAGGTCGGAATACTTTTCGCTGTAGGCTTTCTCATGGTAGTCATCTCCATCGTACCCTACAGTAATTTCAAGTTCTTGCATGTAAGTCAGACATTCTACTATCCTGGCGCTTTTTATTTCCTGTTACTTTTGTCCGCCTTTTTGTTTATCGGCACTTTCATTAGTTCTAAGGAGGGTAAACGAAGTGAGAATGAAACGATCAAAAAATGAACCAACCCTGCCTGAATTAAGGGAGGAGACATTTCGGGAGTTATTCAGTTCAAGCTCAGATATCAAGTTTGATACGATTTATATCGGAGAGACCGAAAGACCCATTCCTGTCCTTATTTTTTATTGCTCGGGTATGGCCGATATCAGTTTATTGAACGAGGGAATTTTGGAAAGGTTAAACAAGATGATGGAATTGGATGAGAGAATCGATGAAGAAGAAGCAATCAACAAGCTAAAACCATTGATAGATTTGACGAAAGTAACCATTGATAGTGAATTCAATAGCGTCCAACAGCTGATTTTCTCCGGGAATGCCTTATTATTCATACCATCAACCCAAGAGTTATTTTCCATAAATTTGTCCAATGTTCCGAACAGGCAGCCTGAGGAGTCTTCCTTCGAGGTCTCTGTAAGGGGGCCAAGAGATGGATTTGTCGAAGACATATCCATCAATACAGCTTTAATCAGAAAGCGGCTAAAAACCAAATCGCTTTCCCATGAAGACTTTATCGTTGGCAGGCGCAGTCAAACGAAAGTCGCACTGATGTACATGGATGACATCATCAATAAAGAACTTGTTAAAAATGCAAGGTCAAAAATCAACTCCATTGATATTGATATATTGGTGAGCAGCCAACAATTGGAGGAATTGATCACCAACAGTAAATATAGTATATTTCCACTCACTCATTATACGAGTCGCCCTGATTTTGTAGTGGAAGCACTCAATCAAGGAAGATTCATTCTAATTGTTGATGGTATGCCAACGGTAATCGTGGCTCCTTCTACATTACTATTGCAAATAAAAACTGCAGAGGATTCGAATCTCCCTTATCTATTTGTAAGCCTTGAGCGACTTCTTCGCTTTATGGGGCTTGGCATTACCGTTTTATTGCCGGGGTTTTGGATATCCATTTCCGCTTTCAACATTGAACAGGTGCCGTTTCCTTTGCTGGCTACCATAACCCTTTCGAGGTTGGGACTTCCCTTATCCGCCACCATGGAATTCATTCTCATGCTCCTTTTATTTGAATTATTCCGTGAATCCGGAGTCAGGTTACCTAAAGCGGTTGGACAGACAGTTGCAGTTGTAGGCGGTCTCATTGTCGGTGATGCCGCAATAAGGGCAGGGCTGACTTCACAAACCATGCTTGTGGTTACTGCCGTAACCTCTGTCGCATCTTATACACTTGTAAACCAGTCTTTAACAGGTGCCGTAACGATTTTGCGCATGTTTGTGTTGTTACTTAGCTGCATTTATGGAATCTACGGCTTGATAATCGGTTTCCTTTCCATCGTCACTTTACTATCCAGGCTAGATTCATTCGGGGTTTCATATATTGGCGGAATAAACCCGCCAAGAATCACAAAAATCTTGGATTCATTCATAAAGAGACCCTGGAATTCCATTAGCAAACGATCCTTGGCGGCTGATGATAAGACCAGAAAGGGGCAGTAAGGCCATGTTCCGCATCTGCAAAATTTTATTAACCATCCCTCTATTCCTTTTACTTTCAGGCTGCTGGGATGAAAAAACGATCCAGGACTTTCATTATATTACCGCCATCGGGATAGACTTCAAAGATGGGGAATACATTGTTTATACGCAACTTGTAGACTTCTCTGCGGTAGCAAAAACGGAGGCAAAGCCCACTCAAACACCTCCCGTATATGTAGGGAAACAAAAAGGCCGTTCCATCTCGATCGCCATTAATAAACTAATGCGCAATACTCAACAGTCTCTCTATATAGGGCATATTTCCACATTCGTAATCAGTGAAAATGTTTTGAAGCAGCAAAGTACAGAAATAGTGGATTATATTTACAGAAACCAATTACTTAGGTATTCAGCCAATATCTTTGCCACAAAAAGTTCCATGGATGAGCTTTTCTCCATCAATGGTTATTTTAATTTATCGCCTTTATACACGACATTATATTTACCAGAAGATGTCTATCGGAACAGATCATACATTGAACCCATTACAGTCCAAAGGTATTATTCCAATCAGCGGGAAAAAGCATCTACAACCATCTTACCCTCGATTTCTTGGAACGATAAAGTTTGGAAAGAAAAAGATAAAAATCGAAAAAGCCTCTATATGGATGGTGCATTTGTCATTTACTATAAAGTGTCCCAGCCTTGGTTCTCTGAAAAGGAACTGAGCGGTATACGCTGGCTCACTAAAAGGACCAACAAAACTCCAGTTAACATTAACATGAATAAGCAAGACATCTATGCATCTTTCTCCCATCCACACCATAAAGTAAAACCTGTTCTCAAGGATGGAAAGTACAAATTCGATATTGAAATTGACGTATCAGGTAATATACTTGGACTTGATACACAAATGAATATCGATAAGATTAAACGAAAATTCGAAAATGAAATAAAAAAAGAAATCCAAACAACCTTCAAGAGTGGGATTCAAAAGAACGCAGACCCTTTAAGCTTAGGTAAAATCCTTTATATTAAAGAGACAAAATACTGGCAAAAGAATCATATAAAAGATCCGAATGATTACTTAGATAAGGATTCAATACATGATATAAACGTAAAGGTACACATCCTTAACACAGGCGGATTAGAAGCTAAACCACTGGAGTAAAGAAGTTTTGGTTTGTGATTTTAGTGCCCAATTATATTTGATAATGCTCCTTTCACGGGTAAATCGGCCAAACTCACGAGTATTTGCTTCAAACTCACGAGTAAACGCTTATATCTCGTGAGGTTGCTGCTACATTCTTATGAGTATTGCACCATTCACGAGTAAATCGGCTAAACTCACGAGTATTTGCTTCAAACTCACGAGTAAATCGGTCAAAATCACGAGTATTTGCTTCAAATTCACGAGTAAACGTTGATATATCATGAGGTTGCTGCTACATTCTATGAGTATGCACCTTTCACGAGTAAATCGACTAAATTCACGAGTATTTGCTTTAAATTCACGAGTAAACGCTGATATCTCATGAGTTTGGTGCTACATTCTATTAGTATTGCACCATTCACGAGTAAATCGACCAAACTCACGAGTATTTGCTTCATTTTCACGAGTAAATCGATTAAACTCACGAGTATTTGCTTCAAATTCACGAGTAAACGCTGATATCTCATGAGTTCGCTGCTGCATTCTTATGAGTATTTGCTCCTTTCACGAGTAAATCGGCCAATCTCACGAGTATTTGCTCCAAATTCACGAGTAAACGCTGATATCTCATGAGTTCGCTGCTGCATTCTTATGAGTATTTGCTCCTTTCACGAGTAAATCGGCCAATCTCACGAGTATTTGCTCCAAACTCACGAGTAAACGCCTATATATCATGAGGTTGCTGCTACATCCAATATGTATTGCTCCTTTCACGAGTAAATCGGCCAATCTCACGAGTATTTGCTCCAAATTCACGAGTAAATCGACTAAATTCACGAGTATTTGCTTCAAATTCACGAGTAAACGCTGATATCTCATGAGTTTGCTGCTACATTCGACGAATAAACGCTTATAATCCATGAGTTTACTGTTCAACTTGGTTTTAATAGCCCTCTACATGATGAAAAAATCAGGATGGTGGCTTTTTGAGCTCCATCCTATTTTTGGTGCTGGAAAATACTGTCCGGAATTTGTCGAATAGCATAATTAATGGTAAATTGGGAGTATTCTAACATTTGGGGGGACCATTCATGAGCATACAGAAGGCTACATTACATGAGCTAGAATCACTGGCGGAACTTTTTGATTTATACAGAGTGTTTTATGAGCAAGCATCTGATCCTGGTCGTGCAAGGGAGTTTTTAAGAGAAAGGCTGACAAATGGGGAGTCTGTGGTTTTTATGGCCTTTGATGAAGGAAATCCAATTGGTTTTGTACAATTATATCCTTCTTTTTCATCTGTGAGTATGATGCGGTCATGGGTATTGAATGATTTATTCGTGAAGGAGTCCGCCCGCAAAAAGGGATTTGGCGAGGAGTTATTGAACGCGGCCATCACTTTTGCACGCGAAACAGGGACCAAAGGGGTTTCACTGGAGACAGGCAAGGATAATGTAAAAGCACAGAATCTTTATGAAAAAATTGGTTTCGTACGTGAATCGAATCACTTTTATTATTTCACTATTTAATAAAAAAAAGTGTAGGGAAAACCTTCCCTACACTTGAATGCTATTTATCTAGTATATTAATTATTTAGCAGTTTCCATGCTGGCTTGAATTTCTTTAATTAGAAGTTCGGCACCTTCAGGGCTAAGTATTAATTTACCGTCAGCAAGTTTCATATTGTCATCGGAAACTTCACCTGTAACCTGACAAGTCATGTTTGGTTTATATTTTTGAAGGATGATGCGCTCTTGTTCTACATAAATCTCCAGAGCGTCTTTCTCATTAATTCCTAATGTTCGGCGCAGTTCAATTGGAATGACTACCCGCCCTAATTCGTCAACTTTACGTACAATACCTGTAGATTTCATTTAATTTACCCCACTAACTTTCTTGCGAATGTTGCATCTATACATTTCGTCACCATTCGACATTATTTGCACTTCTATAAAGATACCACTACCTACCATATTCGTCAATTCTCGTATCTTCGTATATTATCTGCCTCTATATGATTTTTATATAAAATATTAGTAATTCCTTCATAACCTGCGTCGTACCAACGTTTCTCGCTCGTTTTGTTGGTATATTTTGTTAATTAAAATATCGAAATGGAAACGCCTTCATATAATTTAAACAGCCATTCTTTCGCATTCCATGTCGAATCATGAAGAATGAATTTCACTAGCCTAAAAGAATCTTGTTGATTTTCTTTTGCTTTTGAAGGACAATTTAAATTGATCGCTTATAATATTCCGAAAATTCATTCCGCTTTTGACATAGTGGATATTTCTGATAAATCTTCCAGAAAGCCGAAATGATTGCCATCCTTCCAGAGTCTTACTGACTCATAAAACAGATTGAGGTGAGTCAATTGCGTCCGATTATATTAGGTATTTGTTCTGCTTTCTTTTTTGCATTTACGTTTGTTTTGAATCAGGCCATGGAGTTGTCTGGCGGCAGTTGGATATGGAGTGCTTCGCTGCGTTATTTCTTTATGGTGCCTTTTCTGTTTTGTATCGTATTAAGCAGAAAAAATCTGCGTCCCCTTTTACGAGTGATGAGAGAAAAGCCGGGTCCTTGGCTGCTTTGGAGTTTTGTCGGTTTTGGGTTATTTTATGCTCCTTTATGTTTTGCATCCGCCTACTCACCTGGCTGGCTGATCGCCGGCACTTGGCAAATCACGATCATTTCGGGTGCATTACTTGCGCCGCTGTTTTTTGAAAATGTCCAAACGAAAGATGGGCTCGAAAGGCAAAGAGGAAAGGTTTCTGTGAAAGGTCTCCTCATGTCCATGATCATCCTGCTTGGAATCATCCTGATGCAACTGGAACACACCAAGCATATTTCTATGGCCAATCTTTGGTTGGGAGTGATTCCAATCGTCATCGCCTCGTTTGCATATCCTTTGGGAAATCGCAAAATGATGGAAGTATCCGAAGGACGTTTGGATGCTTACCAGCGTGTATTGGGAATGACTTTGGCTAGTTTGCCATTCTGGTTCCTGCTTTCATTGTACGGTTTCTTTACAGTAGGGGCGCCGACGAAGATGCAGAGTTTCCAATCCCTTTTGGTCGCACTATTTTCAGGTGTCATTGCCACGGTCCTTTTTTTCAAAGCGACCGATTTGGTACGCGGAAATATGCAGAAATTAGCTTCAGTTGAAGCTACCCAATCGATGGAGGTCCTTTTTGCCCTGGCTGGCGAATTACTATTCCTATCTTTACCGATTCCTTCTCCGTTATCTTGGTTCGGCATCTTTATCGTCATCATAGGAATGATCCTGCATAGCTATGTATCACATAAAAAAGAAGGCCCATCCCGGAAGCGGACAGTGAGTGCCTAAATAGCAAGTCAAAAAAGCCTCGGATAAGATTTCGGGGCTTTTTTGACCTGAAAACAGAAACTGACTACGTTCGTTTTTTCCATTGACAGGTCATGGTAAATTGATGATTTTTTAGTGTGGCAAAAAGCTCACCATTCATTTTTTTCATTAAACTTTGCGCAATAGATAACCCTTGGGTCAACCAGCTGCAAACGTTACGGGACATATGCGGATATTAGGCTAATATGGGCATGCCTTTGACAAAACTTTTACCTTGAGTAAGTTCAAAAAGTATGTATAATGAAAGGTAATTGCATATGTCAAAGGTTTTCTAGGGTTCCGCAGTGCGTCTGATGCTGGTCTGGTCCGAGAGAAAACTCACAGCATGCTGTGTCACGGAAGGATAAAAGCCTGGGAGAAACTGTTTAACGACGGTTATCTCTTGGGCTTTTTTTGTTTTTTATAAGAATAAAATCGGAGGTGCGCTATTTCATGAGCACAAACTGGATTAAAGTATTCATTGCAGCTTTTTTTGAAGTATTTTGGGTGATTGGCTTAAAACATGCAGATGACTTTTGGACTTGGTCTGGAACCGTCATTTCGATCATCATCAGTTTTTATATGATGATAATGGCTGGCAGGAAGCTCCCTGTCGGAACGGTATATGCCGTGTTTGTCGGTATGGGTACGGCCGGGACCGTTTTTTCCGAAATCATTTTCTTTGGGGAATCCTTCAAGTTGAGCAAAACGCTATTGATCCTCCTCTTATTATCAGGGGTGATCGGCTTGAAGCTAGTGACTGATGATAAGGCTGAGAAAGGGGATGTATCTTAATGGCTTGGGTCTCTTTAATCCTAGCGGGGCTATTTGAAATGTTTGGGGTTGCGATGATAAATAAATTGCACAAAGACCGTAATTGGCAATCCTTGCTGCTGTTATTGATCGGATTTGGAGCAAGTTTCCTATTTCTTGCTTATGCCATGCAAACCTTGCCGATGGGGACGGCTTATGCTATCTGGACAGGGATCGGCGCATCAGGAGGAACGATTATCGGGATGCTCTTATACGGGGAATCCAAAGATTGGCGAAGGGTCGTTTTTATAGCCATGGTCCTGGGCGCAGCAGTAGGATTAAAACTTGTTTCATAGGAATGAGTGAAGGTGATTTTACCTTTGACTGTAGAAACTCGGAATATGACACCCTATTACCAAACACCATCCTGATATTACGTTATCAAGTATATAAAAGCATAGAAAATCAAAGACGACACATATTTATGTCCATTATGTGCCGTCTTTTCACCTAACTTGAATGAAGTAGATTTTTTCTGCCCAGGCAGGATTTTTCGCGCGTGAAGTCATTTTATAAAAATTGACTGGCATCCATCTTAGTGGAATCTTTCCCCTTAACCTGTTTTAGTGTCGCTACTATAAGAAAGCTAACAATCACTAATAAGAGCCATGAGCTTACCTTTCCTAGATGAACGAGACTCCATGCATCGGTTTGGTTTGGATATTCCCATGCTCCAAAGAACGTTGCGATATTTTCGGCTATCCAAATAAAAAATCCGATGAGCACAAAAGAAAGCGCGATTTGCATACGATATCGAGTTCCACCAACCTCGTATGTGACCCATGACCGCCAAAAGACGATGATGACAAGTCCAGATAACCACCAACGAACATCAATCCAATAATGGTGAGTGAAAAAATTCAGATAAATCGCAGCTGCAAGAGATACAACGACCAAAAACGGCGGCCACTTGACCAGTTCAACCTTTAACCTCCTCCACGCCTGGCAAAGATAACTCGCTACACTTGCGTACATGAATCCGCTATACAGAGGCACTCCAAAGATTTTAAAAATTCCTTCCTCTGGATAAGTCCAGGAGCCCATATGCACCTTGAAAAGTTCAAGAGCAAGTCCAATAAGGTGGAACAATGTGATTACCTTTAGTTCATCCCGTGTTTCAAGCCCGGAACGCACCATCCACCACTGCATCAGAAGGCAGATGATGAGCAGCCAGTCATACCGCGGCAGGAAGGGAAGCGGAATGAATTTTGTAATAGCCAAAGAGGCAAAAATAACGGCAGGAAACAAACATGATAGGGCCTGCTCCCAACCAAACCGAACGAGTTGTTTTAGTGCTCTCATGATTGGTGCCTCCATTTTTTTAATGGTTAAATTCATGAGTAACTCCCCTTTTATGAAATCTTTCTTTTTCTTCCACTTTTTTAATCTTGGGTTCCTTCATTCCGGTATTCTAAAATATCTCCGGGCTGACATTCTAACGCCTTGCAAATCGCCTCTAAAGTTGATAATCGAATCGCTTTTGCCTTGCCGTTTTTCAATATGGAAAGGTTAGCCATCGTTATTCCAACCCTCTCAGAAAGTTCAGTAACACTCATTTTCCTTTTAGCCAGCATTACATCAATATTGATTATAATTGCCATGTTATTCACCTCAGACTATTAAGTCATTTTCTGATTTTATATCGATGGCTTCTTGTAAAAGCCTTTGAAGGACAGCAGCAAAGACTGCAATCACCATTGAAGCAAAAATGACGACCAATCCGATTACTATGATGCCTGGGGCGTCGTCCATCTCCGCCATGAGATAAAAGAGCGGCATGCCTACCACATACAAGCTGCTGATTGTGATTGCACAATTTTTTATAGTCCTTAAGGCTCTTACAGATAATTCCGAGAAAGCTTTGTTCTTGTCAATATAGCTTAAAAGTTTAAAGGCTTGATATAGAGCAAAGTAAAAAGGTATCGCCGATGCATACAAATCGATTAAAACGAGATATTTCAAATAAGTCATATCCGGATATAATTCTGCTGCAAAATTCGCAATCTCAGGCACCACAAAGATGCACAAAGCAAGAACCGGCATTCCAATAAGAATAACGGCTATCTTCAAAAAGATCGTTGACACTTGTTTCATAAAAAGCACCTCATTTATTTTTTATCAATTTGAATTTAACACATTTTTTATCGTTTTACAATAAAACATTGTTGTTTTTTATTATATTATTATTGTTACCGAAATATCCTTTTCTTTTTTAAAAATAAAAGAAGCATTCCTCATTACACAGGAATGCTCCATAACTGAACTATTCAATTCATTACTAAGATTACCTTCAGCTGAACCCTTATATCATCAGGATTTCCCTGATATCCTCTTCTGTAAGTGCAGACGACGACTTGTCCCCAGGGTCGATGATTTCTTCAATAAGGTGTCTCTTTTTCTCTTGAAGTTCATTCATTTTTTCTTCGATTGTGCCACGGGCAATAAGTTTGATGACCTGGACGGCATTCTTCTGTCCCATTCGATGGGCACGGTCCGCAGCTTGTTCTTCAACAGCCGGATTCCACCAAAGGTCATATAGAATGACTGTATCGGCACCCGTCAGGTTGAGACCCGTACCGCCCGCTTTCAATGAAATGAGGAAAATATCCCGTTCACCTGCATTAAACCGATTGCAGATTTCCACACGTTCCTTTGATGGGGTATGTCCATCCAGGTAGAAAAAGGGTTGTCCTTTCATGGCCAAATCCCTGCCGATAATTTGAAGCATTTTTGTAAATTGCGAGAAAATCAGCACCCGTCTTCCAGAATGCTTCGATTCCTCGACAATTTGCATCAGTTGCTCATATTTTGCTGAACTGCCTTTATATCCGTCCACAAACAAGGCGGGATGACAGCATATTTGCCGAAGCCGGGTCAAGCCAGCGAGGATCCTGATCCGATTTTTCCGGAGGGTGTCCTTGTCCAGGTGTTTCAGCGTATCATGCCGCAGCTTCGCCAGATAGGCTCCGTACAGTTTTTTCTGATCAGGAAGCAGTTCCATCGATTCCAGCGACTCGATTTTTTCCGGAAGTTCACCAAGCACGTCCTCTTTCATTCTCCGCAGCAAAAATGGGCGGATCCTGCGGGAAATCTGCTTCCTTGAGAGGTGGCTATACTCCTTTAACCCCATGAATAGTTCAGGGAATACGACATGGAAAAGGGACCAGAGCTCTTCTAGTGAATTCTCGATGGGCGTACCAGTCAACGCGAAGCGATGTGCCGCTTTTATCTTCTTGGCCGCTCGTGCCGTTTGTGTCACTGGGTTCTTAAAGGCCTGTGCCTCATCGAAAAATACCGTATGGAAGTCCTGCTTTTCAAACGACGCGATGTCTTTCCGGAGCAATGGATAAGAGGTGATCACTACATCCACATTCTTCGCTTCCTTAAGCAGCTTCGTCCTTTCCGTCTTGTCGCCATCAACGACGACGGCTTGTATATCAGGAGCGAATTTAGTGAATTCGCTCAGCCAATTGTAGGTCAATGATGATGGGCAGACAATAAGCGCCGGAACCCTTTTCTCACGGATGTCAGGCAGCTCGGATAAAATGAACGCGATGCTTTGCAGTGTTTTTCCCAGTCCCATATCATCAGCAAGAATTCCGCCAAAACCGTATTGGGCAAGTATTTTCATCCATTTGTAGCCGTTTTTTTGATACTCCCGCAAAATCGGTTCCAGACTATTTGGCACCACGAACTCCAAGGAGCCCGGATTCCCGATGTTATCCAAAAACTGACGGAATGACTCCTCCATTGTGAATGTCTGGCTGTCATTCACGGAATCAAGGAGCTGAAGCCCTTTTACGATTGGCATGTTCAGCGTGCTCTCCAGGTCTTCATCCTGTACAGGCAGTGCATTCAGAAAACGATTGATTTCCTCGTACTCCCTTGTTTCAAGGGAAAGCAGCGACCCATTCCTTAAACGATAGTACTTCCTCTTTTCTTCAAGCGCTGCTAAGACCTCACGAATTTGTTTATCTGGGATATCATCCATTTCAAATTTGAATTCGAGCCAATTAGTACGTTCTTTTTTGATATTCACCCTAATCCTCGGTGCAGCATTTCCACGGGAAATCCGGTTTCTTACTGCCGTCGTGGCATAGATTTGTACCAGCTTCTGAAGTTTCGGAACGATGTGGTACAAAAACTCATACTCCAACTCTTCATTATGCAAGAAATAGCCGCCGTCCGTCTTGGCAAACTGGCTATCCTCCATCAGCTTTAGTATCTCCGCCTCCTTCTCAACATCCCTTATAACCTTGGATTCCTGCTTTTCCAAAGGGTTGATCACGATATTTTCATAATGGAATTCCAGCCCCGCAAGCAGCCTGTTTTTCACTCGATCCAAGTATAGTTTTGCAACCAGCGGTGTCTTCAAAAACAATTCGGTGATGGACCTTGCTATATGGACTTCACCGAGTCTTTTCAAACCTGGTACCACTTTGTCCAGGAATAATTCCAGCTGGTCATGGTGGATTGGAATTTGGTTCATCCCCGAATCCTCCATCATTTGCTTTAACTCTGAAAGGCGTTGGAAATCCTCATTTTCGAGCTGAACCAATTTCCCTTCAAATAGAACCAATGTGTATGCATTCATGACGATCATCTCATGCAGCCTTTTAATATTCAGTTGATACCCTTTGCCCTCGCTTTCGGTAAAGTCAAACTGTAAAGGAAGCGGTCCGTTTGATAAACGAAAACCATTGAATGTATGGTCACCATAGGCAAGCTTTACCACTGGCGCTACTTCAAGGATGGGGACAAGCCTTCGAAAAGAAGATGGCGGCAAAAGTAATAATTGATTGTCCAATGTATATTCAGATTTATCCGTCAGGGCTTCAACATAGACTTTTTCATCCGATATCACTGTAATGAGCTCCTGAAGCACGGAATCATTTTCATTCTGAAAACAATGCAATACCGGGTCATATATAAATGAAAGGGACACTTGGGCAGGCTTTCCGTCTTTAACGCGCTTCAGGAAATCCCGAATATTCGACACATTGTAAGAACCGATTTTCATTTCCAGTCCTAACATATATTGTTCCGTGCCCATCCATACTGGTTTGCACGTAAACTCTGCTTCAAGCATCTTTCTTTTTTCAAAATGGCGCTGATGACCGCTTTTGCGGACAGGCTGATTATCGAAAAGGGTCAGCAAGCCCTCTGACAACTTATTATTGGCTGAAGTATCAGAACGAGGTACATTTATCTTTCCATCCCGCTGATGGTCGTAAACCGACAGCAGAACGGCTGCAATATGCTGGCAATCCCTTTGGAAGGAAGCTAGCGTAGGACAGCTGCATTTCGTCTGAAATCCGCCGACAGCATCCACTTCGATCGTGACATGGAAGTCTTCCTTGCCTTTAACCGTTGCCTCACAACCATCAGGACGGTAACTTTCAAATGTCACTTTATTGGCACGATGAAAAGCTTCCCCTCTTTTGAAGGAGACGGCCCCGCACTTGTCTTTTATCATTTTTTGATTCAATTTGATATCCAAATTGCCGTCCTCCTCCCGGGGGGTTTTTTGTTGAGTGATTTTACATTCCGCTGAAAATATCTCATTTTATCATCATACTATGAAATGCGTTTACAGGGTGGGAAAAAGCAAAAAGACAAACTCCCATATTCGGAGTTCATCTCTATTTCAGCAAGGGGAATTTGCACCATCATTGTTGTCCTTTGGTGTTGCCTTTCTTTTTTTTTCGATAAAAGGAGCTGAACACAAGGAATGCAAGAAGAATGAGAAAAAGGATAAGTTCAGCGGGGTCCTTCACCAAAAATGGGTTAAAGGCATGCTTGATTGAATTATCCAAATCAAATCCCATTAGAATATCCATACCTAAAGATATGACCACTAAAGGGGCTAGGATCAAAACTGTAATACCAAAGATTTTCATTTCTCATCAATTCCACCTTTTAGGAACTTTTTTGGGTGCTTGTCTTCCTTTTTTTTCGATTCTTAAAAAAGGCAATGATCAAGAGAAGCAATGGAATGATCACCTGAAATGGCAGATGGATGTAATTTGGTACGGCATCTAGCCCTTCATGGATATGTTCCGTATAGCTGCTTGATATAATAATCGAAATCAATAAAATGATCATGCCAACAGGGTATGCAAGTCTGGAGGGCTGTTTAACATTGAAAACATTCGCCGTACCCGTTACCGCTACATAAGTAAATACACTTATCTTGATGAACCCGCCAATCATCAACAAAAGCAAGAAGTACACATCGAGACGTTCAAGAAAACCAGCGACCTCTATTGACTGAATGAGGGTAAGAAGAGGGTATTGCGAACGTGTCGTAAGGTCCACACCAAGTACAGCAACATTCACAGCCATTATTATCGCGAGAAAAATACCGCTTGTCGCCAAGCTCCATATCCCAATTTTTTTTAGTCGCTGAGGTTCATTTAAATAAGGAAAAATCATTAAAAACACTATGATCTCGCCAAATGGAAAGAATACGGTTTTAGTGAAAGCCATTTTCACCATCTCTGTCCCGCTCATTTCAATAACGGGTTTTAAGTTGTTTAAATGGATCATGCCTGAAGCAATAATTAGAAGAAAGAAGGTCATTAAAAGTAAATTCTCCAAGACAAAGAATAGTTCCCCCGTCCTCGTCAATACTTCTATCCCTTTACGGACCGTATACACCACGACTAAAATGAATGCAGCGTTCGCAACAAATAACGGAATATGAGGATAGGCAAAAGTAAGCAGCGTATCTCCGAAATCCCTCAGCACCCTTGCAGAAAGATAGATGAAATAAAGGATGTATAGAAAAGCTACGATCCTGCCTAGAAAATTCCCCAATATAAGTTTTACAAACTCCGTTAACAGCTGCTCAGGATAGTATTGAAAAAGGCCATAATAAATGAAAAATAATAAAAACCCGCCTATCATTGCAATAAGGATGACTAGCCAAGCAGCCTGCTTGGCTTCACCTGCAAGCGGAACCAAAAGTGCACTGCCCATTTCAAACAGGAAAATAAGGACGAACAGCTGGTAACCGCTGATTTTTGCCTTTTCCATGAGGATGCCACTTCCTTTCCATTATTGATCTTTCTTTTTTAAATTTGAAAGAAATGGCTTATTACGTAATCCGGTACGGCGAATGAAAGTTTCTACCTGCACATCTACTTCCAATTTAGGAAAAGAATCATCGTCCCAATTTTCCTCCAACTTCTTCCATTCTTTAGGATGGGATTCATGTATGATTTCACCAAAGCCAAAAATATCGGATTTATTTTTTTGTGCCCGAACGATCGCATCTTCCATCTCCTTCTTCAAGTCTTTCGCTAACTTCTTTTCAATTTCTATCAGAACATGCATATCGGTTAGATTCAAAGGAACATTCACCTCCCGGATATCTCCCTCTGCACGGACCTTTATCGATATTTTCGGTTTGCCGTTTACCAATTTTGCCCCGACGTTGGTTTTTTGACGAATAACTGAATAGGTGATTGCGTCTTTTTTCCCCTCCCAATCAAGGTTTAAATGGGTATTTTCGATCCTATCCAATACCCACATTGATCCTATTACCTTATCACCATCCAGCCAGTCAATCAATTTGCCATCTTTAAAAACGCCTATCCCTGCTGCACTAGGGATTGCCTCAATGTCCGAAGACTGGGTATTCTCCATTTTATCCTCTTTACCTGTTTTTCCTTTCACGGTAAAACCGCTTATGATCGGTTCTTTTCCGGTACTAAGCAGATTCTTGATCACTTCTTGGAGATTGATGCTAATACTTTTCCCCTGGGTTTTTTCAGTGGTTTCAATCGTCCTAATGACTTTCTCAGCAGATACCTTATCGATTGCCGTTAACGCTTCAACTATATCCCGTGCTTTCACACCCCGGGCAATCACGATTCTCGTAGTTGCCCTGAATTCCGGTGAGCGCTCAAATGCATCGAAAATATCGTTGAGTCCCTCTTCTTTTGCTAGTTCCTCACCTATGACAATCAGATTGGCATGGGCAAAATACATATCTCTCGAGATTTTAGTTGAAGCGATGCTATCCAGTTCAAGCACATTATTTCCGGTGGCCCTATAAATGGATATCGGTGGATTTGTTCCGCCGCCGCCCTGAAGAGCTCCCGCTACATTGCTTGGATTAATGATTTGGAACGTTCCCACTAACTTTCCTTCTTTATTTCTATCGAGTCCAACCGCCGAAACGATGGCCATTTCGTTTAACTCTGTTTTATCCCAACAGCCTGAGGTGAATGTGGTGGCGATCAACATCATCAAGAGCGGAATTAATCTTTTACGATTCATTGCCTTCACCTTTTTTCTCGTCAGAAGTTTTCATTCCGCGCGATTCAGGAGGCAATGGTCTTTGATTTTCGCCTTCCCTTATCAGATTACTTTCGTTGGTTACTAATTTTGGCCTTTCCTTAAAGGCCCACATTGGTCTTCTGAAGAATGTGTCGCCTAACCCTTCCGGATTCAGAGGGGCGAGCGGTGTCATATAAGGAACTCCAAGTGAACGCAGGCTGCATAAATGGACAATAAGGACGATAAAGGCTAAAATCATTCCATAAAAACCTAAAATTCCGGCACAAATGATGAATCCAAATCGCACAATGCGGGCAGAAATCGCTATGGAATAAGAAGGGGTTGCAAAACTGGCAATCGCCGTAATCGAGACGATGATGACCATAGCCGGCGAAACGATACCAGCCTGGACAGCCGCCTGCCCAATGACCAAAGCCCCGACAATGGACATGGTCGAACCAACAGCCTTTGGCATCCGAAGACTTGCTTCCCTTAATATTTCAAAGGTCATTTCCATTAGAAGCGCTTCAACGACGGCAGGCAAAGGAACCGTTTCCCTTTGGGCCGCTACAATGACCAGCAACTTCGTTGGAATCATTTCCTGATGAAAAGTCGTGGCTGCAACATAGACAGCCGGCCCGACTATCGAGATGATGAAAACGATGATCCGTAAAAAACGTGTGGCAGAAGCAATGTCAAAGCGATTATAGTAGTCTTCGACAGATTGGAAAAACTGTACGAATAAGGCCGGGGCCACCAAGACAAAAGGCGTTCCATTAACGAATATCGCCACTCTTCCTTCCAATAGGTTCCCCGCGACCATATCCGGTCTTTCTGTATGATTAAGGGTTGGGAAAGGGGTCATGACCTGGTCTTCTATCAATTGTTCGATATATCCTGATTCAAGAATGCTATCGATGTTTATTCGTTTTAAGCGCTTCTTGACCTCTTCGACGATCCCCTCTTTGACAATTCCATTTATATACATGATGGATACGTCCGTTTTTGTCACCGTGCCTATTTTCATCGACTCTATCCATAAATCCGGGGTATTGATGATCCGGCGTAACATGGCGATGTTCGTTCCATTCGATTCCGTAAACCCTTCCCTTGATCCACGGACAGTCAAATGCGTGCTTGGTTCCTGAATCGAGCGCCGTTCCCCCCCTTTTGTACTGGCAACAAGGGCTGTGTTTATACCATCAACAAAAATGATGCTGTCTCCTGATAATAATGACAAAAATAGTTTTTCCCAGTCCTTGACTGTTTCTACACCACCGAGGGAAACCACGTCCTCAGAGATTACATCCAACGCTTCTTGTGGAAGTATTTTTTCCGATAGATGAGGATTTTTCATGATTGATTCAATTAAAAAGTCCGTAACGCTTGGATTATCAATCAAACCCTGCACATACAAAATAGTTGTTTTTATCTCCGGATTTTGACCGATTTTCAACGTTCGGATAATGATGTCGGGACTTTTTCCCGTCTTTTTCTTCACGATTTCCAGATTGGCCGAAAGGGAACTTTCAATATAATCAGGAGTTTTGCTTTTGGATTGACTCTCATCTTCCTTTTTCTTTTCACGTTGCTTCACTTGTTTCTTTTGTTTGAAAAAAGAAGCCATAGCACCGAACCTCATTCCTTTTTCGTTTCACTCATTTTGTCCAAAGCATTCCCCCTTTATTCTGAGTTCAGCCTACTTCCTTCCATACAAAAAAGGCTGTCACAATGACAGCCTTTGGCGGTTATTTTCCGTTATGTAATGAAGTGCCGATTATAACGGCCCAATCAACTAAACTCTAAATTATACTTTGCCTTTATTCCTTCTAAAAATCAAAACCACGAAAATAATCAATAACAAAGCCAATATCGCATAAACGATGTTTGAATAAATGTCCATATACCCTACAATATCTTCCCACGAAGATCCAACAGCTGCCCCGATATTCACTAAGATGATATTCCAAATTAAAGTTCCGGATGTTGTGTAAAGCAGAAAGAGCCAAAAGCTCATATGGGACATGCCTGCAGGAATTGAGATCAAGCTTCTGATCAGCGGAACCAACCTGCAGAAAAACACGGTCCATGCCCCGTACTTGTCAAACCATGAATTCGCCTTATGGACGTCCGATACCGTTAACCGAAGAATATGGCCCCATCTTTCCACGAACTTTTCAATGACCTTCACATCAAGAAGTAAACCAATTCCATAAAGGACGACTGCCCCTGCCACTGACCCTATAGTCGCAGCAATCACGACGCCGATAATTGTCATATCCGCTTTTGTTGTCATGTAGCCGCCAAAAGTAAGAATGACCTCTGACGGGATTGGCGGGAAAATATTTTCCAATGCTATTAATAGAAAGATTCCTATATACCCAAAATCATTCATGAATTCCGTAATCCAGTTTTCCATTTAATACGCTCCTAACTTTCTTGAATCAACAGCTGACTTGTTACCCGCCGGCTGCTTATCTTGCAATAATCTTGCTCCCTTTATTAAAGATCTTTGTTCTTCCGCCGGTCCTGATACCTTTGGAAAAACCAAATGGAAATCGCAATCCAACAACCACTCGCCAAATATCCGGCAATGATATCACTAGGATAATGGACCCCTAAATATATTCGGCTTATTCCTATCGAGAGAATCATCATCATGCTGAACAGAATCAATAGAATCCTTGCCCACCTAGCACTAATGTGACGCCATAGCAGAAACGTGAGGATACCGTATAAAGAAAATGCATTCATGGCATGTCCACTAGGGAAACTGTACCCACCTATTTCGATGAGTCGATGTAAATCGGGCCGGGCGCGTTGAAACAATAGCTTAACCATCAAATTGAGAAGAGGTGAACCAACCATGACTGCAGTGAATAGGACTAATTCCAAACGATGCTTCAAAACCCTATATAAGAAAAACAAAATGACCAAGGAAAGGATGATCAGGGAAGCGGTTGAACCTATGTAGGTAAAGAACTTCATGATGTCAGTCAGAAGAGGCGACTCCCACCCCTGCACCAAGGAAATCACATCTTCATCAAATTTCAGGTATTCATTTGCACTTATGGTAAATGCCATGAAACTGAACCCGATTAAAGAAAGTACACTTACTATAAAGGCAATGGTTAATTGCTGCTTTAATTTCATAATAACATCCTTTCACTTTTTAAAACCGTTTCATATGGAAATTTCTATTTTATCATATCTTCTTCATTGCATGGTTAATGTAATTGCTTCATCGCCCGCCAACCTAATTCGGGGAACATGCCTGGGCACAAAATTTGCTACTTTATC
Organism: Peribacillus frigoritolerans; assembly: GCF_030676415.1. Classification (GTDB taxonomy): domain Bacteria; phylum Bacillota; class Bacilli; order Bacillales; family DSM-1321; genus Peribacillus; species Peribacillus frigoritolerans_A. The sequence continues at coordinate 23,176 of NZ_JAUUTW010000015.1, read as the reverse complement.
ATACTACTCTATTCGTCATTGTCACCTCAACTTCGGGTTACTATAGATTTCCTGTCGAACGGGTTCAGAGAGTGGCAGGAACATATTTAACGTATACCATTCAACATGTATCCATGCGTCCCTGCTAAAACGAAAAAAACCTTATGCAGGTTAATGCACAAGGTTTTTTCATTTTTCAAACTGTACGGAATGCCTTAAGCGGCAGTGATGTCAAAGTTTGCCCGGTCGCAGCATCGGTAAGATTCTCTTCTAACTGGAACGATGGCACCGCTTCAATATGCTTAAATTTCTTCAGGAAGGCAGTAAGAGCAATCTTTGCTTCCAGTCTGGCTAGCGGCGCTCCCAGGCAGAAATGGGGGCCATTACCGAATGTTAGATGTTTCTTATTATTAGGGCGGTGGATATTAAGGGTGAAGGCGTCTTCAAACATCTCTTCATCCAAATTGGCTGCACTCATCCAAACAACCACGTTATCCCCTTCTTTCAATTCCACTCCCAATAGATTGTTATCTTCCTTTACGGTGCGATCCAATTTAATAAGATTGAATCGGAAACGGAGCATTTCTTCGACAGCCTGCGGAACCAAATCCAGGTTTTCATGTAACTCTTTATAAACTTCATTGTCATCATATAGCAGGGAATAAAAGCTGTTGGCCAGTAAATGACTTGTTGTCTCGACCCCCGCTCCTAAAAAAGCATGGTAGTCCTGACAAGCTCATCATCCGTAAACATTTCCCCATCCACTTCTGACTTCAATAGATCTGATATGATATCATCTGCCGGGTTTAACCGTTTTTGCACAACAATCGGATACAAATACTGATAGTATTCTTTTGCTGCCACTTGCTTCAATTCATTTACTTCTTCTTGTTTTTCTTTATCAAAAGGAAGGAATAAGATATCCACCCATTTCTTAAACAATAAACGATCTTTCGAGGGAACGCCCATCAAATCCGACATGACAATGATCGGAAGCGGGCTCGCCAATGATTGCACAATATCGATTTCCGTTTCCTCATCCATTTGTCCAATCAATTCATCTGCAATTTCCTGAATGCGAGGTTCCCAGTTTTGAAGACTTCTGGGTGTGAATGCTGCGGCCAGCAGTGAACGGCGTTTTCTATGCTCAGGTGGATCGGCTTCAGTGATTTTGATCTTATCAGGCACAGAACCTTCATCACTATCCGTTCCAACCGATATGGTAGTCCGTTTCCGAACACTCGAAAAATGTTTATAATCACTGAGAACCCGCTTCACATCTTCATATTTAAAAACATTCCACGTATCTGTTCCTTCATGATAACTCACGGGGTCATTTTCTAACATCCGTTTACACCAAGCGTACGGACTAAATTCCTCCGTCCGAGTTTTAAACCTAGTAATTTCTTTTACTGCAATAACTTCTTTCATGATACCGACTCCTCCCACTTCTCAAAAGTTACCTAACAAAAGGATCGGATGTTCACATTCTCCATCATTTCTGAAATCAAGCTGGAACGTTGTCCAAAAAAAAAACTGCAGGCAAACTCGAGTTTGCCTGCAGTCTGAACGGCTGCACTGTAGCCGTCAATTTTTGCCCCTTTTAATCAGTTCATGCAAATCATCCATTTTCTTTTCCATGATATCCAATCTGGTTTTACGGTGCTTGATGGAACGGAAAAGGGATATGGCCCCAACGATGATCAGGATTAGAAATACAAGGCAAAACAATTGGTATATCAGATCCGCAATATTAAAACCACTCACTATGTAATCCCCCTAAATGGCATTCTCAGTATTCTATTATACACCAGGCAAAATGAACAATTTAACCTTTTTAAGGGGAAACGGGAATAAAAAACCGATAGCCATTTGCTATCGGTTGATCTTTTATCCCTATATTTGTTGATCGTCAATATCTTCTTGAGGCACAATTAATTCGTTATAAAATGCAGCCATTGTTGTTCCACAATAAGGAATCAACCATAATAAACCAATTCCCAGCGTGAACATGCAAAGGATGCCCCACCCGATGAAGCTTAGGTGCATAAGGAAATACTTCCATTTCAAGCCCATCATTCTTTTTCTGCTTTCTGTAATGGCTTCAAGCACCGTATATTCAGGATGATCCTTCAATAAGAAAAACAGCTGCGAATAGGCGATGCCTTTTATGATACCCGGAATGATTAATAATAATGACCATAAAAAAATGAAAATTGCTTGTAAGATGGATGCGCCAATAAGCTTGAAAGAGGTTTTTCCATCTTTATAGATAGCGAATACTTCTGGAATATCAGGGTTTCCTTCCCTAACCAAATTCAAGTAGAACCAAGTGGTTGAAATGGTAAGCGGGATTAAGGCAAGGGTAAAGACCAGGCTGAAGATATCAGACCATAACGGTGTTTCTTCCTGCATGAGCCATTGTGAAAACCCGCCGCTCCCGATCACTTCGACAATTAAAGGGAAAATGAGGTTGATCAAGAACAACAGCAACATAAGCGAAACAGTAACTCCCCATTTACCTCCCAGCGACTGAAGGGCTTTCCTTTTTAATTCTGAGATTCTCATACTCTGATTTAACTCCCCTTTTTTAAATGGCGGAATTCTGAGTGTTTCTTTTTTATTGTAAATATAGATACATCAGAAAAACCACTATTTATTTGATGTCTAAATCTTCCGTTGTATTTTAACATACGATTTCTAGTCGTGGGCTTAAATTCCTAGAAAGCACACACGGATAGAGTCAGGCGTTTAACCGGTTTCGAGCAGCCATGATCAACCCCTTTCTGGGCCTTGGTCTATTGGCTTGTTTGTTCATAACAGTTTATGAAAGGGAATATGACAATATTCCTTCCCAAATCAAAAATACTTCGCGAGACCATCCCCTGTTAAGGCGTACGGTCAGCGAAGGCGCTTGTATTTATCTTGGTTAACAGTCATTTCGTTAATCTAGTTCCATTTTCCTTCTCCCAGATAGACCTGGCCACTCATTTAATTCTATCCCAAAATCTTACGAACAGCATGGTTGAACTACCCACCACTTATCGACCTTACGATCTGATTGAAGTGTGGGATTCCTAAGAACATTAGCCTATCGGCCAATTTTTAATTAGGCTAACCCCGTAGTTCCTACGGTTAGAAGCCTTATGGCTTCATTCATTAGATTGAGTCCTGCGTTAATATCTCGATTTCCCCCTTACCGTTGAGCTCTCGCCCTTCCCACGCTTGAAGAGGGAGTCCTCTGGGGGGACTTTCCATGACCATTTCCTCCTCAAATATGAACTATAAGATCTATCTATCCAGTAAATCAGCAAGTTGTGTGCCAATTATTAATTTTCCGCAAATCTAACTTCCCGCTCCTTGAAAAATAAAATTTCAGCAAACCCTTTGCGACTTATACATTTAAACGGTAACATCGATTCCAAGGCTTCCTCGCATGGAAGTGTAAAAACTTTTACCATCTAGCGTAAAACTTTTTTTACTATTGAAGGAAGGTTCCTTTCATCCGCCAAGAAAGTGAAAGGGACGAAAAGTAAATCTTCCCCCTTTTCGTCCCTCTTTCTTCTATTTAGTTATCGTCGTTTCTTTTGATAAACCAAAGAACCGCCCATATAGGTTTCTTCCACTGTAACCCTATCGATTTCCTCCGGTCTGATCGCCAAAATATCTTGGTCAAGCACAATAAAGTCTGCATGATAGCCCGGAGTGAGCTGCCCGACATCCGGGATTCTCGTTATCTCCTGAGCGGCCCGCGTGTAGAGTGTAATCGCGGTAGGCACATCTACACGCTGATCCTGACCGGTGTCCGTACCGTCATAGGCTATTCGTGTGACGGCTGCCTTGATTCCAACGAACGGATTGACCGGATCGACCCATGCCGTTGCAGGTGCATCGGAAGAGAATGCCAGTTTAATGCCTGCTTCCAACATGGATTGGATGGGGTAGGTTCGCGTCAAACGTTCTGCACCCAAATTATTAAGGTAGCTTTCGATTTCGGCATATAAGAAGATTGGCTGGGGAACAAAAGCGATACCCGTTTCAGCTGCACGCTGAAGAGCTTGCATTGTAGGCATGGCTGCATGTTCGATCCTTATCGATGGCCCATCCTCGATCCATCCCGCTTTTCCATAAAAGGTATTCACGATCATATCGATCGCTTGCTCCCCCATTGCATGTATCACCAATTGAATATTGTTTTTCCTGGCTGCCTCTGCTGCACTTAACAATTCTGCCTCTGATGTCATCTGTATGCCATGATTCTTTTCTTCTCCTAAAAATGGCGGATCGACCCAAGCCGTTTGACCCGACACGCTGCCATCCGAGAATAACTTAACCCCGCCTATATGATTCTGGCTTTCTCTGTTTGTTTTACCCTTATCGAGGATCATATCATTCTTCATATCTTCCCAAATATAGTATAAAACTGTACGTTGCTTTAGGCCCTTTTCACTTGCTGCCCTATACATATCCAAGTAATCGATCGGCTGGGTCCTTGCCAGGAGTTCAGTGATTGCAGTAATCCCATGTGATAATAATTTGGGACTCAGTTCGGCAAGAGTATCTGTTTCTTCTTCGAATGTTTGATGCGGCATCACTTTATTGACCAGTTCTTTTGCATTTTCCCGTAATATCCCAGTCGGCTCCCCTTCTGAATCCCTGTCAATCTCCCCCCCTGCTGGATTTGGCGTGTCCTTCGTGATCCCCGCCAATTCCAATGCCTTGCTGTTCACGACGATAATATGGCCGCAGGTCCGGGTTATGACAACTGGGACTTCCGTCGTCGCCCTATCCAAATCGTAGCGTGAAGGGGACCGTCCTTCCGTCAATTTCCCTTCATCATATCCCCAGCTTTCAATCCAATCCCGTGAATTTCGGGAATTACACTGTTCACGAACGGCCTTGATCAAATCCTCAATCGAATCAACGACAGGGGGCATACATGGAATTTGCTTGGTTGCCTTTGCTAAAAATAGCGGATGCAGATGTGCATCAATTAGTCCGGGAAGCACCCGCCGCCCCAGAAGATCAATCCGTTCTCCATTCATTCCATCTGTCTCCGACTGTTCTCCAACCCACTCTATGCGCCCATTACGAACAACCATGGCACTCGCATAAGGTTGTTCCGGGTTCGCTGTAAATATTTTCCCATTTATATAAATAAAATTCATATTTCGTTTATTCGCATTCATACTTTCCCTCTCCTTAATAAGTAAAATCAAACATAATGAAAGTGCAAACTTCACTTCATCCTTCCATATTTAAACCTTATGCCGTTTCACAACATTTAAGATGAATGGTTTTCGCCATTCATGGGCTTGAAGGAATTTCCTGAGCCTGTTTTCCGTGAATGAACGTTCCCGCCACGAATCCCAGTACTGCTGGAATAAGCCACGCAAACCCATACGAACTGAATGGAATGATGGTAATGAAATCATTCATGAAACCCAAATGGATACCGATGCTTTCCAGTGTTTCGCATAAACTGATGATGAAAGTGGCCAGGACCGACCCCTTATAGGCTCCCGCGTTTGGGATGTATCTGCGGAAAACGCCAAGTAAGACAATCACAATCGAAACAGGGTAAATTCCCATGAATAACGGTACGGAGTAGTCGATGATCTTTTCGACACCCATTAGCCCCATCAACACTCCAGTGGCACAAACGACGATTACCCAATTGCGGTAACTCACCTTTTGTTTCGTCAATCCGCTAAGGAAGTCTGCTATCGAAGCAGTTATTCCAATTGAGGTGGTAAGGCAAGCTAATGAAACCGCTATAGCCAATGCAATGGTGCCGTAATCCCCAAGCAGATTATAAACCAAGCCCGTCACCAGCTGCGCACTCTCCATGTCATAAGGGAATAACCCGGTTCCTGTAGCACCGATATATAGAAGCCCTCCGTATATGATGAGCAATCCCAAACCAGCCACTATGATTCCATTCATGACCACTTTCTTCATTTTGGAAGGATCCGCATATCCTTTTGCTGCAATCGAGCCAATGAAAACCGAGGCACAAAGAAGGCCCGTGAACACATCACCCGTCTGATAAGCACTAAAAAAGGAGTGGCCAAATGGATTTTGAATGTCCGTATTTACAGGCGCCCCCAATGGATCGAATGTGCCTTTGATGACGATAAAAAGAAGAATGGCGAACAGAGCAGGCGTTAGCACTTGTCCGACTTTATCAATGAGATTGGATCGATCGCTTGCAAAATAAAAATTCATTCCAAAGAAAACGAGCATCGTCACGAAAGATGGTACATTCGGGAATAATGTATGAACTCCCATCTCATGGGTCGTAGCGGCCGTCCTGGGTACAGTGACGAGCATCGCAATCCCTATCATGACGACCAGATTGAATACCTTATAAAACCAGGGGCTGATCGGCCTTGTCAGTTCTTCAAATTTCCCTTTTGAATTCAGGACCGCCACAACTCCCATTATAGGGAGTACGATTCCCGTAAGAATGAAGCCCACTAGCGCCGGAAGCCAATCGGACCCTGATGCAAGTCCGATCGACGGAGGGAAAATCAGGTTGCCAGCCCCAAAAAATACGGCAAATAAAGCAAAACCAAAAATAAGGCTGTCACGTACTATCTTGTTTGTATTCATCCATTCACCTCTATTTTTTTTTATCACTCAAAGAAACCATCTTTTAATACGCCTATCACTTATGTAAGCAAATTCCGTGCCAATCTTAACAATATTTTAATTATTTTTAACATTACTGGCATATGACGCTGCACACAAGACAAAAAAAGGGCCACGATTCTATTTAGCGTATAGAATGTGACCCTTTGATTATCCAAATCCATTAAGAAGTGGTGAAATTTTTCCCTCTAGCGTAAAAAAATTTTTACCGCAATTTATGTTTTTCCATTTTATATTTCAATAATTGTTTGGAGATACCCAGCTGTCTGGCAGATTCCGCAATTTTCCCATTCGTATTTTTCAATTGACGCACAATGATTTCTTTTTCATATTGCTGAACCGCATCTTTTAAAGAGTCCACATTCAGACTATTCCCATCAGCCAATGGAGCTTCCGTATAATCTCTGATTCTTCCAGGAATATCATCAAGGGTGATTCTACTGGAATGGACATGATTGTAAGCCGTCTCGACCGCATTTTTCAACTCCCTGATATTCCCTGGCCATGGATATCTTTTGAAGCATTGGAGCACTTCATCCTGAACACCGTCTATATATATATTCATCGTATTGTTGTAAAAATTCAGATAATGATTGACAAGGACTTCTATATCCTCTTTTCTTTCCATCAAGCTTGGCAAGTCAATCTGCACGACACCAATTCTATAGAATAAATCTTCCCGCAACCGTTTCTCCGCCAGTAAAATATCCGGTACCTCATTCGTTGCTGAAATCACCCTAATGTCCAAGCGGATATTTTTCTTCCCGCCCAGTCTCCTGATCGTTTTCTCTTCAATCGCCTTCAGAAGCTTCACCTGAAGGTTAATATCCAGGGAATTGATTTCATCCAGAAATAAAGTTCCGCCTTCCGCCTGTTCGAATAGACCCGGCATGTCTTCCGAACCGGTGAAGCTCCCTTTATTCGTACCAAACAAAGTACTTTCCCATAAACTAGCGGGAACCGCACTGCAGTTAAGTGAAATGAAGGGCTTTCCAAATCGATCGCTTAAATTATGGATCGCCTGGGCGATAAGTTCTTTCCCTGTGCCCGTTTCCCCAACGATCAAAACATTTGAGGTCGTTAGAGCAATTCTTCCAAGTTTATCTTTGATGCTTTCCATTTTAGGATTAACCGTAATAATATCATCGACCGTATAAACGGTATTATTTCTCCTGAAGATTTTATGGCTCGAATATTTGTCCAAATGTTGGATGGCATCCTTGGAAAAGAAACGCTTAGAGAATTCTACGGCCCCAATGATTTTACCGTTTTCGGCTATCGGAAATGTGGAATTGATCGTTTCGATGACCTCTCCCGTTTTGGTGATCATCTCTTGTTTTATATTACATAACGGTTTTCCCGTCCTTAACACATTCATCAGCGTACTATTTTCGTTCGTGATGTTTTTATAAAAGGAAGTGACACTCTTCCCCATGAATTCTTCCGGCCTTATCCCAAGCTCTTTAAGGACATTTAAATCTGCCATATCATAAAAAATGATCATCCCTTTATCATCAACGACCAAAACATTATCAAAATCGGATAATCGCCTGAATAGATCCCCATTCATATTCACCCCTCCAGCCTCCTCTCAACTTTACATATTCAAAACTTGACAATCCCCGCCAATCGGGTCATTCAATTTGTAGCTTCCTGGTTTGGAACTGCTTTCCTCATTGTCCAATCATTCTGATATTTTACCATGAAACAGGGAGTTTTTACTTTTCAAACTTTTTCCAGGCTTTGTCATCACCAATTAAATGAGCCAACAAAAAAAAGAGCATCCCAAAGCCGAATCACCTCCGCCTTTGGAACACCCTCTTTCCTATAATCAATCAGAGCCAGTTATAACAAAATCGTCTTGGAGCAAAGCTAATGGAAGCTTTCTATTTATAGGATCCCCTGCCGAAACATTAATTTCAGTAATGTGTCCACTGGCACCTATTGAAACATCAATCAATTTCCCATCTCCCGTCTTCACTAAAAAGAGCCTCTCCCATTCATAAACATAGGAATTCTTTTGAACGTAAACTTGTTCGACGGTCCCATCCTGAGCACACTCGATGGTATGAATCGGTTTTAACACGGAATCACTCCTCCACTCCCCATTAATAGACTAAAGCTTATACCCAGCCGCGGAATATCGAGGCTTCTGCCATTTTTCTGACACCCACCATATAAGCTGCCAGCCTCATATCCACTTTTCTTGTCTCGGACATTTCATATATTTGATTAAATGAGTTGACCAATAACGCTTTTAATTTGGTTTGGACCTCTTCATCTTCCCAATAATAACCTTGATTATTTTGAACCCACTCAAAGTAAGAAACAGTCACACCGCCTGAACTTGCCAATACATCGGGTACGAGAAGCACATTGCGTTCCGTCAAGATCTTGGTTGCCTCCAATGTGGTAGGTCCATTCGCGGCCTCGACGACAATTTGGGCTTTGATAAGATGTGCATTTTCTTTGGTGATTTGATTGGAAATGGCAGCAGGCACTAAAATATCACAATCTTGTTCCAGAAGTTCCTGATTGGTGATTGTATGATCGAATAGTGTCGTTACCGTTCCAAAGCTATCCCTTTTATCAAGTAAGTAATCGATATCCAGACCATCCTGGTTATATATGGCACCATATGCGTCCGATATACCAATCACTTTCGCACCTGCATCATGCATGAATTTGGCCAAAAAGCTTCCTGCGTTCCCAAACCCTTGGACAATGATGCGTGCACCTTTCAATTCTATGCCCTTACGCTTTGCCGCTTCCTCGATACAGATGGTGACACCTTGTGCAGTCGCCTTTTCCCTACCGTGTGAACCGCCCAGTACCAGTGGCTTACCTGTAATGAACCCAGGAGAATCGTGTTCTCTTATTCTACTGTACTCGTCCATCATCCATGCCATGATTTGTGAATTCGTATAAACATCCGGGGCCGGAATATCTTTAGTCGGTCCCACTATTTGGCTGATTGCCCGAACGTATCCACGGCTAAGCCTTTCCAATTCACCAATGGACATTTGGCGCGGATCACAGATGATGCCGCCTTTTCCTCCGCCATATGGCAGATTCACGATTCCGCATTTCAAACTCATCCACATTGAAAGTGCTTTGACTTCTTCCTCATCGACTTCGGGATGAAAACGGATTCCGCCTTTCGTCGGACCGACAGCATCGTTGTGCTGGGCACGGTATCCAGTGAAAATCTTCGTCGTATTGTCATCCATCTTAATTGGAATCCGGACGGTCAGCATCCGAAGAGGTTCCTTCAAAAGCTCGAACACTTCTTCAGAGTAGCCAAGCTTATCCAGCGCCTCCTTGATTACGACCTGTGTTGAATCAAGCAAGCTGGCAGTTTCTTTTTCTTCTTTGATCGTTGTACTCAATGGAATTCACCTCATAGGTATATTAGGATAAAACTCTTTTAATGCGTTCGATTGCCCAATCCAAGTCTTCTTTTGTAATCACTAATGGCGGAGCAAAACGGATGACTGTATCATGTGTTTCTTTACATAGCAGTTTTTCTTCTTTAAGCTGCTCACAATAAGGTCTTGCTGCTTCTGTTAATTCAACTCCGATGAATAAGCCCCTGCCACGGATATCTTTAATCATTGGATTCTTGATTTCTTTTAAACTATCCATAAAGTATTGTCCAAGCTCCAATGAACGTTCCGCAAGCTTCTCTTCTTCAAGGACTTCCAATGAAGCGATGGAAACCGCACATGCCAATGGATTGCCGCCGAATGTAGAACCATGGGAACCAGGATTGAATACGCCAAGGATTTCACGGTTTGCAGCTACACAAGAGATTGGGAAAACCCCGCCGCCCAGCGCCTTACCTAAAATGTACATATCCGGAACTACTCCATCCCAGTCAGAGGCGAACATTTTTCCTGAACGTCCAAGTCCTGACTGAATTTCATCAGAAACGAATAGGACATTATTTTCTTTACATAAGTCGTAAGCTTCTTTTAAGAATCCTTGTGGCGGTATGATGATTCCCGCTTCACCTTGAATCGGTTCGATTAAAAATCCAGCGGTTTGCGGTGTAATCGCTTCTTTCAATGCATCAAGATCGCCGTAAGGGATAAGCTTGATCCCTGGCAGCATCGGTCCAAAGCCCCTTCTATATTCATCATCGGAAGACAAGGACACGGCTGCCATCGTACGACCATGGAAATTCCCAATACAAGCAATGATTTCAGCTTGGTTTTCTGCGATTCCTTTAACATCATAACCCCAGCGCCTAACAGCTTTGATTGCTGTTTCAACGGCTTCAGCACCCGTATTCATAGGCAGCGCCATGTCTTTTTGCGTAATGCGTGAAACCATTTCATACCATGGGCCTAATTTATCACTATGGAATGCACGGGACGTTAATGTTACGCGATCAGCTTGTTTTTTTAATTCGTCGATGATTTTCGGATGCCTGTGGCCTTGGTTCACTGCTGAATAGGCACTAAGCATATCCATATATTTGTTTCCTTCAGGATCTTCCACCCAAACCCCTTCTGCCTTCGAAATGACGATTGGAAGTGGATTATAATTGTTTGCACCATATTGTTCTGTTTGCTCGATTAATTTTTCCGTTAATGTTGTCATGTTGATTCCCCCTAAAATTTATAGCGTTTCAGATGTTGTTTTTCCTTGAAGATGAAGAACTAAATAATCAGGACCGCCCGCTTTTGAATCTGTACCTGACATATTGAATCCGCCAAATGGCTGGTATCCTACAATGGCACCTGTACAGCCGCGATTGAAGTACAAGTTACCTACGTGGAAATCCTCACGCGCTTGCTCGATATGTTCAATATTGTTCGAGATGACCGCACCCGTTAATCCATAATCCGTGTTATTGGCAATCTCGATTGCATGATTGAAATCTTTTGCCTTACAGAATGCAACCACTGGTCCGAAAATCTCTTCTTTCATGACACGTGCGTTTTCATCCACATCGGCAATGATAGTTGGCTGGATGAAGAAACCTTTTGAATTGTCTCCTTCTCCCCCTGCAACAAGTTTCCCTTCATTTTTACCGATTTCAACGTAGCTCATGACTTTATCGTAAGCTGCTTGATCGATAACCGGACCCATGAAGTTGTTTACATCTGTTGGTTCCCCGACAGTTTTTTCTTTCGTTAATTCAATGACACGATTCAAGACTTGGTCATATACATCTTCCACCACGACTGTACGTGAGCAAGCAGAACATTTTTGACCGGAGAATCCGAATGCGGAAGCGACGATTGATTGTGCCGCCAATTCCAGATCAGCCTCTTTATCAACAACGATCGTATCTTTACCGCCCATTTCAGCGATGACACGTTTTAACCAGATTTGGCCTTCATGAACTTTTGACGCACGCTCATAAATACGGATTCCAACATCACGAGATCCGGTAAAGCTGATGAAACGTGTACGAGGGTGATCTACCAAATAATCGCCAACTTCGGCACCGCTTCCTGGAATGAAGTTCACAACTCCTGCAGGCATGCCCGCTTCTTCCAACACTTCGATGAATTTAGCTGCAATGACCGGTGTTGTACTGGCCGGTTTCAATAAGACTGTATTACCTGAAACAAGAGCCGCCGTCGTCATGCCTGCCATGATCGCAAACGGGAAGTTCCAAGGTGAGATGATGACACCGACACCAAGCGGAATATAATTGAAAGCATTGTGTTCAATCGGACGGCTTTCCACTGGCATGCCGTCTTTAAGCTTCAGCATTTGACGTGCGTAGTATTCCATGAAGTCGATTGCTTCCGCTGTATCTGCATCAGCCTCATTCCAAGGCTTTCCTGCTTCTTTAACCAATAGTGCCGAGAAATAGTGTTTTCTTCTGCGAACGATGGCTGCAGCCCTGAATAAAATATTTGCACGCACTTCCGCTTTCGTTTTTCTCCAAGTTTGGAATGTCTTATCTGCCGCTTGCATCGCTTGCTCAGCAAGATCCTTATTCGCTTTGGATACGGTTCCAATAACTTCTTCTTTATTTGCTGGGTTTACAGAGGTAATGACTTCATCAGTAAACACTTTTTCACCATTAATGATCAGCGGATATTTCTTCCCTAAATCATTAGCTACATCATTCAATGCCGCTTGAAAAGCTTTTTTGTTTTCTTCGATTTTAAAATTAGTAAATGGTTCGTGTTTATATGGTTGGACCATTATGTCTCATCTCCCTAAAAAATTAATGTTTTTTTCTTCTCCCTTACTTAACAAGCAAGTTCCGTGCCAACTTTTCATTTTTTTAGAAAAATAATGTATTTTCTTTAAATATGCAATGAAATTCAGCACTTTCGGGGCAAAATTGACATAGTATGCCATTATTTTTTGCTCTAATCCCTATTTTTGTCGCTTAAACCTTACACTTTTTATTAATGCAAGATTCATGCCAACTAAAAAAACATAATAAACAGCGTTTTTTCACTTTTTCCGCAAAATATTTTTGCACTTCGATGCAAAATAATCTTGCTGTGCAAATTTTATTTGCGCCCTTTCTTTAATTCCTCTACAATAACTCTAAGAAAAGAATATAAACGGGAGGCATTCATGAATTTAGATCAAATCATTAAAATAGATGGTTTCCAAACCATCCTCTATTCGCTAGTGGATGTTATCGATATTGGGATACATATAATCGATATAAAAGGGCGGACCATTGTATATAACAAGAAAATGGCAGAAATAGAAGGAATGGATTCAGACGAGGTATTAGGGAAGAAGATTCACGAAATCTTTAAATTCAAGGAAGAAACGGAGAGTACATTAATAAGGGCACTTCATTCGGGTAAGACAACCGAGAACTCAAAGCAGACCTACTTCAATAATCTTGGGCAGGAAATTACAACAATCAATAATACGTTTCCGATTTTGGATCAGAAGCAAAATATCATCGGAGCCATTGAAGTGGCAAAGGATATAACAAATCTGGAGAGAATCATTAAAGATAATATCTTAAATAAGGGCGATACCAAATATACGTTTGACAGCATCATCGGAACCAGTGAAAATTTCTTGGAAGTCATAGAAAAGAGTAAGCGCTCGACCAGAACGACATCCTCCATCCTTATCGTCGGGGAAACCGGAACCGGTAAAGAGCTCTTCGCCCAAAGCATCCATAATGGCAGCAGCCGTTCGACACATCCTTTCATCAGCCAAAACTGTGCTGCCCTGCCAGATAGTCTAATTGAAGGAATACTCTTCGGCACAAAGAAAGGCGCCTTCACCGGATCGATTGAAAGGCCTGGATTATTCGAACAGGCACAGGGCGGTACCATCCTGCTAGATGAAATCAACTCATTAAATCCGAACCTGCAAGCAAAATTATTACGGGCCCTTCAAGAAAGGACGATTCGCCGTGTTGGGGATACAAAAGATAAAAAAATTGACGTTCGGGTCATTGCAACGATAAATGAAGATCCGATAGATGCGATTTCAAATGATCATTTACGAAAGGATTTATACTACCGATTAAGTGTCGTTTCGTTATTCATCCCGCCTCTTCGTGAACGGAAAGAGGATATTCCTTTGCTGGCGCAATCTTTCATCGAGAAATTCAATGCGCTGTTCGAATTGAATATAGAAGGGATCAGCGAAGAGGTCTACTCGCTTTTTTATGATTACGACTGGCCCGGGAACGTAAGGGAACTTGAACATATCATTGAGGGGGCCATGAATTTAATGGAACCTGGCGATACAAAGATTGCCATCACCCACCTGCCGACCCTTTTTAGGAAAAAAGCCCATTTGGAAGACATCCATCCCGAAAGAAAAGAGAATCATGCAAATGGGGATTTAGAGGAGTCGACCTTATCTCTTGATGATTATATCGCCACTACGGAAAAGCAATATTTGGAAAAGATATTAAAAGAACATGGCATGAATATCTCCCAAGCAGCCAAGGCCCTGAATATTAGCCGCCAAAGTCTTCAATACCGCTTGAAAAAGTATCAGGTCAAATAACATCATTCCTGCACAAAGAAGCCCCCCCATTGATATGGAGGGCCTTCTTTGCCTGCTATTCATTTCACTTCGCAATCAGAATGTTTCAGCCGCTTTTGCAACGTTTTCCAAACCATCTGCGATGATTTTTTGTGTCCGATCCGGATACTGATTATGGCCTTCAATGACCACGACCTCCGGATTGTTGATCCCCCAAAGGCCAATGATATTTTTCACTAAATTCACGGCCATTTCAGCAGAAGCCATTCCTTCTAATGCATAATCAGAACCGCGGGCGTTCAATAGCATGACTTTTTTATCACCAGCATACCCGACAGGACCTTCCGCCGTATAGTTGAACATTTTACCTGCTTGTGCCAAATAGGAAAGATATGTGATAAGCGGTGCAGGAACCGTTGAGTTCCATAGAGGGAAAGCGAATACCACTTTATCCATCGCCAGGAATTGATTTAAATATTGGTCAACCAGTTTGGCCGCATTTTCCTCTTCGGCTGTCAGTTCAAGACCTTGGTTGCGTTTATACAACCCGGTAATCGCCGTATTTCCATAGTAAGGAAGTTCTTCTTTAAATAAATCCAGCTCGGTCACTTCATCTGCATGGTGTGTCTCTTTATATGTTTTCAAGAAGGTGTCATACATTTTCGAGCTGATTGCCTGTTCTGCAGGACGATCGTTCACTTTAACGAATAATACTTTTGTCATTTTTCCATTCTCCTCTGCCGCGGTTTCTTTATTTCCAAATAATCTACTTAAGAATCCCATTATCCCCACCATTACTTTCTACATTAATTCTATATTTCAGACGACTAAATGAATCTCATTGCCTGATGGATCTGTTACAGCGAAAAACCCTTCTTTTTCCGTGACGACAGCCCCGATTCCTTTTAGTTGTTCCGTTACTTTGTTTCTCGCTTCTTCATCTGCAAAAACGAGAGTATACCAGTTTAGCCCCACACTATTTTCCTTTGGAGCAGGGGCGCCAAGGCCATTCCAAGTGTTCAACCCGATGTGATGATGATATCCACCGGTTGAAGTAAAGAGCGCTCCTCCATATCGATTCACAACACTAAACCCAAGACCTTGCATGTAAAACTCCTCCGTTTTACGTAAATCCGCTACATGCAGATGTATATGCCCCATTAAGGTACCTGCAGGCAGTTTGCTCCACTCACCATCGCTTTCTTTCAAAAGGTCATTCCCATCCAACGGATCCGTGCCCATTGCGACTTCCCCATCGGCCCATCTCCAATCAGCGGATGGCCGGTCAGAGTATACTTCAATGCCATTGCCATCCGGATCGGTAATGTACAGCGCTTCACTCACTTCATGATCCGCCGCTCCAAATGGATATTTCGTTTGAAGTAAATGGCGTAAAAAAATCGATAAGTCGGCACGGCTTGGCAGCAAAAGGGCAAAGTGATATAAGCCCGTCGTCCGCCCTTCTTTCGGAATCACATCAGCAGGCTGCTCAAGTGTCAGCAACGGAGTTTTTCCGTCTGTCGTCAAAACAGCTTGCCGGTCGGCTTTCTTCAATACTTGAAGACCGATGATTTCTTGATAAAACTGAATGGCCTTATTCAAATCCAAAACATTTACACTGACTTCGCCAACAAAGGTAATTGGTTTTTGATGAAAATTCTTATCCATATTGTCACTTCCCTTTTTTATTGAAAATCACATGATCCAAAGAAAGAACCGTGCGGTTTGCACACGCTAGATAGACAGACATGGCCAGCAGTGCCAAGTCCAGTTCGTAGCCCGCCGCTTGCCCGTTTCCTAGAAAACCGGCAGGTAATTTAGCCGTGAAAATCGCCCCCGCCATAATGACCGCAAATAGGACGGAAACGATTCGTGTTCCCAAACCCAGTATAACCGCAAGTCCTCCGATCAATTCGATTCCTGCAACGATGTACGCCATGAACCCAGGAATCCCAAGGCTATCGAAAAATCCCGCCGTATTTCCTATTCCCCCTTGAAACTTTGAAACGCCGTGAATGAAAAAAGTAAGACCTAAAATCACCCTTAAAAAAACTTGACCTGCATCATTTTTATTCATGTATGAATTCTCCTTTTTGTTGGTTACTTTATGTAAGTAATTATATTTTCATAAGTTCATAATGTCAAGTAAGTTTATTGGAATTTCTTTTTTTCCCTAAATAAAAACGAATTGCCAAAGCAACTCGTTCCATGGTGTCACTATTTAAATGTGTAATAAATGGTTGAATTGATGATAAAAGAATCCGCAATGGTTCTCCCGACTTCCTCACATGCCACTTTACTGAATTTTGTCGCATCAACTGGCTCATCTAATAATTGATGAATGCCGTCCGCCGACCGTATTGCGACGGTTGCGCAAGGGGTCGTCTGAAATATCCGATCCAGTATTTCTTCTTTATTAGGAACCAGGCTGGCAATCCATACAAGATCGAACTCTGTGTAGTCATGAATGACACCATCATTCGGCCAAGGCCAAATATGATTGATGGTTCACCTTACTTCCTCCTTAAGTATCAAACTCCAATTCAATCGAAATCATTGCCATTTAAAACTCAAATAAACACAACCTCATTATTCAAACATCGAAATCAGTTCTTTTGTGTATGAATGGCGATCGGTGCAAAAAAGCTGTTCGTTTTCGAAAGAATCGACAATCCCCCCCCCTTTCATCACCATGATCCGTTGGCTTATCTCCTGTACAGCCGATAGATCATGAGAAATAAAAAGGTAAGAAATATCCAAAGTCTCCCGCAGCCCGCCTAACAATTTCAGCACTGCCGCTTGTGACAGAACGTCCAGGCTTGAAGCCGGTTCATCCAATATAATGAGGGCAGGTTCAATGCTGATTGCGCGTGCAATGGTCACCCGCTGCTTTTGTCCGCCGCTTAGCTCATGCGGGTAACGTTCAGCAAAACTCTTTGGAAGCTCCACGGTTTCCAGCAGCTGTCCGATAAAGTTCGCTTCACTTGTATACGTAAAATGTTTCATATTGACCTGGCTGCCAAATTGAAGATATGGATCCATTAGTGAATCTTTGATCCTTAGTTTTGGATTCAAAGCCGATGCAGGATTTTGCAAAACGGCCTGGATGTTCTTGCGATACGGTTTTAAACTGCGTTCGCTTTTGTTTTGCAGCACGGTTCCTTCAAATAGGATGCTGCCCTGGTCAAAAGATTCAATCTGAAGGATGAGTCTTGCCAGTGTGCTTTTTCCGCAGCCGCTCTCTCCCACTAACCCGAGGCATTCCTTCCTTTCGATGCTGAAATTCACGTTCCTTAGTATTTCCACCCCGTTATCATAGCTTTTATGGACATTTCGCACGTCTAATAAACTCATCCTGACACCCCTTCCAGCTTAAATGGAATTCTGCTCAATGATGGTGATGATTGAATCAGTTTATTCGTATAAGCATGCTGCGGATGATTCAATACCTGATTTTTATCACCGGTCTCAATGATGGCCCCGTCTTTCATGACCGCAATGCGATCCGCATACTTCTTGACATGACGTAAATCGTGGGTAATGAACAAGACCGCACATCCGGTTTCTCTTTGGAGCCTTGATAACAGCTGTAAGACCTTAAAGGATGATACACTATCCAAGGCTGTGGTCGGTTCATCCGCTATCAATATATCCGGTTCAAGCAGCAGGGCTATCGAAATGGATACGCGTTGAAGCTGCCCACCGCTTAATTGGAAAGGGTATCTGCCGTAGATATCTTCATTCAGGCCCACCGATATGAGCGCCTTGACCGCTTGCTGCCTTCTTGCCTTTTTGGAAAGGTTTAAATGTGTTCGCTGATATTCGTCGAAATGTTGACCGATGGTAAGGAACGGTGTGAATGAACCCTGGTAATCTTGAAAAATATAAGCCAGGCGCTTTCCGCGAATCTTCCTGATTTCAGAGGAAGATAGCGTTAATAAATTCTTTTCCCCGTACCATATTTCCCCCTTCGCTTGGAGATTGGGTGCAAGCAGCTGACCGATTGCCATGGCCGTCATGCTTTTGCCGCTCCCACTTTGTCCGACAAGTGCGAACCATTCACCTTCATGCACATCCAATGAAAGGTCCTTGACGATATGACTTTGCTTTCCCATGATATGCAGCTGCCTCACGGATAAAATGCTCATGATTCCACCTCCTTTTTCACATCGAATGCATCGCGCAAATAATCACCGAGTATATTGGATAGGAGGACGACAAATACGATGGCGAGCCCCGGGTAAATCATCAGCAGCATATTGGATTGAAAGTATGGACGGGCATCATTCAGCATGGCTCCCCACTCTGGTGCAGGCGGCTGCGCCCCGAGCCCGATATATGATAAGGAAGATATGAGCAAAATGATTTTCCCTAAATCGAGGCTAGAAAGGACAAGCACGTTCCCGATAAGGTGCGGAAATAGATGCTTCCGCATAATCCCAAATGAACTTAATCCATTGATTTTAGCAGCTGTGACATAATCCTTCTGACGTTCGGTGATCACCGTACTTCGCACAAGCCGGGCATAATTCACCCATTTCACCAGAACGATCGCCAACAGGAGATTTTCGATTCCTGGTCCTAATAAGCCACTAAGCACAATGGCAACGATCGTATCAGGGAATGCGAGAAACGCGTCTGCAATGCGCATGAAGATCCGATCGATCAGACCTCCTTTAAAACCGGCAATCACCCCGAACGGGACGCCGATGATAACAGCGGCAAACAGAGATAAAAAACCGTAGCCAACCGTCAGCTGTGCGCCAAGCAGAAGACGTGTCAATACATCACGCCCTAGATGATCCGTCCCTAACGGATGTTCCATGCTCGCCGGCCATAGCCTTTCTCCTAAATTGACCAGTGCCGGATCATGTTTCAGAATAAGAAAGGTGTAAGCCGCAACGGCAAGGACTGTTGTCATCACCGTAAAAAGGACGGTCATTCTCCAGCGCCTTTTGGATTTTCTTTTGATAACTAACTCCATTTTCCATGCTTCCTTTCCTTCAGTCTTAGCTCCGGATTTAAATAACGATAGGATAAATCCACGGCACTATTAACCATGAATACAATGATGGCCATGACCAACAGGTACCCTTGGATGACTGGATAATCCCGTGACCGAATCGAGTCCACGACCATCTTACCTATGCCTGGATAGGCAAAAATCACTTCGATCACGACTACACCGCCGATCAGGCTGCCAAGGCTGACACCGAATACGGTAATGACCGGGGGCAAGCTATAACGAAATGCATGGGCAAAGAATATCCGCATTTCTGAAATCCCCCTTGATCGGGCAGCCCTGATGAAATCATGACTGAGGGACTCTATCAAACTCGAACGCAGCAAACGGACGTACACACTTGTGATGGCCAGCCCCAACGTGACTGACGGCAGAATCAAAGAACGAAATCCGTCCCTGCCCATTGTTGGAAGGACTCCCCATCGTACCGCAAATAAATCTATCAAGAGCAGCCCCAGCCAAAAGCTAGGAATGGCTGCGCCTAACAAAGAAACGGCACGGCTTATCTGATCAATCCAGCTTCCCCTGTACAAGGCAGCAAGCGAACCTAATGGAATGGCTATACCAAGCATCACAAGCAATGCGCCAACCGCCAGCTCAAGTGTTGCAGGCAGCCCGCTCATGATCATCTCCATCACAGGCTGATTCGTCAGATAAGAATGCCCGAAATCCAATTGGATAAAGTCCATAAACCAATCGCCATACTGCACGAACAGCGGATCATTGAACCCCAATTCTTCACGAAGCTCATTGACCTGCTCGTTTGTGATCGATACATCATCCACTTGAAGTATCGAGAGAACCGGGTCTCCTGGAGCAAGCCGAACAAAAAGGAAAGAGATAAATGTAATCACAAGGACAAAAATCACGACTTCAATGAATCGCCGGACTAAGATGCGGAACATTACTTCACATCCAGTTCATTCGTCAGCATGTAATATTCGCTTCTCGAAGTAATCCAGTTTTCAACTTTATCGGCATCATAAGCAACAAGTGTATTCGGATGTAAAATGAAAGAATTATACACTTGTTCATCTACATGCATCGCAATCTCCTCAGCTAAATCCGATCGCTTCTCCTGTCCGACCGTTACGTTCAGCTTATCAATCAGGGACGTCAGGTGATCATCATCGGCCCCACTGAAGTTCAAGGCTCCCTTTGGATGATAAGTAGCATTTAAATAGTAACCGGCATCCCCGCGCGGAGCCGTTAGATTGCTGTAGGTCGTTAAATCCCAATCACGATTGGCAGCCATATACTCCTCAGGGATTTCTATTTGCTTGATTTTCACATCAATCCCCAACTGGCCGGCATCCGATTGAAAAACTTGGGCAATTAACGGCAGGTCGGCACGTGAACTGTATGTAAGAAGGGTAAACGTTAACGGTTTACCGTCTTTTTGCATGACACCATCCACTTTTTTATATCCCGCCTGATCAAGAAACCCCTTAGCCGCTTCCATTCCATTCTCTTTTTTTGGATAGTCCGGAGCAAAAGAGAAAGTGGATGGAAATGGCCCTGTTGCCACTTCCGCATGACCATGTAAAATCGTATCCGCAATGGATGAACGGTCGATCAAGGCATCTATCGCCTTTCGGACGTGTATGTCCTGCAATGCTTTACGTTCCAAATTCATCGTCATTTGATGTACGCGGAAAGTGGATGTCGATTCAACCTTCACACCATCTATCGCCTCTAAATTCTCCAGGCTTTCCACTTCCGGACGGAAAACAATATCGGCGTCTCCCGATTCAAGGGCAAGGGACCGTGCATTGGCATCTTCATTAAACGAAAACCTGGCTCTATCAAGCTTTGCGGCTCCATCCCAGTAAGACTCATACCGTATTAAATCAACAGCCGTACCTGGTATGAATTTCGAAACGGCAAATGGCCCTGTTCCTATTGGCTTGTTTATATAGTCACTTTCCTTCACGTCAATAATCGATGTATTTGGATGGACCAATTCAGAAGGAAATTCCGGAAAGGGAACCTCCGTCTTAATGGTCAGCGCATTCCCGTCCGCTTCAATCGATTCAATGCGCAAAGCATTCTTGATCGCCAGACTATCTTTCATCGCCCTCTCCAAGGAAGCCTTCACCGCTTTGCCATCCATCGGCTTTCCATTCTGAAAAGTCACACCCTCCCTTAACTCAAAATTCCATAATTGACCATCCTTACTATCCCAGCTTTTCGCCAGCCAAGGTTCGATGGTCAAATCCTTATCATTGAGATGCACCAAGGTCTCAGTGATCCCAGCCCTTAGTGACACATAACTAGTATCAACATTCGGATCAAGCGAGCTAGTCGCAAAATTAAAAAGCAAGTTCACTTCCTTCTCCCCTCCCACTTGATCTTTCGCAGACTCGGTGGAACAAGCAGCCAAAAGAAAGAATGATAAACATACAATAAAAATCGATTTGCATTTTCTGAACACGATATATTTCCCCCATTACCTCAACTATTTTTATTGGCCGCTGTAGAATCGTATTGATTACGATTTAGATTGCAGCTTTGCTTTACTATCATGACAAACCACGTAACGCATTGCCGAATGCTTATCCGAAATCAAACTATGTAATGCTCCTCGATAGAAAACACCCATTCACGAGTAAATGTGCCAAATTCACGAGTATTTGCGCCGAACTCACGAGTATTTGCTTCAAACTCGCGAGTAAACACCCATTCACGAGTATTTGCGCCGAACTCACGAGTATATGCCCCAAACTCACGAGTAAATGTGCCAAACTCACGAGTATTTGCGCCAAATTCACGAGTAAATCCTCCAAACTCATGAGAAACAGCTCTAAATCTCATCAATAGCACCAAAACCTTAAGTAAATGCTACGAAACTCTCGATTTATTGCACTATCCGCCTTTGTTCAAGCAATTCCCCATATTTCCAACATATAAAGCCCCTTTCGCCAAACAAATCAAAATGATTACGATTTATAGTTTAAAAAAATCCTCTTGTCTTGACTGCCTTTCATTATAAAACGCAATGATTACTGTTTACAAGGGTTTTTTTTGAGTTTTAAAGTTTATCGAATGCTAGTTCCTTCTTTTATTGGCTTTTTGTTTAAATCGAGTAGGAGGAGGCGCCTAGCCTCCGACCTCTCACACCACCGTACATACCGTTCGGTATACGGCGGTTCAGTTTAAGTCTGACGTAGTTTTGTATATCGTTCATATAGATTGACTAACCCATGATGGAGCCAATAAACATTATTAAGGGTTTTGTCTAGAATAGGACTATGCGCTATGCGCCGCTATTTCCCCATTCATATGCTTTTCCAAATGGGACGCCTAATCCTTTGAGTTTCTTCACCCTCGTTCTTGGCAATTTCCATTGCTTCCATAGGCACATCCTGAGTCTTCTTCGAATCCATGAATCTAAATTCTTCAATCCGTTCGGAGTATCAATGAGGGCGAAATACCCTATCCAACCTCTAAGGTATTGCTTTAACTTATTTATTCGGAGTTTCATGGGTATCGGTAATTTTCTCGAGGTCATTTCCCTGATTCGTTTCTTTACCCTCTTCACCGTTTGTTTAGCCAGTAGAACCTTCGGGTTCT
>NZ_JAUUTW010000146.1 GCF_030676415.1 Peribacillus frigoritolerans | reverse complement strand
AACAAATAAAGAGGGCTATCGCGAGTACAAATCGCCAAAACAAATTTGTACAACATGCTCATTTTTATCTCGGTGTACAGAAAGCAAAGACTGTCAAAAAGTGGTGACACGGCATATCTGGCAAGCATATGTGGAAGAAGCAGATCATCTGCGTCATCATCAAGATGTAAAACCTATATATGCAAAACGTAAAGAAACGATTGAGCGTGTATTCGCAGATGCAAAAGAAAAGCATGGTATGCGTTGGACTACTTT
>NZ_JAUUTW010000145.1 GCF_030676415.1 Peribacillus frigoritolerans | reverse complement strand
GCTAGTAAGATCCCTGAAAGATGATCAGGTTGATAGGTCAGAGGTGGAAGCGTGGCGACATGTGGAGCTGACTGATACTAATAGATCGAGGACTTAACCAACGCTTTAAAAAAATGAAATACCTTCTATATTATCTAGTTTTGAAGGAACAACGTTCCTGATATGTTTGGTGGCGATAGCGAAGAGGTCACACCCGTTCCCATTCCGAACACGGCAGTTAAGCTCTTCAGCGCCGATGGTAGTTGGGGGTTTCCC
>NZ_JAUUTW010000144.1 GCF_030676415.1 Peribacillus frigoritolerans | reverse complement strand
GAATGGAGAATGGGTGAATCTTTCGATTCCAAGCGATCAAAGGCTTTATCCAGCATTTTGGAAACGAGCGGATAAACAGCACGAGATTCGATATTATAGGCGATGATTTCTCCATTAAACAGGTCTAAAATGGCCGATAAGTATAGTTTCTCCCCAGCTAGATGGAATTCTGTGACGTCTGTCACCCATTTTTCATTGGACTTTGCCGCCTTGAAATCACGTGCTAGAATGTTGGGCGCAATCTTGCCGATGTTC
>NZ_JAUUTW010000143.1 GCF_030676415.1 Peribacillus frigoritolerans | reverse complement strand
TCTAACCCATTAACCCCTTGACGATAATGGAAAATAACAATACAACCAGGCTGAACTTTTTTTGGTGGATCTTAAGGAAGATACCCTGTATAAGAAACTGGTTGTGACAGTATGGAAGAACCATTTATTGTACTGCTAGTACGTATACAAAAATTTTTGTAACAAATCTACTGTCATATGTATTGTTAATCTTTTTTGAGGTGATTTCTCCTATGGAAGCAATGATTGAACGGTGTGCTGGCCTAGATGTACACC
>NZ_JAUUTW010000142.1 GCF_030676415.1 Peribacillus frigoritolerans | reverse complement strand
GCAAAGACCATCAAAAAGTAGTGACACGGCATATCTGGCAAGCATATGTGGAAGAAGCAGATCATCTGCGTCACCATCAAGATGTAAAACCTATATATGCGAAACGCAAAGAAACGATTGAGCGTGTCTTCGCAGATGCAAAAGAAAAGCATGGTATGCGTTGGACTACTTTAAGGGGACTTAAAAAATTGTCGATGCAAGCGATGCTTACTTTCGCTGCCATTAATTTAAAGAAGATGGCCACGTGGACATGGC
>NZ_JAUUTW010000141.1 GCF_030676415.1 Peribacillus frigoritolerans | reverse complement strand
CATCAAGGCAAAATAATCGAATTGCTTCACATCGAAAAAGGATTACTAAACGACAGGGGAAAATGAAGGGACGAATCGCTTCTGCCCATTTACTATTAACGATTACTTACAACATCTTAAAAACAGGGGAACCTTATCATGAACTAGGCTCAAATTACCTTGAAGAAAAACAAAATAACAAAGAATTAAAAATGATCGAATACCTAAAAAAGAAAGGCTATACAATCGCTCCATCTGAACAACAAACTGCATAAC
>NZ_JAUUTW010000140.1 GCF_030676415.1 Peribacillus frigoritolerans | reverse complement strand
ATGTAGTGGATTGACAGATACGAACTTAATATTATTCTCTTTTAGAAAATGAGCTAGATTTAACCAGTAGTGACCGGTTGGCTCCATGCCTACAATCACTTGATTTAACTTACACTCTTTAACAAGTCGGTTAATCCAATCTAGAAACGAATGAAATCCTGCATTCGTATTTTCAAAGAAACACGTTTTCCCCAGTTCCAATCCCCTAAAATCCTGTGCTCTCGCGACATGATTGTGCTTGGCTATATCTACTCC
>NZ_JAUUTW010000139.1 GCF_030676415.1 Peribacillus frigoritolerans | reverse complement strand
CCATTCAGTGTTACCTGAACTTCACCCTGGACATGGGTAGATCACCTGGTTTCGGGTCTACGACCTCATACTCATTCGCCCTATTCAGACTCGCTTTCGCTGCGGCTCCGTCTCATCAACTTAACCTTGCATGAAATCGTAACTCGCCGGTTCATTCTACAAAAGGCACGCCATTACCCATTAACGGGCTTTGACTACTTGTAGGCACACGGTTTCAGGATCTATTTCACTCCCCTTCCGGGGTGCTTTTCACCT
>NZ_JAUUTW010000138.1 GCF_030676415.1 Peribacillus frigoritolerans | reverse complement strand
GTACCGCAAACCGACACAGGTAGGCGAGGAGAGAATCCTAAGGTGTGCGAGAGAACTCTCGTTAAGGAACTCGGCAAAATGACCCCGTAACTTCGGGAGAAGGGGTGCTTTTTAGGGTGAATAGCCCGGAAAAGCCGCAGTGAATAGGCCCAGGCGACTGTTTAGCAAAAACACAGGTCTCTGCGAAGCCGCAAGGCGAAGTATAGGGGCTGACACCTGCCCGGTGCTGGAAGGTTAAGGGGAGAGGTTAGCGCA
>NZ_JAUUTW010000137.1 GCF_030676415.1 Peribacillus frigoritolerans | reverse complement strand
TTTTCACGATCTTGATTGATTTCTTCTTGAAGACGTCCTTGATACGCTCGTGTTTCTTTACGAACGATTTTCTTTTCAAATTTCCGTTTATTCGCACTGGCTTTCACATGTGTGGAATCCACGAAAACGTGTTCAGCACTTATTAACTTTTTATTAGCAGCTGTCATTAAAATGCGATAGAAAATCTGTTCAAACAGGTCTGTATCTTTAAAGCGTCGCTCATAATTTTTCCCGAACGTAGAGAAATGAGGTACT
>NZ_JAUUTW010000014.1 GCF_030676415.1 Peribacillus frigoritolerans | reverse complement strand
CGAAAGCCGAGGAGGCTCCCCGACCGCCCGCGGAAAGCGAGTGCCTGGAGTGGAAATCAACGTCCAAATTGTACAAGCCATAAAAATAGACAAACTCGATTTTCATCGAGTTTGTCTACAGTCTGAAGGTGAACCATTCGGGGTTCACCTTTTCTAATATCGAAGACTTATACGCAAGATTGTCGGTTAGCCATTAAATACGTACAAAGTCAGATTGATTTATATTTCTCGGCACCCCGATGTCAGCCATTGTAAGTAAACCTGGTTTACGGAGGGCATCAATTTGCTTAGCGGTATTGATAATCATTGCAGCGGTTGCGGTATCTCCAAAAATGCCGTTTGGAACAATCAATCTTTGGGTTTCGTTCCCCTCAATAACGATTTCATCTTCCTGTTTTATACCTGCAGACATCGTTAAATCCAAGGAGATTTCCTTTCCGTCCAATGTCTTGCCCGTGGAAATTTGATGAAGCCCCATAACATCCCCTGGTTTTAAGGCAGTTAGCGGAACGGTCATATTTTCGCTTGCAATCGTTGGTTCAATGGTATTGACAACACTTGAAAGTTTCCAATTCAGCCCATAAGCGATTAACCTTACAGACTCCTCAAGACCTACATGCCCAATTTTATTTCGTTCAGCTAAAAATTCAAACTCTTCTCTGGTCATCCCGATTCCGACCTTTTTTTGTAAGGGGAGGCGCCTTTTCGAAACATCAACCTTACGATTGACATGGATTTGATTAACCGTAGTCAATACTGTTGTAAAAGAAATGGCCATAGTATCCATGATGTACCCTGGATTGATTCCGGTCCCGAGGACACTAAGCCCTTTTGCTTTAGCATAATCATCTATTTCCTTTGAAAGTACAGGGTAGCGATGCCAAGGGAAGGAAAGTTGTTCACAGGTGGAAACCACTGAAAAGCCGTGATCTAGAAGTTCTTTGATTTGGGGCCATACTTGTTGTACGTTGGAGCCGGTTGCATGTAGGGCGATAGGGTGGTCAGCTTCAGTATTTACTTCCTGTATATGGGAGACTACATGCTTGTTCGTTTCCTTTTCATTGATTAATAAGCCAATATCCTTTCCTAACTTATCGGGATCAATATCGACAACACCGATAATCGATTGAGGATTCGTTTGATAAGCACTGCGTAGAATTTCAATTCCGATGGGACCTAACCCGAATACTGCGAATTCAGAATATTGCATAGTCATTCATCTCTCATCCTTTCAAAATAACTTATAACAAAATGCTAACATTGAGTGATAAATAATAAAAATAGTTAATTTTTATATATTTATAAAGAATTGTTATAAAAGGAAATACGGCAATGATTGAGGTGGGTGAGTCATACTTCAATTTTGGGATTACCTATCGCAGGGATTGTGGAATTGCGGTTGACGAATTGTATGCTTTATTCACCTCAAGCGGCAGCATAAGTTGGGTGTTGGACAGGAATCCTATCTCCTATGGAGAAGCCGCCATACTGTTCCGGGTTAAAACCTTTTACTTGAACGGACTCTAGACTTAGTAGATCTTCAATCGGTAGAATCTCGGGATTTTGGGGGATAATAGACATTTTTTCGCTTCGGTTAAAAATAATTATTGAGTTCCCCATTACCTAAGGTTCGAGAATTTGCAGAAACGTTTATCCGGTTTTATTTGATACAGGGTTAAGGTATTGTTTCGGATTGTTTTCATCGAAACAATACCTTAATTTGGTTTTGTATATAAAACTACTTTTTCTGTTGGAAAAATATTAATCTGAATATTATTGACTATTATGAAAATTCAATATAACATTAAATATCGGTAACATTGTTTTTTATATAAAACAAAAGTTGCTACTATCTTTATGAAAGGGGAGTAGGTGAAGTTTGATAGTATGATAGTCATTTTCTTTATCGAAAATCATGAAAGCGCATTCAAGTGAGCCTATTATAAGGGGGAAATAACATGTTACAAGGTCAAAAAAGATGGTTGTACATTGCGATTCCTATTTTTTTCTTCTGGTTTTTCGGCCAGATTGATAAAGTAGGTATCTCTGTTATCCAAACCGATCCAGGATTTTTAAGTGATCTTGGTTTAACTGGCCCGGATAAAAATGCGAAAATTGGCTTGATCTCCTTTATATTCATGATTTCATACTCCTGTTCCAACATTTTTTGGGGAATTATTATCGACAAGTTAGGGGCACGGAAAACAGCAGTTCTAGGTTTACTGGTATGGACAGCGACAATGGTCATGGGAGGGCTGTCCACTTCATACGAAATGTTTTTAATTAGTAGGGTCATCCTCGGAATTGGTGAAGGTATGATGATCCCGATATCGGGTAAATTCATTTCGAATTGGTTCAATAAACGAGAGCTTGGCAGGGCACAGTCATTCTGGATTACTGGAAACTACCTTGGCCCCGCAGTAGGTACCGTTATGCTCATTCTAATTATTTCAACGTTTCATTGGCAGGCCGCGTTCTTTGTTCTTGCCGCCTTTAACTTGTTTATAAATATTCCAATGTTCCTGTTTTTGACTCGTAATACCCCAGAAGAAGATCCACGCATGAGTAAAGAAGAAGTCTCCTATATTCGCCGAAAAGACGAAGCGGATGATGTGCAGTCGAAGCAATTCTTCGCAAAGGATTATCGCTATTGGATTGTCTGGTTTGGCAATTTGATGTCGTCCTTTCTTTTCTTTGGAATCAGTATTTGGCTGCCTACATATCTCGTTGAGGCCAAAGGCTTTGAAAAGGAAGCAATGACTGGTATCACTTCATTATCGTGGCTATTCGCGCTTGGATTTGTCCTGGCTGGCGGATTTCTGGCGGACAAAACGAAGCGCCCGAGTTTGCTTGCGACGATTCTTTTCATACTGACAGCTGTATTTTTGACAATCGCTGTCATTGCACCAAATCCTATTTTGGCCGGTGTTTCCATGGGGCTCGCCATGGGAACTCAGGGAGGAATGTTTCATCTAACCAATTTCTTCATCATTAAATTTTCAACACCTGAAACAGCGGGCCGCGCAGCCGGTTTAATGGGATTTACAAATATTATGGGTGGATTTTCAAGCTATATTATGGGGTGGAGCCGCGATTTGTCTGGCGGTGATTTTGGTCCCTCCATTGCCATGCTGATTGTAGCAGCCACTCTTGGGTTTGTGGCGTACTTGTTCATGATTAAACAAGAAGTTGCCGAACATCACCTAAGTAATACGACAGGAAACAAAGTAACTTTATAGAGAGCTGAAAAGTACGTTTTTTAGAAGGGTTTTTCTCAGTAAGAAGGGGCGCTAGATTCTTACTGGGAAACCACAATGATATCCTGAAAACTTATTGACGGTACACAGGAGTAAGGATACATAGAACAAGTAACGTGTTCCCGAACGATGGTTTCAGTTTTTTTACAGCTTACATTGACAATAAAGCGATTACATTTTAAAATTGTTTATATAAAAAACATTGTTTTGCATATAAAACAATGTGTGGTCATAATGAAAAAAATATGCTCGCTTACAAGACCGTATACTTGAATGGAACCGATCTTTGTATAACCGTTCATCACGTTTGAAAGATAACAGAAGGGGTGGAGACAATGGGCATGGCCTTAAAAGATAAAGTCGTATTGATTACAGGGGGAGCTTCTGGAATAGGGGAAGCTGTAACACGCCGTTTTATACAAGAAGGAGCAAAAGTGAGCATTATCGGCCGCTCTAAAGACACGTTAGCGAAAATGAAAGAAGAATTTGGTGAAAATATCCTTACGTATCAGGGAGATGTAAGCAAATACGAAGACAATGAGCAAGCGGTCCAAGCTACTGTTAAGCAATTCGGAAAGTTAGATGTTTTTGTTGCGAATGCCGGAGTGTTCGATGGATTTGCCAAATTTGCCGATGTGACTCCTGAGGCGCTTTCCGACGCATATGATTTTCTTCTCAATATTAACGTAAAAGGCTCTTTTTTCGGAGCTAAAGCGGCTCTTGAAGAACTGAAAAAAACAAATGGCAATATTATTTTTACCGTGTCCGGTGCAAGTTTTTATCCAGATGGCGGCGGTGTTTGGTACACAGCGAGCAAACACGCCCAAATTGGATTGATGCGCCAGCTTGCGTTCGAACTATCTCCTTCCATCCGGGTAAATGCGGTAGCCCCAGGGGGTACATTGACAGCACTCACGGTGATTCCACCGCTGCGTCCATTTGTGAAAACCGTTGATAATGATACGAAAGCAAGGAGCATTAAAAAACGGAATATTCTTCAACTTGCCCAGATGCCGGAAGATCACGTCGCGGCGTATGTACTGTTAGCTTCTGACGAATCACGCGCAATCACCGGTGAAGTCATTTCCAGCGACGGGGGATTGTCAGTGCGAGGACTTGGCTAAGCTGGCAAATTTTTTGAATGCTGTTTTAGCTAAATTATAAGACGGGAACGGAAGTCGATTTTCCTGCTTATCTTCAGGAAAGGAAGCACTTTCTTTATCAGATTAAAACGAAAGCTATTTCCAAGCGAAATATAAAAGTAGTAAATCATTCGTTATTTAAGAAAGATATTTCAAGTATAGGTATTTTAAGAGTTAGAGATTTGCATTAAAAAGTTCAGCATTTTGAACTGTATTGTTCAAAGTTATGTCAAAAACAAATAAGGGGGACTGATATTATGCCATACGTAAAAGTAGAAGATTTAAGTATTCATTATGAAATAGAAGGTAATGGAGAACCTCTAGTATTATTACATGGTATGAGCAATAATTCACAGTCATGGAAGGAACAAATCGAGGAATTGAAGGAGCATTATACAGTAATTGCATGGGATGCTCCGGGTTATGGGAAAAGTTCAGATCCAGCAGAAGAATTTAGAAATTTTAAAGAGTTTGCACGTATTCTGAATGGCATGCTGGATCAGCTAAAGTTGGAAAAAATCCATTTACTTGGCCATTCAATGGGAGCGGCAATTGCGATAGAGTACTGTAGCCTGTACCCTAATAAGATTAATAAACTAATATTAGCCGATTCGACAAGAGGGGCTGCTGCCCTTACCCCAGAAGAGAACGAAATGAAATTGAAAAATCGATTATTTTCAATTGAAAACCTTTCTACTGAGGAGATAGCGGAAAAGAGGATACAAGCACTGCTATCCCCCCATGCTTCAGAAAAAGTCCATACACGAGTAAAAGAGATAATGACACAGATAAGACCGGCAGGATATCGTTCGGTAGCATATTCACTTTATCATCTAAATCAAATGAGTTTGTTATCTCATATAGATGTTCCTGTTCTTGTAATTTGTGGTGAGTTGGATACTGTAACTCCTATAAAGGAGTCAGAA
Source organism: Peribacillus frigoritolerans (assembly GCF_030676415.1). Taxonomy (GTDB): domain Bacteria; phylum Bacillota; class Bacilli; order Bacillales; family DSM-1321; genus Peribacillus; species Peribacillus frigoritolerans_A. The sequence continues at coordinate 124,257 of NZ_JAUUTW010000014.1, read as the reverse complement.
GCAATTCATGAAGAGTTAATAAACTCCCGGCTAGTGATAATTCCAAAAGGCGGTCATTTGTGTTATCAGGAAAATCCTAGGAAGTTTAATTCGAGCATATTGGAATTTTTAAACGATATTGAGTAAGGAAAAAACGAATTCGATTGCTTACGGTTTCTATAAATGCCTTAGTAAAAAACTAGGGCTTAGATTAGAGAGAGGAATGGAAAGTGAAAATGGCTAATTATACAATCGTGGATAAAGAAACTTGTATTGCTTGCGGAGCTTGTGGTGCTTCGGCTCCGGATATTTATGATTACGATGAAGAAGGTATTGCGTTTGTCATATTGGACAATAATGTTGGGGCAGCAATTATACCTGAAGAACTCGAGGAAGATATGATAGATGCTTCAGAAGGATGTCCAACAGATTCTATAAAAGTGGCTCAAGTATCCTTTGATGGTGACCCTAATAAATTTGAATGATATTTATAGAAATAATCAATGTTTGAAACTAAGGAAATTGACGTCACTAGTTTGTTTTTTGAAAGGGTGGATTTTCACAGATCTTATCCATCATTTTTGGAACTGGAAAAAGGAAGAATTCCTTGTAGAAACATTACAAGTCTATCCCTTACAACCAGTAAATTTTATGTTTAGTATGAACAACCAACATAGAAGAACAAGGAGTGGTTACATTGACAGAAGAAAAGAAGGTCTATGACATAACAATTATTGGCGGCGGCCCAGTTGGCTTGTTTACGGCGTTCTATGGAGGAATGAGGCAAGCAAAGGTGAAAATCCTTGAAAGTCTTCCTCAATTGGGAGGACAGCTTTCGGCTCTTTATCCCGAAAAATTCATTTATGATATAGCTGGATTTCCAAAAGTAAGGGCACAGGAATTGGTAGAGAATCTAAAAGAACAAATGAAAGTATTCGAACCAACAATTTGTCTTGAAGAATCAGTTGAACAGATGGAAAAGCAAGCAGATGGAACATTTAAGATCACCACAAACCTCGATACTCATTTCTCTAAATCAGTGATCATTACTGCTGGAAATGGAGCCTTTCAGCCTCGTAAACTGGAATTGGAAGATTCAACACAGTTCGAAAATAAGAATTTGCATTATTTCGTGAATGATATGAACCGATTTAAAGGAAGAAAAGTGGCGATTCTAGGCGGTGGGGATTCTGCTGTTGATTGGGCCCTTATGTTAGAGCCGATTGCTGAAAAGGTAACATTGATACACAGAAGAGATAAATTCCGTGCCCATGAACATAGTGTAGAGAAATTAATGAATGCCTCTGTTGAGGTCAAAACACCTTATATTCCCTCCGAATTGGTTGGAGCAGATCAAATTACTCAAATTGTTTTAGAACACACTAAGACTCAACAAAAAGAAGTGGTTGATGTAGATGATTTAATTATTAATTACGGCTTTGTCTCTTCTCTTGGAGCGATTAAGGAATGGGGTCTAAACATCAATAAAAATGCAATTATCGTTAATTCCAAACAAGAAACGAATATTTCAGGCATATATGCAGCTGGGGATATTTGTACCTATGATGGAAAGGTTAAATTAATTGCTTCCGGATTTGGTGAAGGTCCTACGGCAGTTAATAATGCCAAAGCTTATATTGATCCTAAGGCGAAAGTTCAGCCGATGCATAGTACTTCCTTATTTGGTTGATATATCTGGCTACAAGACTCTTCTGAAGAAATGAATTAAAAAGTACATAAGCGAGACCCCTAAAGTAAAAAGTGATGGATAGGGGGGCTTGATTGTCCTGATTATAATGGGGATGAAACTTAAAGTAGATATATATCGAGGCTTTACAGGATTTGTTCCCTAATGAAGCAATAGGTTGATAGTTCAGCAAAGGGGATAGGCCAATATGAAAATAAAAGTCGAATTCCTTCACAGCTAGGAATTCGACTTTTTAGTTTGTTTTAAGTAACGCCCCTATAGCAATTCTTCACAATATTAATTCCAGGTGATCTCTAATACGGACTCTTAAACAACCCGTGACGTGAAAATTTTTCGATAACGGCTATCCTATTTAACTCATTCAAATGTTCCTTTTACCAACGGAATGCCCTTTTCTACCATAACTTGTCCTCTTGCCAATACAGTGGCGATTGCCAAAGTTTCCTTTTGCAATAATACGATATCAGCATCCTTCCCGGTTTGGATACTGCCCTTGTTTGATAGTTTCAGCACTTGTGCAGGATTCGTGGTGATGACCTTCAGTGCCGTTTCAAGGGGGATTCCTTCTTCTAAAACAGAATCACGCACTTCGTGATATAGCGAAGATACTTTTCCTACTTGAAGGCCTGCATACTCCCCATGAGTGTTGAAAATTGGAAGGCTTGCCTGCCCGTCTGAAGAGAAGGTGATGTGTCCGACTGGAATCCCTTCTTCAAGCATCTTGCGCAAGGCCAGGCTGCACTTCACTTCGCCATCATCCAGAAACTGAGGAATGGTGCTTGTAGTAAAGTCTACGTACCCGCCCCGCTTAGCGTAATCAATTCCCGCCTTGAATAATTCTTCATTACGGTTGATATGTGTCGGATGGAGCTGTCGAATCGGAATGTTTGTTTTATCAGCAATTGCATGTAACAACGAGAGCTCGCCATCTCCGTCTCCTACATGAACTTCTAATATACCTGCTTTTCCTGACAGAATACCGCCGTTGCGTGCCGCTGCGGCGATTTGGTCAATTCTTCAAGAGTGGGTTCTGATGATCTATGGTCGGAGATGGCAATCTCCCCGACACCGATAATTTTGTCGATGAAAATAAGGTCATCTTCGATTTTTCCTGTCAATGTTTTTACTGGCACTTGGTAGGAGCCTGTATGTATGAAACAGGAAATACCCTCTTCTTCAAGCGCCCGGGCCTTGGCAAGCAGGCTTTCCATTCTACGCGTAGTCCCGTCCGTACCAAGCAAGCCGACAAGCGTTGTAATACCTGAAGTCGTAATATCCGTAAGCATCAGCTCGGGGGTGCGGGTTTTGAATCCGCCCTCGCCGCCTCCGCCAATAATATGAACATGTGAATCTATGAAACCTGGAACAACCAAAAGATTGGTCGCATCAACGATTTGAATAGGGGCAAAGTTTTCAGGAACCTCGATTCTGTCATCTATGAATGCGATTTTATCGCCTGTAATCAAAACGTCTTTCCGTCCTAAGTAATCAGGTGAGTATATCTCGCCATTTTTTATTAAAGTTAGCAATGCGTTTCTCCTCCAGTTATTAATTCGTGTTTTATATCAGAATGGACCATAACCGATGAAGTGAGCCGAGATGACAGCTATCAATCCGATGAGATATTGAATGAGTACCAGCGGCAGAATCCTCCACTTCGCCCATTTCGTCCATGGTATGCCCGCGATTGCCAAGCCCGCCATCAAGGTGGTTGCGGTCGGGAAAATCATATTTCCAATTCCGTCCGCAAAAGAGAAAGACAACACTGCAGTTTGGCGTGTAATATCCAATAAGTCTGCTAGCGGAACCATGATTGGCATGGTCAACATCGCATGACCGGTGCCGGAAGCTAGAATAAAATGAATGAGAGTTTGGAAGCTGTACATGCCGGCAACGCTTAAATAGGCCGGAATATGCTGAATAGCTTCAGATAGTTGATGCAGCATAGGGTCGACGATATGTCCCTCATTCAATACGACAAGAATGGCACGTGATACGCCGATTATCAAAGCGCCGCCGAGCAAGGCTGCAGATCCATTGGTAAAGGAGCTGACGATGTGATCTGCAGACAATTTTCCGATGATTCCAATTACAATTGTCAATATAATGAATAAGGCAGCAATTTCTGTCATGTACCATTGGAACTTGATGACTCCAAACGCCAAGACGATATAGTTAATTAAGAAACCGCCTAAAATGAACTTATGTCTCGCTGTTAACTTCACACTTGATTGCAGCAGTTTTATCGATTCTTCTTTAGTATATTTTCCATAGATTCCGATGGCAGGATTTTTCTTTACCTTCATTGCGTAACGATGGATATAAAGAACGGAAACAAGGTAGACGATAATAAATAAAATAAGGCGCAACCCTATTCCTGAGAACATCGGCAATTCAGCAATTCCTTGCGCAAGTCCTACTGTGAAAGGATTCATGATGGCAGTCGTGAACCCTGACAATGCCCCAACAATGACGATGGCGGTTCCTGTAATTGTATCGAACCCGAGAGCCAACGCCAGCGGAATGATAAGAGGAAGATAAGCTAGCGTTTCCTCCGCCATTCCCATTAAGGAGCCGCCTACAGCAAAAAACAGCATCACGACAGGAATCAATAGCTTTTCACGTGTCGCCAACTTCCGAGCCATTGTGGCGATAAGCACATCAACAGTCCCTGTTGCTCTTAAAACACCGAAAAAACCTCCGATTATCAATAAGAAAAAGATAATATTACCGGCTTCTACCATTCCAGTGTGAATCGCTTTTATCATATCGAACAATTCGACCGGTGCAGATTCTATCCATTTAAAAGAATTGGCGTCAACAGTTGTCCGTCCATCTGCTTCAATCCGTGCATATTCCCCGGCCGGCAAAATGTAAGTGAATAGAGTTGCTATTGCGAGAATGCAGAGCAGCAATACAAAAACATTGATTTTTCTCTCTTTTTCTTTCGTTGTTTCAAGCGAAACAGCCTTCTCTTCAATTTGGCTCATAAGTGTCTCTCCTTTGTTTTTAAAATAAGTGTGGAACTAATACGCTTACAAAATATTGCCGGCATATCGACTATCATCTGTTTATTTAGTATTCTGCTGTTTCCCTCCTTTTCAAATCCATAGGCACTTCAATGCTTTTATATATGCAAATTCTGTGCCAATATCGGGTAATTGATTTTTATGGAAACTTTATGGTTGGATTAAAGTTTAATGTCTTTATTGGTTCTTTTTGGTGATATAATAGTACCAATTAAAAGACAGGTAGGTGTTTTTATGTCAAAATCATCACTTACACTTATAGCGGGAAGCTCAAAAACAAAGGAAGCCTTGCAGGAGCAACTGGAACAACTGCTTGGAGACTATGTTCATGTCAAAAGCCATGCTGCCGATGAAGGAATACCTCGATCTCTGGGAGATGGGATTATCTTGTATTCATCAGATGCCGCATACGATAAGAAAAAGGGAATGTATAGCGTAAATCCCGAGAAAATAATTGTGGGAAAGAGAACTGTTAATCATGAATACATTGACAAGCTATTAAGATTACCAGTGGGTTCGGCAGTACTTTTGGTGAATGATGATGATGATGCAACTATAAACCTTATTGAATCCTTATATCAGCTTGGTATCGATCATGTTCAATTTATCCCTTTCAGGAAGGGGATTTTATTTTATGAGAATGTCAAAATTGCCGTTTCACCAGGAGAAACACATCTGTGCCCCTCTTACATAAAAGAAGTAATAGATATAGGCGTGCGTCTTTTTGATATAACAACAATTCTGGAAGTTGTGGAATGCTGCGGTTTACAAAAGGATATATCTTCGAAGATTTCAGAAAGGTATATTAGCAATATCATTGAATTACAACGTAAGCTGTTATATGCAGAGCGTGATGCCAAGCAGATGAGCGATCACATCCAAAATGTCTTGGGGACTGTCGATGACGGAATATTGGTCGTTAACGAGGAAGGTCTGATAACGGTATTCAATAATCAGCTTGCGGCATTGTTCCATGTTGATGCACAAGATATGGTTAATAAGTATCTAGAGCATGTAATGGATCGCCGGGATATTAGCGAATTCATCATGAAAAGTAATGATGAAAGCAAGTTCTTCAATATAGATGGCGTGGATATCGTAATTTTCCGGTTACAAATGATGAAAGAAAATACAATCGTCGCAACCTTCAAAAGCGTACATCAAGCCTTTGAAATAGAAAAGACCGCTCAAAGAGAATTGCGAAATAAAGGATTTTATACAAAATACTGCTTTGAAGATATTATCGCCGAGGATGAAGTAATGAAAGAGCGTAAGCAGATTGCCAAGAAGCTTGCCCTGTCAGAGCATCCGATTTTGATTCAGGGAGAGACAGGAACAGGAAAAGAACTGTTTGCTCATGCTATTCATGAGCATTCTTTGCGAAAGAACGGACCGTTTCTGGCTGTCAACTGTAGCGCTTTAACAGAAACGTTACTTGAAAGTGAATTATTTGGCTACGAAGAAGGGGCATTTACAGGGGCACAAAGGGGAGGCAAGAAAGGACTGTTTGAAATGGCGGATAACGGGACTATCTTTTTGGATGAAATTGGTGACATAAGTCTCACGGTTCAATCCCATCTGCTTCGAGTTCTTCAGGAGGGGGAAATCCGTAGAATTGGGGGCAAAAGAATCATTCCCATTAATGTTAGGGTGATTACCGCGACGAATAAAAATCTTCAGGATAAGATGCGGGACGGTTCATTCAGAACAGACTTGTTTTACCGGCTGAATGTACTCAATCTTTACATACCGGCACTCAAAGAGAGAAGAGCGGATATTCCACTTTTGATAAAGCATCTCATCACAAAAAGCGGGAAGTGGGTAAAAGTAGAGCACGACGTTCTGGAGTATTTCATGCAATATGAATGGCCCGGCAACATACGTGAACTTAAAAGCACAATCGATTACATGCTGACGGTTTGTGAGGGGTATGTCGTGACGAAAAGTGACCTTCCGTTCATGCACGGGAATAAAGAAGACAGTGTGACGGCAGATTATCCCGTCTGTAAAAGTATGCTGGAAATTCAGGAGCGCGCATTCATCTTGGAAGTAATCAAGCAATGTAATGATAAAGGAAAAGCGGCAAGCAGAGAACTGATTTCTAGTCAAAGTCAAGAATCGGACTTTGTCTTGTCCCCTCAGCAGATCCGTCGCCGCTTGGATATATTAGAAATCGAAGGATTTATCGTCAAAGGCAGAGGAAGGGCAGGCACTAAGATCACCGCTGAGGGAATAGAGTATTTATATTTTCTTAAGTCAAAGCAGGCTATGCACTGATATAATTAGTCACTACCAATATCGGGAGTTTGCTAATTTAAGATTTTTACAAGTTATAGAAAATCTAAATCTGAAGTTTAATAGGTTAAATTTCCAATGTTAACAGCCTCATTTCTCAGTGTCATAAAAGAGAAATGGGGCTTTTTTAACATCGATTATAATTTAGTTCTTTTTACTATAATTGGCCCTTTTTCACTCCGTGTCGTTTCGCAGCTTTTTCCAACAAGAATCATATATCGCTAAAAGCATGATCATTTATTAACGTCTTCAAAATATGCTTAGTCAGCATTGATGCATCCGTGTTTTTCCAAACTGCCGATATGGAACTGGATAATTCCGAGTTATCAATGTTTAAGGCTTTAACTTGGCTTTTTCCCAACAAACTCACCATATCTTCCGGCATGAGGGCTACGCCTAAGTTATTGGATATTAAATTGGCGATCGTCAGTAATTCAGAGCCTTTACATAATTCTTTAGGTGAAAATCCAGCAGTCAGACAAGCCTTTTCCAAAAGGAATTGAAGGGAGTGTGCTTGAACGGCATCATAATGGATAAAAGGTTCGTCTTTTGCTTCGTATAAATGTATAGCATCTTTTTGGGCTAGTGGATGATCAATGGAAACGACTAATTGTAAAGGGAACCTCATGAATTCAATCATGTTTAATCCTTCATTGGCGATGATGTTACTGTGAATGGGCGTTCGGATGAATCCGATGTGATAATTTTGTTGGTTTACGAGTTTTACAGCCCTTGAGGATGTTGTTTCATGCACGTAAAATTCTGTTTCCGGGTATTCCCCCACAATCTTTTTCAATAACTTCGGGATATATATGCTAGCTGCAGAGGGGACGGTAGCAATCTTCAGTTTAGGCTTGGGGATGGTTTTATTTTCAACTATGTAATTCACTGTTTTCTCAATATCTTCAAAGGAAGGAGCAAGTTTTTTATAGATATACTCCCCTTCTTCCGTCAATGTGATTTTTCTTGTCGTTCGATTTAATAGCTTAAAGCCTAATTGTTTTTCGAGGGATGAAATTTGTTGGCTAAGTCCGGGCTGGGATATATGCAGGGTTTTGGAAGCCTCACTGAAACTAAGATGGTTAGAAACCTCTATGAAATAACGGAGGGATAGGAAATTCAAACAATCACCCACTTCAGTTGGATTTAAAATACAAGGCTAAGAAAGGACGAACCTTTAATTCCCTCTCAAACAAAAGCTGGCTATGACGATTAAAGGATAGAAGTGCTAGGTTGATCATTTTATAACTTAGACTTATAAGTTTATAACAATAATATATTTCTAAAATAGAAGAGTCAATATTATCCTTAAATAAATGGTGAATAAGCAATAAAAGGTAAAATACTCCCATTTATTATCAGAATTTCCTGTTTTTTAATAGGTGTTATTACACATTTGTGCTTATTGATTTGATTTCTATAAAACTTATTAATGTATTGCTAGTGCTTTCGGAGGGTGTGTCTAATTTTGTAAAAAAAGGGAAAGTGAGGCGGTCGGTAGAATAATAACACTATCATCTTTTGCAGATGATGAAAACACATGAGGGGGAGTTTTATGAAAAAATTTCATAAGTGCTTTTTATTGGTTATGATTTTGACGGTCACTGGTATTATCACGGCATGCAAAGACAGTAATGAAGGTGTCTCCAGTACTGGTAACCAAAACTTGAGTTTGTTGACTGGTGGAACGGGAGGTACATACTATCCACTCGGAGGACAAATTGGAAAAATCATTTCCGATAAAACAAAAGCGAATATAACACCTCAGACATCCGGTGCCTCGGCTGAAAATATGGAAACTATAAGAGTTGGAGAAGCTGAAATCGCTTTTTCGCAAACGGATATCGCTGCATATGCACTGGAAGGAAAAGAAATGTTTGACGGGAAACCCATAGACAATATACAAGCGATCAGTTCTCTATATCCTGAAACGGTTCAAATTGTAGCGACGGCAAAGAGTGGAATTAAATCGGTCGAGGATTTGAAAGGTAAAAAGGTATCAGTGGGTGCACCGGGTTCTGGTGCTTACATCAATGCCATGCAAATCCTGGAGATTCATGGGTTATCTGAGAAAGATATTAAAGGACAAAACCTATCTTTCGATGAGTCGGCGGAAGGAATCCAAGCAGGAAATATTGATGCAGCTTTCATTACGGCCGGAACACCAACTGGTGCAGTTGAGGCGCTGTCCGTACAAAATGATATTATTATCCTGCCTATTGCAGAGGACAAGATTCAAGCATTGGTTAAAAAGTACCCATACTATGCTGAAGACACAATTCCTAGCGGTACGTACAAAATAAAATCTGAGGTAAAAACAGTTGCTGTTAAAGCGATGTTAGTGGTTACAAAGGATCTTGATGAAGATTTAGTTTATGAAATGACTAAAGCTGTTTATGACAACACAGATCAAATCACTCATGCAAAAGGCGAGTTCATTACAGCTGAGACAGCACTTGAAGGTTTAGGGGATATGGAAGTTCATCCGGGCGCGGCAAAATACTTTAAAGAAAAAGGTGTTTCCAAGTAATGCAATTTGGTCGGTAGCTCGCTTTTTGTGGCCTATCGGCTTCGTTTTTTTCTGAATGGGGTTTCTGAAAGGAGGTACCTATGAAATTCAAGATATTCATGGCGTTTGGTATACCTCTGATCATCGCATTTCTAATATTTTTTCCGTATAAACATGTCATTGCATTTTCCTACCAGGACCAAGGGGAATTAGTCGCGTACTTGCCATTGAAAAGCGAAAAAAATTTCCGGATTAAATATACACACTCCATCCACCTTTCGGATGTACTGGAATCATATCGTTTTTCCGATAAGCAAATCATACAAACCGAACTAGCTTATCATGATTTTGCAGTTGGTATGCCTTCCAATGCAGAGGGAGAGGAAGTATTCGAAGAGAAAGACGGTACTTACTTCATAAAAAATATGAATCGCAATTTCGCTTATATAGATTTACGGGTAGGACAAGTCAGAGCTAACCATAGATTGGTATATGATGAAAAAACATATACATTGGCTGACTTTATTAAGCCAGGAACATGGGTCAGGATTTCATCGGAAAGAATTTCAATTTGGGAACAGTTGAAGGGAGTGAAGATTCATGGCTGATAAAGAAAAAGTGAAGTATTTAACCGAAGCGGAACAACAGGAGTTATTGGAAAAATATGATCCAGAAGCCGGGACTAGGAAATTAACTGGTGTCTTGGGTCACATTGCGTTTTTTGGACTTTTAGCTTTTTCTTTATTCCAAGTATATACTGCTATTTTTGGTGTTTTTACAGCACAAATCCAACGGACGATACATTTAGGGTTTGCACTCTCCCTGATTTTTTTACTATTTCCTGCAAACCGTAAGAAGCGTCAAAAAGGAAAGTTTCAAATTGCCTGGTACGATGTCATTTTAGCGATTCTTAGTATCGGGGTAGGTGCATATTGGCCCTTATTTTTCGAAGATATCGTCATGAATGTAGGACGTTTGGGCGCATTGGATTTTGCGGTTGGTTTAATGGCCATCCTGCTGGTTTTGGAGGCAACCAGGCGTGCAGTAGGGATTCCTATTATGGTCATTGCTTTACTATTCATTTTCTATGGAATTTTTGGACAGTATATGCCGGGATTCCTCGCTCATCGCGGTTTAACTTTGGAACGTTTGGTGCAAACGATGTTCTTCTCGACAGAGGGCATTTTAGGTACCCCGTTAGCGGTGTCATCGACATTCATCTTCCTATTTTTACTGTTTGGTTCCTTTCTGGTCCGTACAGGAGTCGGCCAATACTTCAATGATCTCTCAACGGCTATTGCTGGCAGAAGGATAGGGGGACCTGCCAAGGTTGCAATTTTCTCCAGTGCTCTGCAAGGCACCATCAGCGGAAGCTCTGTTGCTAATGTTGTCACTTCAGGAGCATTTACGATACCGATGATGAAAAACCTTGGATATAAGAAGGAGTTCGCTGGGGCAGTGGAAGCAGCCGCTTCGACAGGCGGTCAATTAATGCCTCCGATAATGGGGGCAGCGGCATTTTTAATGGTTGAGTTCATCGGGAATGGGATCACGTATTGGGATATAGCAAAGGCAGCTGCGATTCCAGCTATCCTTTACTTTTCAGGAATTTGGATCATGACCCATTTTGAAGCGAAACGACTTGGGCTGCGTGGATTAACGAAAGAAGAAATGCCAAGTAAAAAGGAAGTGTTCGGCAAATTTTACTTATTGATACCGATCCTTGCCATTATCTTCTTGCTCATGCTGAATATCACGGTTACACATGCAGCACTGTATTCCATTGTTATCTCGGTTCTTGTAGGTGTCATAAACAAGGATGTCCGCATGAAATTCATCGATATCATTTATGCATTGGTGGATGGAGCTCGGACAGCACTTGCAGTTGCAGCAGCAACCGCAGCAGCCGGCATTATTGTAGGAATCGTTACGAAAACTGGATTAGGGCTGAAGCTGGCTAATGGGTTAATCGATTTGTCTGGTGGATATTTGATACCAACATTGATGCTAACGATGGTAGCGGCACTTATTTTAGGAATGGGTTCACCTACGACCGCCAATTATGTAATCACATCGACGATTGCAGCACCTGCGATAATTTTGCTTGGTGTACCTGATTTATCAGCCCATTTATTCGTTTTCTATTTTGGCATTATAGCAGATATAACTCCTCCAGTTGCTTTAGCGGCATTTGCAGCGGCAGGTGTAGCAGGCGGTGAACCGATAAAAACGGGGATTGAATCATCAAAACTTGCTATCGCCGCATTCATCATTCCATATATTTTTGTTCTTTCCCCACAAATGCTAATGATTGATACAACTTGGGTGGAGGTTGCATGGGTCGTTCTTACAGCAATGTCCGGCATGATTGCAATTGGTGCGGGGGTTATTGGTTACTGGATGAGGGGGATGCACTGGTTAGAAAGAGTCCTCGCTATAATCGTTGGTTTACTATTAATCTATCCTGAAACGATATCGGACATCGTAGGGGTATCTGCATTTATCGTATTGTTGGCTTTACAATATCTTTGGAAGAGTGACAATCACGACAGCTCCAAAATCTTGGGAAATAACCAAAGCATAGAGAAAAATTAGTCTACGAATATCGATCCCGAAGTAAAGGGTAGAGCTGAACCTTTAGGGGGGTGGTTTTTTGAAGTGAAACATCATTGAGAACGCAAAGCCCAATGGGAATGTGCAGACTGCTATTATATCGAGACAAACAGCATATTCCTACTATAGACATCTGCTCGTATATCCACTTGCCTTATGATAAAACCCTAATCTGTTTTATTTTGAAAGGAGACTAATTCATGAAATTTTTAAAAAGTTTTATTTTAGTTACTTTCAGTTTCTTTTGTATGATCACACCAGCTTTTGCAAGTGTCCCTGGAGTGGATGAGTCAATGGGGAAGGGTTTTAAAGATGGAATCGTATCAGTTTCTCATCCGTTAGCGGCTGAAGCGGGTATAAAGATACTAAAACAAGGTGGAAATGCAGTCGATGCAGCAGCTGCCATTCAATTATCGTTAAATGTAGTTGAGCCAATGATGTCTGGAATCGGCGGCGGTGGTTTTATCATGATTTATAATAAAAAGGAAAATAAAATAACGATGATCGATAGCCGCGAAATGGCACCGCAAAATGTTACGCCTGAACTTTTTTTAGATGATAAGGGAAAACCTATTCCTTTTAGTAAACGGCACATATCCGGGAAAGCGGTTGCTGTTCCCGGAACACTTATGGGGGTCGAAACTGCTCTAGAGAAATATGGAACATTGAAATTATCACAAGTTATGGACGAAGCCATTATACAAGCTGAAAAAGGGGTAAAAGTCAATTGGGCGACAGCTCAATATATCGGTGAAAATGTAAAAAAACTTGAAAATAACCAAGCGGCTGCAAAAGTTTTTGTGCCAAATGGAAAACCATTGGAAGAGGGAGATACACTCGTTCAGCCAGATCTGGCAAAGACTCTTAAGTTAATAAAAGAACAAGGTTCCAACGTTTTTTATAAAGGTGAAATCGGGGAAGCACTTACCAAGGAAGTTCAAAAACGTGAAGGAACGATGACAAAAGAGGATTTGGAAAACTATGTGGCGAAAGAGAGAGAGCCAATTAAATCGGAATATAGGGGCTTTGAAGTGGTGGGGGCAGCTTCACCAAGTTCAGGCAGCTTGACTGTCCAGCAAATCCTGGAGCTGATGGAAGGATTCGATGTACAAAAGATGGGGGCGAACTCTCCTGAGTATCTTCACTATCTAACGGAAGCCATGCATCTAGCTTTTGCCGATCGTGCTGCCTATATGGCAGATGAAGATTTTTATGATGTACCTACAAAAGGACTATTGGATGAAGATTATATAAAAGAAAGAAGAAAACTCATTAATCCAAATAGATCAACAGCAGATGTCAAAGCAGGCGATCCATGGAAGTATGAGGGCAAAGAACCCCCTTCAATGGAGAAGGTAAAAGAAGAGAAAACCCCGATCGGACAAACGACTCACTTTTCTGTAATGGATAAATGGGGAAATATGGTTGCTTATACGACTACAATCGAGCAAGTATTCGGTTCAGGTATCATGGTACCAGATTATGGATTCATGCTTAATAATGAAATGACGGATTTTGATGCCACACCGGGTGGAGTTAACCAGGTGGAACCAAGAAAAAGACCAAGAAGCAGTATGTCCCCGACCTTTGTATTAAAAGATGGTAATCCCTTCATGGCCATTGGTTCACCAGGCGGGGCGACGATAATCGCATCGGTATCTGAAACGATTATGAATGTGCTTGATCATCAAATGCGTATTCAAGATGCGATATATGCGCCACGTATTTATTCTGCTGGTTATCCGACAGTTAGATGGGAGCCGGGAATTGAACAAAATACAAGGTTGGAGTTAATGGCAAAAGGCCATGTTTATGAAGAAAAACCCCAACATATCGGAAATGTGCAAGCTGTTATTTTTGATTATGAAAAGGGGAAAATGTATGGGGGAGCCGATAATACGAGAGAAGGAACTGTTCAAGGAGTGTATAATGTTTCCCATAAATCGAAAAAGCCAAATGAAATAAAAGAAGAAAAGAAAGGACCGTTTACCTTAAAAGTGAATGGAGCCGTTTATCCTTATACAGCTGAACAAATGAAACTGATAGATGAAAAACCCTATATCCAATCAGACAAATTGTTACTTGGTTTGGGTGTAATTGGATCAGGGGACTTAGAAACATTTGAACCTGATAAAAAATCGTATCTACCGGTGTTAAGAGTAGCGAAATCCCTAGGATATAAAGCAAAATGGAACGAAAAAGACAAAGAGGCACTATTGGAAAAAGATCCGGCGGATATTGAAGATCCAGAGGATGATGGTAGTGTCACGAATTAATTTCTTTTCTAAGTCTGCTTGAGTATAAAATCGAATTTTATATGATCCTAAACTCTTGAAAACCCCTGAATTCTCTATGAAAAGAGAGGTCTGGGGTTATTTTTTGTTCATAGCATCCCTATATTAATCACATCTGATTAATTTAAATATGCATGACCGCTTAAATTGAGTTTTTCCTGTTCAATTGCTGATGTTGCTAAAATTTTTATCGTTACATCATCCATCGGAGGATTGTGTAAACCAGCTCTAACATCCCTATAGTGCCTTTGTAGTGGATTATTGCGTTGAAGGCTTTTTGCACCGACTATTCGCATGGCTTTATCGACAATTGTAATGGCTGCGTTTGTCACAATATGTTTTGCAGCCCCCAGCTCATTTGTGAAATGAATTCTTCGTGATTCATCATCATAAGCCTCGGCAACGCTATATAAGAAATGCCTGGCTTTCATCAATTCCAAATCAATTTCCCCTAGCAGTTGTTGGACATTAGCCAGCTGGCTGATAGGTGCATTTATACTGTTTGGAGAATAGTCATTGGCAAAGTGTATGGCGTAATCCCTTGCAGCCTGCGCAATGCCAAGGTAACAAGCTGGAATATGAAGGATCCACGCATTGAATCTTTTTCCACTTGGCATTTCAGGTAACTCAACAAGTTTTGAATCATCCACTTCAACATCTTTAAGGACCAAATCATGACTTCCTGTCCCCCTCATTGAAATTACGTCCCATGTTTCATCTATGTAGAGCCCATCCAAATCTTTATGCAGGAGAAAAAATCCAACCTTTTTCTTTTCCTCGATCCATGCTGAAACTAGGAAATAAGTTAAAACTGGGGACATGGTTGTATAGGTTTTACGTCCAGAAATAACCCAGTAATCTCCCTTTTTGACTGCCTTCGTTCCGGGGCGTCCCCCGCGAGTCGGACTGCCAGTTTGCGCTTCACTAACGGAACGGTTCACTAAAGCGCCATTTAGAACTTCCCCAGCAATAAAATCTAAGTTCTTTTTTGTCCAACTTTCCTGTTCAAAAAGGTCTCCTATCACTCCAAGGTTCCAACCAATCGATAGCGCAGTCGCTGAATCAAAACTAGCCAATGTTTCTTGAAGGAGAATCATGTCATAAACTTTTAACCCTCCGCCACCATAGGATTTGGGAAGAGTTGAACTTGTATATCCCATACGAATTAAATCTTGAATATGTTCTTTCGGAAAAAAGGCCAATTCATCAATTTGCGCAGAATTATTTTTGAATTTTGATTCTACTTCATATAATTTTTTCAGCCACGCTTTTTGACTCTCCGTCTTAATGAATAGGTTAATCACACGGTTCCCTCCTTCATGTATGATGATGCATTCCCCTTTGTTTCTGCTAAATCCAATTAATCATATTGGTTTAAATGATAATTAAGGTGGGTTTATTTGTCAAGGGAATTTAAGATTGTATATTCATTAAACTTTTCTAGAAATCTTTGCACATTCATATCAATAGAATTCCTTTAATAACAGAGTTGTGAACAGTTATTTGAAAATTTTAAAAATTCATTGACTTTACAAAAGTATCCATCTATTATGTTTATTACCAAATAACTTATTTAACCTACCGAAATAGTTGGTATTGAGTGATGGAGGTGATGTACGTATTTCCTTTGAATTTCATGAAATTCAAATGCAAGTAAAAAAACATCGTAAAACGAAAGGGGATTCACTATGAAAAATAAAAAATTTCTCCATGTTTTAACTATCGCTTTAGCGTTTGTAACCATATTAGCGGGGTGCGGTTCAGGTACATCAACCAGTAATGAAGCCGATGCAAATTCAGGTAACACTTCAGGTGTCCGAAAGGTAAAAGTGGCATATGACCAAGCGTCAAAACCAATGTCTTGGCTGGATGAGAAGGGAAGACCAACTGGATATGATGTGGAAGTTATGAAATTGGTTGATGAATTACTACCGGCATACGAATTCGAATATATTGGCACATCAAGCGATGACCTGTTAGTTGGCATTGAACAAGGTAAATATCAAGTGGGGGTTAAAAATGCCTTCTGGACAGAGGAAAGGACTGAGAAGTTCATCTTTCCTAAAGAATTCCTTGGATTAAGCAGCGCGGGCCTTGTTTTAAAGAAAGAAAATGAAAAGATCAAAAATCTGAAGGACTTTGCTTCAGCTGGCTTTTCCTTGGCACCAATCGCAGCAAACAACGCTCAATACACGATCGTTGATGAGTATAATCAGGCCAATCCTGACAATAAGGTGAAATTGAAAGCCGGAGATGCATTCACTGTAGATGTAATTCAATGGGTAAATGAAGGCCGTGTAGACGGTGGAATAGCGATCGAGGGAGCTTTTATGAAGCAAGTGGCCAGCGATGGCCCCTATCATAATTTAGTGGATGATCTAGTTTACAATGAATTCGCAGTCATTAAAACCTGGCCATTATTCAACAAAAAAGAACAAAAATTCGCAGATGCTTATGATGAGGCGATAAAAAAAATAAAAGACGAAAAGAAGACGAATGAATTAAGCAAAAAGTTTTATGGCCGGGATTTATTTGAAGTGTTGGGAACTGTAGAAAGATGATAACGAAGCCCTTAGCAAAACAAGCATTAAAATGTCAATCAATAGGTTATGACTTGTCATTTTCTTTATATGGCTTTTCTTGGAAGGGGCCTCAAATAAACCTTGGTATTTAAAGAGATGTCAAGTTTTTTATTTACTGGCCTTCTAAAGAATGATTAGTTGAAAATCCCAATCCTCAATGGAAAGCAGATGGAGGTGAAGTATGGAAAAATACTTTGATTTAGCATACATAGCCGAGTCGGTACCATTGTTAGTTCCTTTTCTAAAAGTAACATTAATGGTTACGGGTCTATCGGTCTTGTTCGGGTCAATCTTAGGTTTCATCTTAGCGATCATGAAACTTGGAAATAGTAAAATTGCCAAGAAATTTGCCTATGGATATACAACGATATTAAGATGTACACCCTCTATAGTTCTGCTTTTCTTAACGTATTATGGTATCCCTGCAATTGCAGGGAATTTTGGCATAAATCTCAATGATATTGATAAAGCAGTATTTGTAGTGATAACCTTTTCGCTTCAATTTGCCGCTGCAATGTCAGAAGTTATCAGATCATCGCTTGAATCAATTGATAGAGGGCAATTTGAGGCGGCAGTAAGTGTGGGATTAAGTCATACGCAAGCTTACCGGAGAATAATTTTACCACAGGCTTTTGTAGTCGCGTTACCAAACTTCGGTAACAGCTTACTTGAATTAATGAAAGAAGGATCTTTGGCATATACAATCGGATTGATAGATATCATGGGGAAGGCAGAGCTCATAATAGCCGGAAACTATAATACACATGCATTGGAAATTTATCTTGCATTGGCTGTTATTTACTGGACATTGTCGATTGTCATTGAAAAACTGTTCTTAAAATTGGAAAAGGCATTCAGTAAAGGAAAACAAGTGATAACAACTGCATAGAGGGGTGACAGAATGTCGGAAGGTCTGGATTATAAGTTTTTAGTGGAAACCTTTTTTGTAGCGTTATCAGGGGTGCCAATCACTTTATTCATTACGATTGTAGCTTTGATCGTTGCCCTGCCATTAGGGTTTTTACTTGCTTTATCAAGAATAAATCAAATCCCGGTATTAAATCGTTTAGCACAGATATACGTTTCCTTTGTAAGAGGAACTCCCGTCATTATACAAATTTTCATCATTTATAGCAGTGTGCCATTAATGCTGACTTCTATATTTGAAAGGTATGATGTCGAAATGAAAGTATACGATGTCAACCCGATATGGTACGCATTCATAGTTTTCTCATTGAATACGACAGCTATACTCATAGAAGTGTTTCGTTCGGCAATTAGCACAGTGAGCAAAGGGCAGCTGGAAGCTTCATATGCTGTCGGATTAACAACTGCGCAAGCATTTAGGAGAATTATCATTCCACAGACATTGGTAGTAGCGTTACCGAATATATGTACAGCCACAGTCAATCTGATTAAAGCGACATCTTTGGGCTATGCTCTTTCATTGCAGGAAATCACTTTAAGGGCCAAGGTAGCTGCCAATGTAGGCTACAATTATGTTGAGGCATATATTGATATCTTTCTTGTATACCTAATTTTATGTAGTTTAGTTGAATACTTGTTTAAAAGGTATGAAAAACGAGTGAGCAGGTTTAAAGCAGTGAGCATCTGAAAAAAGAGCAGGGGTGGCAGAAATGTTAGAAATTACAAATATTCATAAATCATTCGGTGAAAATGAGATTTTAAAAGGTGTGGATTTAAAAATAGACAAGGGTGATGTGGTGGTAATCTTGGGTCCAAGTGGTTCTGGTAAGACCACATTACTTCGATGCATTAACTTTCTTGAAAAAGCCGATCAAGGGCATGCCGTTTTTGGAGATATTGATGTAAGTCTTAGGACGGCATCAAAAAAAGTGATCCATGGAATTAGGCAAAAGATAGCCTTTGTTTTTCAAAATTATAATCTTTTTACTAATAAAACGGCATTGGAAAATGTGACGGAAGGACTGGTTATTGGAAGGAAGATTGCGAAAGCAGAAGCATATGAGATTGGTAAAAAAGCATTGGATAAAGTAGGCTTGTCAGAAAAATATGATGCTTACCCTAGTGAACTATCAGGTGGTCAGCAGCAAAGGGTTGGGATTGCGAGAGCGGTTGCTTTAAACCCTGACATTATTTTATTTGACGAACCAACTTCGGCATTGGACCCTGAATTGGTCGGAGAAGTACTGACGGTGATGAAGCAAATTGCCAAAGAAGGAACTACGATGTTAGTCGTCACGCATGAAATGTCCTTTGCAAAGGATGTAGCAAACAAAGTGATCTTTATGGATGCAGGTGTCATAGTGGAAGAGGGATCACCTAAAGAAATTTTTGTGAACCCAAAAGAAGAAAGAACGAAGAAGTTCTTAAAAAGGGTATTGCCGGAGGATTATATTTTTTATATTTAGGCCTTTTATTATTGATTGAAACAAACGAGCGGTTAGTTAGGACGTACTTACATGATTTTCGCTATCAGCCCGTTATTCAGAGAATGAATAGAACTATTCAATTAATTGCATGGTTTGGACGTTATTTAAAAAACAAAATGAAGTGAAATAGGGAAAACACATGAAACACCTGAAAATGTGAGGGGAACTCACATATTTGGAAGGAAGTCTTAAGTGTTTTTCCTTATAACGTTGAATCAAAATAAGTGATAGATCGATTATTTTTTTATTTAATTAATTCGTCATCATTTAGTCACCGGTCCTAACATCACTCTTAAAAAAGCTCTGTATGTCCTCGACTAACCTACATACCGCAGGGGACAGATAACGATCTTTCAAATAAGCCAGGAAAACAGTCCTTTCCAAAAATTTCGAATCAATTTCGCGAATTGCAGTATTGGGCGTTGCAGCGGATTTTATATAGCTTTCCGGTAAAATTGTAACCCCAAGCCCTTCTTCCACCAAACTGCAAGCCGTTTCAAGCCTTTCTATTTCGTATATGATATTGGGAATTGCATTTTCACTCTTAAATGCTCTTAAGATATCATCTCTTGTTTGAAATCCAGTTGTACTGATGATCAATTCTTTCTCTGCAATGTCTTGGAAAGTGATGGACTCTTTTTCGTTTAACTCGTCATCTTTATGGATTAAAAGCATGAATTTTTCATTATAAAGAGGAGTGGACAGAATTTCATCGTTGTTGATGGGCTGGTTGGTGATAGTGAAATGAACATTATACCGATTTAACGAATCGAAAACTTTCTCTTCCCCTAATATTTCCCTGACTTTAATATGAATATTAGGATAATTGATTTTAAAATTCCTGATAATCTTCGGGAACCAATATTTGAAGGATTCTATGGAGCCTATAGATACTGTTCCGCTTCCAACATCCTTCATTTCCTTAAGCTCTACTTGCATATTATCGAATCTTCTTAACAGATCAACAGATCTTGTATAAAAAATCCCCCCTGCTTCCGTGAGCTCAAGCCCTCTTGTATTACGTTCCAAAAGCTGAAAACTAACTTCATTTTCTAATTTCATTATGGCATTGCTTAGGGAAGGTTGTGATATATGCAGGATTTTTGCCGCTTTTGAGAAATTCTTTTCCTGGACAATGGTGGTGAAATACCGAAGTTGACGAAGATCCATTCATTCTCCTTTCTATAGCTTTAAACTATAGATATATTGAATTTTTGTATTGGTAATTATATATTATCTCATTTATAATTTTTAAAAAAGATATTTCGGAATTTTTTAAATAAAGGAGAAATTATGTATACAAATCCGACTTTAAAATATTGGAATGGAAGAATCGATTCCCAATCTGACATGAACAGCTTCAGATACCACCAAAGAGTACGCTTGGCACCGATTTCGGAATTAGCCATCTCTTCCAATGCATCAAGGACCTTTGGATTGATTGGCTTCAAATGTGATGAAGGCGTCAAAAGGAATAAAGGCAGAATTGGTGCTGCAGAGGGTCCTGATCATATTAGGCAGTCATTGGCAAAATTACCCTGTCACTTACCTTCCCAAACCGAGCTGGTGGATGCTGGCGATGTAATATGTGAAAGTACAGAGATGGAGGACGCCCAATCCCAACTGGGATCAGCTGTTGCCCGGATATTGGAGAGTAAAGCGATTCCTATCATACTTGGGGGAGGACACGAAACCCTGTATGGCCATTATCTTGGGGTTAGGAAATCCATTGGACCAAAAGCTAGATTAGGGGTCATTAACATTGACGCTCACTTTGATATGAGGCCTTATGAAAAAGA
Source organism: Peribacillus frigoritolerans (assembly GCF_030676415.1). Classification (GTDB taxonomy): domain Bacteria; phylum Bacillota; class Bacilli; order Bacillales; family DSM-1321; genus Peribacillus; species Peribacillus frigoritolerans_A. The sequence continues at coordinate 103,035 of NZ_JAUUTW010000014.1, read as the reverse complement.
AAGTTCATCAGGAACGATGTTTAAGCAGATTTTGGACGAAGATCAAAGTTGTGGATATTTATGTGTCGGAATTCAGAAGCAGGGGAATACGAAGGCATTGTTTGAAACTGCTGAGAGAAGTAAGGCCGACTACATATTGGAAGAAGATTTGTCATTGAACGAAATGGATGAAACGAAGCGGCGGATAAATGAATTCGTTAAGGAAAATGACTACATTATTCTTACATTATGTACGGACGTTATTGATTCAGCCTACGCACCTGGGGTAAGTGCTCCATCGCCGTTTGGACTGAATCCGAAATTGGTCCGTGCCCTTATTAGGCATATCGTATCGAATGAAAAGATCCTCTCCTTTGATATTTCGGAAGTGAATCCTTCGTTGGACGAAAATAATAAAACCGTTACATTGGCAGCACATTTAATAAATGAGGTTTTGCTGCATTTTAAATAATGAATGGACATGGAATGGGGACAACTCCAATTAGGTCCTTCCTGAAAGAGCATTCCTTATCGTACCGAATGTAAGGCCTTTCACCATAATCAATTATCCGTATTGAAGCGTAAAACCTTTGACAGCGCCCAGACTGTCCATGAATCATTCATGGACGGTCTTTTTTACGCCTTCTTTACAGGGGTTTATGGTTCCGGGCATCGCTTCGTTGACTACCCCTTTAAAATATAAAGGCATATAGACTCTCCTTTAGAGGATTAACCATGACTCTGCCAAAGTTCAATACTGATACTTGTGGGTTTTTGGTTTATAATAACAATCATCTAGGGGGGATTTTATGAATGAATATAAAGTAACGGTCAGGAATGGCAGTACCTTAATTTTGTCGGAAATCATTAAAGCTGAAGATGAAAGAGAAGTCCTAGGCACTCTATTGATTTCCAGCGAATTATTTAATCAATCATTTACCGACATCAGGATTTTAGAACGCTGATTTGTGCCTGCCCGTTCCATTTGTTACACTGTAATAAATTCTAATACGGTAGGCGATATTTATGTGTGGGCGTTTCACCCTTTTCACTGACATTGAAGAAATAAAAGAACGGTTTGATATTCAAGGATCATTTGATGGGGAATACCAATTCAGCTACAATATTGCTCCCTCTCAATCCGTGCTCTCCGTCATTAATGACGGGGCAAGGAATCGACTTGGATATCTTCGGTGGGGACTCATTCCTTTCTGGGCAAAAGACGAAAAAGAGGGCTATAAAATGATCAATGCCAGAGCGGAAACCATTGCAGAGAAAGCAAGCTTCAAGAATGCGTATAAGAAGAAGAGATGCTTGATAATCGCTGACTCTTTTTATGAATGGAAGAAGACACCAGAGAGAAAAATACCGATGCGAATAAAACTGAAGAATCATGCTCCATTTGGAATGGCCGGTCTCTGGGAATCCTGGAAATCTTCTGAAGGCATCAGCATCTATTCGTGCTCCGTTATAACAACCGTTCCTAATGAGCTAATGACCAGCATTCATGATCGTATGCCTGTCATCCTTAAACCAGAAGATGAAAAAGATTGGTTGAATCCATCCATTAATGATCCTGCATATCTGCAACAATATTTAAAGTCATTCGATTCGGAACAGATGGAAGCATTTGAAGTATCGACTGATGTGAACTCCACTAAAAATAATTCACCTAACCTAATTCAACAAATTTGCTGAGAGGTCATTAGACCTCTTTTTATATGAATCACGTCCCCAAATGGCTATATTTGATGTTTTATCCAAATATAACAAGCATTTCATTATTGAAATCAACTGATTAACTGCTCATGTCAAGACTCTTTATAATCATTAAGGAGCGCATGTGAAATACTTTAAAACTAAACCTTGCGAAAATAGACAAAATGCTGTACTCTTATATTTGTTTTTAAAAGACTTTCGATGTCACTTTTACAAACTCAGATGGTGTTCGGCAAGTTTCCAGCCTGGTACTTTTCTGGTAGACATCGTAATGTTTGATAAATTATATAATTTAGATCTTCTTATCAAGAGAGACGGAGGGACTGGCCCGAAGATGTCTCGGCAGCGGACTTAATAGGAGTGCTGTGCCAAATCCAGCAGGCAGATTTTCGCCTGAAAGATGAGAAGGGTGTTTTTTATAAAGTAAAAGACCTCTTCTTGTTGTTAAATAGAAGGGGTCTTTTTTATGCCGACAGTTTATTAGCTATATCTCCATGACTGGATAATCAAGTTCAAATTGGTGTTATTTGCGTTAACTGTTAACAGAATAATAGCTGTGACACATGTCATGAAAAAAATAAAAAGAGGTGTTCATCATGAGTGCAAACAATAAAGGGAATCCATGGGCATTGATCCCATTTGTCGTTTTTTTAATTTTATTTATAGGGTCCGGAATCATCACTAAAGATTTTTATTCATTTCCGGTGATTGTAGCGATTTCAATTGCATCAGCAGCTGCATTGGCAATGAATCGGAAAGAGACTTTCAATCAAAAGGTTGAAATCTTCTGTAAAGGTGCCGGGGACGCCAATATTATGTTAATGGTTATCATTTTCCTTTTAGCCGGCGCTTTTTCCGAAGTTGCGAATGGCATGGGGGCAGTTGAATCAACCGTGAATCTTGCCTTAGCGGTTTTTCCGCAAAATCTTTTAATGGTAGGGATTTTCATTATCGCTTGTTTTATTTCCCTATCCATGGGTACAAGCATGGGAACGATTGTAGCCCTAGCACCTATCGGGGTTGGAATTAGTGAGCAAACAGACATTTCGCTTGCCCTTTCAATGGCGGCCGTTATTGGCGGTGCGATGTTTGGGGATAACCTTTCATTCATTTCAGATACGACAATCGCTGCAGTTCGAACTCAGGGAACGAAAATGAAGGATAAGTTTAAAGTGAATTTTTTCATCGTTTTACCTGCGGCCATCATCACATGTGCCATCCTAGGAATTTTAACGATGGGTGAACAAGCTGACATCTCCCAACAGTCTTATAATTGGGTGAAGATTCTTCCATATCTTTGTGTATTGATCACTGCATTGGCAGGAGTCAATGTGTTCCTGGTCCTTTCCATCGGAATCGTATTTGCCGGAATTATCGGCTTGGCGGATGGAAGTTATCAACTGTTGGGTGTCATTCAAAAAGCTGGAGAAGGAATGGCGGGCATGTATGAAATCTCCTTCCTTGCCATTTTGATTGCAGGTATGGTAGCAGTAATCAAACATAATGGTGGTATCGATTTTCTTCTACACCTTGTGACCCGAAATAGCAAATCAAAAAAAGGGGCGGAATTCAGCATTGCCGGGCTTGTTGGTTTGACGAACCTTTCAACGGCAAATAACACGATTTCGATTATCATTGCCGGGCCACTTGCCAAAAATATTGCTGAAAAGTATGGGATTGATCCGCGTAAATCGGCGAGCTTACTTGACGTTTTTGCCTGTTGTATCCAAGGATTAATTCCATATGGAGCACAACTGCTTGTTGCAGCAGGGGTAGCAAAGATTTCTCCTGTAAGCATCTTGCCTTATTCATATTACCCAATACTAATTGGACTTTGTGGAGTCGTTGCCATCTTGATTGGTTTTCCACGGTTTCAGCCGGTAGATGATGAAACGAAGAAACGTACTTCCTAAGATGAGAATAATAATGAAAAAACACCCTGAATCATTAGATGCAGGGTGTTTTTTGTATGGAAGAAATACTAAAACATAAGCAAAAAATTATTCAGAAGTCATCCTCGCTCTTATGTCAGTAAAAGGGTTCCTAAGTGTTCAGAAACAAATCAAGGCCGTCTTGTTCATTCCAATTCATCTGCTTGGTATTTCTTTAATTTATGGAAAACAATTTTTTTCATAACCAAAATAACTGATTAATTCCGGTCTATATTGATAATGGGTGTGTGTACGACATTTGTCATGAATAGAGGACAACACCAACTAAACCAGAAAGAATAATTACATAGGCTGGGTGCCAGCGTAATTTCATTAGGGCAAATAACGATAATCCAAAAATGAGTAATAAGCTTATCGTATGCCATGAAAAGTTCGGTGCCATCATATGATTGGAAAGTGCTAAACTGATCGCTGCAAAGAGGATTAAACTGGTGACAATGGGTCTTAACCCATAAAACATGGATTGAATAACTGGATAATGATTCAATTTGCTGAAGAAGGTGGCTATAACGGTTACGAATATAATAGCAGGAAGCAAGATTCCGAGAGCAGATGATATGGCTCCTGCTAATCCAGCAGTCGAATAGCCAACGAGAATGGCACTATTGGCGGTGACAGGTCCTGGGGACATGCCGGAAATAGCGATTATATCGGTAAATTGCTGCGTCGTCATCCATCCATGCTGTGAGACTTCCGATTCTATTACGGGAATCATGGCGTATCCGCCTCCGAACGATACAAAGCCGATAATAAAGAAGGTGCTAAACAACTCCCACAATTCCATCATTCCATCACACGCTTTCTTGAAAATTAGTTTGACCCTTTTTTGATTTACCTATATGCCGGCACCCATGAACGTTTCGAAATCATTTTCTTCTTTTCTCATATTTTTTCTGTCCATCTTGACATCGTAACCTAATTTTCTCTTAATGGAGATTGTCATAATACCCGCAACAGCTCCTGCTAATATAACTATCACAGGGTGAAGAAAGAAGAGGACTGGAATTCCTACTATTAGAATACAGAAGGTTGATTTGTCTACAACAGCCGTTTTTCCTATCTTGATAGCCGCATACGCGATGATGGCTACTATGGAAGCTCTGATCGATATGAATGCGGATTCTATCTTCGGATTATCCTGAATGAAAAAATACAAAATGCCTAGGAGCAGTACAATTAAAAAGGTAGGTAATGAAACACCGATCATGGCTGCCATTGCCCCCTTCATTCCGGCAATTCTATGGCCGATAAAGGTGGCGGAGTTAATAGCGACAGCTCCCGGTACGGACTGAGATAACGCAAAAACATCCGTAACTTCCTCGCTTCTCATCCATTCTCTCTTTTCAACCACTTCTTTTTCGATTAAAGGGATCATCGCAAACCCGCCTCCGAATGTGACAGGTGCTATTTTAAAAAAGGTCCAAAATAATTGGAATAGAGTTTTCCATTGTCCTTTCATTGACATCAGTCACTTCCTTTGCCGCTAAGTTTAAATCTTATTATTAACATATCAAAGAAAAAGGAATGGGTAAATTGCAACAAAATCATCGGGTATAACAAAACGTTATACCCAGAAGCTTTATCCGTTTTATAAAGAATGTCGCCAATAATTGAATAGCCTCACTTATTCAGGGATGTAGCACTCTTTTTTCATTTCACCATTTACCTATATGATGCTATCATTTTACTAAACTATCTAAAAACATGGAGGTCGTTTTCTTGAAATTGGAAAATCTAAAAATGTTTTGTTTAGTGGTGGATGAAGGAAGTATAAGCCAGGCAGCGAGGTTAAGTTTCCTATCTCAACCAGCTGTAACAAGACAAATCCATCAACTGGAAAATTATTATAACACTTTGTTATTCGACCGTGAGGAAGGAAGGCTGAGAGTTACAGAAGCAGGAAAGTTGTTATACCCTTTTGCAAAAGCCATTGTAAATGACTTCAACCATTCAAAAGAAGTGATTCAGCAATCAACGGGCGAGTACAATGCAAACCTCATAGTCGGGGCATCCTTGACTATCGGTGAGTATTTGCTGCCGAGCTTGCTTGGAACATTTAAAAAACAACAGCCTGATATAAAAGTGACATTAACGATAAAAAATACCCCCCGGGTGCTGGAAGATTTATCAAACGATGTCATTGATTTGGCCTTGGTGGAAGGACTTGTGGAAAACACCGATTTTATTGTAGACAAGTTCGCCGAAGACGAATTGATATTGGTATGTCCATCCGACCACCCATGGAAAGACAGAAAAGAAATTCAGCTAGAGGAATTGGGAAATGAAAGGATGATTTGGCGTGAATCCATTTCCGGAACACGGCTTATCGTAGAAAACATGCTAAGGGAGCATGGGGTTTTAGAAAAAATAGAAAGCTACATGGAGATCGGCAGTACACAAGCGATAAAAAGTGCGGTTGAAGCTGGACTTGGAATCAGCATTTTGCCAAGGTTGACAGTGGCCAGGGAATTGGAGCAAGGTTTTTTGCGGGAAGTGGGTATTTCCAGAATAGAAATAAAAAGAAATTTATGGCTAGTCAGGAAAAACAAGCGTTTTAATAAAATAGGGGTGTCTAAATTTGTTAATTTTCTTCAATAAAGAATGAAAGCTACCTTGGTTTACTAGTAAAACGTTTTCAGTTACGTGTTTAACGGTGCGGCCCGGGCCCCTTATCTTGCAAAAGTCATAGCAAATTTAATATACCGCATTGATTATTCATAAAAGCTCTTCCCAATCGGGAGGGGCATTTTGTATTTGGTTGTTCAGCCGAAGGTTAGCCTGACAAACGAATCATCATTATGGAAACAAGCAGTTTTTTATATAAATAAAATTGAAGTTACTATTAGAAATAGGAAATATACTTAATGTCAAATTAATTATAAAATAAATTCATATTATTCTAAAAATTTTTAAAAGAGGGAAAGTTTGCTGCTTCAACATTCGAAATATAGACATGATATCTACTTAGAAAGGAGTATGAAATGTCCAAAGTATCTTTTATTAAAGGAATTGTTTCCGTTCCCATTGTTTTTGTTTTGCTAGCAGGGTCTTCTGTTACAAATGCTGCATCAGATGAGCCAATGCCGGCAACAGATGCAACAATTTCAGCAAATAAGGCTTTTTATGAACAGTTGAATTTTACAGATAAGGAAGATTTCAAGAATGCACATAAAGGATTCATTGCGCCTTTGAATATGAATCCAATTAAAAATTCAAAAGGTGACGTAGTATGGGATAGTAATCGATATTCATTCATCAAAGAAGATCAGCCGGCAAGTTTTACTGTAAACCCAAGCTTATGGAGACAGGCTCAATTACAAAATATAACAGGCTTATTTAAAGTGGTCGATGGCGTTTATCAAGTTCGGGGCCAGGATTTATCAGTGCTTACCATTGTGGAAGGAAAAACAGGATTAATAGTTTTGGATACACTTTCTACAATTGAAACGGCCAAAGCAGCCATGGAGCTGTATTTTGAACATCGACCCAAAAAACCAGTAAGTGCAATTGTTATTAGTCACAGTCATGCGGATCACTTTGGTGGTATAAAAGGCATTGCCCAATACGCTGAAAATCCAGTTAAAGTGCCGATTATTGTCCCAGCAGGTTTTAACGATGAAGCGCTAAGTGAAAACATTCTTTTAGGTAATATAATGTCTCGCCGTGCAGGTTATATGTTTGGAAATCTTTTACCCGCAAATGAAAGAGAATTTGTTACTTCTGGTATTGGCCCGGGATTAAGTAACGGAACTTTTAGCTATTTACCTCCAACAATGGAAGTAAAGGATGATATTCAAACGGTGGAAATAGACGGAATAACATTTAAATTTTTATTGACGCCAGATTCAGAAGCTCCAGCTGAGATGCATTATTATATCGATGATTACAAAACTTTAGTGGTAGCCGAAAACACCGGACACACGTTACATAATATTTATACATTAAGGGGAGCTAAAACCAGAGATACCTTAAAATGGGTGAAAGCGCTTGATGAAACAGTCGATCTGTTTGGAAATGAAGATATAGTGGCTATGGTTACCGCTCATACATGGCCCATATGGGGAAAAGACCATGTTCTGGAGCAGTTGGAAAGTCAGCGTGATTTGTACAAATATATTCATGACCAAACCATACGATTAGCTAATTTAGGTCTCACACCTGATGAAATCGCGGAAAAGTTAAAGCTTCCTGAAAAGTTGGATAAAGTTTGGGCCAATCGTGGGTATTACGGAACATTGAAACACAACGTAAAAGCGGTGTACAACTTTTATTTAGGATATTTCAACGGTAATCCATCCGACTTGGATCCATTACCACAAGAGGAATCCGGCGCTAAATATATAGAATATATGGGTGGGGAAAAGAAGGTCATTAAACGGGCAAAACTTGATTATAAAAAAGGGGAATATCGCTGGGTGGCTCAAGTCTTAAAGCATGTAGTCATGGCTAACCCCAAAAATACAGAAGCAAAAAATTTACTAGCTAAAGCTTATGAGCAATTAGGATACACAGCTGAATCTTCTGTGTGGCGTAATTTCTATCTTACCGGCGCAGATGAGTTAAGGAATGGTGTGGCAGACTCGAAGGGAACTGGCGGAATGATGAATCTAGATACTCTGCTCAATATGCCAATGGATGATTTCCTGAAATTCTTGTCCATTAAATTAAACGGAACAAAAGCGGAAAATAAAAATATGGCATTCAATATGACATTTACAGATTCGAAAACCAATTACATGATTGATCTGGATAATTCTGTATTGAATTTCAAAAAAGGTAAAATGGCCTCTACCCCTGATGCAACATTAACATTAGATAGAATGACTTTCTATCAGATTGCTCTAGGACGTGAAAGTTTATCCAAAATGGAGGCGGCCGGTAAAGTTTCCATTTCCGGTGATAATAAACAGTTTGAAGATTTCCTGTCTTTGCTGGATCAATTTCAACCAAAGGTTAATATCGTTACTCCGTGATAAATCAACTACTTTATATTCTGTAAGCAGGATGGATCGGTTACCCACGAGTCTACTTAGTAGTCTCGTGGGTTTGAATGTATTAATTAATCCTGTAGGTATCCTGTTTCGTTTTTAATTTTTTATAAAACGCTCCTAATAGTTACAGAACAAAAGTCAATAACCGTAAAAAGAAATTTCAAGTTTTGTAATTCGAAAGGAATTGTAAGCGCTTCCTATGCGGCTGAGGTTTTGTGAAAATATAAAAAAATGGAGTGATGGGGAATGCAGTTATATGCAAGTAAGAAACGAAAAATAATGATTAGCGGCCTTTTATTTGTTGGAATGATTTTAAGTTTTTTTGATCGCGTTGCCATAAATGTCGGGATTATTCCTATTGCAGATGAGTTTCATCTCAATACGTCCCAGACAGGTATTTTAATTAGTATATTTTTTGTTAGCTACTCACTCATGCAACCGCTTGGCGGATGGATGACCGATAAGTATGGCGCCAGAGTCATGGTTACTGTTTCTTTGTTTAGTTGGTCCTTGTTCACTGTAATGACTGGGTTTGCTTGGTCATTTATGTCTTTATTATTCATCCGTTTTCTGTTCGGGTTAGGTGAAGGGCCTTTCTATCCTGCCAGTATGTCCACTATAAGAGATAACTTCCCGGAAGAAGAACGGGGCCGGGCAAATTCATTTTTCCTGTCTGCCCAAAATATTGGCGGGATATTAGGTACTGCACTTGCCGCTACCATGGTGGTGGCATTCGGTTGGCGGGGCATGTTTACCATTGCCGGAATTCTAGGGATATTAGCTTCTTTCGGAATTTGGTTCATTCTAAAGCCTCAAGGAAATCAAGAGGTTAAAAAAGACAAACCGAAACAAAAAAAGGTTGCTCTGAAACTGTTATTTAAAATCGAAAATATTTGGAAACTCATAACATTCAAGTTTATATCAAATATTATCAACTATGGTCTGATCACTTGGATGCCTATCTATTTGGTTAAAGAAAAGGGGGTGGATTTAATAGCCGCCGGAGGTTTATTGGCAATCCCTTATATTTTTGGTTTCTTGATGTTTAATGTAAGCGGGTGGCTTCTGGATAAGCATATGGTTAACCGGGAGAAGTATCTTGCCGCTGCAGGCGCTTTATTATCGGCAATTTTTCTCTTTCTAATGTCTAACGCCACGTCTATAGCATTTATCATCACTTATCTCACTCTCAACTCCGTAGCACTGTCTTTCTTTGGAACGGTTCTTTATACGATCATCATAAAATACTCACCAAAGGAACTAACGGGCTCTGCCTCCGGACTCGTAACTTTTGCCGGTCAAATTGCAGGTGCGGTTTCTCCTTTATCCCTCGGTTTGATTATCAGTTTGTTTAATGACTCCTATAATGCCGCTTTCCTGTTTTTGGTGATAATAGCGTTATTGGGAACGGTTGTTGCCGTATCTATTAAAAATAATCGGGCACAACCCGCTAAAGAATACGAAAAAACAACTACAATTGTATAAACTGTCATTCTGCTTTGGAGGCGACAGTTGGAAGTGTCCTGAATCCACTTCTCTAAAATTGAAAGGGCTTTCTGTTCGAGGTATGATAGTAGTAATTGGCTAGAAGGAGAATGAATTATGAATATTGAACAATTGGAATATATCATCAAGGTAGCCGAGGTTAACTCGATTTCCACGGCTTCAGAAAGCCTCCATATCTCCCAATCTGGAATCAGTATGGCCATTACGAGTTTGGAGAAGGAATTAGGCATAAAAATCTTCAAGCGGTCAAGGTTAGGAACCATACCTACAGAAGACGGAAAGGAAATCATCCAGAAAGCTCTTGAAGTATTAAGCAAATTGGAAGAAATAAGAGACAGCGCGCAAATACATTCAGATACGATGGAAAAAGAGTTACGCCTATCATCAACACAAGGTTTATTTCTAACGGTTTTGCCTAAATCCTTGGCCTTATTTAAGAAGAAGTATCCCGAGGTGAAAATTGTCATTGAAGAAAAAGGGGGACAGGAGATAACCGAAGAAGTACTGAATGGTAAGATAGACATCGGGCTATTGAATATCCCAAAGGTTAAACCAAAAGAAATTGAGTTGGAATTCCAACCCTTGATGGAAGCTAAAGTGATTGTGATGGTCAGTAAGAACTCCCCTTTAGTGAACCGTAAAAGCATAACCCCAAAAGAGCTAATGGACCAAAATTTGGTCATTTATAATGGACCAAGAATGAAGTCGTTCATTAAAGGTTTTTTTGATCATTACGGTGAGATGAATATTTTGTTTTTCACAAATAATACAGAAATCATCAAAAAAACCGTCGCTGAGGGATTAGCGATTGCCTTTTCTTATGATATTGGAGTTAACAGCGACCCCTATTTCCTAAGCGGGGAACTTGTGGCCATTCCTTTGGTGGAGCTGGAAAATAGTACAATGGAATTCGGTTACGTTCGCTCTAAGAAGCAGTATTTTTCAAAAGCTGCCAGGGAGTTTATTAAATGTCTCGATTTCTATACTACTCTTAAATATTAGTTTCCTATGATGATAGGGAACTAATATTTTTTTATTTACATAAATATTTTTTATATTTATATCATAAATCCTTATTTTACTTAAATATTATTTACATTTAAAATTAATATTATAACATTTCAAATATTTAAAAAGTTCAACGAAAATAAAAATCGAAAGGGGAAACATATGGTAACGACGCAGGAAGAGAAGTTAGAGGTACTTCAAGCAAAGTTGCAGGATTTCATCCAAAATGAATTGCTTCCATATGAACAGGAGCAAGGATTGAACGCTGAAGAGGATATCCCGATGGAAGCCATAAAATGGGCAAGGAAACGATCCAGGGAATTGGGCTTTTACGGAATTAACCTCCCTGAAAAATATGGTGGACAAGATGTTAGCTTAAAAGGATTATGTATGTTCAAGGAAGAATTGGCCCGTTCCGGAGCGGTTTTATGGGGGCAGGTTATTGGCGAGATTGGCGGGCCGCTAAGAATAGGTCAGATGTTGGAAAGTTTTACACCGGAGCAAATAGAAAAATATGTGATGCCCGTTGTGACGGGAGAAGCGAGCTGCTGCTTTGCCCTTACAGAACCAAATGCGGGATCGGATGCCTTTGCTATCGAAACAACAGCCGTTAAAGATGGAAATGATTATATATTAAATGGAAAAAAACATTTTATCAGTGCTGCCCCCTATGCTGATTTCGCCATTGTCATAGCGAAAGAATCTCAGAATGGAGAAAAAGAAAGAATCACTGCTTTCCTAGTTGATAAAAAAACACCCCAACATCCGGGGTTTGAACTAGGAGACATTCAAGTTCCGCTATCAGGAGAACGCATCCATGCTGAATTGAATTTCAATCAATGTCGAGTGCCTGCCGTCAATATAATCGGAGAACCAGGAAAAGGGTTGCTGCTCGGATTGAAAAGAATAAACACAAATCGCGCTTCCCATGCAGCCGGCTTTATCGGAATGGCTCAACACCTTCTCGATTTATCTATTGAACATGCTAAAACGCGAGTCCAACACGGCCGGCCCATCGGTGATTTCCAGGCCATTCAGCATATGCTCGCAGAAATGGCAACGGAAATCTATGCAGCAAAGTGCATGGTCTACGATGTGGTTGAAAAAATTGATCAAGGAAAAGAGGATCGAGCCGGCACGTCCATGGCTAAGCTGTTTGCTTCAGAAGTAAATAGCCGTGTGGCTGATAAAGCAATCCAAATATTTGGCTCCAAAGGCTTGGTAAAAGGGCATCCAGTAGAAAAAATGTACAGGAGTGCACGGATGTATCGGATTCTAAGCGGTACATCAGAAATACAAAAAAATACAATTGCCAAAGCATTATTAAAAGGGTAAAACCTTTTTCAAGGGAGGAAATATACATGCTGCACAAGATGACATTTCAGTCACTGTTGAATAAAGGAATGAAACGATTCGGCGAACTGCCGGCTATTACCTTGTTGCCAGCAGGAGAAACGATAACCTACGACGAGTTATGGAAGAAAACAGAACTTATCACTTCTTATCTACTTCGTTTAGGTGCAGGAAGGGGTGTCCGCATAGGTACCATCATTCCAAACAGTTTAGAAAGTGTGATGTTTGGTTTGGCCATCCAGCAATGTGGAGCCACCTTAGTGCCATTAAGTGAAAAACTGGGGAAACGAGAAATACAATTCATTTTAAAGGAAGCAAAACCAGAAGTGGTCATAATAGCTACACAGACACACTTTGACACTTTCTTTGAGTATTTGGAAGAAATGAAGAAGGAAGATGTCCATGTCATTGGGCTCCCAGGCTTTCATATTAATTATCCGGAGGAGTTTGAACTATTTCAATGGCCCGGCGAAATAAATAATCTAGACTTGCCATTAGCTAAAGAGGAAGACATTGCCCTTCTGTCATATACAGGCGGGACAACGGGTACACCCAAGGGCGTCATGCATTCGCAGAAAGGACTCGGCGCAGCCATACTTTCTGCAGCTATCGAAGACCCACTGGATGACCGTGACCGGGTATTGCTAAGTACGCCTATTGTGCATTCAGCCGGTTCATTACTTTGGAGATCTCTTGTTTCGGGCGTCCATGTCTATGTGATGGGCTCATTCGACGCTGCAGCATTCATACAGGCGATAAAGGAACATGAAATCACGACGACATTCATGGTACCGACCATGTTATACAGGCTCCTTGATCAGACAAAGAAGATGGAATATGATATGAGCTCCATGCGCAATATCTTCTACGGCGCGTCACCAATTTCACAAAAGCGCCTTAAAGAAGCTTTTGAAGTATTCGGGCCAATTATGCGCCAGCAATACGGCATGACAGAATGCAATATTGTCATTACCAGACTATCAAAGAGCGCTCATGTATGGGCTTATCATAACAATTCGGAAATTTTGAAAAGCTGTGGGAAACCGTGCATTCTTACCGAAGTTCGACTGATTGATGAAGATGGAAATGATGTAAAACCAACCGAGCTTGGAGAAATTATCGTAAAATCACCAGCCATGATGGTAGGCTATTATAAAAGACCTGATCTTACCCAAGAATTCATCCGTGATGGCTGGTTCTACACGGGGGATATTGGTAAATGGGATGAAAGCGGTTACCTATATATTGTAGATAGGAAGAAAGATATGATCATTACAGGCGGGATGAACGTATATTCTTCAGAAGTGGAACGAGTGGTGAACCAGCACCCTTCTGTTGCATTAAGTGCTTGCATAGGCGTTTCCCATCCAGATTGGGGAGAAGTGGTATGTGTCGTGGTAACACTGCGAGAAGGATTGAATTGTACTAGCGAGGAATTAATTGATTTCTGCAAACAAAGAACCTCTAAGTATATGGTTCCTAAAGTAGCCTATTTTCTTGATAAGTTCCCATTAACGCCGATTGGAAAAATAGATAAGAAAGAATTAAGAAAGATGTTTGCACAAGGTATTCTAACCATCTAGCAACATTGAGGCCTACAGAAAACCAGAATATAAGATAGAGCAGAGAAATGCAAAAAAGCCTCGCACGTTAACCTGGGATCAGGACGTGTGAGGCTTTTTTGTGCTATATCCAAGGTGTGTTTGGAATATGAATGTAATTTACGTTGCAGTGAATGTTAAATGAATAGAGGATAAAGATTATTATCTAAAGGAAATGATACTGAAATATCAATTAATGAATGAAAAAATTTGTGAGTTAGGATATAATATAATTATTGTATTGGAGATTCACTTGGAATTTCCTTTTTTTTATGGGCTTCATTTGTTTATCTCCCCATTGAAACGGGAAAAAATTATAGCTATATATGTTTTTGTAATAATAATTAGAGTGAAGTAGAGGGGGTTGTTTTAATGGAGATGTTAGAAAATTTTATTAGTGAGACAAATGATGTATTATGGTCTTCCATATTGATCATCATGTTGATTGGATTGGGGCTTTATTTTTCCATCCGCACGAAGTTTGTCCAATTCAGAATGGTAGGGGAAATGTTCCGGCTTTTGGGCGAAGGGGCCACAGCGGATAAAAAAGGTGTGACATCCTTTCAGGCATTTTGCATAAGCACGGCTTCACGGGTAGGAACGGGTAACCTTGCAGGTGTTGCCATTGCGATCACGATGGGCGGACCTGGAGCCGTTTTCTGGATGTGGTTAATAGCACTGATTGGAGCTGCTTCGGCTTTCATTGAAAGTACACTTGCTCAAATTTATAAGGTCAAGGATGGGGATGCATTCCGCGGCGGACCTGCCTATTATATGGAAAAGGCATTGAATGCCCGTTGGATGGGCGTCACGTTCGCTGTGTTGATTTCACTTACATTTGGACTAGCTTTCAACTCGGTACAAGCCAATACGATTACAAGCGCATTCAACGAATCGTTTGGGATTGAAAAGTGGGTTACGGCAATCATCCTGGCTATCGTCACGGCTGTCATCATTTTTGGCGGGATAAAAATGGTTGCAAAGGTCTCTGAAGTCATCGTCCCGATCATGGCAGGAGCTTATGTGATAGTGGCATTGATTATCATCATCATGAACATTACCGAGTTACCTGGTGTCTTTGCTTTGATCTTTCAAAGTGCATTTGATGGAATAAAAGAAGTGGCTGGCGGAGTACTGGGAGCTGCCATGATGCAGGGAATCAAGCGCGGCCTATTTTCAAATGAAGCGGGGATGGGTAGTGCTCCAAATGCTGGTGCGACGGCTGATGTCAGTCATCCCGTCAAGCAAGGGCTCATTCAGTCTCTAGGTGTTTTTGTCGATACGCTCATCATTTGCAGCTCGACAGCCTTCATCATTTTGTTTTCAGGTCTTTATACATCGAAGGAAACGGATGGTATCGTCCTTACCCAAAATGCCCTCGGAACGGCATTGGGATCTTGGGCGGGTATTTTCCTTGCCATTATCGTACTGTTATTCGCCTTTAGTTCGATTGTTGGCAACTATTATTATGGAGAGTCGAACATCGGCTTCATCAATGAAAATAAGGTTTGGTTAAACATCTATCGTATCGCAGTCGTAGGAATGGTGATATTCGGTTCGCTTGCCTCACTGGATTTTGTTTGGGGACTGGCTGACTTGCTGATGGCCCTTATGGCCATTATCAACCTGATTGCCATAGCTTTACTTGGAAAGATCGCTTTTGCTGCACTGGCGGATTATCAAAAGCAAAAGAAAAGTGGGAAAAATCCAGTCTTCCATGTGAACAATATTGAAGGTTTGAAGAATGTGGAATGCTGGGGTGACCCATCCGATAATATGGATGTGAAGAAGGAGGCATAAGCTCATTAAGCTTACATGTTAAGTCCTTGAAAGGGGATTTTACTTGTAAGCTTTTTTTTGCCTTTTTCCGCCTTTTTTTAACATTATTGAATATTGCTTCGTTTTTTACACAAAATACCTTTGTCTTTAATTCTGCTGTCAAAATGTTTGGACAATTTAAAAACTGGGAGTGAAAAAAATGGATAGCAAGCAATCAAAAAATGAATCTTCAGAAGTTGCCGGAAGAATATATGATGTCAGCGATTATAAACGGGAAGATCCATTATCCTCTGGACTGGCCAGAACTCACGAACAAGTCTCCGATACTTATGCGGAAGGCGAAATAAAGGCAGTCATTGATGATGTAAACGGAAGAGATATTGAGATTGCAAAAGAAAGATCTAAAGAAGAAAGGTAATAAAAATTGTTTTTTTAGGAACAAGAATTATTGCCTGCTATTTTATAGATATATCGGTTAGTTCCCCTAGCTTCTGATGAAACAGAGCTAGGGGAAACATAATTAATAATTTCTTTCTGTCTCCAACTTTTGAAGCAATTCTTTCTTCGTTCTTGGGAAAAAGTCCCTTTCTGAAGGGTTCCTTGATTGAAGAAGGGCTTGAAACATTTCAAAAACCCACGGTTTCTCCAGATGTGCCTGCAGCAAAACGTCTTCATCATGGAAAACGGAAACAGGGTCCCCTTGATATATGACCTTACCATCGTTCATGACAACGACTTCATCAGCCCATTGGTAAGCTAAATTAACATCATGAGTTGATAAAATAATCGTTTTTTCAGGGTCGTGGATACTGTCCAGCAGAGCCATGATCTGTCTTGAGAAATAAGGATCCAATCCAGCGGTAGGCTCGTCCAAGAGCCAGACATCGGGCTCCATGGCGAGTATCCCCGCAATGGCGACACGTTTTTTTTGCCCAAGGCTCAAAAAATGGGTAGGTCTGTCTTTCAGTTCCGTTACTTCCGTTTGGGCCATTGCCCAATTTACTTTCTCCTGAACCTTAAATCTATCCCATCCTAAATTCATCGGTCCAAACGATATATCCTGTTGTACATTAGCGGAAAAGAGCTGCGAGTCGGGATCTTGAAAAACGATCCCGACTTGCTTTCGTAATGATAATAATGCTTTACGGTCATATTTCATTTTCTTGCCCTTAAATCTGATCTTACCTGCTGTAGGTTGTAATAGACCATTTAAATGGAGGAATAAAGTCGATTTGCCGGCACCATTATTGCCTAATAATGCAATCTTTTTACCATGTTGAATCGTTAGCGACAGATCGTTTAAAGCGAACGTTCCATCTGCGAATTGATGGGTGAGGCCTTCTATATGAAAAATATGCTCGTCCATTGTTGGGTTGCCTCCAATTTACAAATATCCATTAATAAAAATTAAACTTCCTAATAGTACAATCGCAATCAGCCAATTGCGTGAGGAATAGGTGTAAGTATCCTCGATATAGGAAAGGTTCTCCTGATAGCCTCTTGCGTTCATGGCCATCGTCAATTGCCCAGAGCGCTGCAATACTCCTAAAAATAATGATGAGATTAGTAATCCGAGAGATCGAATGCCTTTCCTTAACGAACCATACCCCAGCCGAGAAGCTTGTGCTTGGTGAATGGCCAAAGCTGTATCTAAAAAAATAAAGATGAAGCGATAGGTCAATTCTATTAAATCGATCAATAAGGAAGGCACTTTAAGTTTTCGCAGCACGGATAAGATGACGGTAATGGGTGTAGTTAAGGTAAGGAAATATAAACAGCTGATGCTGCCCAATACGACAGTGATCAAATTGGCCACCATACCGACGCTGTCATCGCTGATGAATATTTGCCAGTTCCCGACCTTCCAGGACCACCATATATTCGATATCGATGTAAATTTACTTGTGAAAGAGAAAAGGATGGTAATTGTTCCCGATAGTATAAAAAATCCTGGCAATAGAAGTAATTTCAGATAATAGGAAAGCGGGATTTTTGCCGCAAAAATGATTAAAGCGCTCATCACCGTAAAAGTGATGAGCGAAACGGTCATATCCCTTACCGTTAACGAAAACAGCAAAAGGGAAAGTGCGAAAACCATCTTTTCCAACGGATGTACATCCTTTAGCCCATTGAAATAGGCATATTTATCAATGAGTAACATGCTTCGATTTTTCGGCCGATTCTTGTTTGGTTTGCTTATTCCTTTGTCTCATCACGCCAATGAAGTATCCAATGAAACCGGCTCCGATTGCAGCTTGAAGCGCAAATAATAAGCTTTCGGTTTCTGCACCTGGCGGCTCCCAAATACTGTTGAACCATGGCTTGTATTCCGGATGGATCTTAGTGATGGCTTCTTCAGCTTCGCCGTCGGCACCGCCAAATTCCGTTCCTTGTTGGGTGATTAACGGTATGGTAGCAAGAATGACGACCAGGAAAAGCAGCAGTAAACTTTTTTTCATGTTAACGGGCCTCCTTAGATAAAACTCGCAGCAATTTCAATTCGCCTAGATTGTATTTTTTCAAGAAATTCATCACGACGACTGTCAATAACCCCTCGCTGATTGCCAAGGGAATTTGGGTCAGGGCAAAAATCCCTGCAAATTTACTGAAAGAGGCCATGAATCCTCCTACCTCGGATGGAAAAGCTAGAGCAAGTTGAACGGAAGTGACCACATAGGTTCCCAAATCTCCAAAAGCAGCTGCCAAGAAAACGGCAAGTGAAAAAGACCACCCCAATTTAGTTGCGCCCTTGAAGATAAAGTAAGCAATGACCGGTCCGCAAACGGCCATGGAAAACGCATTGGCCCCTAATGTCGTCAATCCTCCGTGAGCCAGTAAAACAGCTTGAAATAACAGAACGATGGATCCAACGACACTCATGGCCAATGGTCCGAATAATATGGAACCCAAACCGACTCCGGTAGGGTGTGAAGAACTTCCCGTAACGGAAGGAATCTTTAGGGCCGATAATATAAATACAAATGCGCCCGATAGGCCAAGTATCATTTTTGTTTCTGGGTTTTCCCTTACTTTCGACCTAATGGACCGGTAACCCAAGATTAAAAATGGAAGTGTCACGGCCCACCAGAATATAGCCCATTCAATGGGTAAAAAGCCCTCCATGATATGCATGGCCATTGCCCGATTTGGGACAAAAAGCAGTAAAATGACAAAATAAAAAATTTTCCAATTGGTTCTTTTCATTCTTTTCTCCTTTCAACACTTTTAATTTTTCTGATCAATCTTTTAGAAGAAAAGCGGCGCCCAACATAAAAAGCACTTCTCTCAAGGGAAAGAAGTGCGTAATGAACAGGAATTTTGCAGCATAAACCAACCATGGGCCTTTCTGCCTGATCCGCACACCCATCCTCGTAGGCTGAAACAGTTTCACGCTTCATGGCAGGTCTCCTGGCTTTGGTTCATCATCCCATTACATCCTTCCCATCTCATTTGACAGTGGATTAAAGTTAAAATAATAGGACTTCCCTTTACAGTGGCGGGACCGCTCCGGATTTTCACCGGCTTCCCTTTTAAGCTGAATTCCGAGGAATTCAACACCATGAAACTTATGTAATTATTTGAAAATTCTCGTATAGTGTACCATAAAGAAATAATTCCAGCTACACTATCTTTTTTTTCGTGACGAAGTTTGTTGCGAGGAAAGGATTGTAACTGGTTTTACACTATTAAACTTTTCTAAACAGTCGGAATAAACTATTGAATTTTGACAAAGTTGTTATATGATAGATAAAGATAGTTAGATATGTATAATAAAACCAAATATTTCATTTTAAAAGTGCTCTTGTCTGTAAACAAGGGATAATAGGGAAATCGGTGAAAGTCCGATGCAGCCCCCGCTACTGTAAACGCTGATGAAATTGTCGATAGCCACTGGCATGATGCCGGGAAGGGACAAAGTAAAATGAAGCGTAAGCCAGGAAACCTGCTTTTAAAATTGCATGATACTTTTCGGAGGGAAAGGTAGAAGGACTATGACGATTTTGGGAGATTGGGCATGCTTGCCTGGGGCTCCTCATTCATATAGTTTTTTAAACCTTGACTCTTATGTTAAGGTTTTTTATTTTGCCTTTTCCCTGAACTCAGGAGGAAGAAGATGACTACTTGGAACTTGACGGGTACAAATACGCATCTGTTGATTTGTAATGGGAGCAGCTGCATGAAAAAGGGCGGGGAAGAAGTAACCCAAGCGATTCGAGATGAAATTACTTCCAAAGGACTGGATTTAAAAATCCATACAACCAGGACACGGTGTAACGGGAGATGTAAGGATGCCTGCGTTGTGATTGCCTATCCCCAAGGAAACTGGTATCGAGTGGAAACGCCTGATTTCGGTCGGCAGATCGTCAGTAATATCGATGATGGGGAGTTTGTCCCACAGATGATCTACCAATTCAATGATGGGGAAATGACCCTTAATCCAGATTTTCCTGCTCATACGGGTATTTCAAAGAACAAAGCGTAAAAGGAGATGTCTTAATGAGTACAAACGGTAAATTATTCGTCGTGGGCTTTGGGCCAGGGAATTTTGAACACATTACCAAACGTGCTGTCGAAGCCCTTCAAGAAAGTGACTACATCATTGGTTATAAAACTTATGTAGAACTCATTCAGGGACTGCTTACAGATCAAACGATTATTAGTACGGGGATGACTGAAGAGGTATCACGTGCACAGGAAGCAGTGAAACAAGCGGAGCTGGGAAAGAAAGTGGCGGTAATTTCCAGTGGAGATGCCGGAGTGTACGGGATGGCAGGGTTGGTTTATGAAGTATTGATTGAAAAAGGCTGGAAAGAAGAAACTGGAGTGGGCATTGAAGTCATTCCTGGCATTTCCGCAATCAACTCATGTGCGTCTTTACTTGGGGCACCCGTCATGCACGATTCGTGTACGATCAGCCTCAGTGATCATTTAACTCCTTGGGAACTGATCGCTAAAAGGGTTGAAGCAGCTGCAATGGCAGACTTTGTCATTGCACTGTATAATCCGCGCAGCGGCAGGCGAACCCGGCAAATTGTTGAAACACAGAAAATTCTCCTTCGCTACCGTTCGCCCGATACACCTGTCGGGTTGGTGAAAAGTGCTTATCGCGATAGGCAGGATATTGTCATAACCAATTTGAAAGATATGTTGAATCACGATATTGGAATGTTGACCACTGTCATTATTGGTAATTCATCCACCTTTTTATATGATGACAAAATCATCACACCAAGAGGATATCAGAGAAAATATACTTTGAATTCGGAAAAGCAAACATTGAAGCCGCATCAGCGTCTGCAAAAAGAAGCGGAACCGTGGGCCTTAGATCAAGAAGCCGGTTCCTTGCAGGAAGCATCCACTGAGTCCACTGGAGGAGTGGGATTA
The DNA here is from genome assembly GCF_030676415.1 of Peribacillus frigoritolerans. GTDB lineage: Bacteria > Bacillota > Bacilli > Bacillales > DSM-1321 > Peribacillus > Peribacillus frigoritolerans_A. The sequence goes on along the minus strand of NZ_JAUUTW010000014.1, from coordinate 81,762 downwards.
CTTACAAAAGCACCAGAAAAGAAGCCAGCTTCCTTTGAAATGGCCATGGAAGCCCTGACAAGAGTCAAGGGTCAAACCGTTCAGCAATCGATTAAGCCGATTGTTCAGCAAAAAATGGAGTCGGTATTCGAACTTGCTGTTAGTCCAGGTGTGGCGAATAAACAATTCACTCCCAAACAAATGATGACACTTGCGGAAGTTGTCGGGGAAAAGGGAACGATGGAATACACGCCAAATCATAAAATCGTATTAAAGATCCCTACAACGGATCCGGAAGTCATTACGGGGAAATTGCAATCAGCAAACTTTCTATTATCGCCGATTGGAGATGTACTGACATTAAAAGCCTGTGATTTCTGTGATGGTGAAAAAGCGGAATCCATTCCTTATGCAGATGAAATACATCGGGTGCTTGGCGGAATGAAAATGCCCAAGGAATTGAACATCGGTTTTAATGGGTGTGGGATGGCTTGTTATAGTGCTGTGATGGATGATATCGGGATTGTCTTCCGAAAAGGGAAGTTCGACTTATTTCTTGGAGCTAAACCGGTAGGAAGAACAGCCCATCCAGGTCAGCCGGTTGCGGAAGGCATTGAACCGGAACAGCTTGTTGAACTGATTACGGACATTGTCGGGGAGTATAAGCAAAATGCCCATCCAAATGAGCGGCTTTTTAAATACTTCAAACGTTCGAAAAAGATACAGAATTTTTCTTATCAGGACATCGCTCCCAAAATAAACATAGAGCCTGCGCCTTGTGAAGACTAATCAAGAGGGGGAAAGTAAATGAAAGCAGTTTTGTTCGTAGGACACGGAAGCCGCCTGGCTTCAGGAAATGAAGAAGTCCTTCATTTTATTGAAAATATGATTCCGGCAATGGATGAGCGCTTCATGGTAGAAACGTGCTTCTTGGAATTTGCGTCACCGAATATACCTAAAGGCATTGATAATTGTGTAAAACGAGGGGCTACTGAAGTCATCGTCATACCGATCATTTTGTTGCATGCAGGGCATTCGAAATTACATATCCCAGCTGAAATAGAGGATGGGAAAACCAAGTATCCAGAAGTGAAATTCACCTATGGCCAAACGATCGGGGTTCACCATGATGTATTGACAATCCTGACAGACCGTCTTGAGGAAGCGGGATTCGATACAACCTCTGAACAGGCTGAGACAGCCATATTGCTAATTGGCCGAGGTGGCAGTGATGCTGATGCAAATAGTGATATATATAAAATTTCACGATTATTATGGGAAAAATTAAACGTTAAATGGGTCGAAACGGCTTTCATGGGTGTAACGGACCCGCACGTTGATGAAGGTATTGAACGATGCATCCGATTAGGGGCAAAAAAAGTAGTGATGCTGCCATATTTCCTCTTCACAGGGGTGTTGATGGAAAGAATGCAGGATATGCTGAAAGGCTATCAAGAGCAATATCATGATCGAGAGTTCATTTTGGCGAAATATTTTGGGTATCATCCAACATTACAGAACATTCTGCAAGAACGAGTAATTGAAGCTAGTGAAGGCAGGTCAAGTGGCGCACGTGATTTGGAAAACTATCGTAAACATGTCGAGGAACATGGACATGCTCACCATCATCACCATCACCATCACGATCATGACCATCACCACGACCACGATCACGACCACGATCACGACCACGATCACGACCATCACCACGACCACGATCATGATGGGCAAGTGGTGGGGACGTCAAAATGATTTTGTTCTTGGCGGGTACAAGTGATGCAAGGGAATTAGCGATTGAGATGCAGCAGGTGGGATTCAAGGTTTTGGCAACTGTTGTAACCGGGTCGGCGGCTAAGAGTTTGCAAGATGCAGGGATATCCACCCGGATTGGACGATTAACTGCAGAGGATATGACATCTTTAATCTCTGAAAAAGGTTTTCAGGCTGTAGTTGATGCAAGTCACCCATTTGCGGAAGAAGCATCCAAAAACGCCCTTAACGGAGCAAAGGCAGCAAATGTACCTTATATTCGTTATGAGCGTGAAAGTCAACGGTTTCAGAATGAGAAATTGATAGTTGTCCGTGATTATGAGGAAGCTGCCAAGCTTGCCGCTGCAAAACGGGGAGTCATCATGCTCACGACCGGAAGTAAAACACTAGCCGTGTTCGCAAAAGAATTGGTAGGGCTCGAGAATACCAGAGTCATAGCGAGAATGCTGCCACGCATGGACAATATGGAAAAATGTGCGCAGCTGGGCATTGAACAAAAAAATATCGTTGCGATTCAAGGGCCATTTTCCAAAGAATTAAATAAAGCTCTATATGAACAGTATGGGGTCACATTGATGATAACCAAAGAAAGTGGCAAGGTCGGTGCGGTTGATGAGAAATTGGAAGCCGCGTTGGAATGTGGAATAGAGACGATTATGATATCGCGACCGGATGTTGACTATCAAAATGTTCATTCAAGTTTTGATCATGTCATTGCCGAGTTGAATAAACAGCTAAATGTAAAAATAGGAGGAATGCAAGATGGATTTTAAAACGGATTTTAAACCACTAACGGTAGACCCGGACAAAATATATGATTATAGCTTTTCAATCATAGCTGAAGAAATGGGCAATCATGATTTTTCTGAAGATGAATGGAAGATCGTCCGTCGGGTCATTCATGCTTCAGCGGATTTTGAATTGGGAAGAAGTGTCATCATCCATCCAAATGCCATTCAAGCTGGTGTGGAAGCCATTCGCAAAGGTAGACATGTCATTGCGGATGTGCAAATGATCGAGAGCGGTACAGGCAAAAAAAGATTTCAAAAACACGGCGGGGACGTTCATTGCTATATATCAGATCCAGATGTGATGGTCGAAGCAAAACGTTTGAATACGACAAGAGCGATCATTTCGATGCAAAAAGCCGTAAAGGAAAATGAAGGGGGCATTTATGCCATTGGCAATGCACCTACAGCTTTACTTGAGCTCATTCGCCTTATTAAAGAAGGAATAGCAAAACCGGACTTAATCATTGGAATGCCTGTTGGGTTTGTTTCTGCAGCTGAATCTAAAGAGGAACTGGCTAAGATCACAGAAGTGCCATTCATTACGAATATTGGCCGAAAAGGTGGAAGTACTGTCACTGTTGCAGCATTGAACGCGATTTCCCTTTTAGCTGATAGTTAAAAAACATGGAAAAGAAAGTGAAAAAAGACCCCTCACAAATGCGTCATGGGTATACGACGGGAGCATGTTCGACAGCCGTGACCAAAGCGGCATTGACCGCCTTGATCACGGGGGATGCCCTTGAGGAGGCAACGATTTCCTTGCCCATCGGCCGAGATGCCACTTTCACTATTGAGAAATATGAAATATCGGAAAATGCGGTTAGTGCAGAAACGATTAAAGATGCCGGAGATGATCCCGATGCCACCCATCTGGCACATATTATTTCTACTGTCAGCTGGTCGGATGCACCTGGGATTATCTTGGATGGAGGGATTGGTGTGGGCCGTGTGACCAAACCTGGGCTTCCCGTTCCTGTAGGGGAAGCGGCCATTAATCCTGTACCGCGCAAAATGATTTTAACCACTGTGCAACAAACATTGGAAGAATTTAAGATCAATAGGGGAGTGAAAGTCGTCATCTCCGTGCCAGCAGGTGAAGAAATAGCGAAAAAAACATTAAATGGCCGCTTGGGGATTGTGGGAGGCATTTCCATTTTGGGAACTAGGGGCACAGTCGTCCCTTTTTCCAGTTCCGCCTATATGGCAAGTATCGTCCAGGCCATCAGTGTCGCCAAAGCGAGTGGGTGTGAGCATCTTGTCTTAACCACTGGCGGGCGCAGTGAAAAGTATGCAATGGGCCTTCTCCAGGATTTACCTGAGGAAGCCTTTATTGAAATGGGTGACTTTGTAGGCTTCTCACTTAAGCAATGTAAGAGGCAGGGAATAAAAAAGGTCTCACTGGTCGGCATGATGGGTAAATTCTCCAAAGTGGCCCAAGGTGTGATGATGGTGCATTCAAAAAGTGCCCCGGTCGACTTCGGTTTTCTATCGGAAATAGCCCAAAGCGTCGGAGCTGAGGATGATCTTGTTCTTGAAATCAAGAATGCAAACACAGCGTCACAAGTCGGGGACATGATGTCAGCGATCAATAATTTTGATTTTTTTAATAAACTTTGTGAATCCTGCTGTTACTCTGCCATAAAGCAAGTGAAGGGCGGCATTGAAATGGAAACGGCGATTTATTCGTTGAAAGGACAATTACTGGGAAGGGCTGTTGGAATTGAGTCAATCGATGAAATTAATCGGGATAGGGGATAACGGTCAGGAAAGCTTACTGCCTCAATATGCCCAATGGATAGAAGAAAGTGAAGTGCTGGTCGGAGGTGAACGGGTCTTATCCTTCTTTCCGAACTATACTGGCAAGAAGATTGTCATAAAGGGCGGTTTGAAAAAGGTGGTAGAACAACTGCAGGATGAAATTCGTCCAACAGTTGTCTTAGCTTCTGGTGACCCATTGTTTTATGGAATGGGCGGCTATCTTTCCAGCAAAATCAACATGGAGGTTTACCCATATTTCAGTTCCATTCAGCTTGCTTTTGCAAAAATGGGGGAAAGCTGGCAAGATGCCTTCCTAGTTAGTGTTCATGGACGCAGTATGAAAGGGCTGGCCCAAAGGATTGATGGGAAAGCGAAAGTTGCCTTGCTTACGGACATTGAAAATAGTCCCAATCAACTGGCTAAATATCTCCTTTCATTCGGAATGACTGAATACCGGGCATTTGTGGCTGAAAATCTTCAAGGAGAAACCGAAGACTTTGGCTGGTATGAACTTGATGAAATGATGGAGCGGGAATTCTCCCCGTTGAATGTCGTAATTTTGAAAAGAAAATCAGAAGGTCCAAGCTGGTCCTTAGGGATAGAAGATGAAGAATTTTCGCAGCGTAAGCCGGACAAGGGACTCATAACCAAAAAGGAAATTCGGGTATTAAGCCTGCATGCAATGAATCTCAGGAAAAACAGCATAGTTTGGGATGTTGGGACGTGTACGGGATCAATGGCAATTGAAGCGGCCAGGCTTGCATCCGAAGGCCAAATCTTCGCAATAGAAAAAAATGAGCCTGATTTAGAAAACTGTTATCAAAACCAACGTAAATTCCGTACCGATATAACGGCTATTCATGGAAAAGCTCCGCAAGGCTTGGAAACTTTTCCGGATCCTGATGCGATCTTCATTGGCGGGACTGGCGGCGAAATGGCAGATCTAATCAATACATGCTGCAAACGGCTTAAAGAAGGCGGCAGGATCGTTCTAAATGCTGCAACGATCGAGAATCTTTACCGGGCTAATGAGGCATTTGCGGAAGCTGGTTTTCACACTTCCATCACGCATGCGCAAATTTCCCGAAGTAAGCCAATATTGGGAATGAACAGATTTGTTCCGCTTAATCCGGTTTATATCATTACTGCACAACGAAAGGAAGACATGAATGAGTAATCTTGGTACATTATATGGCCTTGGCGTGGGCCCGGGCGATCCAGAACTTATTACAGTAAAGGCATTTCGCGTGATTCAGGAATCTCCTGTCATTGCGTATCCCAAAAAAAGAAAAGGGAGTAAAAGCTACGCCCACCGTATCGTTGAAGTTTACATTCGTCCTGAAGAGAAGGAAATGCTGGGCCTTATATTTCCGATGACGAAAGATCAAGCGATTTTGGATCGGGAATGGAACGGAACGGTTGAAAAGGTTTGGCAAAAATTATATGAAGGAAAAGATGTTGCTTTCGTTACGGAAGGTGATCCCCTTTTATATAGTACGTTCATACATATGATGAAATTGATGCAAGAGTTGCATCCCGAAGTCGAAATCAAGACAGTCCCAGGCATTTCTTCGTTTAATGGATCAGCGTCAAGGTTGGGCATCGCTTTGGCGGATGGTGATGATCATGTCGCGATTGTTCCGGCAAGAGATGATTATGAAGCGATGAAGAAGGCGATTGAAGATCATGATGCCGTGGTGTTCATCAAAGTGGCAAAGGTCATCGATTTAATGATTACCGTTTTAAAAGATTTAGACTTACTTGAAAAGGCTTCGGTCGTAACCAAAGTCACATCCGACGAAGAAGTGATTTGGAAAGTGAGTGAATTGGAAGGACTTGAACTGGAATACTTAACATTGATGGTGGTGAGAAAATGAAGATATATATAGTAGGAGCTGGCCCAGGAGATCCGGATTTGATTACTGTAAAAGGATTGAACATTCTTCAAACGGCTGATGTCATTTTATATACGGATTCATTAGTGAATGAAGAATTGATTGCTAAGGCAAAACCCGATGCCGAGGTGCTAAAAACGGCTGGAATGCATTTGGAAGAAATTGTTGGCATCATGGTTGATCGTGTTAAAGAAGGAAAGATGGTTGCCAGGATCCATACAGGGGATCCTGCCATGTACGGGGCGATCATGGAACAAATTGTCCTATTGAAGAAAGAGGATATTGGTTATGAGGTGATTCCTGGCGTAAGTTCGGTGTTCGCCTCAGCAGCGGCAATAGGAGCAGAGCTGACTATCCCGGATTTAACTCAGACACTCATATTAACGAGGGCTGAAGGACGTACGCCTGTACCGGAATTTGAGAAGTTACGAGATTTGGCAAGTCATCACTGTACGATTGCCCTTTTCTTGAGTGCGACCTTGACTAAAAAAATCGTTAAAGAACTCCAGGCAGCCGGTTGGAAGGATGATACACCGGTCGCAGTCATTCAACGGGCAACATGGCCGGACCAAAAAATTGTCCGTACCACCTTAGTGAATTTAGATGATGATATGCGTAAAAACGGTATCCGCAAGCATGCAATGATTTTGGCTGGTTGGGCGTTAGACCCTACTATCCATGATAAAGATGAATACCGTTCCAAACTATATGATGCGAGTTTTACCCACGGTTTCAGAAAAGGTGTTAAGCCATGATCATTGAATTGAAAGAAGCGGAACTTGCTCCCATTAAACGGTCTCATACTTATGCGATCGTGGCGATTACAAAACATGGTGTCGAGCTGGCACGAAAATTACACACCGTTTTTTCGAATTCCGATCTATATTACATGAGCAAGTTTGAAAAAGGGGACGAAGAGCATAAACAGATCCAGCTTTTTTCGGGCAGTGTCCGTATGCTATTACCAGCCTTATTCAAGGAATATAAAGGGATCATACTAATTATTTCACTCGGGGCAGTCGTCCGGATGATTGCGCCAATTTTGAAGGATAAGAAAACGGATCCAGGTGTCGTTGTCATTGATGATAAAGGGGAAAATGTTATCAGTGTACTGTCAGGGCATCTTGGGGGAGCAAATGAACTGACTAAGGAAGTTGCTGCAGCCCTTGACGCAAGGGCTATAATCACCACGGCATCAGATGTACAAAAAACGATTCCTGTCGACTTATTCGGCCAGCGCTTCGGGTGGATTTGGGATTCCGCAGAAAAATTGACGCCAGTAAGTGCGTCCGTTGTAAATGAAGAGCATGTTGCCGTTGTACAGGAGTCAGGGGAACGGAACTGGTGGTCGTATGAAACGGCATTACCTGAACGCATAATCATATACCCATCCATTGAAGAAGCACTTCAAGCAAAGCCACAAGCAGCTCTGGTCGTGACTCACCGCATGCTTACCCAGTCGGAAAAGAGGATCCTGGAAAATGGGATCGTATATCGTCCAAAAGTCATTGCTCTCGGTATCGGGTGCAATAGGGGAACAGCTGCTGCAGAAATTGAGCAGGTGATCGCAGAAACACTAGCCGAATTATCGTTTTCTTTAAAAAGCGTTAAAGCGATCTGTACAATTTCCATAAAGAAAGACGAAATCGGCTTGATTGAAGTAGTTGAAAAATATGGCTGGGAATTCGTGCATTATGAACCGGAAGAACTAAATCAAGCCAAAATCGAAGCGCCATCAGATACAGTATTTAAATATACAGGTGCATATGGTGTGAGTGAACCGGCTGTTAGGATTTATACTAAAGCTGATCAATTGGAGCTAGTTAAGAAAAAATCGGGGAACGTAACCATATCAGTTGGGGTCATTCCTTTTTAAGGAGGGAGAAACAAATATGAACGATAGAAGATTGGTAATTGCGGGTACCGGAAGCGGTGTCGGTAAAACGACATTGACCATCGGAATCATGGCAGCCCTCCAGAAGAAAGGCTATACTGTTCAGGGGTTCAAATGTGGTCCTGACTATATTGATCCTACTTATCATACCGCAGTTACAGGGCGGATTTCACGCAATCTTGACAGTTGGATGTTCGAACATGACACAGTCCGAGAAATTCTTAACAAAGCAGGTACCGGAGCTGATATATCGATCATCGAAGGAGTCATGGGCTTCTTCGATGGCAAAAGTCCTTTATCCAATACAGGATCGACGGCTGAAATCAGCATCATCACGCAAAGCCCTGTCCTGTTGGTAGTCAACTGTGCCAGCATGGCACGGAGTGCAGCTGCCATTGTAAAAGGTTTTCAGGATTTTTCGACCGGTCCGAACATCATTGGGGTCATTGCCAATCAAGTGGGAAGTGCAGGCCATTACAATATTGTCAAAGCAGCCATTGAGCAAGAATGCGATGTACCGGTGCTGGGTTATATGAGGCGGGAAATGGATATTGATATTCCTAGCCGCCATTTGGGCTTGATTCCTGCTATTGAACGCGGCGAACTAAACCCGTTTTTCGATAAGCTTGCACACTTAGTCATGGAAACGATCGATATCGATCAGTTGTACCGTTTGTCGAAGACATGCGCGGTTTCCAGTGGGAATTCAAATATATTTCAATCCCAAAATGAAAAGGGCGTGTGCATTGCCGTTGCAAAAGATGCAGCGTTCAATTTTTATTATCAGGAAAACCTTGAGTTACTTGAAGCGAATGGGGCGAACATCAAGTATTTTTCTCCATTAAAAGGGGATGAAGTTCCATTGGATGCTGATGGTTTATACCTTGGAGGCGGTTTTCCTGAGGAATTTGCAGCTGAACTTTCCGGTAACGTGGATGCTATCAAATCCATCAGAAGTTCCATTGAAAAGGGGATGCCGACTCTAGCGGAATGTGGCGGTTTCATGTTTTTGAGCAAATCGATTGAAACAACTTCCGGAGAAACGCATCAGATGGCAGGAATTATACCGGGCAGGATTAAAATGCAGAAAAAACTTGCAGCACTTGGGTATCGTGAAATTACAGGAACTCCAGGCAATTTTTTGATCAATGAAATTGAGCAGGCAAAAGGTCATGAATTCCACTATTCGACATTTGAAGCGGATGATGATCTTACACATGCTTATCAAGCCAAAGGCAGATTCGGATCGAAACAAGAGGGGTGTGTAATAGGCAATCTTGTTGCTGGGTATACGCACTTTCATTTTGCTTCCAATCCAACACTTGCAAAGAACTGGATCGATGCTTGCTTAAAACAAAAAAACAGTTCAACACATGAAACTTTCAACAAGGAAAAGGTATTTTTTGAAGATTAAGAGGAGGCGCGAGCATGAAACCGGGAAAAGTTCATCTGGTCGGTGCGGGTCCCGGAGATCCGAAACTGATTACGGTATATGGACTGGAATGCATCCAAAAGGCGGATGTCATTGCATATGACAGGCTTGTCAATCCAGAACTATTAACTTATGCAAAAGAAGAGGCAGAACTGGTATATTGCGGGAAAGCACCAGGGAAACATCATCTCATTCAAAATGAAATACATGAACTTTTAGTGGAGAAAGCCTTACAGGGGAAAAACGTCACCCGTCTGAAGGGTGGAGATCCATTTGTTTTCGGGCGTGGCGGTGAGGAAGCGGAGATACTGGCTGCTAACGGGATTGAATATGATATCGTCCCAGGAATCACAGCAGGAATCGCAGCACCGGCTTATGCGGGCATCCCGGTAACCCACCGTGAACATGCCTCAAGTTATGCCATTGTGACAGGCCATGGCCGTGATTACAAGGGGCAGGATAACCTGAATTGGCAGGCGTTGGCTCAGGGCATCGATACCATTGCCTTTTATATGGGAATTGGTAATATGCCGTTCATCTGTGAAAAATTGATGGAGCATGGCAGGGATGGTAAAACGCCAGTGGCCGTCATTGAATGGGGCACGACAGATAAACAAAGGACGATCACCGGTACTTTGAGTTCGATTTCTTCGAAGGCTGTAAAAGAAGAAATTCAAAATCCGTCAATCTTTCTAGTAGGGGATGTCGTCCAATTAAGAGAAAAAATCCAATGGTTTGAAAGAGTGATTGAATCAAAGTCCATTATGGAAGGGAATGAGTTGGAATGTCCATCATTCAAGAATTGAAGGAACGCCGGGCGATAAGGAATTACGAAGAAAAAGAAGTGGAAGATCAAAAAATCAGGCAGTTATTGGAAGCGGCTACCTATGCTCCTAACGACCGATTGCGTGAACCTTGGAGTTTTTATGTAATCAAGGGAGAAGCGAAGCACCGGTATGAAAGCTTGGCAGAAAGGTATCTACATGAGCGCTTCCCTACCAAACCAAAATTGATTGAAAGTTCACTGGAAGTTGTACAGACGACACCGCTCATCATTGTCGTGACTTCTGATATTTTGCCTGATGATCCAGATTCATCCGAAGACAATGTATTCGCATCTTGTTGCGCTGTCCATTCGATGTGGCTTGCCGCAAAAGAGCTAGGTCTTGGATTCGTTTGGCGCACTAGAGGAGTGGGTCTTGTCAGGGATGAACGCCTGCACGAATTTATCGGCTCACCGGATAACAAAAAAGTGATCGGCACCATTTTTGTCGGATACCCTAAAGGCGATCAACCGGTTCCTGCTACTAAAAGGACTTCATACATAGAAAAAACAGTTTGGCTATGAGGGTAGGTGAGTGAGTGGCACGCAGAGGATTAATGCTTATTTATACGGGAAACGGGAAAGGGAAGACGACTGCCTCATTAGGGGTGACTTTAAGGGCAATCGGCAGAGGAATGAATGTCAAATACCTTCAGTTCATAAAATCTCCAGAGCGTACATATGGGGAAGCATTGGCATTGGGAAAATTAGGAGTTAAAATGGAACAGCTAGGTATTGGTTTCACATGGACCAAAACACCGGAAGAGCATCGCAATGCATTGGCGTTAGCTTGGGAAAAGGCAAAACTTGCCCTTGCTGATCCGGGCATTGATTTACTTGTTTTGGATGAGCTGAACAATGCTTTAGCCATTTCCAAATTCCCAATTGAAGATGTTTTGCCATTGGCTGAAGTCATCGATGCCATTCGAAATCGTCCCCCTCATATGCATATAGTCATTACCGGTAGGGATGCCAAGCCAGAGCTTATGGAAATGGCTGATTTGGTTTCATCGATTGAGGCGACCAAACATTATTATGACGAGGGTATCGGCGCTGTCAAAGGATTAGAGTTTTAGGGGGTGAGCGTAATGAAGGCACGATCCATCATGATACAAGGGACGTCATCTGATGTTGGGAAAAGTTTGATTTGTACGGCATTTTGCCGGGTCTTTTCCAATAAAGGATTACGTGTCGTACCATTCAAATCACAAAACATGGCTTTGAATTCTTATGTAACCTTGGATGGCGGTGAAATCGGACGGGCTCAGGGAGTACAGGCGGAAGCAGCACGGATCACGGCAACGACCGATATGAATCCGATATTACTGAAACCGAAGCAGGATATGGTTTCGGAAGTCATCGTGCACGGAAAGCATTTTCTTGATATGAATGCAAAAACCTATCGGTCTCAATTTGTCCAGGAAGCCATGCCCATCATCCGTAAATCGGTGGAGAAACTTCAAGATGAATATGAAATCATCGTGCTCGAAGGGGCAGGAAGTCCGGCTGAAATTAACCTTAAGGACAGGGATATTGCGAATATGCGAATGGCTAAACTCACGGATGCGGCTGTCATTTTAGTGGCTGATATTGATCGTGGTGGAGTATTTGCGTCCATTATCGGGACACTTGCCTTATTGGATCAAGATGAACGAGATAGTGTAAAAGGGATCATCATCAATAAATTTCGTGGCATGCGTGAATTGTTGGACGATGGCATTGAATGGGTGGAAAAGGAAACCGGGATTCCGGTTCTCGGGGTGCTGCCCTATCTAGACGTGAATATTGAAGCGGAAGATTCACTAGCACTCTCTTCCTTACGTTTTAAAAAACCTAAAAAGGCTGAGTTTCCGATTGATGTAGCCGTCTTGAGATTTCCGCGGATTTCCAATTTTACAGATGTGGATCCTTTTTTCGATGAACCCGGAGTAGGTGTCCGCCTGGTAAGCAGTGTCCATGAGTTAGGTAATCCGGATCTTCTTATTTTGCCGGGTACAAAAAACACGATGGAAGATTTAGAGTGGTTGAATCGTATGGGGTTGGATCGGGCCATTAATGAACTGCGGAAACAAGGAACGCTGATATTCGGCATATGCGGCGGTTTTCAAATGCTAGGGACCAAACTTTTCGATCCTGACGCGGTCGAAGGTGACGGTGAGAACGCAGAAGGGCTCTCGCTTCTTCCGGTGGAAACCGTATTTCAAGCAGAAAAGAAAACGGTACAAATGGAAGGTGTCCTTTCTGCTGGGATAATGGAAGGTCAAATGAATCTTAACGGTTTCGAAATACATTTAGGCAGAACGACATTGAAGTCACAAGTAAGGCCCTTTCTTTTATTGAAGGATGGAAGAGAGGATGGAGCCATTTCCAATGATAACAAAGTAATGGGAACATATCTTCATGGGATATTTCATAATCGCTTGTTCACTAGATTACTAGTTAACCAAATTCGACGGAACAAGGGGTTGGATGAAGTGAAGGAAAACGTTCAAAGCGACTCGGAGCGTAGGGAGGAAGCGTATAATCTCTTGGCTTCCCATTTGGAAGAAAACATTGATATGGATACCATCTATCAATGGCTGCAGCTGGAAACTGCAGAAAATTGAACAAGGGTCAGAAGTGCTTAGGTTAATGTAGATCAAAGCCCTTTTATCTTCAAAAAAGATCAATTTAGAGCTACAATTCCTTTTATTTAGCCATTTTAAGTGACAGAGGCATACAAGATATGTTATGTTGTCTTCTCTACATACTTTATACAAAATAAAAGGATGAGGTGTTCATATGAATAAAACAGAATTAGTGAGCAGTGTTGCAGCACAAGCTGAACTGACAAAAGACGACGCAAAAAAAGTAGTGGATGCGTTGTTTGAAACAATCACGGCTACACTTGCTAAAGAAGAAAAAATCCAATTAGTTGGTTTTGGTACATTTGAAGTGCGTGACCGTGCTGCTCGTACAGGAAGAAACCCGCAAACTGGAGAAGAAATACAAATTGCAGCTAGTAAAGTACCCGCTTTTAAAGCAGGTAAGGAATTAAAAGAAGCTGTAAAATAAAATATGAACAGAAAAAACCTGGCGATGAAATGTTCGCCAGGTTTTTTTGACGGTTTGTCATCTATTGGTGAGACGGGATATTTTTATGAAAAGGCCATTAGGAGTTTCTTTTTTTGGTTATTTTTATATATTCGGTTCGGCTTTCAGTGGAAGGCTTTTAGGGCATTCTCATTTGACCAACAATGAAATAAGCCCACTCCATGAAAAAAGTAAGCAGTAATGGAATGTAACACAAATGAAAAAAAATTATAGTACTTATTAATAAGGTTTATACTGTGACTATGTTAGGCTAAATGAATAACAAGCTTTAAAACCAAAATAAAAGAGGTGAAAGATATGCTGAAGAAAATAATGAAAAAAATCAAACAGCTTTCCCAAGGCAGCAGTGAGCGAAGACATGGTCATTATCGCCGTGGCAGCAGCAGCAGCAGCCGAGGGTATAAAAGGTATCCCATGAGTGGAAGTGACCGCTACAAGAGAAAGGGGCGTGGCAGCAGCAGCTAATTCCGTTTCATTGACTTCAATGCAGCCTGCAGGTCCTTTGAAATTTCTTTAATATCTGAATAAGGTTCTTGGATGCTTACTAACCTTTTCAGTAAATGCACGGTTTCTTTTTCTAAAGAAAGCTCTTCTGTCCAAGGAAGAGCCTTTTTATGTTTGGAAGCGTACGTCGTATAGAGCATATATAAGAGTATTTCCCCCAAGTCGTAAAAATCCTGCCTTTTCATTTGCATAATGGAGTCTTTTGCGAAATCGGCCGAAACAATCAATTTAGACAAACCAAAGTCTATCAAAATGGGCTGGTGGTTCTTAAGTAAAATATTTGGTATACGTAAATCTTGATGGAAAATGTCATGGTCATGTAGATAAGATACTAATCCGACCAGCTCATCAAGAAAAAATAGTGACTCTTTCTCATTGAACGTTATATGATTCAAGAAAATATGGTCTTCTAAATTATCCCCTTCAATGAAATCCATCACAAAATAAACATTTCCGTCTTGTGAAAATTTCTCGTGAAATTTGGGGATGTTCTTGTGGTTTAACATTCGTAATATGGAGATTTCATTTTCAAACTGCCTCAGCTCTTTTTTGCTGCGGCGCTTACTTTTCCGGAGCTGCTTGATCACTATATTTTCATTCATTATCAAATCATTGCAAAGATAAATAATACCGTAGCTTCCTGTTCCGATTACAGCCGTTACCTCGTAGCGGTAATTCAAAACCACTCCTTTTTTTAAAGGAATATCCACAAAAAATTGGTAGATCTTTCTAAAGGAACGCAAAATTGAAACTTCCCTCACCACTTTCATATATTCGAGTCAAGAACCAAAAAAGATCATTATTAAATAAGCTGGAAAATGAATGATCATGGATAGTTTAACACTGATTTTTGATAATGCGGTAATGAAAGTCTTTTCTTCTGGGAGTTCTTTTATATGATCGTTCACAATTAAAAAAAGCTATTAAAAATTTTTCTTGAATTTCATATTATGAAATTTATGGATTTTTAAAATGATTAAGTTTACTATAATGAATTCATAATAAAAGAGTAGGAGGTGATAAGATGAATGGGCGCGAGTTGAGAAATTGCTTTGGTAAATTCCCAACCGGAGTCACGATAGTGAGCTGGTTTGATGGGAAAGTTCAAAAGGGCATTACTGTGAATTCATTTACCTCGGTTTCCTTGGATCCCCCGCTTGCTTTAGTATCAATTCATAAAGAAGCAAAAGCTTGCACTAGCATGAAAGATCAATCTTTTACCATTAATATTTTGTCGGATGAACAAGAATCTATTGCATGGCAATTTGCAGGCAGTAAACAGAAAACACTTGAGATTGACTGGGATAACAAGGGGATTTCGCCAAAAATAAATGGAAGTGCTGCCTGGATGGAATGCAAACCATGGAGAGAGTATGATGCTGGTGATCATGTATTGTTCATCGGTGAGATCCAGGAGTTACATTTCGGAAATTTGGAAGCGCTTACTTTTTATCAAGGGGAAATGTGGTCTGCTAAACAACTTGTAAAATAAGGGGGATTCTTATGGGCATTAAAACCGGCGAAGAATATATTAATAGAATTAAATCCAGAAAGCCAGAAGTCTGGCTTGGCGGAAGAGTGGTTGAGGATATTTATAATGAGCCAATTTTTAAGCAGCCGATACAAGAAATGGCGAAATTGTATGACATTCAACATGATCCGGAATATCAAGATGAAATCACCCACATTTGCAAAGATACCGGAGAACGTGTTAACAATGCTTTCTTATTCCCGAAGACATCGGAGGATCTGCAAAAAAGAAGTAAATTATTTGAAGTGTATGCAAGGATGACATATGGACTGATGGGGAGAACGCCCGACTTTTTAAATGTCGTGGTCACTTCCATGGCACATAATGCCTGGTTTCTTGATAAATACAACAAAGACTGGTCTAAGAACATCAAGGATTATTATACCTATATTCGTGACAATGATTTATTCTTAACGCATGCAATCATTAATCCTCAAAATGATCGAAGCAAGCAATCTCATGAACAAAAAGAAACATATACCCACTTAGGGACCGTTGAGGAAAGAGAAGAAGGAATACTTGTACGCGGTGCAAAAATGTTGGCAACCCTTGCACCCATTACAGATGAGGTGATTATCTATTCTTTCCCTGGATTCACACCAGGGGATGAACGTCACGCGGTAGCATTTGCACTGCCGATCGATACGCCTGGACTGCGCATAATCTGCCGGGAACCAATGCAGGACGGGACACGCTCGATGTTTGACCATCCACTGGCCTCCCGCTATGAGGAAATGGATGCCCTGCTTGTATTTAATGATGTACTGGTTCCTTGGAATCGCGTCTTCCTTTACAACAATGTGGAGGCGGCGAACCGATTGTATCCAATGACGGGGATCGCTGAACAGCCTGCTCACCAATCAGGAGTGCGTGGATATATTAAACTGGCTTTTGCCGTTGAAGTTGCTTGTAAAGTGGCAGACTCTATCGGAGTTGATGGATTCCTGCATGTACAGCGTGATTTGGGTGAACTTGTTCAATCCGTCGAAGTCATCCGTTCACTGCTTCGTGTAGCGGAATATGAGTACACGATTAATGACTGCGGTGAGGCCCGGCCCAATCCGGATGCATTGGAAACGATTCGCGGTTTCCTTCCGGAGATGTATCCCCGTGCGATAGAGGTTATCCAGACCATTGGAGCTGGCGGGCTGTTGATGTCTCCGACGGGGGCCGACTTTGATAATCCGGAATTGCGCAGTGATATCGATAAATATTATGGAGGGCGAAGCGGAGTTTCAGCGGAAGAGCGGGTAAGGGTGTTTAAACTTGCTTGGGATTTATGCGGGGAGGCATTTGGGCAGCGCCTCCTCCAATACGAGCGTTATTACACGGGCGATCCAGTTCGGAAAAGAGCCATTTTTTATAATAAATATAAGAAAAACAAGAACTTTACCATGGTCGATGAAGTGCTTAACAAACCGATGCAAGTAGCCATCGATGCGGTTAACCAGTAATTTTAATAGTTGAATAGGGAAGGGGGGACCGTCATGATTTCGTCCGTTGAGAAGCTAATAAAGATACTTGATTTATTCACTAATGAAGAACCTTCACTTGGAAATAAGGAAATAGCTGAAAAATTGAATATGAGTCCAAGCTCATCTCATCATCTAGTGAAAACGATGTGCAAGGATGGGATGCTGATCCAAGGAAAAGATCGAAAGTACCGGCTCGGATGGAAGTTACTTGAGTGGAGCAGTAAAGTCATGTATCAGCAGGATATTCATTATGAGGCAGGTCCAATTATCAGTAATCTTGTCCTGCAATTTAGAGGAAATTCTCACATCGGTATGTTTCACGAAGGCGAAGTCAGGTTTGTGATGAAAATGTCGTCCCCTCATGCCGAGCATATGACCACATATATAGGAGCAAGAAAACCAGCTCATTGTACGAGCAGCGGGAAAGTATTACTTGCCTTTAACCCATCCTTTATTCAGCCTACGCTTGCAAAAGGGCTATTGAAGCACTCAACTAATACGATTACTTGCATTAACCAATTGAATGAAGAATTAAAGGACATTCGCAAACAAGGATTTGCGATTAGTGATGATGAAAATGATATTGGGTTATATGGTGTTGCAGCACCCATTAAATCCTACAATGGCCAAGTTATTGCGGCACTTAACCTTGTCGGGGATCGGAATTATATGATTGGGAAAGAAAAAACGAGAATTATTCAGTCAGTGATTCGTTCGGCACAAATGATTTCAAAACAGGTTGGTTATATGTCGCTAGTGTGAGTTTTCTGACTATTACGAAAATGGAAACGGGAGGTAGTTTATTTATGAAAGGATATGCTCAATCTTCAGAATTACAGGCTAGATCATTAAATCTAATTAAAGTTATTGAAGATAATAAAAATTTATTGAAACCGCCGGTTAATAACAAAGTGCTTTGGGAAGATTCCGAATTCATTGTCATGCTTCTGGGTGGTCCGAATTATCGGCGTGATTTTCATGTAGACCCTTCTGACGAGTTGTTTTATCAGATAAAAGGCTCCTGCTATGTAGAATGCATCAATCAAAACGGAGAGCGTGAAGTAGTGGAGGTAAAAGAGGGGGAAATGTTTATGCTGCCAGCTGATGTGCCTCATTCTCCTCATCGTGTATCCGATACTTACGGCATTGTCATAGAGCGCAAGCGTGCTAAAGATGAGCTTGAAGATTTTGTTTGGTTCTGCGGGAATTGTAATCATGAGATGCACAAAGTTACGATCCAATTGACCAATATTGAGGTCCAGGTGAAAGAAGCCATTGAAGCCTTCAATGGAAGTGAGGAACTTCGCACTTGCCATGAATGCGGTCATGTCATGTCGGAAAACGTTGAGCCTTGGAAATGCGAATAGATTTTCATACACATATTCTTCCGTTGGACCTGCCAGACTTAACCGGTAAATTTGGTCAGGGACGCTGGCCGGTGCTAGAGCAGAAATGTTCTTGCGGGGCGGATATCATGGTAAGCGGAAAGCTGTTCAGGAAAGTGACTGACCAGGTATGGGACCCTGAGAAACGCATTCAGGATATGGATGCGGAAGGAGTCGATATGCAGGTGCTCTCACCGGTGCCAGTGACATTTTCATACTGGGCGCCAATTGACCAGGCGCTATTCATGTCCCAGTTCCAGAATGATTTCATTGCTGAGACGGTGAACAGGCATCCTGACAGGTTCATCGGTCTCGGTACTGTACCGCTTCAGGATTTGAAAGTGGCAATTGGGGAAATGGAACGCTGTAAATTTGAGCTTGGCCTGGCGGGAATCGAAATCGGTACTAACGTAAATGGAGAAAATCTGGATTCTCCTGCATTATTGGAATTCTTTCAAATGGCTGAAAAATGGAATGTCTCACTGTTTATCCACCCATGGGAGACAATGGCAAAAGACAGGACGGAACGGCATAACCTCATGTATACAGTGGCGATGCCTAGTGAAACGGCATTGGCGGCAGCAAGCATTTTATGGAGTGGCGTCATGGAAAAGTTCCCGGATCTGAAAATCTGTTTTGCACATGGCGGGGGCTCATTTCCATATATTTTACCGCGGATCGATCAGGGATGGGAAGTATGGCCTGAATTAAGAAAAACATCAATGCCACCAAGCCATTATGCACAAAAGTTTTATTTCGATTCACTGAACTATGATACCCGGAATATTCAGTATCTGATTGACCGTTTTGGATATAAAAAAGTGCTGATGGGTTCCGACTATCCATTTTTATTGAGAGAAAATCCTCCAGGTCAAGTAATTGATGACACTCTAAATCTATCTGATGAAGTGAAAGCGAATCTTCTAGGGAGAAATGCATTGAGGTTTTTAAATTTGGAATCACGAGGGGAGAAGAATGGAAAAACAGATTAAAGCACCAGAACAAGTCCTTGAAGAACTTGGAATCATGCTTGAGCCGCCAAGGGAAGCGGTCGGCAACTACGTAAGCCACGTCCGGGTGGGGAATTTGATTTTCACATCCGGACAAGGTGTTGATGATTATCACGGCAAGCTTGGCAAGGAGCTGACGGAAGAGGAAGGTTATCAGGCAGCGAGGCAGTCAATGATTAATCTTCTGCGGGTGCTGAAGGATGAGCTTGGAGAACTATCCAGAGTGAAGAAGGTAATCAAAATTCTCGGAATGGTAAATTCAGCAGAAAATTTCACAGGACAGCCCGAAGTATTGAATGGCGCATCAGACCTGCTTGTGGCCGTATTTGGAGAAAGGGGTAGACATGCTCGGTCAGCTGTGGGAATGGCCCAGCTTCCCAATAACACTGCAATTGAAATTGAAATGATTGTGGAAATACAAGATTGAGGCACTCGATGAAGCCAGTGTCACAATAAAGGGAGAGGGATGTTTCATGCAAGCAGCAAAAGAAAGTATAAATACAGCTAAATCAATAGATTGCCGGCACTTTATTAACGGGGAATTCCTGAATCCAAATCCATCCAAGACTTTTGACAATATCAATCCCGCAACGGAAGAAAAACTTGGATGGGTTGCAGAAGGGGGAAAAGAGGAGGTGAATCAGGCTGTTTCCGCAGCAAGACATGCGCTTAAAGGTCCTTGGAAATCTTTTTCCGATAATGAACGCTCTAAGGTTCTAAGGCGAATCGGCGATCTCATTTTGGAAAAGAAAGAAGAACTGACAATGTTGGAAACCCTTGATACAGGGAAACCATATAGCCTAGCACTGGAAATGGACATCAAGCGTTCAGCTCACAATTTCCACTTTTTTGCGGACTATATCACTACACTTGGTAATGAATCCTTCAATCAGAACAACATTGCACTTCATTATTCTATTAGGCGGCCCGTAGGGGTGGTAGGAATGATTAATCCGTGGAATTTACCTTTGCTATTGTTGACATGGAAATTGGCACCATGCCTGGCAGCTGGCAATACAGCGGTTATGAAACCAGCTGAACTGACACCGATGACAGCGACAAAATTAATGGAAATATGCAAGGAAGCGGGAGTTCCCGATGGTGTTGTCAACCTTGTGCATGGATATGGGGCTAATTCAGCAGGAGCCGCTCTAAGTGAACATCCGGACGTCGATGCGATAACATTCACAGGGGAAACAAAAACGGGAACAGCGATTATGAAAGCTGCCGCTCCCACATTGAAAAAAATCTCTTTTGAACTGGGCGGAAAAAATCCGAATATTGTGTTTGCAGACTCGAATCTTGATGAAGTAATCGAAACGACATTGAAATCAAGCTTCATGAACCAAGGTGAAGTTTGTTTGTGTGGATCACGAATCTATGTTCAGCAAGGTTTGTATGACGAATTCCTTGAAAAGATGGTCGCGCGAACAAAAAAATTAAAAGTCGGGGATCCATTTGATTCCGAAACGGAAGTAGGCGCTGTAATAGGGAAAGAACATTATAACAAAGTGATGAGTTACATTGATTTGGCGAAAGAAGAAGGAGCGAGAATATTAACTGGAGGAAGAAGAGCGGGACAGTTTGAAAAAGGGTTTTTCATTGAACCGACAATTATTGCCGGAGTTACGCGTGAATCCCGTTGTGTACGGGAAGAAATTTTTGGTCCTGTGGTAACGGTCATGCCTTTCGAAACGGAAGAAGACGTACTGGAGCATGCTAATGACACTCATTATGGACTGGGGGCAACGATCTGGACCAATGATTTAAGGAGGGCGCATCGTGTCGCTTCTAAAATAGAAGCGGGCATTATCTGGGTGAATACCTGGTATTTACGTGATTTGCGCACACCTTTTGGCGGCATGAAACACAGTGGCATCGGCCGCGAAGGTGGTTCACATAGTTTCGAATTTTACAGTGAATTGTCTAACGTCACGATTAAATTATGAAGAAGGAGGGAAGCATCGTGATCGTTAGTTTAACAGAATGGTCTTCCAGGTTTTTGGAAGCAGAAAAAACAGGAATAGGAATATCGGCCCCCACCTATGAAATTCCGGATTTGGATGTGGAGGATGCCTACCAAATTCAGCTTGAAACGATTCGAAGGAAAACCCAGTCCGGTCTGGAAGTAACAGGTAAGAAAATAGGCTTGACTTCTAAGGCTATGCAGGAGGTTCTGGGTGTGAATGAACCAGATTACGGACATTTACTTGATGCGATGGAAGTAAAAAATAATGGCTGTATTTCAAGTTTACGGCTAATTCAACCAAAAGTGGAGGCAGAAGTAGCTTTTATCTTAAAGAAAGATCTACATGGTCCCAATATTACGGTTGATGATGTAATCGAAGCCACTGATTATGTGGTTGCTTCGATTGAAGTCGTTGATAGCCGGGTGATGGACTGGGAAATTAAACTTCCGGACACTGTGGCGGATAATGCATCATCGGGCTTATATATTCTGGGAGACCGCAAAATTCACTTGAGTGAAATTGACCTCCCTTCCATTCAAATGAGCCTATATAAAAATGGCGAATTCATGAATCAAGGAACAGGTAATGCAGTACTTGGGAATCCAGCAACGTGCGTAGCCTGGCTAGCAAATAAACTCCATGGGTTTAAAGGTTCATTGAATGCGGGCGAAGTCATTTTATCCGGTGCATTATCCGCAGCGATCGAAGCGAAACCGGGTGACCGTTTTTCTGCTGACTTTGGAGAAAAACTTGGAAAGGTTTCGGTTGATTTTGAGTGAAAGGAGCCCAGCGACCTTGAAAAAACTAAAAGTAGGCATTATTGGATCAGGGAATATCGGCACGGACTTAATGATGAAAATTCATCGGTCGGATGTTCTTGAAATGTCGGTAATGATTGGCATTGACACGGAATCAGAGGGTTTGAAGAAGGCTAGGATGCATGGACATCATGTCATCGCAAATGGCATGGGTGGTTTTTTGGAAAGGCCCGAGCTTGCAGACATTTTATTCGATGCCACATCTGCAAAGGCGCATGTTTTTCATTGCGAAGCCTTGAAAAGGATGAACAAGAAGCTGATAGACTTGACTCCTGCCGCAATCGGACCGTTTATCGTTCCTTCCGTGAATTTAAAAGAAAATTTGAATGAGGCGGTTGTTAACTTGATTACATGCGGCGGTCAGGCGACAATCCCCATCGTTCATGCGATCAGTCAAGTGGCACAGGTCGAATATGCCGAAATAATAGCGACAATTTCCAGTAAGAGTGCCGGTCCTGGAACCCGTGCTAATATTGATGAGTTCACTCAAACGACGGCAAGGGCCCTGGAACAGGTGGGTGGAGCGAAAAAGGGGAAGGCTATTATTCTGCTGAATCCGGCCGAACCGCCACTCATCATGAGGGATACGATTCATTGTCTGCTTCAATCGGATTCCTTTGATGTGAAAGCAATAACAACGTCCATATATAAGATGGCGGAAAAAGTTTCAGAATATGTTCCAGGATACCGCCTGAAGATAGAGCCGATATTTGATGGGAAACAAATAACAGTCCTTCTGGAAGTGAAAGGGTTAGGAGATTTTTTTCCCGTATATGCAGGTAATTTGGATATAATGACGGCTTCAGCTGTAAAAGTAGGGGAAGAGATCGCTAAAAGCCAATTCGAACACTATGTTTGAAAAAGATAATAGGAACTGTAAAGGTGGGGTTCATTTGCGTAAAGATGTATTGGTGACTGAAGTTGCATTGCGGGATGGGAGCCATGTAGTGGCACATCAATTCACCATCGAACAAGTAAAGAACATGACTGGGAAACTTAGTGCTGCGGGGGTCCCTTATATTGAAGTGTCGCATGGAGATGGACTGGGCGGATCATCCTTACAATATGGTTTTTCAAAAGTGAATGATATTGAGTTGGTGAATGCCGCTGTTGAAGCTGCAGGACAATCCATTATTTCAGTACTTTTAATCCCTGGTATAGGGACGATCGACCAATTAAGAGAAGCCGCTCAAGTGGGGGCGAAAATGGCGCGGATTGCAACCCACGTAACGGAAGCTGATGTCTCAAAGCAACATCTGGAAGCTGCGAAACATCTCGGTATGGAAGCAATCGGGTTTTTAATGATGTCTCACATGGCATCACCGGAAAAACTACTTGAGCAAGCCATTTTAATGGAATCCTATGGAGCGGATGCTGTATATGTTGTTGATTCCGCAGGATCTTTTTTGCCCCAAGATGTGAAGACGCGGATCCGGTTATTAAGGTCCAAGCTGAATATCGATATTGGTTTTCATGCTCACAATAACTTATCGCTCGCTGTGGCAAATTCACTTGTGGCAATTGAAGAAGGGGCGAATAGAATCGATGGCAGCATCCGATGTCTCGGTGCAGGTGCTGGTAATACCCAGACGGAAGTGCTTGTTGCCGTTCTTGATAGGATGGGTATCCGTACCGAAATTGACTTATATAAAATGCTTGATCTTTCGGAGGAAGTTGGAAATAAAATCATGCCAAAGCCCCAGGAAATAACAGACTCGAGTTTAATCATGGGTTATAGTGGCGTGTACTCCAGCTTTTTATTGCATGCAAATAAAGCGGCAAAAAAGTATGGAGTTGACGCCCGGGATATTTTGATGGAGCTTGGTCGACAAAAAGTGGTTGGTGGTCAGGAAGATACCATAATTGAAGTAGCTAAGCAAATGGCGTTTCAGAAAGAAGGGACCGTAAGATGAAACTAGATCAACTAGCAAAACGGGTAGCTGAATCGCAAAAAAACGGCCGTGAAATGGATAAGCTTACATTATTCAATCCTGAACTAACAGTAAATCAAGCATATGAAATTCAGAAGTTGAGCATAAATGAGACGATCACAGGTGATAACAGATTCATCGGGTGGAAGATGGGATTGACCAGCAAAGCCAAACAACAGCAAGTAGGGGTAGAGGAAGCGATCTATGGCAGGTTGACATCTGCCATGGAACTAACTAAACCAGTATTAAAAGTTGGGGAATTCATTCATCCGAGAGTGGAACCCGAATTTGCTTTTTTGTTCAAGGACGAACTGAAAGGTGCAAATATAACGGCGAAAGATGTCTGGCCGGCTGTAGAATGTGTATTTCTTGCACTGGAAGTTATTGACAGTCGATATAAAAATTTTTCTTTTACACTTACCGATGTAGTAGCGGATAACGCATCCTCAGCCAAAATCCTGCTTAGCAATCAAGCTTATTCTCCGTATCACACGGACTGGGCTCAAGCAGAAGTTACGCTTTATCAAAATGGTGAAATGCAAAAGAGGGGTCTTGGTGAAGCTGTACTCGATCATCCGATTCATTCGATAGTGGAACTTGTAAAAATGATTAACCGTGAAGGACTTTCCATTCAGGCTGGAATGATTGTTTTAGTAGGAGGGATTACAGATGCCGTTTCCATACAGGCAAACGATGAAATAATGGCAGATTACGGTGAATTAGGGAAACTGACATTACATGTTATAGCGTGAAATATTTCAAAGAGGAGGGAATTAATTGCATGAAGTTAATGCTTCGGAAGTGGTAGGTAATAGTAAATTTGGCCGTTTTCATTTTATGGTCTTTTTGTGGTGTTTGTTCGCAATTACCTTCGATGGATTTGATATAGCCATGTACGGAGTAGGTTTGCCTTTGATGATGGAGGAATGGAACTTGTCGCCAGTCGAAGCTGGCGGAATAGCAAGTTATTCATTGTTCGGAATGATGGTAGGAGCCCTCATTTTTGCACCCCTGGCGGATAAAATAGGGAGAAAAAAAGTGCTGGCCATTTGTATATGCATATTCAGTGTTTTTACATTACTTTCAAGTTTTGCCCCGAATCCTGGCTTTTTCTCGGTTATACGATTTATATCAGCCTTGGGTATGGGAGGATTAATGCCAAACGTTATCTCCTTAATGGCGGAATACTCACCCAAAAAGAATAAGGTTCTCATTGTAACCACTATGTACTGTGGTTATTCTATCGGAAGCATACTTGCTTCTTTAATTGGGATGTATGTGATGGAACAAATGAGTTGGAGGGTTTTGTATTGGATAGGGGCGCTTCCCTTACTGGCACTGCCATTCTTCATGAAGCAATTTCCTGAATCGCTTTCCTATTATGTTATTCGAAAACAAGGACCAAAGCTTGCTGGAATTCTGAATCGCATTGATCCAGACGGCGACTATAAAGAGTCGGACGATTATGAGTTTGCCAAAGTCCAAGAAAGGTCAAAGGGCTTTCCAGTCAAGAAACTCTTTGAAAATAAGCGTACGCTTAGCACATTTGCGTTTTGGGTAGCTGCCTTTAATTGTTTACTTATGGTATACGGACTCAATACATGGTTACCCAAAATCATGCAGCAGTCCGGATACGGCCTTTCATCCAGTTTATCTTTCAATCTTATATCGGGAATAGGACAAATTGGCGGATCGATAATTGGAGGGTACTTAGTTGGGAAAATAGGTCATAGAAGAGTACTTGTATCCCTCTGTGCCATAGGTACGGTCTGTTTTGTCATATTAGGATTGACCTCAAATGTAGTAGCATTATATATTCTAATCGCTTTTGGAGGTGCCTGTACAGTTGGCACGATGAATTTGGCCAATACGTATATATCCGAGTATTATCCGCGGGAGATTAGGACCACCGGGATAGGTTGGGCCTTGGCTTTTGGTAGAATGGGAGCGATTGTTGCCCCAACATTAATAGGATTAATGCTGGCTGCAAACTATTCACCACAAAATGCATTTATGGCCTTCACAATTCCGAGCATAATGGCTGCCTTGGCGTTACTCGTTGTGAAAGAGAGGTATGGCAGCTATGATAAATCACAGAAAGAGGAAAATATAAAACTAAAAGCAACATCGAATGTATAATATTGTTCTTTAGTAGATGGCCTATAAGTCAGCGGACAGTCATGCCACTGTTCGCTGACATATAGGCCATTTTTTAGAGAATAAAAGAATTCACGAGTAAAGCAGCTGAAATCGCAAGTAAACTGGCTAAATTTACGAGTAAAATTGCTAAACTCACGAGTAAACCGAGCAAAATCACGAGTAAAACAACAAATGAACTCCCATTTTATAGTATTTGATGGGAAAGTTATGTATGATTAAGATTGAATATTCGGAAAAATCAAGGAGCGATGTTATGAGTTCAACAATTACTGATTTGTTCATCGGCCAGGTTGCTAGTATGCAACGCACATTTAATGAATCTGACGTAAAATTATGTAATGAATTAACAAAAGATTACAGTCCGATTTATCAAGTGAATAAAGAAGCATGGAAAAGTAATTTCAGCAGGCCGGTTGTACCTGGTTTGTTAACGGAAGGCCTCATCACTCAAGTGATCAGTGAAAAACTCCCTGGTAGTGCCTGTATACTTTTACAAAAGGAGCTGGTCTTTTATCATCCAGTACATATAGGCGATATAATTTCAGCGGAACTCGAGGTCATTGATATTAATTTGAATAGAGATTGGGTTACGCAAAAGGTGACTTGCTTTAATCAAGCAGGAATAGAAGTCATTAAGGGGCAAGTTGTCATTTTTGTTTTAAGTAATCAAGATGCTAGGTGATGTGAATGGAAAATGTTAAAAACGTAATAAGGAATTGGGGATCGATTGAAGTTGACGAAAATGGAAGAGTTATAGGCGCAACAGCTGATTTTTATGAATATTTCATGATTATGCCGACTGATTTGATAGGAAAGTCCATTACGAGGATCATTCACACTTCTTCCACCTTTTCTTTGAAAGGTCTCGACCACAAACATGTGTTTTCTGGTGTGATCAGCGGACATGCTTGTTTCATAAGGGTATTTCGTCGAGAAGCTG
Organism: Peribacillus frigoritolerans; assembly: GCF_030676415.1. Classification (GTDB taxonomy): domain Bacteria; phylum Bacillota; class Bacilli; order Bacillales; family DSM-1321; genus Peribacillus; species Peribacillus frigoritolerans_A. The sequence continues at coordinate 54,603 of NZ_JAUUTW010000014.1, read as the reverse complement.
ATACCCTTTATACCATAATCATCCGTCAAGACGAACTGGAATACAGTGATTTAGTGTATTTTACCAACTCCTTGGAGAAGAATAAAGTCAAGAAAAATTCCGTGGTTCAAGGTCGATATAGCTTCGAAGAGATTGTTGGAAAGAGTAAGGAGATTGAGAGGGTAAAAGAGCTGGCCGCCAGAATAGCTACTAGCAGTTCAACAGTACTGCTTACAGGGGAAACGGGAACGGGAAAGGAACTTTTTGCCCAAGCGATCCATGGTTTGAGTACAAGAAAAGCACAGCCTTTTGTGCCTGTAAATTGTGCTGCGATTCCAGATGAATTATTTGAATCGGAGATTTTTGGTTATGAAGCTGGCGCTTTTAGCGGGGCGAAAAAAGAAGGTAAGCCTGGAAAAATAGAATTAGCTCAACATGGTACGTTGTTTTTAGATGAGATTTCTGAATTGCCTTATCAGGCTCAAGGTAAGCTATTACGAGTTTTACAGGAAAGGGAAGTGGAAAGACTAGGCGGGACGGGGACTAAAAATGTTGATATACGTATTATTGCTGCATCGAACAGGGATTTAAGAACCCTTATTCAAGAAGGGAAATTCCGCCAAGATTTATATTATCGACTTTATGTTTTTGAATTGAAAATTCCTTCTTTAAGGGAGCGACAGGAAGATATCCTTCCTCTGGCCTATCATTTCGTCGAGTATTTCAATAACAAGTTAGGGTCCAATGTGAAGGAAATTGATCCTAAACTCCAAGATTGGCTTATCCAATATGATTGGCCTGGTAACATCCGTGAAATCAAAGCGATAATCGAACGCGGAATGAATATCGTAGATGGTGAGACTTTAACACTGGAATCTTTAGATTTTACACCTAATTTAATATTGGAGGTTCCCTCAGTTAGAATGAATCATTCTTTTTCCGGTACGTTGGATGAAGTTGTAGGTAATGCTGAAAAATCAGCCATTCAGCGGGCATTAAAAGATTCGGAAGGGGATCGTTCTTTAGCAGCTCAAAAGCTGAAAATTCATGTTGCTAGTTTATATAGGAAAATTGCTAAATACAAATTGAAATAGCAGTTTCATCCAATGAAATGTAATCAGGTAAACCATTAGTGCACACTTATAAAGTGTGTATTTTTTTTGAATTTCGCAACTTTGATTTGCAGTATTGCGAAAAAATGCAAACCTGCGAGAGTTTTAGGAAACTATAGCCACATTTGTAGCGAATTCAAGTTGGCACACAACTTGCAATTATAGTTGTCAAGTAAGAGGTTTCGTGTTTAGTAGAATGTCTAAAATACGGGTATCAGATAAATTAGTAAACAAGGAGGTAATGATATGCTGAATTTTTCTTTTTCGGAAGAACAAGATTATTTTCGTAAAATTTTGAAAGAATTTGCTAAAGAAGAGCTGCTTCCACATTATACAAAATGGGATCGCGAAGAGATTACTCCAAAACATTTGTGGAAAAAACTGGGGGACCTTGGCGTAAATGGTCTTCGGATTTCAGTGGAATATGGCGGAAGCGGTGCAGATTGTGTGACAACGGGGATAGCTGCTGAGGAGATAGGTCGTGGTGATTTCAATCTTACTTACGCGGTGATGTTGAATGCATTAATCGGTGAAATTATCAATAATCACGCTAGCGAGGAACTGAAAAAGGAGTGGCTTCCCAAAATTTCAAGTGGTGAAAAAATTGTTGGCATTGCCATTACAGAGCCATCCGCCGGTACGGATGCAGGAGGAATTAAAACAACAGCCGTACATAAAGGAAATAAGTATGTGCTTAATGGAGAAAAGTCTGGAATTAGTGTAGCTATGTGTGGAGATGCCTTTGTTTTATTTGCAAAGACAGAACCTGGATGGGGAAATCGAGGGATAAGTGCTTTCATGGTTCCTGCCGATACTCCAGGAGTTGAATGTAGGGGGTACGCAGACATGGGGAATATCCCCATTGGAAGAGGTTCGATATATTTAACCGATGTCGAGGTTCCGGAAGAGTATATGATCGGTCTTCAAAATAAAGGGTTTTCCCAAGTGATGAATGGGTTTGATTTAAGTCGGCTGTTAATAGGGCTGCAATGTGTTGGCACCGCTTCACAAAGTATTGATGAAACAATCGAACATGTGAAAATCAGACATTCATTTGGTAAGCCGTTGGCGACCTATCAAGGGGTCTCCTTCCCAATTGTGACCCACTATACCCAATTAGAACTGGTGAAGTGGCAAGCCTATCGAGGACTTTGGCTTCGTGACCAAGGGTTTAATCATAGTAAAGAATCGGCTTCCGTTAAGTGGTTAGGTCCTAAATATAGTGTAGAAGCTATCCATGAATGTTTACTGCTGAATGGTCATTATGCTTATACGAAGGAAATGCCTCTTGAACAACGCTTGCGTGACGTGATTGGGTTGGAAATAGGTGATGGCACTGCACAAGCCAATATGATGGTCATAGCAAAGGACATAATAGGAAAGGAGTTTCGTTCGCATTAATCCAAAGGATCAGTATCATTACATTCAAATGAAACCGAAACGATTACAACAGACATGAAAATGAATTACAGTCGTGTTTGGTACCGATTAAGTTGTAATGAACAGAGAATTGATGTGATACAAGGCAGATCATCCTAAATAGTCTAGGAAAACGAAGGGAATGAAAACGATGGAATTAACAGATGTAATTTATGAAAAAAAAGGTGGCATTGCAAAGATAACAATGAACAGACCTAAAGTTTACAATGCTTTTCGTGCCAGAACCATTCAAGAATTAATTTGGGCTTTCCGGGACGCTTGGGATGATAATCGTGTGGGTGTAGTGATTCTGACTGGAGCTGGTGAGAAGGCATTTTGTGTAGGTGGAGATCAGAAGGAAAAGGGAGAAGAAGGAGGGTATAATCATTCGGGTGGTTTAGGTGGTGGAATGGGACTGGAAATCGAAACGCTGCATCAAACGATCCGCAACATTCCTAAGCCGGTCATTGCAGCGGTTAATGGGTTTGCCATCGGAGGCGGGCATGTCCTTCATGTCATATGTGACCTAACAATTGCATCTGACAAGGCAAAATTTGGCCAGAGCGGGCCAAAGGTCGGTAGTTATGATGCAGGTTTTGGTTCAGCTTATTTAGCACGAATTGTCGGGGAAAAGAAAGCAAGGGAAATCTGGTATTTGTGTGAACAATATTCTGCACAAGAAGCAAAAGAAATGGGACTGGTGAACAAAATCGTTGAGCCAGAACAATTGCACAAGGCAGCAGAAGAATGGGCAAGAAAGATCCTTGATAAGAGTCCTACTGCGCTAAAAATGCTCAAATATTCATTTAATGCAGATAGTGCCAACATTCAAGGGATATCTCAGCTATCGATGGGCAGTTTAGCGATGTTTTACAATACACAAGAATCGGAAGAGGGAAAAAATGCCTTCCTAGAAAAGAGGCCTGTAGATTTTAAAAAATTCAGAGGTTGATGAGGGGGAAGAAAACTAGTGAAATTGGAGACCATTTTGACTCAGGAATATGTGGAGAAATATAAATGCGTATGGCCGAACCGAACGATCTTGGATTATTTGAATGATGCTATAGTAAAGCATCCAGATAAGATAGCGATTATCGATAAAAAAAGTAGTTTTACTTACAAGCAGCTTGGTAAGTTGGTCGATCGAATCGCATTGGGCCTCTTGCATATAGGATTGGGTAAGGGGGATGTTGTCTCTTTTCAACTGCCTAACTGGAATGAATTTATAATCTTACACTATGCTGTTACAAGAATCGGTGCCATTAGCAATCCCTTGATACCGATTTATCGAGATAGGGAAATTGGCTATATGGTTGGGATGGCAGAATCTAAAATGATTGTTGTACCAGATTATTTCCGTGGGTTTTATTACCCTGCCATGATTGAGAGACTAAGCCATCAATGGCCATCAATGAAACATATATACGTGATTGGTGACAATGCGCCGAATGGGATGAAACTGTTCTCCTCCCTATTTGAGGAGCCTTGGGAAGACCGGATGGATTCATCCATTTTGGATGAAATCACACTTGACCCCAATGATGTGACTGAAATTATCTTTACCTCGGGAACCACGGGAAGTCCAAAAGGAGTTATGCATACACATAATACTCTTTGTACATCAACGGATTATTGGATTGACCGCTTACATTTAACATCCGATGACGTTCTTTTCATGGCGTCAACGTTCGCTCACCAAACGGGTTTTGGTTATGGAGTTAGGCTCCCTACACATATTGGAGGTACGGGAGTCTATCAAGACATTTGGAATCCGAGAGAGTTTATTGAATGGGTTGAGAAGGAAAAGATAACGTTTACGGCGGGTGCGACTCCTTTTCTGCAAGATACGGTTCAAATGGAGGGGATGGAAAGGTATGACCTCAATTCGCTGCGAGTCTTCGTAGCTTTAGGTGCCCCGATTCCCAGGCATTTAGTAAAGGAGGCCGTGAAAAAAGTACCGTTCAGGATATTGTCAGGATGGGGACAAACGGAAGATGGCTTGGTAACCTTGACGAGACTTGAAGATACAGAAGAAAAACTGACGAATACCGACGGAATACCGTTTCCGGGCATGGAGTTAAAGATAGTGGATTTTGAAGGGGAGATCTGTGCCCCGAATATAGAAGGCTCTTTATTAGTAAGGGGTCCGGCTCTTTTTGTCGGCTATTTTAAACGAATCAATGATACGTTAGCTGAGTATAGTGACGGATGGTTCATTACCGGTGATCGAGCATTCATTGATGAAGACGGGTATATCCGGATTTCTGGAAGAAACAAAGACATAATCATACGTGGCGGTGAAAATATTCCAGTCGCTTATGTAGAAAATGTATTGTATGAACACCCGGATATTTCTAGTGCTCAGGTTATTGCGGTTCCGGATTCCCGACTTCAGGAAAAAGCATGTGCATGTATCAGTATGAAAACGGGGAAGAGCCCGATCACGATGGATTCAATGCAGGAATTTCTCTTGGAAAAGGGATTGGCAAAACAATATTGGCCTGAATTTATTGAAATAATGGATGACTTTCCTCGTACGGCAAGCGGGAAAATTCAGAAATTCCGGCTCCGGGAAATGATTAATGAAAGGATAACCGACAATATATAAGCAGCTTAAATAAATCCATATTGACTAAATGGTGAAAGTGGAGGGGAATATGATGACTAAAAGAATGGCATTTATCACAGGTGCTGGAAGCGGAATTGGCAGAGAAATTGCAAAAAAATTGGCTTCTCGCAATTTTAACATCATCGTGGCTGATATTAATCTTAAAAATGCAGAGGAAACGGTTTCTTTAATCGAAAAGTCGGGTTTTGAAGCCAGGGCGGTCCATTGTGATGTAACGAAATTAGAAAGTGTTAAAAAAGCCGTCGAAGAATCAGTGAACCATTATCATAGAATAGATATATTGGTTAATAATGCAGGCTGGGATAAGGTGGAACCTTTTTTAAAAAGTGATCCCAGCACATGGAAAAGGATTATCGATATTAATTTACTTGGGCAGATCCATACTTGCAAGGAAATTTTACCTCTCATGATTGAAAATGGTTACGGAAAGGTAGTAAATATTGCATCCGATGCAGCTAGAGTCGGTTCAAGTGGAGAGGCAGTTTATTCGGCTGCTAAGGGAGGGGTGATTGCCTTTACAAAAACGATAGCAAGAGAAATGGCACGTCATAAACTCAACATCAATTGTATAGCTCCAGGTCCTGCTGATACCCCCCTATTTCAAGAAATAGGCTCTTATAATGAAGGGATAGCTGGCGCCTTGGAAAAAGCGATTCCATTCCGTCGGCTAGCTCAACCAGAAGACATTGCCAGTGCTGTTGCCTATTTCGTTTCAGAAGATGCAGGGTATATAACGGGGCAAACTCTTTCAGTAAATGGCGGATTGACTATGGTTTAATAGATCTTGGTTTAGGTGGGTATGCAAGATTGAAAGGTTAGTAACCATAAATCATGAAAACTTTTTCTAATACGTTTGACAATTGGATTTATCGTGTTAATATAAAGGCAAATGATATGAATTTAATATACAATTTGTACCACTAGGGGTGCTTTATAGGTGAAAGTTGATTTTACCGGAGAAGCTGAGATTAAAGTATGACTTTAAGACCCTTAGAACCTGATCTGGTTTATACCAGCGTAGGGAAGTGGGGGTCTGGAACAATACGTTTCTGTATTATTTCAAGTACAACCACTTTCTTTACGTTAAAGAAAGTGGTTTTTTATTTGCAAAAAAAGAGGTGTTAAAAGGTTTTTATCCCGTACCATTCTTTAAAAATATAATTTGGAGGTATTGGACATGAAGTTTTCAGAGGAAATTCGTCAGGAAGTCGATCATATTTGGGAAGCTAGTTTTAATCACCCGTTTGTTGCAGGAATAGGAGATGGCACATTGCCATTGGAATGTTTTCGTTTTTATGTCATGCAAGATGCCTATTATTTATCTCATTTTGCTAGAGTTCAAGCTTTAGGAGCAGTCAAAGCTACAGATTTACATACAACAAGCAGGCTTGCCGGCCACGCACAAGGAACATATGAAGCGGAGTTGAAGCTTCATGAGAATTTTTCTGAGAGATTAGGCATCACAAAAGAAGAAAGGGAAAATTTCAAACCTGCCCCGACTGCTTATGCTTATACTTCCCATATGTACCGTGCGGCTTATTCTGGACATTTAGGGGATGTTATTGCAGCTATCTTGCCGTGTTACTGGCTGTATTATGAAATAGGTGAAAAGCTGCAAGGGTGCTTACCCGAAGAGCCGATTTATCAAGAATGGATAGCGGCTTACGGAGGAGAGTGGTTCCGCACTTTGGTGGAAGAACAAATTGCGAGGCTTGATGAGATTGCTGAAAAAGTAACAGACGAAGATAAGGAGAGAATGAAAGAGCATTTTATCCTTAGCAGCCAATATGAATACTCATTTTGGGAAATGGCTTATCGTTTAGAGACATGGCCTGTGCATAAGGAAACACTAGAAGTATAAAGGAGAATGAAACAATGAAAAAAGGATTGAAATTAACCGATATATTAGTCACGATCGTGATTGCGGTAGCATTTGGAGTCGTTTATATCCTTTGGGGTTCGATTTATTATTCCGTTAAACCATTAGGATTACATCTGGATCAACTTATTTATGGAATGTGGTTTATAGCTGGCCCCGTCGCCTTTTTAATTTTACGGAAACCGGGTGTGGCACTTTTGGCAGAGATAGCTGCAGCTTCCGGAGAATTCTTTCTGGGTTCTCCATGGGGGCTGACCGTACTGTTATATGGGGTGGTCCAAGGTTTGTTCGCGGAACTGGTGTTCATGGCGTTCAAATATAAAAAATTCAATATGTCGGTGGCCGTTTTAGCTGCGATAGCTTCCTGCCTGGCATCAGTCATCATGGATTTTGCTTATGGGGAAATAGGTGCTCTCTCTCTTTGGAATTTATCGTTATTCATGATAGCGAGGTTTGTGGGTTCCATATTCTTTGCAGGTGTGACTGCCTATTATCTAGTTAAAGTTCTGGAAGCAACAGGAGTAACTAATCTTGTTCGTCCGGTTTCAAGTAAAGATTATGCAGAACTGGATCAAAAGTAGAGGTTGAGGGCCATGGAACCAATCGTTTCTGTTGAAAAGTTAAGAATGAAATTTCCCGGTGATGAATCTTTGATATTCAAGGACCTATCCTTATCGTTTGATAAAGGAGAAAAAGTGTTATTGTTGGGACCATCAGGATGTGGTAAGTCCACTCTTTTACAAGTGTTAAGCGGATTGATTCCGAATTCCATCGAAGTCCCGATGAAAGCGGAGGAATTGAAATGCCCTTCTTCATGGGGATATGTTTTTCAAGATCCTGATAGTCAGTTTTGCATGCCATTTGCTGATGAGGAAATTGCCTTTGTCCTTGAAAATCTTTCCGTCCCAAAAGAGGAAATGAAAGAGAAAATCCAAAATCATATCCATAATGTAGGATTGAACCTAGGGCATACAAGTATAGAAACATTATCAGGCGGGATGAAACAGCGCCTGGCAATTGCTTCAGTATTGGCCCTTGAACCAGAAGTGATATTTTTAGATGAACCGACCGCCATGCTTGATCCGGAAGGAACAAAAGAAATCTGGGACTTGTTGAAGGAAGTCGGACGAGACAAAACGGTTATTATCGTCGAGCATAAAATTGACCATGTTTTAGAATTCATCGAACGAATCGTGCTTTTTAACGATGACGGTCAAATCATAGCTGATGGTCCAAGAGACACCATTCTTTCACTATATAAAAATGAAATGAAAGAACATGGAATTTGGTTCCCTGGTGTTTGGGATGAATATATACATGAGTATGCACCCATTCGGGAACACCAATTTACAGATGGTTTACCCCTTATGCATGTGCAAGGATTTAGCGGTTTTCGGAATAAAGAGGAAAAAATCAAGGTTGAAGGGCTGAAGGTCCATTCAGGGGAATGGATTGTAATCAGGGGAGAAAACGGCGCGGGGAAGAGTACTCTTTTGCATGCATTGATGCAGTTCATAAAAACGAAAGGTAAGTATGAATTATTGGGGAACCCCATTAAAAGGGTGAAAAATCCAACGGATCATATGACGTTTGTCTTTCAAAATCCTGAGTTTCAGTTCGTTGCAAATACTGTATATGAAGAGATTGCTTATTCATTGCGAATTGATAAAAGGCCGCCTCAAGAAATAGATGAAAGAGTCCGCTCATTGCTTAAAGTATTCCGCCTGGAGGCACATCGGGATAAACATCCGTTTCAATTATCAATGGGTCAAAAGCGTCGCTTAAGCGTAGCCGCCTCAATCGTAATAGACAAAAAAATCATTCTCCTGGATGAGCCAACCTTTGGCCAAGATTCGAAAAATACCTTTGCACTACTGGAATGGTTTGAGGAATATCGAAGGCGCGGAATAACAGTGATCATGGTAACTCATGACGATCATATTTCAAAAAACTTTGCAACCCGGATCTGGACGGTTAAGGACGGAAACGTAATAAGTGATGAAAACATCGCGCAAGCCGGATTTTTGGAGACCAAAGTTTTATCACTATAAAAGGAGTGTCATGTAGATGAATGTTTCAAATGCAGAAACATGGCTCCATAGAATTAATCCAAGCCTTAAACTTGGTGTACTGATTGTGTTATGCATCGTGGCGTTATTCATTCATGACCTGAATTATATGTTGAATATCACCATTGGCGTATTACTTTTATTTTTGCTTTTTACCGGGCATTCGATAAAACGCATCTTACTTTTGTCGATTCCCTTTTGTTTCATTTTTATATCCACCTCTTCTGCAATGATATTATTCGGGCAAGGTGAGACGCTTTGGTTTGAGTGGGGCCTAATATCGATTACGGAAGAAAGTTTCATGAGGGGATTACTGGTAGGCTTTCGAGCTTTGTTCTTTGCGGCCCTTGGTTTAACTTTTTCCTTAACGACGAGACCAGTGAACTTGTTTTATTCGTTAATGCAGCAAGTTAAGCTTAAACCGAAATATGCCTATAGTTTCATGGCGGCATTAAGGCTGATTCCCATCATGATGGAGGAGTTCCAAACGATACGAAACGCGATGAAGGTACGCGGTTTCGAAAGGGGAAAAGGGTTAAGATCGGTATATTTTAAAATGAAAGCCTATTCCATCCCGTTGTTATCCGGAAGCATCAGACGTGCTCACCGAATCGCGGTTGCGATGGAGGCAAAGCGATTTACAGACACTCGGGATCGAACATACTATTATGAATTTGGTTTTTCAAAAATGGACCATGGTTTCATTCTGTATTTTATCATCCTGCTGTTGGCCGGCTTTTACCTATCGATTCTATTCCCGTTAGTATCTATTTGATTTTATGAGATTGTAACTTTACTAGTTAGGGGTTCTTAGTATGAATGCACATGAATTGCATATTATTTCTACTGGGAAACAGCCAATTGAAAAGTTTGTGGAAATCGCTTCAAACATTCAGGAACATGTTGATTTCTTTTATCTAAGGGAAAAGCATATGAGTGCATCGGAACTCTATCGAGCAGTGACCCTATTACATGATAAAAAGATTCCGCTTTCTAAGATCATCATTAATGACCGGGTGGATGTAGCCTGGGTACACAAAGTATTTGGTGTGCAATTGGCGTTTCATAGTTTAGATGCGGGAGTCGTAAAAGGAGCTTTTCCAGGGATGAATGTTGGCTGTTCGATCCATTCCATGGATGAAGCGAAAGCCGCATTCAGCAAAGGGGCCAATTCCGCGATTTATGGACATGTTTTTGAAACGGATTCAAAAATCGGCCTTCCTCCTAAGGGAGTTGAGGAGCTTCATGCAATCACAAGAAATGTCAATCTTCCGATTATTGCGATAGGCGGAATAACACCTTTCAATTGCCAAGTCGTGCTGGATGCGGGGGTACGGGGAATTGCCGTCATGTCAGGTGTGCTTGAAGCTGAAAATCCGATTAGAGCCGTTAAAGAATATTCGAAGTCTTTGGGAAAGGAGACATAAGATGAATTCCATATATGATGCAATCATTGTTGGGGGAGGAGTAATAGGTGGATCCATTGCTTTTCAATTAGCCAAACGAGGTAAAAAGGTCCTTTTATTGGAAAAAGATAGACTTGCCAGTAAAGCATCCAGTGCTGCAGCCGGGATGTTAGGGGCACAAGCCGAGTTAGATGCTGATAACCCGCTTTTTACATTGGCAAGCCGAAGCAGGGGGATGTTTCCTGCACTGTCGGAAGAATTAAAAGACATAAGTGGAATAGACATCGAATTAGTGAACAAGGGCATGTTTAAGGTGGCGCTAACGAATGATCAGGTAGCCGAGTTGAAGAACATGATCAGAGGCCAGCAAGATGCGGGACTTGAGGCTGAATGGCTATCGACTGCCGAAATGAGGAAAACGGAACCGCTTCTATCGGATGAGATTAAGGGAGCCATGTTCATTCCGAAGGATGGACAAGTTTCAGCCACTAGGCTGTCGCTCGCTTTTACTGAATCTGCAGCCGCCCTTGGTGTAGATATAAAGGAATTTGTTCATGTCTCCGATTTAGTTACGGAAAACGGATGTGTAACGGGAGTGGTTACGAACATAGGTGGATTTTCAAGTGAAAATGTCATCGTAGCCGGTGGGGCTTGGAGTGCTTTCCTCCTTGAAAAATCAGGGATGAGACTCGACAGTTATCCAGTAAAGGGAGAGTGCTTTTCCGTCTTGACCGAGCGTCCATTGCTTGAAAAGACAATCTTCTCACATGGCTGCTATCTTGTGCCCAAAGTTGGCGGAAGAATCATTGTCGGGGCAACGGTTAAAGCCAACACTTTCGATCAAAAGGTAAGTCTTGACGGGATATCTACGTTAATAGAAAAGGCAACGCAATTGCTTCCGGCGATTAAAGGAGCCGAATTGGAAAAGACATGGGCAGGTATACGCCCCCAAACTGGGGATGGCTTGCCGTACTTTGGTGAACATCCAGCATGCAAAGGACTTTTCATTGCAACGGGGCACTACAGGAATGGCATCCTGCTTTCTCCAATTACAGGTGTACTTATAGCTGATATTTTAGAAAGGAAGACAAATCCCGAATGGTCCGCCTTTCGATTGGATCGTTCGAAACAGACCCTTTTTTCTTAATGGAGGTGGATGAATTGGAATTGATTATTAATGGGGAAAAAATACGGATTCCTGCTGATGAATCAACAGTTACAGGGCTGTTGCAACACTTTAATTTACATCAAAAAGTAGTGATTGTTGAATTGAATGATGAAATATTAGCAAAAGAAAGTCTAAGTGAAACACTTTTGTCAAATGGAGACAAGGTAGAGATTGTACATTTTGTAGGAGGCGGATGATATGTTAAAGATTGGTTCTTATGAATTTTCTTCAAGATTATTATTAGGTACTGGAAAATATCCAAACTTCGATGTTCAAAAGGAATCAGTGGAGGTTTCGGAGACGGAAATATTAACATTTGCGGTCCGGAGAATGAACATTTTTGAAGCCAGTCAGCCCAATTTTTTAGAAAAGCTTGATTTGAAAAAATACACACTCCTTCCCAATACAGCAGGAGCTAAAACAGCCAAAGAAGCAGTGCGCATAGCCCATCTTGCAAAGGCATCTGGCTTATGTGACATGATTAAGGTAGAAGTCATCGGCTGTCAAAAAACACTGCTGCCTGATCCGATTGAAACCTTAAAAGCTGCTGAGGAATTAGTGAAACTGGGATTCACCGTTTTACCCTATACTTCGGATGATGTGTTGCTCGCAAAACGCCTGGAAGAAGTGGGGTGCCATGCAATCATGCCTGGAGCTTCACCAATTGGCTCTGGTCAAGGCATTATAAACCCACTGAACCTACGATTCATCATGGAACAATCAGAGGTTCCAGTAATTGTTGATGCAGGGATTGGAACGCCCTCTGATGCGGCAATCGCCATGGAATTAGGGGCGGATGGCGTATTGCTTAACACTGCTGTTTCCGGAGCAAAAGACCCCGTCAAAATGGCGAAAGCAATGAAACTTGCCATTGAGGCAGGTCGACTAGGGTATGAAGCAGGAAGAATCGAAAAAAATGATTACGCGATAGCAAGCAGCCCAGTTGAAGGATTGAGCATTGGATGAATGAACGGTATTCACGTCAAGAACTTTTTGGCCCTATAGGGGAAGAAGGGCAATTGAAAATTCGCAAAAAACACGTTTTGGTGATTGGAGCGGGTGCTCTCGGTACGGGAAGTGCGGAAGGCCTTGTACGAGCAGGAATTGGGAAACTCACCATTGTGGATAGAGATTATGTAGAGTGGAGCAACCTTCAAAGACAACAGCTTTATTGTGAAGAAGATGCACTAAAAAGAATACCGAAAGCAGTGGCAGCTAAGAATCGTTTGAATGCGCTGAATTCGGACGTTATCGTAGAATCGCATGTGGCGGATGTTTCGGTTGATGAACTGGCGAAGCTTGTTGAAGGCGTGGATTTAATATTGGATGCCACTGATAACTTCGATACCAGGATGCTTATTAATGATACTGCGCAAAAATATAAAATACCCTGGATTTACGGGGCCTGTGTTGGGAGTTATGGGATAAGTTTCACGGTGATTCCAGGGGTGACCCCATGTTTGAATTGTTTGCTTGAAACGGTTCCAATGGGAGGACTGACATGTGATACGGCAGGAATCATCAGCCCTGCTGTTCAAACGGTCGTTGCCCATCAAATGACGGAAGCATTAAAGATCCTTGTAGAGGATTATGAGTCACTAAGAAACAAAATCGTTTCATTTGATCTTTGGAAAAATGAACATTCATCTATAAATGTAGCTCAATTAAAAAAAGATACTTGTTTGTCATGTGGGTCAAATCGAACGTATCCCCACCTCTCCTATTCTAATCGAACAAAGACAGCCGTTTTATGCGGAAGGGATTCTGTCCAGATTCGGCCGGCGTGGACTCTTGATAGAGACTTAGCGGAACTCGAAAACAATCTTCTTGCACAAGGTGGTAAGGTTGTTAGGAATCCTTATTTACTTTCATTTACTATCGGAACCCATCGGTTGGTCGTTTTTAAAGATGGGCGGGCGTTGATTCATGGAACAAAAGATATTGCGGAAGCAAAAACGTTATATCATCGTTATTTTGGCTGAATTGTATGGAAAAATGGAATGGCACGGACTTGAAACGTTTAAACCCGATAAAGAGGTGCCAAAAAAGATGCCCATATAATAGGAAGGTATCGAACATTCTTCATGTGACTTATTTGCTTCACAAATATAAAACGAAAGCGGTGTCTGCCTTTTCAGGGCGGCACCGCTTTGTTATGGAACGATTATATAAGCAGCCTACATATCATGACTGCTATTATGCTTCTGACGGGAGTGCTGTCTGTTTTTCACCTTATGAGAACCGCTTAACGGTGCAGGTTGACCTGGGTTATTTCCTTTAGGAGCATTTTTTCGAATATCTTTACCATCATTTTTGTTCATGTGCGATCCCTCCTATCTCTTAAGATAATCAGTCCGTGAAATTTTATTCACATACATATATTTGCAAACCTCGTACATGCTATGGATGGACACTAATTAAGGAGCTGAACCCAAATGCAGGATAAACAAGATAAGCGAAGGACTTTCCAGGAAGCCCAGCAAAGTTATCAACAGGTATTTGATGTATACTCATCCATTGAAAAGAACGCACCGAATTACGGAACGGAATTGAAACATGTGAAGCAGGAAGTGAACGAGGCCTATCAGCAAATACAATCTGCTTTAATCACCGCTTCCGAACATCAGAAAGAACAATTGAAAAAATTCGAACAGGATATTCAGGCAATCGTCAATGAGGTCAATTCAGAGGACTATTGAGTGACAGGTTCTATCGTCGTGAGCTCATGCGCCTTACTCGTGAGTTTTGCGCGTTTTACTTGTGCGTTTCCTGATTTTAGAATGGAATAGGCTTTTTGAAAAATGCAATACAATTGCCATTTCAAAAAGCCTATCCTATTTAAAGCCTAGAAATGAGGGAAATCATTGGTTTTTCTTTCTTTTTTTATTATTTTGCCTTTGCATTTCAGATAATGGCGGTTCATTTCCCAGTTCATCATTGTATCCGGCTCCATTACCTTGCGCTTTTGCAGCATTCATACCAGGTATAACATGATTTGCCTTTTGTTTTGTCATTTCGACACCTCCACCCATAGAATGCGATAATGTCGAATGATTATGTATGAAGTACTAATATGTTTTGCTGGAATAATTTATCAGGCCACAAAATGGGGGTATTTTCAATAAAATGCCTATCAGCAAGGCTTCCTAAATGAACTTTAATATGTGGGGGATTTTTTTCTATAAGAGAAACTTATCAAAAACAATAACTTTCTTGTTATTTACTTATACTCATTTCTATATTAGTATTAAGTTGAAGGAAGAGTTAGGGTGGGAGAAGAGAGAGAAAATTCGACAAACTAACTTTTTTACTTATATTTATGGTAAACATGGTTTCAGTGAACCAGGTTTTACTTTTATGTGCAGAATAAGTTCTGACAGTTTAATAGGGGGTAATATTCATGACGAAAAATGACGTATACCAAGCGCGTAAGTCCTTTGAAATTGAAGGGGAACGCTACAACTACTACAGCCTAGACGCTATTGAAAAAGCAGGGGATGGCAAAGTATCACGCCTTCCATATTCCATTAAAGTATTACTTGAAGCGGTACTTCGCCAAGTAGACGGAAGAGTAATCACAAAAGAACACGTTGCGAACCTTGCTAAATGGGGAACAAGCGAGCAACAAGATATAGATGTTCCGTTCAAGCCTTCTCGTGTAATCCTACAAGATTTCACTGGTGTTCCAGTTGTTGTTGATTTAGCTTCTTTACGTAATGCATTCGCAGCACTTGGTGGAGATCCTGACAAAATCAACCCGGAAATCCCGGTTGACCTTGTAATTGACCACTCTGTACAAGTTGATAAAGCTGGTACAATGGATTCCCTTGATGCCAATATGGATCTTGAATTCGAACGTAATGCAGAGCGTTACCAGTTCCTAAGCTGGGCTCAAAAATCATTCAACAACTATCGTGCAGTTCCACCGGCAACTGGTATCGTTCACCAAGTTAACCTAGAGTACCTTGCGAACGTAGTTCATGCTGTTGAAACTCCAAACGGCGACTTCGAAGTATTCCCGGATTCTGTTTTCGGTACAGATTCACATACTACAATGATCAACGGTATTGGTGTTCTTGGTTGGGGTGTCGGCGGTATCGAAGCAGAAGCAGGCATGCTTGGACAGCCTTCTTACTTCCCAGTTCCAAAAGTGGTCGGTGTTAAACTGACTGGCCAACTTCCTAAAGGTACAACAGCTACTGACCTTGCATTGAAAGTAACACAAGTTCTTCGTGCACACGGCGTAGTTGGTAAATTTGTCGAGTTCTACGGCCCAGGAGTAGGATACCTTCCACTTGCTGACCGTGCAACAATCGCTAACATGGCTCCTGAATACGGTGCAACAGTTGGTTTCTTCCCTGTTGATGCAGAAGCGATCGATTACATGCGCTTAACAGGCCGTGATGAAAAACAAATTAAAGTGGTTGAATCATACTGCAAAGAAAATGGATTGTTCTACTCTCCTGAAAACGAAGATCCAGCATACAATGATGTTGTGGAAATCGACCTTTCAGCAATTGAACCAAACCTTTCAGGCCCTAAACGCCCGCAAGATTTGATTCCACTTTCTCAAATGAAAAAATCTTTCCATGAGGCTATCAACGCACCTATGGGCAACCAAGGTTTTGGCATGGATAATTCTGAATTGGATAAAGAAGTAACTGTTAAATTTGCCGATGGTAAAGAAACGGTAATGAAAACAGGTGCGATTGCAATTGCTGCAATCACAAGCTGTACGAACACTTCTAACCCATATGTAATGCTTGGAGCGGGTCTAATTGCTAAAAAAGCAGTTGAAAAAGGCTTGACTGTTCCAGATTATGTAAAAACATCTTTGGCACCAGGTTCTAAAGTTGTTACTGGTTACCTTCGTGATGCTGGCCTTCAACCATACCTTGACCAATTAGGATTCAACGTAGTTGGATACGGTTGTACTACATGTATCGGTAACTCAGGTCCATTGGCTGACGAAATCGAAGCAGCTGTTGCTGAAGCAGATCTACTGGTAACATCAGTACTTTCGGGTAACCGTAACTTTGAAGGGCGTATTCACCCACTTGTGAAAGCAAACTACCTTGCTTCACCTACTTTGGTTGTAGCTTATGCTCTTGCTGGAACTGTGGACTTTGACCTAAACAACGATTCACTTGGTAAAGACAAAGATGGTAACGATGTATATCTTGCTGATATCTGGCCATCACAAGAAGAAGTTAACGCTGCTGTTAAAGCAACGGTTACACCTGAGTTATTCCGTAAAGAATACGAAACGGTATTCAACGATAACAAACGTTGGAACGAAATCCAAACTAGCAACGAAGCGATTTATGCTTTCGATTCTAAATCAACATACATTCAAAATCCTCCATTCTTTGAAGGATTATCACCAGAACCTGGTTCAGTTAACCCACTTTCGGGCTTGCGTGTAGTTGGTAAATTCGGTGACTCAGTTACAACTGACCACATTTCTCCTGCAGGTGCAATCGGTAAAGATACACCAGCTGGTATCTACCTTCGTGAAAACGGTGTGAAACCGCGTGACTTTAACTCTTATGGTTCTCGTCGTGGTAACCATGAAGCGATGATGCGCGGAACGTTCGCAAACATCCGTATCCGTAACCAAGTTGCTCCAGGTACAGAAGGTGGATACACAACTTACTGGCCTACAGGCGATGTAATGGCTATCTATGATGCTTGTATGAAATACAAAGCTGATGGAACAGGTCTTGCAGTCATCGCTGGTAAAGACTATGGTATGGGAAGCTCTCGTGACTGGGCTGCGAAAGGTACTAACCTTCTTGGCATCAAAACAGTCATCGCTGAAAGCTTTGAACGTATTCACCGTTCTAACCTTGCATTAATGGGTGTTCTTCCACTTCAATTCAAAGAAGGCGAAAACGCTGAAACGCTTGGATTAACTGGTAAAGAAGCGATCGCAGTTAAAATCGACGAAACAGTTAAACCGCGTGATATCGTAACAGTTACAGCTACTGATGAAGCTGGAAACGTAAAAGAATTTGATGTACTTGTTCGTTTCGATTCCGAAATCGAAATCGACTACTACCGTCACGGTGGTATCCTTCAAATGGTATTACGTAATAAATTAAAAGGCTAATTTCAGCTTTTAGGAAGCGGTAAACCTACTTGTCAGGTTTACCGCTTTTTTTGTGTCAAGTTTATGAATCAAAGTGATATCATGATATGATTTAAAGGAATTACACTTTTCCGGATGTCCTTTTATTGTTAAGATGGAATAGGGAAGTTGTTCTATTTCTGGAAATGGACTAATATTTTTATTGTAATGGGACTAGGGGGACGAGTATGCTTAAAAAAATTATTGCTTCGGTGGCCTTACTGTCACTTATTACTGTAGCGATCGTGCAGGCTATGGATAATGAATCAAAGAAAAATGACGAAAAAGATGCTTTGGGCGGATTGAAAATTGGAGCTAAAGCACCGAATTTCTCCCTGAAAACTTTGGATGGGAAACAAGTTGAATTATCTGATTATAAGGGTAAAAAGGTAATGCTGAATTTTTGGGCCACGTGGTGTCCGCCTTGCAAGAAGGAAATGCCGGATATGGAGAAATATACACAGCAAGCGGGTGATGATGTCGTCGTACTTGCTGTCAATATTGACCCTGAAAATGATGTACAATCCTTTGTAGACGATAATGGAATTACTTTTACCATTCCGCTGGACAGTCAAAGTGCCAAAAATCCAGTGAATGAGCGCTACAAGATTCTTAGCATACCAACAACTTATTTCATCGACAAAGAAGGCGTTATCAGGAATAAGGTAATATCAGCCATGCAACTACAAGATATGGAACGAAATATAAATAGTATGCAGTAGGGGAACCTTTATGAAGTTCCATCAGTATTGAAGAAATTTGCCACATTCCTGCCGAAAAACTGCTAGTCGAGACCCCGAAGACGCTTGCGTCAAGAAGGCTTGGAAGACAGTCGACGGAAAGGGAGCGGATTTATGAAAACAACGGGAACGGTTTTTAACTGTAGGTAAATTGGTTTTCTCCGAAATATGAATACAATAAAACGGAACCTTTATGAGGTTCCGTTTTATTGTAACAAAGTTGTCAAAAATTAATGGAAAAATCAAAAAAATTTAAAAAATATGGTCAATGTTCATGAAAAAAGGGTTAAAGTATATAGAGTGGAGAAATGGAATTTTTATCAGGTTAAAAATCTGATAATTATGACAATTATAGGGATGGAAACCATATAGTCATAATTTTACGTTAATTCGGCAATACTGAATAGTATATTAAAAATAAGTAGGTGAAAAGCATGAAAAAAAGAAAAAGGACATTTGAAGAATTAATTAAAGAAAACAAAAAGGAATTATTGATGGACGTTAAACAAATGGAAAGACTTGAGGAACGTCTTGAAAAAAAACATATGCAAAAGGCTGAATAGGTTTTGCAAAAGATTTTTCCAAAAGAGCCAGTGCCATGAAGGTCCCTTCAAAGCGCTGGCTCTTTTTTCATGACTTTTTCAAAAACTGGCATTCATGAATTTCGTCTTTTATATCCATGATAAGAAGAGGAGGCGATAGAATGGGTAATCCCAAAAAAGATTCCAAACACTTTAGACCGAGCCATCTAGGGACACAACCAATAGCAGCGGGTGGCAATAACGGGAAGAAAATGCAGGACAAATCAGGGAAACATCCTCAAGTCATTCAAACTAAAGGTGAGTAATCAAGGGGTTTAATAAAGTAATCGTAATAATATTATGTAAACAAAATAACATGAGGTGAAATTAATGGGCACAAATAAGCACAATCCGGATAACCGTTTGGATAATGTTGAAAAAATTCAGGATGCGATTCAAAATACAGAAGAAAACATAATCGCGGCAAATGAAACGTTATCATTCTCTTCAGGGACGGAAAAAGAGGCAATTAAGGCCAAAAATGACCGAAGAAGAAAGAGCATTGATGGAATGAAGGAAGAAATGCAAGATGAGCAAGAAGCACGGGAAAGCGGTTATAGTAACGATAATATTTAACCAACTAGGTAAAGGGGAGAAAGAGGCGAGAAACTCTTTCTCCTTTTTTTTAGGGATCATGGCAGGGAAGCAGTCAACAAGACAGCTTAAATGAAATTTGCACAATTGTTATGGTAAAATGTTTATTGCAATAGAAATGAAAGTGGGGAAACAAAATGTTCATAGCTGAAAATGAAATTGAAGTGCGGTATGCAGAGACAGATCAAATGGGTGTTGTATACCATGCGAATTATTTTATATGGATGGAACTAGGCAGGACAAAATTGATAAATGATTTAGGATTTTATTATGCTGATATGGAAGCGGATGGCATCCTCTCACCTGTTATGGATATTCAAGCTTCATATAAAACCCCTGTTAGATATGGTGATAAGGTAAAAGTTAAAACTTGGATTGAAAAGTATGACGGCTTACGGGTCATTTATGGATATGAAATCGTTAATGGAAAAAATGAAGTGGCGGCCACAGGTCATTCTTCCCACGTTTGCGTTAAAAAGGAGAGCTTTCGCCCGATATCCATTAAACGCATGTATCCTGAATGGCATGAGGCGTATGAGAAAAATAAAAAGCAGGATGAATTGGTTTAATTACAATTATTGAGGTGAACAAGATATGGCTTTTGGGATTAAACGGGTAGACGTAGTGGCCTGGAAGCAGAAAATCGATCAAGGCCAAATAGCTTTTTTAACTCATTATTGGCTGGATGACCGATTTCCTGGTTGCAAGACGGTTACAAAAGTGGGGTGTAATGATTTACGGCGTTTATCGGAGTGGGGTAAGCAATACGGGCTTAAAAAAGAGTGGATTCATCACAGGAAGGATGGCTATTCTCATTTCGATCTTTTAGGGGATAAGCAAGCGGAAATTCTTAGGGCGGAAGATATTAAAGAGCGCCTGCTCGATTGAATAAGAAAAACAGCAGTTTACACCGCTGCTTTATTGTCAAGCACTCTTTTCATAGTGAAATTCAGGTTCAGTCAGTTTTTCATTAAAAGTAATCAGTAAATCGTGATCATCAAAGTACCATAAATCCTTTTCTTCTACATAAAAATTAATCTCATTCATAGTGGTTACGGCTGCTGCAGTTTCAGGTTCTTCTTGCATGATACCTAATGAAAAGCCGCTTTGAACGGTACTATGCCCGCCATATCTTACATAAAAGCGCAAATGAGAGCCTTCTTGAAGCCCCAGCTCGTCAATATACCACTTAGCTGCTTGATCGGAAATGGTCAGTTTCATATTAATTCTCCTTCCTAGAAGTTCGTTATTTAAGTATAAAGTAATTATGAAGTAGATGCGAATAATGTGCGTTTAAGAAAGGAAACAACCATGGATATTATATATAATATTTGTTTCATAACTCGAAAAAGATTTAACGAAGTCGAAGTGTTGATGCTATTTCGCCAAAAGAATCCGAATAGGCATAAATGGAATGGTATAGGCGGGAAAATAGAACAAGGTGAAACCATTGATGAATCGATGGAACGCGAAATTCTTGAAGAAACTGGATTGAAGGTAAGGGGGATGGCCTTTCGAGGGATCGTGACATGGAATCAAACGGGTGGAATGTATGTTTACCGAGCCGAAGATGCAGGGGGCGGGCTATCTACCTGTGATGAAGGAGAACTTGCCTGGAAGCCATATCAATGGGTTATGGAAGCAAATGAAGTTGTGTCCAACATAAAGTATTATCTAAAAGAAATATTACAGGATGAACCACCACTAGAATTTGCTTGTACCTATGAAAATGAACAATTAATATCAGTCAAAAAGAGGCCGTTGCCTGATTTGGCCAAAGAATTGACTTTCACCAATTGATAACCGCCCATGTGCGGTTTTTTTGCCTATTTAGATTCCTGAGTGAAAATCACAAAGCGGTAGAAGGATATTCGGAATATTGGTATATTTAATGAGGGAAACAGGTTTCTGAAAATTATATATTGTGAAGATAAAAAGCGAAATGCCATCTAATTAATTTCCTTATAAAGAGGGGCTGCTGATTTGTGCGGAAAACGGAGTTGTTAAAAGGAAGTACGGGAATGGTGTTGCTTTCATTATTGTCTCAATAGGATATGTATGGGTATGAGATGATCGAACAGCTCAAACAGCTCAAACAGTTAAGTGATGGTTATTTACATTATAAAGAAGGCATGTTATATACAGCTTTAAAAAGGCTGGAAGAGAAAGAGTATTTAAATAGTTACTGGCAAGATTCCTTAGAAGGACCGAAAAGGAAATATTATTATGCGAAAGTGGGTATTGCTCAGTTTCAAGATCAATGGGATGAATGGAACGCCTTTCAAGATATAATCCGTAAGGTCGTTTCACACACATATGAGCACACACAAAAATAGCTGCAGATTCCTGCAGCTATTTTGTATTGTCTTTTTCTTTTGCTTCAGCCTCGGCAAGCTTTCTTAGCAAGACGGGTGTAGGCATATGCATGATTTGCTCTAAAGGCAAGTTTAGTGACTTGGATAACTTTAATGCGGTTTCTCCGGTGATATTTGCAATGGCTTCATGGCACTTTCTCCTATCGATATTAATAACTAGTTCCAGTGTAGCCTCTGTTCTACAATTATTCAATCCTTACTTGTCCATTTCTCCATTAAATGAAATCAATACTATTCTTTTGATGGGAAGTTAATGTGAAACATTCTAGGTCCTTTTCCTTGACAAAAGAATTGCAATGAGGCCAGAATAAAAATATATATAGTCTAAATGAATCACATCTTATGGATAATCTGATTTATTTTCAATTAAATGGATATAAAGATTTGTACAGGGAGTAGCCGACCAGACAAATTTACTATCATTGAACTCAGCCATCGAGGCAGCACGGGCAGGTGAATATGGTAATAGATTAGCGGTTGTTTCGAATAAGGACAAACTGGCTGAACAGACAAAAAAATCGATAGCTGAAATAGATGCAATCGTGCAAACATCAAATGACGAAAGAGGTTGTTGATTATGTCCTAAGGGTCAAGGAAGTGGTTCAAGCAGGCGAGAAAGAAATGGAGTTAACAGAAAATTCTTTTAATGGAATAATCGGAGTTATCAAAGGGAATATTACGGGATTTTGCAGAAATGGAAATGACAACTCAGGGATTAGTCTCAATCATCCAGGAAATCGGAAACGCTACTGAAAAGAGGTTTCGAGGCATGCCGGTATCCTGAATAACACGGCAAATGAATTGAAGAATGGAAAATAGGCCCATGCATACGGGCCTATTTTCACTTAGAGATGCGCATGGTCTTACAACCACTTTATTTTCGGTTCAGTTTTATCGATAATCCGCTTGATGTTTGCGCGATGCCGGTAAAAAATGAAAATCGTTAATATACCGATTACAATAATGAGAGGCAGATCATCAGTATGAAACACTAAACTATAGATGAGAGCAAGTAGACAAGCAATCATGGAAGAAAGCGAGACATATTTGGATATGTATAAGGATATGAAGAATATGAAAACGGCAAAAACAAAAAACAATGGTTCATATGCAAGAATGACACCAGCAGAAGTTGCCACAGCTTTACCGCCCCGAAAGTTTGCGAAAATGGGAAACATATGACCGATGACCGCAAAAACTCCGGCTAGCAATAAATTCATTTCCACGCCTAGCATATACGGCAGAAAAGTTGCTAGGGTACCTTTAAGTATATCCATGATAGTAACGGTAAGCCCTGCCTTGACACCAAGTGTCCTGAAGGTATTTGTCCCGCCTAGATTTTTACTGCCATGCTCCCGGATGTCGATTTTGTAAAATGTTTTGCCAATTATTAAACCGGAAGGAATCGAACCGATCAGGTAGGCAGCCAGTATAGTGATAAATGTAAGCATTCTATTACCCTTTCTTTAAAGAAAAATCTTCTTTTTTTAACATGTTTAAGGGGCGATTGTTCCCTTTTTCAAAAATAAACGTGTAGAAATAGCTGAAAACAGCCTTAAAATACCTGTTTAGCTTCTCTTATTGTAACATTTTCGTGACAAAATGGTACGGCTGTCCAAAAAAAAATCCACTGAAAAAATGAATTTTTCTTGATGAACTTACATCTTTTGATATACGTTAAGTTCATGAAGGGTGAAAGGTTTAGCCTTCATGATTTTCGTAAATATAAAAGGTGCCTCTCTTGTATAAATTGTTACATTACGTGGCAGTCTGTAAGAACATAAAGACTGTTAAGTGGGTCATGCCCTTTTCGAAACTTATTCTTTCTTGTATAATGGTTTTTCTTAATAATGGTAATAAACAGCTTTTCTCTGTAAAATACCTTTGTTAAGGAATACTCTTTATTCAAATATTACACTTTATTATAAAGGGGATTGAAAAGAATGATAGAAAATCCAAGCAGAGAAGAAATGGGTAAGATGTTGAAAAAATCGAAGCGCATCGCTGTCGTAGGTTTATCAAATAACCCTGAGCGAACTTCTTATATGGTTTCAAAGGCCATGCAGGAAAGCGGTTATGAAATCATCCCGGTAAACCCTGCAGTATCTGAAGTGCTGGGTGTCAAGGCAGTAAAAGCCCTGAAAGATATTGAAGGGCACGTCGATATCGTCAATGTTTTCCGCCGTTCAGAGTTCCTTCCGGAGATCGCCAAGGAATTTGCAGAAATCGATGCAGATATCTTTTGGGCGCAGCTAGGGGTGGAAAATGAAGAAGCCTATAATTTTTTGAAAGAAAAAGGATTTACTGTCATCATGAATCGATGCATAAAAGTCGAACACGCGCTTACTAAGTAAAATGAAGAGCGGAACTTCCGCTCTTTTTTTAAGGTATCACTGTACCTCAACTCAGAGAAAAACTAAAATGCGACATGGCGGGCATTGCGCGGTAGGGCAAATTTAAGCGATTAAAGCTTAATTTGATTAAAATAATAAAAGTATATTTGCCAAATGAAAATTTACCGCTACAATTAGAATGGTAGCTATGATACGTTTTCATGTTCCAATCAAAGGTGCTAACGCTAATTAAAGGGACGGAAAAAAATAGAACACTTGTTCTTTGTTCATGAAAGTATTATACTTTTTATATGATATTAACGTATGAATGTATTTGTTAAGCTAGTGAGTCATTTCATTGCAGTATGATTTGGCCCGGAAATTGTGTTTAGTAAGGAAAGGGGAATTTCTGTGGCAAAGAAAGTAAAAACAATCGAGTACAATGATGATGCAATTCAGGTACTGGAAGGACTCGAAGCGGTCAGAAAACGTCCCGGTATGTATATCGGCAGTACTGATGCACGCGGACTTCATCATTTAGTGTACGAGATTGTAGATAACTCCGTAGATGAGGCTTTAGCTGGATATGGAGACCAAATTAGTGTGAAAATACATAAAGACAACAGTGTAAGTGTGTCAGATAAAGGGCGCGGAATGCCTATTGGCATGCATAAATTGGGTAAACCGACGCCTGAAGTCATTTTGACGATTCTTCATGCTGGAGGGAAATTTGGACAAGGCGGATATAAAACGAGTGGAGGCCTTCATGGAGTCGGTGCTTCGGTCGTTAACGCGTTGTCTGAATGGCTTGTCGTGACGATCAAAAGGGACGGGTTCATTTACGAACAACGTTTTTTCAATGGCGGAAAGCCAGAAACCACACTGGAGAAAATCGGTAAAACTAATCAAGCTGGGACGAAAATCCACTTCAAGCCCGATCCAAAAATATTTTCGGTGACGACTTTTAATTATGATATCCTATGTGAGCGTCTTCGCGAATCAGCTTTTCTTTTAAAAGGCATGAAGATAGAATTGACGGATGAGCGTAACGACCATAATGAAACTTTTCACTATGAAAACGGAATTGAAGCGTTTGTTGATTATTTAAATGAAGAAAAAGAGACCCTTCATAGTGTAGTCAGCTTAGAAGGGGAACAAAATGGGATAGAAGTCGAACTCGCCTTTCAATTCAACGATGGTTATTCAGAAAATATTTTAAGCTTTGTAAATAACGTTCGCACAAAAGACGGAGGCACCCATGAGATTGGCGCAAAAACGGCCATGACACGGGCATTTAATGATTATGCCAGAAAAATGGGGCTATTAAAGGAAAAAGATAAAAACCTCGAAGGTACCGATATACGTGAAGGCTTGTCTTCAATCATTTCAGTACGTATCCCTGAAGAACTTCTTCAATTCGAAGGACAAACCAAGAGCAAGCTTGGAACCAGTGAAGCCCGTTCTGCAGTCGATTCCATCGTATCAGAGCACTTAGCCTACTTTTTTGAAGAAGATCCGACCACGAGTACCCTATTGGTTAAAAAAGCGATTAAAGCGTTCCAGGCAAGGGAAGCGGCACGCAAAGCTCGTGAAGACGCAAGAAGCGGGAAGAAACGGAAAAAATCCGATGCCATCCTTTCTGGGAAATTAACACCAGCTCAATCGAAAAATCCCGAACGGAATGAATTGTATCTTGTAGAAGGTGACTCTGCTGGGGGATCCGCTAAACAAGGGCGAGATCGCCGTTTCCAGGCAGTACTGCCATTACGGGGTAAAGTTATCAATACGGAAAAGGCAAAACTAGCGGATATTTTTAAAAACGAGGAAATAAATACGATCATCCATGCCATCGGCGGAGGTGTCGGGGCGGAGTTCAATACGCCGGACACCAACTATGATAAAGTGATCATCATGACAGATGCCGATACGGACGGGGCCCATATCCAAGTGCTGCTGCTGACTTTCTTTTATCGCTATATGAAGCCGTTAATAGAGTCAGGAAAGGTTTACATTGCCTTGCCCCCTTTATATAAAGTGAGCAAAGGGACCGGGAAGAAAGAAGTCATTGAATATGCTTGGAGCGACGAGGAACTTCAGGGTGCGATAGACAAGGTGGGGAAAGGCTATATGATTCAGCGCTATAAAGGGCTGGGTGAGATGAATGCCGATCAATTATGGGATACCACCATGAATCCGGAAACAAGGACATTGATACGTGTGAAGATCGATGACGGTGCCCGTGCGGAAAGACGTGTGACAACATTGATGGGAGACAAGGTTGAACCGCGCCGTAAGTGGATTGAAGCCAATGTCGCTTTTGGTCTCGAAGAGGAATCGAATATTTTAGATAATGAAAATATGTCGATTGAAGAGGAGGTCAATAACGATGGTATTTGAAGAAACATTTCGAGATTTGCCGCTTGAAGAGGTAATTGGAGACCGTTTCGGGCGTTACAGTAAATATATTATCCAAGATCGGGCACTACCTGATGCAAGGGACGGTTTAAAACCGGTACAGCGCAGGATATTGTATGCGATGCATGTCGAAGGAAATACTCAGGAAAAAGGATTTAGGAAATCCGCCAAAACGGTCGGTAATGTAATTGGTAACTATCACCCTCACGGAGATTCATCCGTTTATGAGGCAATGGTTAGGATGAGCCAAGACTGGAAACTGCGGAAGGTCATGGTCCAAATGCACGGAAACAATGGCAGTATTGATGGTGATCCGCCTGCTGCGATGCGGTATACGGAAGCAAGGCTTTCATCGATTGCCTCCGAGATGCTGCGGGATATTGAAAAAAGGACGGTCGATTTTGTACCGAACTTTGATGATACTTCAGAAGAGCCTATTGTATTGCCTGCAATGTTCCCTAACCTGCTTGTAAATGGCTCTACAGGAATTTCAGCCGGCTATGCCACTGAAATCCCGCCACATCAACTAGGTGAAGTCATTGATGCTGCCATAATGCGAATCGATAAGCCGGAAGCGACAGTCGCTGAATTAATGACGGTCATTAAAGGGCCGGATTTTCCTACTGGCGGTATCATTCAAGGAATTGAAGGCATTCGTAAGGCCTATGAAACAGGTAAAGGGAAAATAATCATTCGCGGGTTGGCGGAAGTGGAAACGATTCGTGGCGGCAAACAGCAAATCGTCATCACTGAAATCCCATATGAAGTCAATAAAGCCAACCTTGTTAAGAAAATGGATGAGTTCCGTCTAGACCGGAAAGTGGAAGGTATCGCCGAGGTAAGGGATGAAACCGACCGTACAGGACTGCGCATTGTCATCGAACTGAAAAAAGAAGCAGATGCAAATGGAGTCCTGCATTATTTATACAAAAATTCCGATCTCCAAATTGCCTACAATTTCAATATGGTCGCGATTTATAAAAAACGGCCAACGTTGATGAGCCTGCCAAAAATGCTCGATGCATATATCGAACACCGTAAAGAGGTAATCGTGAACCGTTCACGTTATGAGTTGCAAAAAGCTCATGACAGGGCACATATCGTCGATGGTTTAGTGAAGGCTTTATCCATATTAGATGAAGTCATCGCTGTCATCCGGGCATCTAAAGACAAACGGAATGCTAAAGATAACCTCATTGCTAAATTCACTTTTACAGAAGCACAAGCTGAAGCCATTGTCTCTTTGCAGTTATATAGGCTGACGAATACGGATATTACAGCACTTGAAGCAGAGGCTGCGGAATTGAAGAACAAAATTGAGGAATTGACAAAGATTCTTGGCAGTGAAAAAGTTCTTCTTCAAGTAATTAAAAAAGAACTTCGATTCATTAAAAAGGGCTTTGATGACGGAAGGCGTTCCAAAATCGAAAAAGAAATTGAAGAAATCAAAATCAATCTTGAAGTCTTGATTGCGAGTGAAGACGTGATGGTGACCGTGACGAAAGAAGGCTATGTTAAACGGACATCGTTACGATCTTATGCTGCATCAGGCGGTCTTGATTTTGGCATGAAGGATTCCGATCGCCTGCTCCAGAGGCTGGAGATGAATACAACAGATGTCCTGTTGCTGTTCACATCCAAAGGGAACTACCTCTATTGTCCAGTTCACCAGCTTCCTGATATTCGCTGGAAGGAAACCGGTCAGCATATCGCGAACATCATTCCAATCGACAGGGAAGAACAAATCATAAAAGCGATTCCAATCAAAGATTTTACCATGCCGGAATTCTTAGTGTTCATCACGAAAAATGGTATGGTGAAAAAGACAGAATTAGCTTCCTATAAAGCCCAGCGTCATTCAAAACCGCTGGTTGGTGTCAATTTAAAAGGTGACGATGAACTGGTCGATGTCCATCATACCGATGGACAGGCTGACCTTTTCCTAGTCACTCATAACGGCTATGGTTTATGGTTTGATGAAGAAGAAGTAAGTGTTGTCGGTGTTCGGGCAGCAGGAGTCAAAGGGATTAATTTGAAAGAAGATGACTATGTCATTGGCGGAAAGGTTTTGGCCAAGGATAGTAAAGAATCGATCTTTATCGTTACACAGCGCGGGGCCATAAAGAAAATGAAATTAACCGAGTTTGAAAAAACGAGCCGGGCAAAACGCGGTGTCGTGGTCTTGAGGGAATTGAAATCGAATCCTCATAGGGTCATTGGATTTGATACCATTAACAAAACGGACAGTCTATTCATTCTTTCTGAAAAGGGAACGATTGAAACGATTCATGCCGCTTCATTAAAAAATCATGATCGATATACGAATGGATCATTTGTTTTTGATGAAACGGTTAGTGGAAAAGCGAAAGAATTATGGAAAATTTCATTGGAAGATGACTCCGCCATTGAGCAGTGAATCATTTTTTGAACGGGATGCTGATATTGATCAGCATCCCGTTTTATTTTCCTATAAATGACCAGTTATATCCTTCAACAATATAATCCACATGCCCCGCATTACAAGTTGAGTACTTTTACGAAAGCAATCTCTCAATTCAAAAATGACTTATTGAGTCAAATTTAAATCCTAGTATTATGAACCTAATATTATTAAGAGCGCAGAAAAAAATTCAATTTTGAATTTTACCATTAATTGAATCTACGTAGCATAACGATTTATTTTTGGCACACTCCTTGCATATTGTTAGTATGACTTCTTTATTTTTTTGAATGAAGAAAGGGGAGGACCAATGGATAGACCTTGGAAAAAGCATATCCCGCAAGGAAATCCAATAGAGATTGATATTCCAGAATTGTCTTTGACAGAACTATTTTATCAATCAGTTGAACAATATTCGGATAAAACAGCGGTAACGTTCATGGAGCAAAGGTATACATATTCAGAGTTGGGGAAGTTAGTGAAAAGATGTGCCCGCTTGCTTGCTGATGAAGGTATTAGAAAGGGAGATCGTGTGGCTCTTATGCTCCCTAATTGTCCCCAATATCCAATTGGGTTTTTTGGAACTCTTTTGAATGGAGCCATTGTTGTCCAAATCAATCCAATGTATAAGTCGAACGAATTAATCCATGTCCTGAAAGATTCAGGTGCAAGGCACATCATTGTGCTTGACGATTTATTGCAAATAGTTGAAGCCATTATAGCTGAAACCGATGTTGAAAAGGTGTTGAGCGTGTCGCTGGAAAAGGGCAAATGTGAAATGACAAAAAAGCTACTATCAGTAACAGAGGCGGATTTCACTGTGGAGATTGAACCTGCCGAAGATGTCGCCGTCCTCCAATATACAGGAGGAACGACAGGGCGTTCTAAAGGGGCGATGCTAACCCATCGAAATATCGTAGCCAATACGCTGCAAAGTGCAGCCACTTCAAGAATCAATACTCAAAAGGGGAAGGAAAGGGTACTTGGCGTTTCCCCATTATTTCATGTTTACGGCATGACTTCAGGGATGAACCTGACGTTTTATAATGGAGGGGAATTAATTCTTGTATCCCGGTTTGAGGTGACGGAGATCATCGATATTATCAATAATATGAAACCGACTATATTTCCAGGGGTACCGACGGTGTATATTGCTTTATTACAATATTACCAGTCCCATCCATTTGATTTGCATACATTGAAATCTTGCGTTTCGGGTTCGTCCCCATTGCCATTGAATGTATTGTCAAGGTTTAACGAATTGAGCGGAACAAAGATTGCAGAGGGCTATGGCCTGTCCGAGGCGTCACCAGTCACGCACCGGAATCCAGTTAGCGGCCTGCAAAAACCCGGAAGTATCGGGATTCCTATACAAAATACAGATGCCGCCATAATTGACAGTATTACAGGAGAGCCAGCCCTTTTGGTTGATACACCAGGTGAATTGGTCATAAAGGGTCCACAGGTAATGAAAGGTTATTGGGGCATGCCAGAAGAGACACGGCAGACGATTCAAAACGGATGGCTGCATACCGGTGATATTGCCAAGATGGATGAAGATGGCTTCTTTTACATTGTGGGACGGAAGAAAGAGATGATCATCGCAGGCGGATTCAATATTTATCCAATTGAAATTGAAGAAATCCTATACAGCCATCCTAAGGTTCTGGAAGCTGCCGTCTTTGGCGTCCCCGATCAATATCGCGGTGAAACGGTACATGCTGCGGTAGTTCTAAAACCAGGTGAAAGGATAACTGAAAACGAATTGAAGGATTATTGCCGAAAGCAGCTCGCTGCCTTTAAAGTCCCAAAAGCAATCAAATTTGAAAGTGAACTTCCGAAGACGGCGGTCGGTAAAATCTTAAAACGTAAACTTCAAGAAAAACATATCGCTTATTCGGATAAAATATGAAAGCGTTAACAACCAATTCGCAGATAAAGGGGAATGCAAATGGACTTTCGCTTAGATGAAGACATCCTGCTATTAAAAGAAAATATACGCCAGTTTATCGAAGAGCAAATCGATCCATTTTCCATGCAGATAGAGGATGAAGATCATATCCCGGAATCCATTATAAATTTATCGAAGGAAATCGGGCTATTCGGACTTAGCATCCCGGAAAGGTATGGCGGGCTCGGAATCGGGATGGTGGGAAAATGTGCTTTATATGAGGAAATCGGCAAAACACATAATGGATATACCACTCTGATTGGAGCTCACACCGGTATAGGGACGGTAGGGATAGTTGAAATGGGCAATGAAATGCAAAAGGAAAAGTATCTACCAGATATGGCAAGCGGTAATAGAATTGGCGCTTTTGCTTTAACTGAGCCTGCAGCGGGGTCCCATGCTACGAATCTCAAAATGACGGCTGTCAAAAAGGGCGATAAATTTATTCTAAATGGGACTAAGCATTATATAACGAATGCAGATGTAGCAGATATTTTTACAGTTATGGCCGTAACGGACAAAGATAAAGGGGCGAAAGGAATCACCTCATTCATAGTAGAAAAGGATTTTCCGGGTTTTAGAGTTGGTAGCCTGGAAAGGAAGATGGGTCTTCGGGGCTCACATTCGGCCGAATTGGTTTTTGAAGATTGCGAAGTTCCGGCTGAAAATATACTGGGGGACGTTGGACAAGGGTATGTAAATGCATTAAAGATCCTTGCAAATGGCCGGGCAGGCCTTGCTGCTCGTAATTTGGGGTCCTGTCAATACCTGCTCGATCTATCTACTAAATATGCCACAGAACGTGAACAATTTAATGTCCCGATCATTGATCATCAAGCCGTATCCCATATGATTGCCGAGATGGCAATGGAAATAGAAGCACTTCGCTCATTCACATACCGGGTTGCATGGATGGTCGATCAGAAAGAAAAAATCATTAAAGAAGCGGCAATGCTTAAGTTGTATGGTTCGGAAGTATATAATCGTGTCGCTGATAAGGCCGTTCAGATTCATGGCGGGATGGGATACATGAAGGATTATCCAGTTGAACGTTTCTATCGGGATGCCCGAATCACTAGAATATATGAAGGCACGTCAGAAATCCAAAAAAATATCATTACCGGACAATTGAAGAGAAAATATCAAAACTAGTCTAATTGGAAAGCGGAGGGGTTAAAATGGATTTACGACTATCAGATGAACAAAAAATGGTACAAAAAACAATACGCAAGTTCGTGGAAAATGAATTGATTCCGTTGGAAAATGAAGTGCTTCGCAATGAAATGGCAGGAAAACCTAGTTTGCCAGAGGGGACATTGAAAGATTTACAGGAAAAAGCAAAAAAAGCTGGGTTTTGGGGCATCAATACTCCGGAGGAATTTGGCGGGGCAGACTTAGGGCAGCTTATGATGGCAATTGTCTTGATGGAAGTGTCAAAAACGTTTGTACCATTCAGCTTTGGAGGTTCGGCTGATAACATACTTTATTATGCAAATGAAGAACAGAAACAGAAATATCTGACTCCTACGATTAATGGTGAGAAAAAGTCCTGTTTTGCCATGACGGAGCCGGGAGCTGGGTCAGATACGCGAAATATTAAAATGACGGCAGTAAAAGAAGGGAACGAATGGGTGCTTAATGGTGAAAAAACTTTCATTACAGGAGGAAATGATGCCGATTTCGTCATGGTCATTGCTGTAACCGACAAAGAACGTCATCAAGCAACCGGAACGGAAGGGGTAACCTGTTTCATTGTAGACCGTGATATGGGCTGGAGATCAGAGTATATCAATACGATGGGAGAATGGGGACCGGCCGGTTTAGTTTTTGATAATGTCAGGGTTCCCGAAGAAAACATCTTAGGGGAAGTGCATGGAGGCTATAAACTAGGCTTGGAATGGATTGGGTTTGCAAGATGGATCGTGGGCGCACGCGCTGTCGGTTCTGCAGAAAGATTGCTGCAAATGGCTATAGAATACGCCAAAGAACGAGTCACATTCGGTAAACCGATCGCTGAGCGCCAGGCCATTCAATGGCAGATAGCTGATTCGGCTGTAGAGATTGAAGCTGCAAGGTGGCTTGTATTGAATGCGGCTTTTACACTGGATAATGGAGAAGACAATCGCCATTTAGCTTCAATGGCTAAACTCTATGGCGCCAATATGGGGAATCGGGTCGTTGATCGCGTATTGCAGATACACGGTGGCATGGGCTATACGAAGGAGCTTCCCATCGAACGTTGGTACCGCGAGGCCAGGCTTTGGAGGATTTATGATGGTACGGATGAAATACAGCGTATGATCATTTCCCGAAATTTGATTAAGGGGCATGTTAAATTAGGACAATTCTTATAATAGATTAGGAGGAAACGATAATGACAGGGAGATTTTCAGGGAAAACGGCTTTAGTTACAGGTGGAAGCAGAGGGATTGGCCGGGCGATCGTCGAACTATTTGCCAGTGAAGGCGCAAACGTAGCGATTATCGATATCAACGAAGAGGTTTTGACATCAACTGGAAATGAATTAAGGGATAAGGGCTATACCATTTTTACCAAAGTGGCCAATGTGGTCAATTCCGAAGAGGTGGAAGCATCCATAAAAGAAATAGCCGACACATTCGGATCGCTTGATATTCTCGTGAATAATGCTGGGGTCATCCGAGATAATCTACTTTTTAAAATGACCGATTCAGATTGGCAGACGGTAATGGATGTGCATTTAAAAGGTACTTTCAATGCAGTACGTGCCGCCCAGAAGCATATGGTTGCAAATAAATACGGAAGAATCATCAATATATCATCCACTTCGGCCCTCGGGAACCGCGGGCAGGCTAATTATTCAGCCGCTAAAGCTGGGCTTCAGGGGTTAACAAAAACACTGGCGATTGAACTTGGTAAATATGGGATAACGGCTAATTCGGTCGCACCAGGTTTTATCGAAACCGAAATGACGAAAGACACAGCTAGGCGGGTGGGAGTGAGTTTTGAGCAATTCATCCAGGATAGGGCAAACAGTATTCCTGTTGCCAGAAGCGGTTTGCCAAGTGATATTGCACATGCTGTTGCGTTCTTTGCCGATGAAGCATCCTCATTCATTAGTGGGCAGGTTTTATATGTTGCGGGCGGTCCAAAAAATTAAGGGAAAAGGCGGGATGTTATGTTCAACGAAAGTATTGGAAAACGATCCAACCCCGTTAAAAATATAGTTGAACGGGGAGCCGTTAAAAAATTCGCATTATCGATTGGTGATCCCCACCCGATTTTCATTGATGAAGAAATAGGCAGGCAATCAAGGTACGGAACGAATATCGCTCCACCAACTTTCCCAAGGGTCTTTGATTTTGGGACGATTGAAAGCTTAAATCTCCCGAATAAAGGCTTGATTCACGGTGAGCAGATATATCGCTATAACAGGCCGCTGAAGGTAGGGGAAGAAATCACCTGTTATACGGAAGTGAAAGACTATTATGAGAAAAAAGGGAAACAAGGGGAAATGGGATTTCTAGCCTTTAAAAATTATGGGACGGATGCAAATGGGGAAATTGTCTTCACTGCTGAACAGCTTGTCATTATAAATGAAACGATCAGAAGGATGGTGATGAGTAAGTGACGACATTAACCGAACTTCATATTGGTGACTCGTTACATTCAATCGAGCTTGCACCTGTAACGCGATTGGACCTCATTAAATATGCCGGCGCATCAGGTGATTTCAATCCCATTCATACGATTGATGAGGAAGCAAAAAATGCTGGTCTTCCCGGTATCATCGCACATGGAATGTGGACGATGGGAAACCTCGCAAAGCTTTTCAGTAATCTTTATGAAATTGGATTTATCGAAGAATACAAGATTCGCTTCAAAGGTATGGTATTCTTGAATGATGTCATAACTCTTCAAGCGGATCTGAAAGAAAAAAATGGAAATAGATATTTGTTCAATGTAGCGGCCACTAACCAGTCAGGTAAGGAAGCGATCAGTGGAGAGGTTATTTTTAAGACTTACTGAGGGAAAGTAGTGATGAAAATTTCACTTCCAGTTTGTCGACAAAAGGAAGTTTGGAATGGTCTCATCCCATGAACTGTTCTATGAAACCCTCATTAGAGTGAAGAAATTCGCGACACTCCTGCCGAATAACTGGCTAGCCTAGACCCCACAGACGCTTGGCAGACAGTCGGCGGAAAGGGAGCGGATTTCTGAAATCAACTCGAATTTTTTTAAGGAAAAAAACTGTAGGCAAACTGATCTTCTTTTAATTTGTCTAAAGTCTGTAGTGATGAAAATTATTTCATCACTACTTTTTTTAGGAGCGAAATTCGACAATTTTAAAGGAGTTTCGAAATTTATCCAGAATTGTACTTAAAAAGAATTCTTTTTGCGGCGGTGAATAGTAATGAATCAAGTGAAACAGGATTCTCAGATTAATTTGCTCAAAGAGTGGACCTTTCCTGCACTAGTCGTGGATTCTGCAAATCGGATAAAGGATTGGGGCAACTATTTTAATCAATTGTTAAGTCAGAAGGGCAATAATACACTAACCGAACAATTCGATGAGTGGCAATTTCTCGATAATAAAAGGCTTGCAGCTGCAAGGCTGCATGATAAACGGTATTTATTTTTATTAATGAAACAAATGGATACTGACAATATTCTATATATAGGCAGTGAAACACAATTTTTGGACGATTTATTGATTGATGCTCATGAAACGGATAAATTGAATCGCGCACTGGATGCCATTATCGAAAATTCCTATGATGGGATATACATCACCGATCAAGATGGAATCACGCTTTATACCAATTCGGCAATTGAACGGATCACCGGCATACCAAAAGAGTATTATATCGGCAAATCGGTGGACCAATTGATTAAACGCGGCATCTTGAATGCATCCGTGACGCATAAGGTAGTGAAGCTGAGACGAACGGTATCAGTCGTACAGGATAATTTTGCTGGAAAGGAAACATTGATAACAGGAAGTCCCGTTTTTAATGCAGAAGGGGAAATAGAGCAAGTCGTTACGAATATAAGGGATTTATCTGATTTAAATGAACTGATGCATGAGTTGACGAAAGTTAATGAACTGAATAATCAATATAAGCAGGAAATTGAAAAACTGCGGAAGATAACAAGCAAGGATGGAGTCGTATTTGTCAGTGATAAAATGAAAATGATTTATGAGATTGCTGAAAGAATATCGGATATTGATGCGACCGTACTCATTCTGGGAGAAACGGGTGTTGGAAAGGATGTCCTTGCCCGCAATATTTATAATCGGAGCATCCGATCTAAAAAAGGAGATTTCATCAAAATAAATTGTGGGGCAATTCCCGCTGATTTATTGGAATCCGAACTCTTTGGATATGAAGGGGGGGCATTTACCGGAGCCAATCAAAAAGGCAAACCAGGGATGTTTGAGCTGGCAGAGAGTGGGATCTTATTCCTGGATGAAGTCGGTGAGCTTCCCCTGCAACTTCAAGTGAAGCTGCTTCGGGCCCTTCAGGAAAGGGAGATTCAAAGAATTGGTGGTACAAAGTCAAAGAAGATCGATGTTCGCATAATTGCAGCCACGAACCGAAATCTATCGGAAATGGTCAAATCGGGTGATTTTCGTGAAGACCTCTTTTATAGGCTGAATGTCATTCCGATTACGATTCCTCCTCTAAGGGAAAGAAGAGAGGATATCTTGGCATTGACTGACTTATTTTTAACAAAGGCAAACGAGCAATATAAATTCTCAAAAGAAATAGATTCACGGTTGAAGGAATATTTTTATCAACATGATTGGCCAGGAAATGTCCGTGAATTGATTAATATAGTGGAAAGGCTCGTCGTGCTGACGGATAATCAAATATTATCGATTAACGACCTTCCGGAAGAATATCAGCCGGAAAACCGGAATCAGCCGAACCTCGATGCTACCCTAACTTTAAAAGAAGCGGTGGAAAGAGCTGAAAAGGAAATCTTGACTAAAGCGGCTCAAACCTACCAAACTACATATGAAATCGCAGAAGCCCTTGATTCCAGTCAGGCAACAATTGTGCGGAAACTTAAAAAATATCGATTAAAGGTCAGTGGAAAAGAATAGAAACTATGAACAGCACCTCCATTGTTGGACATTATCCAACAATGAAGGTGCTGTTTTTTTGACTAAAAATTTACGCGTCTTTTGGGGGAAATGGGCTTTATTACCTAATTTTTTTGAGATTTTTAGAAAAATATTGGCTGTGAATTTGGTTTTTTTGTGCATTATTACCTGCTATTGCATGAAATGTTTGTTGTTGTGAAGCTTATTTTTGGAACTCTTTCAATTTATTTCTTCATTTAATTCTTTAGTTGATTCAGAAATGATTTTTTCAGTCAATAGTGAATGAAGGACATCCCGTATGGAACCGATACTTTTGATTTTTTACAATTCAATAATGAATTCACAGACTGGTGAATGGCCTTGTTGACGGTGATTTACTGTTGGCATGGCACTTGCATTTATTAACAGGAAATTAATCTACGGAATGATCCTCCTCTAGAAGGTGCGAGGTGAAAGGGGTGACGAACCAGACGATTATGATGGGTAAACCGTTATTAAAGAAAAGATGGAATCACTGGCTATCCCTAAAAACAGCATATGCTTGTCTGCACAATCGGACTGCATAGATTCATTAGGCAGAAAGAATGAGGACTTTAAAATGGTAGGTGCATGTACTGAAACAAGTGGTCATTAGAAATGAAAGCGCTAACAACAAACAAAGGATTTATCCGCTACTCCTGGGCTATATTTGTAGGCAGATAAAAATAGGGACATAAAACAAGAGTGCTTTTTTATTGTTCGATGACAGAAATCACTGTCCTCCCGAGAGGTTGAGCCTGTTAGGAAATAATTGAAAGTGTTTTTCGTCGCAGTTTCAAATATGGACAGGATTGTGAGCCAGGAAATGGACAGCCAAGTGAAATTCAAAAATTATCAAGGAGGAAGCAAATGGAAATTTTGATCCAGCAGCTTTTTAATGGTTTGACGATTGGCAGCGTATATAGCCTTGTTGCCCTGGGATTGACACTAGTATATGGAATTTTGCATATCCCGAACTTTGCCCACGGCGCCCTATATATGTTGGGTGGATATATCACGTTGTCAATGATGACATTATATGGGGTCAATTACTGGATTGCCATGTTCGTATCCATTATCGTTGTTGGTTTGTTGGGAGTCCTTTTGGAACGTTTCGTGTTCCGCCTGTTAAGGGAGGCACCTCCATTGCACGATAAGATCGCAGCAATCGGGATTCTCCTTTTTCTTGAAGCTTTTGCCCAATTTGTCTGGGGTGCCGACTTCCATACAATGACTTCTCCATACGGCCAAGTGGTCAATATCATGGGCCTGACGTTCACACTTCAGCGATTATTGATCATCGTGTCAGCTATCGCAGTGATGGTTTTACTTTACCTTTTCCTAAAGAAAACTTATACCGGTTCAACGATAATAGCGATGTCCCAAAGCCGTGAAGGTGCGTCATTAGTGGGAATCAACATTAA
Organism: Peribacillus frigoritolerans; assembly: GCF_030676415.1. GTDB lineage: Bacteria > Bacillota > Bacilli > Bacillales > DSM-1321 > Peribacillus > Peribacillus frigoritolerans_A. The sequence continues at coordinate 15,850 of NZ_JAUUTW010000014.1, read as the reverse complement.
TAAAGTCGCGATGCTTACCTTCATGATATCGGGTGGATTAGCAGCCATCGCTTCATCCCTTGCATCACCGATTAACCTTGTTTTTCCCGGCATGGGGCATTTAGTCATCCTAAAAGCATTCGTCATAATCATATTGGGCGGTATGGGGAGCATCCCAGGTGCGATTGTAGGCGGATATATACTAGGTTTCAGCGAGAGCCTGGGCGCAACTTATATATCAAATGATTATAAAGACATCATAGCATTCATTCTTTTAGTCGTAATATTAACGGTGAAACCAACAGGTCTTTTTGCCAAGGGGGAGAGGTAGGGTGAAGATATTAACGAAAAGAAATGGGATTATTGCTCTTATCATCTTTGCTTTTTCATTCCCCTTTATCGCGCAAAACGACTATTATCTCCATATGCTCACACTTTCGTTCATCTGGGCGATAGCTGTTTATGGAATCAATTTATTATCAGGCTATACTGGATATCTCTCGCTTGCACATGCTGGATTTTTTGCCATTGGAGCATATTCACTTGGGCTGCTGACGGTAAAAGCGGGAATGAACTTTTGGCTGGCACTTGTATGTGCTTGTTTAATCACATGTGCAATTGGATTTTTAATCGGATTGATCGCGCTGAGGACAAAGGAACACTTTTTCGCGATTTATACCCTATGTGTGGGTTACATCATATATCTGGTCATCGATAAATGGGAGGGTCTTACAGAAGGGGTTAGGGGATTGATCGGTATCCCTGCACCAGGGAATATAGGCCCGATCGCATTCGATACGGCTGCATCCCAATATTATCTAGTCCTCATTTTCCTGCTTGCAGTGATTTTAATCGTGTATCGAATTATCCGCTCATTGACCGGCAGGACGTATATGGCCATCAGGAACAGCGAAGACCTTGCACAAACGATAGGTATATCCACAATGAAGAATAAGTTAACAGCATTTGTCCTATCTACATTCTTTGCAGGTTTGGCAGGTGCCTTGTATGCGTCATTCATACGTTTCATTGGACCTGATATCGGATCAACTGCCATAATGTTTGATCTATTGATGTATTTATTGGTTGGTGGAATCGGGACACTTTCAGGTCCGTTGGTAGGAACATTACTGTTAGTAATCCTTTCGCAGAATCTGCAATTCCTTCAAGAATACCGAATGTTGATATTCGGGCCATTGCTTACCGTGATCATCATCTTTTATCCGCGAGGAATCGCAGGGGCCTTCTTTGATTGGCAAAGAAAGCGAAAAGATAATGAGCTGTCCGGGGTGAGAAACGAAATGCACATAAAAGCGGAGGAGGGATGAATTTGCTTATCGAAACGAAGAATTTGACAAAGCGGTTTGGTGGATTGGCGGCCGTCAATAATGTCGACTTTACGATTGAAAAAGGTAGAATCAATGCAATAATCGGACCAAATGGTGCAGGGAAATCCACTTTTTTCAACTTGATCAGTGGCTTTCATCGACCAACTTCAGGGACGGTCCTTTTTAAAGGGATTGATATCACGAAACTTCCTGCCAATGAAATAGCGGGGCTTGGAATTTCAAGAACCTTTCAAACGACAAGCCTTTTTGATCAATCGACCGTGTTGGATAATGTCATTGTCGGACATAGACTGCGAACCAAATCCAATTTGGTGGATGCGATTCTAAGGACAAAACGTTTAAAACGGGAGGAAGCGGCATGCAGGGATAAGGCAATGGAGGTGCTTGATATTGTCGGATTGACAGAATCGGCTGATAGAATGGTCTCCAGCATCTCGCAGGAGGAAAAGAAACGGACAGCCATTGCCCTTGCCCTTGCGACGGAACCGGAAATTATCTTTCTTGATGAACCTGCTGCAGGAATCAACCCGGATGAAACGGAAGGCTTGGCAGAACTGATAAAAAAATTAAATCGATCAGGACTGACCGTTTGTTTAATCGAACACAAAATGCATATGATCATGAACTTGGCGGATCACATCATGGTCCTTAATTACGGAGAAAAAATTGCCGAGGGGACACCTAAGGAAATCCGTGGAAATGAAGCGGTGATTAAAGCCTATTTGGGAGGTAGTGCCAGTGCTTAAGTTAACCGATGTCGCCGTGAATTATGGGAGTTTCACTGCGATAAAACATGTGAATATAGAAGTTGCCAAGGGAGAGATCGTTGTTTTATTAGGAGCTAATGGGGCAGGAAAAAGCACGACTTTTCGTTCCATAAGCGGAATCAGTAAGCTGTCCAAGGGGGAAATTCATTTTCTGGGTATGCCCATAGGGGGCCGTGCCCCGGATAAGAACGTTCGGGAGGGAATAGTTCAGTGTGCCGAAGGACGTAAACTGTTTCCACAGATGACCGTCCAGGAAAATCTGAGGATGGGTGCCTATGTGCATCGAAAGAAGAAAGCGGAGATCAAGGATTCCTTGGAATACGTCTATCACTTATTCCCGATTTTAAAAGAAAAGCATCATGATGAAGCGGGAAGCCTGAGCGGCGGCCAGCAGCAAATGCTCGCAATCGGAAGGGCTTTGATGTCGAAACCGAAATTGTTGATGCTTGATGAGCCTTCGGTGGGGCTCGCTCCACTTATTGTCGAACAAATGTTTCAAGTCATTGAAGAAATAAACCGCGAAGGAATCACGGTCCTGCTTGCTGAACAAAACGCGAATGCTGCCCTCGGCATTGCAGATAAAGGATATGTTTTTGAAAATGGGGAAATTGTCGTTCAAGGGACAGCAAGTGAGTTATTAGCCAATGATGAAGTAAGGAAAGCGTATATAGGGGCCTGAAAAAATTGAATGGGGGATTTTTATGAAAAAACTGAAAGTATTATTTGTCTTTCTCTTGCTAATCATCACTGTTTTGACCGGATGCAATAAAGGGGATAGCCCTGTGTCAAGCAGTGGCAGTAAAGGAAAAAGTGAAAATGTCGTTAACATCGGTTTTAGCGGTCCTTTAAGCGGGGCAGCAGCGTTATATGGGAAACGGACATTGAATGGTGTCGAAATGGCCGTCAATGAAATTAACGATGCTGGAGGGTTTGAAGTAGATGGTAAAAAATACACGCTGAATTTAGTATCGTTGGATGATAAATACTTACCTAATGAAACAGGGTCGAATGCTAAACGATTAATTCAGGAATATGATACGCCGATCATTTTCACGCCTCATAGCGGAGGTGTGCTGGCACTTCAGGTTTTTAATGAACAAGAAGAATTCATCATTGGTGCATATACGAGTGAACCGGCAGTGACCGAGAGCGGAAATTCATTAACCGTTCGGATTCCACCGAATTACGAGGGGTATATCGAACCTTTTACAACATATGCAATGGAACATTTTGGCAAGAAAATTGCCGCTTTGCCAACATCTTCGCAATACGGTAAGGACTGGACGGAAGCCGTGCTCCCACATTGGGAAAAGCAAGGCGGAAAAGTCGTTTATAATTCCTCGATTGATTTCGCCAAAGAAACCGATTTCTTTACGATTGTCACAAATGCCTTGAAAAAAGATCCTGATGTGCTATTTATCGGTGGTGCTTCGGAACCTACGGCAAAAGTGGCGAAGCAAGCTCGGGAGCTAGGATTTAAAGGCGGTTTCATCATCATGGATCAAGCGAAGCTGGATCAAATGAAGCCGATTGCAGGTTCATATGAAACATTGGAAGGCTCGATTGGCGTTCTGCCACTGATGGACTCGGATGAAGAAGCAGTGCCTGCTTTCGTTGAGAAATATCAAAAAAATTATAAGGAAGATCCAAGCTCCGAAGTAGGTTTGAATTATATCGCCATGTATGCGTTTGTGGAAGCGATGAAATCTGCTGGCAGCGTTGATGATGCCAAGACCATCCGTAAATATATGCAAGATGGACTTTCAAATATAGGGCCAGATCAAAAAATATACGATATTCCCTCGATTGATGAAAATGGAGGATTTGCATCAACTATTGTCGTCGGTGCAGTAGAAAACGGGAAAGTAGTCCCTGTCCGTTAACCGGGTAAAGTGATGCAGTATTCACGGGTCCGGCATAGTATACTAGTGTAGCATTTTGCTAAATTACTTGTGCGTGTATCGTTCCTAATCATAGGTGACGGTACACGTTTTTTATTGTTGAAAAAATCTTGGGTGCAAATCACCAAAAATAGTAAGTTCCCATGGGTAAATTACGGCACGCAGAAGGCGGCCATAGATGCAAATTTTATTTGATTCCAGATAAGGGTAGAGGAAAGAAACATGCTAATTAACAAATTTTACAAAAATAGCTTGTTCCCGAGTAATGAAAACGCTATCATTGAATATAATATGAAATATAATTTCATTATTTTCTATTAAAAAGTGAAATTATATTTAAGTGATTGATAATAGGAGGATTTATTTGTCTATGGCAGAACATTTGCGTTCATTAACGACTGAATTACGGAACGAAAAGACGATGAATATCGACAGTGTAAATACGATGGAAATCATTTCTGCAATCAATAAGGAAGATTTTAAAGTGGCAGCAGCGGTTCAGGAGGTATTGCCAGAGATTGAAACAGCAGTTGAATGGGCTTGCGAATCGTTAAAAAAAGGAGGGAGACTCATATACATCGGAGCAGGAACGAGCGGAAGACTCGGTGTTCTGGATGCCGTGGAATGTCCCCCAACTTTCAGCACACCACCTGATAGGGTGCTGGGAATAATCGCAGGAGGGGAAAAGGCGTTTGTTCGGGCTGTTGAAGGAGCAGAGGATAAAGAAGAGTTTGGGGAATGTGATTTAATTGACGTTAACCTTTCAGCAAATGATACGGTTATTGGCATCGCGGCAAGCGGCCGTACTCCTTATGTGAGGGGCGCTTTACGTTATGCAAGAAAAGTTGGGGCTAAAGCGGTGGCTTTATCATGCAATAAAAACGCGAGCATCACGGAAGCAGCTGATATAGGGATTGAAGTGGTGGTCGGACCGGAAGTATTAACAGGATCCACGAGAATGAAAGCGGCAACCGCACATAAAATGGTACTCAATATGATCTCAACGGCAACCATGATCCGGTTGGGAAAAGTCTATGAAAATCTGATGGTTGATGTTAATGTCAGTAATCAAAAACTGAAGGACCGTGCAATCAGCATCATAGAAACTGTAACGGATGCTGACTATGATCAAGCTTTGAATACGCTTGAAAAGGCAGATAATCAAGTTAAACCAGCGATTGTCATGATAAAAACGGCAACAGATTATGAAAAAGCAATGGAGTTACTGGAAAATGCGGATGGAGATGTCAGGAAAGCCATCTCGATCTATGAAGATTAAGGAGGGAAGCAATGGCTACAGGAGGATTATCCATCATACAGACGATGTTGAGCAAGCTGCCGCAATCAGAACAAAAACTAGCAGAATATATTCTACAGAATCCTCATGAAGTAGTGAACAGCACTGTACAGGAATTAAGTACCTCTGCCCAAACAAGCGGGGCTGCTGTTATTAGGTTGTGTAAATCCCTTGGAATAAAAGGTTTTCAAGATCTGAAAATAAGGATTGCTGGAGATTTGATGAAGACCGTTGAACAGGGTTACCGGGATATCGAGCCTTCCGAATCATTGTATCGGATTGTGGAGAAAACAACGAGTAATTCGATTCAGACCATCCGGGACACATCTGAAATAATCGATCACGATAATCTCGAACATGCGATAACGCTGATGCTGAATGCAAAAACCGTCCACTTTTGCGGTGTGGGTGCTTCGAATATAGTTGCTGCTGACGCTCAACAAAAATTACTTCGCATCAATAAAGGGGCAACGGCTTTTACAGATATGCATTTAGTTGCAACCCTGATTGCAAATGCTGATGAAAATGACATCGTTTTTGCCATTTCATTCTCAGGGGAAACACCTGAAGTTGTAAATATATTGAAGCTGGCAAAAGAACGTGGGGTCAAGACGATCGGGCTGACTCATTATGGCCAAACAACGGTATCTTCTTTGTGTGACGCCACACTGTATACATCCTTTTCGAATGAAGCACCATTTCGAAGTGCAGCAACATCCTCACGATTGGCGCAATTATATATGATTGACATATTGTTTTTGGGGATGGCTTCGGAGCAATATGAAGAGACTGTCCAATATATTGATAATACTAGGTCAGCCATTAAATCGATGACAGATCGATATAAATGATTGATACGAGATTTGACAAAGGGGGCTTTTGAATGGGTAAGGGGGATAAGTACGCCAGTTTAGCAGAAGAGTTATTGGGGAAATTAGGTGGGGCATCTAATGTTGCCGATGCTGCACATTGTATGACTAGACTAAGGGTACTGCCAATCGATCGTTCCAAAGTAAAAATGGAAGATATAAAAAATACGGAAGGCGTTTTTGGCGTCATTGAAGAGGAAACGATACAAATCGTCCTCGGGCCAGGCGTGGTGAACAAGGTTCATACAGAATTTGAAAAGCTTTTGGAGGAATCTTCTGGCGATTTGAACTTAAATGAAGTAGCCTCGAAGAATAAATCAGAGATTGATAGGAAAAACGCAAAACCGTTTAAACTTTTTTTACGCAGGATTGCAAGTATTTTCATCCCTTTAATTCCCGCCTTGGTGGCATCAGGTTTGATTACCGGTATTACAAAAGCAATCGTTCAAGCGGGCTGGCTTGCAGCAGAATCGCAATTAGCCATCATTTTAACCGTTATCGGATCGGGGCTGTTTGCCTACTTGGGGATTTTGGTTGGGACTAATGCAGCAAAAGAATATGGTGGATCACCTGCACTTGGTGCACTTGCAGGTATCTTGGTCATAAACCCGGCCGTCGGCGACATTTCATTGTTCGGTGAAAATTTGCTCCCTGGCCGCGGTGGGTTGATAGGAGTCCTCTTTGCAGCTATTTTCATAGCCTTGGTGGAAAAACAGGTCAGGAAATTCATTCCTCAATCACTGGATATCATTTTGACGCCAACCATCGCTTTACTCATTACTGGGATTGTCACTTACATTGTATTTATGCCGGTAGGAGGGTTTTTATCGGATGCCATTACGACTGGGTTATTGAATGTTTTGGATTTCGGTGGTGTTGTGGCTGGATTCGTGCTTGGTGCGGCCTTCCTCCCTCTCGTCATTACTGGTATACATCAAGGTTTAACCCCTGTCCATCTGGAATTGATCAATTCGATTGGTGATGATCCACTGCTTCCCATTTTGGCAATGGGTGGTGCGGGCCAAGTGGGAGCGGCATTTGCCATCTATATGAAAACGAAGAAAGCAAGTTTGAAGAGAGCTATCGGAGGAGGCCTTCCTTCCGGGATGCTAGGTATCGGTGAACCGCTTATATTTGGAGTGACCCTGCCATTGGGCAGGCCGTTCTTAACTGCATGTTTAGGTGCAGGAGTAGGCGGCGCATTCCAAGCTCAATTCGGAATCGCAACGTCGTCCATCGGTGTGTCCGGACTGCCGCTTACCTTTTTAGTTCATCCAAACCAAATCGCTCTATTCCTGGCTGGGTTGTTCATTTCCTATATAGCAGGATTTATTTTTACGTATCTGTTCGGATTTAAAGATGAAATGGCGGTTGAATTTAAGTGATCGGAATCTCTTTTTATCTACAAGACCCGCATGCAGAAACACAAATCATACATGCTGCTAACCAAGGAGTGAAGAGGGCATTTACCTCGCTCCATATTCCTGAAGAAAAGGGTGACCTCGTGAAGAGGATGATCAAGCTTTTAAAGCTTTCAGAGGCCTATGGAATGGAAATCCATGCAGATGTCTCATTAAACACGCTTGATCATTTGGGGATTAGCAAATTTACGGATTTATGGCATTTAGGTATTAAAGGTATTCGCCTTGATGATGGGTTTGATAAAGAAACGGTCATATCTTTATCTAAGGTATTTTCCCTCTCACTAAATGCAAGTACGTTGAATGAAGATGAACTTTTAGCCGTGCTTGGGGGTGGTGTGGAACCGGAAAGTCTGATAGCTTGGCATAACTTTTATCCAAGGCCCGAAACGGGCCTTAAGGAAGAGTTCTTTCATGAACAAAATCGAATGTTCAAGAAATACGGCATACCGATTTTTGCTTTCATCCCGGGTTCAGGAAGTAAACGCGGTCCTCTACATGAGGGACTTCCAACGCTTGAAAAACACAGGTTGATGAATCCTTACGCTGCCGGTATTGAACTGATTCAGCATGTTGAAGGAGTTTACGTTGGAGATCAAGGAACGGAGAATAATCTACTTGAGAATCTAATTGCCTACAAAAACCTGAATATTCCAACTGTTAGAATGGAATCCCCACTCTTGCAAAGCGGTCAGTATAAATTGAGGCCAGATGTTTCTCAAGATGTTTTCCGGCTGCAGAATACCCGGGTCACAGCAAATGTTGAGCCGAGTAATACAGTGGCACGCAGCCTTGGATCCATAACGATGGACAATGATGCTTACGGAAGATATCGGGGAGAGGTCCAAATTTGCAAGAGAGACCTAGGGGCAAATCACCGAGTTAATGTGATAGGGAGTGTTATAGAAGAAGATATTCCCTTGCTGTCCCTTCTAAAGCCTGGTCAAACGATAAAACTTATAATTGAGTGACCAATTGGGCTCTATGAATCAATCATACAGGGATAACTGGATATATTTCATGAAGGCTTGTTAAAAGAGGCGGCTGCTGGGATTCCCCATGCTGCCTTGATTTCTTTATAGGATCTATATCGTTCATTTCCATTCATTTTTACCCCTTCATGGCAGTGGATATGGAATTGTTGCTAACAGAACTAAAAAGTATACAAGGGAGGAAGCCTAAATGATAAAAAGGATATGTGCCCCTGCTGGAATCGCATTATTCTTTGTTTTATCCATTCTGGGAGGGAATGCGACAGCAAAGGGATCAGAGAATGAAAAATCAGTATCTGATATTCAGGAAATCGTAGAAAACATGACAATCGATGAAAAAGTCGGACAAATGCTCATGCCGGATTTTCGTAATTGGCAAAAACAAGGAGAAGTGAAGGCGACCGGGTTTATTGAAATGAACTCAGAAGTTGCAAGCATCATCAAAAAATATCAACTGGGCGGTGTTATTCTGTTTGCTGAGAATGTAGTCGATACCGAACAAACGGTTCGGCTCACCGATGGTTTGCAGATGGCAAGCCCGGACCTTCCGCTGTTCATAACGATTGATCAGGAAGGAGGAATCGTTACGCGCCTTCAAACTGGAACGAACCTTCCTGGTAATATGGCACTTGGTGCAGCCAGAAAAGAGAGTTACGCTTATCAATCTGGAGAAATCATTGGCAAGGAACTGTCGTCACTTGGCATAAATGTCAATTTCGGGCCGTCTGTCGATGTCAATAATAATCCCGGAAATCCTGTTATTGGCGTTCGTTCCTTCAGTTCTGATCCGGAACTAGTATCTAAGCTTGGCATTCAGACGATAAAAGGATTGCAAAATCAGAACATGATAGCAACGACCAAGCATTTCCCTGGCCACGGAGATACAGCAGTCGATAGTCATTATGGTCTCCCCCTTGTTTCTCATGATAAAGAACGTTTGCGTTCCATCGAGTTGGTTCCTTTCCAAAGGGCCATCGATGCTGGAGTTGATATGATGATGACTGCACATGTTCAATTTCCTGCATTCGATGACACGACGTATATCAGTAAAAAAGACGGACAAGAAATTATGGTTCCTGCAACGTTGTCACAAAAGGTCATTACGGGTCTATTACGTGAAGAAATGGGTTTTGACGGAGTTGTGGTCACAGATGCTTTGAATATGAAAGCCATCGCGGATAACTTCGGACAGGAAGAAGCTGTGATCCTTGCCCTGAAATCTGGTGTTGATATTGCATTGATGCCTGCACAGGTTAATTCGCTTCAAATGGAAAAGAATATAACCTCTGTATTCAATGCAGTGAAGGCAGCAGTGGAAAGCGGGGAAATTCCTCTTGGTCAAGTCAATCAATCCGTAACGAGGATACTTGAACTGAAAGTGAAAAGAGGGATATTAAACCCTGATGATACTCCGATCGATAAAAAAATCGAAACCGCGCTTCAAGTGGTCGGGAATGAAGATCATTTGAAAAAAGAAAGGAAAATCGCGGAAGATGCCATCACTCTATTGAAAAATGAAGACAAAACATTGCCTTTCAAACCTAAGAAAAATGATAAAGTTTTAATTCTTGCTCCTTTTGATGACCAAGTTGAATCCATGTCCAGGAGCATCAGCGAATTAGCTGATAAACAGAAAATAAAGAAAGTCCAAATAACGGGTATGAGTTTTACAGGAAAGTCATTTACTGATCAAGTGGCCAGACTCATTGATGAATCGGACTTTGTCATAACTGGTTCCTATATTGTCAAAAACGATCCGGCTGTCAATGATGGAGTGATAGATGATAGCATTCAAGACTCGTCGAAGTGGGCGACAGCCTTCCCTAGGGCGGTCATGAATCATGCTAAGAAGAAAGATAAAGAATTTGTTTTAATGAGTTTAAGAAACCCTTATGATGTTGCAAACTTTGAAGAAGCGAAAGCGGTTCTTGCTGTTTACGGGTTTAAAGGGTATTCGAATGGGCGTTATAGACAGCCAAATATCCCGGCAGGCATCTCGACCATTTTTGGAGAATCAAAACCTAAAGGCACGTTGCCGGTCGATATACCATCAGTAACTAAGCCCAATGAAAGCCTTTATGAATTTGGATATGGATTAGATATTAAATCTGAAAGACCCATTAAAAAATAGGGAGGGAAGCAATTTGAAAAGAATGATAATCCTATTTACCATTTGTCTGTTGACTATCGGCATCGTTTCCTCAAAAGGTGTAACCGCTGTAAAAGAGAGGAAAAAACAAAAGGTCAGTCCCGGTATTGAAGTTCTTTTAAAAGAAGAAAAGAACGCGTTAAGCGGAAAGAAAGTCGGCTTGATTACGAATCCAACTGGCATCGATTCTAAATTAACCAGCATCGTCGATCTGCTTAATGATGATCCGGATATTAATTTGACAGCGTTATTTGGTCCTGAACATGGAGTGCGTGGAGATGCGCAAGCTGGTGCAAGCGTTGAATATTATATTGATGAAAAAACAGGGTTGCCCGTTTATAGCTTATATGGAAAAACGAAAAAACCGACTCCTGAAATGTTAAAGGATGTTGAGGTCCTTGTTTTTGATATCCAGGATGTCGGAACGCGCTATTACACTTATATCTACACGATGGCTTATGCAATGGAAGCAGCCAAAGAAAATGATATCCCCTTTATCGTGCTGGACCGGCCGAACCCACAAGGCGGGGAGGCGGTGGATGGGCCTGTACTTGAACCTGAATTCTCATCTTTTGTTGGTTTGTACCCAATACCGCTTAAGCATGGGATGACTGTTGGGGAACTCGCGACTTTGTTCAATAAGGAATTTAAAATTGGTGCAGATCTAAAGGTCATCAAGATGACAGGCTGGAAGCGAGATATGGATTATGACGATACTGGTCTCCCTTTTGTCTTGCCGTCACCGAATATGCCGACAGTTTCCACTACGTTCGTATATCCGGCTACAGGCTTGATCGAGGGAACGAATGTCTCGGAAGGCAGAGGAACGACTAAACCATTCGAGTTGATTGGTGCTCCTTATATAAACAGTGATGAGCTTGCTGGGAAATTAAATGCATTAAGGTTACCTGGAGTAAAATTCAGGGCAGCCTCCTTTACACCTACATTTTCAAAACATGCAGGTAAACTTAGCCACGGAGTGGAAATTTATATAACGGATCGAGAGGAATTCAAGGCTGTGCCTACTGGACTTCACATCATCAAGACCATTCAGGACCTATATCCTGGTGATTTTGAATTCCTTGCAGCCAACAATTTCAATTTATTGATTGGCAATGGCTGGGTAATGTCGAGAATTGAAGAAGGTTCATCAGTAAATGAAATCATGAAAGAATATCAAGTAAAGCAGGATGCTTTTAAAAAGGTTCGCAAAAATTACTTGCTCTATAAATAAGTGAAAAAAGAAAAGTCCGGTTGGACTTTTCTTTTTTTTATGAACTTTCGAAGGAGGAGTAAATCGCTAAGACTTTATTCCTGAATATAGCCAAATTTATAAATGAAATGAAGTTCTAAAATGGACGGAACCGTTGTCTAATAGAATATGGGGTTTGCCCTAAATCAGTAATTGTCAGGAGGAAAGCGGAATGAAAAAATATCTTCAAAAAATTGGACGTTCCTTGATGCTGCCAGTAGCCGTATTACCGGCAGCCGCCATTTTAATGGGGATCGGTTATTGGATAGATCCAGCAGGATGGGGAGCTGGAAGTCCGTTAGCAGCTTTCTTAATAAAAGCAGGTTCTTCGATCATTGACAATATGGCTATCTTGTTTGCTGTTGGAGTGGCGTTGGGGATGTCGAAAGGAAAAGATGGAGCCGCCGCTTTGAGCGGGCTGGTAGCCTATCTAGTCGTAACGACATTGCTTTCCACGGACTCGGTAGCGATGCTGCAGGGAATTGATGCAAAAGATGTAAATCCAGCATTTGAGAAAATAGAAAATGCATTTGTCGGAATCCTCTCGGGTCTTATAGCGGCAGCTATGTATAATCGGTTTAGTAAGGTCGAACTGCCGGATGCATTCGCTTTCTTTAGCGGTAAACGCCTTGTCCCGATCCTTACTGCGGTTGCCATGTTACTGGTTTCTCTTATTTTATTCTTCGTATGGCCACTCATCTACTCCTGGTTAGTTATATTTGGGGAAGGAATAAGTGAATTAGGTGCTGCTGGAGCAGGACTCTATGGATTCTTCAATCGGCTTTTGATACCAACAGGTTTACATCATGCGTTAAACTCCGTATTCTGGTTCGATGTAATAGGACTTAACGATATCGGTAAATTCTGGGCTGGAACAGGAATAAAAGGAACCACAGGTATGTATCAAGCCGGATTCTTTCCCGTCATGATGTTCGGTTTGCCGGCTGCGGCCCTTGCCATGTACCATTCGGCAAAATCACGGAAGAAAAAACAAGTGGCCTCATTAATGCTCGCAGCCGGTTTCGCTTCATTTTTCACTGGCGTTACTGAACCGTTGGAATTTGCTTTCATGTTTGTTGCACCAGCCCTTTTTGTTGTGCATGCCTTATTAACAGGAATATCGTTAGCTATCGCTGCGACTTTCCAATGGACAGCAGGGTTCGGTTTTAGTGCAGGATTCATTGACTTTGTTTTAAGTTCAAGATTGCCATTGGCAAATGAACCTTATATGCTACTTCTTCAAGGACTGACTTTTGCTGTCATCTACTATTTCTTATTCCGATTCTTAATAACAAGGTTCAATTTAATGACTCCCGGCAGAGAAGATGATACAGAAGAAGAGCTTGATGGTGGAGGAGCGATTGCGGAAGCAGTCAACAGTCAAGGCGGGAATAATGAGAGTAAATTCTTTGGAATGGCTACCGCTATTTATGAGGGATTAGGCGGAGACGCTAACGTAACATCTGTAGATAACTGCGTTACCCGATTAAGGGTCGAGGTGGAGAATATGGGAGCTGTCGATCAAAATAAAATAAAATCAACAGGGGTTGCTGGAATCAATATCGTGGGTCCCCAAAGCATTCAAGTCATCGTGGGGACACAAGTACAGTTCATAGCTGATGAAATTGAAAAGATCCGGCGGCAATAGGTCTGGATAATCAGCATTTTGCCTTTTTAACGCAACTGATACACTAAAAATCTACGATCGGAATTATATTTTCTGATCGTAGGGATTTTTATGATTAAGTACTGATTTTAAACGCGCAAAAGATTTATCTTTATAAACTTTGCTCTTAAAATAGAATAAAACGAATCAATGTTCTATAATATATAAGGGTATTGAATGAAGGATTTGCCATGAAGCTTGGAGAATTAGTAATGAAGCCTGTCCGCCAATCATTTGAATAGTTAGGAATTCAGCGGTAATGAAGGCTGTATACATACACGTCAATCTAAAAACACGATCATATAGTGTACGAAGTTTTGAGCAAGGGATATCTTTTGCATTTTTCAAACTTTTAGTATGGGGAGGTTCCGGTCATGTATGAACAAAAAACCAAAGAAACTGACAGTAGTTTCATTGAGTTCATTGAGAACGTCGATAATCCAAAAAAGCGTGAAGATGCATATGAATTGTTGGATGTTTTTACCAAAACGACAGGTCATGAGGCAAAGATGTGGGGACCGAGCATCATTGGGTTCGGTATCTATCATTATAAATATGAATCAGGTCACGAAGGCAATGCCCCCCTGGTAGGCTTTTCCCCTCGAAAAGCAAAAATCAGTTTATATTTCTCTCCAGGGGATAAAAAAAGGGAAGAATTGTTACAGGCATTTGGAAAACACACTTCCGGAAAAGGGTGTGTGTACATCAATAAAGTGGCAGATATCGATATTAATGTATTGAAAGAATTGATTAATCAGTCCGTCATTTTTTGAGAGATACATACCCGGACAATGAAATATAATAAAATGTATGTTTAAGAGGAACAAGAAAGCGAGTGGGAACGAAAATGAGAAAAATTAAAGTGGGCATAGTTGGGTACGGATTGTCAGGAGCTACTTTTCACGCGCCATTATTAAGTGTTTTAGGGCAGTTTCAAATAGCGAAAGTTGTCAGCTCCAATAAGGAAAAAGTCCAAAAGGATTTGAAAGATGTGGAAGTGGTAAGCAGCTTAGAGGAAATTCTTGAAGACGCGTCCATTGATTTGGCTGTTATTACGACACCGAGTGGTTTGCATTTTGAAATGGCCAAGCAAAGCTTGTTAGCCGGGAAGCATGTCATCCTCGAAAAGCCGATGGTAGTGGAAGCTTGGGAGGCAGAGGAGCTCATTAAGATTGCCGAGGAAAGGAATCTGCTATTAAGTGTCTATCATAACCGGAGATGGGATAATGACTTTTTGACTGTGAAAAAACTTTTGGATGATGGAGTGCTTGGGGAAATCAATACATACCAAGTCCATTATGATCGATACAGGCCTGTGGTCAGGGATAGATGGAGGGAAAAACCAGGCCCTGGATCAGGTATGCTTTATGATTTAGGATCACATCTCATTGATCAAGCACTGCATTTGTTTGGATTGCCGCAATTCGTTTGGGCAGATGTATTTTCCCAAAAAGAAAATGCAGAAACGGATGATTACTTCCATGTGATATTAGGATATGAAAAGCTGAGAGTTATCTTGCATTCAGGCTCTATCGTCCCGTCTAATGGACCGCGGTACCAGGTGCATGGAAGTAAAGGATCATTTATCAAGTATGGTCTTGACTGCCAAGAGGCAGCCCTAAGTGAGGGGAAAAAACCGATGGATGACTCTTGGGGGGCAGATGAACCTGAATTCTATGGTAAGCTGGTTACGGTTGAAGGAGAAAATGAGACACATGAAACCATTGAAACACTGCATGGTTCTTATTTAACATATTATCAGGGAATTGCCGAGAGTATATTGAGCGGGAACAAAGCGCCAGTCACTGCCCAAGAAGGGTTATCGGTCATTAAAATCATTGATGCGGCCTTTGAAAGCAGTAAAGGGAAGAAAGCCATTTATATTAAATGAAAGTCATTCCCCCCTATAACAATATGAAATGAGAAAAACTGAATGATAAGCGGCCTTATTCTCTTTTAGAGGAAAAAGGCCGCTTTTTATTTTGGTCAAATGCATGATTTCCCGGTTTATTAGGGAAATCAAAACTATGAAGCAATACTAGAGAGATTCAGCGTTACTCGTGAATTAGTGCCATTTACTCGTGAAATTGGAGGAAATACTCGTGAGATTCATCCATTTACTCGTGAATTTGGAGCAAATACTCGTGAGTTCGAATGTTACACAAGATTTTGAGCTGTTTCCGCATGGAATTGGAGCAAATACTAGAG
>NZ_JAUUTW010000136.1 GCF_030676415.1 Peribacillus frigoritolerans | reverse complement strand
TGCGCTAACCTCTCCCCTTAACCTTCCAGCACCGGGCAGGTGTCAGCCCCTATACTTCGCCTTGCGGCTTCGCAGAGACCTGTGTTTTTGCTAAACAGTCGCCTGGGCCTATTCACTGCGGCTTTTCTGGGCTATTCACCCTAAAAAGCACCCCTTCTCCCGAAGTTACGGGGTCATTTTGCCGAGTTCCTTAACGAGAGTTCTCTCGCACACCTTAGGATTCTCTCCTCGCCTACCTGTGTCGGTTTGCGGTAC
>NZ_JAUUTW010000135.1 GCF_030676415.1 Peribacillus frigoritolerans | reverse complement strand
GGCTGCCATTGACTTCACTTTCATTTATGACTTGGTGAAAGATATGTATTCAGAGGTAGGACGCCCAAGTATTGATCCAGTTATTTTAGTTAAACTGACTTTCATTCAATATACCTTCGGTATTCGTCCCATGCGTAAAACGATTGAGCGTGTATTCGCAGATGCAAAAGAAAAGCATGGTATGCGTTGGACTACTTTAAGGGGACTTAAAAAATTGTCGATGCAGGCGATGCTTACTTTCGCTGCCATTAATTTAAAGAAGAT
>NZ_JAUUTW010000134.1 GCF_030676415.1 Peribacillus frigoritolerans | reverse complement strand
AGAACCCGAAGGTTCTACTGGCTAAACAAACGGTGAAGAGGGTAAAGAAACGAATCAGGGAAATGACCTCGAGAAAATTACCGATACCCATGAAACTCCGAATAAATAAGTTAAAGCAATACCTTAGGGGTTGGATGGGGTATTTCGCCCTCATTGATACTCCGAACGTATTGAAGAATTTAGATTCATGGATTCGAAGAAGACTCAGGATGTGCCTATGGAAGCAATGGAAATTGCCAAGAACGAGGGTGAAGAAACTCAAAG
>NZ_JAUUTW010000133.1 GCF_030676415.1 Peribacillus frigoritolerans | reverse complement strand
GTCACCGTGGACACCCTTGCATTAAGCTAACCACTACTACTGCCTTCATGGTTCGGGACTTTCACCCTATAGATTGCACCCATGCCGGGCGCACGAAAAAGCTGCCTTAAAGACAGCTCCGATCTTCAGCTAAAGCACTCGTTAGCATTCCTGTAGAGCATTAATTATCGGCTTTGAAAAAAAAAGAGCCCCTCAGTATGATGAGAGTACACACAAACCAAAACTCATCTTAAGGAGGAAGCCCTACTATGAATTTTAAAATGCAA
>NZ_JAUUTW010000132.1 GCF_030676415.1 Peribacillus frigoritolerans | reverse complement strand
ATTCATTCCACGCGGCCGCAGACCGCAACGGTTTTGTATTGGGAACGATTGTAACACCTGGTAATACACATGACAGTCATATTTTGGAGCCACTTGTTGAGCAAGTGATTGAGAAAGTTGGAAAACCGGAAGCAGTTGCCGCAGATGCAGCTTATAAAACACCAGCGATTACAAGCTACCTATTTAACAAAGAAATCACACCTGCTTTACCCTATACACGTCCTCGTACAAAAGAAGGATTCTTTCGCAAACATGACTATGTTAAT
>NZ_JAUUTW010000131.1 GCF_030676415.1 Peribacillus frigoritolerans | reverse complement strand
TCATGTTTAAAGTTTTCGATAACTTGTTTCTGCTGTTCTTCCTTTTCGGAAAGTTCGATCATGGCTTTTTCTAAGTTTTCAATCTCCATTTTATATTTATTTTCTTGTTCAGATACAACGCTAATCGATTGATGTAAATGATCGATTTCTTGTTGATGGAAGTTCTCTTTTTCCTTTAGATCGGTAATCATCTGTTCCAAATTCTCAATGTTCACTTTATATTGACTTTCCAGTTCCGATAGGTGGCCGATCTTTGAAATGTAATTT
>NZ_JAUUTW010000130.1 GCF_030676415.1 Peribacillus frigoritolerans | reverse complement strand
GTGTTCAGCACTTATTAACTTTTTATTAGCAGCTGTCATTAAAATGCGATAGAAAATCTGTTCAAACAGGTCTGTATCTTTAAAGCGTCGCTCATAATTTTTCCCGAACGTAGAGAAATGAGGTACTTTATCATGGAAACCATAGCCTAAGAACCAACGGTAAGCCATATTGGTTTCAACTTCTTCAATCGTTTTACGCATGGAACGAATACCGAAGGTATATTGAATGAAAGTCAGTTTAACTAAAATAACTGGATCAATACTTGGGCGTCCTAC
>NZ_JAUUTW010000129.1 GCF_030676415.1 Peribacillus frigoritolerans | reverse complement strand
GGTTAGTAAATCTATATGAACGATATACAAAACTACGTCAGACTTAAACTGAACCGCCGTATACCGAACGGTATGTACGGTGGTGTGAGAGGTCGGAGGCTAGGCGCCTCCTCCTACTCGATTTTATGCAACTCCCATGAAAATTAAAAAAGCTCAAAATCCAGAAAAAATCACAACAAAATAGACCCAGTAAAAATGCTTTTTAAAAAAAGGCTGAGCCTTATGAGTGATCTGATTGAGTTTGGTCAATCGTTAAACAAAAACCTCCAATTATAGCAA
>NZ_JAUUTW010000128.1 GCF_030676415.1 Peribacillus frigoritolerans | reverse complement strand
ATTTTGGTAGGGGGCTTCTCGAATGACCAGTAAAGAAGAAATCCTGGACAATAAACAAATTCTTCATTCTTTTGCGAAATGGTTAATGGGTCAAAATAAATCCGATGGTACGATTAAAACCTATGTGGGAGTCATCTCCCAGCTTCTTCAATGGTTTAAAGATGAGGCGGAAGAGATTGAAAAATCCCACGTCCAAACCTATTTAGACGATATGGAACAGTCAAACAAGAGTGGAGGAACGATTGAAAAACATTATTCAGCCATTACCATGTTTTCCAGGTTCCTTG
>NZ_JAUUTW010000127.1 GCF_030676415.1 Peribacillus frigoritolerans | reverse complement strand
TAACAAATGTAGCAATATGTTTCGGACATCCCGCTTTCTCCATTTTTTCCATGATTTTCGGAAGAACCGCTTCTGAACTTGCTGTAGAGAACGCAAGAATCAATTCTTCTTTGAGAAGTTTAATCAATGTAAAGATATTGAATCCTACAAATTTTGCAATAAGACCCAGAATGACAATTACAAAGAAAATCATGGTTCCGTAAACAGAAAGCGCTAACTTTCCTAACGGAATTAAAGATTCCAAACCGAACTTGGAGATAGTCACACCGATTAGTGCAAATACACCGA
>NZ_JAUUTW010000013.1 GCF_030676415.1 Peribacillus frigoritolerans | reverse complement strand
ATTTTTAAACATAGTTGATTGGAACGGAAGGTGCGAGACTTCTGCGGGAATAGCGAGTCCAAGGGAGACCCCACAGGCGCAAGTGCGCCGAGGAGGCTCCCGGACCGCCCGCGAAAAGCGAGTGCCTAAAGTGGAAATCAACGTCCAAATTTGTACAAGCCAAAAAAAACTGTAGACAAACTCGATTTTCATCGAGTTTGTCTACAGTCTGAAGCTATATGTCTTGTGAGGACATATAGCTTTTTATCATTTTTGGAATTGTAATTGATGCAGATTGGCAAAAATGCCCCCCTGTTTAAGTAGGGCATCGTGACCGCCCTCTTCAGCAATTCCTTCTTCCGTAACAACCACGATCTTGTCAGCGTTTCGAATGGTTGCCAATCGGTGTGCGATGATTAACGTCGTTCTGTTTTCAGCTAGTTCAGTAAGAGCCTGCTGAATTATTCTTTCCGTCTCGGTATCGAGTGCAGAGGTTGCCTCATCGAGGATTAATATTGGCGGATTCTTCAAAAACATCCTTGCTATTGCAATTCGTTGTTTCTGTCCACCCGATAATTTCAAGCCCCGTTCACCTATTTGAGTCTCATAGCCCTCTGGAAGTCCTTCAATGAAAGTCTCTAAATGGGCTTTCCTTGCGGCTTCTTGAATTTGTTCATCCGATGCATCAAGCATTCCGTAAGCAATGTTCTCTTTTACTGTTCCTGTGAAAAGAAACACGTCTTGCTGGACTATGCCAATTTGTGAGCGCAATGACTTTTTTGTCATCTCACGAATATCAATTCCATCAATGGAAATTGAACCGGCATTAACATCATAAAAACGTGGGATCAATGAACATATGGTCGTTTTCCCAGCTCCAGATGGCCCGACAAAAGCGATGGTTTCACCCGCTTTAACTGTTAGATCAATACCTTTTAAAACCGGCTTTTTGTCTTCATAGTTAAAAGAAACGTCTTTAAAGGAAATATCACCTAAAAGGGTGGTTACCGCTATTGCATCCTTTTTATCCACGACATCAGGCACGACATCCAGAAGTTCCGTAAAACGCTTAAAGCCGGCCATCCCTTTTGGATAGAGTTCCATCAACGCACTGATTTTGTCGATCGGCTTAAATAATACGTTAACGTATAAGACGAATGCAACCAGTTCACCATAAGATAGCTGTCCATGAAAAGTTAGCCAAGCTCCCATCACCAACACGGCAAGGGTCATAAACCTCGTCATCATGTAAATGCCTGATAAGCTAAAGGACATTACCTTATATCCAAGAAGTTTCGCTTTACGGAATCTGCGATTATTAGTAGAAAATCTTTTCATTTCATATGTTTCATTTGTAAAGGATTGGACAACCCTCACTCCTGAGACGCTATCTTCCACACGGGCATTTACATCTGCAACCTCTGTATACATTTTCTTCCATGCTTTATTCATCTTTAAATTACTTATGACAATTAATAAAACGAGGAACGGTAAAATACAAACCGATATGAGTGCCAGTTTCACATTGATTGTCAACATAATCCAAAATGCACCTATAAAAGTCATGAAGGCAATGAATAAATCTTCGGGACCATGGTGAGCAAGTTCACCAATATCGAACAGATCATTGGTTATGCGGCTCATGATATGGCCAGTTTTCGTGTTATCAAAAAAACGAAAAGATTGTTTTTGCACATGCTCAAATAATTCCTCACGCATATCAGTCTCGATATTGATACCCAATTTGTGACCCCAATACCCTACGATGAACTGTAAGAAGGTACTAATGATATAAAGAAGGAACAAACCGGCACTTACCGAAACAATTGCAGACCAATCGTCGCCAGGCAGCAGTGTATCTATAAACCACTGAACAGCTAGCGGAAAGGCAAGTTCAAGTACAGCCACGACCACTGCACTGAAGAAATCAATAATGAATAACCGCTTATGCGGCAGGTAATATGAAGCAAAACGTCGAATCATCAAATTTTTCTCCTTTTTTACATATATTAAGGAGTATAATTCCATATTAAATATTCAGCAAGCATTTCAGCCCCATTATGGTAAAATAATCCATATAAAGAAACCCAACCCGGCTCATGCAATCTATTAAATTAAGGAGTGAATCCAGTGTAAAAAATATCCATTCTAAATATCCATGAACTTCATTTTCGTAAAAGGATGGTATTCATGAAAAACACATCGTTTCGATGCCTTTGGATCGGTCAGGCGTTTGTAAATCTAGGGGATATATTTTATGTAGTCGGGTTGATTTCACTATTATATACCTTGACGGGATCTGCCTTTTATTTGAGTTTGCTTCCGTTCACTACAACGATTTTTCGTTTTATCAGCAGTTTACTTGCCCCCCTTGTCATCGACAGGTTTCCTTTAAAAAGAATCCTTGTGCAATCTCAATGGTGCAAAACTATCTTACTCGTTTGCCTAGGAATCTATATAATAAGTTTCAATCATGTTTTTTCTGTTGCCGTCGTTTTCTTCATTGCCTTGATTTCATTATTGGATGGAGTCGCTGCCCCGGTCAGCGCAGCTTTGGTTCCTCAATTAGTTCCAAAAGAAGAACGGATGAAAGCGAATGGTTTCTTGAATGTGATCACCCAGACCATCTTTGTAGCAGGATGGCCACTAGGTTCACTCTTATTGATAAGTACCAACAGCCGTTTCATTATTTGGCTTACAGTCATGCTTTTTGCCGTTTCAACGATCTATACAATGAGAATCGAAGTCTCAGAACAAACGACGGACTCTGTTGCTCCGTCAAACTGGAGTTCTATTAAATCCGGATGGGTTGCGATTCGCCAAATCCCAACTATCCGTACACTCATTTCCATTGATTTTATAACTACTTTAGCTTCAAGCGTGTGGGTGGCTGCCGTTATCTATATATATGTAGAACAGAACCTGCAAATGGGGGAGGAGTGGTGGGGATATATTAACACAAGCTACTTTGTCGGCATGATTTTCAGTGGATTGATCGTCATCCGTTTTGCCAAATTACTAGAAAAATATATTGGATTCTTCATCACTTTCGGGCTATTTCTCAATTCACTGCTGATCCTGCTTTTTGGAACTACCAGTATTCCAGCTTTGGCTTTACTGCTGGCATGCCTGTTTGGTCTCCCAGAACAAATCCGGGAAGTGATCTACACCAAGCTATTCCAAGACCATGCTTCGGAAAAGACTCTTGCAAAAATTTATGCCGTTTGGGGAGCGGTTATCAATCTTACATTTGCCGGCTCCGTCTTACTATTAGGCTATATAACGGAAACATACAGTGTCAAAACAACTTCCCAATTTTCTTCCACCCTGATATTCCTTGCCTTTCTTTATGCAACTTTTAAAAGGAAGGACTTACAAGGGAAAAAATGTGATCAATCACTGTCAAGTCAGTCATCTAATATTCCTAGATGATGCATTTCTTTCGTTTCACCATAAAAAAGGAGCCTTGTTTTTTCATGGCTCCTTTTTATGGATCCAAGGCTCGTCGAACAATATTGTCTCTCTTTAAAATCTTGCTGGGTGTATTTGGCTTGGCCTTGATAAAAGTTGCACAACCAAACAAGAGAAAAAAATATATCACACTTCTTTTCATTGCCTGCACCCATTCATTCTATTTGATAATCAAGATATTCTTATCTATAAACTCCCAATTCTGCGGGAATTCCAAACCAATCTGCCAATAAGTTGCACCTATCAGTTCATATGCATCAATCATTTCATATTTTGCGCTTATCGATCGAATATCTTCAAACCAAACGACATGATTTGAATTCTCTCTTCGATAAGAATAGTTAGGTGAAGCCGCTGAGGTGTCAAAAGTTATTTCAGCGCCAGTTGCAATGGCAAGATTTTGGGCATTTTGAGCTGATAAAGCTTTCGTCTCGTGGCTTGGTACTATCCAATCGTATCCATACATAGGAAATGCCGACTGCAGTTTATACTCGGGTATATTCGACAAAGCATAACGAAGAACCTCGCCCACCCACCAAAGCGGGGAAATGGGTTCAGGCGGTCCAGTTGGATACCCATAGTCAATGGTCATCACGGCAACAAGGTCGGCTGCCTCTCCGATCCCCCGATAATCATGCCCGCCTACAATTCGATTATCAGGATTATCCGCTGTTTTTGCATGTACGTTCACATGCAGGATCAGTTCGTTCAACCCCTCCTTTAATTCTTTTAAAAAAAGCACATAATCCGAACGCCTGGCAGGTGGGATGAATTCGATGTCCATACTGACACCCCCATAGCCTTTCTCCCTAACGAAATTTAGCATACTATTGATTAAATTCGCTCTGTATACTGAACTAGCAAGGACATCACCAGCCAAATCAGCATCAAAATCACCATCTTGAAAGTTCCTGATCATCAGTAGGGGCGTCACACCTGTTTGCTCGCATTTCGCGATAAGGGGAAGATCATCACCATCTATATATGCATTTCCTTCCCTTGTAAACGAATAAGCCACAATGGCTAAATAGGATAATTTATCACCATTCTGCTCAAGAGTTTCAAATACTACTCCACCTGAAGTCGGGAAGGCAAAACCCAGCGTAATCAATTGATTTTTATAAGGAGATGGAATCAAAATTTCCGTACCGACTTTTAACGAGTTTTCAACGATTCCTGGGTTTGCCTCCTTGATTACCGCTGCACTGGTTCCAAAACGACTGCCGATTCTAGTAAGGGTATCCTGACTTTTAATTAGATACCTTCGATTCACCGCTTTTCCATTAGGTATATACAATGCCAGGCCAGGAACCAAAGTTGTTGATTCCAATCCGTTGACTTCAATTATCCTCGATGGGTCAACTTTATTTTTCGTGGCAATTTCCCAAAGGCTGTCACCTTTTTTCACAATAATGATCGTCATTCAAAACCCTCCAAACTCCCTCCAAAAAGTTTATGTTATTCAGGTAATTGGATAGAACGAATTATCACATTTCCTAATGATGATATCCTGGTTTTTTAGACGTTATATTAAATGGAATAAAGGATCACTAAAAAAAGAGGCTGTCCAAAGGGACAACCCACGTTATAAGCCATCAGTTGATTTTTCGTTTCACATACTCCTATACATCAAAGTAAATTCTTAATATCGTAGAACTTCCCATTCTCCAAATCTTCCGCTTCAAGAAGCTGCAAAAGTTTATCTGCCACAAATTCGGGGCTTCTTAACATGCCCTTCTCTTTATATTCATGAAATTTGTCTCGATCGGAAAAGTCCCGTTCGTCTGCTGACCGGATTGTCCCTTGCATCTCCGTATCCATTACACCTGATGAAAAAGATAGGAGAGACGTAGGGTAAGACGTTTTATCCTGTTCCAACCCTGCAACCCGTGTGAACATTTCTAGCCCCGCCTTAGTACTGCAATAGGCTGACCAGCCATGATAAGGGTTTTTTGCTGCTCCTGAAGATATGTTGACCATTACTTTCTTTCTGTTCCAGTCCTTTGTCTGTTTAACGAATTCATCAGCCAATACGATGGGTGCCATGAAATTCACCCTCATGCTTGTTTCCAAATTTACTATACCAAGGTTTCCTACCGGCTTTATCGGTTCAATGACACCTGCATTATTAATGAAATAAACGTCACTTGTTTCATCGACAGTAGCAAGAATCTCATTGACTAAGGAAGGTAACTTTGCAGTTTCATTCAAGTCCATCGAAATAAATGTAAGTTTCGTCCCGGATCGGTCAGCCATCCGCTGCATTTCAGGATGGGCTGTACGGGAAACTAAAATGCAATGGTCACTCCTCTGCAAACATCCTTTGGCGATGGCAGCACCTAAACCTTTTGAAGCTCCTGTGATTATAAACGTTTTCACGGCATTTCCCCCTTTTATGGATATAAACTATTGTACCAAAACGGAGTTCGGAATGGCCTCACCCCGGACCATGATTATAAAAAAGACTAGGTTAAACTTTATGATTTTTCACTGTTTTATGAAACCAACATTTGATTGAAGAAATTTCCGACACTCCTGTCGAATAACTGGCTAGCCGAGACCCCACAGCCGCTTGCGGCGAGGGAGCTTGGCAGACAGCGGCGGAAAGGGAGCGGATTTCTGTAATCAACTGGAACCATTTTCAAAGAAAAAAACTGCAGTCAAACTCGCTTTCTACGAATTTGCCTACAGTCTGTGCGGTCCAAATAATAATGATCCGCTTACTTTTAAAATTATAAAATGGGTGATACCAGCCTTGCAATGGACTCTTTAAAACGAATCCATTTTGAACGCTTTTCAAACTCTTCAATTGTAAGCTGCCTGCAAACTTGGACATCCTTATAAAAAATCCTTGTCAATGTTTCGGCCATTCCTTCATCATAAATGAAGGCATTGACTTCAAAGTTCAATTTAAAACTTCGGACATCAATGTTAGCTGTTCCCACCGAGGAGACCTCTTCGTCCACCACGATCATCTTCGCATGTATAAAGCCGTTATCATAGATGAATATTTTAGCTCCCGCCCTTAATAACTGCCCTGCATTGAAAGTTGTTGCCCAATAAACGAAAAGGTGATCAGGTTTATTCGGAATCATGATTTTGACATCTAATCCTGATAAGCTGGCAATCCTTAGTGCATCCAATAAACTTGCATCCGGTATGAAGTAAGGTGTTTGAATGAGAATCGATTTCTTTGCTGAAGAAATTAATTTAATATAGCCATTTTTAATTTGTTCCCATTCAGAATCCGGCCCACTTGTCACTATTTGCAAATCTATATTGCCTTGAGGTTTTACAATAGGGAAATAATGAGGCTGATAAGTTATATCATGGTGCTTTGATGCCTGATTCCAATCCAGGATGAATCGGGTTTGAATGGCTTTGACAGCCGCCCCCTTTATTCGAAGGTGTGTATCACGCCAAAAACCGAATTTTGGATTAAGCCCTAAATACTCATCTCCAACATTAAAGCCTCCAACATACCCTATTTTCCCATCTATGATGACGAGCTTTCGATGGTTACGGAAATTCAGCCTTAAATTTATAAATTTTAATTTGGATGGAAAGAATGCCTCCACTCTTCCTCCAGCCTGCCTAAATTCCCTGAAGAAACGTTTAGTCATCCCTCTAGAACCCAGCTCGTCATAAAGCAGCCGAACTTTGACGCCTTCATTCGCTTTTATAGTCAAAGCTTCAATGAATCGTTTACCCAGGCCGTCCCTTTGAATGATATAGTATTGTATATGTATATGGTTTTCGGCCGCTTCAATATCTTTAAAAAGCTGGTCAAACTTATTTTTTCCTTCCGTAAAAATATCGACTTGATTATCTTCAGTAAGCACGGCATCATTGTTCCGGAGATGCATATAAATCAAATCACGGTAATTACTTGAAGAAGCATTTCGAAAAGGAAAATGATTCGTTGAAAGCTCTTCCATCTGTTTATCAAGGATTTCTTCAATCCCGATTTTCTTCTTGTCCTCCCATTGGAATAAGTGGGCGTGTCTTAAACTCGTTCCAAAAAGGAGATATAAAATAAAACCGGCTACAGGCAGAAAATATAACACCAATAACCAAGCCCAGGTCGTGCTCGCTTCCCTTCTTTCAAAAAATATGACAACCGTGGCAAATAAAATATTTAGAATGATGACGAGGCCGAGCAAAACCGATGTAACATGCGTAAATTCCATAGCATACCCTCACTCAATTTTTATCCCTTTAAGGATACCATGCAAATTCTTTATATCAAAGGATTTGCTTATCAGAAATGAAGACAGAGAATTCACAAAAATGGACCTCTTCCTGTAGAGGCCCATTTTAAAAAAATCCACCCACCCCGGACACTAAAATTTCTCTGATTGGTCAGGTTGTCTTATAATCATTGTCTTAAAAATTCCAATTCAACAATAATTATAATAGCTTACCGGCTTTTCACTAATAAATTCACAGCTTCCTTCACTAGCTCTTCGGGATTCTTTTCTCCCGATTCATTAGCCTCCCGGACGCATTCTACAAGATTGGAACTTACTATTACCCCAATTGTCCTATCGATTGCAGATCTAGTGGCAGATAACTGCGTTACTACTTCTCTGCAATCTTTGTTTTCCTCCATCATTTTCAATATCCCACGAAGCTGTCCTTCAATTCGCTTCACTCTATTTTTAACCTGCTTATCATATTCCATGTGAGGCCTCCTACCCTGCCTATTACTTATGAATCCTATCCAGACATCCATCATAAAACCTTTTCAGTTGAAATGAAGGCTTGATAAAAATCTTACAATTTATAATACATACCACTTAGGTATAATTGTCAAGTGCCAATATCCAATAATGATAGCTCGAATATGTAATTTCTATTTTTGTACAAGGAGACTTTGTGCAACTGCCTCAGAAAACTCGATCGTCATTTGGGGAACGTACGTTTTTAACAAAGCATTGACGATAGGGGCTTTGGCTCCTTTTGCCGTAATCGCCAGGCAGCCAGTCATTTTAGTCTGACCAATTCCGTACTGTTCTGCTAAAAAATAGCCATGGCCATCAAATTTTTCGTTTAATCCTTTAAGTTTAAATGTTACCTTATCGGGTTCAATCCATTCCAATATATTCACTTCAAGTTTAATTTTCTTCTTCATTAATCCCAAATCGCTTTTAAACTCCCAAATGAGTGTCCCCTCATTTATCATCTCATGATTGATATATCCTGGGACAAGAGGCGCCCAACGATCTATGCTACTTACAAATCCCCATACCGTTTTTATTGAAACAGGCAAAATGATACTATGCACACCTTCTGACAAAGCAGTTCCCCCTTAATCATTCTACTTACATCTTTTTAATGTATGGCTGAACAATATTGAATAGAACGGGAAGATTAGATTCTTGAAACAAAATTCTCCCATTGAATAGCATAGAATCGCCCCTCTGCAATAAAGGGACGATCCTTTTTTATTGCTGGGCCTCAGACTTAAGACAAACTCTAGAATGCCTACATTTTTTTGAGGGAGTGTAAAATATAAGTGTTGTTTTCCACTCCAGGCACTCGTTTTCCGCGGGCGGTCCCGGGAGCCTCCTCGGCACTCTTGGCGCCTGTGGGGTCTCCCTTGGACGCGCTTTTCCCGCAGGAGTCTCGTACCCTCCATTCCAATCAACTTTGCTTAAAATTCAGATGGAACCCCTTTGGTCTACAAACTCAGACCCAGCTTAATTGCTGGGTCTTTTTTTTATGAAAAGATTATTCTTCCGTATCTTTTTCTGTTTCTTCATTTTCTACAATTAAAGTAGGTTCAGGATCAGAATAACTTATTAATCTGGTGCAAATTCAACCGTATACATATTCAATCTTGGATCTGGGTTAATCCAGGCGCTTTCAAACACGAAGACCACTTTATAATTTGCGTAATCGGTATAGGTGACATAGTACATCCCTTCTTGCTCCACTTCACTTACAGGTTCACCAATCAATTCCTTCAACATGGATAAATGAATGGTTTGCAATTGCGGATCAAACTCATCAATGGCGGTAATCGTCTTTCTACCTGTTGATCCGTCATAGAGGAATCGGACATTATGGGACCAATAATTGGCCGCAACGGTACTCAAATCTTCCGGTGCACCCCAGGCTTTTTCCACTTTCTTCAACGAATCACCTACAGAAAATGGGCCACTGTTAATGGTTTGCTGGGATTCATAGGCTAAACCCATGATCTGCCGAATCAAAAGGTCTGGCGTGGATTGTGATGATGAGGAATCTGATGAAGCAAAAGCAGCCTGCCCACTAAACATGAGAAATGCGAGCATTAGAAATGTAACTCTTCGGGTAAAACGTTTCACTTGTTCCAAAGTTATCCTCCCTTTCCACCTGGAAATGACTAATTACATTATTTTTGAAAAATTGCGTAGGTCTTTCCATTTGGTTTTACCTTTACTATTAATATTCATTGGAACTTTGGACACATACCATTCGTTCAGAAAAAACCCTTTAATGAAATATTAAAACCGATTAAGCCATTTCATGTGAGCCACATTTTATTTATATATTTATCCCGATATAAAACTGGCCCTA
Organism: Peribacillus frigoritolerans; assembly: GCF_030676415.1. Classification (GTDB taxonomy): domain Bacteria; phylum Bacillota; class Bacilli; order Bacillales; family DSM-1321; genus Peribacillus; species Peribacillus frigoritolerans_A. The sequence goes on along the minus strand of NZ_JAUUTW010000013.1, from coordinate 120,859 downwards.
AAAGGACTTAGTCAGTTAACTTGACGTCACTGGTGCCTTCTTTGTCCGAATGGGCAAAAAAAAATGTTGACAGCGTTTTCTTATGAAGATAGTATAATTATTACAAGTTAACGATGGTGGAGATTTGGAGACTCATGCTTTAATAGGACCTTTTAAACAAAAAGGTTGCTATTTTGGTATGAGTTTTTTTTATGTGTCATCATCAGTACTTTACTTATATTACGTTCAAAAATATCTTATTAAGGAGGAATTGGATGCTCAAATTATTTAAGCCAGCTCTACCAGTTGAAAGATTACCTGAAGGAAAAATAGATTCTGAATATAAGAAACTCAGATTACAAGTTTTCATCGGTATCTTCATTGGTTATGCTGCGTATTATTTAATTCGTAAAAACTTTACCATGGCGATGCCATATTTAAAGGAAGAAGGCTTTACAACTGGAGAGCTAGGTCTTGCATTATCAGCCATTTCGATTTCATATGGGATAAGTAAGTTTGTAATGGGAACTGTATCAGACCGAAGCAATGCCAGGTATTTCTTGCCAGTAGGTTTGATACTTGCTGGAATCGTCAGCTTACTTATGGGTCTTGTTCCATTTTTCACATCATCGGTTACCATTATGTTTATCATGTTATTCATTAATGGATGGTTTCAAGGGATGGGCTGGCCTCCATCAGGAAGAGTACTTGTTCACTGGTTCAGTGTGAGTGAAAGAGGAGGGAAAACGGCAATATGGAACGTTGCCCACAACGTGGGTGGTGGCTTAATGGCACCATTGGCAATTGCAGGTGTCTCCATCTTTACAACATTAATGGGTTCTTCATATGCAGGTTATGAAGGAATTTTTATACTACCTGCTCTAGTTGCCATATTAATAGCAATCATTTCATTTATCTTAATACGTGATACACCTCAATCAGTTGGATTACCACCTATTGAAGAGTATCGTAATGATTTTCCAAATAAAATGAAAAAAACGTTTGAAACAGAATTGACAACGAAAGAGATACTATTTAAATATGTATTAAATAACAAATGGGTCTGGGCGATTGCGATTGCAAACATCTTTGTTTATTTCGTACGTTATGGGGTACTTGATTGGGCACCAACCTATTTAAGCGAAGAAAAAGGCTTCAACATGGACGAGTCCAGTACGGCTTATTTCTTATACGAATGGGCAGGCATTCCGGGAACCTTATTATGCGGTTATATCTCGGATAAAGTTTTTAAAGGACGCCGGGGACCGGCGGGGGTTGTCTTTATGCTAGGAGTATTAATCGCAGTCCTTGTTTACTGGTTTAACCCTGCAGGCAATCCAATGATTGATATTATTTCCCTAATTGCGATTGGATTCTTAATTTATGGACCTGTAATGTTAATAGGTCTGCAAGCACTGGATTTAGTTCCTAAAAAAGCTGCAGGCACTGCAGCAGGACTGACTGGCTTATTTGGATATTTAGGTGGATCTGTAGCGGCTAATGCCATTATGGGATATGTAGTTGACTTTGCAGGCTGGAATGCAGGTTTTACATTAATAACGATTTCTTGTGTTCTGGCAGTAGTGGTATTTGCATTTACATGGAATGTTCGTGGACAGGAAGTAGTAAAGGGCTAATACAGGCATATTATTGACTCAAGCTTCCCCCTCCCCTAGATATATTCTAAGGGGGAGGGGTTTTCTATGAATAGTAAAAATAACTGAATATTCAGTTATTTATTCCCACAAGCAGTTGACGGACGTTTGCGTAACATTTCATATTGGAATGTATATAATTAATGACTATGCCTTTATACCAACGGTCCTAAAGGCATAGTCATTATATCAAAAATCATATAGATTAATGTTTTCTACTAATATACTGGTTATTGCCTATCAAAAAGAGAAGCTCCCGCTATACCGGGCTTTGTCATCTCATAAGGATTTAGAATCAGATCCAATTCTTCTTCTGTCAACACATCATATTGTAAACAAAGTTCGCGAACTGATTTGCCTTTTAATATCGCTTCACGCGCAATACGTGAAACCACTTCATATCCAAGGTGCGGATTGACTGCTGTAATTACTCCAACACTTTGTTCGACATAATCTTTTAAATGTTGCTCATTTGCTTCAATGCCTTCTAAACAATAATCAGTAAAGACATTGAAAGCATTATTCATAATGCTAATTGATTGCAATAAATTGAATACAAGCACTGGCTCCATTACGTTCAACTCCAGTTGCCCTGCTTCTGATGCTAAGCAAATCGTATTATCGTTCCCGATCACTTGGAAAGCGACTTGATTAATTAATTCTGGCATTACTGGATTTACTTTTCCTGGCATGATGGATGAACCTGGTTGACGAGCTGGAAGTGTGATTTCTCCTAACCCCGCTCTTGGTCCTGAAGCCATCAAACGTAAATCATTAGCAATTTTAGACATATTCATCATACATACTTTCAATGAAGCTGACACTTCAGTATATGCATCCGTATTTTGAGTTGCATCTACTAAATGTTCTGCTCCAACAAGCGGCAAGTTACTGATTTCAGCTAAATATGTAACAACATTTTCAATGTAACGCGGATCTGCGTTCAATCCCGTTCCCACTGCTGTTGCTCCCATATTCACTTCATATAAATGTTGACGTGATTGACTGATTCGTTTTATATCACGTTCCAACACGCGACTGTAAGCCTCAAATTCTTGCCCGAGGCGAATTGGCACTGCGTCCTGAAGATGTGTGCGTCCCATTTTGATAACATGATCAAATTGTTTTGCTTTATTCTTTAAAACCGTACTCATCTTGGTCATTGTTTGTAACAATTGCTCTAAAAGTCGTAGGGTTGATAAATGAATGGCAGTAGGGAATACGTCATTCGTTGATTGCGACATGTTAACATGGCTATTTGGACTAACTTGTACATAATCACCTTTTTTGTGTCCCATAAGTTCTAATGCTCGGTTGGCAACGATTTCATTAATGTTCATATTCATCGATGTACCCGCACCGCCTTGAATTGGGTCAACGATGAAATATTCATGCCACTTTCCATCGATCACTTCATCAGAAGCTTTGACGATAGCGCTTCCAATACCATCATATAACCGTTTGGTATCCATATTTGCTAAAGCGGCTGCTTTTTTAATCATAGCTAGTGCACGAATCATTTCTTCATTGACTTTGTAACCGGTAATCGGAAAATTTTCTACAGCGCGTAGAGTTTGTATTCCATAATAAACATCTGCCGGAATTTCCTTTTCCCCAAGAAAGTCTTTCTCGATTCGGTATGTTCTCTCTTCTATCAACATTTCCTCTTGCCCCTTTGTTTGTTCTAGAATGTAATGTCCTCTGCAATCGGTGTTTCCATCATTTCCTTCACTTTTTTTGGATCCCGTGTCTTGGCTAATATCCACATCAACTTAGGAACGATGGCTTCTGTATTCATATTCCTTGAACGAATGATGACATTCTTGTTCACTTTTCGTCCCACTTCGTAAATATCCATATCTTCCCCTTCTTCTAAACATTGGGTAGTAATGACTACGGATATTCCACACTCGACCAACTCATTCAATTTCTCTAAAATATTTCTTCCTTGAAATGGAATACCGCCGCTTCCATAACTTTCAATTACGATTCCCTGACATTGATTTTTCAGAAAATCAAAGAATTCAGGCTTAATCCCGGGATGCAGCTTAACCAAAGCAACATCAGTACATAGGGAAGCATCTAACTTAACTTCCTTTTTCTTTGGTGAATGCACTGGCTTTAGATACTCGATTTTATCTTTGAATATGGAAGCAATATAAGGATAGTTAATACTTTCAAACGAATCATAGCTTTTCGTTCTCAATTTAATCGCCCTAGTACCCTGGATGACTCTACCATCAAAAACAACATATACTCCTCCAATATCTTCACAAGCAAACCGAATCGCATCAGAGATATTTCTTTTGGCATCTGTCTTTTTGAAGGCAATTGGGATTTGAGAACCTGTAATGACAATTGGTTTCCCTAAATTTTGTAACATATATGAGAGCGCAGCTGAAGTGTAAGCCATTGTATCTGTTCCATGGGTAATCACAAAGCCATCGTAATCATGATAGTGCTCATGGATGGATTGTGCCATTTCTATCCAATCTTCCGGCTGCATATTTGTACTATCAATATTCATCAAAGGCTTACTATCAATCTGACATAGTAAATCCAATCCCGGTAGGTGACCTAAAATTTCGTCAGCTTTCATCTCTGGAACCAGTCCATTTTCTCCTTCTAACGATGCAATTGTACCACCTGTTGTAAACAACATCAACTTCTTCATTTTTGACTTCAAGTTCTCCAATATACTACCCCCTATAAAGCCTCCTGTTTCACAATTATTCTTATCATCTCAGAAAAGGATATTTTAGTTGAAAATGTACATGTTACGCGCACACCACATGTTATTATAGTCATGTTTCAGAGTGAAATCAAGCTAAAGTTATTCATTACGCGTACACTTATTTCAATATGATGTTATAATGGATTTATATATAAGGAGAGTAATAATAATGATAATAAATAGATTAACTACATTAAGGAAAGCCAAAAGGTGGTCTTTGCAATATACCGCTGACAGACTCGGAATCGCCAAGAGTACCTATGCAGGTTACGAGTCGGGCCATCGCCGCCCTTCATTAGAGACGATTAAATTATTAGCAGGCTTATATGATACATCCACTGATTACATTCTAGGCCGAGTGGATTGTCCATCTAAGGATATTACCACGGAGTCACCTCAAGTCATGGAATTAACGGATTTACCAAATATGGAGCTAGCTGTCGATGGAATCTCTCTTTCTAAAGAGGAAACGATTCAATTTATCGCTTTTATTAGAGCTAAACGGGAAGTGGAAATAAATCGCGATAAACAAAATGAAACATAGCAGACATTGGGCTTAAGACTGGTATATGGGGAACGAACCGTACCTTATCAGCAGGTTCTTATAATATTCACGATGTACCTGGCTTGATTTATTTAAAACTGTAAAATTTCATGGCTTTAACCAGTTAGGAAAAGTCGGTTCTGATTAATCGTTAAGTTCACCATTTTTGACTCTACACGTAATTATTTCTGGACGACAAGAGAAAATGCAGATTATACATACTAACTGGTCTTGGTAGCTATGGGAATTCTAATAATCCCCCCTGTTCAGAAATTTAAGTTTTATTCATTATATAGAAGAAAGTCGGCTTATTAAAAGGTCATCCATCTTCTTTTTCCGTTAACCTCTTTCCCTTACTTCCTTTTCCATCAAGGGAAGTTCTAGCCTCAATATATGCTTATTTAAGTTTAATCTCCGACTTTCCCTCTTGATTTATTTTGGATGTATGAAAGAAAAAACCATAGCATTGCTCATGGTTTTCCCTACGTATATAAATGGAAACTGCTGTCTCATCTTTAAAGCTAAAAAAGAAGCTGAATTTTGGAAGCATCATGAAAAGGAAGGTATATCGTTTAATTCATGTGCTTTATTTTCGGATAGCGGAATTATACAGTCCTTGAAGGTAGGAAAATTGCTCAATATCTCGGTCTTTTTAAAAACTGTCATCAAGGCATCTCGTCTTCTTTTTCCCGATTTTTGAAAGCTTCATGTGTGACAATATCCTCGATCTGTTCATACTGACGGCTGTGTTCCTTCTCTTCACTAATTCTATTATTGGGTAGATTTCCTGGATGCCCTTTTTCTTTGTGATTAAAATTTTTACCACGACTCATACTCATTCTCTCCTTTCTGATCATTGTTTGTTTAGTTTTCCCAAGCACACAAAAAATATAATTTAATTTCTTTTTTTAATGTTTTTGCAGCAGGTTTGGATTCATCTGTAATTTAAAACACTGACAAAAAGAGATGAGTCAATCAAGAATGATCCTTCACACCCGATTTTACGCGACTCATTTCTGGAGCGCCAAGAATTAATTAGGAATTCGAACCTTCAAATAACTCGAACCTGAATAAAGAGCGCAAAAAGAACAGGAACCGTCAGATCATGACGCTTCCTGTTCTTTTTATTTAAGGGTTTCCCCACTACTTACATACCTTATAACAGATTGATAACAGAAAAAGGGCTAGGAGGATGTCACCACGGAAGGTCGCCACTTACTTGAAATGTCTGCAATATGATGAGGTGCCGTTCTGCAGCACCCTCCAATTAAACATGCCCCTGCATGGTGCCATTCTTCAGATTTCAGGTCGAGCCTGTTACATGATTCTTGACCATGCCATGTTTTAGTTTCTGGATTATATGTTTCACCTGAATTCGGATAAACAATAATTGGTTTATGCGTGTTTGCACGCAACACCTTTATGGCTTCCGTGATACCTGATACAGGCGCACAGTTGATGCCAATTGCTGCAATTTGCTCACTGTCCCCAAACAATTTCGCACACTCCTCCAGCAATGTACCGTCACTTATCGCTTTTTCATTTTTCAACGAAAAGGATAGCCAAGCATAGACTTCTGGATAATCTTTCAATAATGAATATAATACTTTTGCTTCTTGCACGGAAGGAATCGTTTCAAATGCTAAAATGTCAGCACCTGCTTCAATCAAAGCTGATATTCGTGAGCGATGAAATGCCGCCAAAGTTTCATCTGAAACACCATAGTTCCCTACATACTCTGAACCATCTGCAAGAAATGCCCCATAAGGTCCAACTGATGCAGCAACCAGTGGCCTAGGTCTAATCGTTTGATATTCTTCCTTCCAAAATTCATCTCTTGCTTTTCTTGCAAGTAAAACCGTTTTCCGGATAAGCTCCAAAGCCTCTTTTTCTTGTATTCCGCGGAGGGCGAAACCTTCAACTGTTGCTTGGTAGCTTGCCGTTATCGCACAGTCAGCGCCAGCACGAAAGTAGTCAGAGTGAACCTGATAAATCACTTCCGGATTTTCAAGCAATACACGTGCAGACCACAGGGGATCATCCAAATCACACCCATACCTTTCAAGCTCTGTAGCTAAAGCTCCGTCCAAAATCATGACTGAATGATCTCGTAAAATTGTTTCAATTGGGTTATTTTTATTCTTCATGATCTATTCCTCTTTTCTTTATAGTTTGTGTCAGATAATAACTTCCATAGCAAAACAAAATAAAAGGAATGCCACAATATAGTGCAATTCGTTGTGTAGGATCAAATGCAATTCCTATGCAAGAAGCAAGACATAGCATAAAAGAAACGATTGGTACGAGTGGATATAATGGTGCATGATAAGCCAAATCATTTACTGAATTCCCATCTTTTATAAATCGTCTGCGAAATAGAAACTGTGACGCGCTGATACTCATCCAAACTACAACCACGGCTAGTCCAGAAATGGATACAAGCACTATGTATACAGTATCCGGTGCAATAATACTTGAGAAAAGGGCTAAACCACCGCCCAACATACTGAAAAGGACTGCATTTATCGGAACACCCCGTTTTGTCAATTTTGCAAATATTGGTGAAATAGTTTTTTTATCTGCAAGTGACCAAAGCATTCTGGAAGAGGCATATAGTCCTGAGTTCGCAGCAGACAATATGGCAGTTAATATAACAAAGTTCATAATATCCGCTGCATATGGCACTCCAATTCGTTCGAGAACTGTAACAAAGGGGCTCTCTAATACGTTTGCATCCGAAATAGGCAATAATGCGGATAATACAACGATGGTACCTACAAAAAATATAATCAATCTCCATACTGTCATACGGATTGCCTTTGGTATCGTTTTTTCTGGATTCACAGTTTCTCCAGCTGCAATTCCGATTAATTCAGTTCCAGAAAATGCAAAATTCACCGCGAGCATCGTCATTAGAATGGCAAAAGCACCATTCGGAAATAAACCTGCACTTGTAAAATTGGAAAGTAACGGAGCTGATTGTGAATGAATTATTGGAATAAAACCTACCATTGCCGCAGCTCCCAGAATAATAAATATCACAATAGCAACTACCTTTATAGACGCAAACCAGAATTCGGATTCAGCGAAAAACTTAACGGTCCACGCATTTAATGCCAAGACCAATATGGCAAATAGAGCACTCCAAATCCAGACATTGATTGATGGAAACCATCGCTGCATCAACAAACCTGCAGCCGTGAACTCAGAACCCAGTGCAACAGTCCAGGTTAGCCAATACAACCAGGCTACTGTATACCCTGTCCCTGGTCCGATGTATTTGGCTGCGTAGCTATGAAACGCACCTGTCTCGGGCATATGTACTGCCAGTTCACCTAGACATAGCATGACTAGATAAACCACTAATGCTCCAATCAGATACGAAAGGATGGTGCCAAATGGGCCAGCCTGTTGAATCGTATAACCCGAACTTAAGAATAAACCAGTTCCAATCACCCCGCCAAGCGATAGCATTATTATATGCCGTGCTTGCATTTGCCTTTGAAAATCATGCTTCCTTTTGTTCTCCATTCTTACTCTCCTTAATCTTGCATCCAGAAAAAAACGAAAACGCACTCTAAAAAAGAGTGCGTTACTGACAAATAAACACGTACGGTCTTATCTATCAAGGTTTCACCCCCTGGAATTAGCACAGTGTCTTTGTAGACCTGTTGCTGAGGTTTCATAGGGCCAGTCCCTCCACCTCTCTGGATAAGAAATTATTTTTTTATAACTTTATCAGTCTATGAAAAAATTGTCAAGTTTTGTTTCGGATTCTAAAGAATTCCTTTTAAATTCTAACGATCACGGCGCCTGCGGCATAAAAATGAAATGGCTGCTTGTTTTTAGAACAGTCGCTCCCGTATTAAAATTGCAGATAAATTAATTTTTAGTCTAAAAAAATGACGACATCTTAAAAGATGACGCCATTTTTCTTTATGAATTCCCTAAGGACGTTCTATTTCAAATAATTCCCCTAGTTTTGTATAAGTATGGCCCGCTAATCTTGCTACAGGTTTTAGCCCATTCTGGTCAATTCGGCCATTATGGTAAATATCTTGCTCTATATGGTAGCAGACAATTTTCCCTATCAATAAATCACAACCAGGTTTATTCTTGGAACCTGCCAATGGTATCGCATGCTCTAATGTACATTCAAAGCGTACCTTCGCTTCTTGCAACCCTGGTACGGATACCTTATCACTAACAGCCTGCGTAAAATTGGTAAGACCCAATTCACTTTCGTCAGATGGGAGTTCCTTGGCCGTTCGATTTGCATCAACAACATTATTTTCATCAGTGATATGAACAACGAATTCACCTGTTTGAATTGCATTTCGGGCTGTGTCCTTTGAAACTCCTTCTTTCCGTTGAACAGAAATGGAAATCATCGGAGGATTTGAACTGACTATGTTAAAAAAGCTGAACGGCGCTATATTGATTGTACCGGTTTCGGATTTTGTCGTAACCAGGGCTATAGGTCTCGGTATTATGCTTCCAGTCAAAAACTTATAATTATCCCTTTCAGTCAGACTTTCAGGATTAACAGAAATCATCTTCATTCCCTCACATTCTTATAAAAAGTTCTTTTGAAACCATGTACCTGCTGCCTCAACCTCTGAACGTGTTAACTGATGACCGTAATTTTCCCACTGAACATCCACTGTAGCACCAGCTTGCAGTAAAAGTCGTTTAAGTTCATCAGTTTCTTCTGCCGGGCAAATCGGATCGTTTTTACCTGCAGCAATAAATACAGGTATATCCGAAAGCGGCGGCAAAGCAATCCCACGTCTAGGCACCATTGGATGATGAAGAATCGCTCCTTTTAGCGCCCCTTCGAAATGGAACAGCAAACTTGCCGCTATATTTGCACCATTGGAATAACCTAATGCTACCACTCTGTCACGATCGAAGTCATATTTTCCGGACGCTAATTCCAAGAAGTCATAAAGCTCCTTCGTACGGAAAATCAAATCTTCTTCATCAAAAACCCCTTCAGCTAACCGGCGGAAATAACGAGGCATTCCGTTTTCAAGTACATTTCCCCGTACGCTCAATACGGATGAACCCGGTGAAACCATTTCCGATAATGGCAAGAGATCTGTTTCCGTTCCTCCAGTGCCATGTAAAAGCAAAAGTAACGGAGCTTCAGAATTACTTCCTTGTTGAAAAATATGCTTCATCATTTATCCTCCTCTAGTACTCTCGGCACTGCCGGCAGTAACGTTTTCTCCATAATTCCCCTTTTTTCTTCCAGCCATGGCGGCAGCATTAATTTACTACCCATCGTTGCCTTCGTTTCATCATGAGCAAAGCCAGGTGGATCTGTGGCAACTTCAAAGAGTATGCCTCCATCTTCCCTGAAATAAATGGCATCGAAGTATTGACGGTCTGTAAAGGGGGTCACACCATAGCCATGGTTACCGATATGCTCCCTCCATTCTTTATGATCTTCATTATCGCTTGCACGCCATGCAAGGTGATGGACAGTTCCCACTCCGATTTTCCCATGTGGCAAAACCGTTTTTTTAACATCTATCAAATTTCCGATGTCCGATGTGGATTTGAAGCGGATGAAATCGCCCTCTTCCCCTATCTTTTGCAGGCCCATCACTTCCACTAATAGTTCCATCGTTTTGATCGGTTTTGACGTCAATAATACAGCACCGCCGAATCCCTTGACCGCCTTATCAGCTGGTACACCTCCGAATGACCACTCGCTATTTTTACCTTCTTTACGCTCAACCAGTTCAAGCTGCAAACCATGCGGGTCTTGAAATTCCAGATATTCCTCACCGAAACGTGAAACCTTTTCAAATTCTATGTTAAATTTACCCAAACGCATTTCCCAGAAGCCCATTGACCCTTCCGGAACGGCATATGTTGTAATCCCCACTTGTCCAGAGCCAATTGTCCCTCGGTATGCTTCAGGCCACGGAAAGAAAGTGATGATAGAGCCCGGTGAACCTGATTCATCTCCGAAATATAAATGATAGGTGCCTGGATCATCAAAATTAACGGTTTTCTTCACCATACGCATCCCCAATACTCCAGCATAAAAATCCACATTCTCTTGAGGATTGCCTACAATTGCGGTTATATGATGTATTCCTGCATTTTGCTTTTGCATGCCGATTACTTCCTTTCCCGTTGATTAATTGGTTGATTTTGTATTCAGTGGTTTTAAATTCGCTTCAATATCCTTTCTTTTCGATTCTAAAAATGGTGGCAGGGCAAGGTTCTCACCTAGGTGCTGCTCTGCTTCGTCCACTGCAAAACCAGGTCCATCAGTAGCTAATTCAAATAATATGCCATTCGGCTCCCTAAAATAGAGTGAACGAAAATAAAAGCGGTCCACATAGCCCGAGTTCACGAATTTCGATTCACTAATTTTCTCTATCCATTTTCTCAATTCTTCCTCATTATCCACCCGGAAGGCAACATGGTGCACTCCACCCCTCCCCAACCTTTCCCGAGGTATGTCATTCCTTTCTTCAATATGGAGTTCCGCTCCTGTTCCACCCTCACCTGTCTCGTATACGACAATCGGATTTTGCCCCCTAATTGAGGATGGGTAAGTGCCTGATTTCCTGAACCCCAATACCTCGGTAAGAACGCTTTCTGTTTGTTCAATATTGGGTACAGTAAGTTTTACTGGTCCTAATCCAAGGATGGAAAACTCTTGCGGTACAGGACTTCCATCCCACGGTAATCCTCCTTGAACGCCGTTATTATCCTGATCGGAAACCAGAAGAAGCCTCTGCCCTTCAGGATCTTTAAAAGAAAGCACCTTCCTCTCAAAACGGCTCGATATTTCATCATGTTCAACATTGAATTCCACAAACCGTTTTTTCCAATATCCTAGTGCTTCATCATCCCTCACCCTTAAAGAAATTTCTGAAATGCTATTGTTTCCCTCATGAGTGCGGGCAGCATTGGGAATTTCAAAAAACGTCAATTCCGTACCCGGTGAACCAATTTGATCTCCATAAAATAAGTGATACACACGAACATCATCTTGATTCACCGTTTTTTTGATTAATCGCATCCCTAAGACTTTTGTATAGAATTCAAAGTTATTTCCCGCTTTAGCTGTAATAGCCGAAACATGATGTAATCCTTTTAATTCCATCCGTACCACTCCTATCTTTATAAATAAATCTCCCCTAAAGGTTATGAATGAATCCTGGATAATATCTCGAATTCAAGGTATTTAATCTGCATAATACTTTTAATAAAAATATCTTGATTTAAAGATAAACGACAGTGATATATTTGTCAACCATTTTCATTCAAATAATTTCACCTGTATTCACTTATCATAAAATAATAAAATCAGGTCAAAATAAATCGGTATAAAGAATGGAGGTGTGATATATGGTTAAAGATTTTTTTAGCGCAATTGAAGATAGACGCTCTTATTATTCCCTTAGCAAGGAACGTGTTGTTCCTAATAAAAGGATTAAAGAAGTTATCGATCATGCCGTTCAATATTCCCCTTCCGCTTTCAACTCCCAAAGTGCAAGAGTGATTGTTTTAACTGGTCAAAGCCACGACCAATTATGGGATATCACGAAAGAAACATTAAGAAATGCAGTCGGTGACAAAGACTTTGCAAAAACGGAAGAAAAAATGAAGTCATTTATAAATGGTTATGGTACGGTTTTATTCTTTGAAGACCAGGCCATTATAGCTAGGCTTCAAGAACAATTCAAAACGTATGCCGAAAATTTTCCGATTTGGTCGAACCAATCGTCTGCCATTTTACAATTTGTCGTATGGACTTCCTTGGAAATTGAGGGGTTTGGTGCAAGTCTTCAGCATTATAATCCTTTAATCGATGACGAAGTGAGAAAGACATGGGATATATCACGAGATTGGAAACTCATCGCACAGATGCCCTTTGGAAAACCCACTGCGGAGCCTGGCGATAAAGACTTCTCACCTCTAGAAGAACGTGTGAAATATTATCAATGATACAATAGGGGCTGGCTCTACATACCGAGCCAGCCCTATCATTTATTTTACTTCAGTAATCCGGAAATGTTGAAAAAAATTTTGAAATTTCAACGACGCAAAGCCTATAAAATCTAAAACCGGCATGATTTTGGTATCCTCACTGGTGTTCAACAAGCACATTTCACATCCCTCTAGTAACCTATTGAATTGGTGAAGAACGCCCTGGTAGCCATTCCTTCAAATAATATGGAAGTTTTCCGGAATATTGTTTAGCAGCAGCATGTCCACTTTTCAGTAGGCTATATGTCTTATCCTTACATGTTAAATGCTCCATTACCGGATAAATCATTTCCTGTGGGACCAATCGATCATACTTACTCGCTATTACCAAAACACTAGCGTCAATTTTCGATAGCTTCGCTTTTTTCCCCCTTACTTTAAAACCCCCATTAACCAAGCTATTTTTCATCAAAAGGTCTTTGGTTATTTGTTTTGCGGCTGCTCCGGATAATGGTACATGACCATTAGCCCAAGCATTGAAGCGGCGCCAATTTTGAACGTATTCATCATCATCCGCTTGATTCAATAAAGATAAATAGGGTGATATATAGATAGGAGATGTAATTAACCGGATTCCATATTTAACTGCACTGGCTGGGATCGTTTGATAAATATCAATCGTCTCGTTAAAATCCGCGGTACCTTCCTTTAACGCTTCCTGCCATTGATCAAAAAATTCTGAGGCACTGAAATCAACCGGTGTAACGGAGAGGATCAAATTCTTGATTGGCTCGTCTGCAATGGCAGCATATATTGCGGCTATTGTACCGCCGAGGCAAAACCCCATAACTGTTATTTCTGATGCTCCAGAGTGGCGTAATGCACGCTGTACTCCTTTTTGAATATAATCGACGATATAATCTTCGATCGATATTTCACCATCTTCAAAGCTTGGACTTCCAAAATCAAGCAAATACACATCAAAACCTTCATTTACAAAAGATTCTATTAAACTATTCCCAGGGGACAAATCAAGAATCAAAGGGGTATTTATTAGTGAATATATAAGAAAAACCGGCACATCATACTTTTTTTGTGCTGACGGATAATACCAAAGCGTTGATTTGTTTTTTTTCCACACCGCTATTTTCGGCGTCAGTCCCATTTCAGGCATTGGCTGATTGGGAATATCCATAAAATGTTTCCATTTATTCATGGATTCGGATTGATTTTTCGGCACTTTCCGCTTAGACACTTGAATTCCCCTGTCCATGTGAATCGAACTCAGGTAACTGTGAGCTTAACAATAAGGAGTTATTTATAAAATCAGATATCCTTTTTTTACGCCCTTCCATTTCATTGGATTCCCAACTTGATTTCATTTTCTTACTGCGTGAAGCATTCCGTTTATTGCGGAATGAAGAATTACCTTTGACGTTCCCGCCCCTATCCTCAACAAGTGTAGAGACCAACTCATCTAACCTATCAATTTTTTCTTCGAGCTGGATGACTAATTTCGCTACACTCGCTACATCTTTTTTTGTTGGGTAATTCATGATAATGGACATTCTTTCTGAGGCTTCCTGCATTCTATTTATTCTTGGAATCTGCATTTGGGCATTGTCGCTTACTGCTTCTATTAATTTGCGATTATTCAGCAGACTTTGAATTTTAGAATTCAGCTGTTGCTCTTTTTGTGTGCCTAGTAGTTTAAGCCCTTTATAAAAATTTGATTTTTCCGTCATATATTTTTTCCTTCCTTTCTCCTCCGTTTACACTAATGCCGATATTCCACCGTCAATGATTAAAACATGACCAACCATATAGTCAGAAGCCTGTGAGGCTAAAAATACGGCGGCACCCTTTAAATCATCTTCATTTCCAAACCTGCCAGCCGGAGTTTTACCTAATATGTCATAGTTAGACTTTTCAAGAATTTCCTTTGTGATTTTAGTCGGGAAAAACCCAGGTGCAATTGCATTGACTTGGATGCCGTATCTAGCAAGTTTAACTCCTAAATCCTTGGTCATGGTAATGATGGCACCCTTACTGGTGTTATAAGCTATCGTATCCAATAGCTCAGGAAACGTCCCGCCAAGACCTGTCACCGATGCAATATTTATGATTTTTCCGGAATTTTGCTGCTTCATGACCTTCGCTACAGCCTGTGAAAAAAGGAATGTACCTGTAACATTAACATTCAATACTTTTTCCCACTTATCCTTGGGAAGATCCAAAAGCGGACCTGACCAGGACGTACCGCTATTATTGACAAGAATATCAATCGTGCCGAATTGAGCAACCGTTTCCTGGACGACATGGCCAATGGCACTCTCATCCGTGATATCACATTCAAAGGCAACGGCATTAACACCTATCGATTGCAAGTCTTCACATACCTCCTTACATACAGGAAGATTTCGTGAAGCAATGACTATATTTGAACCAGCCTCCCCCAACGCCATGGCGATCTGTTTGCCCAGTCCTCTGCCGCCGCCGGTAATGATAGCCGTTTTATTAGTCAAATCGAACATATTACTCAATGTAGTCAATTTTCCAGCCCTTCCTTAATGAAATATTATTTATATAAAACCGTCTATATCATTATAGAAAAGCCTATCCAATATTGTGCTTAAAATAGCCTAATGCCTCTGCCTTTTGTTTCATCAACATGTATCCTTTATATCAATAAGAATGCTTCGGTCAGCTGGCCGAAATTTGGCCTACCGGAAACTTAATTCGGCCGATCGCTGGATTATTCGGCTGAGTGAGCAAAATCGGATACTTAACCTGTTTAATCGTTTACACTATAGAATAGTTAGGAGGTTGAAAAAATGACGATACATCACTTTCATTTAACCGCGGAATGGCCCGGCGGCAGAAATGATATCGGTACGATTCATTCAGGGAATCTTCGAACACAGATAAGTATTCCTACTGGAATGGAGGGACCAGGGATCGGCACTAATCCCGATGAAATGCTGCTTGGGGCGGCATCGACCTGCTATATCATTACCTTTGCTGCCATGTTAGAGCGAGCCCATATAGATAAGGTGAGCTTGACCATGCAATCGGAAGCGTTAGTGGATGTTACGAATGGTGTATTCACCTACAAGAAAATAATTCATCGCCCTGCACTTATATTAGTACCGGGCACTTCTGAAAAAGTGGTTGAAAAAGCGAGGAAACTTGCTGAAAAAGCTGAAACTTCATGTATGATTTCTAGAGCGATCAAAGGTAATGTAGTGGTGGAATTGATTGCGACAATTTCCATAGCACAGTAACCTTGAACAGAAAAAGTGCCTAACCCTATATCGGTTTAGGCACTTTTTGAATTATTGAATGGCGTTCACTTTATTTTCAACTTCGCGGCACACTTCATCAGCCGTTAAACCATTTGCCTCAATGATAGACGCTTTTAATGAAGTATCGCTTATACCCATCACATTACTGTCCAAACCTGTTACTACACAACAATCCACGTTTTTTGCGTCAGCTTCTTGTTTAATCTCCACAACATCAAAACCTTTATCACGAAGTGCTTCCTGAATATTCGTTAATGATTCTTCAACACCGATTTTTGACATCAACACACACCTCCTCTACCTTCTAACCTGTCCTTTTCACCTTGAATATATGTATAGGATGCAAAGGAAATAGGGAAAGTAATATCGAGGTGATAAACATGAATGGAAAAAACAAGAAAGATGCTTCACAAACTCGTTTAGGTTCTTCTCAGGTAGAGGGGCAAGGTACCACTACGAAAGAAACCGGGTCCTTCACTCAACCCTCTTCTCTTAAAAAGCAAAAGCGTACATGATAAAAGAGAATCCTATACCACCATGGAATACACAAAAAAACGCTTGGTTTAACCGCCAAGCGTTTTCCTCTGCATGATCCTCTTTACTTCGACGATCAGGGAATTCTCTTATATATTTTGCTTTCTGATTTCCCTTTGAATCTTTAGATCATTCAATTGATCTCCATCAATTATTTTTGAATCCATTTTTACTTTATCGGCTCCATCTGGGTTTAAATCACTTGCCCTTAAATTATTATTGGGAGCTGCTTGCTCGTTCCATTTGGTCATCATGATCTCCTCCTCAGTCCTTTATCCTTCCCAAACCTAAGAATATTCATGAATACACCCCATGATTTATTGCAAAGATAGAAATGGAGGTGGTTTTATTGGAACCAAACAAACCCGGCAATAAGAATATACCGGATTTCAAAGAGTTGAACGACCGTATCATCCGAGAAGCATCACAGAGTCCACGTTTAGTGATTAAAACAAATTTGGATGCAAAGAATGTAAAGGATGAGAACCCATATACCGATCGGATTAACAGTGAAGGATTTGCTGATTTTTTTGAGGAGTAAGATAAAACCGGCTTGGCAGCCTCAATTTTACGAACCAAATGGTTCGCCGGCACCAGTTGCTCTAAAGTAATCATTTCAAGTTGATCTCGCTGAATAGAATGATGTTTCGAAAGCATCCTCATCACCTCAAGTTTTAATCGTTCTATTTTAAAACAAAAAAGACTGTAGGCAAAAGGAGTTCTATCTAAATTTTTAAACATAGTTGATTGGAACGGAAGGTGCGAAGACTCCTGCGGGAATAGCGAGTCCAAGGGAGACCCCACAGGCGCAAGTGCGCCGAGGTGGCTCCCGGACCGCCGCGGAAAGCGAGTGCCTGAAGTGGAAATCAACGTCCAAATTTGTACAAGCAAAAAAGACTGTAGACAAACTCGATTTTCATCGAGTTTGTCTACAGTCTAAAACTGGCTTAATAAGCCGGTTAATTTAAAAATATTTTTTCTTCCAAAAAATGAATGCCGTCGTCCCAGCCAAAGTGATGGCAATTAATAATGTAAAAATGAAAGCAAACCGATTATGTTCAAATGGCAATTCCACATTCATTCCGTAAAAACTTGCCACCATCGTCGGCAGCGTTAAAATAATGGTCACTGAGGTTAGAAACTTCATGGCATTATTGACATTATTGGAAATGATCGAAGCGAATGCATCCATCATACCGCTAAGAATGGATAGATACACTTCTGCCATTTCGATTGCCTGAGCATTTTCGATGATTACATCCTCAAGCAATTCTTTATCTTCTTCGTACATTTTTAAATAATTAAAACGGAGGATCTTATCCAGTACTACGCGATTGGATTTCAATGATGTCGTAAAATAAACCAGGCTTTTTTCCAAAGCAAGGAAAGTGTATAATTCTTTATTTTTCATGGACTGATGCAATTCACGTTCCGCTTCATTAGTCATCTTGTTAATCTGTTTCAGGTAACGTAAATAATAGGATGAAATCTCAAATAATAATTGTAAAGCAAACCTTGTTTTCTTGTTGGTGAAAAATCCTTTGATCTTATTGTTTTTAAAATTAGCCAATATCGGTGTTTCTTTTAATGATACAGTAATGAAACAGTCTTTGGTAAAGATCATGCCTATGGGAATCGTTTCAAAGATCGGTAAGTCGGCTTCGTCCCTGGTCAAATATGGGAAGTCGACAATAATTAAAACATTATCTTCCTCTTTTTCGATTCGAGGCCTCTCCTCATCATCCAGTGGATCTTTCATGAAATTGATCGGTAACTTCAAAGTTGTGCATATATAATCTATTTCAGCTTCTGTGGGCGCGACAATGTTCACCCAGGAACCTTTTGTCATATCCTCGACATTGTTAAGGTGACGGTTTTCATCCGTCTT
Source organism: Peribacillus frigoritolerans (assembly GCF_030676415.1). Taxonomy (GTDB): domain Bacteria; phylum Bacillota; class Bacilli; order Bacillales; family DSM-1321; genus Peribacillus; species Peribacillus frigoritolerans_A. The sequence continues at coordinate 102,261 of NZ_JAUUTW010000013.1, read as the reverse complement.
GTAGATTTCAATCATTTCTTGACCTCCTCTTCTATAGAGAAAGCCTTATTTACCTTCTTCGAGCAGATACTCAGGGAGAATAACAGTCTCGACTTCTAGCATCATATTGGCTTCCTCTTGCTTTCTGGGTTCAGGATCATAAGAACTGCTGCTCACTCGTATCCACTTCCTTTCGATTCTTTAATCTTAATCCTTATTCTTTTAAAGCACAATAAAGAATTTAATACATTGATTCCCTGTTTAGAATTCGTAATTATCTGATTTTCACTTTTAGAAAGATAATGAAAACGACCACAAAAAAACGCCTGGGTATCCCCAAGCGAGTCTGATTACTTTATCCATGCTTAGCATTATTATAATAGTGAACACCATACATGGCGCCTTCATCTACCATTTTATTGTCCTCATGATCATATGGGTCAGGGTGACCTGCCTTTTCAATTACAGGATTCAGCTCTGAAGCCGTCCTATTCCAAAAGCCTTCTGTTCTCGCTTTTGCTTTGGACCATATGTCCTTCATTTTTCCTCTGTTCGTTTTATTCGATAAAAATGAGACTCCGGCAACTCCGACTCCCAGTAATACCACGTTTCTACCTAATGCCATCATTACCTTCCCCCTTATTTATTGGCTTGCTATATATATACCCAACGCCAGTTAAAGTAAACCTTTATTTATATGGAGGAATTTGATAAAAGAAATTAGGTTTCATTATTTCATTGTTGTATGACTGATGAAAAACGTGTGTCGTGGCTGGAGACACCGGTGGAATTAACCAAGTCCAGTCCCCCGTAACTTTTCGGTCACAAGAGGCTTCTTTTTCTTCGAATTTCTTGAATTGTTTAGCTGCTGTATGGTGATCAACAATGCTGACTCCGTGTTTTTTAAACGAATGAAGGACTGCTTCATTCAGTTCGATAAGGGCTCGATCTTTCCATAAGCTCGAATCACGTTTAATATCCAAGCCCATCCTCTCCCCGATTGCCGGCAGCATATTGTAGCGTTCTTCATCAGCAAGGTTCCTGGCACCGATTTCCGTTCCCATGTACCACCCATTAAATGGGGCAGCTGAATAAGTAATACCGCCAATTTCCAGCCTCATGCCAGATATGATTGGAACTGCATACCATTTGATTTGAAGATCTTTGAACCATGTCAGTACAGGGTGGGTAATTTGAACTTCTTTAACGAGGCTTTCAGGTATATCATGAAAACCAGGGGTTTTTCCGTCCAATTGGACTACAAGGGGTAAAATATCGAAAGGTCCGAATTTCCCTTCCCATCCTAATGCCATACATTGCTTGGTGAATTCTATTGAACTGGAATCGCCGATTACACCATGCTCCGTCTCATATCCTGCATATCGAATAAGCTGATGATTCCAAATATCCACTTTTCGATCATGATCTTTCTGTTTGAAAATTGTAATCACAGGTCTGATGCTCCCATTATTCGTAGCATATTCGATATGCTCAAAGAGAGCCGATACAATTTCTTCTTCGCTTTGAATCATCCTTTTATCAATCACCCTCAACGATTCCCAAAAAAAGCGCCCAATGCAACGATTGCTATTACGCCAAGCTAATTTAGCACCAAAAACCAATTCTTCATATGTATGTTCATATCTGTCTGTTTCATTTATTTCCTTTTTAATTTGTTCGATCCTTACATTTATGTCCTCTTCCGTTTTCAATAATTCCGGATAACTTGTCCTGATAAAGGATACGGCCTCTTGCAGTAAATCACTCATCTTTCCCACGGATCCTTCCATTTGCAAAACTTTGACTTCAATATTAAAATAACATATTTTTCATGGTATCTCTAAAGAACACATTTTTTAAAGCGCATTTTTTAAAAAATGTGGCAATTCCAAGGCGGAATACTTTTCATGATACTTAAAGTAAGTTCATAAATTTCTTATACTATAACATCTCTAGTAACTAAATAATTATCGGTAAAGTTGTTACATATAAGGTAAATGCATTATAATATAATAATAATGAGGTGATATGATGAATAATACGACACTTTGTCCACGATTTGAAAAAGGAATGCAAATCTTGAGTAAACGCTGGACTGGATTGATTGTCAATCAATTACTTAATGGCCCTCAACGGTTTTGTAATATTGAATCTGCATTCCCGATAAGCGGCAGGATTCTTTCTGAACGTTTAAAGGACTTGGAAATTGAAGGTATTGTTAAAAGGGACGTATATCCAGAGACACCGGTCAGGATTGAATATTCTTTAACTGAAAAAGGCAAGGCACTTGCACCAGTAATGAAAGAAATTCAAAATTGGGCACAAGAATGGCTCGAACCAATACAGAATCAATGATATTGGCATTAAAGAAAGGGAGGAAGGTCTGCCAGCTGCGGACTTCCTCCTTTTTTGTTTAAGCGCCAGCGACTAGTGGTATATTTTTTACAGATAGAATAACACTAGGTTTATTCCAATTTTATGGGCGGTGAATTCATGAAACAAGCAGATTGCATTATTATTGGTGGAGGTATAGCCGGTATTCAGGCAGCCATCCAGCTCGGAAGATATAAACATGATATTATCGTCATTGATTCTGCCCAAGGCCGCTCTTCCATTGCCAAGGATTACCATAACATTCTTGGATGGCCGGATGGGGTAAGCGGCAAACAATTAAGGACCCTTGGCAGACAGCACGCTGAAAAATTCGGTGTCGAATTCTTGGATGATACAGTGACATCTCTTGAAAAAAAGCAGGGCAATTTTTTTATCCAAACAAAAAATGACAGGGAATATCAAGCAAAAATGATTTTTCTTGGTACCGGCATTACCGATAACATTCCTCCAATCAAAAACATCTATCCAACTCTTGGGACGTCTACATATATATGCCCCGACTGTGATGGGTATGAGATCATGGATAAGCAAACCGTTGTCCTTGGAGGCGGAAATGCTGGTGCAGGGATGGCGCTTACTCTATTATATTGGTCAAAAGATATCATTTACGTAAATCATTTGAAATCAAAAATTGATGACGAGTATAAGGAAAAGTTAAAGGAAAATCAGATTCCTGTATTCGAAGAGGAAGTTTGTGAGGTTCATGTTGATGCCAACCAGCAGTTAACAGCCATACAGTTAGTCTCCGGTAAAATAATCGAAGCTGAAAAGGCATTCACGGCATTTAAAGGGAACAAACTTAATAATGACCTAGCCTTACAATTAGGTGTACAAGTCAATGAAAACAATCATGTCGTGATTCATCCCCGGACTAAAGAAACGAATATTAAAGGAGTCTGGGCAGGCGGTGACCTCGTTGCCCATTCCGAACAAGTCACCATTTCGATGGGGGATGGTACCCAAGCAGCGATATGGATTCATAAGAGGCTGTTAGGACAGCCACTTCCTTATGATTGACAACCTGATGGAAGATTAAAAGGCGACCTGTCCACCAGGCCGCCTTTTACATTGTTAATTACAAAACTTTTCAACGTTAGCCTTCGATACACGTCTACATTCGATTCCTTCCCTTAAAAACTTTAACCAAAATGAGAATGACCGCGATAATAAGCAAAATATGTATAAAGCCTGCAGCCACTTTAAAGACTAACCCAAGAATCCATAATAATATTATTACACCAATAATTGTCCAAATCATGATAATCCCCCTTTCTTCCCTTCTTAAAAGGATTTTTTTAATAAGAAGTTACAACAAAATTTTCTGCTTACATTTAAAATACCCATATCTTTTTGTAACAAACCCTTACCTAATTTCTTTACATAAAACTGTAAATGCTGTAAATGATAATAAAGAAATAAGGAATCTTCCATATTGAAAAACATTCACCATAAGGAAGAGACTTTCAGGTACTGAAGGTTCACCAGTTCTTCATAAGGCAGTAAAATTCAAGAAGAAGGAGTCGTTCATTCATGAAAAAGTTTTTAGTCATCTGTTTAACAGCTTGTTCCCTATTCTTAGTCAACCTTAATCATCCGGCTGCACAGGAAAATAAAGAAAAAACGGAAAGTGTGCAATTCACTGATGCTCAAAAATCGGAAATCGCTAAGATCCAAAAGCAGATACTCGCTGACAAAAAGATATTGATTGAAAAATATGTAGAGTATGGCGCGCTTTCGAAAGAAGAAGCCGATAAAATGGTTTCACATTTTGAAAAACATTATAAAATGATGGAAGAACATAATTTCCAAGTACCGCCGCACCGCCCACATACACCACACATGCATAAGTAATTGTAAGTTATTTGCCTATATAGCCTGATAATCCGACCTGATGAAAAGGCCGGATTTTTTTCATTTCTTTCGTTCTTGATAAATAAACCTCTCGTGTTTACCATTTACTAAAGGATTTATATTTCTCTTTAGCGAAATACATAACTATGAGAAATGAAAGGGTGAAAAGGATGAACAAAATAGGTATAACAGCAAGAGACTTATTTCACTTGAAATCAGTGACCGATCCAAAGCTATCACCGGATGGCAGCATGGCGGTTTATGTCCAAACCAGAATAGATGAAAAAACGGAAAAATACATTTCCAATCTGTTTATGTTCAGCCTGATTACGAATGAAACAAAGCAATGGACGTATGGGGATAATCGTGATACATCACCAGCTTGGTCCCCCGACGGCAAGCATATCGCTTTTATATCAGACAGATCAGGTAAAAAACAAGTCCACATTATTGGGAGCATTGGCGGGGAAGCTCGCCAGTTGACCCATTACGTTAACGGTGTAACCAAGCCTATTTGGTCTCCTTGTTCCACCAAGTTGCTGCTTTCTACCGGGTTAAAGGAAGGCGAAAACCTTAATACGGTTAAGGAAAATGATCTGTCCAAGGAAATTCATAGGTATGACCGAATCAAGTATAAATGGGATGGGAGAGGCTATTTTGATCAGTTATATCAGCAGCTGGTCATAGTGGAAATTTTCAAGGGAGAATCAACATTGCTAACGGAAAACAATGTTGATCATAATCCGAATGCATGGTCCCCAGACGGTCAGCATATTGCATTCATAAGCGGGGATGCAGAAAGAAGTGATGATGAACTTTTTTCCGATATTTTCATCATGGAGCTTGAAACGAATTCTTTAGAGAAGATAACGGATGGTACAGGTTTCTTTAGAGATCCGAAATGGTCTCCAAATGGCGAATATCTATCTTTCATTGGCCATAATAAAGAATTTGCCGGTGCCACCTTTTCAAAAATCTGGTTATATTCCATTTCCGATCAAACGACTCAGTGTTTGACCGATGGATGGGACGTCCAAATTGGAGATTCTGCAATTGGGGATTTCCAAATCGGAGCCGTCGACCCAGGTATTTTATGGACAAACGATAGCCAAGGTTTTTACTTTTTAATAAGTGATTACGGAAATACCGGAGTTTATTATGGCTCGATCGAAGGAGCCATGTATCCATCAATCCTTGACCCGCAGCATATATACGGCCTGACTATAGATCCAGAAAGCCATCGTGCTGTCGTGGCCATCAGTACACCTGTTCATCCCGGCGATCTCTTTGCTTATAACCTTACCAATGGCGATAAGGAACAAATCAGTTTTGTTAATGAGGATTTTTTGAAGGATAAACACTTGTCCATGGCTGAACCCATTACTTTTCCATCTGTTGATGGACTTACCATCCACGGCTGGATCATGAGGCCGACCGATTTTAATGGTAATCAAAAATATCCGCTCATTTTAGAAATCCACGGCGGTCCGCATATGATGTATGCCAATACCTATGTTCATGAATTCCAGACCTTGGCTAATGAAGGATATACTGTATTGTTCACTAACCCGCGCGGGAGTGTAGGATATGGCCAAGACTTCGTAAATGCCTGCCGGGGCGATTATGGAGGCATGGATTATAAGGACTTAATGGCTGGAGTTGATCACGTTTTAGCTACGTATGATTTTATAGAGCATGAAGATTTAGGGGTATCCGGAGGAAGTTATGGAGGGTTCATGACAAATTGGATCATCGGACATACCAACCGCTTCAAGGCCGCTGTGACTCAGCGTTGCATTAGTAACTGGCTAAGTTTTTATGGGGTCAGCGACATTGGCTATTATTTTACAGAGTGGGAAGTAGGCGGTGATATCGTTAACTCTGCTGAAAAATTATGGCAGCACTCCCCTTTAAAATATGTTTCCAATGTGAATACCCCTTTACTTTTACTTCACGGTGAAAAGGATTTTCGATGTCCCATTGAACAGAGCGAGCAATTTTTTGTCGCTTTAAAACGTCAAAATAAAGAAGCGGTACTTGTTTCATTCCCAGATGAAACTCATGAAGTATCCCGAAGCGGATCTCCAAAAATGCGCCTGCAACATGTTGAGGAAATCAAAGGATGGTTCAATAAATATCTTTAAAAACAAAAACTCTGTTAGCAAAAGCTAACAGAGTTTTTGTTTTTAGTGTTGTATTTGGTCTCTATCCTCGGAAATTGAACTTAAAGCATTTCCCGCCATTGTATTTGTCTGTTGGTGTACAGCAAGATCACCTAATGCCACGACTCCGACCAGCTTGTCATTCTCAATGATAGGGAGCCTTCTGATTTGTTCGGTAGCCATTAACTCCTCAGCTTCTTCCACTGACATATCAGGTGTGCCTGTCACAAGATTGGTGGAAATGACATCGGTAATTCTAGTCGAATTCGGCTTTTTCTCGGCAACGCAGCGAATGACGATATCCCTGTCTGTAATGACACCAATTAAATGGTTATTCTCCAATACAGGAATGACACCAACATCATCATTCTTCATTTTGACTGCTGCTTCATATATATTATCTTCCGCAGTGCAGCAGTCCACATCTGTTGTCATGATATCTCTTAATTTAGTCACGGATATCCCTCCATTTTTCATAAGTTGCTTGTTTATTTTGGACTTCTGAAGAGAAATTATTCATGAAATACGCTTCATTCCACATATTTCCCGTGATCCGGTTTAGCTAATGAATCGAATTCCTTTGCAAGCATTGCTAAACCCATTTCCAGTTCTTGCCCTTCAACAGGATACCCGTGTCCCGTTATCGCAACAGCCGGCTTCAGACTTTCCAATAACTTTACCGATTCTTTGGCAGCTTCCCAATCGGTTGTCAAATACCGCGGCGGGCCTGCTATTTCTTTCTCCTGAGTGATAACCTTGTATAGGGAATCTTGCCTGACATTCACAAAAGCATCTCCAGCAATCAAACTTCGGTCACTTTCACGAAAAAGAGAAATATGTCCTTTTGAATGACCAGGGGTGTGAACCCATTTCCAATCGCAAAGCCCGGGAACACTATGATCATCAGGCAATGGCTGAACTTTTTCATCAAGGTTGATTCCCTCATTTGGAAATACCCATGAAATTTTTGCGACCATTCCCCCTTCAACAGTAGGATCCGGTTCGGGATAATTTTCCTGTCCAGTTAAATAAGGCATTTCTTTAATATGAGCATAAACAGGAGCCTTCCAATACTCCATTAACTCAATCAGTGCGCCAACATGATCGAAATGTCCATGTGTCAAAATAATGGCAGCAGGTGGATTTTGTGGCCCGTATATGTCTTCAGCAGTTTTCTTTATTACTTCTGCTGAACGTGGCATCCCTGCATCTATCAATACCCATTTATCATCTTTGGGTGACCTTACAAAAATTACATTTACGATTTGGACGGACAGACAATATATATATCCTCATTTATAATCTGTACATCTCCACTGGATACTGAAGTCATCGGCATCCATTTTTCATTCAAATGATTATCATCCATTTATACCCCTCCTATTTTGAACATACTGTTTTTTAAAGGATACCCTGTACGGGAAAATAAAAAACAACCTATAATTTATATAGGCTGTTTCAGACAGTAGACAAATTCGAAGAATAAGCGAGTTTGCCTATAGTTTTTTATTTTCCAAAAAGTTGCAGATGATTTCAGAAACCCGCTTCCTTTCCTCCGATTGTCTGCCAAGCTTCTCGCCGCAAGCATCTTTGGGGACTCGGCTAGCCAGTTAAACCCGGGTGCGACAGTTCCGTACCCCTTTTGTCAACAAACTGTAACAACTTATAAGTTATATAGGCTGTTTCTCAGTATACATCCCTCCGCGTAAATACTGTAAAGGATACAATTAAAGCAAGTGCCCACCAAACGAGCAGAGTGATGACGGAGGATAATAAAGTCATCCCTTCTATCGGCGGAGCCGTCCCGCTAATATAAGCGGTCAACTTCAAATTCACCATAAAGAAATATTTCGCTGATTCCCATGATGAAACCATATTGTTCAATATAGCCCCGGAAATCAATGCAGCCAGCATGATGCCCATGCCTGCAGGGGTGCTTCTCACTAAAACCGAAAGCATGAAAGAAAGGGTCCCTACAACAACCGCCACCAGCCAGACAAGTCCCAAATCCATGAATAGGAATTTCCATTGCTCAACTAACCTTACCTGACTGACATCCACATCAGCACCATTCAATTCGAATCCGGTTATTACGGGGGCCCCCCATCCTTGATATCCGAAAACGATTCCTGATAAAAGGTAAGACAATAAGGCTGTCATCGCCACGATAATCGAAACCGATAATAATAATGTTACATATTTGCTAAATAAGATTTTCCAGCGCTCCACTGGCCTTGTCAGCAGAAGCTTGATCGTGCCTTGACTATTTTCGGAAGAAACCAAATCACTCGCCACAATCATGATCAACAGCGGAATGAACAAATCAATTGCATTTTCCAAAAACATGCGTGTAAAGGTGGCTGCGCCTGGTTCTGAGGGATTGATATCATGATCGAGATAATATTGCTGCTGCTTCAGACTAACTTGCAGCTGTTCACGCCACTCATCCAGCATCCTATTCGAGCCCAATCGATTTTGAGTATCAATGATTTGCTGCTGAAGCGCTGCACGCCAATCATCCGTTCCCAACTTCTCCCGCTGCTCTTCCACTTGTTTATATTGGGCATATGTAAACATCAGCACTAAAATTCCAACGATGATTCCGATTATGATTAGCCGTTTCTTTGCCAACAACTTCATCATTTCATTTTGGACCAAGTTATTCAATGCCTGCACCTCCGACACCGGTAACCTGCAAAAACAACTCTTCCAATCCCGGGAGCTTTCGATTCATTTCATGCACCCTCACCCCTGCTTGGTTAAGTGCAGCATTCCATTCGGGTGTTTTGAGTTCATCATAAGCTGTAATGATATATTTTTGATCCAGGGTAATATCGGTGAAGCTTCTAAGAATTTCCACTCCCTTTTGAATAGGTTCCACCCGCCAAATTATCCGCTCCTGCGTGGATAATAAGCTTTCCACTGTATCTGTTTTGATAATTTCCCCACCTTTAATAATTGCGACCCGGTCACAAAGTTGCTGTATTTCACCTAATAAGTGTGAAGAAACCAAAACACTCATACCTTTTTCTTCAGCCAACTTCCTGATGAATTGTCGCATTTCACGGATTCCGGCAGGATCTAGACCGTTAGTCGGTTCATCCAAAATTAACAGCTTAGGCCTGTTCAGCATTGCCTGCGCGATTCCTAAACGCTGCCTCATACCTAACGAATAGGTCTTCACTTTATCGTGAATTCTCGCTTGCAGACCGACGAGTTCAACAACCTCGATCATTCTTGTTTCATCAACTTCAGGTAACATTCTTGCAAAGTGGAGCAAATTATCCCAGCCGCTCAAAAATGGATATAACTCTGGATTTTCAACGATGCAGCCCATTTGCTTCATAGCCTTCGTAAATTCCTGACGAACATCATACCCACATATATGGATGGAACCCGACGATGGCTTAATCAATCCGACCAACATGCGGATCGTAGTAGTCTTACCTGCTCCATTCGGTCCTAAAAAGCCGAAAACCTCACCTTCATTCAGCTCAAAATCTATCCCTTTAATAATTTCCCTTTTGCCAATCTTTTTTCTCAAGTCCCTAACAGACAATGTCACCTGTTTCATCATTCCACATCCTCCCATTTTATTAAAGGAGCAACTCTATCAGCAATTAAACGATAACCCTGCTTATTAGGGTGAAATTTGTCCGAATACAAATACTCATTGACCGACAATTGAAATAAATCAAATGTTGGAACGAAAATTGCATTTTCATAAAGAGCCACGACTTCTGCCGTTTCATTATTCCAGTCCCGTACGATGCGGTTCGTATCAAAGTCTTCATCCAAATCTATAAATGGATTATACAGCCCCAGCAACAAAATGGTAGCTGTATCATTGACTTTATTGATATCTTTAAAAATTTCATGTAAATTTCCCAAGAAATTCTTTTGTGATACAGATATAGCTTCATGATCATATTCTAGCAGCGTCTGGCCTTTTTGAAATAAATCATTACCCCCGATTGTTACTAAAATAACATTAGCTGCCTGGATTTGGCGCTTCACTTCCGGTTGTTTCACTTGCTGCACCAATTCTTTAGACACTTGTCCATTAATTCCGAGGTTATGAATGATTGGTTTTCTATTGTATTCACTCTTCAAATCTTCAACAACAAGGCCAACGTAGCCTTTCCCTGTTTCATCACCTGTGCCACGTGTCAATGAATCGCCTAACGCCACTACCGTAAAATCATTAGGAAGATCATTTTTAATGGGGGTTTCTTCAATTACTTCCGTATCGGACGTTCCTTTTCCATAATGGTCCATAATCGCCCATCCAAGGCAAAATAAAAAAAACAGTCCGATAAGAGCTGATACGATGGTAGCAGCCAACACTTTTGGTTTGCTCAAAACACTCACCCTTCCATTCATTCTCTATCTTCCATTAAATCATATTATTTCCAAAAACAAAAAACTGATTGTTCTGGTTAAAGATCCCAATCGATAACAGCATTTCTTTTATAAACTTACCAATAAAAAGGCAGAAAGGGATTAAATGAGTCCCATTCTGCCTTTTTTTGAATTACTGCATAATCGTTTCCTGACCCGCCATGGAATTCCCTTTGATTTTATCTGCTCTTTTTGGCCAATAGGGTTCAATCTGCTTGATCATTTAACAGTCCTTCTCCCAAACTTGTAGAGAGACAAGTAAAAAAGGCCTCTTCACCATGATAGGTGGAAGAGGTCTCTCACTTTGGATTAGAAGATATTTCCCATCATTTTTCTAATATTCCTATGGGTTTTTCCATTACTCTTAAATTTTTTTCTAACCTCATGAGCCAAATTGTAAGCAGCATCCCGATCAGTGTGAGTGAACCATAAAATAAATAGACTGAATATATTCCTGATTTATCCAAGATTATCCCGCCGCTGAAGGTACTGAACCAGTTCCCCAATCCATTGCCAATGGCAGAATAAAGCGTTATTGCTGTTACTGTTATACGTGCAGGGACAACTTCCCTGATATATTGTAAAGCTGCAGGAATGAATAAGCCAAGAGAAAACCCTTGAATGATCGAAGTCACATATACGATAGCCAAACTTGGTTCGGTAAAGTACAAAACCCAGCGGACCAATGAAGCCGTTCCAGCCAATAAGGTAATTGGAAGCAGGCCTATCTTATGAATCCAGGTACTTGCGATTCTCATAAAGGGGATTTCCGATAATACAGCTAAAAGGAACGCAATGCCAATTCCTGTATATGTCCCGCCTCTTGCCTCGACAAACAAACCATAATATACATTATTTGCAAGATTAGGACCAAAAAGTAAGAACGTTATTGCAAGAAAGATAAGAAAACGTTTCATGGTGATCAATTCTTTCATTCCACCGAAAAGCTTCACCCTTTCCCCAGGTGGCTCTTCGGGCAAACGAAGAGCCAGACTAGCCGCGATCAAAAGGCCGAAGAAAAAGGCATAAAATATAACGGAAGGACCCATGAAGGATTCAGATAACTTTCCCATTACAAAAACGGCCACACCGTAACCAAGTGATCCGAATAAACGGATTTTCCCATAATTTGATTTGATTTTTGTTGTATATTGAAGGGTGATGCTATCTGAAACTGGTATTATCGCACTTTGAAAGATAGCCAAAGCGATTGCGACGGATACTATAAGTAGATAGTGCTCGAACAGCAAGTAGCCTAAACCGAATACACCAGCCAGCAACGATGTCATCGCAAGTATTTTTGCTGGTCTCCCGCTCCAATCACAGACAATTCCCCAAAAAGGTTGAAAAACGATCATCACTATCGGTCCAACAGACATGATCGTACCTATTTCAATACCGGACAATCCTGCCTCATTGGCCAAATAAACGCTTAATAGCGGTGTTAAACTTCCTACTGCAAAAAAAGAAAAAAGGTAAAATACCTTCAAGCTAATAATATTGACATGCTTTTGTTTTTCCAAATCCAGTTCCCCCATGCAGACATCTTTTACAAAGTTGTTGATTTTTTCAATGCTTCCTATCAGGCATTCTAAATAGGGAGCACGATTTTAAAGACTGTACCTTTATTGACCTCGCTCTCGACAAAGACATTTCCCAAATGGCTTTCTATGATTTTAAAGCTGATCATGAGACCTAACCCATTACCAGATTTTTTCGTTGTGAAAAATGGTTCTCCCAGTCTCTTAAGCTGCTCTGGCGGCATCCCAATTCCTGTGTCGGTAATCGATATATGCACTTTATCCTCTTTAAGTTCAGTAATGACTTTTATGAACCCACCGTCAGGCATGGCTTCCATACCATTTTTAATGAAGTTCAAGATGACTTGTTTTAATCGATTCTCATCACAACGAACGAGGATTTCTTCGTCATTACAATCCGAAATCAGCGTGATGTTCTTCTTCCTGGCTTCAAACTCCGTCAAAGATACAACGTTTTGAATGATCGGCACAAGATTCTTCGTTTCCAAAATTAAGGCCTGTGGTTTGGCCAATTGTAAGAACTCTTCAACTATCTCATTCACACGGTTGATTTCATCCATGATTATTTCCAGATATTCTTGTTTATTTTTGTCCGATTCATCCAATTGCAAAAATTCCGTATACCCTTTCATGGAGGTCAGCGGATTCCGTATTTCATGTGCGACCCCAGCAGCAAGCTGACCGACAGAGGCTAATTTATCCTGCCGATGGAGCATCTCTTCCGATTGTTTACGCTCAGTTATGTCATATCTAAGTGCCAAAAACTGAAATGGCTTTCCTTGTTCGCTGAAAAATGGAACAATTGTTGTATCGACCCAATAAAAACTGCCGTCTTTCGCCTTGTTTCTAATTTCACCTTTCCAAACTTTCCGTTCATGGACGGTCTTCCACATTTGTTCAAAGAATTCCTTTGTGTGGTATCCAGAATTAACTATCTTATGGGTCTGGCCTATCAATTCACCTCTCCCATAACCGGAAACCTCTGAGAACTTTTCATTCACTTCGATAATGACTCCTTTATCATCGGTAATCGCCACAATCAAGGATTGGTTGATGGCATAATGCATATCTTCTAGTTCCTTGATCGACCCCTTTAAAGCATTTTCTGCTTTTTTACGACTGGAAATATCCGAACGGATGGAAATATATTGATATGGTTTACCCTTTTTCATAAAAGGAACGATAGTTGTATCCACCCAATAAACATTACCATCTTTAGACCGATTGCATATTTCACCATGCCATGTTTTGCCTTGGCTGATCGTTAGCCATAAGTCAGTGAAAAATTCTTTTGCATGATAACCAGAATTGATTATGGAATGATTTTTCCCTATTAGTTCATGTTTTTCATATTGTGATATTTCCAGGAATTTTTCGTTAACATATGTAATGATTCCTTTTGCATCCGTGATGGCGACGATCGCCGATTGATCTAAAGCATAACGGATATCGCTCACAGTATTATCACTTTTTGCTAACCGCCGGCCAACGATCGTACTTGAAGCTATCAAGCTGGCAAGGATGAATAATGAAACGAAGCATGTAAGATAAAGCATAATTGGAGTGAGTGGAACAAATTCACCCGTTTCATTTTTCGCGTTCATTGGTAACACTCTCAAAAAAAGATAATAGCCTTCAATGATTGCCCCACTCATCATGAGAGTACTGACTGGCTTTAGTGAAGATTGACTTAATTTATTAAAATAAAATAATATTGCAAGTGCTGCTACAAATAAAATAAAGATACTGAAAAGCGTACTTAAGACTGACAATGGGCTAAAGTGCAAAGAGTGGTTTAAAGAAGATGTTCCCATTATATAATTAGATAATATAGCCATCGTAAACATGAAGCCGCAAAAAACAATTTGCAGGACTTGTGTTTTATACGATATGGCCAATAACCCAACCCCTGCGAGAGCGATCGCTAATGCTAACGAAAAAATTATTGTAGAAAAGTTGTATGCTCCCATTCCTGAATTATCGAGGGTGAATATGACCACAAAATTAAGCGTCCAAATAGCCACACCCATAGAGCAGCTGCTCCCTATATACACTAGGCGTTTATATCTCTCTATCGTCAGTAATGTTGTCAGTAAATCCAACGCCGTATAACACGCCATTATTATCAAAAGTACTGCTATCATAAAGAGAACAGGATTTGATGCCACAATTGATTGTTCCATTTTTTTACTTGATCACCTCAAACGTTCTATTTTCCTATATTGTAATGGAAATTCATAGTACCTCAAAGGTTTTTTATTTCCTTACTCCTATATTTACACACTGATTCTTTCGGTGCACCCCATATCTCAAGAAAATGCAGGTTTCTTTCATAAAAATCAATAACATTAGAAATACTATTGTTTTATATGGAGTAGAATAGGAATACATGGTAATGACAAGCTTTCACAACCCTGCTTCATCATTGCAGGACATTATCAATAACAAAAATAATTATACAGGAATATATTAATCAAGAATGTTAATTTCTTTATTTACTTATACCTATAGGTTTATAATTAAATAGAACCTATATAGAGAGAAGGAGTGGGGGGCATGATTATGTCAGACCTGGCAGGTGCAAGTACAACAGAAATTATGCAAAAGAAGACACAGCATAAAAAATTAACACTGAGACAAATATTACAGAGAGGTCTATTAATTACAATCGGTGCGGTTTTGATGGCAGTCGGCCTCGAGATTTTTTTAGTGCCGAATAACGTAATCGACGGGGGCATAACGGGTATATCGATTATGTTATCGTACATCACTGGATGGAAACTCGGAATTTTTCTTTTCGTTTTAAATCTTCCTTTCTTTTTCATCGGGTATAAACAGATCGGAAAAACCTTCGCATTATCTACTCTTTATGGAATTTTGGTCCTTTCCATTACCACTACATTGCTTCATCATGTACCAGCTTTCACTCAAGATATCCTCCTAGCGTCCGCTTTCGGCGGAATGATTCTTGGCATTGGTGTTGGAATGGTCATTCGATATGGCGGCTCATTGGATGGTACAGAAATACTTGCCATACTCGCTAGCAAGAAGATCCCCTTTTCCGTTGGGGAGATCGTGATGTTTTTTAATTTATTCATCCTTGGCAGTGCGGGCTTCGTTTTCTCGTGGGATCGTGCCATGTATTCGATCATAGCTTACTTCGTGGCATATAAAACGATGGATATCGTCATCGCAGGTTTGGACGAATCCAAATTTGTTTGGATTATCAGTGATGAATTTAATGATATCGGCGAAGCCATAATGAATCGCCTTGGACGGGGCGTAACCTTTTTAGCTGGCGAAGGTGCTTATTCTGGTGATGATAAAAAAGTCATCTTTTGTGTAATAAACAGGCTTGAGGAAGCTAAACTTAAAGAGATAGTCAAAAGCTTCGATCCATCTGCATTTCTTGCCGTAGGGGATATCGCGGAAGTTCGAGGCGGTCGATTCAAGAAAAAAGATATCCACTAATCTCACCTACTTTTTGCTTCCTCCAATTGGCAAAAAGATAAAAAAAGCTGAAGGGAGAATTCCCTTCAGCTTTTTTTATAGCCTTAATAATTTCTTGGATTGTTGATTGCTTGAAGCATTCTGGTGCCGGGTTTCATCTCGCTGCTACATAACGGACAAACGTGTTCATCATTACTCGTAAAGTTATCGCGAATCCAACCTTTGCAATCTTCTGATGTACATTCCCACACCTTTGTTTCTTCAGGAATGATTTCTTCCGTATTATTTCTTCTATACATATATCTCACTCCTTAGAATATAATTGACTCCGTCCTGCATAACAGATCACAAGCCATAAAGATAAAAAAAGAATAGATGGCGTTTAATCTAAATTGTGAGTAAATAACCATTCGCAAATCTAAGTATGATTATATTGTTCTTTCAACCAAACTTTCTAAATGGTAAGAACTTGAGATTACGACATGAATTTTTCATATCTCAGTAACCATTATACCATATATATGCTTTATATATTTGTGGAAAGATTCTAAAAAAGAAATGATTCCTCGAAATGAAACACAGTCCCTGACTTACCCTTCAAGATAATCGAGACTGCGCTGTTTAAGAATCCATTCCATATGGTTCTTCCTGCTCGTTCGATGAACATTTCAAAGCGAATTGAGCATGAGAGTAATTTTTAATGCCAAAACCTAAAACAATGAAAGCCCTGCCTCTCTCCCATCCATACGGTTCCTAGACCGTGCCTGCGAGAATCAGATAAAAGCTTGTAAGTACATGTTTATTAATTAAAACCGTCCGTAATTCCAATTGGGTAGATTAAATTCCAAAAGACAAATGGTACATAGAAGTAAGTTAATGAAGAACAGAAATGGATCGAGGAAAATACTTGGTGATTACATGTATTTCTTTTTCTAGATATGTTTAACTTGTTTCTACTTCATCATAAAAATGATGAAAAATTATTTTATTAATAAAAATGTTACTTTAAATTACCCTCCAGTGCATTCTTTTCATAACACTGAAATTTAATAATACCATACATTTTTTTATATGTAAAGCATTAATCCAGAATGAAACCACTCCGGCATACTTCTTTTTAAAAAATAAAAAATAAAGAGGCTATGATACACCTCTTTTATTTAAACGCATTATACTCATTTTCAATTTTCGGAAGTTCCCTGACTTCCTCTACCAATTGACTTCCACACATTGGGCAATCATAGTTTTCCGAGGCAAAATCTTTTCTCATCCAACCATTGCAATCTGCGGATCCGCACGCATATACTATCGTATCTTCCATAACGATTTCTGGTTCCTCTGAATTCTTTTTACCAAAATACATGAGCAACCTCCTCTTTTTTATATAAAGACTCTGATTAAAGGCGGGAAATTTCACCTTTTTATCATTCCTAGTATACGCATTAAACCAATTTCTTATTTATTCACTGAAGAAATTATCCAGAAAATCTTATCACCTTTCGTTTTCCAGCCCTGCTTTAACCAAGATCGCTTTAATCATGAAGTAGGAAATATGCTCAGGCAAGGCTTCTTTTAGTGGTTTCAATTTTTCAGAATCCAATTGTTTCGCAGTTTCCAAAACAAGATCAAACTCTTCATCCAAGAATATCTCATCCCATTTGATATCCAAATGTTCTTCTGCACACTTTAATAAATGATTTTCAATTGAAATGGAAGACAGCCCTCTCAATGTCCCTATTTCCTTGATTGATTTGCCTTCCTGATATAAGCGATAGCTTTCTAAGTGAGATGGTTTAGTAGCTCGCTTTACCGTTTCTTTTGTAACCATAGTATTCGTTTCTAATTCAGGATGTGCCTGTACATACTGGGAAATCCCTTGTAAGAACACGTAACCGAAGCGTTCGAATTTCTGGGTGCCTACCCCTTTAACTTCCAGGAATTCCTCTTCCGTCCTCGGAAGTTTGACGGCCATATCTTTCAATGATGCATCGGAAAAAATAATGAAAGGAGGTACATTCTCCTTACTTGCCAATTCTTTTCTTAACTGTCTCAACTCTTCGAACAACCCATGATCCACACTGATGCTGCTTACTTTTTTTATTTCCTTACGCAGGACTTTTTTCTGCCCCAACAGCACTTCCCTGCCAGCATTGGTTACTTTAAGGACTGGAAATTGGCCGCCCGTCATTTCGATATACTGTTTTGCTGTCAGGAAATCAATGAAATCACCTACATCCTTTGCAGATTGATCATTGATGATTCCATAGGTTGAAAGCTTCTGGAATCCAAACTCTTCAATTTTCTTATTGCGTGAACCCGTAAGGACTTGGGAGATCATCGTTTTACCGAATCGCTCACCCATTCGCAACATGCATGAAAGGACCATCTGTGCCTGTGTAGTTACATCAACAGAATCTCGTTTATCTGTACAATTTTCGCAATGACCGCAATCTTCAGGGTTTTCATCTCCAAAGTATCGAAGAATGAAAGCTTGCAAACACCCCTCGGTAAAACAATAATCCTTCATTCTGTTCAACTTCTTCAATTCCTGGGATTGCCACTCCTGCGAAGGGTTTGATTGATCGATCAAGAAACGCTGTATCTGCATATCCTGGGGGGAGTACAAAAGGATACATTCACTATCCAAACCATCCCTCCCTGCACGGCCCGCTTCCTGATAATAACTCTCCATGTTCTTAGGAGTTTGGTAATGGATGACGTATCTAACATTCGACTTATCGATTCCCATCCCAAAGGCAGATGTCGCTACCATCAAGGGAATGTCATCCCGAATGAATTGGTCCTGCTGTTCCGAACGGTCTTGTTCATTCATGCCAGCGTGGTATCGACCTGTTTTGAACCCGGCTTTAATAAGCTTCGCATATAAGGAATCGACTTCTTTCCTAGTGGCTGCATATATGATACCCGATTCATTTTTGTTTTTCTCTAAATAGCGCATTAAAAACCGTCCGCGATTT
The DNA here is from genome assembly GCF_030676415.1 of Peribacillus frigoritolerans. GTDB lineage: Bacteria > Bacillota > Bacilli > Bacillales > DSM-1321 > Peribacillus > Peribacillus frigoritolerans_A. The sequence continues at coordinate 83,505 of NZ_JAUUTW010000013.1, read as the reverse complement.
TCTTCTTTCACTACGGAAAAGAACAAGTTATCTCTGGAAAATCCCGTTGATATTGTATGCTCCCCTGATATTCCGAGCGACTGACAAATATCATCGGTCACATTTGGAGTGGCTGTTGCCGTTAATGCCAGTACAGTCGGAGAAGATGGCATGTTTTTCAATAAGGTTTTGATTTTTAAATAGCTTGGTCTGAAGTCATGCCCCCATTGAGATATACAGTGGGCTTCATCAATGGCCACCAATGAAATGTCCACATTAAATAAATCTTGTTGAAATGCAGGATTTTCCAAGCGTTCCGGTGCCACATAAACCAATTTATATCTTCCTTGCTTAATATCGTTCATTCTATTGGATGATTCTAACCCAGAAATGGAGCTATTAAGAAATGTGGCATCAATCCCGTTTTGTTCGAGGGCATCTACTTGGTCCTTCATCAAGGAAATAAGTGGGGAGATCACGAGTGTTATACCAGGTAACAAAAGGGCTGGAATTTGGTAACATATCGATTTACCTCCGCCAGTAGGCATGATTCCCGCGGTGTTTATTCCTCCCAACACCTGTTCGATAATCTGTTCCTGACCTTTTCTGAATGACTCATATCCAAAATATTCTTGTAAATACTCACGTGCTTTTTCCATCAATTTACTACTCCTCCTATTTACCTTGTAAGGATTTATAAGGATCTATTACTTTCATTGTACCTGCTTTTACCGTGAACCAAAAGGATAAAAAAAGCAGACACATTATGTCTGTGTCTGCTTTTTTCAATATATAAACATGTTTTGCATGGTTAAATTAATTCAGGATTTGCACTTTAACGCTTTTAACGCCCCAATTCACGGCATCCTGTTCGTTTGGAACAAATATGTCCACTCTATTTCCTTTGATGGCACTGCCTGTATCGGCTGCCGTTGCGTAGCCATAACCTTCAACATAAACCTTTGATCCTAGTGGAATGACCGAAGGGTCCACGGCAATCACTTTTGCATCAGGATTAGCTTTCAAGTCCACTCCTGTGGCTGTTGTTCCGCTGCAGCCTTGACAATCAGCCGTATAGGCGGTTGCACTAACAGTAATCTCTTTTCCAGATTCCGGTTGATCTTGGGATTCATTGTTTGTGTCTGCTGGTTCTGATTGTTCAACCGGCTTTGTTTGTTCTGCTGGCTTCGATTGTTCTACTGGCTTGGATTCTTCTTTTGGTTCGGATTGTTCTACTGGTGCAGCTTGCTCTGATTTCTGCGCAGGCTCTACACTCGCCGCTTCGACTTTGTTAGCCGCTGGTTTAATGATTAGTTCCTGATTCGGATGGATAGTATCTGAATTTAAACCGTTCCAAGATTTAATATCATTTACAGCTACATCATATTTGTCTGCAATGTCCGATAATGTGTCCCCTGACTTGACTTTATAATGCTTTTCTTGAGAAATATGTATGGTTTCCCCGACATAAATCGCGTCTGAAGACAAATCATTCCAAGACTTAATATCTTCTATTGATACTTTATATGTTTGAGATATCCCCCATAATGTGTCTCCATCTTTCACTTTGACATCTTCTGCTTGTACCGGAATTGTAAATGCACCGGATATTGCAGCCGCTGCCGCTAACGATAAGATTGATTTTTTCATATGTTGTTACCTCCTTGTGAGCTGCTTTATAAGCTACGAGTTAAATCTTAACATAGTTTTTTTCTATACAAAGAACAAACAGATAAAGAATAGATGACAAACATCACAGTAAGATAACGGGACTATAACAAGATTTTATAATATTCTAAAAAAACATCATTTTCCAGTTAATTCCCTTTCCAAACCAAGGGAGTCATATAATGCATTACCCCGGCATAAGAATTAAAGGCTATATCTTTACAAAGGAGGTATTTTTTTGACTCGCGAAAAAACTTTTACCTTAGTTAAATCATATAAGCCTTTCCATAGTAAATTCGATCCGTGCCCGCCTATTGGGAGAAAGTACTACCGGACACCTCCCAATTTGTATATTAATTTTCAACCGCCTAATTTGGAGCAGTTCACACCGGAAGAAGCTTTGAAATACGGTACACTTTGGAAATTCTTTTATGATTTTTATGATAATCCATATCGGGAAAGGGAGACGTAAATGAATAAGAAACTGGATGATGAATATTATCAGTTGCTTGAACAAATACAGGCTGCCGATTTCGTACTTGTCGAGTTGACTCATTATTTGGATACACATCCTAACGATCAGCAAGCATTACAGCAATTTAATCAATTTCATGAATACTCCAAACAATTGAAATCGGTTTTCGAGCCTAAATATGGTCCATTATTGGGTTTTGGAAACAGTTCGGGCGGTGAAAATAAATGGGAATGGGGCCAAGGCCCTTGGCCATGGCAGGTATAAGGAGAGATAACTATGTGGGTTTATGAAAAGAAGCTGCAATATCCAGTTAAAGTAAGAGACTGTAATCCTCGATTGGCAAAATATTTAATAGAACAATACGGGGGTGCTGATGGTGAGTTGGCTGCAGCACTCCGATACTTAAATCAACGATATACAATACCCGATAAAGTGATTGGCTTGCTTACTGATATCGGAACTGAAGAATTTGCCCATCTGGAAATGATCGCGACGATGATTTATAAGCTTACAAAAGACGCCACTCCTCAGCAGATGGCTGCAGCTGGCCTAGGTGACCATTATGCCAATCATGATAGTGCCCTTTATTATCATGACGCAGCGGGGAATCCTTGGACCGCCACCTATATCCAAGCCAAAGGAGATCCCATTGCAGATTTATATGAAGATATCGCCGCTGAAGAGAAGGCCAGAGCAACCTACCAGTGGTTGATTGACATCTCGGATGATCCTGATATCAATGATTCACTCAGGTTTTTACGTGAAAGGGAAATTGTCCATTCGATGAGGTTCAGGGAAGCTGTGGAGATTTTAAAAGAAGAAAAAGGTAAAAAGAAGTTCTTTTAATGAAATTCACATGAAAAAAGCAGCGGAAAAATCCGCTGCCTTTTTTCATTTACGGTCTGAGGAATATGTCCATCCATCTTCCTGGTAAACCTTTTCTTCTTTCATCAGTTTGCCGAGAGCACGTTTGAACGCTCCCTTGCTTAAACCGAAGTTAAACTGGATATCATCTGGTGGCGTTTTGTCGCCATATGGCATAGCACCGCCACGATTCATTAAATAAGTGAAAATGACATCAGCATCTTCTCCCATTAAATCTTGTTTAAAGGGAATTAAAGAAACGTTAAGCGTTCCATCTTCTTTACTATCAATGACTCGCCCTTCAACTAATTCACCAAGACGGGGCTCCTCCTTGCGTTCACTTTCGTGAATGAAACAGCGGTATCCTTCTTGTGAAATAAAGAAAGATCCAACCATAAGCAAACGATAGACATTTCCCTTAACAGTGGTGTTACGGACACCTTTTAATGGAGCTTTCACTGCAATCTCCTGAATTACATCTTCCGTTGCAAGTTTACCAAACAGGCGATCATGTCGATCTGTCTTCAGGGAAACATATAGACGATCTCCAACCTCAGGCCATAAGCGATCAATATTCGGAAGGTCGTCTAGGGATACAAGAATATCTTTGGAAAGGCCGATATTCACAAAAACACCAAGTTTCCTTTTCACATTGACAACTTCCGCCCAACCATACTGATCAATCTGAATTTCGGGGATCTTCATTGTCGCTGTTAGCCTTGCTTGTTTATCATGGTAGATGAACACAGTTACTTCATCTCCAAGTTCAAGTTCCGTTCCTTCATTCATTTCATTATGATGAAGTAAGACATCTTCTGAACCGTCCGTTAAAAACCATCCGAAATCAGCCTTACGTTCCACTTCTAACTCTACAGCCATACCGGCCTGAATTTTTTGCATGTATTCATATCCTCCTGTAACTTACCTTTACCTACAATTGTACCCAATTATTTATTTTTCCATCATATTTGAATTTATCATTTTTTTGTTGTTCTGTATACCTATTACGATTTTTTATTTTTTACCCTTTTCGTCTTCATGTAATCCTGCGGGATCAGAATCTGTCCTTGTTTACCGTTACTTAACAAGGTATGCATGATCACTTTGGATAATTGGCTCGGTTTATAAGGTTTAACTAAATAATCCTTAGCTCTTTCAAGGAAATTCCCTTCTCCCTAACGTCAAGAGCGGTCGATACAAAAACGGGAACCTCATTCAGCGGATCCTTTTAATTCCCTCAGGATCGTCCTTCCGTCCATCTCTCCCTCTTCAAGAAGAATATCCAGTACTATGGCATCAGGAGGTGAGGTTTTTAGCTTTTGAAATGCCTTTCCACCACTTTTTAAATGGCTGACGTGGAAGCCACTGTCCACCATAGTTCAGCCCCACTTCTTTCAGAGTTACTCTAGGTAAGGATATGGTAAATGTATTTCCATGTCCTTAATTGGTAACCACCGTAACATTTCCGCTGTGTGACTTTATGATTTCATCAACAATGGCTAATCCAAGGCCCGTTCCCCCAATCCGCCTGCGATTGAATTATCGACCCTATAAAATTTCAGTAATAAATGCGGCAGTGATTCTTTTGGGATCCCTACACCCTCATCCTGGATATCTACGGAAAGCATATCGTTCCTGCTATATACACTGAGAGAGATCCTGCCCCCATCCGGAGAATATTTGATTGCATTGCTTAACAGGTTAAAAGGCTTGTTCGATTTTTAAGCGATCCCCTAGAATCATTAAATCCTTGGTTTCGATATTGAGCCGAATGTCATGCTGCGCTGTATTTATTTCTAAATGTTCGATTACCTTTTGAATTAATGGAATGATTTCCACATATTTTTTTTAAGGGTTAGTCTATAAATAGAATATTGCCATCTTGCACAATTTATTTAAAATTTGTCATAAAGTTTACTTATTTACCTGACTAATCTTCTAAACCCGCAATTTCAAACTCAGGTATTTCGGTGATATAATTTAATGATCAACTGAAAGGAAAAAGAAATCATTCATGACAAAAAAATTGTATTACACGTCCCCCAAGACTTCCCAATGGGATACCAAAATTCAGAGTACCTTTGAGGAATATGGCTTTTACTACATCACTCTTGAAGAAACCGCTTTTTATCCCGAAGGGGGCGGTCAGCCAGCAGATACTGGTAAAATAGAAGGAATCACCGTTCTTGACGTTATAAAAGGCAATGATGGAAAGATTCTTCATAAGACGGAGAGGCGGCCAGATTCAGAGATCGTTTACTGTGAACTTGATTGGTCTCGCCGCTTCGATCATATGCAACAGCATAGCGGCCAGCATTTACTCTCTGCTGTCTGCAGGGAACTGTTCGACTCTAATACGGTCAGTTTCCACCTTGGAAAGGAATATTTAACGATCGATATAATGTCAGGATTTCAATGGACTCAAGTACATACGGCTGCTGCTGAAAAGCTAGTTAATCAATATATCATCGAAAATCGCGAAATACTTATCTATTACGTGACAAACGAGCAATTACAGACACTTCCTGTCGTCAAAATGCCTAAAGTGTCTGAGAATATCCGTATTGTTGAAATAGAAGGAATTGAATATAACCCTTGCGGTGGAACCCATGTAGGGCGTACCGGTGAAATTGGCTTAATAAAAATTTTCAAAACGGAGAAGCAGAAAGAACTTACCCGTCTCTATTTTAAGTGCGGCTTCAGGGCATTGAACGATTATTCCGAAAGTCTAGGTATTCTTTCAGCATTATCGAATAAATTCAATACCGGACGTACAGAGATTCTTAATAGGGTAGAGAAACTGGAAAATGACTATAAGCAGCTGCTATCGGCAAATGAAAACTTAAAACTTGAAAATGCAAATTTTCTTGCTGACTCCCTGCTTGCAGAAAATGGAGGGGGATTCATCTCTCAAATTTTCGAAGATAGCTCAATGAAAGAACTGCTATACCTTGCAGGTACGATTGTAAAAAAGGAAAAGGTTACCGTATTATTAGCATCACGTAAAGAGCAAAAGATCATCCTTTCGCACAGTGGGGCCATTCCCTTTCATTGCGGACAATATTTCAAAGCTGAACTCAGTTCGTATAATGGGAAAGGCGGAGGGAACGAACAGACTGCACAAGCAGGTTTTGCGTCACAAAATGACTTACATGCATTTTACCAATACACAGTTGAAAAATTAGGCCAAAATCCTGGTGTATAAAACCGCTGCGTAGTGGCCGATGGCATTGCATTCATGCGAACATGGAAACTATGATTTTTCATAATAAGAAAAGAGAGGACAATGATGCCCTCTCTCCAGACTGTAGACAAACTCGAAGAACAGTGAGTTTGCCTGCAGTTTTTTTATTTAGTAAACGTTCCAGCTGTTTTCAGAAATCCGCTCCCTTTCCGCCGACTGTCTGCCAAGCCTCCTCGCCGAAGCATCTAGCGGGGGCTTGGCCAGCCAGTAATTCGGCAGGAGTGTCGCAAATTTCTTCAATCTAATGAGGGTTTCATAAAACAGTAAAAATCCATAAAGTATAAACTAGCTTAAACAGCTTCGGGATGAGACCATTCTACAGTACAGTTTTTCTAAAAAAACAATCCAGTTGATTGGAACGGAAGGTACGAGCCTCCTGCGGGAAAAGCGCATCCAAAGGAGACCACACAGGCGCTAAGAGGGCCGAGGGCGGACCACCCGCGGAAAGCGAGTGCTTGGAGCGGAAATTTCAACGTTCAAATTAACCAGGTAAAATCATGGAGTAAAACCAAGTCTTGTTTTAATTTATGATATTCATTCCCTAATAGTAAACGGATTGAGACCATTCTGACCTCATTGTCGAGAAACTGGAGAGAGGACAAATTAAGTCCTCTTTCTTTTTATTCTTCTAACTTCAATTTACGTAACCCGTGTTCTTCAATATGAAGATGATATTTTTCCTCGAGTTCCATGATACGGATAAACGCTTCCTCCTGATTGTATTCATGGTTTTCCGATTCCTCGGCAAACTCTTTTCTTGCCAAATGGTAAGCAAGCTTATCCCTGAACACTCCTTCTTCATACTCATTTATGACTGTATGAAGTTGATCCTCCAATTCCCTGCTCAGATCATAAATTTCATATTCCTTCACAAACTGTACTCCTTCCATGCCGAAATCTTTGGCAAAGGAATTGAGATACTGTTCCATCTCACTGAATTCTTTATTATCTTCAGTATCGGAAGCAACCCAATATCCGTACTGAACCATTTTAAATAATGTTTCATACTGTTTTTTGGTAAAATTGATTTTCATTGTCGGTTACTCCTTTTCCGGTTTCCTTACAACAAAAAGAATAAACCGCAATGGAACAAAAGTCCAATGCGGTTTATTCTCATTCCAATATTTCCGTTACAGAAAAATAAGCTGCTTTTTCCGTATCTACGACATAATGGCAATCGCCTTTAACTAAATTATAATAACGATGCTTTTGAATATTTGAAATCATTTGAGTTGAGTCATCGCCTTCTACCTCATGCTCCAGGTCTTTGCCGCCCGGAAAATAAAAACCAACTTTTAATTTCATCTTTCTCATCCTTCCCTTCATCTGGTTGAATCACTCTTTTATTTCTTATCCTTTCTCATGCGGTTATAAACATAAATAAAATGCTTATTCACTTTTTCCATGATATTCTAGGGGAAAATACAAAATCAGAAGGTGTTTTTCATGAAGATAAGGATAGCCACAGAAGAAGATGTAAATGGAATGGCAAATGTACATATAAACAGCTGGAAAACGACTTATAAAGGAATCCTCCCGGATCAATATTTGTCTTCCATGAATCTGGAAACCAAAAAGAAAAACTGGCTAAGAAATTTAAAGATGCTGCATAATGTCACCTTTATAGCGGAGAACGCCAATGGGGAAATCATCGGTTTCGCTGCCGGCGGACCTGAACAAACGAATGACTGGCCTATTCAAGGTGAAGTATATGCCATTTATTTTTTAAAAGAATATCAACGACAGGGACTCGGACGAAAAATGATAAAAGCCGTCATACATGAGCTTATGAAAATGGAACATAAAAATTTAATAATCTGGGCATTAAAGGATAATCCGTCATGCGGTTTTTACAGAGCCATTGGCGGGCAGGTGATAGCTGAAAAAACCGTTAAAATGGCAGGCATCGAGCTCATCGAAGTCGGTTTTGGGTGGGAAGATATCAAGGATGTTCTTTTGTATTTGTGAGTGTTTCCCGGAGGGTGGTTACATTCCACCCTCCCCCTCTCATGTCTTGATAAGGAAAGCCTTTTTCTCATTACCTAAAAAATAAAGCCGGTGCAATGGCCTTGTCATTGTGACGTACAGCAATTTGATATCAAGCTCATTTCCATGGCAATACGCTTCTTCCAGGGATATTGCAAATACGACATCGAACTCTAGACCTTTGGCTTGATAGGAAGGAACAATCAACGTTTTATCTTTAGGGATGTTTCCCGCTTCATCTATTAAATGGAAGCCTTTATGAAGTCCACTTAGTTTCTCGTTTGCCAGTTTGCAATCTTTCATCGTTTTGGCAATAACGGCAAACGTTTTAAAACCTTCTCCTTTAAGGCTTGCGATAAGTTCGATGAGCTCTTCTTCCCAACCTTCCTTTTCAATGGAAATGAATTCTGGATCCTTGCCATGACGGACTACAGGTTCAACTTCAGGGAAATCATAAGTTAACAACTGAAGTATCTCATTGGCTTGTTTCATTATTTCAACAGTTGTTCTGTAGCTTTTTTGTAATTCAGTATACGTCGCCCGTGGGAAAATACGACTGTGAACCTCTTCCCATGTTTGAAGTCCGCGGTATGAATGGATGCCTTGTGCAAGATCGCCTACAAGTGTGAACATATCGGTATCCACTGCCGTCTTGAGTGCCTGTAACTGCATGAAACTGTAATCCTGCGCCTCATCAATGACGACATTTTTTGCTTTGTTTTCTTTATCGACACCAAAAAGCCGCTCCTGAAGATATAATAATGCTCCTAAATCCTCCATCTCATAACTTTTAGCAGAAAATAATTCATGATTATACACACATAAAACACTAGCATCTTCAACAGTAAGTTTACCGTTGCTGTAAGAGGCGAGACGCTCCGGATCTTGGTATAATTCCTGATAGTAATCCAAGAGAACTTTACTTTTGAATTGCTTAAAATACCCTTTTACCGAAGAACGGATCGCCTTTTGGATCTGTCCTATCCTTTCCTCCTTTTTATCGAGGCATTTTGTAACAAAATCCTTACGTATGACTGGATCGATATTTTTATAGAGTGCCTTCTCAATTTTGGCCTCATAAAAATCAACAACACGTTCAAGCATTATTTTCTTTTTCAATTTCACTTCATTTTGTAAAATGGCCTTCAGTTTGTCCAGCCTGCTGTATAACGGTAAATACCAATAATCCTCTTCCAATAATCTAATGAACTTCTTAGCGGAATAGAGGCGATATTTATCACAATAAAAATCAGCATCCGGATGAAAGCCCCTGAAAATATCTTTTACATATTCGTCCAATATATATTTAAAGGCAGGGGAGCCCTTAAGACCTGATATCCAGACGGCTGAATTAATTCCTTCATCATCCTTTTCCAGCAATCGAGTTAATTTATCATCCTCTACAAGCTTCACTTGCTTTCCTATCGCTGCCTGAACATACTCGGAAAATGTGAATTGTTTTACTTTTTCGACACCCAATTCAGGTAAAGCTTCAGATATGTAATCAATGAAAACCCGGCTAGGAGCAAGAATCATTAATTGTCGCGGATCGAACAAGTCTTTATAGTGATAAATGAAATAAGAGATCCTATGTAAAGCAATTGTAGTTTTACCACTGCCAGCTGCGCCCTGGACAATGATCGGTTTATTCAAATCTGCACGAATGATTTTATTTTGTTCTTCCTGGATCGTGGTAATGATATCTGTCAATCGATTGCTGGAACTTTTAGATAAGGATTCCTGCAACAATTCATCCGTTGTTGTCAAATCAATGTCCCTTATCTCCTCCAAGACACCTTCTTCTATCATAAGCTGCCTTTTTAAAGTGATGTTCCCGCTGAATGTTTCCCCTTCCGCTTCATATTCAATTTCACCAATCCGTCCCTCATAATAAAGGTTTGCAATCGGTGATCGCCAATCGACGATGATCTGTTCCTGGCTTTCCCTCTGATAAAGCGATGTTTTTCCGAAATAAAGGACTTCACCACTATCACTGTCATTCCTTTCAAAGTCCACTCTTGCAAAGTAGGGCTTTTTACTTGCTTTGCGTAAACTTTCAAGTTCGGTTTTGGACATCTCAAAAAAGTTGGCCGTCGTCAGCAACTGAGAATATAAGCCTGATTCAGACCAATCGGCATCGCCAAAAGCTTCTTGCATATTCCGCTGAAATTGATCTTTGCTTGTTTCTGATGTTTTGATGACTACATCCATATAACGTTTCGTAAAATCCAGCCGCTGTCGTTCATGTTCAAAATCAGGGTGATTTCTCAATAAAACCACTTCCCCTTCCTTGTCTTTTTATCAAATTTAATAAAATGCCGAGCTTAGACGAAATGGACATTTATACTATCAGAAAAGCCAATGGTTGACAAATCTGGAGATATAGAATTATATAGTTGAAATTTACCTTTCATGTTATTTCATATAATTTGAAGAATAAAACATATATTCCAGTCTGGATTTTGCTATAATGTGCTGACTTATGAAAGAGCATCCAAAATGCTTTCAGTAGGGAAATTATTGAAAACTTTTCTATAAATCCGAAAGAGAAATATATAATAATTACATCTTGGAAAATGTCATTACCATTCTGGGAGCAGGAAGTTTATTTCTATTTCATCAGATTGATATCACTTTATCCGATACAATTATGTTAATGGCAATTATACAATTCTCTTTATTCATAATGATATGCAGTGAATTAATTGTATATCAAAAAGATGGCAAACCCTGATTGTGCATTACTTATGGGCAACCATACTTGTTATTTTATTTATATATTGGGAAAAACTAGATTCAGGCACTTGGGTGCTATTGGGATTGATCGTTGGTGTATTTACGTCTGTGATGCACGCTTTAATTGACTTTTTCTTATCCATGAAAGCCGTCCGCCCTATAATCGTTGAACTATCCAAGCGGGCAGAAACCTTGTGCGGGGAAAATGGAAAGCTACAAAGTAATGTTTTTATAGGCATTCAAACAAAATCTCTGGCTAGTTCTATATTTCTGGATTTTTTTCCTATCCTATTATTCAGTTTACTTTTAACAGTTATTCTAGATGTAAGAGCCGCATCCTTTTTGGGGGAGTTTTCCCTGACACCGGGATTATTTTTCTTCATGATCCTACTTTTCCTTATTGGAGGAGTATATCTTCTTCCCGATCATATCCTAGCACCCATCCATACGCTAAAAAAAGGCAGATCAACTTTTCAAAATGGGAAATTTCACGATCTCGAACATAGAAAAATATAATATGGGCCGGGCATTACTAAAGCTGTTTAATGTGACCCCTACGACTACAACTAAAAATCAAGGCTAGCTTTAATGCTTCAATAATATGTGGCCATCTTGATTCTCTGGGAATGATCAACACTTCCCTTAATGTGCTCGATTATACCTTTCTATTACAATTGACATCAATTCTTAACATAAATAACGCTAATTTAATGTTTTATTGGAAACTCACATTATATAATTAAATTACAATTAAATAATTTACAATTAAATAATTTTTTTAAGAAAGTGGGTACTGTCATGGAAATAAATGAAAGACAACCAATGCTATCCCCTAAATTAATCCATGAACTTGAAATTTTATCATCCAAAACAAATATGCCTATCTCCGAATTATTGGAAATATCTGTAGTATCGCTGCTAGAAAAAGTGAATAATACCAAAGAACTGAATGTTGGACTCAATAATAAGGAAATGATTTTAAGAAATAAAATCATCATTAATCAAAATAAAGAGGTTTTGAATAAACAAAGCACTTGACTATATAGGTTAAGTGCTTTTTAGTTCCTATCTGCCACTATTTTAATGAATAAATATTCTATCGTGGTTTCCAATGTAATATAAATTCCTTAATGTGCCCTCCAATAAAGTAATCATCAATATTCCTACATATTTTAAAAATTATATCGGTTTTGAATGTGTAATTTTGCATAAAAAAAAGCAGCTATTAAACTGCTTATCAATTAATCATGGTTTATTTGATGTCACGTATGTACCTGCTATGAAATCATGTATCGCTCTATGATCTTTCCTTAGGCCGACCATGAATGCACTAACAATAAACCCTATCCCTAATGTAATGACATAAATCAAAGCAGCAACTAAATACCTCAATAACATTGTGCCTATGCCTAATTTTTTGCCATCCATCCTTACTATACGTATTCCCATAATCCTTTTACCCACTGTATAGCCATACCATAATATCGGGACAATCAGCATGTATAGAAAGTCGAAAAACGTTGAAAAGTTCTCATTTTCCCAATCTCCAGTAATCAACCCGAAAATTATCGCTAATGGTAAAGATACTATTATGCCATCCAATAATCCTGCTAAAAACCGTTTCCAAAAACCTACTGAATCACTCATATACGATCCTCCTGATGTGTTAGTTACAGTTACCTATATTACCAATTATATGGTTGATGCGTAATGAGTCTTTATACCTATAAATTTCTTTTAAAAAAAATATAACATACTTTATACGCGACAATTTATAAACAATATCAAATTCTTTTGTAATTTTTGCTTATAAACGTTTGTTTTTGCTAATCTGCCTTTAATTTTCATAAGAAATAAGATACAATTTAACGAGCGGCATGTAAAAAATTATTGGACATAAACTGCTGTTTGTGTGAATCAGCGTAAAACTAATGAAACAAAGTGTTGGACACGTTGAAACAAAAGTATTTTGGAGGAATGTAAATAAATGATTACAGTAAATAATGTTGGTTTACGCTATGGCGATCGTAAACTGTTTGAAGATGTTAATACTGGAGTAAAACGCTGATTCTACGCTGTGCAGTTTACGCTCTTGTTTACGGTGTGTCGTAAACTATATAGGGAGCGTATTTATTATGAAAAGGACTCGTTTTTTAACTAAGGATGAACAACAAAAACTTAATACAGTAGATAAAAAGGTTAATTACGTTACTGATTGGACAAGTGCTATGGAATCGTTCTTAAAGGATTGCGAGATAAGGGGTTTACGTGAAGCAACTTCTTTCTATTACATTAAAGAAACTCGCATGATATTTCGTTACTGGGAAGAACAAGAACTAGATATCTCACCAGATCAATTAACTAGTGAACACATCACCGATTTAATACTCTACATGAAAAACAAAAAAGAGTTGTCTCCTTCTAGTATTAACATTCGTTTAAGAGCATTCAAAACAGTACTCAAATGGCTTTATGACAATAAAAAAGTGCCAATTAATGCTGGTGATGGCGTAAAGCGTCTGAAATTCCGACGTGCTGCTATAGAAGCATTTTCAGTTGAACAATTACGTCGCTTTTTCAATGAAATAGAAAATAATACTTGGATAGGCGTTCGAGATACGGCTATTTGCCTTGTGTTACTTGAATGTGGTCTGCGTCAAAATGAAATATTAAATTTAAACGTCTTTGATGTGGTATTTGAGCAAAATTATATTATGGTTCGCCATACAAAAACATACCATATGAGGAAAGTACCGATTACTCATCGGACTAAAAATGCTATACGAAGATGGCTTACTGTACGTGGCGAAAGTAAATATTCGCAACTATTTATTAATATTGCTGGTAACCAACTCACTAATCGTGGTATATATCAACTTATTGAAAAATATGGGAAGCGAGCTAAGATTGAAGGAATTCGTTGTAGCCCCCATACTTTTAGACATACATGTGCAAAACTCTATTTAAAAAATGGCGGCGATTTATTCAGTTTACAGGCTATTTTAGGTCACATGAACATTGAACAAACAAAACGCTATGTGACCCTCAATCATGATGATGTTGCAGAGTTACATGCAGAACATAGTCCATTGAATTCCGTCTGGAAAAAATAATATTGAATATTAGGTAGTCATCTTGACTGCCTTTTTACTTTGGAGAAAACACTACTCAACCATACTAGATTTCAGTTCAATGATAACCTGTTGGTTTAGAGAGCCTAAACATCACGCTTAAACTCTCTAATTTAAACCTCTTCTATTTGGCATCCGGGAACATTCTTTGTGCCATATCTCCAAACTCATCAAATAGTCCGCTAATCGGCTTTCCATTTTGAATATCGTTGACATATCCCTTCATACTTTTAACAAAGTCTGGATTTGCAGAGACATAAACGTTGTCTGCACCTTCATCATGTTTTTTTACTTGATCAACAATTTTCTTTTCTAAGTCATTTGTCAGGTTCTTGTCATTTGTCAGATTCACGGCGACATATGCGTTATTATCTGTAATAATGACAGAGGCACCCTTTACATCCTTCATGTCCTCTAGCCGATTTGCTACTTCATCTGCCACGCGCATTTTATTATCATTGTCATCATTGCTTAATTGCCTTGCATTGTAATCGTTGTCGCCGTTTCTGTCATTTACATTCAAGGTATTGTCAAAGGCATTATTTTGATCGCTTCGATTATTCATTCCAACATTTTTTCCATCATCATTATTATCATTTGTCCCACAGCCGGTAAGGAATAGAGCAATCAAGGCGCTTGTTAAAAATGTGTATTTCATGTTAGTCACTCCTTTAAAATTAGATACCCTAGTACTATCTGCTGTATTTTCGAGAATATTCATAAAAAACACTTTAAGTTAAACTATACCCCGGTAACGGACACACATAAAAAAGTATCCCTTATCCGGGTTTTTTAATGTTTCAATAGATGTAATGAGTATAGACGGAGGGTTTCTATGAGTAAGAATTTATCCATTTTCCATTTAAAGCACCCCAATCGTTTAATGGTTATACTACCTATCAAAAGTAAATCCCTCCAATATTTATCGTATACTTCGAAGGGGATTACTCTCATTGTGTTTTTGCTAGATTAAGATTATCGGTATATAGCACTAAATTTCCTGCGAGCTTTCGGATACACATTCGAATTTATTGTTATCGGTCAGGGAAATAACCAATAAGCTGTCCTTAAGAAAGAAAATTAAGGTAAATTTCCTCACCGTTTAATCGAACTGTTCGGTTAAACCGAATACTTCAATATGTCATATCCATAACGTTTGTTTTATTAAATTTCCTTAGCAAGAATTCTCCTTCGCCTTTTTGGAATAATAAAGCTACAATCAAAATATGGAGGTTCTATATGCGATTAAAATTCCCCCTGCTCTTTTCAATTCTTGGCATTATTGTTGCATCTTTATATGGCGTTATTATGATTTATCAAGCCCTCAGCAAAAGTAACCTTTCTTAGCTGCACATCATGTGTCAACTATTTCTTTTTGAGTAGTCTCTCTTGTTCCCCTTTAGAAAGCTTAGTCCAAACCGCAATAGCCTTAGCTTCACACTTCTCACAAAGCATCTTCTAGGATCTATCCAATCACTACATTCAAGACAACTAGCCATTTATTTCACCTTCTTCTTACTTCACAGTTTGTGTCGACAGTGCTATTTCTTTGACACTATGACCTTGTCAAACACACCCCATATTTGTTCACACTACCTCGTGATCCGATAATCCAAATTTAAAAATTCTCCCCTCCCTACTACGTTTAGGTAAAGACTTTCGCATTTCCTCATAAGATGTCAGCTTTATCATTGAAGCGAATAACACTTCTACCGTGACTTTCGCAGCTTCTTTATTATCTTTCCTATCGTATTCTTTAACTCGGTAATCTCTAACTCAGTGGCTGTGATAATTTCTTGGAGGACATCATTGGCAGAGTAATGGACGGAAGGTTTCTGTTATTCATTAGTTAATCACCCGATATTCACATACATAATCATTTGGAGACTCTTCTGGGTAATCCTCTGTGTGCCATTTAGCAACACCTTCTGCAGTTTCAACGTTATATGTAAAGAATTCACCAGTAGCTGATACGTAGTCGTGAAGGTCTTCTATAGAAGCAAGTTGATAATTGAATCCTGCTAGCATTTGTTCTTCTAATACGATCCACTGTGCGGCATTATCGATTGATACGTATACTTTTGTAGCTTCGATTGTTTGAGTTGTCATTTTGGTTATCCCCTTTTAAATTCAATTTTTGTTGGGTTCACATTGAACCTGACACTGACTAATGTAGAGGACTCGGAGTTTAAGTCCACAACCTCAACTTCCTAATTACACCTGTTCCTAACTCAATTAATACTTAAGTCTTTCACCTGTACCTGTCTGTTACGTTGGATGAGTTGGTAATGAACTACGTATACCAAATTACGTTATTTCGTATTTTTTAACTCTTGAACTTATTATAATTCCGTTATTTCGTAATTGCAAGCTCTAAAATACGAAATTGCGTAATTTATTTTTCCAAGGTATAATATCGTTAATAGGTAATGTTCGTTAGGGGGATTTAAATGAAGATTGTTTTAAGGGTACGATTGGATGAAATTCTAAAGGAAAGAAACATGACACAAAAGGAATTAGTGGAATTAATTAAAGAAAAGTTAGATAAGGATGTTAGAACAGCTTCAATCAGTGAGTTATATAACAATCAGAGAAAATCACTAAACAAAGAATTAATTGAAAATATTGCAAGTGCTTTGGAAATTAGCAACATAAATGAATTTATTACTTTTGATGTTAAATAGCAAAAAACCGCCAATCAAAATAAACTGGTGGTTTTTGTATAAAAGGTATTTTATTGTAAATAATAATTATAACCCAGCTAATTCTTTTTCATAGAAATTCCCCTTTATTGAGCTAAGGTATATTCCTTAGCTTTTTTTCGTTCACTTTGAATATTTTGTTACGATTAAATTTACTTCCTTTTGCAAGTATTCGTCTACTGTAAATTCATTTAGGAATGTTCTACTTTTGATCCACAGTTTTGTTTTACCTTTAGACTTTTCAACTTGGGTTTCTTCCTTTGTTCAACCATCTACTTTATCATTCCTTTTTTATTTTCTTAACAATAGATTTTCTTCTTTTTCATAGTAGTCCTTTAGTGTTAAATTTAAAATTTACTTTGAAATTTTTTATCCTAACCTTTTGCTATTTATTTTCTTTTATCTTGTCAGTTTCATTCATTCCAGCACCTCGGAAACAAAAGATTATTCCCTTAAATCATAATTATTTTTATTAAAGTACTAATTAATCCGATTGTAATAGTAGCACTGATGAAATTATTAAAAAACAATCTTTCTTTTACTAAAAATGACCCGTATGTTCCTTTAAGTTTGACCAACTTTGTGGATCTTAGTTTGAATTCCATATCTGACTTTTTTGCGAATCTTCCTCTAGTATCCCTAGTAGGATATTGCTTTTTAAAAGCTTGTCCCTCTTTAGGCTTTAAACTTCTTTTTTTATTTTTTATCATCTAAAATCCTCCTTATATAATCCTTGATACTACAATATTTTCCATGTATCGAATTTTTATTCACATTTCATTAACTTTTCTATGAAAATAGTAACGAGTAAAATTATAGAAAATACACGATAGAGTAACACGTAAAATTATATAATAGAAGAAAGATGCAATTTCCTCTTCAATCTTTAACCTCTACCCCTACAAGATCCTCAAACTTAACCCTTATAATATGCCCCTTCTCTTTTTCCAACTCTAAGTGAATCACCTTTGTCAACGCATCTAACTTGTGTATCATCCCAACATACTCCCAGTCAAATCCATCTTTCCAAACAGTAAACTTTACAGCTGAACTAAACTCCATAGCTATGTGTATTTTGTTCTCAAACTCCTCTAACTGGTATTCATCTAATATTGGCTTTATCTGACGGTAATAATCTTGTTGTAAACCTTTAAGTAATTTTACGTGTTCAGGCATAAAGAACCCTTGCCATTTTAACTTTCCACGATCTTTTAGTGACATAAGAACATCTCCATTCATTCTATAACTACATTATAGAACATTTGTTCTTATCTATACATAAAAAAATACCCCCATTTCTTTGGGAGTATATAGAAATAATTTAAAACCTTTTATTAATATTTTCTTTAAGGTGTATAATTTCTTCTTTCTTATTTTTTAACCCTGCAAGTTCCAATTCAATTAAAATGTTAGCATATTCTTTTGCTTCTTCTAAATTTGACTTTAAGAAAATCTTACTATGCCAGAGTGCTTCATTTTCGTATTCCACATAAATAATTGCTCCATTTTGTCCAATACTCTTCTCGATTTCATTAAAAATAGAAAAGCGACAGTCGGTAACCATTACTTTATCATATGTTGTAGTTGATAAAGTTTCAAAGGAAATTGAATTACTAACACCGTATATATGATCTTCAAAGTCTTTAATAATTTGAAAAAACATTTTATCAACAAATTCGTAGTCATCATAATTCGAAAGATTTGCATAACCTAGTTCTTCATTTCTCAATAAGTTATCAATCATCCATTTTTTCAGGTCTTCCGTTTGGTCCTTTTCAATAATTTTTTTCATTTCATCCCCCGCTTCCTATCTACACTTTCGACAAAAGGAGAAAATTTCCTCTTTAAAAACAAAAAGCCTATCAATCGATAGACTTCAATATTACATTATTCAGTTTTTCAAATTCCTGTATCGCTAATTGAATCGCTTCTTCTTCATCATATTTTTCACGGCACAGCTTTACAGGCATACAATCTTCAGCCATTAAGAATACATGATCATCAAATAACTGTAACTGAGCCTTTATGTAACCGATTCGCTCAAAACTCAATTCCTTCAATTTCACAAAACCAACCTTCCTCATAGAATATATACACATTATATAGACAAAAGGTCCTTCTGACAGCATTGTAAATAAATTATTTCCTTAACTAGCAGTGGTTTTCTCAAAATGTTTAAAAGCACCCTTTAAACAGAGTGCTTTTTTTGTATTTCAGATTCAATTCGAGTAATCACCTTGCTCATATTTCCATTGATGGCACTTCCACTGAACCGCAGCGTTTTCCATCCGATTGATCTTAGATATGCGTCTCGCTTCCTGTCGTGTGCTTTAGCTTTCTTACTTGAATGAAAATCTTTACCATCACATTCAATGGCTAGTCGATATTCTGGAAATGCCACATCAATTCTATATCTTCTTATCGGATACTGTGTAGTTACTTTATAATCCCTCATCCATAATGCTTTTAATACCTTCTTCTCAATAGGACTTTGACATTTATCCAATTCCACAAAGTATGGGGAAATGTATTGATCCACCGTCACTCCTCTGCTTCTTCGTATGTCCAAACCTAGAAAGACAAACCCTGATATGACAAGTCCAAAAAACACGATATATTCTACCATTGTAAATAAATTTCCCCTTTCTCGTAGGTACAAGCAACATCTACGAACTTTCTACATATCATTTACCAAAGTAGATACAAATCCTTTATTGAATCACCTACTAATTATCTGAAAAAAATCAACTAATTACCGACTGATCAGTTACTTTGTTTTTACTTATTATCATTACCAATGAAAAACAAGTTTAATCTGTTGGTATGACTGAAACAAAGGCATTTGTTAAGAGTGAACGTAGTGAGGGATTAAGGGGGAGCGCGAGGGGGATTTATTTAATTTGTAATTGACTAAGTATTTAAAAGGAGGAATTACTCTTATGAGAAGAAAGAATACTATTGAGTTGCATTCATTTATGGACAGAAGTTTTAAGGATAAAAAGAAGGTAAAAAGGAAAACTAGTCCGAATATTAACCTATATTCGGTTAGTCCACTTATTTTATTAGATCCTACAATTTGCCTTATGGGCGTTGGACTTGTATCGGTTGCCCTCTTGGAAAAGTTTTTTGAACAACAGGGAAATTATGATGTAGCTGAAGCCCTACACACAGGAGTTAATATTGCTATACCTTGTATAGCATTCGGATTTATATGGAAACTAATTCTCGCTGTTAGTGGTGCGTTCCTATGATGAAGTTATGGAGAACAAAGATGAAGCTGCGTGGTTCGTTAATGAGGGCATTTAAGCTTGGTGGAATTCATAAACAAACGACAACACAATCAAAGACGTATACACGCTATCCTAAGATTCACGAAGTCCATATTGATGAGGAAAGTGAAGCTGTTCGATTTACATTTACTTTACCCGATGGTTCTAATCCTGATTTAGTTTTGAAACAAGAATGGGTATTCAAACAGTGCTTTGGTAATAACATTGAAATAGATGGTAAGGTGAAGAAGTTTATATTGTGGTGTTATACAAAGGACATGGAAAAAGATATTCCATACGAGTTTAAAAAAATTCAACCTCATTTGAAGGATAAAATAATTCCTATTATGTGTGGTGTAGATAGGTCAGGTAAGTTGAATGTAAAGGACATGGCAGAAGAACATCATATGTTGCTCACAGGAACTACTGGAAGTGGTAAAAGTTCTTTAATTAGGGGAATATTGACCTCTTTAATACTGCATAAAACACCGAATGAAATACAATTCTTACTTGGTGATTTAAAGTTTTCAGAGTTTGGAATATACAAACGTTTGCCGCATGTAATGGGTGTTTATATGGATGCCCAGGCATTATTACCTCCACTTCAAAGAATTGCAAAGGAAATGGAACGTAGAGGTAAATTACTCGACAAGTATGACGTAGAGAGTATTTATGAACTAAAAGATAAGCCACCTACAATTGTGGTGTGTATTGATGAGGTTATATTGCTCAAAGATAAACCCAAAATAATGAAAATAATTGAAAGTATATCTTGTATAGGTCGGTCTAATGGAGTTTATCTATTATTGTCAATGCAACGTGGTGATGCAAAGTCATTAGGTGGACAATTGAAAAATAACCTTACCTTTAGGATATCAGGTAAACAGTCAGATGAAACGAATGCAAAAATAAGTGGATTGAAGCAATCAGTTGATTTAGATACTGCAGGTAGGATGATACTTTCAACTAAAGAAGGAGAAATAATGATTCAAGTCCCTTACATGAACAAGAAAAAAGCTAAAGGATTACTTGCTCCGTTAAAAGTGAAACAAGAAAAACTAGAAATTGAAGATGTCTCAGATCGAAAGGTAAATGAATTTTCATTAGATGAGGTGTTCGATAGTGAACCAAAGGGATAAAGCCATTATTAATGACTTGAGACAATTTAGAATGATGTCAAGAAACCAGATAGTTGAATTACACTTTAAGCATCTTAAGAACCCTATAAATTCTTGCAATAGCGTTTTAAAGCGTTTAACAAGGGATAACTTTATCAAATGCAGCACACTTCACTCTCCATACGTTTATTTCAACTCTGACTGCAACATTAAACCAGACTCAACTAAAATCCCCCACTTCCTTGAACTTGTAGATACTGTTATTGAAATGAAAGCGCATAGGGAAACCAAAAACCTTATGATTGAGCCTAAATATGGAGACAAAGGAACAATAGAACCGGACATCTTTGCTATTTGGTTTAACCCTATATTTATCGAGGTTCAACGCAATGTTTATACAAAAGAAGTCATGCAGAAGAAAATTGATCTTTATGAAAATTATTATGATACAGGCGATTGGAAAGATGAACCCTGGCAAAAACCAGATAAAAAGGTGTTCCCATCTATCCTAATTATTACCCCTACTCGATATGCAATTAAAAGTACAAAGCTTGAAATATATCAATCTCCTTCCATCTCTGACTTCATTGAAAGTAGGTTAGGTGAATCAACACTACAAATCAAGCCTAATCCTGTTAAAAATGTAATTCAATCCAATGGCGGTTCTTTGAAGCTGAAAAAGTAAAATTCATTCACAAATTATATCTATAACTATTAATCTTTAATTAAATAACGTTAATATATCATCTGAAGGGGGAATAAATATGAGTCAGAAAAGATTCACTGTTACCTACAATATCAATGGTGCCAATGAAAAAACAGTAAATATTTGGGTTGATACATTGTACACTATGGATATAGAACACATGATCAAAGTGGAATTAAACGAATCTATAGAAAGTAATATTGGTATAGACAAAATAAATTTAATCAAATTCTAGCGCTTTAATTAAAGAAAATATTGTACATTTCGACGTTAAAAAGTAAATTAAATAGGAGGTTAATCGTGAAAAATAATCCTTGTGATAACCCGCTATTTTCAGCTATTGAAAAACAAAGCGAATTTATTAAACTTTCTATAGATCATGTAAATTGGCTCAATGATATGATACCTCCAGTATTCAGAGAAATTCAAGCTAGTACATTAGCTATTGACAGAATAATGAAATCCGTTAGTCCACAGTATAAAATTTTTGATACGTTTGAAAAGATTAGAAGGGATATTGAGCAAACTGAGGAAGACATGGAAGTATTTCAGGCAGCAATTGTTGAATTGGGATACCCTCCTCATTATGATGTTGATATTAGACAGATGAGAAAGATCGTAAAGGATTTCATAGAGGATAAGAAACAAGTGGTTGAGTATATTGATGAATTTATGGCATTAAACTATGATGCTACTGCAATGAATGAAATGTTAATTAAATGGGATGGAAAACCATTCCTTGAAAGAAGAATTCAGATTTTAAGAAATGTAGTTAGAGCCCATAATCAAGGAATGTATCATCTAGCTGTTCTAGGAATAATTTCTCAGTACGAAGGAATTATAGTAGACGCTTTTAGTATTACTGGTCATGTAAATGGACACATTCAACAAATTCTATTGGAACACTTGTTGAAGCATAAGAATGTGATCAGTTTTGGTTTTGACAAGGTGATTTATGATTATTATAATTCAAATATTTTAGTTTCTTTTCGTCATGGAGAAGAATTAGGGGCCAATATTAGTCGTCATGCTATTTTACATGGTGGTCACACTGATTTTGGTACATTACCTATATCGCTAAAAGTAATTCTACTATTCGATTTTCTAGTAGATGCTATCGAAGAGTTAACTCCAGAAAGAATTTTAGATTGTCAGAATGCTGTTGAAAAAAAGAGAAATAAAAAATGATTGTTTTAAAGTGAAACAAATTTCAGAGGAGAAAAACACATGGATGACAAAAGGTTATTGTTAATTTGGACAGATATTCTGAACGAACATGGTGGAAAAGAAACAGTTGATTCTTTAAAAGATGAATACAGCAAGTTGAATATTTCTCAACTAATTGAGTTTTTAAACTCCCTACTAATCACAGAGTTTGAGAATAAGCCATTTCGCTCTAGAGCAGAAATTCAGACCTCACCATTTCTAAATAAAGAGAATGAAACAATTGTTTATGATGAATCTAATATAATTTACAAAGATTTGCTTGTATCATTAGTGTCTTTAATGTTCTTGACGAATGTGGAGGATAGTCCTACTTTAATTATAGATGTAGCTTTTTGCTTAAAGGAAATAGATGATGTAGTTTCTGAACAATTTAGAAAGGATATTGCTGAAAAAGTTTATAGAACATATAGGTAGTATTATCTACTACTTTAATAAGTTTCATCCTAACATTAAGGAGACTAAAATAATGAGTTCTGATGATAACAAACTAATAAAAATCCCGATAACGAATGCTCAAAGAAAAATTAATGAATATGGAAATGGTTACGTACCTTGTGAAGTTACTGAAAGGTGGCTGCAATTTTCAGAAAATGGATCATCGAATGGTCTCGTGGAAGTGAATGTAATGACTTTAGGAGCTAATGATAAGCCAAGAAAAGTATGCGAACTAGTTTTAACTAAAGAAAATATACTGAGAGCATTGGAAAATGTAGATTTCAAATAAGTTCTTAGATTTAATATATGGAGAAGTAGATTCACTTATTTATTAGAAGAAAAGAAAAAAACCTTCTCGATTAAGAGAAGGGTTTTTTTGTCTGAAGGAGTGTTGTTGGAAATACAATAATATATTATCCAATTAATGATTTTATAAGCATTGTAATAAAAAAGCCCTCTCCAATTAAGAAGAAGGGCTTTTGGAAAAGGAGTGTTACTTGGAAGTAGTAACACATTTAATATGATATCCACTGAATTACAATTTATTCTTTCATTTGAAAACAAAAGTATGCCCCTACTCGAAATGAGTAAGGGCTACATTTATAAAAAAGATAGATCATTTTTGTGTTCCTTAATCAACTAATGCATTATTTGAGGAAACAAGGATATAAAGTAATGCAGATCAGTGGCAGCATTGTGAATCGTATGTCGCAAGTTTTAAAAAGAGTGAAAACAAGGTAAATTAAGATTTTTCTTCTCGAATAGTGTGTAATAACGTGAGCTAAAAAAGGATTTTTTGTAAATAAATCATATCTATTACTTCGGGCATACTATTCTTTGAAACAACACATTATAAATAATGTGGATTTATTAGAATTGGGAGGGCATTTGATGGAGGATAGTAATGGTCATCGGAGCATTATCTGTTGATGGAGTGGTCAAGAGAACATGGCCGACACTTGATCTTATACGAAGTTTTGAAGTCTCCGGTTTGATCTTTAAACGGTTTAAATCTTTATTGCTCGTGGTTTGGATTATGCAAATACTTTCCATATTTATCATCACATACTATGCAGCTACTTTATTTCTAGCTCAACTTTCGAACATTCACCCATTTATCTATGGCTTGCTTCCGATTCTATATATGATTGCCATGATTCCGAAAAAATATCAATGACCTATTTAAACTTAGAGATTTCGTCGGCAATGTCGCATTGTTGTTATTTGGTTTACTACCGCTACCCCTGCTTATTATCTCCAGAATAAAGGGAGGAAAATATGAAACAATTACATAACAATATACGTACACTCCTAATTTCCCTCTCCGTTCTTTTGTTCTTAACCCTTACAGGATGCTGGAGCAGTCATGAAATTGAAGAGCAAAGTTTAGGTATAGGTTTGGCATTTGATAAAGGTAAGAAGTCCTTCATTGAGAAAGAGTTAAACGAACAAGGGGGGGGATATTTTAAAAAAGACCTGATTACTTCAACCTATCAACTAATCACTCCACAAGTAGCAAGTTCAACAACTAAACAAGCAGGACCACAACAAAAATCCTATGTTAATGTTTCTGAAACGGGAGATTCCGTCCTTCAAATGGCTCGTGAAATATCATTAAGGAGCGAACAGGCAATAACCAGTAATCACATGAAAGTAATTGTTATCAGTGAAAAGCTTGCAAAATCGTATGATTTGGAACAATTATTTGATCAAGATCTTCGTGATAATGATTTTAGACCAAGCTGTCTTGTGCTCATTAGTAAAGGAAGAGCAAGCAAAACACTGGAAACAAAGACAGCAGGAGAAATTCCAGCGTTTCGTCTGGTTGGTATTGTAGAAAATACCTTTCGAACAACGAGGATTTTGCCTCCTATGTCGCTTATTAAAATAGAGAGCAAGCTCCATTCAGGATCTAGTTTTCTGTTGCAAAATGTACTATCAGTGAATGGGCAAGTCAAATTTGCGGGAGCTGCCGTGATCAATGGAAAGACCCACAAAATGACTGGTTTTTTGAATGAGGAAGAACTGGAGGGCGTAATATGGATAACAGGCAAGGGGAAAGGTGGTGTAGTGAAAAGCTTTGATAAAGAAACGGGTCAGCTGATTGTGTATGAGATAGAGACCATGAAAAGCACTATCATACCACGAGTTAAAGGAGACAATATCTCTTTCGATGTAAACATCGAATCAGTGGGAAGACTATCTGAAACTTGGGTGGTTCCGGGAAATACTTTTAAAAATGAATTTCTAAAAAAAGCAGAAAAATCCTCTGAAAAAGAAGTGGAACGCTTGGTGAGAAATGTAGTAGAAAAAATGCAAAAAGAATACCAAGTGGACGTTGCTGGCTTTGGAAATCGATTGAGAATTGAGCACCCCAAAGTATGGAAGAAGGTCAAAAAGGATTGGGATAAAAGATTTAGTGAAACTACTATAAACTATGATGTGAAATTAACCATTAACGATTATGGAACATCAGGAGGATTAAAGAAGTGAGCCCTCAGGATAAACACATTGAACCTTCTAGCCTCCATTAAATGTGAACAATGAAAAGATTAAAAGAAGATGTTTAAATTGCAAAATGTCTAAACATCTTCGTTAAATAGGTCTTAAATACTCTATTCGTAAACGACAAGTAGTCCTGATAACACAATTTTTATCGTTATTTGGGGCTACTTGACGTTTACTTTTATTTCTTGTTTAATTGCTTCAACATTGCTGCACGACTTTTATTTCCGTACACTCCATCGACAGGATTACAATAAACAGACTGGAACCTTTTCATCGCTGAAGTTGTAGCCTTGCCCCATTGTCCATCCACTTTTCCACATTTGAAGTTAAGGGTATTTAATGCCTCTTGAATTTGTTTAACAGCAGTTCCTCTGTCGCCTTCTTTATAAACTCCATTTGGTAAGCTCACAGACTTCACAGGAGCAGTTTTGACAGGTGCTTTAGGTTTTGTAGTGGCTTTGCCTACGTTTTGCTTAGAATCACCGGATTTCACTTCTACATCCTTAAATACAGGTCGTTTACCATTTTGTAAATCTTTAAGAGTTAATCCACAAGTCATTTGGAAATGGGGGCTATCCTTGAAACTTTTCCAATCTCCACCCCATTCAAATCCAAGTTTCTTAGCTTCTTCAACTACTTCTTTCCAATCTGATAATCCATCTTTATCAAAGTCAGTGTATGTATCCCAAACAGCTTTCTTCCCATCAGGGGTAATTAAACAGAAATCAATTGCCAAGCCATAGTTGTGCATGGATTGACCACCTTTAGCATTTGTTACAATACTTCCCTTTTTAGTTCTTCCTTGAGCATAAATTGCATTCTGTTCTGCAAAGGATCTAAAACCATGAGTAATTTTCATTTTATATTTCGTAAGCCTTTTATTTGCATTTACTTCTAATAATTTTGCTTGTTTCTCCACATAAGGATTTAATTCGTTCAAGTTAACCATTATAATTCCTCCTCGATTTTATTGGTCTTTAAATCCAGTCCCGTTAGATGGGTTATTGAAAATACCTGCTCCTATTAGTACAGCCAGGATAGCATTGACGTACTGATCATACTTTTCTGGAGTTAACACTCCTAAGTCGTTCATAAATAGACCACCTAATGCTGCAATCGCAATCCATAACGGATAGTTTTTTAATCGTTCCATGTTAAATTCCCCCTTTTAAAATTAAGCCTAGTAATGCCAAAACAATTGCTCCAACAATGATTCTCAATATCCACGTTGTGTTACTTTTAATTGAGGAAATATCCTCTTTAACATCTTTAATGTTGGATTCTGCAACTGCCAATCGCGTCTTAACATCAGTCATGTCGACCTCCAGACTTTTCACACGATTTTCCAATCCAATCCACCCCTTTCATTGCAATATAAAAAGCCGCCCATAAGGACGACTTGGATTTCTTGCTTATTTATTTATCCTGCTGTAAATACTGGTGCACCTGCATCTGATACAGTCATTTTGTAACGTGTTCCATTTGCACTATACATATATGTTCCTTCAAATCCACCAACTGAATTATTCAATATTGCTCTAGTCAATCCAACTACATCGTTATTGAATGTCTGGATATTTTGAGTGCCAGATGTACATTCGATTCCATACTTTTGATACGTACCTCGTACCTTGTTATTGTAAACACGACCATTTTTTGTAGAACTGGATAAGCTCATAGAACTTCTTGTACTTCCACTTGCATTATCAAGTGCAATGTCAGTAAGTATGTTATTATGAATTTCTACTCCATCTAGACCAGAAATAAGGAATCCAGTACGCCCCCCTCTTTCAGCTCTATTTCCACTAATATAATAATCCTTTGTATACCCTTTACCAAGGTGTTCCGCAATATCACCATCATTTACGAATAATATTTCTGTGGTTAGATCAATTGCTAAATTATCTTTAATTTGAACGTTATTACAGTATGCAGACATGATAAATCTATAAGCTGTTCTACATGAATTACCCTGAATCAATACATTGTCACAGAAATTTATCAAGATAGATTCATTAGTAGTCCCTCCATAACCTTCGGAGATGTTATTAAGTATTTGAACATTCTTAAATTTAGCAACTACACCGTTATAAGCCCATGCAGCAAGGTAAACATCTCTTTTCTTTGACTGATAAAAATAATTGCCCTCAACGATAAGATTCTTACCTGCTTCTGGAAGACCGTTATCGTATGAACCTTTACCATCTGGATTTGAGAATCTTACTCCATATTCACAGTTAAGAAACGTATTATTCCTAATTGTAGTATTTTCATATTTGTAAGGTCGAACTCCTGCATAAGTCATACCGTCAAATGTGTTGTCATAAATGCGAATGTATTTGATGAAACTGCCCGGTGTATGTCCATGATTTCCAACACCACAAGGATAAGCAGGACGATTAGCACTTGCTCCAAAATAGTTATTTCTTATTGTAACGTTCATACAAGGTGTGCCATCATATGCACCAAAGGAGCTGAATCCATCTTCTGTGTGGGATGCAACTTGAATAGCTTCACGGAAATATGATGCACCATCTCCATCGACTGTATAGTTAATGTCATAACCTTTAAATTTACAACCTTCAATCAATACGTCTCTACTTGAGTTCAAATCAACTGCATGAGCACCACGTACATCTAGAATCTCAATATCACGTAGAACAATATTATAACCATGAGCAAGACCAATACCGTTGAATGACTTGTTGTGGTTTAAAATATTTCCGTCTAATATTCCACCCTCAATAGTGATATTTCCGTTTCCGTTATACTCTGTGAAGCTATCTGTTGACTTTCCATTTATAAACCAACCAGAATTATGATCACGTAGAAGCCTTGCATTTTTGTCCATGATAATTTTCGTATTCTTACTTAGATACAACTTATTTGTAAGTCGATAAGTACCTTTGGGAATATGGCAATAAACCGCCCCTTTAGTTATAGCGACATCTAGGATAGCTTGTATGTAAGGAGTATCATCTTGAATTCCATCACCCTTTGCACCCTTTTGTTGAGGTGTATACATAGGGAAATAAACGTCACCTGCACCTGAAACTTTAAAATCAAAATCATTCATACGTTCTTTTAGGGATGGAAAAGTTACACCTAGTCCATTCGTTCTTGCTTCTATTGTTTCAGCTACTGTCTGATTGTTATTAGCTTCACTAATCTTTGCTTGTTCTGCATGTTGTAATGCGTTTTGTTCGTGAATAATTGTATTACTTAGTGCTGTTTCAGCATCAGACACGATTTTATTTAAAGCTGTAAAACTATTTGAGCTTTCAAGTGTTTCTGCATTAAACAAACCTTTAACTGCTGTATATGCAAATTTGTTTGTAACAGCAATCCTATCTAGCGAATAGTACACCATTACCTCTGCCTCATGATTGCCCTGTACTTCAAAAGCTTCTGTGTTTAAAACAACTGTACATAATCCTTTTGCTGGATCAATTATCGTACAATCCTGAAAGACTAACTTATTATCAGGTTTCTCTATTTCTATTCTTACTTTTACACCCTCGGCTAGAATGACTGGTTCGCCATTTTGTTCAATAGTTATTAGTAATTTTGGTGTATTTAAATCATTTGTATTTATAGAAAACATGTTATTTTGAACTTTTTTCATCGTGTCCAAAGTTATCGCATATGGTTTATACATTTCATTTCCCCTTTCAAAAACATAAAAAAATAAGCACCCTATAAAGAGTGCTTAAACAATTCCTCCACTTACAATTTGTCCACCAGAATAATAGTGTTCATTCTTTGTTGTTCCAGTAACAGTATGACTACCTGATTTATGGATAGTGGAACGAGCAGAAGTTATTCCGTTTGTATTGCCTGTGCCAGTGTTGTTAGATTCGACTGTTATTTGTGAATTGAAATTAGCAATAATTCCATTTACATTATTTGATACAGTACAACCAGAGATAACACCCCTACTTGCTGAGTAAAGAATCCCATTCAATCCACTTGCCTTTTTATTAACTTGTACTACACAGTTATTCGTATTTACGTAAGAACAACGATCATAAAGAAATCCATTAGTTATAGCTGTCGTAGCTTCTATTCCACTGATATTAAGATAAGCATCTATATTGACTGCATAAAATGAATTTATCTTTACATTAGTAGGAACTTCTTGATTCCCTACAATTCTAATATCCGAACCTTGTTTATTTCTTAAAACTAAATCCTCTTCATATACGTCATCAGTTATAAATATGGTAACTGCCCCACCTGTAGTTGATTGAGGAATCATATCTAATGCTTTCTGAATTGTCTTAAAAGGTGCAAATGAAGTATTTCCTACGTTTTCATCCCAACCCCAATTCCCATCAACGTAGTAATATTTATCTTCGGCTTCATCGATATTTATTTTCATTTGCAATCTTTCTTGATATTCCATTAAGGCTTGTATATTAACTTTGTCATCTAAAATGTCTTTTTCCATTGCAGTTAAATGTGCAAATAATGAAGGATGCTCTTCCCCTTCTCTGGACATTCTCGCAGCTACTACTTCTGGATTACCTCCACCAGTAGGGTTAAGTATTACTGATGTCAAGCGAGCATCCATCGTCTCATTCTGTTTGTTTATTTCTATAATTTCATCTTTAATTCCCTCAAAATTTTCATCTAAATCATCTCTGTACTGTCTGTTAAATTGTAAGTGATCCATTTTTTTAGGATTATATACCATTATTTATTTCCCCTTTCTTATAACTATTTCTTCTGCTCCATTGAAAAGAACATTTCCAATTGTGATAACAGGTGGAGTATCAACTCCGGGGTAATCTAATATCTCTACAACTCTCGTATAGATTTCAATTCCTAAAGCCTCATGGATAAGCCAACCTGCATCCCCTTTCCCAATCTCCTGACCAATCTCACCGACAACTGTATGATAATCAAACTTAATGGAAATTTTAGGAGTATCTTGAAGTTTAGAAGCTATGTGGTTTCTTAAATTTTCAGCAATCGTGAATGTCTCATTGCTAATTGGGTCTGCGTGTAGTCTGCCAAATACAGAAGCATTGGGGCTTTCATATGAAACACTAATTAAAGGTTTCCCATTAGCATCTAGTTTCCCTGTTCCTTCGATATATGTAGTTAAATCATTCGTATCAATTTGTTCGTCTACTGCTGTGATATTATGTTTGTATCTAAATTGAAAGTCGTTATCTACACCTATTCGCTTTTTTAGGGTAATGTGAAATTTCTTTACTTCTAATTCAGCACCATATTCCTCTAATACCTTTTGAAGAAGAGTGTAAGAATCGTCTTTCCCAAATTCCTCAAATACTACTCCATCAAAAGTTCCTTCAACTGTAAATGTAAATTTTGTGTTAGCTGTAATGAGTGTCATTGCTTGCTCAATACTAACTGTATTATTCAAAGTGGAATACACTCGATTCTTTTCCAAGTCAAACAATACGTGTAAGCAAGATACGGTTTTATACTGTGTACTCGACCTTAATTGTTTTCCTACTTGCTTTACTCTAAAATAATCATCATCGACTTCAATCAAGCATTGTCCCTGTATTAAATCAAAAGATTCTTCATTGCTAAATGACCGATATATATTAAAGCTAAGTGACTTATCACCATTCAAAACCCATCTTCTTTGCGGTAATTCACAATCAACTAATGGCTCAATTTGTCCATCTAATGAGTGAACAACTAACATGTTCAAACCCCTTTCTTATAAATAATAAAACCGAAAGTCAAAAGCTATTTCAAAAGTTGAAGTTGCACCGCTAACAGTGAATTCATTCCAACCTTTTACTAGCTTTAATGACATTCGGTTTGTATCATTAAATATACTTTTATCATTTTTCTTAAAGAAAACACGATCTAGTTTAATTGTGTCGTGTGAGTCCGATGTGCCATAATACTTCCAAGATTGACCAAGAGTAACATTACGGATTGATAAATTCTCCGAAGCACCTTTAAACGTGATTGTCATTGGTTTTTCTCTAGGGTCAACTTCGATATCTCCTGCATTGTAGACTCTAAATCTATCACCAGTAAAAGTATACATTTGGTCTTCTGCAAGTAAATGTTGACCAATTCCCCAAGATTCAGAATCAAATGTTAATGGAGTTAATGTGCTTCCTGTAGACTCACACATCCCATCCATAGCAGTGAAGGTAATGGTATGTTTACTAATAAGTGCAACGTCTTCGAAATCCCAACTTTCAATGTTAACTCTCCACCGTTTAAAAGGCTGTCTTGAATCAATTATGTAGAATGGTTCTTCACTATCAAATAATGAATGCAACTCATCTCTTCTCAAAACAAAATCAGCATTATCACGAGCTTTAAAATAAAACTCAACGTTTATGGTACGAGTTGTTAAAGCATTTGAAGCAGGTAAGGAACCTCTCCTACCATCAATTTCTTGAAAGATAGGAATCCTTGTTGGCGCAGAAGGTTGAAATCTCTGTAAAGTAATTAATTCACTTGTATCAATTAATTCTTCATTTTCTTTTTGTATATAAAGTGTCACCCAATAACCCCCCTCGGTCTTGACATACGAATATCTTTACCTAGTAAATCATTAATTGTATCGAATGTAGCTTCTCCAATCGTCCTACCATCTAGATTGATTTGGATAGTTCCACCTTGATTTCCGTTTTGATTTGAATTTGACTTCATACCATTTGAAGAATAAATAGAATTATTTGAATCCGGTGCTCTATATCCTGCTTCAATATTTGTCTTTATGTCTTTAATATCTGGTGTAGCTGTTTCGGACAATCTTTGAACTGATTTTTCAACCACTCCTAGACCACTTTCGATACCTTCTGCTGCCCCGATTGGAACCCACTTCATGAGCGCTTTTACTACCCTTGAAGGAGAATGAATTCCAAGGAAATCCTTAAGTCCATCTGGTACTAATTCGGCTAATGATGCAACTTTATCTGATATTGCCCCTGCCATTGATCCAAGACCGTCTATCAAGCCTTGAATGATATCTGAGCCTATTCCTGCTAAGTCGATTCCTTCAAAGAAAGCTTCTATGTTGTTCCAAATATCCTCGGCTATTCCCTTAATAGCATCCCAAGCGCCTTCCCAATCGCCCTCTAAAAGCGACATTCCTGCATCGATTAGTCCAGTTATTATGTCTACACCTGTGGAAATAGCAGTTTTAATTAAACCCCATGCAATTTTTACTAGTCCAGAAATAACAGGCCAAACTACCTGAAAAATCCCTTGTATAAATTTCATTCCAGATTGAATATTTTTCCAGATATACGACATGAATCCTTCAACAATAGCCATAATAGTTGCACCATGTTCATCCCAAAGTGCAGAAAATTTAGCTAATATTTCTTGACCAAAGGAAACTAATGCATCCCAAATTGGAATAAGTATGCCATTCAAGATAAAATCCCAAGCTGCTTGTGTCCCAGATTTTATAGCCTCCCAAACCGCAATTACCGCTGTACTAAACCAAGTTGTCTTAGTCCATAGCAAATAAAGAACTGCAATGAGTCCTACGATAATCCCTGCAACTAATAATACTGTTCCTGCAATAGACATAAATCCTGCAACGATAGGCATAATTATAGGTGCAATCGCTGCGAAAGCTGCGGAAAGTCCACCGAATAATCCAATACCAATTGCTAATGGTGCTAAAATTAAGAATAAAGCAGGTAATAACATTAAGAATCCTTGAATAATTAACGCTATCATTGGATGAGCTTCATTGAATTTGACCACTAATGCTGCGACTGCTGTAACAAATTCAAAAACCTTCATCATGACTGCTGCGAAAATCTCAACCATAGGCTGAAAAGCTTCTCTTATCGTTGACATCATGGTTTCTATTGATTCGGAATAGCCCGGAATACTTTTTGAGGCTTCATGTAATGCACCATATACGAGAACGGATGCACCTGCAGCGATTAAAGCAACACCTGCCATACGCAAAAGACCGCCATTAATTAACTTAATCTGATCATTTAAGTCTTTCATGTTGGCATTCGGCCCTAATTTTTGCAAGGCAAGATAAACAGGAGTACCCTTCTTCGCCATATTTTCCATACCTTGTGAAATCTTCAAGAATCCATTGTTTAACTTGTATAAAGGATTGTTCATTTTGTCAAAGTTTTGAGCAATTTTTTCACTCGCTGTACTACGTGCTTGCATTGTAGCAATACCTTCGATAAAGCCAGCCTTCATGAAATCATTATTCTTCATCATGTTATCAGTAATTTTTTTGTGTTTACTTCCCAAAGAATTGAGTTCATTCATAAATTGCGCTGTAGTACCTTTGTAATCACCCATACCTTGCGATAGCTTAAAAAATCCGTACTCAACTTCCAACAAATCTTGCTTGAAGGGGTTAAGTACGGATTGGGCATCTTTGTAAGCTGATTGCATTTCACTAGACATCATGCCCCATTTATTAGAAAATCCTTGAACATTCTCACCCATTGACTTAGCCATTTCTGATACACTTGTACCCATGCTATCAATAGTGCTTGTAGCTTCACTAACACCTCTTTGAATCCCACTTACATCTACACCTATTTCTACCATTAGATCTGCTACTGTTTGTGCCATTACCCCACCCCCATTTCTTTTTGCAACTCATCTAAAATGTGTTTACTTTCATCCGGCGTGGTTTTTTGAGGAGTTTGTTTCTTGTCGGGGTTATAAAAATCTTTTGGTTTCATAGGCTTCTTCAAATGTGGTGCTGTTAGCCAGCTTGCTAAAATAGATAGCCTTGTCATTTCTATTTCATGCATTTTTTCAATTTCCTCGACTCGTCTTTTCTCTCTCCATTTCCAACCATCATATAAGTCAATAAATTCAGACGGAGTTAATTTCCAAAACTCTTCATGACTTAGATTGAGCGCACCAAACGCTATGTCATAAACAAAATCCCAATCTAAGCCACCTATTAGTTTTTTGAGTCTTCTCTAGCTTGTTTAGCCTCAGCACGTTTCATCATAAGTTTGAATGCTTTTGAATTAGTCAAAGCTTTTACTGCTTCTTCCATATGTTCTTGAATATCAAAATCTTCATTTTCTTCCATTTCCTGCTCAAGCATTGCACCAACATGATGTGGTTGTAAGTTTGGATTCTTCCATAACATACCTGCCCAATAAAAATTACGAACTGTATTGAAGCCGATAGTTGCACCCTGTACAACACTAAAAATTCCTTTTTGGTAATGTTCCTCTAAGTCAGAAATTGCATTGAATGTAAATTTAAGAATGTATTCTTCACCGTTAATTTTAATTTTTGAAAAAGTTGCTTGTGTCATTTTATATTTCCTCCAATTTAAGCCGCTTGAAATTATCCAAACGGCTAGTTAATTTTATTTTTAATTAATTTTACTTGTTATACTACTGGTCTAATTGCTCCTGAAACACGTAAAGACGCTGTATAAGTTGTTTCTCCATCATAAGGAGCAGACGTTTCCATATTTGTAATAAGACATGTTGCTTCTTCTGTCGCTGCATCATCTTCTTTAATTTGAACTTTAATCATTTCTCTGTCACGGAATGCACCTTTCAAACCTTGATAACCTGCTGATGTTGGAATATATAAACCATCACATTCAATAGTTGCACTGTAAAGACCATGACCAAATTCGGACGCACCATTTGAATCCTCTGTTGTTAAATCAATTTCTCCTACTTCTTCGGCAAGAGTTGCATTTCTTTGTCCACCTACGGGACTGTATACTGGTAATTGCTCTGTTCCTGTGTTGATAAATAGCAATATTCTTACGTTTTTAGTTTCTGCCATGCTTAAAACCCTCCATTATTATTGTGAAATTTTAAATCTAAATCGTATTACACCATGACGAGTTATCTTGTCTGGATCATTGTAAACTTCCATGAAATCGAGTTTAGAAAACTCAATAGAAAAACCATCATCAAGTGACAATGGCTGTGAAAGACTTTGTAATATTAAATTCATGATTTCTTTTGCTTCTTTTTTACCGCCATGCTGTGACCAAATGTGTAATGTATGAGTAACTTCCTCACCAAACTCTAATTTTGTTGACCAATCATTTACTGTATCCTCACCAATTTCTATGTAAGGAAAAGGCTTAGTTTCTGGAACATTATCTAATACCTTTACGCCTTTAGCATTAATAGCTGAATCAGTTGATAGTCTTTTGTAAATACCTTCTTGTAATGAAAGTAACGCTGTACGTCTAAACATCACACTTCACCTAAAGTATCTTTAAGATTGCTTAGGAATTCTGGTCTTTCTTCTTCGTGTGCAGGAACCATGAAAGGTTGAGCAGGAGTATCATTAGTACCAAATTCAAGTGGTACTGCATACTCCACATCATCGCCCCTAGTACCGATTAATGCACTCAATCCATCTGATGCTATTTCAACTTTAATATTTCGTTTTGTATGTCCAGTATCCACTGCTACTCTAGTTTTTCCGTTTGCTTGAATCTTAAAAGCTGTATCTGTTACAATTTCAATTGCTTCTTGTGTCTTATCTTCTCTGTATGTTTCAAGCTTAGTAGTTAATTGATCCAAACCTTTAAATTTTGTTTTGAATTTCATGCCTTCACCTACTTTTCACACAATACAAGTAATATTTCATTTTGCCCGCCTTGGTCGATTACATCATTGATACGTAACTTTTTCTCACCATGTATAACCCTCATAGTAGAATTAATTTCTTCATCATATTCCATGAATACTTTATGTCCCTCTGTAGTTGGTATAACAAGTGCGTCAGATGCTTCTTTGAATGTAAGCCAACCTAAATATTCACCGCCCACTCCATCAGGAATGTTACCCTCTTTTTCAATAGTTACGATATGTGGAAATTCGTTCATACTCTTATCCTGTTGTATGGCTGTAGGAGTCTCATGATGGAAGGAGGGAAGTCAGTATCAAAGGAATAGGCAACATCACCAAAAGTGCGGGTTTTCTGTCCTACTTTATTCATGTTGAACTCAATCATTTTTGCAATAGCAATCTTAATTCCACCTTTTACGGTAACTACACCTAAATCATTGGTGAAATCGTTGTTACAATGCTCTTGGATGAATTCTAAGAATAAAGGTATTGCAACATCAATATAAGCATCATGCTTACTGGTTGTAATACCTGCAAGCTGTTTTACTATTTCTTTATCCACTTAAATCACCCTCTCGCTTTTTGCTGAGTGGCTTTTTTCTCTTTTTTAGTTACTTTAACTTCTTCAACAACTACTTCTTCTTTTTCAATATCCTCTTGAACCTCTTCAACTTGAACTTCTTCAACTATTTCTTGTTTTTTAAGTTCTTCTTCTTCTCTACGTCTCCTGTTGAAACCAGTTATACTCAAATTAATCACTCTTTCTAATAAAGACTAAAAAAGGGAAGGAGTAATCTCCCTCCCCGTTTAAAATTAAGCTAATTTATGGACATATTTAACGATACGAATATTCTTGTTGTCATACACTTTATTCCAGTTTACAGCATTACCAAGTTCTGCATTTGTTGGAGAAGAACCAGCCACACTTGCAGATTGGAATGCGATACCACGAGGATGCAAGATGAAATGTTGACGGTTGATAAGGATGTCTTCACCTTTCAAAGAATCACGGTCAGTTTCAGTTGGTACTGGAGCTGAACCATTACCTTCGCCTACTGCACCTTGACCAAATAGGTATGTAGTGTAAACGCCATTAGTTACAGGGCAACCATCATCAACAATAACCCTTTTGTCAAGATAAACAGGGAATGATACACCAGATACAGGGTCTTGTTTGTAAGTAATTAATTGGTCTTTTTGCAATTTAGCATAAGTAGCACTATGCATAGCTACAGCAGTTAAAAGACCTGCAGCATCACCTAGTTTATATTGAGCATCAATGAAACCAGTAGCAGAAATAACTTCTTGTCCAACTACAGCAGATACATCATGTACATTTCCAGCCATAGAAGCTGATTCAAAAGCACCTTTAAGAACAGCAAATAGTGTCTTTTGGCGTTGTCTTGCCCAATAAGTTGCAACTAAATCACCAATCGCTTTCATTGGATCAGCACCAGATAATGCTTTAGCAAGGTCATTTACTCCCCATGCCTTACCTCTCATTAATAGTACAGCTACATCTTGACCTGTTGAAATCTTTTGTGGAGTTAGTGCTCCATCATCACTTAATACTTCATCATCACCTGTAAGGTCATTGAAGAAAGGCATGTTAATAGTTTTCCCACCGCTTGAAGCTAGGCTATCAAGTTCATTATTTGGAACCACGATTCCACTTTGCACTAGTGCAGATAGTTCAGCAGTACGGTTAATTACATAAGGATTAAATACCTCAGGGACGATAATATCAGAAATTTTTGTTGACATAAAAAATACACTCCTCTAAATTTAAGTTTTTTATTTTGGTTTTTTATTTTGATTGTGAAGCTAATTGTTTTGCTAAATTTGGATTTTCTTTTAGAATCTTCGCTTGTTCAGTAAGATTAAAAGTATCCTTATTCCACGGATTTTTCACACCAAGATGATTTTTATTATCACCGGGTGGCTTGTACGAACCATTAAGTCTTTCAGTTACTTGTGCTTTAATATAAGTTTCCATCGCTGTTTCAAATGCACTTAAATTACTAATTGTTGTTGATTCATCTTGACCAATAAAGAAGTCAATAATTTGAGCTGGAATTTTCTTTTCTGATGCTACAGTTAAAGCTTTATTTTTCAATGACTCTCTAACTTTTTCATTTTCCATTTGTTCAAATTTCGCTTTAAGATTATCTAACTCTAGTTCTGCAGGTGTCTTATCAGGATTACGTTTCTTGATTTCTTCATCAATCAGGGTAGGCATTGTCTTTTGTTTGAACGTCTCCAAACCTTTTGAGTAATGTCTATCCTTTTCAGAATCTAACCATCTTTTTGCTTCATCGTTTGTTTCAAGTAGCTGTTTTGCTTGCTCAAATCCAAATTCTTGATTAGGAGCATATTGCTTTACCAATCCAAGTACATCTTGATTCTCTTTGTTCTGCTCTAAAAATAATTTAACGTCTTCGATATTCATTACATTTTCCTCCATGTGCCCTTACAACACTACGAATAGCCCAATAAGTGCAAGTATTTTTTTACAATACAAATAACCCTAACGATAGTTCGCAGGGGTACTTTACTTGAAATTTTTATTTTTCATCCATTCATCATAATTTGAATAATCAACGATAGGTTTAATCTCATCTTCATTCTTAACATTCTCTTTTTTAACTCTAGGCTTCCAATCATCAATAATTGGAATGATATCTGACCTACATTGTACGTGTGTATCTTCAGGTATCCTTGGATGCTCACCAAACTTGTATTTAACACCATCATGGTCACGACAATACTTACTTGTCTTCTTATCTAAAGTTGCATCAAACATAACCTCTTTGACTCTTCCTGATTGCTCATACACTTGATCCTGTGCTTGTCGTGAAACCCTTGCCACTTCATTATTAATTAACCTTTTAGACTCATATGCCGTTACATTAAAGATACGTTGGACTTCCCTAGACAGCTTACGTGGGTCTGTGCCTTGCATCATAGCTTGTTGAACACTGAATCGTACTTGTTTAACTAATTTCTCTTTGTTCTTCCATATACGACTACTGAACATTTCTTCCTTAATTGGAGTATTAACGATTGCTTTAATATCATTTTCCTTTAGGGGATTTAGCTTAATAGCCTTCTCCAAACCCGCTTCCAATAGGAAACCTGTACGATAATAAGATTCAAAAACTGTTTCATTGAGTATCTTTGTTGTAATTTCAATTTCCTTATTACCCATAATTTTAGCTTCTGCTTTTACACTCTTATCAATTTGTCTTAACAACTTAGCTCGCTTAGTCAAAGGAACATTCAACTTACCATTCACTATGTAAGGTAATAACATTGAATCGATTCCAGTTTGAGTTTTCTTCATAGACGATTTAAACACTTTGAATAATCCATTTATATTACCTGATACGAGTAACTCTATAATTTGACGAATAAGTTGGAAATACTTATTCAATGGTATCCGCTTCCTCTAGAGGAACTTCATCACTCGCTGTATCGTCTGAAATAGCGTCTAAATCTGGTTCAAATCCCATCATATTCTCTTGTTGCTTTATGAACTTCTCATACTCCATTTGAGGATTTTCAACAAAAGGTAATAACCCATAAATAGTTTCCAATGACATAACATCCTTGAATTTAGAAGCTATATCGGCTAATGCAAGTAAATCCTGGGGAATATTCATCGTAAATTTCAGCTTAATCAAACGGTAATTATAATCGATACTGTCTGTTGCTTTTAAAATGGTAAAGTATTCTTTAAGTCTTGATTTAATGACCTGTTCAAGCATCGTATGAATAGTTGAGCATTTGTTCTCTAACGTAATCAATCGTCCTCTGAGGGCACTTGAGCTGGTGTTCGAGGTCATTTTTTCGTTAGTATCAATATGTGATGCTAACTTGTAAATATTCTCTTTGATTTCTCTTAGTGAGCTATTTGCAAAAGCATCAGGTAAGTTTTTAATAAGATAATCAATGTCTGAACCAGTTTGTAATTGAATAACTCCTTTTTTACTCATTGCTGCTACATCATCTTCATTATTAAACTTAGTACCAATAACTTTTAGGATGGCCATTCTGAAGTCACTCAACTCGTTGCACATGTTTGAAATTGTACAGTTATATGCATCGATTAATTCTTTAATATCATCTAGCATTGATCTTCGATATAAATTTGCTTCTGAAACAGTTACAGGAACATTCATGAATGCGTGTTCACTACGTCCAATTTCTTTTAAATCGTCACCATCCATCTCGTAATGGATCACTTGTTTATTGGGTAGATATAAGTCACACATTTCTTTTTCAGAGAAACGATTTTTCTTGAAAAAGTTCATAGCCAACTCAACAGTTTTATCTGCGTCTTGACCTTCCAACACAAAACAGTTTAATGGTGTTAATACGGTTGCTTTAAACTCATTATCCTTAAAATATCGTAATTCAAATGAGTGCCCAAAAATATTTGTATTTAAAACTAGCTTCTGGTCATGCACCTTTTCCCATGTAGAGAAATCGGTGTCAATTCGGTCAATGTATTCTGTATTACCTAGCTTATCAATGTAATTAACTGGATTATTTAAGCTGTAAGCTAATTCATCAGTTAAAAACTTCTTGAAAAAGTTAACTACAATCTTCATATTGGATCGATTTTCACTAAATTGATAGTTATTTAAGATATCGTGCTTTCCATCATAGTAATTTTGATACTTTGTGTAAGCTAATTGCTGTTCTCTGAATGCTTTAACACAGTTATCCAATAATTCTTTATTAATTTCCACTAACCCACCCCCTAAAATCCAATTTTACTCCTATCAAATAATACGATAGGTACAATTACTTCAATTTGGTCAATCCTGTTTGCTAATTCTGCTAATACATCGGCTGCGTCATCATGTAAGCTAAACTTTTGACCACAGAAAGCCATGACTTGATCCAAAAATTCTTTTTCTACACGTTCCTCACAGAATATGATTCTTCCATTATTCACATCAGATACTATTGTAGATATTTTTTCATCTTTATTGCGTCTTTGCATTTCATTGATAAATGTAATATTTCTAGATGATAATTCATCATCTTTTTCAATACGTTTCTTAATATCATCTACGTCCAAACCGTTGTATGTATTTTTCTCAATGAAAACGTGTGTAAGGTCTTTAAACTCTTTGAGTAAGGCCACTACATGTTCCACATATTCATTAAACTCTTCAAACTTACGCAAATGAGCATTCCTAATGTACTTAAATCCATTATTAGAAAGAGACCCAACCGCAAAAGCAAATGAGTCACTGCGTTTCTTATCCTTATTCTTAACCCCTGCAGTATCCACAGTTAGCATTGTCTTAGTAAATTTATGTGCTTCTACATCTTCCTTCGATTGTGTGATATTTGATTTAAACCATCTGTCACCAATATTCTCAGACGTACACATTAACTCTTGCATGAAGGCTATACGCTTATCAAAGTATTTCATGGCAAGTTTATAGCACTCATACTTACCTTCCCACAGCGTCTTATAGTACATCTCAGCTTTGTTGTCATAATAATACTGTTTAGCTGCTTCTAATGGATCATCACGCTTAGAATCGTACAGAATACGCTTAAACTCTTGCCAATGTTCATGATTCTCAAAATAATCGTCTACATCAAAACCAACTACAGCTTTATGGAATACTTTATATTCAGGATTCTTTTTAATGGAGTCGATATAATCACCCGGTGCTAATGGAGTACCAATTACAATAAATTTAGTTGCTGATTTGATTAATTTACCATCACGGTAAGTCGCTTCATCACCAGCCTCTTCCACTTCTTTTTGCCAACGTGAATATTTCTTAGCTTTACTTTCATCTGTCAGGATATCGGATTCAGATATGTAATCATCAGCGATAACACAAGTTGGACGGAATATCCCATTAGGAGCGATATAAGATGTACCACGAACAGAAGTTTGAGAAGAGTAGGCTTTAACCTTTGTATCATTATCCAATTCTAATTCAAGCTTATTAACTGTACGATTACGTGGAACAACTAATGTACCGAATGTATGTAGGATATAAGGTGTTTGTAATGCTTTCTTCGTCTTATCTACAAATTCGATTGCATCTGCTTCCAAGTTTGCTAATACAATAGTATAAGTGCTTAATTTATAACAGTGATTGAATGTAGTTAAGGCAGTATCGATAATAGTTGATTTCCCAATTCCACGAGGTAAGATAAATTCTTGCTTATCGTGAGTATGATCAATGAATATATTCTCCAACACCTTCCATATGTCATAGTGAACAGGAGCAAGAGGCCTAGATGTATTCGTATCCTTGGGAACAAAGAAATCCTGTAACCACATTAGACAGAAGTATTCGAATGAACGTTTACCTAGTGACCATGCTAAGCCTTTATTATCGAATAGATTACCGTCATGCTTTTTCATTAATGTGCCTACACGTTGAATAGCGATATGTTTATCTATGCCGGATTTAATGAAGTCCTTGTATAGATACTTTCGTAATAAGTCCCGATTCTCAGGAGTATTAATAATGTCAGTCGTTATTGCTTCCACCCTCCAAACTTTGAAAAAATTTTATAAAAAATTGTAGTGTCCCTCGACAGGATTTTTTCCATTTTCAAAAAAGAAACACCCCCCATACTTTTATTGGGGAATTTCAGGCTAGGAATCTGGGAGAGAATAAGATAATTATTTTATTTTTTAATTAAAAAATATTTATTATTTTATTTGTTATAATTATTTAATTAATATTATTTATTTTATTTAATTGTTCATGCAGTATCCTATACATACATCAGTCACTCATCATACACATCAGCAATCATACATCGAACATCACTACTCATTACGTTATACATACACTAACCTATATGTACCAAGGGATAGCGTACTGTTATGCATACTGTGTGTAGTGTGGGTAGTGTGTAGCTATTACCTATCAAGTACATATACTCAACAGCTAAAGCTTATAGCATCAAGGGTTAGGTATCTACTTCCTATAAACAGCATTATGTTAACAGGCGTGAGTATTAGCTGTAATGACTATTATGAACCACACTCAGTATATGTAGGGTGAATAGTAATGCATATGATATACAGATAAAAGAAACGTTTTATTCAATCTCCTTATACTCCGCTTCCACTACATCACCCATATCCTTCAACCAACGTTCATGTTCAGTATCTAATATATCCTCATCTACCTTAGTTACTGTATTATCCACGCTTATCTCAGTCTTATTGGATAGCTTACCTAGACTTCTCTCAATAAAGAATTCATACCCAGACTTCTTAA
This sequence comes from Peribacillus frigoritolerans, assembly GCF_030676415.1. Taxonomy (GTDB): domain Bacteria; phylum Bacillota; class Bacilli; order Bacillales; family DSM-1321; genus Peribacillus; species Peribacillus frigoritolerans_A. Next base: position 39,615 of record NZ_JAUUTW010000013.1, on the reverse strand, counting down.
CCATATCATTATTAGATTCACTGATCAGTTTCCAATATCCATTAACAGCATCCACTAATTTAGATTCAATTAATTGATGTCCAAAATTTCTATGTTCCCGTTTGAGTCTGTCCACCTCAGCATTAAAATTATCATCCTTCTTCATCCAGTTATATAAGGTTGTTCTACTCACTCCGACTGTCTGAGCAATCTCCTTTTTCTCAATGTTCCCAGTAGCTAACAACTCAGCAGCAGTCTGTTGTGCAATCCCTAGATTACTTACACTATCCTTATCCACCTCATCTCCTACCCCCTTTACATGTTTAATAAGAAAGGACAATTTACATCCCAATATTAATCATTCATCAAAGAAATTAACTTCAACCATCGCTGCCATTATATCCACTTGAATATGTGAGTTTAGAAGCTGTTTAGTGCCTACATCAGCATTGTAATACGATGTTGCTATTAACCCTTCATCTTCACCTTGCAACTCTGCAGCAAACGCATAATTCTTTATCTTACCTTCCCTTGCTTGTTCGGTAATGTATTCTAACTGTTCGATTAAATCTTCATCCTTGTTAGGAAAATGTATAATTTTAGCCATTACTTATACCATCTTTATTATTAAATTATCAAACTCTAATAATTTCATAAATTCTTCAACATACATATCATCAAAGTCGCTTACTTTCATATCATATTTGTCCACTAGATACTGTCTTGCTTCTTTTAAAGATGTAAAATCCATTTTGTAAACCACTCCCTCTTTTTCTCCAAAATAAAAAACACCCGATTTTTACTCGGATGCCTTCAATAGTTATTTACTTTCTAAAAGTTTAGTTAGTTTTTCATCAATACTTATTAATAATGAATTATCAGGTTGTCCTTCTGCCATCCTAGAATAAACTGCATTGCCTACGATCTGATCTAAATCTATTACCGATTTTTTAATTGATTCTCTAGTTCTTTTTAATTCCTTTATTAATTCTTTTTGTAGACTTTCTTCAGACATCCTAACAAACTCCTCTCCCTGATTATCGCCAACCGTTAGTAGAAGATATTGAAGACTGTTTATATTCAACTATTGAAAAAGAGGTCACAAGATTCATGTTAATAACATTTAATACGCCTTTATTATCCTCATGCTCATACCAATCTTTATTAGAGACAATAAAACTGTATAACATCTCTTTGCTTTCTGCATCAATGATAAATGAAGTAGAGTTTTCGTTATCAAATTTAAATCTCACTCTGAATTTTTGCATTTTAACCCACCTCCTTCTACCTACAACTTTCGACGTAAGGGATGCAATTTCCTGCATATTATTCCCTATAAATGTTATAATTAGAAGAATGAAAGTTTGGTACAGAAATCATTTACTCTCCTTTCCTCAATAAATTTGGTATATTAAGGTTATAAAGATTATTTTGGAGGTATTTATATGAGAAAAGAAAACCCTGCTTCTAAGTTACATAACCTACTTGAAATAGCATACAAATTTCAAACAACCTCAACTTTTAGAACGGTATGGTCAAACGTTTATGATATTGAGCCATCAGACACATCAGCCATGTTACTAAGATACAATGAAATGTTACAACTATTTTTTTCTACAAAAGATTACATAGAAACCACTCCCCGTTTGAACACTGAAAGGAATATGGTCTTTATTAATAAAATCGGACATGTACTTGCGTTTATTGATTTTAACTCTAGCATTTCCCAATTTAAGCAATCTTTAGACTATGAAACTCTTACTGCACTTTACTATTTAGCTGAAAACATCTCTTTAGTGCACGACCTAGAAGATTCAATTATTAGCGATGAACAAATTAATGAGTTAATTGAAGAGGTAGATACGTTAATTTCTCACATTACTGAGTCAGATTTATCCAAAGGAGTTAAGGAAATTCTAGTGAAAAACCTACATAACATAAGAGAATCTTTACATAGGTATTTCATTTCAGGAATTGAGGGAGTTCAAACTGCTTTAGAACAATCATTAGGCTCGTTAATCATGAATAACCAAGATATCCGACCCGAAGTGGAAGATGAAAATGTTAGAGGTGTATTTAAGTTTATGGGTCGATTAAACGAAATAATCTCAACTGCCAATGGAGTAAAAGATTTTATCGCACCAATAACCAAATTTTTCATTAACGAGTAAATCCAGCTTTCAACTGGATTTTTTATTTGCCCCCTTTCGCCAAGAAAAAAACACCCGATTACTCGGATGCTATTAGTTATCTACTATTCTTGTTAATCTTTTCTGCAGTTTTGATAGCCTTTTTTAAGTGTTTCTTCCTTTGACTTAAATTACCCTTTTTGTCTGGTTCTACTAATTTAAATAGTTTCAATGAAATCATCTCCTTTTATTAAAGGCTATGAAACTATTTATTTGAATATGTCACTATATTATTCCATCTAGTCCTCTGAAATCGTAAACCATAGGCACCAATTCCGAATCATTTTCTTCAAGATATGCCCACTTGGAAAAACCATTTTTCCCATAAAAATTCAGCAATTTTTCATCTTTGTAAGCTTCTAACACTATAAAAGAAATTCCAATTTGTTTCTTGGCATGATATGTATTTGCGATTACCCATTCTAGAATTTGTGAGCCAATACCAAACTCTTGATATTCTTTTTGAACCCCTATCGAATAAAGTTGAACGGCCGGGTAATAAGTAGGAAATTCCCCCTGTAAAAAAACCCTTGTGTTACTTTTTGAAATCCTGTCTGCTAAGAGAGTGCAAAAACCCACTAGTTGTCCGTTTAAAAAGAAAAGATTTGTATTTGCTTTACCTTCACTTAATAAGATTGCAGCATAATTCTTAAGTATATAATCGATGTTATCATTACCACAAGAAAAACCAGAAACTATAGATTCTGGCTTAAAACTTGTCACACTTAAATTCCCCATAGTCTATTATCCTCTAGAATACTTTAATTTTAGATGCTGACTCTAACGAGTTTTTTAAAATTTGCTGTCTTTTTTCTTTGTTTTCAACAACAGGTAAATTATTTAAATTAGAATATTTAGGGGCAATGTTAATAGATCTAAGTGGCTTGTTAATAGTAGGTCTAGTAGCAATAGTCATAATTACCCTCCTAATACAACTCTATTTTAGCTAATTTTAACAAAAGACAACTTGGAATACTAGTAAAATATAGATCTTACAGGGCAAAATATCCTTAATAGTATACATATTCCTCTTAGAAGGTTAAATAAACCATAATTGAGATAGTTTTTATATAACTCTTTGTGTAATAATCAATTTATACTCATTTCATTCACACATCCATTTAATTAATTCGCTTCTTCAATTTCAATTGATCCAGTATAAGTATTGGTTAACTCGATTTTATGTACAGCTTGATACTTAGGTAATCCGTGTTTTTCAATCTTGTTATATACGATTTCTTCAACCATCTTCATATCTTCATCAGATAATAATCCATTTTCTTTAACATTGTTATGTTCAGCGAACTCACCATATAAATAAGTGGCAGCCACATCATAAGCGTACCCTGAGAGTTCTAGAGCGCTCTCAAACTTATTAATATTAAATCCCCCAAGGTAATACTTCTTACCCTTAATCCTCGTCTGAACCTTATAAATCGCCTTATCCAAGCTAACTCCTTTAAAAAGTGAAGTATTATCTATTCTCACCCTTGAATTCTGTTGATTCTGTTGGTTTGAACAAGGCCTTAAATTATCAAATCTATTGTCTAATTTGTCCTGAATTTTATTATCAGTATTTCCAATGTGATCTGTATGCTCACCCTTAAAATTAGTAATCAAACGATGCATGAAAATCATTTTCCCATTCACGCAAGTATACACATAGCCTTTTGCACTGCAGAACCATCTGTAACCGTCTATTTTGTGTTTAATGAATGATTTAACATCTGTAATAGCGACTCTGTCCGAATACTTACCCAACATTGTAATGTAAACTAAATCCCCAACAATAATAATTTTATTTCTATCTGATATTTTCATTTAATAAACTCTCCCTTATTTTAGAATGTAAAAAAAAGACGACTCCCATTGGGAACCGCCTTGGTAAATAATTATGTATGTACTATTAATCCTATTTTAATTGTTCAGGCTTATTGTTCGTCCACGCTAACAATATGTCACTAATTTCATCAGAGTTGAAAATCCAATACGATTTCCCATTCTCATGAAGTCCTTTACTCATTGGTTTAATTCCATGAGCCGAGATAAAGCGCAACAAATTAATACTGAAGCACTTGAACGGCTTAAATCCATTTCCCATTTATAAATCATCCTTTCTATAAATTTCTTTATTAGGTGAACTACACCACTTTGATCGACTGTATATTTGATACGTTTCTTCATGATTTATCCACCCACTTATTATGTAATTTTATATACTTGCAACTTATGCATTTTCGTGTTATTGTATATTTACGGAATCGTATTTGGTTTTTTAATAAAAATAAAAAAGAAGAGAATTCTTGCCCTTAGTTGTGTATATTAGCTTTCTTTTTCTCTCCCTAATAGACCATTATCTAATCCTACAAAGAAGGCTAGAAACCCTTTAGTGTCAAGGTTCCTAGCTCTTTTGGATATTTATGTCACGGTCAAGCAATCTTTTTATTTTTCTCTCTTTGTTTTTTCTTCCTCAATCTTGCATTCTCCCTCTCTCTTACTTTTTGACATTTCTCACTACATGTAACCTGAGTTTCTCTAAGCTTTCTAAATTCACTTCCACAATGATCACATATAGCAGCCTCATTTAAATTACGCTCCAAGTTACGCTCAATAATTTCCCCAAAGCTCAACCATAGCGTATCTTTATATGCACTGTCTTTGACTCCATATAGATATTCGATCAAAACATCTGTTATGTATGTAGAATTCGGGTTAATTTTTAAAAGTTCTAGCTTTATGTATTTATAAACGTACATTTTCCCTTTTTTCTTAAACTCACCATCATTAGCTTTAATCATTTTATTCTTATTCTTATCTAATTCCTTGTACCTTTTTATAATATCCATATCTTCAGTCACTTTAATCTGTTTGCGGTTCATAAGAAACCTGTAGTCGAACGTACCCCCTGCCACTTCTTTAAAATGAATATTATTCTTAGGTATGATTCGTTCCAATCTATTCACGGTGCTCTCATTAATAAATTCAACTTTCAACTTAGTTTTTCTACTCTTTTTATTTTTCCTTTTGTCATAAAGGAAAAAGTGTGGCAATTTTAGTTTTATGTATTCCTTAATTTTTTCATCAATATGAGGTGGTCTAATTGGACGAAATAAAGATTTCGCGAAATCAATTTCAAAATTATTTTCCATACACATGATTTTAATGATGTCTAGATCAAGATTATTAGAATTCCATGCCTTGCAAATGTTGTTTGAAATTTCACCGATATTAGCTTCAAACGAAAGAATTAGACTATCGTAGATGTTCTGATTATTAATTTCTTGTGCCTTTGCTTTTTCCATTTCGTAATACAAAGGAACAATTTTATCATTTCTCATGTTGCGCTCAGCTACATGTAGGAGTGTTTCGTCTTTATGTTCACTCAAAACTAAAACTTTATCGCCATCCCAATCATTTTGAATCAGTTTACTAAGAGGACTATTGTTCGAGACATAAATGGCATCCGTTTTAAAATATTCATTGATTTTCAAATTATCCGAACTAACCGTAACGTTATCCTTGAGTCCCCATTCACGTGACAAATGCGGGCTCCTGAGTATTCCGACCTTTCCTTCAGGTTGGAGACTACAATAGACTTCATTTTCTTTAAGTAATGCCTTAGCTTCTCCATTGAATAGGAACTCACAGAAACTATATAAATCAGGAATGACAAACGTATATGATCCATCCACATTCAATTTTCCTGTTTTAGCTTCATTAACCAAAGATCTCTTTTTAGTCATTATCGCTTCTTTGGAATATGCATCATTGAGTAGCTGTGGATACTTCAGTAATGCCTTCTGAAAGCTTCTCTTGCGTTCATTTGCTTCTGTTGCACCCAAGACCTTTAACATTGTTAATTTATCTTCCCCAAGCACCTTTATATCTTGGATAGAAGAAGAAGCTATCTCCTTTAACTCATCATCCGAAACATCTGTTAAACTTTCTAACATTTGATAATTGATTTTTCCATCATTGAAATCATCCTCTTCCTCATTCAACTTGGCTGCTTTACAGTTATACTCTTTAAATCGCTTCTTATAATCCTCCCATGAATCAAAATAAGCGTGCATCTTCCATTGTGACCTAGTAAAAATAATCGATATACCATCATCTACAACATCCCAAACTTTATTATCAATATCCGTTACTTTTGTATTTCCATGTTTAGTAAAATCGTAGACTGCGAGTAACCCTTTTATCCATGGTAATCTGCACATGAAGTTTTTTTCTGATACGCTTGGTAACATCATCCCAACTCCATCTGTAGCTGTAATTGGAACGTTCATTTTTTCACGCTTAATTTTATAAGTATCCCTGTCTATATAGTCAACTTCAGAAAATACATTCAATTCCAGATCCTCAACAACAATACATTTATCTATATCAAAACTATCTACATCAGGATTAGGGAAGCTCCATTCCTCTGACGCCGAAAATATTAATGCTTTGTAACTCAAATATTTGTTAACGTTACATCCTTTTTTCTCACTATTGTTTATTTCTTCAAGACTTAATCCACAAGTTAATGAATCCTTATGTTCATCCCATAACTTCTTCTTGATCCACACACCTTTTTTCTGTCTAATCTGACCAGCACTTGAACTCATGTAAATATATTTCTCTCCATCAGGATTTACGAAACCATCTTTAATCAATCCTTCTAACACTTTTTCATGATAAGACTGGATGACCATTATATCCTCTGACAATTCATCAATTTTCATTTCAAGTGTCCTGCTTAATACGGAATCAAACACCGAGATGATTTGGTTTTCCTTCATCTCTTCCTTTCTTAGAGTACGATTACCAGTGTGATTATCGATTAATTTGTATAAATCCTCTTTAAGTTCATTGATACCCTTTTCTGTATCAGATCCATTATTAACCTTTTTAATTTCTGTGTTTATTTTCTTTTTTTCCACTTTAATTTGTTTCTTAGTCAAACTTTCACCCTCAGCCAAATTGGATTTCATCTTGCCTAACTTTTTCTTATATCCTTTCAGATTCTGGATTCGCCTAAAAATTTTATATTCCTCATCATTAAAAAATGAATATGTCCCTAAAGAATAAATAAACACCTGATTTTCTAAACCTTTTCCCATTAAATCATTCTCCTTTTGTATAATTGTTTAATTTCATTTCTAACTAACCGATTATGTAAAATTAAATTAAAAACTTATGATATGAATAATGTAATTCCACATTTCGAAGCGTATTTTTTCGAAATTGAAATACTGTATATTGTTTTATCTTGTATGTATATTAATATTTTAAATTGTATACTACTTACAGTACTGCCAATGCTGCACTAGGAGTACCGCACCTCTGCATTCTAAATTTCTACTTCTGCATTCTTAAACGCTACCTCTGCATGTAGAGTACTTAGAGAAAACCCTTGTTTTTAGTGGAGAATATCAGCCACAAAATAATGATTATTATAGCGGTCATATTGCAGCTCATCGTCTATGTATTCATGAGTTGGTTCCAGTTTATGTTTGACTATTTTAAGCAACTTCGCTTTCTTTAATTGCTTATTCGCCTCTTCCACTTTTGATTTCGATATACGAAACCTCTTAGTCATTGACTCAAAACCTGAAAAACAATAATCATGTCCGTTTCCGTCTAGGTTTTTATTGATACGACTCTTATAGTAGAAAATTTGTCTAAAGGCATAGGTATCAATCTGATCGTTATTAAAGTATGTAAAAATTGAAGCTGATAATTTTGTAAATGTTCTACCTTCTGCGATTGAATCATTAAATACGATATTTATTTTCCCTTTAGTGGGGACTTTTTCGACTCTATTTTTAATTAAATCCAAACTATGTAAGTGATTAATCCTCTTCTTAAAAGTTCTCGTGTCGGTTATTTTCAAGAAGTTCATTAAAGTACGATGATCTAATTTCAGGATATTTCCCTTATCCTTCGGGTTTCTAAAGTGTAAAAAACACAACCTTGCATACATTGCGAACTCTTCATTGTTCAAAAAGATTTCCTCATTTCTCACAATTTTAGTAGGCACATGCACATATAACTTTTTCCTTTGGGTAGTTTCTTCCATACGCATCCTCCTGAATAAATTAGCTAACTGAATAATTAGTTAATTTAACGTTTTAGTATGTTCTTTCATGATATTCTCGATTTCTTTACACCTTGGATATAGCCTCAGTCTTCTATCGGATAAGCTAATTGCAGATAAGAGATAAGAATATCCTTCACACTTTATTTTTCTCATAAGGAATACATCGTAAATAAAATTAAGTCTTCTTTTTTTACCATTTAAAATTCCCCTTTTCCAATCGATTGTATTAATTGCATTTAGGGTAGGAGCACCTACCCCTATATGTATTTCAAGTAACTTAATATTCCGAAATTCACTTCTACCTTGATTGAATTTGATACCCTTCATCAAAATTTTTACAATATAACCACCTCCTCGGTAGAAAAATTTCTATTTTATTTCTTCTGATAATACTCATAAATTTCATCAAATTTTCCCTCAACGTTTTTATCTTTAATCTCAAAACCTCCAAAACCATGATCCCGATACAATAGAAAATCGATTACATCAGATAACATTCTAACTTTCCCTCTTTCTTTAGAATCCAATATAGATAGTACCCCTCTCATAATATCTTGATAAGAATGATTGAATTCACCCAATTCGCGCTCTAATAACTGCTGGACATCTTCTATTACAGATTTTACTTTTTCTTCTTCATGAAGCTGTCTCGATACATCTTGTTCAGGACTATAGTATTTTGTAATGACATGTTCTACTCCATCATCATCTACAAAAAAATCCTCATACTCTTCAAAGGTAGCATTTCTGTCTATGTATATCCTTTGAAGTTCCAACACTTCCGAACCTTTTAATAAAGATTTTCCAAACCATCTTTCATCTAGGTTAAAAATTGCTGCGATTTTAGGGATATGCTTCTTTGGAATAGGTCTTCTTCTTTTGCCAACCCATTCATTTACCGTTTGCCTTTTGACATCCAATTCATTTGCAATATAAGCCAATGAAATTTGAAATATCTGAGATATTTGCTTTAAAGGATGAATAGTTTCCATATTAATCAACTCCATAAACTTACTTGTACGTCTTTCTATATTCAATATACTATTTACGTACATGTACGTCAAGAGCATTTGGAAATTTTTATAAAAAAACTTAAAGCATCTCAGGTATTAATCTAATAAGTGATTATAAATGTTGGTTTTTGCTAATGAACCTTTAACTTTTTGCATAAATAAGATACAATTTAAATGATGCACAGTTTAAAACATACAAGAGCGTAAACTGCTGTTTGTGTGAATCAGCGTAAAACTAATGAAACAAAGTGTTGGACACGTTGAAACAAAAGTATTTTGGAGGAATGTAAATAAATGATTACAGTAAATAATGTTGGTTTACGCTATGGCGATCGTAAACTGTTTGAAGATGTTAATATAAAATTCACGCCTGGTAACTGCTATGGCCTGATTGGTGCGAATGGTGCGGGTAAATCCACTTTCTTAAAAATCCTTTCCGGTGAAATTGAAGCGCAATCCGGTGATGTCCATATGGGGCCTGGCGAACGCCTTGCCGTTCTAAAACAAGATCACTTCGCTTATGAAGAGGAAGAAGTCCTAAAAGTTGTCATTATGGGACATGAAAGATTATATGAAGTCATGCAAGAAAAAGATGCCATTTATATGAAGGAAAACTTCACGGACGAAGACGGAATGAAAGCGGCCGAGCTTGAAGGTGAATTTGCCGAATTAAACGGCTGGGAAGCTGAACCTGAAGCTTCAATCCTCTTAAAAGGCCTTGGGATTACAGAAGACTTGCATACAAAGAAAATGGCTGAATTGAACGGTGGCGACAAAGTTAAAGTATTGCTTGCCCAGGCACTATTCGGTAAACCGGATGTTCTTTTACTGGATGAGCCTACCAACCACTTGGACTTAAAAGCGATCAAATGGCTGGAAGAATTCTTAATCAACTTTGAAAACACTGTTATCGTAGTTTCCCATGACCGTTACTTCCTTAACAAAGTTTGTACACATATCGCGGATCTTGATTTCGGTAAAATCAAAGTTTATATCGGTAACTATGACTTCTGGTATGAATCAAGCCAGCTTGCCCTTAAACTGACTCAAGATGCCAATAAGAAAAAAGAAGAAAAAATCAAAGAGCTTCAAAATTTCATCGCTCGATTCAGCGCCAATGCATCCAAATCGAGCCAGGCGACATCCCGTAAGAAATTATTGGACAAAATCAGTTTGGATGACATAGAGCCATCTTCGCGCCGCTATCCTTATGTCGGCTTTACACCTGATCGTGAAATCGGGAACGACCTGCTTCGTGTAGATGGAATCTCGAAAACGATCGATGGCGTAAAAATATTGGATAATGTCAGCTTCACGATGAATAAAGGCGACAAGATTGCATTTGTGGGTAAAGATGAGATTGCTAAAACAACAATGTTCAAAATCTTGGCAGGTGAAATTGAACCGGATAGCGGCTCATTCAAATGGGGCGTTACGACCTCTCAGGCATATTTCCCTAAGGATAATGCTGAATTCTTTGAAGGTGTCGATTTAACTCTTGTCGACTGGCTCCGTCAATATTCGCCTAATGACCAGAGCGAAAGCTTCCTGCGCGGTTTCTTGGGCAGAATGTTATTCTCTGGCGATGAAGTCACGAAAAAGGCTAGTGTACTTTCTGGGGGCGAAAAAGTCCGCTGTATGCTTTCCAAAATGATGTTAAGCGGTTCGAACGTCCTAATGCTTGATGAACCTACTAACCATCTGGACTTAGAGTCGATTACGGCATTGAACAACGGTTTGATCAGCTTTAAAGGGTCAATGATCTTCTCTTCTCATGATCATCAGTTCATCCAAACTATAGCGAACCGAATCATTGAACTTACTCCAAAAGGTACAGTCGATAAGCAAATTAGTTATGATGAGTACCTTGAAAATAGCGAATTGCAAAAACAAGTGGCTGAAATGTACAAATAATACTTTTATGAAAGCACATCCTTATCGGATGTGCTTTTTGTTCCCGCTACAATGGTCATACAGTGAAAATACTTTTGATGATACAGGATACCTTTTAACAGAACTCTATAACACTCTCAGCTAGTCTACTTTCTCCGGCTGTTAATACCGCCTCTGAAGTAGGATATTCCTTTAACATCAATAAAGAAACCTTCGAATATAGATCCCCAAAAACCTTCCGGTATTCAGGAAATACTTAATCTAAAATGGTGTGAAACTGAAGTTTAACTTCCACATACATATTCGTTACGATTTCCTGTTGTCTTGACAAATTCCAAAGGAAAAGCTGAATTCCTCTAATTTTATGAGGTTCAAAACCCTCTTTGTAATACAGCACACACAACTGGTACGCATCGATTGCGTCCGTTTTTACATTCCGTAAACTGGCTTCTTTGCCTGATAAGAAATAATCGGATTTAGTAAGATATATCGAATCCCTTGTTCCTCCAAGTATTGAATAACGGGAGAATGGTAATGCCCTGTAGATTCTAAAATGACCATAGGCATCTTCCCTGCCACCTCCTCAACTTCTTTTAGAAAGTCTAAGAAATGATCCAATTCCTCCTTGGTATGCTTCATTGAAAAGCTCTTCCCATACGGTTTAGATTGTTCTAAAAATGCCTGAACTTGGCTCTCTCTCCTTTTGCCGCATCCAAACCAACAACAGGATTCATTGTTTTTTCCGCCTCTACTTACTAACTAGTACCCCCAGTCCTCCATGCGGTGTCGTATAATAGATTCAATTTTAAAAAAGTCAACCAGTAAAAACTGGCTAACCTTTTAGTACGAACACACCCGCTATCTAATAAAAGGTTCCTCCAACATTTTATCCAAAGAACAGAGATGATGTCACGTTGTGAATCAGGTGTGAAGAAGGTTTTGGATTTGGTGGAGGTTTCGTCTTTATAGTCGTTTTGTTATACTCTTAATCATTGACCGGGCAATAGTTCCGGCTACATCCGCACATTTTAAGAGATGTCCTCTCTCTGCCCTCCCATTTTCCTCTTCTTTTGCATTTTATAAGTATAGACATTTGATACACGAAAACATCATGTACTGGCTGGCATCGATCTTTTTCTATCTGCCTGCTGTAGTGACTAACGAGATTATATGGAGATGAGCTTATGAATTTAAAAGATCTAAAAGGGAGCTACGATGCTATTTATAGTTTAGGTCATAATTGTTTAGCTGGCATTCAGCTTAGAAATAACAATCTAAGACCATTTGCAGGAGTATTGGATTGGGTGGGTTCTCCTTCTCTACCGGATGTAACCCGGCTTCTGCAGAATCAATTTGCTGGTTTCCTCGAAAAACCCAATTTGGAATTTCGGGGTTACGCTACTGATAAGGATTTGCTGGTGTCAGATAATGCTTATAAAATATATTTCAATCATGATTTTAAAACAAATGTAAATACTCCTACTAATCTGGCCGCATATCCTGAGGTTAAGCAAAAATATGACCGGCGTGTAGCACGTTTTAAAGACAAAATGGCTAACGGCCGGAGTCTGCTTTTTATTAGGACACAGGGAACGTTAGAAGAAATTGCAGAACTTGAGAAGGTGTTATCGCGGGTTGTTAAACATGACTTCCGGATCCTCGTTGTAAATCATACAAAAGTTAAAGGAATTGTTGAAAGAAACTGGCCATTGCAACGAGTCTGCGTAGTCGAACTACCAGATACGGGCTTTGGCACCGGAGATATGTTTCATGTCAATGATGCCCTGTGGAAGACTTTATTATCTGGCATAAACGTAACGGTTTAAATACTGTACCAAAGCGCCCCCTTTAACTCCTCAGATATGGTTTCTATCTAAATTTTATAACAAGGTTGATTGGGGAGGAAGGTGCGAGACTCCTGCGGGAAAAAGCGCTTCTAGGGTAGACCCCGCAGGCTCAAGCCGAGGACGGACCGCCCGCGGAAAGCGAGTGCCTGGAGTGGAAATCAACGTCCAAATTGTACAAGCCATAAAAAAACTATAGAAAACTCGATTTTCATCGAGTTTGTCTACAGCCTGAGCACATCCACAAAAGATGTGCTTTTTTGGTTCCCCATACTTGCTACCTACATTTATTTCATACCTTTAATGCATGGAAGGTATAAAAAACACGTTGCAGTAAATATAATAATATTCCCGAAAGATGAGCACTGAATAATTTCATCGATAAAAAGGTATATTGGTAAGGAAGGAGTGAGTTAGAATTGGATGGTCATACAGTGAAAAATATCTTTGATGATACAGGATACCTTTTTTTATATGATAAATTCAGTTATCATTTTTATGTATCCGGATTGTTCGACTTAGTGGATCAAGAAAAAACAATCTCGGATTTTTTAAATTCTTATGGCTTCGATGATAAGAATCCTCTCTTTTTTGACGACTTTTCCTTTTATTTTAATTGCTTTCATTATTCCCAACAAAAACAAAAGCTGATAAATTACTTGAAAACCGAGTATGACGAACATATATGTTAAGTACAAAAGAGCAGATAAACTGATCCTGCCTTTTTAAACGAGCACTATTCAAAAAAAGGTAAGAGCAAATAAGTGCTCTTACCTTTCTTCATTTTATTCTATACTGTTACTCTTCCTTGCCTGCTGCCATATTCATGTTCGCTTCGACATTCTCCTGGTTGATGATGGTAAATGGTAAATTCCGCTTTCCTGAGAAATTCTCAAGCAAGTCTTTGACATCAATTCCCGAAGATGCCTTTAATGACTCCTGCAATGTTGCCATTCATTCCGCTTCCACCTGTATCCACTACAGTGATCTTGTCTATTCGCCCTTAAACGAGCGCTTCTGATTTTCTTATAATTTAATCATGTTTTATTCACGGGCATTTTTTTCAAGAATTACCTTCACCGCTTCACTAACCGTCTCAACGATATATACTGCTTCTTTTTTGACATCTTTATGGGCATGCGACATCGCAAAGCTGTTTGGTGTTAGTTTAAACATAGGGATGTCATTAAAAGAATCACCAATGCATGCGATCTCTTCGGGCTTGAGTTGCAAGTGTTTTATAAGGATTAATAAGGCATTTCCTTTACTGATGTTTTTCGGCATAATGTCAAGACAGCCTTCTTCAGAAACGAATGTATCCACATCTTCGTGAAAAACATCTTGAATTGCTTGCTGCATTTCCGATATTTCCTCATGATGGCTCAATACCGTAATTTTAGAAGGAGCAAGGGATTGGCCAATTGCCTTTACCATGTCACTTTTCTCCTTAATCGGAAAGAAAAAGCGTTCCTCGATTTGCCGAATGACATCATCTATTTGTGCCACATAGTTGGTGTTATCGGAACAAATGATTGTGATGTTACGATCTGAACAAGCCGATTCATACAGTTTTTTTGCGATCTCATGTTCAAACGTTTGCGAGTGAAGAGAAACGTGTTCATTGGTTATGACAAACGCTCCGTTTTGGCTCACGCGGTGGAACTGGTCTCCAATTGCCTTAGCCACTTCCATAATTTCGTTGTCCATTCTTCCTGAGGCAAGACAGATGTCTACATTTTGTTTCCGTAATTTTTTCAATGCCTCAACGTCATGTGGAGCCACTTGATTCTTTTTATCAATTAACGTTCCATCTAAATCACTAACTAACATTTTAATCATCTTTAAACTCCTCTCGTTGTAAAACAATTCTATGTCAAAATTGGTCATATCTTTTACATTCATTAGCTGGAAATTAACCAGTTATTATCCAACGCTCTCCCACTGATGAATGTGCCATCTGCTTCAAAAATAGTGGAGATTTAAAAATAATTCTCCCCTTGATCAGAAAGTTTTTATTCTGTATCTGTAACTAGCACTTCCACACCCTGTTCTTCTAAAAATCTATATAAATTATTGGACATTGATTGATTGGTAATAATGGTATCAATGGATTCAAATGTTAAAGCTCTGTAATTCTGTCGATGATTGTGTTTTGTATGATCTATCAATAAGAAGACTTGATCAGCATGTTTTATCAATTCCCTCTTAAAGTGAATTTCTTCTTCAGATCCATAATAAATGCCGTCTTCCGTAATACCTGCTGCTCCAATAAACACCTTATTGAAATGGTAATCTTTTAGTTTTTCTAAGGAGGAGAATCCTGTGACATGTCGAGTTGATTTATTTAAAATACCTCCCAGGAAGTGTATAGTTGTATCTTCTGATTGAGCCAATACATAAGCACTATCAATTGAATTGGTTACAATGGTCACTTGTCTCGCTTTTAAGAATTGAGCTATAAAATTGACTGTGGTTGAAACGTCTAGATAAATCATCTCATTATCCGTTATCATACTTGCAGCTTTTTTTCCAATTAATTTCTTTGTTTCTGATTCGGTGTTTAATCGATACCGATAATCATCAATTTTTTTATGAAATGATGGTAATGCAACTCCACCATGAGTTCTAACTACCATTTTTTGCTTTGTAAGCTCTACTATATCCCTTCTTGCAGTATCACGGGAAATATCAAATGATTCACACATCTGTTTGATGTTCATTGTTTTGTGAGTTTCTAAATAGTTAAGGATTCTTATCCAACGTTCTTCTTGATTCATTTTCAACCTCCTCAACTTTATAATAAGCTATTTTAAGTTATAATAAAAGTCATTATAAGTAAAAATTCACCTATCATAAGTTGTTTTAAGTTATTTAATATAGATTGATGCTAGTAAAGTTTCCTGGGCACATCGTAGTTAACAATCGCTCATCCCAAAGTACGACGACAACTACTTTCATCCAGGTGATTTTGAAAATGGCCGTTATTACAATAAATTAAGACTCTTATTGATTAAAAATCTTTCTACAAATAAGGAATCCTTATTCATTATTAAACGTTTCGTAAAGACTGGCCAGTAGAGGAAAGCCGTTGGAAATTCCTTTGGATTTCAAAGAATAGTCAAACTAAAGTGGCAACGTTTTTGATAATACAGAAAGAAATACCATTCCTTATCGAACTGCTTTCATCAATGAAGCGATGGTTCCCCCTATTATCCGACCTATTTGTATGCATTACACTACTCTATCCATGGTTGATAACGTTACGGGGATTATCACTTACAATATTTAGAAGCAATCATCGATTCCTTTTTAATAAAGCCAATAATATCTTAATTAGTCTTATTCTAATAGCATGCTCAAGAAGTGCGCCCTATAAAATTTCACCTCCAATTGTTAGTAGTGTCTAACAATTGGAGGTGCAGTTCATTCCTTAGTGTAGGAAAAATCGGCTTTCTTTATATCAAAATTTGCTTAGCATATGTTTTTCGGAATTATCCAAGTTGGAGTAATATCTCCGGTATTAGTCAATGTATATCCTCATTATGTCCTCTACTTATGGGTTGAAAAAGGGCTAGGAAAAGTGTAAGGGACAAGCATACATAGTGAGGAGGTATGAAGATGATTGTGTGTCACGAATGCAAACAAAGTGTGCTTGAAAAGCACTCTTAGTACGCAATGTTGCACCCAAGATGAGAGAAGGCCTCTCCAACCGCTATACAGGTAGAGATTGCAAATCACTTTAAGGTGATATAGTCAAAAATTATGGTATTGAGCGTTAGGGAAAGGCAGTGAATGACATTTTCAGGTAATTATTAAGAAGACGAATACCATTGAACCGCTGAAGAAGTATCGAAAGTGTAGAATTGTTATAAAAACTGAGGGGGAGTCGTTAACTCAGGATGAGTTCGGAAGAAACCTGCTTGCTTGCCGTTCCGTGACCGGTATAAAGGCGGCGTAACTTTAATACTTTCACCCAGCCGTTAAAGCTGTGGAAATGCCTAAGAAAGCAGGCGGTACAAGAATACTTGGAATTCCAATGGTTGCGGATAAAATTGCACAAATGACAGTGAAATTATATTTTGACTTCGGTCGAACCAATCTTAAAACCACATCAGTTCCTTCACACTGCCCGTTTTCGAATACGATCCAGTTCCCTCTTCCGCCATCCAAGAAAGTATCTGGAAACCAAATCCTTAATGAATGTACCCAGGCTATCTTTAAACTGAGTAGTGTCCAATAAGGCAAATCCATCACAACGATATCTGCTTGAAGATTTTCCTTGATGTCAATCCATTTTTCGAGAATTTCATCTTCATTACCAAAACGATCCAGTGAATGGATGTACCCCTTTACGAATCAACTTTAATAATTGAATTGAACTCGATTCCTTTTTTAGATTAATAGTATCAATACGTCCATGATTTATTAATTGTAATTATCTTGGAGATTTTGCACCACAACCCTTTTTTATAAGCTGCCAATCAATTTCAATATTTCCTTTTATTCTTTGAAGAAAAATTTAAAACTAATTGCTGTTCTTCTATATTAATACTCTGAAGAGCTGATGTATTAAAGTCTGGCTCTTTTTTTTCCATCAGTTTATATATTTCTTTTCCTTTTACTGTAGGGAATAGTTTTTTTATTTTTCTGTTCTCCCTATCTCCTACTCTTTTTATTAATTCATTTATTTCTAACTTTTTTATAGCGCGAGCTGCTGTAGTTCTGTCTACTTTAATCACTTCAGCTATCTTTTCTTGAATCATTCCAGGGTGTTCACAGATTTGAATAAGATACAAGTACTGTCCCTTAGAAAGTTGAAATTCTTTATATAGTATATTGCTGAGTGCATCTAAGCACCTTGCAATAACTTTAATCTCTTCAATAATTCTTTCCATGATTCTTCCCCACTTATTTTTCAAATAAGTTTATATAGAGCATAATCTAGAATTGCTTCTCTCTTTATCCAAAATAAGTCATATAATAAGACGTTATTAATGCTGAAAATCTATGAAACTCTCCAGATTGGCAAAATATTGGATCATCATTATTCAAATTAACTCTGTGCACAAGGAGGCCTTTGCTTCATTGGGGATTCTATCCAATAAAGGTCGATCATTACGAACAGGCGCAGTTTCAAGCGGTTATTTATCAATTTGTTGCATCTCTGAAGATTACAGAATTTACCTACTAACTAAACCCCAGTATCTTGCTGTAGTTAACAATTGACCGAAACTATTGATGAAAAAGCAAGCGTTGCTTGAATGTATGTAAATGTTGCTTTTACATATCATGCAAAAGAAATCATTGTAAAAGGTTTACGCTAATCCTGTTCTTTATCAAATACTCTGTACTTATCCGCTAACATCATTCCCATTTGAAGAGTACGATACCACCAGAAAACGCAGATTAACATCGTTTAGGATACTTCTGTGTTAAAATCCCAATCTCTCAGTAATATAAATAAGAAATTGGGATTTAATTATTTATTAAGGTACTCCCCTCTTGTTGAATAAGGGTTATAACCTAGAAATCTAGTTATCTACTCTTGATATTATATAGAAACGCGATTCATAAATTTACTGGGTTTCATAGTTGGATTCACGAAAATACAATTATCACTTATCTTAAATCTTGATCGCATTGAAAACATTGGATAATTCGTACTATGAATCGAATTCCATAACATTTGCAGACAAAGTATCATTTTTACGATATTTGACTAATCAAAGATTGTAATTTGCCTATTATTAATATCTAACACTTCAACCTTCACAATACCACCAAGTTTATGTGACACTAAATCAGACAATTCTTTTAGCGCCATATGAAACTCATCACTTCTTGTTTCATCTATTAATTCAATACAGAGAAATGCATTTTTCGTATTTTCTGTTAGCATCGTCCTCAGAGTTTCACGCCAATTCCAGCATCTGCATATTGCTCCGTCATCATCTTTATAAACGATTTCACCTTCATATGGTGAAGCATTTTCATCATTTCCCAATGGGATAAACGGTTCGTTTCCATTTGCCTGCGTTAGCCGAATATCGCCTACGAAAGTGTCGATATCTTCTCCACCGCATGGAAGCCCATAACGCAATGAAATTGAATTGTAGATGTCAACAAGCGGGTTTATTGTTCCGATATGATTGCCAATTTTCACTCTTTTTAATAAAGCTTCAATGGAACACCTTGCCCCTTTCTTTGTTTTGAATTTCTGAAAAGCTTCTCGCCAAACGAATATGACTGGATTACTACTGAATTCCTCCAGACGGAGAAATTTATGTGCTTCTTTCTCTGCCTCCTGCAGCAGCTTCTCGTAGAATTCAAAGTCCTTTATAGAATTATCAATCCCCTGGCAAATAACGGTGCCTATTTTTGCATGAGGGAATAACAACCAAAAATCATCTTCAATGATAAAGCTAGACATAAAATATCTCTCCATTTCATTTTACTTATTGTCTTAGTAGAATCGATATTTGTTATGTAACAACTCGATGAATTTCATCAAACACTCTTATGTTTTGGAGGGGCTCGCAAAGGCAGAGAATACCCCTAGAACAATATATAAATAACCAGTTATCCGATTCTGTAACTTAGAATTCACATCACTGCCCAGAATCCGCTTTCTAATACTTGCTGCAAGAACTGCATACAGACCATCACTAATAAAAGCTAGGATAATAAATATAATTCCTAAAAGCAAAAATTGTATTGTGACCGATCCAGCAGAAGGTGATATGAATTGCGGAAAGAAGGCTAAAAAAAAGAGTGCTGTCTTAGGATTCATTACTTCTACGAGTGCTGATTCGTAAAATATCTTTAATAACTTTTTACGAGGGGCTTTTGGAATTTCTGAAGTCGTTCCATCGGATATAGAAAATAAAGTCTTACACCCCAAATAGATAAGATAAGCAGCACCCAAGTATTTAACGATATTAAAGGCTGTTGCTGATGTCATAAGGATCGCAGAAACTCCAATTGCTCCAGCTAAAACGTGAACAGAACCACCAAGAGATACACCAAGAACTGATACTATGCCCGCTTTCTTCCCTTGATCTATACTTCTTGCCATAATATACAACACAGCTGGTCCAGGTATTATTAACAATGTAGCAGCAGTAATTACAAATAGCCAAATATTTGAAAACTCCATAAAATGCAACTCCTTGTTGTATTTTGCACATGATTTATTAGGCTCCTCCTTGAATGGTGAACGCCAGGTTACACTTTTTTTATAGGTTCGCTTTCATCAAGGAGGCGATTTGTTGCTCATTTAGAAAAGGAAGTTCCAACTGTTTTATAATGAGCTTTTGTCTGTGTAAGGAATGGTTTTGACTTACCTTTGCTTTCCCTTAAAATGTGATAAACACCATTTTTACTTTTAGGGGTGCCACCAGCAAACCCTAGTAATATGCCAATCATTCAATTCACCCTTTCCGTTGCCCACGCATCCATTGCGCAACCTGAATTTCCCCTTGTTCATTTGATTTTTCAAGCTCTGTAATAATCGCTTTGTAATCGGTGTCATTACGATTTTGACTCATTTTGGCTGCAGCTTGAATAGATGTGATTTCAATTTCAAAGCCAACTATTCCTTTCATTTCACTCTTAAGCAACTCTGGATCAAACGATTCCCAGGTCCGACCATTTTCTCGGTGAGACTCATAGTGATTAAGCATAGTATCCAAGGAGGAAATCAGCTCGTCTTCAGTGATTACACGTGCTGATCCATACGCATGTACAGCTAGATAGTCCCATGTAGGAACCTCTTCGCACTGATACCAACTTGATGAAATGTAAGCGTGCTGCCCTTGAAAAATCAGTAACACATCACTATTATTTTCTAAAGTTTTTTTCTGCATGTTTCCGTATGCAATGTGCCCAGTCGCATAGATTTTCCCTCCATCTTCCCGAATTTCCAAAGGAATATGAGTAGCCATGGGACGATGTTCATCAACAGTAATCAATAAGGCAAACGGGTTAGACTTCATAATTTGAACTGCCTCTTCATTTTTCATACGATATTGCTTAGGAATGTACACAATAATCATCCTTTCAACTTGTATTTGAGTTTTTAAAAATATAAGGATTAAAAATAAATATCCGATAGAAAAATAATATGATACAAATTGACATGAAAAAAGGTACAATAATAAAAAAATATACATGTCAGAGGGAATGCAAATGAATAATACCATTTTCACTTTTAATGATAACTCCCCAAAATACAAACAAATCTACGAGAAATTTAAATCATATATTGAACAAGGAGACATTTTGGCGAATGAGCAATTACCCTCCATTCGTCAACTTGCAGATTCCTTACATGTAAGCCGTAATACAACTTTACTGGCATATGAACAACTTGTTGCTGAAGGATATATTCGTGGAGAGGGCAGAAAAGGTTATTTTGCAAATGAGTTAGAACCCCTAATATTTCAGGAGCCATTAACCTCATACAATAAAAAGCAGACTGAGTCCAAGAAACCACCGGTAGTTAATTTCAGGGCAGATGCCGTTGATCAAGCACATTTCCCACTAAAAATTTGGAGGAGAATTGCTAATCAAGTATTAACCTTACAGGATAGCTTTCGATACGGAGAACCATTTGGGGAAGAATGCCTGCGCGAACAAATCGCCACATATTTATTCCAATCACGCGGAGTGAAAACGAATGCAAATGCAATTATTATCGGAAGCAGTACCCAACAAATGCTTGTATACCTTGGACATATACTGAAGGATGAATTCCAGAGTATTATAGTTGAAGACCCTGGTTACGACGGCGCTAGGGAAGCTTTTCAATTCCATCGTTTTATGTTTGAAACTTTGCCTGTTTATGAAACAGGTGCTGAGCTTTCACAATTAGAACAAATGAAATCACGATTAATCTATGTAACCCCTTCCCATCAAAGTCCAATAGGAGTAAGTATGTCTATTCAACAACGGCAAATCCTTATTCATTGGGTTAACAAGATGCGTGGATATATTATAGAAGACGATTATGATAGTGAATTTCGCTATACACAAAAACCATTTCCTGCTCTTGCCTCCATTGATTCAGCAAGAGTCATTTATTTAGGGAATTTCTCGAAGTCCTTTCTTCCGGGAATTCGTTTAAGTTATATGGTCTTGCCACAGCCATTATTAAATCGGTTTAAAAATAAGTTTCTTCATTTTGAAGCTACTACCTCCCTGCTTAGCCAGCTAACGATGGCTAAACTTATGGAAGAGGGAGAATGGAATCGGCATATTAAACGAATGCGCCTTGTTTATAAAAGAAAAATGCAGCACTTAGTATCCGCATTAAAAGAGCAATTCGCTCAAAATATATCCATTATTGGTGAACAATCTGGTTTGTACGTATTAGTCAAAGTACATCTGAAGCATTCAGAAGAATGGTTAATTCAACAAGCTTCCTTTCATGGCGTTACGGTGTATCCTACGTCCCTCTACTTCATTAAAAATAACACCGGCGGACCAATGGTTAAACTAGGTTTCAGTAATCTTTCTTCCAATGAAATTGATGTGGGTGTGAAACTCTTAAAAAAGGCATGGTTCAAAGAATAACTCCACAATTCTTTGAACAAACGAATTGTAGCTGTTTTATCCTGTTTTACTTGAGATGTTTGGTGTTGTAAAAATAATCTTCATAGGGACCTTAAAAATCCCTAGCCTTATTAGTTATTGGATTTGGAGCGAGCTTCATATTTTTATCCTATGCAATGGAAACACTTCCTATGGGGACAGCTTATGGACTATGGACGGGAATTGGTGCGTCAGGTGGAGCAATATTTGGAATGACCTTATACAGATAACCCAAAGATTAGAATAAGTGGTTTTTATCAGGATATTATTAAGGGCAGCTGTAGGTCTAAAGCTTGTTTCTTAATAAATAAATTGAAGCCTAATTTCCATCTGAAATTAGGCTTAATTATTCAACAAATCTACGACATTAGTTGAACAAGACAAAGTCGAATAACTTTTATTTTTGTAGATTTTTCTTCATTAGAAATGCTATTTGTAGATTATCTTGTTGAGAAGTGTTTTCCAAATGCTTAATAATTAATCCTTGACGTTCCACAGGGTGATTTTGACTTAATTTAGCTTTCGCTTCAATTTTTGTGATCTTTATTTTAAATGCTACAATCCCTTTACTCATTCCTTCGATAAATCTGGAATCTGCATCGTTTAAATTGTATGGGCTAACTGGACTTTCATATTTGTTTACCATATCATTTAGAGAATCGAATATGACTTTTTGATCTTCGACAATCTCCATCTTTCCATATAAATGGATAGAGACATAATTCCAAGTAGGAACTGCCATCGTTGTTTCATACCAAGACGGAGATATATAACAGTGAGGACCTTGGAAAACCGCAAGAACTTGTTGGTATTCCATATCCTTCCATTGTTCGTTTGGTCGGGCAAAATGACCATATAAAGCACTTTCACCTTTATTTAACGTGAGTGGAAGATGGGTAGCGTATGGTTCTCCATTGTGTTGAGAAAATAAAGTGGCAAAGCTGTACTTTTCGATAAAATCATAAATTATTTCTTCATCCTTGAGTTGAAAATGTTTAGGGATATACATGATTTAGCGCCTCCTTGATAAAGCCTTTGTAATTTGCGGCTATCTCAAATTTTAAGTATTATATGTGATATTTTATTATGTAAACTGACATCTAAAAAGGTACAATTATTAATAAATGAACATGTCAATGGTGAATTTTTCTAATAGTGAATTAATTACGATTAAAAATAAAATAACTTCCACCCTATAAAATAAGGAATTTATGGGGAGCTATACAATCAAAATCCCTAAATCACGTCTAATTGCTGCTTCAATTTTGTAGTAACAAATAGAACGTGATTTCTGTTTAGCAAGCCCGACAAGTTATCCAACATCATAGAGAGCTATTTATGAACCAAAATAAAAGATAGTTACTGGTGTTTTTTAATTGTATCCAGCAATCAAGCCAAATTATGGAATAATCCCTTAAAATAAAGTAACTTAATAACTAGATTGTTTTATTGGAAGCATACAGATAGCCAATAATTATTTTCATTAGAAAGGATTGAAATAGTATCGAATTAAGACATTTAGAATATTTTTTAATGGTCAGTAAAGAACTACATTTTACAAAAGCAGCTGAAAAATTAGGAATTTCGCAACCAACTTTAAGCCATCAAATTAAAATGCTTGAACAAGATGTAGGCTATGCACTTTTTAACCGTATTGGTAAGAAGATTGAACTTACTAAGGTGGGAGAAATCGTCCAACAAGAAGCTTTGAATATTCAAAATTCCTTACAAAGTATATCTTCTCAAATTAAAGCCCTTACAAAAGTAGAAATCGGGGAATTGAAAATTGCTGTGTTACCAGGAGAAATAACTGATTTGGTATCTACTTTGTGTATTAAATTTAACCAATTATATCCGAACATAAAAGTGTTTGTTCAAAGTACGGATCAAGTGGAAAAGGCTGTTTTAGAGAATCAAGCTGATTTTGGTATTGGTTTTGAATTCAATCGTTATGAGATGTTGCTGGTGACGAAGTTGTATGATGAAGAATTTTACCTGATTAGTAATCAAAGTAATGGAGAGCAGAAGGTTTCATTTTCCGATGTTTTAGACAGTTCTCTTATTTTATTTCCAAATATCCATCAATGCAGAAAAATACTTGATAAAGCGAGTTTGGAGGCTGGCAGGCAGATAGAACCTATTATAGAAACGTCTAGCATTGAATCTATCTTGAAGCTCGTTCGAAATGGGGTTGGCCGCAGTTTTGTTTCGCGTACATTATATGAATTTTATGATACAGAGGATTTATTTTTCCAACGCATTGAAAAACCATCTTTGACTAGAACTGTTTATCTCGTGATGAAAAAGAATCGGTTTATCAATTATGCAGCACGTAAGTATATTAAGTTATTATTATGTGAAATCGAAAGGCTGCGTTTTCATACCGAAAAAGATGAGATAGCTTCTTTGAAAAGTTCTATATTATAGTTTTTATCTATTATTATCATAGAAATGAAAGGATAGATAAATGATAAATTCCTCTTTACAATGAATACAAGTTCATGAGGATGAGAACTATCAAATTGTAAAGGGGATTTTCAATTATGTTTCAAGAAGTAGCAGGTATTAAAATTCCAGATTCTCGATTGGCTAAAGAAGCAGCAGATCTTTTACGCGAGCATGGGGACGACTTGTTGTGGAATCATTCAAATCGTGTGTTTTTATTTGGTGCAGTCAACGGAAAAAAAACGAAGCATAATTATGATTTAGAGTTGCTATATGTTAGTGCATTATTCCATGATTTAGGCTTAACAAAAAAATTCAGCAGTCCAGATTTACGATTTGAAGTAGACGGAGCAAATGCAGCGAGAAGCTTTTTACAGCAGTATCAAATTCCAAATGAGTCGATTCGTCTTGTATGGGATGCTATTGCGTTACATACGACACCTGGCGTTGCAGAACATAAAGAGTCTGAAGTGGCACTACTCTTTTCAGGTGTTGGTTTAGATGTGATGGGAGATGGCTTTGAACAATTCCCTGACGACTTGCGTGAAGAAATTATAAAAGCCTTCCCACGTAACAATTTCAAAAAGGAAATTATCCCAGCGTTTTATGAGGGCTTTAAGCATAAGCCAGAAACTACTTTTGGCAATATGAAGGAAGATATTATTGAATATTTTAGTCCGGAATATAAAAATAAAAATTTCTGTGATTGCATTTTGCATTCACCATGGACAGAATAGGGTGCAAAAATGACAACGTAACAACGAATCGTGGTAGAAAGTTTATACCCAAAAGGTAATATCTACTAAGGAAGCTACCAACTTCATTAAAGATGGTCATAGCATAAGTATGAGTGGTGTTGTGCCTTAAAAAGACTGATTAATTTGAATGAAGCCATGCATATTCTTGATTAAAAAATAAAGCACACGAAAGCCACAGAGACGCAGTTATTATGACAATAAATCCTGGCTGCCTATTACAGATGAAACTTGGTATTGAACGTTAAGGACTCACACGAACCACGCGTGCCCTCATCTAATTGAATTTTTATTTGAAGCTGCCCGGATCGGGTTATTAAATTCCTTTTCTATTGGGCAAGGACTCCAGCCCAATAGAATTTTTAGTAAATAAGGTCTTTTTATTTTTAAAACGCATTCCACACTTTTTTGTTGAACATTGTATAACCGTATTTCACAGATGTTCAATTCCTTCATAATGTTTTGAATAGCCTGCTCATCTACACCGCCATAGAAGGATATTTCAGCGTTTGCCGTTTTGATATTGCAAATGCTAGTTAAAGGATCTTCTGAAGAAGTAGATCGTAAAGATTTTTTATTTTCGGTATGTAATGTAACGGGGACAATCGTTAATTTTTGTTGCGGCATAGGAAAAGCACCTCCTTTGATTGATACAAGTACCGTACCAGGAGGTGCTACGTATTTAATATGCGCTGTTTAAATGAGGGCTTACCTTTAATCGTAGTTTACGACCCACTATCTAACTGTTTGCGCTTAAAGATATAAGTTATCCTCTATCCTCCAAAACTCAGTTCGAGTGAGTGGCTAACTCTTATTCGGCGGGAATCCCACCCGATATATGTCACGACCTATGCTCGATCTCTCTGACAGGCACCGGATGCTGATCCTAACTAGCAGCCGAATCGATGTAAAATTATCGAAACCAAATCCACCTATTCAACACTTTAACACAATAATTGGAAACTTTAGCTGAGTGGGGTCCTGACCTTAATTTTGTATTTTGTTTGGGAAGTATAAATTTCGCCTGCTAAAAGAAGAATATCTCCAAAATCTTCAAACTCAATCGCTCCTGGAGCAGCTTGGGTTTCAAACGTTATTCCGCCGTGTTGAATTAATTTTTCTCCGTGCATAAGTGGCACACCTTTCACAAAGTTTGCAGTGTAAATGACAACCGCAGGCTCTTCTGTGTATACCTCGACTGTTATTTTCTGGTCAGGACTAATTAATTTGGCTGCAGTTTGATGAAGTCCTGAGCACGTAAGGAAGAATGGATGATCGATTCCTTGAACCTTTTTAACTTCTGCGTCAATTTCTTCAAAGGTTGATTTTAATTTCTTTGGGGTCCGAAAATCATAAGGTGTGCCAATTGTGCTTCGCTTTTCCCCAGTTACCGTGGTATCGTCATTTACTGGTGCAAATTCTTCAGAAAAGATTTGTAAGAAATGATCATCGATTGGATTGCTGGGATGTCCTGTTAAGTTAAAATAGACGTGATTGGTCGGATTAAAAATTGTGTCTTTATCACTATTTGCTTGATAGCTGACTGACCAAATATTTAAGTTGTCTAATGTATAAGTCACACTTACTTTCAAATGCCCCGGAAAACCATTTTCGCCATCAGGTGAGTGGGTTGAAAAGATGATCGATGCACTTTCATCCGTCTCCTTCACTTCATAATCCCAGATTTTTTCATCGAATCCAGGGTTGCCACCGTGTAATGTATTCCCTAATTGATTTACAGATGTTTGGTAACGTGATTCACCAATTGAAAATTCGCCATTTTTTATTCTTCCAGCGACTCTTCCTATTGTTGCTCCATAATATGTTTCTTTTTTGTAATCCTCTATCGAGTCAAATCCCAATACGATATTATTACGACCCGTTTCCGTTAGGACGAACAGATTGACGATTCTTGCACCAAAGTTTGTAACTTCCATTCTTACTCCATGATCATTTTCTATAGTAAACAGCAAGGCTTCATTTCCAAACGAGCTTTGTGATGCTTTCATTTTTTTCGGCTCCTTCCCTATTAAATTCCTTCATATAAATAAAAGCTAAAACACCATGAATTGCACAAAAAGTTCAGCAAACATTTTAATAGTTGAAAAGCCGAAGTAGCAACTTCGGCCTTAAGAAAGGGAATCATATGAGTAAATCAACATGTTCATGATGTGTATGTGTAGATCATAATTACAGAAGTATTTTCCCTTATGACCCCCTGATTTAAAATGCATGCTTAACTCTCCAATTTGCGTATATCTTCTTTGAATTCTGCTCCAAATCTCATAGGTCTAATTTAAGCACTTTTTCCCTTAGCTTGTCTTCTTTCTCCAATTTTTTCAATTTCCTCCAATGTATGACCTCGAGTTTCAGGAACGCATGTCCGGATAAATAAAACACCAAGTAAACAAATAGCACCAAAGATTGCAAAAACAGCTTCTTGAGACATCGAAGCGGTCATGATTGGAAATAGCAATCCAACCAAGAAAGAACCAATCCAGTTAAATGATGAAGCTAATCCTGACGCACGCCCGCGAATTACCAGCGGGAAAATTTCTCCAACTATGACCCAAGTTAAAGGAGCCCACGTGAATGAATAAAGTGCTACATAGATACTTAAAAAAACAACCATCATCATCGGATTTTCATTAGGAATTAATAAATTCAATATTGCCGGCAAAATAAAGGATAGCCCCATAATAGTTCCGCCTATTGTTAATAAAGTACGGCGATTAAATTTATCAGCAATCATAAGGAATATTAATGAACCTAGTACGAGAATAACCCCTTGAATAATTGGCCACATCAATACTGAGCTGGCTTCATGCCCTGTTGCTTTTTCCACAATCATAGGAATATAATAAAAAATTGCGTTTGCGCCCTGGAATTGTTGAAACGCAGCAACACCCACACCAGCAATTACTAAATAACGGTATTTGTTACTTAAAAGTGTACCCCATGATGCTTTTTGATTTACCTTTGCTTCCTCTTTAACAGTTTCTTGAATTTGTTTTATTTCAGAATCAATTTGTTCCTTGTTAGAGCGAATATAGCCCAACACCTTACGAGCTTCATCAATTTTATTGTTCTTAATTAAAAAACGCGGTGATTCGGGTAACCTTAACACTCCAATAAATAAGATCAAAGCAGGTACTGCAGCCAAACTAAGCATCAACCGCCATGCCATTGTTCCTGGTAAGTCTTTCAATAAATAAGCAACAATGTACGAAAGCAACATTCCAGAGACAATCATTGTTTGATTAATTCCTGACAGACGTCCACGTAATCGTGCAGGCGCCATTTCCGACATATAGGCTGGGACCAATGCAGAAGCAGCACCAACTGCCAACCCTAATAAAATCCGAGCAACAATCATAAAAAGGATCCCATTATGAGGGGATATTCCTGCCAAAATGGATCCAACAGCAAAAATGATAGAAGATATTAAAATCATTTTGCGCCGTCCTAAACGATCAGAAAGTTGTCCGGCCAGGGCACCTCCAAAAATAGCTCCAAACATCAACGAAGAGGTAATCCAGCCAATAGCACCAGGGTTGTTTTGAAGGTTCCAATCATGTTGCAGAAAAGGTAAAGCACCCGTCATAACGCCGATATCATAACCGAAGAGAATGCCTCCAAAAGCCCCAAAAAAATAAATGAATCCACTTGAGATTTTCTTTTCATTAACCATTAAAATTCCCTCCTCAAGGTTTTAAAATTATATTTTTAAAAAATCCCACTACTAAAAATATTGAGAGCTTTCTAAGAAAATAATAATAGTGTTTTCAAACTACAAATATATGCTAGTAGATTCATCCTAAAAATTATTTATTAGGATGAATTCTGTGTCGTTATTGTGCTATTAAAACGCTTTCATCTTTTTCCTGAAAACCACGAACACGCTTACGAATAAAGGGATCATACTAATGGTTACTATTTCCACTCTCCAACTTCTGGAGTACCTATTTCTTCCCTCCTAGGAAGCAGAGCCTCCTAGGAGGGGAGAGACATTACTTAATAACTACGTATTCCAAACCAACAAGTTTTGCATAGGTTATGATTTGGTCTGTTGTTAAGTTCAATGAAACAACTGTATGGTGACCGCCACCATTCTCAAGCCAAGCTTTCACTCCATCTTGGAAGTTTGGCTTCACTTCCCAAAGTACACGGGCCACTGGAAGGTTTGGTGCTGGAACAGTTGGCTCAAATGCAGAAACTTCATTAATCAAAAGTTTATAGTTTGTACCAAAGTCAGCCATGGAAACAACGACACCGTCTCCTGCTTTGCCGTCGAATACTAAACGTGCTGGATCTTCACGATCACCTATACCTAATGGAGATACGACAATTTTTGGTTTGTTACTTGCTAAAGATGGGTCGACTTCAAGCATATGTGATTGAAGGATGGATTCTTGTCCAGCAGCTAATTCATATGTGTAATCTTCCATAAAGCCAGTTGATTGGTTATGGCTCATCACTTTCAGCAATCGATCAAGTGCTGCCGTCTTCCAATCTCCTTCACCCGCAAAGCCATATCCTTGTGCCATCAAACGTTGGACGGCAAGACCAGGAAGTTGTTTCATCCCATATAAATCTTCGAAGTTCGTTGTGAAGGCCGTGTAACCACCATCATCAAGGAAACGTTTAATCGCAATTTCATAGCTTACCTGTACCTTTACGCTTTTCTCCCAATCTTCCCTACTGTAGGTACCATAATCAAATTCATAAAGGCCTTCGTATTCTGTAAATAAAGCATTAATTTCTTCATCAGTAACCGCCTTTACATATTGAACAAGGTCTCCGATTCCAAAATAGTCAACTGTCCACCCAAATTGGATTTGGGCTTCAACCTTATCCCCTTCGGTTACTCCAACGTTGCGCATGTTGTCTCCAAAGCGAGCGACCTTAATGTTGAAGCTTTCGTTATAAGCAACCGCTACATCCATCCATTGTGCAATTTGCTGTCGCACTTCAGGGCGCTCCCAATAACCTACAACAACTTTATTTTGTTTTTTCAAACGGGCATTGATAAAACCATATTCACGGTCACCATGAGCGGATTGGTTTAGGTTCATAAAGTCCATATCAATCGTTGCCCAAGGAATACTTTCATTGAATTGTGTTGCTAAATGAAGCAATGGTTTTTGTAATAATTTTGTTCCACGAATCCACATTTTTGCAGGTGAGAAAGTATGCATCCAAGTGATGACACCGGCAACTTCGTTACGATAGTTGACTTCTTTCATGATGCTTGTGATTTTATCTGCACTAACAGCTAAATCTTGCAATACAACTGGATAAGGTAAAATACCGCTTTCATTTAATTCATCGGTTATCGTTTGTGCATGCGCCTTGACCTCTGCTAACGCTTCTTCCCCATATAGATGTTGTGATCCTACGACAAACCAAAATTCCATTTTTTCTGTTGTTAACATAATAATCCTCTTTTCTTCATTCTAATGGTTTGGTAAATTGATAGAGTTAATCTTACTTTTGACCGTAATAAGCATATTTTCCATGTTTTCGTAAATAGTGTTTATCCAAAATATTTTGTGGTAATTCTTTTGCAAAATGATTTAATTCCCGTGTAAATAAATTCATTTTCGAAACTTCATCCAACACCACACTATTCATTACGGCGGATTTTGCATCTTTGCCCCAAGTAAACGGACCATGACCATGAAGTAAGACACCAGGAACGGCTAAAATGTCTAACCCACGATCTTCAAATGTTTCGATGATTAACTTCCCAGTCTCCACTTCGTACCCACGATCAATCTCCTCTTGTGTTAGGTATCGGGCACATGGGACGGATCCGTAAAATGTGTCTGCATGAGTGGTCCCCATCGCTGGAACATCAAGGCCTGCTTGAGCCCAGATTGTTGCCCAAGTTGAATGAGTATGCACAATGCCGCCGATTTCTTGATAATACTTATAAAGTACTGCGTGAGTCGCTGTATCTGATGAAGGCCTCAACTCTCCTTCAACAACATTGCCATCTAAATCAACAACAACCATATCACTGGCTTTCATCGTTTCGTAATCAACACCACTAGGTTTGATAACAAATAAACCACTTTCACGATCAATGGCACTTGCATTTCCCCATGTATATTTCACGAGTCCATATTTAGGCAAGTCCAAATTTGCTTGAAATACCTCTTCTTTCAGTTGTTCTAACACGTCAATCCCTCCAGTTTTCCACTCATAACATCAAATTGTCTACAGCGGCCTGCTCAATCACTAAACCCTTCCTGTATCTTTCAATAAATGCTTCAAATCCTTTAACATCTACTTGATCAGGATAAATTTCTTGCCCATCAACCTCTTCGAATACTTTTTTGTCGAGGAAGTCTTCTAAACTTTCTTTTTGATCTTTATTCATCATGTAAGATGCAAGAATCGCCATTCCCCACGCGCCGCCTTCTCCTGCTGTTGACATAATTGATACTGGAGTATTCATTGCAGCGGCAACAATTTTTTGTCCAACAAGAGGGGTTTTAAATAAACCACCGTGAGCCAAAATACGATCAATTGCAACATTTTCTTCCTTTGTCAAAATACCCATTCCGATTTTCAAAGCACCGAAAGCAGTAAAAAGGTGCGTCCGCATGAAGTTTGCTAAATTGAAATGACTCTCAGGCGAGCGTACAAATAATGGTCGCCCTTT
Source organism: Peribacillus frigoritolerans (assembly GCF_030676415.1). Taxonomy (GTDB): domain Bacteria; phylum Bacillota; class Bacilli; order Bacillales; family DSM-1321; genus Peribacillus; species Peribacillus frigoritolerans_A. The sequence continues at coordinate 7,151 of NZ_JAUUTW010000013.1, read as the reverse complement.
TTCTAATCCTGTGATATTTTCACCTGAGAAATAACCGTAGCTAAGCAAACCTCCACCATCTGGATCCGCTTCCAAAGCCTTATTCAACATTACTTCAAATAATTTATTTGTATCAACCTTTTGTCCCATTGCCTCAGAAAATTCACGGAACAATCCCAGCCAAGCATTAAGATCACTTGAACAGTTATTCGCGTGAACCATTCCAACTGGACTTCCGTTTGGTGTAGTTACCAAATCAATTTCTGGATATACTTTTGAAAGTTCTTTCTCTAGTACAATCATGGCAAAAACGGAAGTTCCTACTGAGACGTTTCCGGTACGTTTCCTCACACTATTAGTAGCAACCATTCCAGTTCCAGCATCTCCTTCTGGTGGGCAAATTGGAGTGCCTGTTTGTAAATTTCTTGATCTATCCAGGATTTTCGCTCCAATTTCGGTTAATTCACCCGCTTGCTCGCCAGATATGTAGACTTTAGGGAGAATCTCTTTTAGCTTCCAAGGATAACCTTTCAACGCAATTAAATCGTCAAACTGCTTGACCATTGATTCATTGTAATCTTGCGTTGATTCATCAATTGGGAACATGCCTGAAGCATCTCCAATGCCAATTGCTTTATTACCCGTCAATAACCAGTGAATGTATCCAGCCAAAGTCGTAATACAATCAATGCGAGGCAAATGTTTCTCTTCATTTAATATTGCTTGATAAAGGTGAGCAATACTCCATCGTTCAGGGATATTAAATTGAAATTGATTAGTTAATTCTTTTGCTGCAACACCAGTTGTTGAGTTACGCCAAGTTCGAAACGGAACAAGTAGCTCCCCTGTACTGTCAAAAGCCATATACCCATGCATCATTGCAGAAAATCCAATAGAACCTATTTTCCGAATTGTAATTCCGTAATTTCGTTCAACTTCTTGCTTCATTTCACTATAAGCTGTTTGCAGACCAGTGATAATATCCACTAAGTTGTACGTCCAAATTCCATCTTCTAAGAGGTTCTCCCACTCATAACTTCCAGATGCGATTGTTTCATAACGATTATCAATCAACACCGCTTTAATACGTGTGGATCCAAACTCAATTCCAAGTGAAGTTTCTCCCTCGGTAATCGCTTGTTTAATTTTTAATCGATTCGTTTGCACGTTAATCCCCCTCCTGACAGCGCTTTCAATAAAAAGGAGGCGCTTAAATTTATTAACAACCATATTATATTTTTTGTACGTACATTTGTCAACAGTCAGTAATATTTATACTTACAACTTCCGAGGAAAACCCTCCATCCTCACCATAAAGTTAGTAAAATAGGAATAAAGGAATTTATATGACATAAAACCTAAGTGGTAAATAGGAGGAATTTATAACTTTTCAATAATTTATACAAAAAACTAAGGCGATTTGTTTTAATTTAATCAAAACTATGTTAAAATATGTCCGCACAAATATTTTAAGCATTTAATTAGAATGCAAACAACTATGAAAGAAGTGAGGTTTAATGAAACCAAAGTATCAGGTAATCATTGATGATTTAAAAAATAAAATCCTTACAGGTGAATATAGTGTAGGGGAACAAATCCCTACTGAAACCGCCATGCAAGAAATGTACAACGTTAGCCGACACACTGTACGAAAGTCCATTTTAGAATTATCAAACGAGGGATTCTTAAGAAGTGAAAAAGGATCTGGTACATATGTTAGTAACCAATATCAATCAAAATCTGGTGGCAATTCCAAAAATAAAACGATCGGTGTAATCACGACCTACATTTCTGATTATATTTTCCCTTCTATTATCCGCGGAATTGAAAGAAGATTGAATGAAGATAATTATTCGTTACTATTGGCCAGTACAAATAATGATGTCGAACAAGAAAAAAAAGCCTTGGAAATGATGTTGTCATTTGGCGTGGATGGTTTGATTATTGAACCTACAAAAAGCAATCTATACAATCCCAACATCGCTTACTACCTATTGTTTAAGGAACAAGAGGTTCCATTCATCATGATCAACGCTTTTTATGAAGAATTAGAGGTTCCTTTCTTTTGCCTAGATGATGTGCAGTCAAGCTATCTCGCAACAAAAGAATTGATTTCGAAAGGACACACCCAAATTGGACTCATTTCGAAAATGGATGATTTACAAGGAAAGTATCGAATGAAGGGATATATAAAAGCACTTGGAGAAGCCAAATTACGCTTTCAACCAGAGCAATTGCTTTCGTATACTACAGAAACGAAGCTAGACCTATACACGAACTTGAAAGGGTTCCTAAATGAAAATAGAGACGTGTTGACTGCCATTGTTTGCTATAACGACGAGGTAGGGTTGGAAGTAGCAAATGTATGCAGACAACTTGATATTTCTATTCCCGAACAATTATCAATTATTGGCCAAGACAATTCTTATATTGCGAAAAATGCTAATATCAAACTAACGACATTGACACACCCACAAGAACATATGGGACATGATGCAGCTGATTGGGTCATTAAGAAATTACAAGGAAAGAAGGATTTACCAAACGAAACCTATTATCAACCAATATTAATTGAAGGCGAAACTGTCAAAGAGTTAGAAATACAATAATCTTAGTGTGTGATCAATCACTATATAAATGGAATTAAAGGTTTTTGGGAATGTTTGTCTAGTTCTTATAGGTAACCAATCATACCTATGTGGAGGTAGTCAAATGATGAAAACCATTCAAAAGGAACCCTTAACCCAGAAATCCAAGAAATAAAAAAATGCTTGCACGGTTTAAAAGATTTACGGATGTTTTAACGCTACCAATGTATCTTGATTTATTTTAAAGGGTCGAAACTATGCGGAAATCGCCGATATGATAGGATCTACCCAGCAAACGCTGTACAATTATATACTGGCTATCGAGCTAACCGATTAAATGGCCTAGTTCCCGGACAATCTCCTGGAGGACCTTGTCAATTGACAGAGGAGCAAGAACAGGAACTCTATCAGCTGATCGTTGATAAAAAACCTGCTACTTACAGTAGTTGATATTACTTCTTGTTTTTGAATTAGAGAGACGCACCTGCACTTCTACATTTTCCATTTTCGCTGTAATTTCATCAAATCTTCCAGCCCAAGTTGGACTATCTTTTTCTGGAGAAAGATAAAGCCTGAAACGCCAACTAATTTCGTCTGGTATAAAAGCAAAACCTTCATAGCTATCGTATATCCAATAAGAAGATGGTTCTGGAAGGTGTACCCCAAGAATACTTACATTAGTTCGTGCAAAACTTGGTGGGCGTAACTGCACTTTATAAACCAATGCTGTTACTTGATTGGAGTCTATAGATAAAAAGATTACAAATGCAAAGGGAACATCCAGTAATGGCCTGTAGGTTTCATTTCCTCGATGGCTACCTCAAGTTTATTTAATCTTTGAAGCTTTTCCATCCATTTTAATAAACTAGCAAATCCATCTTCATTATTTATGCAAGTGGATCTCCGACATAATTCCACGGAAATTCACCTGCTCTAGCACATGTAATTGTTGGGCAATATCCACTCTAACAACAAGGTGTTTATCGGAATTTCTCTCGATTAGTTGATTTTGTTTATCTCGCATTTTAAACATTCATATTAGGGTTCCCCCTAAGGTTTTGGGTTAGAGTGGTGTCTTACTCATCTCTTACTAAGGAGCCCTGTTTTTTTCGAAGCTGAAAAATAACGAACTACAGGAATGCTAACCTGCCCCGTTTTGTTCCAAAAGAAAAAGGCTGCCTCAGCAACCTCCCTTTTTGAAGTATGCACCTATTAGTTCAGTAAGGGTGTAAGGGTTCTTGGAAGTATTTTAATAAAACAAGTATCATCTAGCGTTTTACTTTCCCTTCTGGATCTACGATACATAAAAAGACTATTCCCATTGCTACTGTTCCAGTCGCCCATCCCATACTTGGAACGATTCAAGACGATTGGGCATACATTATCCTCCTAAGAATAAAAATATATTTATTATATTGTGGCAGTCAACGGATTATGTTGCTTAATCTCTTGTATTGATAGATATAAAGAATAGTTCCCATAATCGAGAATTTTATTAAGAAAAAGATTCAATAGTTCTTGAGAGTTAACTTTTATTTTTAAATGGTAACAGCCTTCTCCCGATACTCGGTGAGCTTCAACTATCTCATTTCTATCATTAATAAAACGTATAAACGAATCATGGTTTGCTGTTTTCATATAAATAATGACAAATGCTGTATAAGAAAGTCCTAATTTCATTTCATCGACTATTAGAGAGTAGGCTTTAATTACACCATTTTCCTCAAGTTTTTTAATACGATTTCCTACTGCTTGTCCCGTCATATGAATTTTTTCACCTAAATCTTTCCATTGAATACGTGAATTTTCAGATAATAACCGAAGGATTTGAAAATCAATGTTATCAAGTTCCATAATAAATTCCTTTCACCATGAAATGCTTTGATATAAAAGTGTTTCATCAAAGTATCGATAGAAATCAATATATCATTTATCATTATATTGTACTAAAATTTTTTAAAGAGGTGGAAAAAATGAGCACAGCTTTAATCATTGTCGATATTCAAAATGACTATTTTCCAAATGGAAAGATGGAATTACGCAACCCTGAAAAAGCAGCCGCTAATGCTGCTAAAGTTCTTGAATGGTTTAGACAGAATAACAAAGATAATATTTTTCATGTCCAGCATATCGCAAGTGATCCAGGGTTAGGCTTCTTTCTTCCGAATACGGAGGGAGTTAAACTAAATGAGGCTGTTCTACCATTAGAACACGAAAGCATTATCATAAAACATTTCCCTAACAGTTTTTTAAAGACTGAATTAGAAAGCAAATTAAAAGAAAAAGGAGTAACCAAGCTAGTGATTGTAGGTATGATGACGCATATGTGCATTGATGCCACAGTCAGAGCTGCAGTGGATCTAGGCTTTGAAACTACACTTATTGAAGATGCATGTGCGACCAGAGACTTATCTTATCAAGATAAGGTCGTTCCAGCTGAACAGGTTCATTATGCGTTTGTCAGTGCACTTAACGGTATGTATGCCAATGTAATTTCGACCGAGGATTTCCTGCAAAAAAAAACTAACACAACCTTGTAGAACCAATAATTTATTATAAGTGGGAGTTTGTTTTAAAACAAGCTCCCTTTTTTACTGATGGTAGACTTGTTATCCAAGTTATATCTTGCTGTTTCCTGCAAATGTGCAACTACCCGTCGCACAAAAAAAACTCATACAAAAAAAGAAAAATGATGTTAAAGGTATACCGCCACATGCCCATCAAGCTAGGGCATGTAACAGTCCCTCAATACTAAAATACCTGTATCAAATAAACACTTTTCTCACGACCAGATGCAATGATTTTTTCGAGAACAATAACTGGCTTTTGACAAGGGTGAACTCTCACTTCCTTTTACTTTAATTGCTTTCATCATTCCCACCAAAAACAAAAGCTGATAAATGACTTAAAAACCGAGTATGACGACCATATTTTTTAAGTATAATAGGCCAGATAAATTGATCATTCCTTATTTAAATGAACACGATTCAAAAAAAGGTAAGAGCATACAAGTAGCTCTTACCTTCCTTCATTTTATTTTCCCCTGTTACACTTCCTTCGCTGCTGCCATATTCATGTTCGCTTCGACATTCTCCTGGTTGATGGTGGAAATGATAAATTCTGCTTTCCCGAGAAATTCTCAAGCAAGTCTTTGACTTCAATTCCCGAAGATGCCTCTAATGACTCCTGCAATGTTGCCATTAAATCCGTTGCATATCCAGTCACTTTATTAGCCCCGCCATTCACACCGTTTCCACCTGTATCCACTACAGTAATCTTGTCTATATTACTAAGCGGACTTGCCACTTGTTTTGCATACTCCGGCAGCATTTTCAAAATCATGTCCATTACGGCCGCTTGTCCAAACTGTTCAAAAGCTTCAGCGATCTTCTGATAGGCTTCTGCCTCTGCTACCCTTTTTAACCGGATAATTTCCGCTTCTGCCGTACCTTGCGCCCTTTGTGCGTCCGTTTTAGCAAGACCGTCCATCCGAACACGTTCCGCTTTCGCCATGGCTTCAATTTTATACTTAACGGCATCCGCTTCTGTTATCTGTTTCATCTTGTTCGCAGAGGCTGCCTGCTCTACCGCATAACGGTCGGCATCCGCCTTTTTCTTCACTTCTGTATCATATTGCTTTTCACGGCGAAGGATTTCTTTTTCCTCGCTCTGTTACTTCCTGTTTAGATCTGGCCGTTTCAAGATCGTAAGCTTGGTCAGCTCGTGCTTTGGCCATATCCGCTCGCGACGGAATTCCGCAACCTTTAGCTTGTTGATTTTTTCGGCTTATCATATAGAGAATACTTTCTTTGGCCCCCAGAACCTTTATTATTATATGTTTTTCTGTGAAATGGATTTTATGTATCGGCAATACTTTCAGGAAGTTCGTAAAAGTGAATATGAGTTCGTGAACGTTCGTAAACTGTTTTCGCACTTAAATGAACGTGAAAACTGGCTGTTTTATAAAGAAATCGAACCGTTCGCAAAATTGTACTTTTACGAACGGGTGTAACAATGCTATACCGACAATTTCGGAAATTTTTTAGCTTTAAACGGCGCTCAACCATTTTTGTGAAATACAACATTTTCTTTTTTGGATATTATTAAAATAATAAATCTGCTGATTTTGTTAATTTTAGCCCCTTCATCCTATCAGCCTGTCATCCTTTTATCATACCAAGAGGTTTTTGCTCGTATTTCCAAATGAAATTCTTGACAATGTAAGCGCTTTCTTTTATGATGATAATAGGTTGGATGGCATGCGTGGCCGTCATAGTATCTGGCGTAGGTGGGGCCAATACCCGGAACAGTACATAGAAGAAATCCCCTATTTTATGCAACAGCTAGCTTCTTCCGAATAGGAAACAGTGATTCATCAATCATGTTATTAAATACAAAAAAACTCTGTATTCGGTCAAATTCAGGGTTTCCCTAGCTTGAAAGCTCCCCTTAAAACCCCTTATGTTTTTATTACAAATATGTATGCTAGTTTTATTGTAGAATGAGGAGGTGCTTTATGGAGAACAAAAAAAGTTCCCTTTACGATGAATTACCGTTAGAATTATTGGCAGGATTTTATTATGA
>NZ_JAUUTW010000126.1 GCF_030676415.1 Peribacillus frigoritolerans | reverse complement strand
CAACGGTAAGCCATATTTGTTTCAGCTTCTTCAATCGTTTTACGCATGGAACGAATACCGAAGGTATATTGAATGAATGTCAGTTTAACTAAAATAACTGGATCAATACTTGGGCGTCCTACCTCTGCATACATATCTTTCACCAAGTCGTAAATGAAAGTGAAGTCAAAGGAAGCCTCCATTTTACGAACCAAATGGTTCGCCGGCACCAGTTGATCTAAAGTAATCATTTCAAGTTGATCTCGCTGAATAGAATTATGTTTCGAAAGCATCCTCATCACCTCAAGTTTTAATCGT
>NZ_JAUUTW010000125.1 GCF_030676415.1 Peribacillus frigoritolerans | reverse complement strand
TTCAGCTTCTTCAATCGTTTTACGCATGGAACGAATACCGAAGGTATACTGAATGAATGTCAGTTTAACTAAAATAACTGGATCAATACTTGGGCGTCCTACCTCTGAATACATATCTTTCACCAAGACGTAAATGAAAGTGAAGTCAATGGAAGCCTCCATTTTACGAACCTAATGGTTCGCCGGCACCAGTTGATCTAAAGTAATCATTTCAAGTTGATCTCGCTGAATAGAATGATGTTTCGAAAGCATCCTCATCACCTCAAGTTTTAATCGTTCTATTTTAAAACAAAAAAGACT
>NZ_JAUUTW010000124.1 GCF_030676415.1 Peribacillus frigoritolerans | reverse complement strand
AAAAAATAAAGCCAAATGCACGATTTCTTATATTTTTTCTTTTCGGAAAGAGTGGAGTATCAATCTTTTTTATGTCTATAAAGTCTGATACTTGCAAAGAAGCATAGTGTAACTTTTTTACATAAGGGACCGTATAATAATTTGTTAAAATACATGAAAAGAGGTTTCCAATGAAAAAGATATGGTTGATTTTGGCAGCCGTTTTTTTGGTAACAGGACTTAGTGCTTGTAAAGGAGTCCAGGAGGAAAATAAGGAATCTCCACCAATTTCAGAAAAGCCAAATGAAAATCCTAAGCAAACCGACGGGCAA
>NZ_JAUUTW010000123.1 GCF_030676415.1 Peribacillus frigoritolerans | reverse complement strand
ACGGAGCAACGAAAGCCTTCGTCTTGTCGTTTACCCAAGCCTTGTGGTGGGAAAACCGCAACAGTGGCGTCCAATTTTTCACGCTTTGTCCCGGAGCGACGGACACCGGCTTCTTCAACGTCGTAGGCGCGGAAGAAGCCGCCGTCGGTAAGAAAGACACACCGGAGCGAGTCGTGGAAGTTGCGCTTCGGGCATTGAAGGACGGGAAGCTGTATGTCGTTCCGGGTACACAGAATTATATAGGTACGCAGATCGGACGATTCATGACGAGGAAACAGGGACTTCGTCTCGTTGGCGGCATGCTTCGTCCAC
>NZ_JAUUTW010000122.1 GCF_030676415.1 Peribacillus frigoritolerans | reverse complement strand
GATGGTGAAATTGTTTTTGATTCCACAAGACCAACAGCTAAATTACTTATTCATTAAGGAGTAACTGTACAATTCGAATTTAGGGATTGAAAACCAATTGTGTTCACTACCTTATTGGGTAATGCAAATGAAATCAACTAACTATGCATATTTTGATTACCATTATCGGGCGCTTTTCCTGAACTGGAAAGTCTTTGTTATAGAAAAAAGGGATATTAAATAATGCCTTATTGTGAAATGATACTTATTAACTTAATAAGTAGTTTTTTCTTGAAATTAGTAAATGAATCAATTTTATAATATAAAAAATAAAGCCA
>NZ_JAUUTW010000121.1 GCF_030676415.1 Peribacillus frigoritolerans | reverse complement strand
TTTTTTCGATAAATCCCTATCCTAGAGGAGTAATGCCGAGCTTACATAGATAACGGTTAATGATATGACTATGAAATCCTAAGAATTCTAGAGCAATCGTGAGATTGTGTTTAGTTTATTGAGGGAGTTTAGTTCATTAAGAATTCACACTTATTTTGGAAATAATTGTTATAATAATACAGTTGTATTAAATAAAGGGGTGTCGAATTGATTGGTTGGTTAATTATTTTCTGTGAGATTGGATTTTGGGTGTTTGTTTTAGCAGGATTATTAGTTAGATATATTTTAAAGAAAAAGAAGCTTGGTACATTGTTGCTTATTTGTACGCCAATCGTCGA
>NZ_JAUUTW010000120.1 GCF_030676415.1 Peribacillus frigoritolerans | reverse complement strand
CACGAGCGTATCAAGGACGTCTTCAAGAAGAAATCAATCAAGATCGTGAAAACCATGGAAAAAAGCCTTTTCCACCAGATAAATTTGATAAAGAAGAGACCAAAGAGATTAAAGAAAGTACAACGGACCGCAACGGTTTTGTATTGGGAACGATTGTAACACCTGGAAATACACATGACAGTCAGATCTTAGAGCCACTAGTTGAACAAGTGATTAAGAAAGTTGGAAAACCGGAAGCCGTTGCCGCAGATGCAGCTTATAAAACACCAGCGATTACAAGCTACCTATTTAACAAAGAAATCATACCGGCTTTACCTTATACACGTCCTCGCACCAAAGAAGG
>NZ_JAUUTW010000119.1 GCF_030676415.1 Peribacillus frigoritolerans | reverse complement strand
TAGCAGGATTTTTCGCAGAGGTCGGCGACCTCAGAGACTATCAACATCCTCGCCAAATCGTAAAATTAGCAGGTTTAAGTTTAAAAGAAAACACATCCGGAAAGCACAAAGGTCAGACCAAGATTACTAAACGGGGACGAAAGAAATTGAGGGCTCTCTTATTCCGGGCAGCCATGATACTGGTGGCAAAGAACAAGGCTTTTAAAGCTCTTCATATATATTACACAACACGTTCCCACAATCCCTTAAAGAAAATGCAATCTCTGATAGCCTTGTGTAACAAGCTTATTCGAATTCTATTTTCAATCGGTAAAAAACAATTTACGTTTCAAGAAGACAAGATGTTA
>NZ_JAUUTW010000118.1 GCF_030676415.1 Peribacillus frigoritolerans | reverse complement strand
GAAAGATGAACGAACAAAACAGTTTGCCTATTCATTCCACGCGGCCGCAGACCGCAACGGTTTTGTATTGGGAACGATTGTAACACCTGGTAATACACATGACAGTCATATTTTGGAGCCACTTGTTAAGCAAGTGATTGAGAAAGTTGGAAAACCAGAAGCAGTTGCCGCAGATGCAGCTTATAAAACACCAGCGATTACAAGCTACCTATTTAACAAAGAAAATTACACCTGCTTTACCCTATACACGTCCTCGTACAAAAGAAGGATTCTTTCGCAAACATGACTATGTTTATGATGAACACTTTGATTGTTACCTTTGCCCTTCGGGCGAAACTTTAAAGTACTC
>NZ_JAUUTW010000117.1 GCF_030676415.1 Peribacillus frigoritolerans | reverse complement strand
GTTCCCATTCCGAACACGGCAGTTAAGCTCTTCAGCGCCGATGGTAGTTGGGGGTTTCCCCCTGTGAGAGTAGGACGCCGCCAAGCAATGTTTATCACATCAATTAGGATTCATAAACCCGTATAAACAGGTTCAAATCCTATCTACGCATTCTAAACCTTAGGATTATCCTAAGGTTTTTTTGTATAAATTCCACAATTCGTTGGAAAGGCTTATTAATAGCATAATTTTGGTAGGGGGCTTCTCGAATGACCAGTAAAGAAGAAATCCTGGACAATAAACAAATTCTTCATTCTTTTGCGAAATGGTTAATGGGTCAAAATAAATCCGATGGTACGATTAAAACCTATGTG
>NZ_JAUUTW010000012.1 GCF_030676415.1 Peribacillus frigoritolerans | reverse complement strand
GATTTATAGGATTTTTTCCCTTCTAAGTACTCTAAAACTGCATTTGATTTTTCGTCTATCGTATATTTAGTCAAAAAAACTGCACCTCCAATTGTTAGATGTTGTCTAACAATTGGGGTGCAGTTCACAGGTGGGTCCGGATCTTTTTTAATGTCAATTTCCGATCTTATTGGCTGATGTTTCTTTAATGGATAAATATAACATCATCAATGTTACAAACCAGCTAATGATGGAAGCGAATGGTACAATTGCTTGAAAAGCATCCATGATGGTGAAGAATATGGTGGCAAGTGTTATGCTGTATGCACCAATTCTCCAAAGATGCCTATAGGAAAGAGGACGGCCAAGAGCATTTTTGAAAAAAAGACCGAATGCAGCAAGGATTGTCACTTTAATGAAGATTCCGCTAGCAGTAAACAGGTATAATATAAGTAGAAGCAATGGAAGGATGATCGGCAGCACAGATTCAACTGAATCAAGCCAAGTGGATATTTCCTGATTATCTCCCTCCAGAACTGAATATGGAGAGGATTGCACGCTGCCCCCGGATACGAAAACCAGATCAGACTTTAAAAGCGCGACAGCCTCATCAGCTTGTGCAGCTACTTCTTCCGGGGTCAAGGCTCCCGTGCCATCTACAAAAATTTGATAACCGTTTTTATTCAGGCTAAATGGCTCATCATTTTCAGTCGTCAACGTGCCATTTTTGATTTCAAATGCCGGTAAGTCTTCGGATACTGTTTCGTGCATGGCATCTATCCCGTCAACTATCATTGTACCGAAATAAAAAGCTGAAGGGAGAAAGGCGATGAGACTTATAAAGAAAACGAATAAAATCGTTTTCCCGATCCCTTGGTTTTGAAAGGAAGCGATATCTTTAGGAGAATATAAGCTTACCCACAGTTGTTTGAATATGTTCAATGTTTTCAGCACCTAACTATATAAGATTCCTAACCAATTTTAACTATATGGGAAAAATAAAACAACCTGTATTCTGCTTCATTGGTTTCAACCATCAGTAATGAGGTAATTATGGAGAGATAAAGTCAAATTATAAATGAAATGAGAAAGGGGCGTTTTAGTTATGGATACACTATTTTGGATAATAATTACCCTCATGTTCATAATGGGATTTGTCGGTCTGATTTTTCCAATCATCCCAAGTGTTTTGTTCATTTTCGGCGGATTATTGTTATATGGACTATTTTATTCTTTTGAACCATTTGGCTGGTTTTTCTGGACGGTCCAAATTTTATTCGTCATCCTTTTATTCGCAGCTGATTATATTGCGAACATGGTCGGGGTCAAAAAGTATGGCGGCACGAAAGCGGGAATTTGGGGCAGTACGATTGGGCTTCTGGTCGGGCCATTCGTGATTCCTTTCGTCGGAATACTAATAGGTCCATTCATCGGGGCATTCCTGGCAGAGATCCTAGTACATAAAAAAGACCCGGTCACTGCTTCCAAAATCGGCCTTGGTTCCGTTGTAGGCTTTATAAGCAGCGTAATCACAAAAGGCATCATTCAACTTCTAATGATTGGATATTTTATATTCGTGGTATTCTCATAGGAAATATAATCGAAAAATGAAAAATTGAGGCATAAGGTTTGAAACGTTTACAAAAATTTGATACTCTATTGCTAGCGAGCTTTAGGTATCTTTCGAGAACTGGAGCCCTCAAAAAAAACAGCTTACATAGGGAGGAATTTTATTATGGCTTTTGAACTTCCACAATTACCGTATGCATATGATGCATTAGAACCACACATCGACAAAGAAACAATGAACATTCACCACACTAAACATCACAACACATATGTGACAAACCTGAACAATGCGCTAGAAGGCAACCAAGAACTTCTAAGCAAAAGCGTTGAAGAAATCGTAGCTAACCTTGACGCAGTACCTGAAGCTGTTCGTACAGCTGTACGCAACAATGGTGGCGGACATGCTAACCACACTCTATTCTGGGAAATCCTTTCACCTAACGGCGGCGGACAACCAACTGGTGAATTAGCGGATGCTATCACTTCAAAATTCGGAAGCTTTGACAGCTTTAAAGAAGAGTTCGCTAAAGCGGCTACTACTCGTTTTGGATCTGGCTGGGCTTGGCTTGCAGTCAACAATGGCGAGTTGGAAGTAACAAGTACACCGAACCAAGACAATCCATTATCAGAAGGTAAAACACCGCTTCTTGGATTGGACGTTTGGGAACATGCTTACTACTTAAACTACCAAAACCGCCGTCCTGAATACATCAATTCTTTCTGGAATGTTGTAAACTGGGATGAAGTTGCAAAACGTTACAGCGCTGCAAAATAATTTGTAAATAAAAAAGACAGGATTCCTTTTGTGAAAAGGAATCCTGTCTTTTTTTTGTTTCTTTAATCCGAACGGGAACATTGAAGAAAAACAATATAAGGGCACTCGTATTGCTGTTTCGCCAAAAGGAGTGAAAGAAATTCACGAGTAAAAGCTGTGAATTCCAAGTAAAAGCTGCAAATTCACGAGAAACGCACAAATTCACGAGTAAACTCTTCAAATTCACGAGTAAAAGCTCAAAACTCACGAGTAAAAGCCCGAAATTCACGAGTAAAAGCATCGAATTCACGAGTAACGTACAAATTCAAGAGTAAACACTCCAACTCCTGAGTAAAAGCTCAAAACTCACGAGTAAAATCCTAAAAAATTACGAGTAAAAGCTCAAAACTCACGAGTAAAAGCCAAATTCAAGAGTAAACACTCCAAATTCATGAACATCCCCTTCGTCATCGCCAATCGAAGAGTATTCTTTACACTGTTACTGTTCAAGTTCAAAAGGAAAACAGTATAAGGGCAACTACTTCTCTGTCATCGCCATCCTGCCTGGCCAATCGAAGAGTTTTCTTTATACTGTTATTGTTCAAGTTCAAAAGGAAAACAGTATAAGGGTAACTACTTCTCTGTCATCGTCATCCTGCCTCGCCAATCGAAGAGTTTTCTTTACCTTTTTTTACATAAATTCTTTTGTTTTTTCAAACACTAGAGTGGAATTTAAAGGAGAGTTAAAACAATGGGTATTTTAGAGAGATGGTTGGGTGAAGCGGGAGGGAAGAAGGATCTGCACCTCCTTTTGTTTATTGGCGGGCTGTACAGCCTAAGTATTGCTTTATCCAATACATTCGTTAATGTGTACTTGTGGAAACAATCCGGTCAAATTGTTGATATTGCCGTATATAATCTTACCGTAGTGCTTTTTCAACCGCTTACTTTTGTCTTTGCTGGCAGGCTGGCGAAAAAGGTTGATCGAATTATTGTTTTGCGTCTGGGTGTTATCTTTTTGGCCCTATTTTATTTATCAGTCCTATTGGTCGGCACACGGGCAACGGATTTCCTTTGGTTGCTTGGCGGATTGTTAGGAATCGGTTATGGGTTTTATTGGCTTGCCTATAATGTCTTGACTTTTGAGATAACTGAACCGGAAACAAGGGATTTCTTCAATGGTTTTTTAGGGATTTTATCATCCCTTGGGGGCATGGTCGGTCCGATTCTTTCAGGGTTCATCATTTCGAGGCTTGAAAAATTCACGGGATATTCCATTGTATTCGGATTGTCTTTACTATTGTTTTCCGTTGCGGTGTTTCTTAGCTTTTCGTTAAAAAGACGTCCAGCTCATGGCAGATACTGCTTCTTTCGGATATTGCAGGAACGGAAAAATAATCGGAATTGGCTCTTAATCACTCGTGCTCACTTTTTTCAAGGGATACGAGAGGGCACATTCATGTTCATCATTTCGATTACCGTTTTCATTCAGACGGATAGTGAACTTGCCTTAGGGAGCTATGGTCTGTTAAATTCGGCCATATCATTCGTTGCGTATTTTTTAGCTTCACGGTATATAAAACAGCCGATGCGAAAAAAGGCGATTCTTATTGGAGGGGTCCTGTTGTATGCAGGGGTCTTATTGATTGCATTTGATATCACATTTGGGAAACTTCTCATTTATGGGGCGATTGTCGCTTCAGCTTACCCTATTCTTTTGGTCCCTTATATTTCATTGACTTATGACATAATAGGCCGCGCTTGGAAAGCAGCGGAAATGAGGATTGAATATATCGTTGTCCGGGAACTGTTCGTTCATATTGGAAGGATTGTATCGATATCAGGATTCATACTTTCCGTCATGTTATTCGACCTAAAGGAAGTACTGCCGATTTATCTGTTAATCGTCGGTGCAGGGCATACCGTGATATATTTGTTTGTACGGAAAATCGATATCATTGACCAAGATTGAAAAGAGGCCTTAGAGGCCTCTTTTCAATATACATGACTTACAGTTTTAGGATTTATGAGCCGTAAGTCACTTTTTATGTAAAGTTCGTTAGATGTTTAATATTTCTAGAACACTAAGGTAGAAAAAAATATAAATGTTCTATAGAATAGTATAGGACTATTATGACTATGTAAAAAGGATGTGTGGCTTAGTGTGAATAAAAAGAAAAAGAAAAAGACGCATGTGCCTTTCAGATTGAATATTCTTTTCTTTTTAGTGTTTGTTTTGTTTTCCGCTTTAATTTTACGCTTGGGTGTTGTACAGATTGTTTATGGTGATGATTACCGGCGTGAGATTGAAAGAACAGAGGAAGTGACCGTGAATAATTCGGTGCCCCGTGGGAAAATGTATGACCGGAATTTAAAACTGATGGTCGATAACCAACCACTGGATGCAATTACATATACACGAAAGCAAGGTACGAAACAAACAGAAATGGTGGAAACGGCTGAGAAACTCGCGAAGTTGATCGAAAAGGAAACAGATAAAGTGACTGAGCGCGATAAAAAGGATTTTTGGATTTTAAATAATCCAAAGTTGGCCGAGAAAAAGATTACCGATAAAGAGAGGAAAAAAGTGGAAGAGGGCGAGATGGAAGAAAGTGATTTGTATAAGCTTCAGCTTGATCGGATTACTTTAGATGAAATGAAGCTTTCGAAAAAAGATCTGGAAGTCCTTGCCATCTATAGGGAATTTGCAAGCGGATATGCTCTTACCCCGCAAATTGTGAAAAACAAGGAAGTAACAAAAGAAGAATTCGCCAAGGTGAGTGAAAACCTTGATTCGCTCCCAGGGGTCGATATATCAACAGATTGGGATCGTTTTTATACATATAATAAAACACTTAAATCTGTATTGGGTAAAGTTTCCTCATCTGAAGAAGGCTTGCCTAGTGAAAGCCTGGACTACTACCTTGCACGTGATTACAGCCGTAATGACCGTGTAGGTAAGAGTTATATTGAGGCGCAATATGAAGATATCCTCCAAGGGCAGAAAGCTAAGGTAAGGAATGTCACCGATAAATCAGGAAATGTCGTCGATTCCGAAGTGATTACTGAAGGTTCGCGGGGAAAAGATCTTATATTGACAGTTGATATGGATTTACAGCTTGCAACAGAGGAAATCATTGAAAAGCAATTGATTGCCAAGAAAAAATTGGGTAACACCAAATTCTTGGACAGGGCCTTTGTCGTCATGATGGATCCCGATACAGGGGAAGTATTAACGATGGCTGGGAAGAAATATGAGAAGGATTCAAAAGGGAAATCCTCGATCGAGGACTTTGCATTGGGAAATATCACGACTTCCTATACAATGGGTTCTGCAGTGAAAGGTGCTACCGTTTTAACCGGTTATCAGCAAGGTGCGATCCAGCCGGGTACGTACTTTTATGATACGAAGTTGAAAATCAAAGGTACACCAGCAAAAGGTTCATATAGTGACTTCGGGAACATTAATGATTTGACTGCATTGAAAGTATCTTCGAACGTTTATATGTTCAGAACGGCAATTAATATTGCGGGTGCGCATTATGTGCCGAATGAACCTTTGAATATTAGTTCAAGCGCCTTTTCGACCATGCGGAATTCATTCGCCCAGTTTGGTTTGGGAGTCCGTACGGGGATTGATCTTCCGAATGAGATGAGTGGATTCAAAGGTTCCGAAACATCTCCTGGTAAACTGCTTGACCTTGCTATCGGACAGTATGATACGTACACACCAATGCAGCTCGTGCAATATGTTTCAGCCATTGCAAATGGCGGTAACCGCATAAAGCCGCATATGGTTAAGGAAATCCGCGATCCGGTTGATAATAATGAGGAATTGGGACCCGTTGCCGAAGACGTTTCACCGACTGTCCTTAATCGTCTTGATATGAAGGAAGAATGGATTGAACGTGTTCAGAGCGGTTTCGAGAAAGTTGCGATGGAACAAGGCGGAACGGCTTATACCTATTTTGGGAAAAAATCGTATACAGTGGCAGCTAAAACCGGGACGGCGGAAGCATTCTATGACGGCCCGAACCGGATGGATTATAGCGAGCCCCAAGAAACGATGAACATCACGCTTGTTGGCTATGCCCCTGCCAAAAATCCAGAGGTCGCTTTTGCGGTCGTTGTGCCTTGGGCTTACCAAGGACATACGGGCCATAGCATGAGTAAAGAAATAAGTGAAGAAATCATGGATACTTATTTCGAACTGAAAAAAGAACGGGCTAAGAAGGAAAATACCGAGACCTCGACTGATTTAAAAGTGGAGAATGGTAAAGACGTTCAAAAGGACCAGGCTGAAGTTAGAAAAAGTCAGGAAAATGAATAAAAGGTTAAAACACGTTTTTGGGTAAAACCGAAAACGTGTTTTTTTGTCATAAAGTAAAATTGATAAGGGCTGTCATGCTATCAGCATGCCTCGACCTTTGCACTTTCCCCTTATGAAAAAGACTTATAATCACTTCAGATGGAGTTGGAGTAATTTTCCGCTCATGTAAACAGCCCACTGGGCACAAAATAAGAGAGTGATTAAAGTATGAGATACTGTTAATTACTTTCTGACTACCTTTACAATATATAAACAATTATTTACTGAACCTTTACAATTGCTTTAAACGGTATTTACAGTCCAAACGTATGATGTGATAGTAGGACAAAATATTCATATAAAATTCTTAGGGGGATATACAAATGAGACGTTTCAAATTTATGGCAATGACTGCAGTAATGGGTGGAGTAATCGCAGTGGCAGCTGGATGTGGATCTAATGATACTACAAACAGCGGTAAAGGAAATGAAACGGCTTCAGATCAACTCAAGGGCGAAGTGATTATGGATGGTTCATCGACTGTGTTTCCAATAATGGAGGCAGTTGCTGAAGAATATATGGCGGAACAACCTGATGTTAAAGTATCTGTAGGATCATCGGGAACAGGTGGCGGATTTAAAAAATTCATCGCTGGTGAAACGGATCTAAGTAATGCGTCCCGACCAGTCAAAGACGAAGAAAGTGCGTTACTTGATGAAAAGGGAGTTAAGTATACAGAAATGAAACTTGCGTTTGATGGTATTTCTATCGTTGTCAATAAAGATAATGAGTTCATCGATAAAATGACAGTTGACGAATTAAAAAAGCTTTGGGTTGACAATGGCTCAGTGAAGAAATGGTCTGATATACGTCCGGAATGGCCGAAGGAAGAAATTAAATTCTACTCTCCGGGAACAGATTCAGGCACATATGATTATTTCAATGAAGTGATCCTTGAAGAAAAACCGATGGTGGAAAACGCTACGCTTTCAGAAGATGATAATGTCCTTGTACAAGGTGTTGAAGGTGATAAAAATGCGATTGGTTTCTTTGGATTTGCTTACTATGCAGAAAATAAGGATAAATTAAAAGTTGTATCCATTGATAATGGTAAGGGTGCTGTTGAGCCTACCCATGAAACGATTAAAAGCGGAGAGTATGCACCACTGTCTCGTCCTCTGTACACATATGTATCCAATAAAAGTATAGCTGAAAAGGAACAAGTGGCTGATTATACTCAATTCGTCATTGAAAATGCTGGAGAGCTTTCTGAAGAAGTAGGCTACGTCAGCTTACCTGAAGAAGAGTACAAAAAGGATCTTGAAAAATTGAACGAACTAAAAAAATAATCTATTTAACAGGCTGCCCAACCTCTTCTTATAAATAGAGGGATTGGGTAGCCCCTTAATATTGCGTGTCTGAATGGAGGATACATGTTGGAACCGAAACAAACAGATACCTATTCTGTACAGCGATTGATTCTAGAAAAGAAAAGCAAAAAAAGATGGAATATAGAGAAAATCATTCCTAAGCTGTTGTTCCTTACAGCGGTGATTTCTGTATTTATAACCATTGGGATAGTCCTTACGTTGATTTTTGAAACTTTTATATTTTTTGAGAAAGTGTCCATCGTGGAGTTTTTAACAGGACAAAAATGGCTACCCTTTGCATCCACGCCTTCCTATGGGATTATGCCACTTGTTATAGGTACGTTAAAGGTAACGGTAATAGCGGCATTAGTTGCAGTTCCGGTAGGTCTTGCAACTGCCATTTTCTTGAGTGAATATGCATCAGAGAAAACACGGAGAATCATTAAGCCGATTTTAGAAGTTTTAGCTGGAATCCCTACTATCGTTTACGGCTTCTTTGCCTTAACCTTTGTAACGCCGGTATTGCGGGATATATTCCCTTCCCTTGACATGTTCAATGCCCTTAGTCCCGGGATCGTGGTAGGAATCATGATCATGCCCATGATTGCCTCTTTATCAGAAGATGCACTTGTCTCAGTGCCGAAATCGATTCGTGAAGGTGCGTATGCTCTAGGTGCTACGAAACTGGAAACGACGATTAAAGTGGCATTGCCCGCGGCCATGTCCGGTATCGTTGCATCAATTGTCCTGGCTTTATCCAGAGCAATTGGAGAGACCATGATCGTAAGTGTCGCAGGTGGATCGACTCCAAGTATGAGTATGGACGTCACAAATTCTATTCAAACGATGACTGCCTATATCGTACAGGTGAGTACTGGGGACGCAGGGTATGGGACAACGATTTACTACAGCATATATGCGGTTGGAATGACACTGTTCGTCTTTACGCTTATTATGAATTTACTGGCGCAGTTCATCTCCCGCAAGTTCAGGGAGGAATATTAAAACATGAAACTGATAAACAAAAATCATGTTGTAAAAAAAATGCCCACTCGGCTGGCGGTTAACTCGATATGTAAAGGCTTATTCTTCTTAGCAACCTTATTTGGCCTTCTGGTATTGGCCATCTTATTTTATCGGATATTGACTCAAGGAATTGGTCATTTGAATTTAGATTTCTTCCAGAATTTCGCTTCAAGGAGACCGGAAGAGGCTGGTGTAAAGGCAGCTCTTATCGGTTCTATATGGTTAATGGCCGTCGTAACCCCGTTTTCCCTTCTTCTCGGTGTGGGAACGGCGATTTATTTAGAGGAATATGCACGAAAGAATTGGATCACCACTTTTATAAAGTTAAATATATCCAACCTGGCTGGTGTTCCGTCAATAGTATTTGGATTGCTCGGTTTGACGGTTTTCGTTAGGGCTTTAGCTTTGGATCGCTCTGTGTTGGCAGCAGGTTTGACGATGAGTCTACTCGTCTTGCCAGTCATCATTGTTGCAGCTCAGGAAGCCATACGTTCTGTACCGCGAGATTTAAGGGAAGCTTCTTATGGAATGGGTGCAACAAAATGGCAGACGATTTTGAAAGTGGTTCTTCCAGCTGCGATACCTGGTATTTTGACAGGTGGAATACTCGCTTTATCCCGGGCGATTGGGGAAACGGCACCATTAGTGGTGGTTGGTATCCCGTTGTTCATCGCCTTTTTACCGCAATCGGTCATGGATACATTTACGGTGCTACCGATGCAAATCTATAACTGGACATCACGGCCACAGGAGGAATTCCAGCAGGTTGCGGCTGCAGGTATCATCGTTTTACTTGCTCTGTTAATCTTAATGAATTCGATAGCTGTCATAATCCGTAACAAATTCCAGAAAAGATACTGATTGGAGGAAGGAAAGAATGAATATGACATTAACGGGACCCGAAAAGGCTCCAACAGTTGGAATAGAAAATGCAGATTCTGTTTCCTTAAAGGAAACGGTTTATGAAACGACAGATCTCAATTTATGGTACGGTGAAAACCATGCTTTAAAAAATATTAATCTGGATATGTATCAAAATGAAGTGACTGCCATCATCGGGCCATCTGGATGTGGGAAATCTACCTACATCAAAACGTTAAATCGGATGATTGAACTTGTTCCAGAAGTTAAAACGTCTGGGCAGATTAAATATAGGAACCGCAATATTCTAGATCAGTCATACAAGGTAGAAGATTTAAGGACACAGGTTGGCATGGTTTTCCAAAAGCCTAATCCCTTCCCTAAATCAATTTATGAAAATGTTATATACGGACCAAAAATTCACGGTATCAAAAATAAAAAGATTCTTGATCAAATCGTGGAAAAGAGTTTAAAAGGAGCAGCCATTTGGGATGAAGTGAAAGACCGTCTGCATGAAAATGCGTATGGACTTTCTGGTGGGCAACAACAGCGACTTTGTATCGCTCGCTGTCTGGCGATTGAACCAGATGTCATTTTAATGGATGAACCGACTTCTGCTCTTGATCCTATTTCCACTTTAAAAATAGAAGAATTAGTCCAAGAGCTAAAAAAAGATTACAGTATAATCATCGTTACTCACAATATGCAGCAGGCTGCTCGTATCTCTGATAAAACGGCCTTCTTCTTAAATGGGGAAGTCATCGAATATTCCGACACTAACACCATCTTTTCGAACCCGAATGATAAGAGAACAGAAGATTATATTACCGGACGTTTTGGCTAATGAAAAGGAGATGCGACAATGGTTGTTCGTGAAAATTTTGAGCTTCAATTAAAAGAATTGCAAGAGAAAATAGTGAAGTTGGCTAATTTAGCTTCAGGTGCGATATCAAAATCATTTACCGCACTGGAAAACAAGAATGTTGAAGAGGCTCTTGAAGTTATTGATGATGATACAATAGCTGATTTACTGGAAGAGGAAATTAATGACTTTGCGATTTTATTGATTGCTAAGCAACAGCCGGTTGCGATTGATTTGCGGCGTATCATTGCTGCCATAAAAATAGCTTCAGATATTGAAAGGATGGCGGACTTTGGCGTCAATATCGCTAAATCAGCCATCCGAATCGGTGACCAGCCATTTATTCTGCCCTTAACACCATTAAAGCAGATGCATGATATTACATTAAAGATGATTGAACTTTCGATAGATGCATTCGAGAAGGAAGATGTTGTTCTTTCAAGAGAAATCATTGAAATGGATGATGAGGTCGATCGCTTTTATGGAGAGATGATTCGAAGTCTCCTTCGACTTTCAGATGAAAAAAATCTTCAGCAGATCACACAACTTTCTTTAATTGCCCGTTATTTAGAAAGAACGGCTGACCATACAACGAATATAGCTGAAAACATTTATTTTCTGGTAAGAGGGAGATATATTGGCAGGAATGAATGAATACATTCCTAAATGGAAAAAGAGTGGCTTTTTTTCGGACAAAGTCCAATTAAAAAGTCTCTCTTTTTTATTAATGAGTTAAAGTGCGAGCCAACTGTCTGTATGTCATATTATTTATAACGACAAACTCGCCGATTTGTATTTTTCTTGAGAAATCATTGTCATTCATGTAAGCTTCAAATTCAGCAGCATCATCGATGATTTTTTCCTTGGAAAGGCTATCGGCAATTTCCGTTGTGGTCATATTCGTTTTTACTTTAATTGTATGGGTGACGATGGAGGGATCTTTTTTTGAAGCCTTTTTCTCCATTAAATCCTTATCCGGCTCCTTTGGTTCGACGGCCTTTTTAGTTTCCTCCATAGGAAGTGTAACGACGAATCCCTTCTTCATGAGCAATTCCTTGGCTTCCTCCGCAGTAGGAGGGGTGCCTTCGAATAATCCGGTGCCATAATAAAAGCCAGCAAAGATAGTTGTTGTAAAAATGATACCGGCGGAAAGACCTTGGAGTCTTGCTTTGTTCATTTTCATTCACCCCGCAATCTTTGCTGCTCGATCACTGAAATGGTTTGTTCCTCCGTTAACGAGGATTGTCTAGCGATCTGGTCCAAAGAAAGGCCCTGATTATATAAAGATAGAACTTGGCTTTTCAGAATTTCATGAATGGGTTCGATATCATTGGAATTGACAGTTGATTTATCCTTTACAGGGGGAATAGGGTCGTCCTGGATAACGAATTCCTCTTCAAGAATCTTCACCTTCTTCTTTAATTGGTAGATATCCTGCATATACGTCAGTGTCATCTGTTCTATATCTTCTTCTAATTTGGCAACTTTATCTTTACCGAAAAAGGAAATGGTGAGAAGGGCGATCGCTAATGAAAAAAGAAGGATGATAAGTGTTTCCATGTTTTCACCTCAGCAGATAATTTTCGACAATATACTAATATTTTACACACATTTTTAAAAAAATGGAGATTTTCATATTTTTATATTTTCGGAAGTGGGCCATAAACTTCATTTATTGTCTGTTTTTTTTCAAATATTGTCGAAAAGCCTTATAACCGTCGTTGAAGAAAAAAAATCAGGCATTAAAATGGGAAAAAAACCTTTAAGAGATAACATACATAAAATTCGACAAAATGTGTTTATTGTCCATCAGCCAATTCAGTGCTAACATAAAGATAGAATAAATCGAAAAAACAAAATATTTTGAATAGTTAAAAATCGATAAACCTATAAGAAAATGGTGTGCAGATTCTAAAGTGGATAGTTTCACTGTCAGCGCCTAACGATAAGTTATATAAGGATAAAGAAGGGGAAGGGATGATTATTATGAATTCGTTATTTGCGTATATGCCGCAGGATAACCAGGATATATTTCGTAAGGGATTAAAGGCTGGGTTATGGATGGATGAGAGTTTTGATTGGTATCCTGAGGAAGATATGATGAGTCATCCTAATGGAGAGATCCGGACACTTTCACAAACATATACTCAAGGGCAGGTGACCTTTTCGAAGTTCACGATTAGGAATACTTCATTCGAGACTAAGCGCCCTAAAGTGTTTTTTCACTATGAAAACGCTTTCGAAAGACAGGCGGTCGCTTTTTACAGCCCGAATGAACGGGCGATTTTACATGTAGCCCCTCAATCGATTGCCTTATTGGGTGGATTGGTGAAAGGAAAAAGCATCTCTCAATATTGCATCCAAGGTAAGGGAAGCCTTTATCAAGATGGATGCTTCAAATCATTGAAAGAAGGGCTCCTGGCTTATTCACCGCTCGCCAAAGGGGAAGTTACCAGCGTGTTTACGCTAGAGACGGAAATCTTACCGAAAGAATGTGTGGAAGCTGTGGCTTGGGTCATTCATGCTGAAACGAAAGAAGAAGCGAAAGTTATAAATAATAAACTCCTCCTGACGATGCAAAATGTAAACAATTAAGAATTCAAAAAAGTTAATGTTGGATTTCCCAAAAAACATACTAGCAATTCGCATTGAATAATGCTATTATAGAAAAGTCCTATGTGAAAAAGTCAATATGTTTGGAGGGAAATACACAATGCGCGTGAATATTACATTAGCTTGCACTGAATGTGGAGACCGTAACTATATTTCTAAAAAAAATAAACGTAACAATCCAGACCGTCTTGAGCTTAAAAAATACTGCTCAAGAGAAAAACGCAGCACGACTCACCGTGAAACAAAGTAAGCAACAGGATTTTTCCTGTTGTTTTTTTTATGCATTTTTTTAAATTCCCTTCTTTCCCTCTTTCCTTTAGTGAATATTTTCTGAATATGCTATTGATTCGGCGATTTCAGACACCGTATTTTCGTAAATGAACAAATATTATGAGATAATGATAGAAGTAGACTAAAGGAGTCGGAAGAGATGAGAGAAAACAAGAATAAGCTCCGCCAAGAAGTTAGGTCCCGTTTAATGGAGCTGACTAAAGAGGAACATGAAGAACTATCGAACAGAATCGCTGAAAACTTATTTTCATTGGAGGAATGGAAAAATGCTGAAACCATTGGCATCACCATCTCCATTCCGCCTGAAGTTCCAACGGTACGGATCATCGAACAAGCATGGAGCGAAGGAAAAGAAGTGGCAGTACCAAAATGTGATCCAGAAAAAAAGACAATGGAATTCAAAAAAATTTCGTCCTTCAATCAGCTGGAGTCTGTTTATTACGGGTTGCTTGAACCAGTGGCTGAAACAGCCAAGGCTCGCAAAGAGGAATTGGATGCATTGATCGTACCTGGTCTTGCTTTTACCAAGGAAGGGTATCGCCTAGGCTTTGGAGGGGGCTATTATGACCGTTTCCTATCTTATTACCGAGGAGATACATTGGCCCTTACATACGAGCTTCAATTAATGGATGAACTCCCGATAGAGGTACATGATATAGCGGTCGGCAAACTCATTACCCCATCCAGGGTTATACGCACGTACGCCCATTAAGAAGAAGTTTATTAATTATCACTTTTAGCTCATAAAAATCCTTTCCTGTATCAAACTATTGATAGGAGGGATTGTTATGTTTCGATTAATTATTCAAATCTTCTTGGTTGGTTTAGTTGTTTATGCAGGTTACCAAAACCGGTACCGCCTGATAAATGTTGTGCTGTCCAACGGCATACTGAGAAGATTTCTAGTGACTAAATCCTTGGATATGCCAATGTTCAGGGATAAAATGATGCAAAGCATGTTCACTCAGACCAAATGAGGGTGCGGGCATCTTAAAAAGGGGACCTGAATCAAGGGTTCCTTTTTTTATTTATAAGGAGCGGGAGAACAGTCTCCTTTTTTACTTTTTACATGATTTCGTCTATAGTTTTAATTAAAGAAACAGGAATTTTAGAAGCTTAAGTTTCATTGGAAAGTGGGGAAGGCATTGGGATTTAAAGAGGATTATTTTTTTTGGGAAACCATAAGGGAGTTGTCTGCCCATTATGATTATCGAATGATCACTGTCACGGAAAACCATCAGGAGATTTGGCTTGAGAGCGATAAGAATAAGGAGTTTCCAGTCATAAGACTCATTCGACATGATTTGGATTGGGCTAATTGGCTGAAACGCGATATCGAACGAACATTGCAGAATGGGGAAAGGATCAGAAGGAAATTATACAAAAAGCCCATAAACATATTAAGTATCTATGTAAGTAAATTCGCCCCGGTGGATGATCATGACTTTAGTTCACGGGTGGCCTCCTTTAAAAAAACGAATGTTAACTCGTTTCTTCTAACTTGTGAGAACTTTCATGATTCGTTTCAAAACCTTGAACATGTTTTGAAAAAACCACTTTCAATTCAAGTTCTTGAAGAAAATGAAATGGATGAGGAAAAGGTTCTCGCAGTAAAGAAAGACGCCATCTCGGAGTCAGTCAAAAAGGCTAAGGCTGAGCAGAAGGTATTTCAAAATGCCAATAAGCCATTCTTTACATATATATTCATGGCGATACAAATAGCTGTGTTCATCTTGATGGAGTTTAATGGGGGCAGCACCAATTCCAAGACTTTGATTGAGTTTGGCGCTAAATTTTCGCCTTATATCATACATGGGGAATGGTGGCGGTTCTTTACACCGATGATCGTCCATATTGGGTTCATTCATTTACTGATGAATACATTTTCATTGTATTTGATCGGTGCTGAAGTTGAAAGGATTTACGGTAATGCCAGGTTCCTTTTCATCTATATATTCGCTGGTTTCGCTGGAACTCTAGGCAGCTTCATCATGACCCTGAACCTTTCCGCAGGAGCGAGCGGAGCCATTTTTGGCTGTTTTGGGGCACTTCTGTACTTTGGCATCGTCTATCCGAAATTATTCATGCGCTCGATGGGCTCATCGGTGATCGTGTTAATCATCATTAACTTAATTTATGGTTTCACCGTTTCCGGAATTGACAATGCAGGGCATATCGGAGGTTTGATCGGAGGGTTCTTGGCTGCTGGAGTGGTCCATCTCCCAAAATCCAAGAATATCTTTCGGCAGCTGGCTTTTCTGATAGGGACGGTAATACTGACCTATTCCCTGCTGCAATTTGGTTTCAGTCATCAGGAAAGTGCTGCTATAGATGATAATACCATGGCCATGCTGGCCCAAAAGTATATTGATGATCATGAAGAGGATAAAGCGGAAGAGATGCTATTCAATTATGTGGATGCAAATCCTGATGCACCGCTATCGCTTTTTATGCTAGGAAATTTATCTTTTGATAAAAAGGACGTATACAAAGCCAGGGATTATTATGAAAAAGCGATTGAAAGTAATCCGGATTTGCATGAAGCCCATTACAATCTTGCCTTAGTCTACATGAAACTCGAATCATTCGATCAAGCTAAGGAGCAAGCTGATAAGGCTATTGAGCTTGCCCCGGATAATAAGTCATACACTAAACTTCTGGCAGAAATTGAAAAGCAACTATAACTTTTGACGCAGCATGATTGGGGTACCGTCTTTCAGGGTAAACAAGACAAGTATTTCACTTTGATTCTTCGCCATAAGCAATAGGGGGATGGTACTACCTTGTGGACTCACAATGGATCCATCCTCCTTTTTTATTCCCAACACATAATTTTTGTAAAGTCCTTCCCATAGTTTTCCCACAATTTCTTCCCGTTTGAATTGGGGGAAGGCAGAAAGCCATTGATTTTTCTTTGAGGGCAGATCTGTTAAAGAGATGATTTTGTACTGATCCAGATTAACGTGAAAAGCTTGACCTGCTTTCTCCAACCCATTTCGAACCGTTTGATCTGTCAAGCCGTCCAGCGTTTTCTTCCACTGAATCTGTTCTTCTGAAAGGGGACGGTGGAAAAATTGAAAAACCGGTGTCGTTACTGTATAGAGTTTGACTTTACTGAGCTGCTGGGCACTGGTGAAAATTGTGTCACTCGGATGAACCTCGGCATAATGAAACGTTACCGCTTCATAACGCCCACTCTCGGATTCTTTAGATTTCGCTTTTTGAGAGAGTTCTTGTTTATTTTGGCGCCAATTTTTTAAAGTTCCTGCCAATTTTCCATTTTTGTATAAAAGCGATACGTCCTGACGTAAGTAAGCAGGCTGGTCCAACGAAGAATCCACCCTCCAAGTGATGGTATAGGTGGAATCCCCGGTACCCTTAGGGGTCAGGTGGGTGGAAGCATGTTCAAAATGGAGCGAGGAATCGATGGGAAAAAAAATGATGGTTTCCTCTGTCTGTTTATGATTTGATAAATAAAGGATGACAAAAATGGTGGTTAAGACCAAAAAGACGGTATACTTCAATTGTACTTTCATTTTTCCCCTCCGTTTTCACACGTGATGAATGGTTTAAAAACATTAAGCTGTTAAATCAAATTAAAAGAGTCCACATTCTTGATATTTCATCATATGAATACAGTTGGACATGTATGAGGGGGATGGGGGGAAATTATCAAAAGGGGAAATGGGCGCTTGTTACAAAGAGGCTGATTCGATATACTTTCCTAAAGAAAAGAGTAAAGAGGTTTACTATGAAAACATATTATGATCTTCAACAATACTTGAAAAGATTCGGTACATTTATCTATATTGGTGACCGTTTAGCAGAGCTTGAACTGATGGAAGCCGAAATAAGGGAAATCCACCGTATGCAGATGATGGATACGAAAGATTATCAAATGGCGATCCTTTTAATTAGGCAGCAATTGTCTCTTGAAAGGGAAAAACAGAAAAAAAATTGATAAAAAAGGTGAGAATGATGGAAAAGTGGCTGATGGGTGTAGATTTAGGCGGTACAACTACCAAACTGGCTCTGATCAATTTATACGGAGAGATTATTCATAAATGGGAAATCAGCACGGATATCTCCGAAAAAGGAAAATTCATTACGATTAACATAGCCAAAGCAATTGATGCGAAGCTCGTGGAACTTAATGAACCGAAGAGTAAGATAGTAGGAATAGGGATGGGTGCTCCCGGCCCCGTGAAATTTGTTAACGGTTCCATATATGAAGCCGTCAATTTAGGCTGGAAGGACTATCCTTTAAAAGATTTATTGGAGGTGGAGACATCTCTTCCAGCTGTGATCGATAATGATGCCAATATGGCAGCTTTGGGTGAAATGTGGAAAGGTGCCGGTAATGGTGCCAAAGACCTCGTTTGTGTCACTCTGGGAACGGGTGTAGGCGGCGGGATCATCCATAATGGTCAAATCGTCCATGGTACCAGCGGGGCTGCTGGAGAAATAGGGCATATAACGGTCGTAACGGACGGAGGGGCACCATGCAATTGCGGCAAGACTGGTTGTTTGGAAACGGTTGCTTCGGCCACGGGAATCGTCCGTATGGCTTTAGAAGCCTTGAATACCGCCGATGAAAAGTCAATGCTTCAGCAGAAAGTCGACGAGGGAAATGCGGTTACTTCCAAACTGTTATTCCAATGCGCTGCAGCAGGTGATCCTTTGTCCAAAGCTGTGGTGGATAAGGTAGGCAATTACTTGGGGCTGGCACTATCACATGTTGGGAATGTCATGAATCCAGATAAAATAGTCATTGGTGGGGGCGTTTCACAAGCGGGAGACATTTTGCTTGATCCTGTCCGTTCTGCCTTCGGAAAGTACGCATTCAAACGGGTTAGTAAATCAACGAAAATCAGCCTGGCCACATTAGGCAATGATGCAGGGGTAATAGGTGCAGCCTGGCTCATTAAAAGCCAACTGAATACGTGATCCTTGCTGCCCTGTGGCAAACAGGGTTATAAGAAAATGGAATCTTCAAAAAGGTTTCCCGTTTTAAGGGGTGGGGAACCGTGACCCATGATTGAGGCGCTCTGGATCATAGCTCCGGCGCTTCTTCGATGAGGAGGGACCAGGATTGAAAAGGGTCTTCAAAAAACAGGGATATTCATTGTTTTGGGTCGTATTCATTTCACTTTGGCTTAAAACATATATTGCTTATAAAACAAGTTTTGAGATAGGTATTGATAATTGGATCCAGGAGTTCATACTATTCATCAATCCTGTCAGTTTCCTTTTACTTACTCTTGGCATGAATATATTTTTAAAAGAAAAAGGACGGACAGCATACTTATTGATCATGAGTTTTTTCATTACCTTCGTCCTCTTTGCCAACCTTGTTTTTTTTCGCTTTTTCAATGACTTTTTAACCATTCCCGTTCTTTTTCAAACGAGCAATATGAACGACCTTGGAAGCAGTGTACATGAATTGATCAATCCGAGTGACCTTTTGTATTTTGCCGATATTCTGGTCTTGATGCTTCTGCTGAAATGCAAACCAAAAACATACCATGGATGTCGATACAATCCAAAGGACCGTAAATTCTTTTTGTTAATGGCTTTAGGAGTGACATTTTTTAACTTAGCATTAGCGGAAGCGATGCGTCCTGAACTCCTGACAAGAACGTTTGACCGCGAAATCCTCGTTAAGAATATCGGTACGTACCATTATCACCTCTATGATGCAATATTACAGACGAAATCTTCAGCTCAACGTGCCCTTGCGGATGGCAGTGAATTGTCGGAAATTGAAAATTATGTCCGTGCCAATCAAAAAGAGGTTAATGATGACCTTTATGGTCTGGCAAAAGGCAAAAATGTGATTCTTGTATCATTGGAATCCACTCAAAGCTTTGTCATCAATAAAACTGTCAACGGTGAAGAAATCACTCCTTTTCTGAACCAATTCATTAAAGAGAGTTATTATTTCAATAACTTTTATCACCAAACTGGCCAGGGGAAAACATCCGATTCAGAATTCATTATTGAGAATTCGCTCTATCCTTTAGGCAGAGGTGCAGTATTTTTCACTCATGCCCAAAATGAATACAAAGCCACCCCCGAAATCTTAACGGAAAAAGGGTACTATACGGCTTCCTTGCATGCCAATAATAAAAGCTTTTGGAATCGTGACATCATGTACGATTCTCTTGGGTACCAACGGTTTTATGATAGTGATGAATACAAAGTCTCTGAAGGGAATTCCATCAATTGGGGTTTGAATGATAAATCGTTCTTCAAGCAATCAATCTCTCACTTGAAGAGGATGCCTGAGCCTTTTTATGCCAAGTTCATAACGTTAACCAATCATTTTCCATTCACTTTGAATGAAGAAGACCGGACATTGGAACCATACGATTCGAATTCCAAGACATTGAATCAGTATTTTCCGACCGTACGTTATACGGACGAAGCCTTGGAACGGTTTATCGGCGATTTGAAACGTGATGGATTATATGAGGATTCGATCATTGTACTATATGGGGACCATTATGGAATTTCGGAAAATCACAACTCTGCCATGAGCCAGTTCCTTGGGAAGGAAATTACGCCTTTCGAATCCATCCAACTTCAGCGTGTCCCGCTCATCATACATGTCCCCGGGCAGGAGGGAAAAATGATTTCCACCGTTTCCGGCCAAATTGATGTAAGGCCGACTCTCCTTCATTTATTGGGGATTGAAAATGATGATTATATCGAATTCGGCAAAGATCTATTTTCTGAAGAGAAATTAGAATTCACCGTTCTTCGCGATAGCAGTTTCATCACAAAGGATTATCTCTATACGATGGATACCTGCTATGATAAAAAGACCGGAGCGGCGACTGTAAAGGATTCATGTGAGAAGTATTTGGAAAAGGCAAAGCAGGAGCTTGATTACTCCGACAAAATCATTTACGGGGATTTGCTCCGATTTTATGAGTAATGTTAAAAAACGAAACCTGGCGCAATCCAGGTTTTTTGTTTTTTTCAGGAGAATCATTAGCATTACAATCATGGAACACCTGAGACTTCCTGAACATCTTTCTGTCTTTCGCTTCATAAAGATAAAACAATGAAAGGGGCGGAGGCTGAATGAAAGTTGTGAGCAGAAGCGGGGATGATTTGCCATATTACAGTCAATTGTTCCAAATTCCTCTGGTTTTGATTGAGGATGCCAATCCCGCCATTACTGGCGGGGTTTTGCCAAATGGTATGGAAGTACAGATACCTGGATACATGGTTCAGGAAGAGTCCCGGTTAGATATCGATTTTGCCGAAATCGCTTTACGATATCACCTGCCCATCGATGGGATATTATTGTTGAATCAAGATGGACAAAAACCTTTTTCCGTACCCGTCCGGGTGATGAATCCCATGATTGTCACCGACAAGCCCTATGAATATCAATCACTTCTTGACGATCTTGATATTCTATCTTTTCATTACCCCTTTATTAAGGTTGAATCGATCGGGAGGAGTGTGTTGGGAAAAGAACTCCTTGAGGTGAGAATCGGTCAAGGTGAAAAGATCATACATTATAACGGTTCATTCCATGCTAATGAATGGATCACTACTGCGGTTTTGATGAAATGGCTGAATGATTTTCTGCTGGCAGTAACGAATGGTCGTACACTATGCGGAATGGATTGTATGCCCTTCTATCGGGATATGACCATTTCGATTGTTCCGATGGTGAATCCGGATGGAGTCGAGCTTGTTCTAAAGGGGGAGGGGGCGGCAGAGGGGAAGGTTGATGTTTTAAAAATAAATAATGGCAATCCTGCCTTTTATGCTTGGAAAGCCAATATCCGCGGTGTAGACCTGAATAATCAATATCCTGCCAATTGGGAGATTGAAAAGCGTAGAAAGATTCCAAAAGCCCCTGCCCCGAGGGATTTTCCAGGAGAGACCGCGTTATCAGAACCAGAAGCTTTGGCCATGAAGGAGCTGGCAATAAGACGGAACTTTGAAAGAG
Source organism: Peribacillus frigoritolerans (assembly GCF_030676415.1). Classification (GTDB taxonomy): domain Bacteria; phylum Bacillota; class Bacilli; order Bacillales; family DSM-1321; genus Peribacillus; species Peribacillus frigoritolerans_A. Next base: position 109,437 of record NZ_JAUUTW010000012.1, on the reverse strand, counting down.
TGCTTGCACTTCACACCCAAGGAAAAGAATTCTATTGGGGCTATGAGGGACATGAACCTGAACAGGCAGCGAATGTTGCGAGGGAGTTTGAGGAGCGCAGCGGATATCGGGCCGTACAATACGTTGACAGCCATGCTGGGTATAAAGATTGGTTCATTCAGGAATTCAAACGCGGCGGATTCACAATCGAACTGGGAAAGGGCATCAATCCGCTTCCGCTATCCCATTTGCCTGGAATATATGAAGATTCTGTCAAGATTTTGATGGCAGGTCTATATATGTGATGCATTTCCCCTAAGGAATATACTTCTAAAAAAATATAAGATCATTATCCGCCACATTTTCTCTTTTTTACTTTATAATGAAAGAGAGTAAGGACTCGATTGGTTAATCCTTACTCTCTTTCTAATGTCTTGCTCACATATGCCAGGCGTTTTAGTTTTGAAGTGGGAGGTGTGTGGAGATTAAAGTATCCAAAGCGGCACTTTGTATGCGGCTTTCCATTTGTAAGTTGTTGTGTTTCGTACCATTATTTATCTCCACTATCCTTCTTATCTCGGCTTGTGAGCCTTCCAAGGACCTTAGTAAACCCGTAAATGATACGGAAAAAGAACACTCCCAATCTAACCTGGAAACTTCAGTAAGCAATTTAAAGGTCCCGACTTCAGAAACGGAAAAAATCGAAGCCATTTTTGGATGGCTGGATTCTAAAACCATTTTATATTCTGTGAAGCGGGATGGTAATGAATTATCCCAGTTGATGGCATGGAATTTGGAAACGAATGATACTTCCGTTTTCTATCAGCCGGCTTTTGCGTTTTCCGAAGTATCGATCAGTCCGTCTGGTACGCATATTTTGTTATCATCCTTTACCTCTTCTGGTAAAGCATCAATCACAATACTCGATAAAACGGGAAATCCACTGTATTCCGTGGCGATTCCAGCCTTTGAATTAGCTTATGAGTGGGATTCATTTAAAGATGGCCGGTTGTTTGTATCGAGTTTTTATGAAGATTGGACATACAGCAGTTATGTGTTGAATCCAGATGAACAAACTATGGAAACTCTGGACTTTCCGCAGCCCTTTGCTCAATGGGCAAGTGAAAATGAATTGATGTTTCTGGATTGGGACAGGGAAGAACCTGCTTTGACTGCTCCCCTAGAAAGAAAAGCGCTGAATGAGGATGGAGCGGAGAGTCTTATGCTCGATGTCATTCACTTTAAAAAAATGAAACAAGCGCTGATGACGATTCAAGTGGAGACAGAAAAACAAGATCGGGGTACATATGCATTTTATGATCCAACAAACAAGCCGATCCACTCTTTTTCCGTGCCACTATTGAAAAGCTTTTCAGATTGGGTGATTCCATCCTATGATTTCATTGAAAAAAACAAGGAATTCCTAACGTTTATTCCTAATGAATCAAAAGATGCAGACCAATATGAGGGAAGGTTTACCTTAACTAAATTAAATTGGGAAAAAGGCACACAAGAAGAATTGATGAAGGACATGGAAAATGAACCATTAAGCTGTTCGCTTGATGGCAACTTCTGCTTATATGGATATCAATTTGAGAAAATCATTGATATGAAAACCCATCAAATACAAAGATTGTTCAAACAAACATGATGACCTAAAACAAAAGCTCGCCGGATGGCGAGCTTTTTTCTTCAATGGGCAACAGGAAAACCGCTGTTGATGACAGTCATGACAGTGAACCAGCCAAACACGACTGCACTGCCGGCTGCAAAAATGAATCCTAAGAAGTTTCTCTTTTTTAATGAGGTAAACACAGCTGCTACTCCTAATATAGCCACAAGTCCGAAAACAACCATTAATATCATGTCAAAACCCCCTTTTTTCGTAATGAATACCTAATCCCTAATAATATACCCAGAGAATAAAGCAACTACCAAAAATATGTAGAAAAGATTGCATTTGTTAATATCTTAATATTTTTTCAATTATTTGTCGAGGTTTAATAAGTGACACTTCTATGACTTGAGTAAACTGGATTAACATTAGCAGCTTAATTAGTGTAAGATGAAGATAGAAAATCATATTGGAGTTGATGGAAATGAAATGGACACAAATTCCTCTAGGCCCGCTACAAACGAATTGTTATGTAGTTTCCGATGGACAGGATTGCATCATTTTCGATCCGGGTGAAGAGCCACAGAAAATCATACAGTACATACAAACAAAAAATTTAAAGCCTTTGGCGATTTTATTGACACATGCACATTTTGACCATATCGGTGCTCTTGATGCTATTCGGGATCATTATGGGATACCTGCATACATTCATGAAAAAGAAGCCAAGTGGCTACTTGATCCCGCATTGAATGGTTCCCAAAATTGGTTCCCTGAAAATCCAATGCGAATGAAGCCTGCCGATCACATTCTGGCAAATGAGCAAGAACTTACTATTGGAGGATTCACTTTCGAAGTATTCGAAACCCCCGGACACTCACCAGGGAGCGTTTCGTATTATGTGAAGGAGCAACGTCTCCTCTTTTCAGGGGACGTCTTGTTCCAAGGAAGCGTTGGCAGAACCGATTTAATAGGCGGAAGCGAGGCAGTGCTGTTAAATAGCATTGGAACGAAGCTGCTGACACTTTCTGATGATACTATCGTTTTTCCTGGTCATGGGCCTGTCACGACCATTCTTGATGAAAAGAATACTAATCCCTTTTTGAGATAATGACTTTTGCAGGTGCCATATGGCACCTGTTTTTTTAAGTTCTTAATTATGTAAAAATATTGAAATGGTTCATTTGCGGAACTATACTGAATATAAAAAATGTTTTGTCAAACACCGTAAAAAGGCTCAAAGAAATTTCTGGGGTCTTCCCTAGTGATCTTTCTGGTTCTGCTCTGAAGTAAGATGCATATTTTAATATTTATTGGAAACTACTGTGAGATGAAGAGTTGAACATTTTGTGAACTCTAAATTTGTTTTCGTGTATGATTGTCAAACTTATTAATGTGTTTTATTAAGAAAAAGAAAAGTTTAATTTTCAATATGATCGAAGATCATGGAGATGGAGGCTATTGTGTTGAAAAATCACTTGAAGGAATTGATTGCAGGAAGCCCCCAAAAAAGAATTTCCTTTCATGACTATATGGATACTGTTTTATATACGCCAAATATAGGCTACTATGCACGCGCAAAAGAGAAAATTGGCTCAAGAGGGGATTTTTATACGTCTGGCAATGTTGGGGATGCATTTGGGAGATCACTGGCCAGGTGGTTCGTTTATTTGATAAAAAGGTGCGGAGTTTCACCAATAATCATCGAGGTCGGCGCAGGGGACGGTAAGCTGGCCTATGACATCCTCGTTTTCATAAAAGAAATGGAACCGCAGATATGGGACTCTTTGACTTATATCCTCGTGGATGGCAGTCCATTTCATAGAAAGATTCAGGAAGAACGTATAGGGATGTTCAAACAGGCGGTTTCTGCTGCCAGTTTAGAAAAATGGACGAATGTAAATGGAATCGTCTTTTCAAATGAACTTTTCGACGCGTTGCCTGTACATGTCATTGAAAAGCATAAGGGAGCCCTGGTAGAGATATTCGTCACTGAAAAGGAAGGCGATTTGGTTGAAAAGAGGGAGCCTTTGGACAACCCTGACATTCTATCTTACCTTATAGAACGAACTATCACCTTAAATGAAAAACAACGATACGAAGTTCCGTTAAAAATGGTCCTTGAATATGAGAAAATCGTTTCCTGTATCGAATCGGGTATTCTCCTTACGATTGATTATGGCTATACCGAAAGGGAATGGAAGGAGCCAGCTCATCATCAAGGGAGCTTGAGGGGCTATTATCAGCATCAAATGATTAAAGATCCACTTATGTTTCCTGGTGACATGGATTTGACGACACATATCCACTTTGACACATTAATCGAGATTGGAAAAAGAAAGGGTCTTTCCAATCAGGGGCTTTTTCTTCAAAATGAATTCTTGCTTAAAGCAGGGATACTAGAGGAATTGAAGGACCATCAAGGAACTGATCCATTCTCGAAAACGGCAAAGCGTAATCGTGCAATTCGGGGGCTGATCGTTCCAGGGGGATTTAGTGAACATTTCAAAGTGTTGCTTCAATCGAAGAATTTAGCAGAAGACGTAAGAATCTTTCCTGAACGGTGACAAGTAAAAACCCATGAATCAAAATTCATGGGTTATGTAATATTGCTTGTTCTTAATGTGCAGTGCCCGGAGTCATCATAAATACGCTCCAGTAGGAAAATCCTGCAAAGAAAACGGTAAGATAGGCGCCGAAAACATAAATATACATGCGCTCAGATAATTTTAAATAACTTAAAAGTACAAAAAAGATCGTTTGTGCAAAGAAAAGCAAAGACGTTTGATGCATATGGCCAAGATAAAAGAAAATTGCCATAATTCCTGTCCAAAATCCACATACTCTGAACATGCGTTCCACCCGAATCCCTCCTTATGTCTAGTCGTGTACATTCTAAATAATTATAAATGAAATTGTAAGGTAATGTAAAGGATGCCTTTTGTTTCTATGTGAGAACCGAAGCCTGGTATGAGCATGCTGCACAATTGGACATCATATTTTCTAATTCCACAATATTGACATTCTCAAACAAGGCTTCGAACATACCTTTTAAAAATGAATTATGCATGGAGCAGATTGTTCCTGGCTCCACTTCAGTAACTTCCTTAAACGGGCAATTGAAGATCCGGAAGTATATTTTATTTTCTTCTTCGTTTGCTTGTATTTCAGGAGATAACCCTGCGATGGTAGCCGCATTTTTAAGCATGTTGACTTTTTCTGCAAAAGCCAGTCGATCGATCGACGTCGAGTTCAGGGCTAGTTGCTGATTGATCAATTCCTCCCCGAATACTTTTCCCGTTTCATAAAGTGCCTGTTTTCCTTGTTCCCCTAATGTCATCATCGTCTGGATGGCAATCCTTGAAAGCAGCTGATAGTTCCTATATGGAAAATGAAGCTGAATGACCTTATCAGATAATCGGTAAAGCCTGCTGGGGCGACCGCCTTTCCCGGTTTTTCGGGCATCCGAGGTCAACATATCGATATCCTCAAGTTTTGACAAATGTAGACGAGCAACATTTGGATGGATGTTAAATGAATCGGCGATTTGCTGTACCGATACATCACCATGGTTGTTCACAATATGCTGATATATATAATATCTGGTGGGATCAGCTAACACGTTTGTTATTTTTAACGTTTGTTCCATTACACCCTCCTGCTATTCCATAGTTTACCTATGTTCATTATAATGCAGGCAGAAAAAAATGGAATAAGAGAAAGGGCAAACTCCATTTAGTTTTAAAAAAGTTCACAATTAAAACCGCTTTATAAAGCAATGATCTATACATTCATTGTACAAATGTTATACAATAATTATATAGATTATTAATGTATACAAAATGTGAACGGGGAGTGATTAGTACGGCACATTTAACTTTCTTTTCGTATCCAAGTTGTACCTCTTGCCGCAAAACAAAAAAATGGTTAAGGGCCAATCATATTTCCTTCGATGAGCGACATTTATTCAGAGAGACTCCAACTGTAGCGGAGTTAAAAAGAATTCTTGAATTGACCTCGGAAGGACTTGATGAAGTCTTAGCAACAAGAAGTGAAGCATACAAAGACTTACAAGTTAATATTGACGAAATGTTGCTTTTTGATGTCATCCAATTATTAACAAAAGAACCGAAATTATTAAGAAGGCCCATCCTCATAGACGGGGAAAAACTGGTGATTGGTCATAATGTAGACGCATTAAGGAATTTGGTTTCCCAAAGGCTCGATTTGAAAATGAGCATGTGAGATGATTCTCGAAGTTTATTCGGGAATTTTTTTATTCTGAAGCAGGAATTTGTCGTGGATTGTCGAATACATACAACAAGAAACATAGGAGGTGATGTTTGATTTGATATCTATTGAAAAGACCGCAGAAAAGATACTAACCCGTGCCGTAAAGGATTCGGCATCGGATATCCACATTTTTTTTCGCAGAGAGGGACCTCTCATCCAATTCAGGATAGACAATAAGCTTATTCCCCAGGAAACATTATCATTCTTTGAAGCTGAAAGGCTGATCGCTCAATTGAAGTTCCTTGCCTCGATGGATATAGGGGAGAAAAGGAGGCCCCAGAGTGGTGCCGTCACCATCAATTTGGCTAACCAGGTGGTCGGACTCCGCCTTTCCACTTTACCCACTGCCCATCTCGAAAGTTTGGTCATCCGCTTAATACCCCAACAGAATATCCTTCCTCTAGAACAGTTATCTTTATTTCCAAACACCGTTCAAAAATTGATTGCACTCCTGAAGCATTCCCACGGCATGCTCATATTTACCGGTCCGACCGGCAGTGGAAAAACCACGACACTATATTCCCTGCTTCACCATGCCCATGAGATGATCAATCGAAATATCATTACACTGGAAGATCCCATTGAAAATGTATCCGAAAAGGTATTGCAAGTCCAAATCAATGAAAAGGCGGGCATTACGTATTCTGTCGGTCTAAAAGCTGTACTGAGGCATGACCCTGACGTGATCATGGTTGGGGAAGTCAGGGATGCAGAAACTGCCAAAATCGCAGTGCGTGCCGCATTAACCGGTCATTTGATACTTACAACCATGCATACAAGGGACGCCCAGGGCGCCATCTCCAGGTTACTGGAATTTGGTGTCAGCTTGCTTGAGGTTGAACAGAGTTTGATTGGCGTGACAGCACAGCGGCTGGTTGAATTGCGATGTCTTCCATGTAAAGGGGATTGTGCTTTAGCTTGCAAAATGACTGCCAGGAATAAAAGGGCAAGTGTATATGAATTGCTATATGGAAAAAGCCTGGCTGAGGTTCTCCGGATAATGGGAGATGAAAAAGGAAAGGCAACGGTCAGCTATCGCCAATTGAAGGATGAAATCGGAAAAGCGGTTGCGATGGGCTATGTGGATTCTCAGGAATATGAACGGCTGGTATACCATGAAACCAAAAAGTAAATGGAAGGTAAAAGAGCAGGCGGTCTTTATTTCGAAGCTAGGTGAATTATTGAATCATGGTTATCCTTTGGCGGACGCTTTACATTTTCTTGAGTTTCAGGAATCAAAGAAGAAAGCGGAAGACTTCACCCAGGCTAAAGCCGATTTAAGGAACGGTTACCCGTTGCACATGGTGCTGACCCATCTTAATTTTCATCCGCAGCTTGTAAGTTATATATTTTATGGAGAACAATATGGCGACCTGGAACGGGCGTTGAAAGAAGGAGGGCGATATTGGAAGAAAAGAACCGAGGATATGGATAAAGTGAAAAAGTTAATGGTGTATCCCGTATTCTTAGTCTTTTTTGTAAGCATCGTTTTTTATATTCTTCAGAGTGTTCTCCTTCCCAAATTCCAGACAATCTATTTCACGATGGATGTCGATCAGCATACACTCTTAAGATTAATGTCAGCCTCCACATTCATTCTTCCGGCACTCCCCTTCTTTTTACTCGGATCGCTCCTGTTCTTGTATGTACTCAAACGATTTTGGTTTAACGGATTGTGCCCATTAAGGCAGCGGAGGATTTTGATGGGAATTCCGATATTCGGGACCTTCATCAAGTTATACGAAACTTATTTTTTTGCTAGCCAATTCAGTGGCTTACTTTCCGGAGGGCTGTCGATTAACGATAGCATCAAATTATTCTCGATAAATCAACAGCAGCCTTTTTACCAAAAACTATGCGCGATCATTAAGGATGATCTGATCGAGGGCAGATCACTTGAAATGATTTTTCGGGAGCTCCCATATTTTGATGGGAATTTACCGGTGGTCGCTGCAAATGGTCAAAAATACGGCAGACTTGATGCGGAACTGCTTCATTACAGTCGTTTTATACTGGAGAAAATCGAAGAGAGAATGAATGCAATCTTGAAAATCATTCAGCCTCTCATGTTTTCACTGATAGGTCTTTTGATCGTGTCCATTTACTTGGCGGTTTTGCTGCCGATGTTCTCACTGCTCGAAGGTATATAGGATTTTATTTTTGTATTCTGGAGGTGAAAATGCTCGAAGGTCATCTGGTATCCGGATGGTTTCAGGAGCATGATGATATGTTGAAGAAAGTGATGAATGAACGTGGTTTTACACTAATTGAAATGCTCATTGTTTTACTGGTAATATCCATCCTTTTGATTATCACAATCCCCAATATCACGAAGAACCAATCTACGATCCAGTCTAAAGGATGTGAAGCATTCGTGAAGATGGCCCAAGCACAGGTACAGGCTTACGAGATCGACCATGCTAAACTGCCCGGAAGTATCAGTGAATTGGAAAGTCAAGGCTATCTCAAACAGACATCCTGTCCTAATGGGAATGATATTAGTTTGGATAGTGAAGGAAAGATAACGGTCGTTGAGTAGGAGAGAAGTGAATATACGGCATTGCAATGGAGGATATACACTATCTGAAACCCTTATTGTCCTCGTTATTTTTGTACTCCTGATTTCCATCGGTCTTAATCTATATCCTAGCTTCACTAAAGGAATGGAAAATAGGCTATTTCTTTCTCAATTCCATGAAGATCTTTTCTATGCACAACAGTATGCCATCAGTCATGAGAGCTTGATTTACCTCCATATTGATAATACCAAAAAGATTTATACCGTTTCGTCTTATAAGGAGGGGATCGTTCTAGAGAGAAGCATACCAGAGGATATACAGTTTTTAAGTGGCACTTTGGGGTTCAGCTTTCATTTTAATCAGTATGGAAATGCTTCAAAAGCAGGGACGATTATGATTGATACCCCAAAGGGAAAGTACAAGTTGGTCCTCAATATCGGTAAAGGGAGGTTCAGGGTTGAGAAATTGTAAAGGTTACGTCTTCCTTGAGCTGATAGCCGCATTTTCCGTTTGTATTTTCCTGGTCCTTGCCATTTTACCGATTCTTGAAGAGTTAATGACGCATCGGAAAGATATTGCCGTAAGGACAGAAGCCCACCATTTATTATATGAAAGATTGACGGCGTTCATGGATGGGGAGATACAAGCTGTTGGTCAGGAAATCATTTACAAAAAAAGATCCTATGAATTGGTTTGGAAGGACCATGGGGATTTCCCGGGAATGATTGAAGGGTGTGTACGTTATGAAGATGAATCGGGCAATCTGGAATCCATTTGTGATGCTGCGAAAAAATGATGGCTTTACGATGATTGAAATGCTTTTTTCTTTAATGATTTTAATGACGACGTCCCTTTTTGTTCTACAGCTTTTTTCAATCATTCACACCCAGATGGGGACCGTTGATAAATTGCATCCTAAAGAGTGGGAGGTCTTTACCATGCAAATGAAGCAGGAGGTCCGGAGTTCCAAAGTTCAGGATGTAATGGGAAATAAATTATATTTGCTTTCAGGTGAACAATTATCATCGTTTGAACAATATGAAGATAAGGTCCGAAGACGAGTGAATGGTATGGGGCATGAGGTCATCTTGCAGAACATTTCGGAATTCCGGGTTGAGAAGGATGGCAGTGTCATTGTTATAAAGATAACTGATAAAGCAGGGACTACTTTCAGTCGAAGATTTCATCCTTACTTTAGGAATGTTACGAAAGTCGATGAATAATCAAAAAGGAGTCGTTTTCCCGATGGTCATGATTATAGCGAGTGTTTTCATCATGTTCACGATACTAATGATCGATCAGTTTATCATTGATAAAAAGTTTTATAAAGAAGTGGAAGAATCGCTTGTGGCCGACCATCTTGTCCATCTAGCCATCAAGGAAGTGACGGCAGAGTGGGGCGAGGAAATCCCAAAAATCATCCAGGGGGAAATTTCATATCCCAATGGTGTGGTAAGGTATTCCTTAATGAAGCAAGAAGGTCCTTACCTCTATATCGAGTTTACTTCCACGACTAAAAATGACCGCGAGGGCAGGGTCATCATTCAATACGATAAAGAAGCGGGGAAAGTGAAAGAATGGTTGGAAAAGCAGGCTGTGTAATACGCAAAATCCACACTCATTTAAAACGGAACGCTACAGGTTCACGTGTTCAGGGAACATGTGAAGGAATAAAAAAAGCGTAAACCGGACATACTTTGCGTAGGGTGATGATTTTATATGTCTACAAACGCTTATATTAAATATCTGACGCAGCAGCTTGTCGAGTATTTTAATCTGACGAAAAAAGAACGAAAAGAAAAGCGCCGTCACAGAAAAGAGGATAAAAATCATGGTATGTCCCATTGGTTTGGCATTGTCCCCTTTGCTCTGTCGATGTTCGTAAGGAAAAATATCAAAAAGTAAAACAGATGTCCTGAACTTAGGACATCTGTTTTTTATCGTTCTTTACTTATCCCAACGCCCTATCTGAAAGGTAAAATAATCCTCCATTGATGATGGATATTCTGATGTTGGGTTCATATTGTGCTTTTAATGCTTCTTTTTCGGTATAATAGCTCTCACTTTTTTCTTCCATATCCTTGTAAAAATGCTCCAATAAATTCAAGTCATTCTGCCAGCGCAGCATTGCTTCCTCTGCCCAGGAATGGTCATCATCCTCGAAACTGGTCCTGATGTATGTATCCAGTCTTGCCAATCCACTCTTGGGCATGATCAGAGGTGAAAGCGTAAAGGAGTAATCCGGTATTTTGGGGGTGACCTTAATCGGTAAAACCCGATGGTGAAACCCTTCCTTGATTTCACCCGAGATTAAATTCAATCCGATCGACATGAAAGTATCTTTTTTACGGTCGCATTGATAGGATATTTTCACATTCAGGGTCAGCCAAGGAAACAAAGGATTATTTCCGCCTTTTAATGGAGGAGTATCCTCAAAAAGTCTAGTATACCCTGCCAGCTTTTTGGTTGAATGAATAATCTGGTGAAGGCGAGGAGAGCCAAAATGAATCATTTCTCCTTTTAAATCGGATGGAGCTTGTTCTGGATCGGTAATGAAAGTCATCTGGGCTGGGTTCGGAACGCCGCCTGTTTTTTCTAGATAATGCCAATAAAAGGGTCTGTTCATTAATTCTTTATCCATTTCAATCGTCAATTGGACTGTAAGGTGGGTTGGTGAATTATCCAATATTTCACAATCATTGGCTTTAAAGTAAGTTAGTAAAAAATCATGAATTTCCCGTTGCTGCATGAACCTCACCTTCCTTCATTGATTGAGCGAATTGGATTAACGATGAAAAATTATCCATCTTGACTTTCATTTCGCCCTCTGTTTTGGACTCGCCGACCACATCAATTAAATATTCTTCAATGTTGTTAATATCCAGTTTGGTAAGAATATCATCCAATTCACCGATTACTTTTTCAAATAAATTAATTTTTTCGTAAAGTAACTTCAGTATATGTTCTTCTACTGTATTTTTCGTGGCAAAGTTATAAATCATCACATCTTCCTCCTGACCAAGGCGATGAATCCGCCCAATTCTCTGTTCGAGCCTCATTGGGTTCCATGGCAGGTCAAAATTAATCAAGTGATGGCAAAACTGAAGGTTTATCCCTTCCCCGCCAGCTTCTGTTGCAATTAATACCTGTATATTCTTTTGGAATAATTCTCGCATCCAATCTTTCTTTCCGCGCTTAAAACCGCCTCGGAAAGGAACGGAAGAAATTCCATTCTGCTGTAGGTACCATTGTAGATATAGCTGAGTTGCCCGGTATTCGGTAAAAATAATTACTTTGTCATCAATTTTCTTGATCAGTTCCAAAGCTTTTTCAGCCTTGGAGTTCTGAACCGTTTCATTCACTTTAGAAAATAAATCATCAAGCTTTGCCAAAAAGTCAGGGGAAGGCTGATCATATTTATTTTTCATATTCTTTAATGTATAAAAGACCGCCTCTCTGCTGCTGCATGCTTCCCTTTGGAGAGTGAGAGCCGAAAAGGCGCTTCCTTTTGATCCATCTGAAATTGGCTTGAATTTGGAAACAGCATCGTACAATGCTTGTTCCGTTGGAGAAAACTCAATGGTGATGGTTTCGACATGCCGTTTTGTCCATTCAATACCAGTATCGGCCCGCCTGTTTCGGATCATGACAGTGTTGACCAGTTCCTTTAGGTGTTCATCTTCAATTATGTTCCGGCCTTTCCCTTTATACTTTTCCGAAAAGAGTGAGGCATTTCCCAAGTGGCCCGGTTTCAATAATGAAACGAGGTGAAAAATTTCCTCGACTTTATTTTGAATCGGAGTGGCTGTCAGGAGTAAACAAAATTTCTTTTTTAGATTTTGGACGAATTCATAGTTCTTCGTCTTATTATTTTTAAGTTTATGAGCTTCATCAATAATGATGAAGTCATATTCCTGATTGAAAATGATATCTCGATGTGGAGCGCGTTTCGCTGTATCAATGGATGAAATGACCACATCACAGGAGTCCCAAACATAACTTTTTCTCTGAACGACTGCCGGAATATGAAACTTGGTATTCAATTCAAAAGCCCATTGTGTGACAAGTGAAGCCGGAACAAGGATCAATACTTTTTTTACAAGGCCTCTAATCATATACTCTTTTAGGATCAAGCCTGCTTCAATTGTTTTTCCGAGCCCTACCTCATCAGCTAAAATGGCCTTTCCATTCATCTTTTCCAACACTTGCTTGGCTGCTTCCAATTGATGGGGAAGCGGGGTTAACTGCGGAAGGTGCTTAGGCGCCTGTAAACCTTCAAAATCAGGGATGATAAGGTTTTCCTCCATTTGAACCGCCAATTTATAAAGCTCCCAATTTCCCCATGGACCGTCATTTTCCATCTTTTGCAGAAACTCGTCATTCCATTCAGAATTGAAGGATATATTGATTTTCATAGAAATAACTCCCTCTTAAATCATAATTTCTTTAATATAAGGTTAAAACCCGAACATTTCATATGTGAAGTAAGAAAATATTTCTCTTCAAAAGATATTGCAGAGATAAGTTTCTTAGGGTAGGATATAAGTATATTTAGAAAATTCCAATTTCCAAAAGAATCTTTGTACATGATTTTGCAGTTCGCGTTTTCTTAGTATGGGCTATAGGCTCCTAATTTATCCAAGATTACTGAAGGAGATCACTTAAACGGTTTCTGAAGTTTTAGGAGAATTGGCAGAGAATGCATTCCATGATGCTCAAAGGTTTTACCGATGCTTGGGGCTTATTCGCTTCCTTTCATTGGTAGACCATTTATATGCGGGTGAAGATAAGGGGAGAGACTACGGATGTAGCGCCGAAGGAGCAAACTTAGCAGTGAATCTCTCAGGCAAAAGAACTCTTATTGGACGCAACTCTGGAGAGCGCCGCCCGTTTTGGGACGGCCACCAAAGGGGAAAACCTATTACATAGGTAAACTTTCAGGTTTCAGGACAGAGAAAAAGCTCAAACGGGCTTTCTCTGTCCTTTTTTGTGCTTTTTTCACATCATGAATCAGGATATATCTGATGCGTAATGACAAGAAGCTTTTGATAATGAAGCCAATTAATTCAAAAAAATCTGAAGGGGGTCATTTTTTGACCAATTTAAAAAGAACACCACTATTTGAGGTTTATCGTGAATACGGAGGTAAAACGATTGATTTTGGCGGTTGGGAACTTCCTGTCCAATTTTCGGGTATAAAGGATGAACATGAAGCCGTACGTACAAAAGCGGGGTTATTCGATGTTTCCCATATGGGGGAAGTCGATGTTAAGGGTCCTGGGAGTCTTTCCTTTTTACAGAAGATGCTGACTAATGATATTTCAAAACTGCAACAGGGCGGTGCTCAATATACCGCCATGTGTTATGAAAACGGAGGCACGGTTGATGATCTTATCGTGTATAAAAGGGCTGAGGATGACTATCTGCTCGTGGTCAATGCAGCGAATACAGAAAAAGACTTCAATTGGCTGCAAGCTAATTTAACGGAAGATGTCCAAATTACGAATGTTTCGAGTGACTATACACAGTTGGCACTTCAAGGACCATCTGCAGAGAAGATATTACAAAAACTATCGGAAAATACTGACTTAAGTGAAATTGGATTTTTCAAGTTCAAGGAAAATGTCATGATAAACGGTATCTCCGCGATGGTATCCCGTACTGGATACACTGGTGAAGATGGTTTTGAGATATATAGCGACAGTAAAAATGGTCCTGCCCTTTGGAAGGCGATTATGGATGCCGGAAAGGAAGAGGGGGTTCAGCCGATTGGTTTAGGTGCTCGTGATACCCTGCGTTTTGAAGCGAAACTGCCGCTGTATGGGCAAGAGCTTTCAGCGGACATCACCCCGATAGAAGCCGGAATTGGTTTTGCAGTAAAAGTGGATAAGGAAGTTGATTTTTTCGGGAAAGCCGTTCTTGCTGAACAAAAGGAGGAAGGAGCTCCACGCAAGCTGGTGGGAATTGAAATGATTGACCGTGGCATTCCACGTCATGGGTATAAGGTTTACAGCGGTGATAAAGCCATCGGTGAGGTCACGACCGGTACCCAATCACCAACGTTGAAGAAAAATGTGGGATTGGTACTTATCGATAAGGAATTTTCGGTGCTGGATGCGGAAGTCGAAGTGGAAATCCGTTCCAAACGTTTGAAAGCCGTTATCATACAAACACCTTTTTATAAAAAACCACGTAAATAGAGGGGAATGGTCATTAGATGAAACATCGTTATTTACCCATGACAGAGCAAGATAAACAAGAAATGCTTGAAGCGATAGGGGTATCTACTGCTGAAGAACTTTTCAACGATATCCCTGAAAGCGTTCGTTTTCAAGGAGAATACAATATCAAGCCTGCCAAATCCGAACCTGCATTAATGAAAGAATTATCAAGGCTTGCTGCCAAGAATGCGGATCTTAAAAACTATGCTTCCTTCCTTGGTGCGGGTGTCTATGACCATTATGCACCGGTCATCGTCGATCATGTTCTATCCCGTTCGGAGTTTTATACGGCTTATACACCCTATCAGCCTGAAATTTCACAGGGCGAGCTTCAGGCAATTTTTGAATATCAAACGATGATTTGTGAATTGACGGGCATGGATGTGGCTAACTCCTCCATGTATGACGGCGGGACGGCGCTAGCTGAAGCAGCTATGCTTGCTTCAGGCCAGACACGACGCAAGAAGATTCTCATTTCAGGAGCCGTTCATCCTGAATCAAGAGAAGTTGTGAAGACATATGCGAAAGGGCAACGCGTGGAAGTGATCGAAATTCCTTATAAAGACGGTGTGACGGACTTAGCTGCTTTAAGGGAATTGGCGAATGATGACATTGCAGGAGTGATCGTGCAATATCCGAACTTCTTTGGCCGGATCGAGCCATTGAAAGAAATGGAAGAAATCATTCATGGTGTCAAGTCCATGTTTATCGTTTCCAGTAATCCGCTTGCATTGGGAGCTTTGACATCCCCTGGTGCACTCGGTGCAGATATCGTAACGGGGGATGCTCAGCCATTCGGCATTCCAGCGGCATTTGGGGGACCTCATTGTGGATATTTTGCCGTTACTAATAAACTTGTTCGGAAAGTTCCGGGCCGGCTCGTCGGTCAAACAGTGGATGAAAATGGAAAAAGAGGGTTTGTACTGACGCTTCAAGCTCGTGAACAGCACATTCGCCGTGACAAAGCCACATCCAACATTTGTTCCAATCAAGCTTTGAATGCCTTGGCAGCTTCTGTTGCAATGACCGCGCTTGGGAAAAAGGGTGTCAAAGAAATGGCCGTGCAAAATATTCAAAAAGCGCATTATGCGAAAAAAGCAATTATGGCAAAAGGGGTGGAAGTGATATTCGACGGTCCTTCGTTTAATGAATTTGTCATTAAACTGCCTGCTTCGTTTTCAGAAATCAATAAAAACCTTTTTGAAAAAGGGATGATCGGCGGCTTCGATTTAGGAACGGTTTATCCTGAGCTGAAAGACCATATGCTGGTCGCGGTAACTGAACTTAGAACAAAAGAAGAAATTGATGCACTTGCGCAGGAATTGGGGGATCAACATGAATAATCAAGATCAATCACTCATTTTTGAAATCAGTACTTCCGGTCGAATCGGGTACAGTCTGCCAGAAATGGATGTGGCAACTTTTCCGCTCGAAGAAATTCTTCCTGCCGACTACATCCGTGAAGAAGAGGCAGAGCTTCCTGAGGTGTCCGAACTGGATATCATGCGTCACTATACAGCACTTTCCAAACGGAATCATGGGGTGGATTCGGGTTTTTATCCGCTGGGTTCATGCACGATGAAATATAATCCGAAAATAAATGAAAATGTGGCACGTTTCAACGGTTTTGCCCATATCCATCCATATCAAGATCCGGCTACTGTTCAGGGAGCATTGGGACTATTATTTGATTTGCAGGAACACTTAACGGAAATCACCGGGATGGACCAAGTGACATTACAGCCTGCAGCAGGTGCTCACGGTGAATGGACAGGATTGATGATGATTCGCGCTTTTCACGAAGCGAATGGCGATACAGAACGGACTAAAGTGATTGTACCTGATTCTGCACACGGTACGAATCCTGCCTCTGCAACTGTTGCCGGACTTGAAACGATTACAGTGAAGTCGGATGAAAATGGGTTAGTCGACCTTGAAGATTTAAAGCGTGTTGTCGGACCGGATACGGCGGCTTTGATGCTGACGAACCCCAATACATTGGGATTGTTTGAAGAAAACATTTTGGAAATGGCACAACTTGTCCATGACGCTGGTGGGAAGCTTTATTATGATGGAGCCAATCTGAATGCAGTCCTATCAAAAGCACGCCCGGGCGACATGGGCTTTGATGTGGTTCACTTAAATCTCCATAAAACATTCACAGGCCCGCATGGCGGCGGCGGTCCGGGTTCTGGTCCTGTAGGGGTGAAGTCGGACTTGATTCCTTACTTGCCTAAACCACTAGTGGTCAAACAAGATGAGCAATTCGTTCTTGATTATGATCGTCCGCAATCCATTGGCAGGGTAAAACCTTATTATGGTAATTTCGGGATAAACGTGAGGGCATATACGTACATTCGTTCAATGGGTCCTGATGGTCTTAAAGCCGTCACCGAGAATGCGGTCATCAATGCCAATTATATGATGCGTAGGTTGGAACCTTATTTTGACTTACCATATAATCGTCATTGTAAGCACGAATTCGTATTAAGCGGACGTCGGCAAAAGAAATTGGGGGTAAGGACTCTCGATATAGCCAAAAGATTGCTTGATTTCGGGTATCATCCTCCAACCATTTACTTCCCGTTGAACGTGGAAGAAGGAATGATGATAGAACCGACCGAAACCGAGTCAAAAGAAACTCTGGATGCGTTCATCGATGCAATGATCCAGATTGCCAAGGAAGCGGAAGAAACCCCGGAAATCGTTCAGGAAGCTCCGCATACAACCGTTATAAAACGGCTTGATGAAACTCTTGCTGCAAGAAAACCTGTTCTGCGTTATCAAGCATAGACTAATAGCTTACACGAAAAAAATCCCTGCCTGCCGGCGGGGATTTTTCATGTGTATGTAAGAATTCATTAAAGTCCAACAGTTAACTTTCATTTTCTTAGAGCCAGCATGATGTACATGAAGGATTCTTAATTAAAAAGAGCCCATGCGGAGATGGGGTCTTATTTCTTTGCTTTAATTTTCCCGGTCCACATTTTGAAACCGCCCTTTAGGTGAAAAAGTTCCCTGTAGCCCTTTTTATATAGCATGGCTGCAGCTCTTCCGCTGATGATTTCGCTTTGAGCGTACAAATATACAGGCTTGTCCTGCCTAATTTCGACCAAGCGGGTTTTCATTTGAGTCATAGGGATGTTTCTTGCGCCTAAGATATGACCATTATCGAAATCATTCGGTTCCCGCACATCGATTAGCTGCACTTTTCTGTAGTTAGCGATAAATTCGTCCTGTGTTAGTGTTTTAACGATTTTACGCTGGCGGTACCAATTAAAAAGTGAATACGCAATAACCACTCCCAAGATGATGAGCAGTGTATATAATATTTCCAAACATAAAAACTCCCTTCTACCTTAACGAATACAGACAATCTTTATTATATAATTGCTTTACCCAATAATCAAAAAGAATTTTCATCAAATTCTTCATCGACTTGATAGCACTTTCTTTTTTAGAGTGTTAAAGTCTGTTAAACTACTACATGTGAGTTTTTTGTGGGGGATTGAAAAACAGTCTATTGAAACGAGGGGTAAGGATGACTAAAGAAAAATGGGGTTTTATAGATTCGGGGTATTGTTCACCGGCTTTTAATATGGCGCTGGACGAAGCACTGTTAAACTGGCAAAGCAAAGGGGAAATTCCTCCAATCATACGCTTTTACGGCTGGGATCCAGCGACATTGTCGATTGGTTATTTTCAAAAGGCAGAAGCGGAAATTGATATGGAAGAGGTCAAAAGGCAGGGCCTTGGTTTTGTTCGCAGACCAACAGGAGGACGAGCGGTACTGCACGAGCATGAATTGACGTATAGTGTAATCGTTCCAGAATCCTATCCGGGAATGCCAACTACGGTCACTGAAGCATACCGTGTCATTTCTGAAGGGATATTAATGGGGTTCAGGAATCTTGGATTGGATGCTTATTTTGCCGTGCCTCGAACCGAGCAGGAAAAAGCGGCTTTAAAAGCGCCAAAGTCTTCCGTCTGCTTTGATGCTCCAAGCTGGTATGAACTGGTCGTTGAGGGCAGGAAGGTCGCTGGCAGCGCTCAAACAAGGCAAAAAGGCGTCATCCTTCAACACGGGGCCATTTTGCTTGAACTTGATGATGAAAAGCTCTTTAGCGTATTTAAATTCTCAAATGACAGGGTTAAAGAGAGAATGCAAAAAAGCTTGAAAAATAAAGCTGTGGCCATAAATGACGTTGCCGGAAGGAAGATTACCATCCCTGAAGCGAAAGAAGCTTTTGAAAAAGGTTTTGCCGAAGGACTTTCGATCGATTTAGAGCCATACGTCCTCACCGAAAAGCAATTGCTGGAAGTGAAGGCCATTGCAGAAAGTAAATATGAAAGCGATGAATGGAATTTCATGAGATAGGCGAATTGGGATAATTAGAATGATTAATAAAAAAGTTTTTTCAGATTTGTTTGACCAAATAAGCTATCCCTTGCAGGGATAAGTCCTAAAAGGGATAGGGAAAAAGCAAGGTCCAAATTAATTGAAATCTGATGAAAAATTATTGTAAATCGACATTTTCCTCCCTTTTACTAACTATATTAATTGATTTATCGTTTGACAAAATTAAAAGTTATTCAAAACAAACACAATATATAGTAGTTGAAATATTTAATGCGACACTATATGTTGATTTTTGAGTTTCGCTATGATAAATTTAGGGTACTTGTTAAGCGAAACGGACATGTAAGGCTACATAAGGATTTTTGCGGCAGCAAGAACGGATCTTGAAACATATAAAGGAGAGGGAATTATGTCGGTTGTAATAAAAGAAGCTTTAAAGGTTGATCTAGAAAGGTTGAATAAGGATATTTCTTTATTTCCCCAGGTTCACCCTGTAACTGCTGATATGAAAATGGCGCATAAGGGAGTGTCCCGTCTAGTCATGCTTGACCGCTATTCTTTTAAGGATACTGAAAAAATCACACTCTCGGCAGGCGATTTCGTCGTGTTGACGATTAAGGAAGATCCGAAATTCCCGGCAAGGGGTCTCGGTTACATCGTTGAAATTGATTGGGAAACCAAAAAAGCCAAGGTATTGGTGGATGAAGAATTCCGTGGCGTTTTGGATAATCCGGAAGAAGTGGAGACGGGGATTGTGAACCGTCCGTTGGATATAATCGAAAAGCCGCTTGAAATATACTATGAACAAATTGCGAAACGTAATGCAACGGGCTTGGCATCAGTGGAAACCACGGAAGAAAAAAGAACGGAATGGTTCAATAAATTCTATGAAGAATTAAAGAACCTTAATTTTGTCCCGGCAGGTCGAGTATTATACGGTGCGGGTTCCAATACGGATGTTACTTATTTCAACTGCTATGTAATGCCATTCGTACCGGATTCACGTGAAGGGATTTCAGAACATAGGAAACAAGTGATGGAAATCATGAGCCGCGGCGGCGGAGTGGGTACGAACGGATCGACACTGCGTCCAAGAAACACTCTGGCAAAAGGGGTAAATGGAAAATCCTCAGGTTCAGTGTCATGGCTTGACGATATCGCGAAACTGACGCATCTTGTTGAACAGGGCGGTAGCAGACGCGGCGCTCAAATGATCATGCTTGCTGATTGGCATCCTGATATTGCAGAGTTCATCATTTCCAAAATGCAAAATCCAAGGATTCTGCGTTACCTAGTGGAAAACACCAAAGATGAAGCCATCAAGAAATATGCGACGGATAAATTGAAATTCACGCCGCACACGGAACAGGAAACGGCTATGTATCAAGGGATCATCAATTATAAGGAGATTCCTGGCCAAGGTGGATTCAGCGAGAAAATCATTAGGGATGCAGAAGAAAAAATCCGTACAGGTGGAACGTACAGTGTCCATAATTCGGATTTTCTGACTGGAGCGAATATCTCTATTTGCCTGACTAAGGAGTTTATGGAAGCGGCGGAACAAGATGCGGAATACGAATTGCGTTTTCCTGATGTAGAAAGCTATAATGCCGAAGAAATGGCCATTTACAATGAAGAATGGCATAATGTCGGTGATGTTCGCGAATGGGAGAAAATGGGTCACAAAGTCCGTGTTTACCGTAAAATCCGAGCTAAAGAGCTTTGGAACTTAATAAACATTTGTGCAACATATTCTGCTGAACCAGGTATTTTCTTTATCGATAATGCTAATGAAATGACGAATGCCAAAGCATACGGTCAACAGGTAGTAGCCACGAACCCTTGTGGCGAACAGCCATTGGCCCCATATTCAGTATGTAACCTTGCGGCTGTCAATCTTGCAGAAATGGCTGATAAAGATAGCAAAACGGTTAATTACGAGAAACTTAAGCAGACCGTCGAAGTCGGTGTGCGTATGCAGGACAATGTCATTGACGCAACTCCTTATTTCTTGGATGAAAACAAAAAACAGGCACTGGGCGAGCGACGGGTTGGACTTGGTGTAATGGGTCTGCATGACCTGTTGATCTACTGTGAAACGGAATATGGCTCTGAAGAAGGAAATATCCTGGTGGACAAGGTGTTTGAAACGATTGCGACTACAGCTTACAGGGCTTCTGTGGAACTAGCTAAAGAAAAAGGCAGTTTCCCGTTCCTGAACGGGTCAACGGACAAAGAAACCGATGAGCTTAGAACGCGTTTCACACAAACCGGATTTATGGAAAAAATGCCGGAAGATATCAGGGAAAGTGTTGCTGCACATGGCATCCGTAACTCTCATTTATTGACAGTGGCTCCTACAGGAAGCACAGGAACGATGGTTGGGGTATCAACAGGGCTTGAACCATATTTCTCCTTCACGTATTTCCGCAGCGGCCGTCTGGGTAAATTCATTGAAGTTAAGGCTGACATTGTACAGGAATACTTGGACCGCAATCCAGGAGCCGATACAAAAGAGCTTCCAAAATGGTTCATTTCCGCAATGGAATTAGCTCCAGAAGCACATGCAGATGTTCAATGCATCATTCAACGCTGGATTGACAGCTCGATCAGTAAGACGGTCAATGCTCCAAAAGGATATACTGTCGAACAAGTTGAAAAAGTATATGAACGTCTATACAAAGGCGGAGCAAAAGGCGGTACCGTATATGTGGATGGCAGCCGTGACAGTCAGGTTCTTACGCTCAAAGCGGAAGAAAACCAAATGGACGAGCAGCTTGAAATGGATGAATTGACAGATGTGGAAGTAAAGAAAAAAGTTGTATTGGTCGATACGATAAATGAACTGCGTTCGACGAATGTTACGATTGGATCGGAAGTGGGCAACACTTGCCCGGTCTGCCGTAAAGGTGAAGTCCAGGAAATGGGCGGATGCAATACTTGCACGAATTGCGGAGCACAATTAAAATGCGGGCTATAAGCTGATGGAAGGGAAGTCGTTAAGTATGCTGAAAAGCTATCTTAACGGCTTTTTTTAGTGTCTTAAATGTAGGTTAAAGACAGTATGTTCAATTAAATACCAATAGAGAAGACCGAATCATGAAATTCGGTCTTCTTTTGCGTTCAATCAACCATTTTCATTTTGCTGCCCTATTTCCTTTTCGGCTAGATATTGGTTTCCATCCTTCAATACCGAAAATTCATCGACCGAGTCTCCTGGTATATTCCTGGGATTTGGATATTTATTATCTGTTTGGACGGTGATCGTTTGTTTACCCGTTCCATTTGTCAAGAAGCCTCGTTTATTAGCCATATCGCATCTCCTTCATTTTGAATTTCCAAGTAAAAATAATCATGAGGATAACAGAATAAAGAAAAACTATCCTTATGATTTAGATTGTGTAGTTCGATTGAAAATATGAACAAATCGATAAAAGAATGGAGAACGAAATGAAACCATTTATGCCACAGTTAGTATATATCGAGCCCAGGGCACTGGAATACCCGCTTGGCCGGGAATTGAAAAAGAAATTCGAAGATTTGGACATTGAAATCCGTGAGACCACATCGCATAACCAAATTAGGGATCTTCCTGGAGAAAATGATCTGCAAAAATATCGTGTCGCCAAATCCACGCTTGTGGTAGGAATCAGAAAAACTTTGAAATTCGAATCTTCAAAGCCATCTGCTGAATATGCCATCCCTCTTGCTACAGGGTGTATGGGGCATTGTCACTATTGTTATTTACAGACGACACTCGGATCAAAGCCATATATTAGGACATATGTGAATCTTGACGAGATTTTCGAGGTAGCCGAAAAATATATAAATGAGAGAATGCCTGAAATTACCCGTTTTGAGGCAGCCTGTACATCGGATATCGTCGGAATTGACCATTTGACACATTCGTTAAAAAGGGCTATAGAGTATTTTGGAAAAAGTGAATATGGGGTACTAAGGTTCGTAACTAAATTTCATCATGTCGACCATCTGTTGGATGCTGAACATAATGGAAAAACGAGATTTCGCTTCAGTATAAATTCACGTTATGTGATAAAGAATTTCGAGCCCGGCACATCGAGCTTCGAGGAAAGGATGGAAGCAGCACGTAAAGTGGCAGGTGCCGGATATCCCCTGGGTTTTATCGTAGCTCCAATATATCGTCATGAAGCATGGAAGGAGGGCTACCATGAATTATTCGAACGGTTGAGTGAGGCTTTAAAAGGGATGGATATCCCTGACTTGACTTTCGAATTAATCCAGCATCGGTTTACTGGTCCAGCAAAAAAAGTGATTCAAAAAAACTACCCGAAAACAAAATTGGAACTGGACGAAACGAAGCGTAAATATAAATGGGGCCGATATGGAATTGGTAAATATGTTTATCAAACCGAAGAAGCCGCAGAACTGGAAACGACCATTCGTGGGTATATAGCGGAATTTTTCCCAAAAGCGGAAATTCAGTATTTTACCTGATGAGGCAATTTTCTATTTGAAACTGTCATAAATCGCTCTAATCCTGCTTAGAAATGTAAAGACCGGATTAGGGGAGGGCAGCTATGATTATTGACGGCGTTTTTTCCGGAGGCGGGATTAAAGGCTATGGTTTAGTGGGAGCCCTGCAGGAATTAGAGGAACAGGGATTTGTATTCCATCGGACAGCCGGTACAAGTGCAGGGTCCATAATTGCAGCTTTCGTAGCAGCGGGGTACACCGGAAAAGAAATGGAAAAGCTTTTTCTTGATATAGATTTAAGCGGCCTGCTGGATAAAAGGCGTGGTCTTTTGCCTATCCCGCTTGCTAAATGGCTCCTTGTATACTGGAAGCTTGGCCTTTATAAAGGCAACGCTTTGGAAGCCTGGGTCGCCGATAAACTTGCCGAAAGGAATGTAGTCACCTTTAAGGATGTTCGACCGAAATCCCTCCGTATCATAACCTCTGACATTACAAATGGGAAATTGGTGGTGCTGCCTGATGATTTACCGAACTATGGCATTGATCCGAGCACTTTTCCAGTGGCAAAGGCAGTAAGAATGAGTTGTAGCATTCCTTATTTCTTTGAGCCAGTCAAACTTGATGTCGGAAAAAGCAAGTTCCTTTTTGTTGATGGAGGTGTGTTAAGCAATTTTCCAATGTGGTTATTCAATTCAGATCATGTAAGGAAGGAAAGGCCGGTCATAGGCTTGCGGCTAAGTGTCGATGAGATATGGAAACCGCATGAGGTGGATAATGCGGTTGAATTGTTCTCCGCACTATTCAAAACGATGAAAGATGCCCATGATGCACGGTATATTTCCAAGAAACACGTCCATAATATTGTATTTATCCCGATGAAGGGAATTTCTGCAATGGATTTCAATCTGAATGATGAAAAAAAGGGTGAATTGATGAATCGGGGCAGGCAGTGCACTAAAGAATTCCTTAAAAAATGGAATTATTGATGATATTAAAAAATCGGGCTCTTAAAAAGAAGCCCGATTCAGACCGTAGACAAACTCGATAAAATCGAGTTTGTCTACGGTCTTTTTTGTTTTAAAATAGAAGTTGAATCGTCTGCACTTAACTCACTACAGATAAGCGTAGACATTCAAGGGGGGGAAGGTGCAGATAGAATTAGCCGATATAAACCATGCACCTTAAGTCGTATCTTTCTTCAAAAACCATTTAGATCATAATAACAGCGGGTTAATTCCGAAAAGTTTTTTTGCCCTCTAAGAATTAGAGCAGCTATAAGAAGAAAACAAATGATTGTGGCGATAGTCGATGGTCAAGTAGTAGGAGCTTTTCGATTTTACAGAAAAAAACATCCAATAGCATTTCGGAATATCAATTTGCTTTAAATGAGGTTTATCGGGGGCAAGGGTTGTTAAAAAAGATGTTAAAAACTATAAATGACTTACCAATCCTAACGTTATGTCCGATCGAATCAAAATTAATAAATACTTTTACACGTCAGGTTGGCATCTACAAGAACAAAATGCAGAATTTAAAGTTTAGGCTTTTCACAAATAAAAAACTTTGGGAAAGTATCATTATGAGGGATTAAACCATTAGGCATATGCTATCTCTTCTTCAACTATTACTTTACATGAAGAAGCCAACTAAAAAGTCGGTGTTCCTTAACGTACAGGAAACAACCGCCTTTTTTTAGGTTTAAATTCATTTAGCGTATGTTTTCCGAGTTTTGTTGGCTGGACCACAATTAACCGTATTGATCAACTCTAAGATGCGGTTTAATAAACGTGACTTTTGAGAATCCAGAACAAAAGCAACTGTCTAGCAGAAAACTCTTTTATCAGACAAGTCAATACCTTGTATGGAACGATTGTTCTATATCTACTCCCCATTTACTTGCTGACCAAAGCTCTGCTTCCATGTCGTTTTTCTTAGTTTTGCTAGGGTCAAATTAGCTCCACGGAACTCAGTGTTTGTAAGGTTATCTTACTCATTCTCTTACAAAATAGAACATAGAGGGGTACTGATTTGGTCTAAATTGTGTCTAAGTGTTCAAATTATACAAGAAAATTTTAACAAATATGGCATTTTATATTGTTTTTATTACATAATATGTTATTTTCAGAAGAGCGATATAGTACCAGAGGAGAGCTTGTTATGAAAAAAAATAAAACTCAATCAAGTGTTAATTGGGATTAGTACAATGGAACTATCATTAGGAGCGTTACAAGCTGAAGTATTAGCAACAGATAAAACGCCTTATAATGTATTACAAATGAAACCTGATGGCATAGAAATTCCAAAAGATGAAATTGTACATTCTTCAAAGGCTGATGAAACCTTATCATTTGAAAAATGATTAAAAATAGCAGATTTTTCACAACGCCCAGCTCCAATTATTAAACGCGCTGAAATGAAGCAATTGCAGCAACAGTACTCAATAGCAGAGCTTAAGAATGAGTGATAGTGAGCTAATTGATACGCTTGGTAATATTCACTGGAATCAAATTACAGACTTATTCCAATTCAGTGAGGAAACAAAAGTTTTTTATCAAAATAAAGAGCGCATGCAACTTATCATCAATGAATTAGGGAAAATAGGAAGTACTTTTACGAAAGATGATTCAAAGGGAATCGAAACATTTGTTGAGGTATAACGTTCTGCTTTTTATATAGGATTTTATAATAACGAATTAGGCTATTTAAATGAGAGAAGTTTCCACGATAAGTGTTTATCGGTATTAAAGGAAATGGCTAAGAACTCAAACTTTAAACTTGGTACAGGTGAGCAAGATAAAGTGGTAGCTTCTTAAGGGAAATTAATAGGCAATGCTTCTATTGATGCTGAAATAGTACAGTATGCGACGAAGATTTTTAAAACGGTATAATGAAAATCTCTCTACATATGAAAGCGATCGTTTAAAGGGCAAGCTATATATGATTTAATGCAAGGGATTGATTATGACATACAGTCCTATTTGCAAGAAACAGGTAAAGAAGCTAATACGACGATGTGGTATGGAAAGATTGATGGCTTCATAAACGAGGTTAGTAAAATTGCCCTCATACATAATGTGACAGATGAAAATGGTTGGTTAATTAATAATGGCATTTATTATGCAGGACGTTTAGGCGGACTCCAGGGTAATCCGGCGAGTCAGCCATATCACACGAGCTTTGAAGCTAACTGGCTAGAGAGTTGGAATGACCTATCGTTGTTCTTTTTTAGTAAACTTAAGGAGCTCGTTTTTATGAAAACTACCGACTCAAAAGGGCTTTGGGGAAATACAATTTATTTACAAGTTTTTTCTGCGTATTCACTGCTTATGCTCGGAGTATTTATTGATATGTTAGCCATTATGACCATTGTTGCTTTTGAATGGGAAGTAGACCCCACCATGATTGGATTGATTCCCGTTGCGTATGCACTACCTGGAATTTTATTTAGTTCATGGGCAGGTGTGATTGCTGATCGCTTTAGAAAAATTCCAATTATGATGTTTTGCAATCTTATGGTTGGTCTATTAACAATTGTTCTTTTATTTGTCCAAAATATTCATTGGCTTTTGTTAGCATTAATGATTCGTTCCATTTTTACCGTTTTCTATTATCCTGCACAGCAAACATTAACACGACAGATTGTTTCCCCTGATCTGCTTACCAAAGCGGTAAGTATCAATGGGATAGTTGAGCAAGGAACCAAAATAGTGGGTCCACTTATAGGAGGAATGTTACTGGGCTGGTTTCAGCCAGATTTTTGTCTGATTATAAGGGCAATATGCTGTTTTCTAGCTGCTTTGGTTCTGTTGCCGACATTAAGGTTAAAGGAATCTCTGTCAAGAGAACAGGTGGAAAAGCTACAGCAAAGTACTTGGACTGCTTGGTTACAAGCTTGGGTTTATGTATTATCCAATCGGAAGATATTATCAACCATGATTTTCTTTACAATAGCTATGGCAGTATTACAATTAGTAGACTCACAGTTCCCAACTTTATTTAAGAGCTTGTTCCCAAATGATAAGAGTAAAATGGGATACATCATTTCTATTATTGGTCTTGGGGGAATAATTGGTGCATTCTTCACTCAGAAATTGAAACATTTTCAATATGGTTGGGTATTATGTGGAGGCATCGCTTTAATGGGAATTGGCTTTGGTGGGATTGGTCTGATAAGTCCCGGTACATCCCTCATTTTTGGCTATCTGATTAGTTTTATTGCTGGTTTTGGAAGTGGACTTATGCTTGTATCCAATCAAGTCATTTTGCAAATAGAATCTCATCAAGAACAGGTTGGAAGAGTATTTGGGATTCAAAGCAGTTTAGCAAATGCAGTCCTCATCATTTCTCCTGCTATGAGCGGACCACTGGTTCACATTTTCGGAGTAACTCAACTCTATTTTTATGTTGGTATTGGGCTCATCATTATTGGAGTAATGGGGGTCTTATTACAAAAATATTTTTGGGTTAAACACGAACCCATAAGTGTAAATCATCTTTGAAGGGAGAATTTTTTATGTCCAATGAGGAGTGTTATCCTTTAAGTCATCCACAGAGGAGAATATGGTATACAGAATTTATTAATTCAGGTAAAGGGATATGTAATCTGAAATTCTTGTTCAAGATCAATCGAAAAATGAATTATTCGATATTAAATCGAGCCGTGAATCGTGTCATCAGTGAAAATGATGGTCTGTGTATCAGGCTGAAAGAAAATAGGCACCAGGAACCTGAGCAATATTTTGTTAAACATCAAGAACAAGAATTTGACTTCTTCGACTTCAGTTCCGTGAGAGATTCGGATTTGCTGGAAAAATGGATTGAGCAGAAGGCGCAAGAGACGTTTACGTTATTTGATTCTGAATTATACTATTTTGCTTTAATAAAAATAAGCGATAATGAGTGTGCCGTCTTTGGCAATGTTCATCACATTATCATGGATGGTTTATCAATCCAAATTTGGACTAGTCAGATTGCTAAATATTATCATGAGTTTCATAGTGAGAAAGATATGAACATCCCTAGGAACTCATATGTTGAGTTTCTAGTCAATGAACAGACGTACTTGAACAGCAGTCGTTTTCAAAAAGATCAAAGCTTCTGGTTAGAGGAATTCAAAACACTTCTATCCGTAACGGGATTGAAACCCTATAATGCTTACCAAGTTAGTACGAGAGCATCACGTGAGACGTTCGAATTATCTGAATATTCAAAGAATGGGTTAGAAGAATTTTCTGATCATTACGGATTTAGTATATATACTCTTTTTGTTGCTGCGCTTTCGTTGTCGATGTATCGATGGACCTCGTCGCTTGATATTGCCTTGGGAATGGCTTATGGCAATCGTATGACTAAAATGGAGCGGGAATTAATTGGAATGATGGTGAGTACAGTTCCTCTGAGAATGGATATCGATCCTGAAGAAGAAGCACTCTCATTTATTGGTCGAGTGTCGAGGAAACAACGTAAAGCATTACGTCATCAGAAATATCCATTTGATTTGTTATTAAAGCAGATGAATCAAGAGAATAACAGTAATGTTCGACTTTTTGGAACTACGATCGATTATAGAGAGCGTGGTGAAAGTGGTGACTCTCTTTGGATTCCAAATCGTGAAGAAGTACAAGATTTTGCAGTGCATATCGAAAACTTGACTGATATAGACTCTTTGCAAGTACATATTGATTATCGTGAAGAATTATTTTCCAAAGAAGAGATGATTCGCTTTTTTAACACCATGCTAGCATTAATGGAAAACATATTTAAAAATCCGAAACAGAAGGTTGCTGAGATCGAAATCCTTTCAGAAGCGGATAAAAGAAAAAGTTTAGTAGAGTTCAATGATCCTAAGCTTGACTTTCCACCTCAAGCAACCATTCATGAGTTGTTTGAGCAGCAAGCGACGATTCATCCCAATGCCATTGCAGTTATGTATGAAAAGGAGAGGCTTACCTATAGGGAGCTTAATGAACGTGCGAATCAATTAGCTCACTATCTGCAGAAAAAAGGAGTAGGACCCGATTCGTTGGTTGGACTTTGTGTTGAACGGTCTCCTGAAATGGTTGTAGGTATTTTGGGAATTCTGAAGGCCGGTGGAGCTTATGTTCCACTCGATCCAACATATCCAGAGCAGCGACTTCAGTATATTTTAGAGGACGCTAGCATTCAGTTGGTCGTAACGCAAGAAAGTTTAAAAGGATCGAAATGGTTACCAGAGAATATCAAATCGATTTGTCTTGATCGAGATCAAGTTGAAATTGAGAAAGAAAGTACTGCTTTACCGACTTCTGATGTTAGTCCTCAACATCTAGCTTACGTGATTTATACTTCAGGATCAACAGGGAATCCGAAGGGAGTTATGGTAGAGCATCACAATGTGATTCGTTTATTTAAATCAACGGAATGCTGGTATCAGTTTGATGAAAAAGATACTTGGACGCTTTTCCATTCTTATGCGTTTGACTTCTCGGTATGGGAAATTTGGGGGGCATTGCTCTATGGTGGAAAATTGGTCGTTGTTCCTTACTGGATCAGTCGATCGCCCAAGGATTTCTATCAACTGTTAGTAAAGGAAGAGGTTACGGTTCTTAATCAGACACCATCCGCATTCCGACAATTGATACAGGTGTGTGAACAAGAAGATGAGAACAAAAACTTGAATCTGCGCTATGTCATATTTGGTGGGGAAGCACTCGATCCTACCAGCTTGCTACCATGGTTTCAAAGATATGGAGAGCAGAAGCCACAGCTAATCAATATGTATGGAATTACAGAAACTACCGTTCATGTTACTTATTATCCAATTACTCAAGATGATGTGCAGCATTCTTCAAAAAGTAATATCGGAAAGCGGATTCCAGATTTAGAAGTGTATGTGCTAGACGCTTGTCAACAGCCTGTGCCTATTGGCGTAACTGGCGAACTATATATTGGTGGAGCAGGACTCGTACGTGGGTATTTAAACAGACCCGAATTGACAGCAGAACGTTTCATTCCTCATCTATTCAGTAGTGACCCGGGAGCGCGATTATATCGGACAGGAGACTTAGCGAGATACTTGCCGGATGGAAATCTGGATTATCTTGGGCGGATTGATCACCAGGTGAAGATCCGTGGTTTCCGAATTGAACTCGGGGAAATTGAATCTGCTTTACACGCGCATGCATCCATAAAAGAGGCTGTTGTAATCGTGCGAGAAGATCAGCCAGGTGATAAACGATTAGTGGCATATGTCGTGGGTGATGGGAATGTAGGGGCATGGAGAGATTATCTCAAGGCGGAACTACCAAGCTATATGGTTCCTTCAGAATTTGTGATGATGGAAGCCATTCCACTAACTGCTAACGGTAAAGTTGATCGTGAGGCCTTACATGTACCAGAGGTGAGGAAAATCGAAAGTGAATGTGTTGCCCCCCGGAATAGTAACGAAGAAACACTGGCTACCATTTGGAAACAAGTATTAGGGATTAAAAAGGTGGGAATCCATGATAACTTCTTTGAAATTGGTGGAGACTCGATTCTCAGCATTCAGATCATATCACGAGCGAGTCAATTGGGCTTAAAACTTACCCCCAAGCAAATGTTTGAACACCCAACGATTGCCGAGTTGGCACAAGTAGTCAAAGAAGATCAGGGAGTGCAAGCGGAGCAGGGTGTTGTGACGGGAGAGGTACCGCTCACCCCGATCCAGTACTGGTTCTTCGAGCAAGATCATCCGCATCCACAACATTGGAATCAGTCGATGCTTTTGAGAGTAAGAAAGAGATTGAATGTGGAGTTACTAGAGGAAGCACTATTAAACTTACTCAAGCATCATGACGCCTTACGTTTCCGATATGGACAATTGCCCAATGGAACCTGGAAGCAGAGAAATGAGGGGATTGATGAACAGTCTGTACTTCGTGTGATAAAGCGAAACGATGCTGATCAACAAGCGTGGAATCAAGTGATACAAGATGAGATGGATATCACTCAAGCCAGTTTCAATTTACTTACAGGTCCATTGATGAGAGTAGTGTACTTCGATGATGGTTTGAATGGGAACGATCGATTATTCTGGACGATTCATCATTTAGTAGTAGATGGGGTATCATGGCGAATTCTATTGGAAGATTTACAGGCCGTATACAACCAGATGGAACAAGGTCAGAAGGTTCGGCTACCTGAGAAAAGTACATCCTTTAAAGAATGGTCGGAACGACTACAGGCATACAGTAAGTCAGTTATTTCAAAAGAAGTACAAGATTATTGGCATGAACAGGCAGCAAAACAAGTGATGACGATTCCGATGGACTATCCTATAAAGGAAACGACAGAAGCATCGACTGATCAAGTGACGGTGACGTTGGGAGCAGCAGAGACCCATGTGTTGTTACAAGAAGTTCCGGCGACTTATAAGACACGGATTAACGAGGTACTAATGACGGCATTAGTACAAGCTATAGCCGACTGTACAAATCAGCATAAGCTTTCTGTTCACTTGGAAGGACATGGGAGAGAAGAGATGATCGAAGGCGTTGACCTATCGCGGACAGTGGGTTGGTTCACAAGTATTTATCCGGTTCACTTTGATCTTCAAGGAACAACGACACCTATTGAGGGATTAAAGGCTGTGAAAGATCAATTGCGTCAAATTCCGAATCATGGCATTGATTATGGTATTTTACTTTACTTGAGCAGAGAATTGCTTCCAATCTATCAGCATCAAAAACCATCGATAAGCTTTAACTATTTGGGACAATTTGATCAAGTGTTTTCCAAAGAATCTTTGTTTATGCAGGAGACAGGATTTACACACTTAGATCATGCTCCAGAATCGAAACCATCTCACCCGATTGATGTTGTCGGTATGGTAAAAGATGAGAAGCTACATTTTGTTTGGATGTATAGTAGAGAACAGTTTTCCAGATTGACAATTCAAGCGATAGCAAAGGGCATGTTAAATCAGCTTCGACTACTGTTAAATCCACCAACGACAGAGTCTGCTTTTACAGTATCAGACTTTGCTGATGCAGAGGCACTTACGGAAGATAGCTTGAGTAAAGTATTACTTAAATTAACAAAGAAGAGGGTGTAACGATGAGGGACATTATTGATATATACGGATTATCCCCCTTGCAAAAAGGGATGCTGTTTCATACTTTATATGATCAAGATGATGATCATTCTTTTTCCTACATTGTACAGGTAGGTTTCTTACTCGGTGGTCGATTGGATGTTGCTACTTTCGAAAAGGCTTGGGAATACATCATTCACCGACATGAGATCCTGCGTTCTGTATTTGTATGGGAGGAAGTAGAAAAGCCATTGCAAGCTGTTTATCAACGTCTTCCTTTTACCATTCATCGAGAAGACTGGAGTGCTCTTCCATGTGGAGAGAGGGAAAAGAAATTACACCAGTTTTTGAATGCTGATCGGAGGCAAGGGTTTTCGTTAGACGAAGCACCGTTAATGAGAATCACTGCGATTAAAGAAACAGAAGAAGAAACGAGAATCATTTGGACGCATCATCATATTTTGTTGGATGGCTGGAGTGTGTCCCTGATCTTCAGTGAAGTGATGGAAGTTTATCTCAAGATGATAAAGGGAGAAGCATTCGATCTTCCCAAGTCTCTTCCCTATAAAAAATATATCCAGTGGATTAATAAACAAGATCTAAGTAAAGCTGAGAAATTCTGGACAGAAGAATTAAAAGGATTTCATGCACCTACGCCATTAGAGATGGATAGAAGTGACCAGGGGCAGGAGAAGGGGTATGGAGAGTGTGTTTATCGGCTATCTGAGGAACTGACTGAGTCTTTACAAGGGTGGGTGCGAAATAATCAGCTAACATTAAATACGTTACTGCAAGGAGCCTGGGCTTACTTGATGAGCCGATATAGCGGCGAAAGCGACATCGTGTTTGGTGTGACTAGTTCTGGACGTCCTTCTGAATTAGTAGGAGCAGAGAAAATGGTTGGTCTATTCATTAACACATTGCCTACCCGAATTCGTGTAACGGATGATACATCAGTAGTAGAATGGCTCCGTAAGATACAGATGAAAGAAATGGAACGGAGACAATACGAGTATAATTCATTGGTCGATATTCAAGGTTGGAGTGAAGTTCCAAGGAGTAGTGCTTTATTTCATACTTTGTATGTGTTCGAAAATTACCCGATCCAAGGAGAACGCAATGCTGATTTAAGATTACTAGAGGCTCAAAGTGCAGAACAAACAAATTATCCTTTGACGTTCATTGCAATGCCAGGTAAGGAAATCACTTTCAAGTTGATGTATGACCGGAATCATTTTGATGAAGAGACCATTCATCGGATTCAGGGTCATCTATCGCAAACATTGATCCAGATGACGAAAAGCTCGGATCCAAAGCTATCCGAAATTACCAATTTAACAATGGAAGAGCGGACACAACTACTAGAGAAATGGAATGATACCCAAGTTGAATATTCATGTGAGAGCATGATTCATGCGTTATTTGAGCAGCAAGTAGAGAAAACACCAGAAGCGATCGCGGTTATTTATGAAAATGAGCAACTTACCTATAGAGAGCTGAATGAGCGTGCTAATCAGCTGGCTCACTATTTACAGAAGTGTGGTGTGGGTCCAGAGTCTTTAGTCGGCGTATATATGGAACGATCCCCAAAAATGATGATAGGGTTGCTAGGGATTCTAAAGTCAGGAGGAGCCTATGTTCCGCTTGATCCTACGTATCCCGAGAGTCGGCTACGCTATATATTAGAAGATGCTAGAATCGAAGTACTAGTGACGCAAGAAGGGTTGGGAAAAATAGGTATATCCGAACAAATCGAAATAATTTGTATGGATCAAGATCGCATTGCGATTGAAAAGGAAGAACCGACCGCATGTATAAGTAGTGTAGCAGGAAAAGATTTAGCATACGTCATGTATACTTCAGGATCTACAGGAAAACCAAAGGGAGTGATGATCGAGCATCATTCGGTGATCAATTATCTTGAATGGATGCAACATCAATATCCACTCTCTGAAAGGGATGTGGTCTTGCAGAAAACACCGATTTCATTTGACGTATCTGTGTGGGAGTTATTTTGGGGTATTAGTGTAGGATCATGTGTATCCTTCCTGCCTCCGGGGGCGGAGAAAGAGCCTTCCATAATAGCTGAAGTGATAGAGAACCATCGGGTTACCGTTGTCCAATTTGTTCCCTCGATGCTATCTGTTTTCTTAGATCATTTCGATCATATTGAGTTGAAACGGAAATGTTCATCCGTGCGTCATGTGTTTTCTGGTGGGGAAGAGCTTAGTCCAGGGTTGGTTAGACGATTTCAACAGCACTGGGATCAGGGCGGACAAGTTAAATTGACCAACTTTTATGGACCAACAGAAGCAACCATTTACGTGAATGCATATGACTGTCAACGCAATCAAGAATTTGTTTCTATTGGAAATCCGATACAAAATATCCAACTATATGTATTAGATCGGAATCAGCGCTTGCAATCGATAGGGATAGAGGGTGAGTTGTATATTGGTGGTGCAGGCTTAGCACGTGGTTACTTAAACCGCCCTGATCTAACTGCTGAACGATTCGTTCCGCATCCGTTTCAATTAGGAGAACGGCTATATCGAACCGGAGATCTAGTAAGATATCTAACTGATGGGAATTTAAAATTCATAGGAAGAATGGACCATCAAGTGAAAATGCGTGGCTTTCGGATTGAGCTTGGAGAAATTGAAGCGACTTTAGAAAGGCATTCGTCTATCAAAGAGGCTGTCGTGCTAGTAAGAGAAGATCGCCCAGGCGATCAGCGATTGGTGGCGTATGTGATAAGCGATGGAAATATCCAAAAGTGGCGAGAGTATCTCCAAAACCAATTACCGAGTCACATGGTTCCAGCACACCTTGTAGAGTTGGAATTTTTCCCGCTTACTCCGAATGGGAAAATCGACCGAAAAGCCTTACCAGCACCGGATGGACAACCTCTGGGAGATTTTAACGCCCTACCGCGAACGCCATCGGAAGAGCTCATTGCCTCGGTTTGGAGTCAAGTGTTAGGAATAGAAAATATCGGCATTCAGGACTCTTTCTTTGAACGGGGTGGGCACTCACTACTCGCTACTCAAATCGTCTCTCGATTACAAGAAGTATTCCAGATCAGAATCCCACTACGCGAACTCTTCAAGTACGATACGGTAGAGGCATTGGCGAAGCGACTAGATCAGTTGTGTAAAGGAGACAAAAGACGAGAGATTCCACCACTTGTACCTATGGCACGGCAAGAATCCATTCCGCTTTCTTACGCACAGAAACGCCTATGGTTCATTGATCAGTTAACGCCAAATAGTGCGATGTACAATATTCATGCATCATGTCGACTGACAGGAAAATGGTCACTTGAAGCATTGGAGATGGGATGGAATCAGTTGATTGAACGTCATGAATCATTGCGGACGGTGATTCATGAGCGGGACGGTCAACCCGTTCAACAGATTCAGTCGCATATTTTCAGGCCCCTCCCCCAAATGGATCTAACAATTCTCTCTCTGGAAGATAGAGAAAGAGAGATGAAGCGGCTCATTCAAAACGAAGCGGAAGAACCATTTCATTTGGGACAAGCTCCCTTAATTCGAACGCGAATTTTGAAAATGGATAAAGAGGAATGGGTACTTCTTTGTACGATGCATCATATTATTTCGGATGGATGGTCAATGGGGATCTTGCTCGAAGAATGGATGGCTTTTTATGAAGGAGCGCTAAGTGGAAAGCCAGTGGAGCTGAAGAAGTTACCCGTTCAATATGCGGACTTTGCTCTGTGGCAAAAAGAATGGCTAAAAGAAGAGGATTTTGATCAGCACCTTCAATATTGGAAGGGAGAATTAGCTGGTGAGTTACCGGTCTTGCAATTACCGATGGATCGTCCTCGCCCTGCTGTTCAAACCCACAGTGGTGCAAGTCAGTCTCTGATGTTGTCGTATTCCCTATGGGAAAAGATTAAGGAGTTAAGTCAGCGAGAAGGATCCACCTTATTTATGACCTTGATGGCGGCGTATCAAAGCTTTCTTGCTCGTTATACGGGACAAGACGACATCTTGGTTGGAAGCCCGATTGCGAACCGGAATGTTAGGGAGATTGAAGGATTAATTGGTTTCTTTGTAAATACGTTGGTTTATCGAGCTGATCTCAGTGGAAATCCGACGTTCCAAGAACTTCTGTCGCAGATACGAAAAAAAGCACTAAAAGCATACGAGTATCAGGACATTCCGTTTGAGAAAGTGGTAGAAGCCGTAAAACCTGAACGGAATACCAGTCATTCGCCGATTTTCCAAACCATGTTTACCTTACAGAATACGAAACAAGGGTTGCCTCAGCTATCTGAAAGAAACATGGAGATGATGCAAAGTCATACTTCGGCTGCCAAATTTGATTTGAGTTTGTTTGCATCGGAGACGGAAGAAGGATTATTACTAACTTTCGAATATAATACCGATTTATTTAATGCTGCAACCATTGAACGAATGGCAGGCCATTTTGAACATTGGTTATATGAAATTGTATCTCATCCAAAAGATTCTCTATCAAAACTGAATATGCTATCGAAAGCAGAATATAAGCGGTTACTAGAGGAATGGAATGACACAGGTGCCGTGGACCTACGTGAAGGCACGATTCATACATTGTTTGAGGAACAAGTGGAGAAAACGCCAGAAGCAATCGCGGTAGTGTGCAAAGATGAGGAGCTAACGTATCGAGAACTGGACGAACGTTCCAATCAGTTGGCCCATTATCTCCAGAAGCGGGGGGTGGGATGTGAATCATTGGTTGGGATTAGCGTTACACGTTCATCCGAGATGATTGTCGGTCTCTTAGGAATCATGAAAGCAGGAGGAGCCTATGTACCGATTGATCCTGCGTATCCGGAGAGTCGGCTACGGTATATTTTAGCGGATGCTCATATCGAAGTACTAGTGACACAGGAAAAGTTGCAGCAAAAAATGACGTTACTTGAATCCGTTGACATGATTTGTATCGATCGTGATCGAGCAGCGATCGAACAGGAAGTAACGACGGCATGTACGAGTGAAGTAACAAGCGATAACTTAGCTTATATCATCTATACCTCAGGATCCACTGGTAATCCTAAGGGAGTGATGATTGAGCATCGGAGTACGTTGACGATGATCCATTGGGCACATCAAACCTATTCCCGACAGGAATTAGCGGGAGTGCTGGCTTCAACTTCACTATCCTTTGATCTATCGGTTTTTGAAGTGTTTGTTCCTTTGACGATGGGTGGCAAGGTGATTGTCGCTGAAAGTGCTCTTCATCTGGACAAGTTGTCCACGAAGGATGTGACTTTGGTCAATACTGTGCCATCAGCAGCGAAGGAACTGGTTCGAGCAAAGACAATCCCTTCTTCGGTAAGGGTGATGAATTTGGCTGGAGAACCGTTGCCGCAGTCATTGGTCCAGCACTTGTATGAGAGAAGTCCGATTGAAAAGGTGTACAACCTATACGGTCCATCCGAAGATACTACTTATTCCACGTATATGAAGCTAGAAAAGGGTGTCATGCACAAGGTACCACCGATTGGTAGACCCATCTCTAACACAGAAGTATATGTACTCAGTGCAAACCAGCAAATGGTACCGATTGGTGTAGTCGGTGAGCTTTACATTGGGGGATCAGGCTTGGCGCGTGGCTACTTAAACCGCCCTGACTTAACAAACGAGCGTTTTATCCCGCATCCATTTAAAGAAGGGGAGCGAGTATATCGGACGGGAGACCTTGTGAGGTACCTACCGGACGGGACTTTGGATTATCTTGGTCGGATCGATCATCAAGTGAAGATCCGTGGATTCCGGATTGAGCTAGGTGAGATTGAAGCGACGTTACAAAGGCATTCATCGGTAAACGAAGTTGTTGTGATGGTACGCGAAGATTATCCGGGTGATCAGCGTTTGGTTGCCTATGTAGTGGGAGAAGAAAATGCTCATGATTGGCGTGATTATCTCAAGACCCAGTTACCAAATTACATGGTTCCGGCACACTTTGTCGGATTGGCAGCTTTCCCACTCACCCCAAATGGGAAAATCGATCGGAAAGCCTTACCTGCACCAAATTGCAAGGAAGCAGAGGGTGGTTATGTTGCCCCTCGTACACCTACGGAAGAAGCAATTGTTTCGATATGGCATCAAGTTTTAGGCACGGAAAATATCGGGATTCATGATTCGTTTTTTGAACTTGGTGGTCATTCATTACTCGCTACACAAGCTGTTTCTAGTCTGAAAGAAGCCTTTGGAATTGAGTTACCACTGCATGATTTATTTACGTATACTACGGTGCAGGAATTGGCAGAAAGGGTTAATCAGTTGCGCCGTAGTGGAAATGAGCAAGCGCAGAATGATAGTAAGGGGAATGTAAGTTTTCAAGACTATATTCAAAAAGAAGCAGCAGCGAGTAATGATGAAGAGTTACTTGAACTTCTTAAGCAATTGGAAGAGTTATCAGAGGAAGAAGCGCAAGGTATATTCGAGAGCAACTTGGTTGAGGAAGGGGTGAAAAAATGAGAAGTGATTTACTTGCGAAGCTGGATTTGCTTTCTCCTGAGAAGAGAGCGTGGCTTCAGAAGCAGATGCAGAAAAAGGAGAATAAAGAAGCGCTTCCGTTGTCCTATGCACAACAACGTTTGTGGTTTATGGACCGATTTAACCCAAATAGTTCATTATATAATATTCCGACAGTATGGCGTCTAAAAGGACATTGGATACCTGAAGCATTGGAAAAGGGATTAAATCGACTCATTGAGCGTCATGAATCATTACGCACCGTTTTTAAGGAATTAGGAGACCAACCGGTACAACACATTGTAGAATTCCTTCCTAGAAAACTACCTGTAGAGGATTATTCTCACCTTCCTCTGGAAGTAAAGGAAAAAGAGATAGAGAGTTTGATTGCTAGAGAAGCGCAGGATCCGTTTGATTTAATGAATGGCCCTTTGATTCGTAATCAACTGGTTCAATTAGGGAAAGAGGAATGGTTATTGCTATGTACCATGCACCATATTATTTCTGATGCGTGGTCCATCGGCATATTGATCAATGAATTGCTTGCCTTCTACGAGGAGGAAACGAGTGGGAAGCCTGCTGGACTAAGTTCGCTATCGATTCAATATGCAGACTTTGCGAAATGGCAAAAGCAGTGGTTGCAGGGTGAAGTGTTGGATCGACAACTCACGTATTGGCAGGAAGAATTGTCCGGTGAGCTTCCTATACTACAACTGCCAGTGGATTTCCCTCGACCGGTTACGCAAACGTACGCTGGGGACACGTATCACGTGGTTCTTCCTCACACACTACTCAGTTCATTGAAGGATTTAAGTCAACGAGAAGGATCCACCTTATTCATGACCTTAATGGCTGCGTATCAGAGCTTTCTTGCTCGTTATACGGGGCAAAAAGATATTCTCGTCGGAAGTCCGATTGCGAATCGGAATCATAAAGGAGTAGAGGGATTAATTGGCTTCTTTGTCAATACGTTAGTCTATCGGGTGGATCTGAGTGGAACTCCTACGTTTCGGGAGATTTTGTCTCAGATAAAGAAAAAGGCGTTGAAGGCGTATGAATATCAAGATATTCCGTTTGAAAAAGTGGTAGAAGCTGTACAACCTGAACGGAGTACGAGTCATTCGCCGATCTTCCAGACCATGTTTACACTACAGAATATAAAACAAGAACGATTAGAGCTGTCTGGGAGAAGTTTGGAAATGATAGAAAGTAATATTTCCATCGCGAAATTTGATTTGAGTCTAACCGTTTTTGAGGTGGAAGAAGGCCTATTTGTCTCTTTTGATTACAATACAGATCTATTTGACAGTAGAACCATTGCACGCATGGCAGGGCATTTTGAAAACTGGTTGAACGAAATTGTTCATCATCCAGATGAATCATTTACAAAGCTGCCGATGCTATCGGACACAGAACAGAAGCAGCTCTTAGAAGAATGGAATGACACTGACGTAGTTTATGCACATAAGAGCTTGATTCACGAACTGTTTGAGCAGCAGGTTGCACGTACACCTGAAGCGGTGGCGGTAGTGTATGAAGGTGGACAGCTGACGTATCAAGAACTCAACGAGAAAGCGAACCAATTGGCACATTATTTACAGAAACGGAATATAGGACCTGAGTCATTGGTCGGTATATGTGTCGAGCGTTCACCCGATATGATCATTGGTCTCTTAGGGATTCTCAAAGCTGGTGGGGCTTATGTCCCGCTGGATCCGAGTTATCCCGAAAATCGCCTGAGATACATATTAGAGAACTCAAAGATCCAAGTGCTTTTAACAAAGGAAGCGCTACTGGGTTGGTTGCCCGAAGGTATCCAAGCGATTTGTTTGGATCGGGATCAAGCAGCGATTTCTAAAGAGAGTAGCTTGGCACCAGTGAGTGGAGTGACAGCAAACAACTTGGCGTATATCATTTACACTTCGGGTTCGACAGGGAATCCGAAGGGAGTGATGATCGAACACCACTCGGTTATCAACCGATTACAGTGGATGCAAAAAAACTATCCATTATCTGAACAGGATACGATTCTTCAAAAAACGCCGTTTTCGTTTGATGTCTCTGTCTGGGAATTATTTTGGTGGTCATTTGTAGGAGCACGTGTTTGTTTACTTCCACCGGGTGGAGAGAAGGATCCTGCAATGATTGAGGAGTGTATTGAGCGATATCGCGTGACCACGATGCACTTTGTTCCTTCGATGTTATCTACATTCTTGGATTATATGGAACAATCCAAAGCGAAAAAGGACGTATCGTCTTTGTGTCAGGTTTTCACTAGTGGAGAAGCGTTAAATACCGAACAGGTTCGCCGGTTTAAGGGTGTGTTTTATGATTTTCAGCAAACGAAGTTAAGCAACTTGTATGGTCCTACCGAAGCGACTGTAGATGTTACTTACTATGATTGTGATTTAGAAAATGAACAGATGCTTATTCCAATTGGTCGTCCGATTGATAATACCGAATTGTATGTGTTGGATCAAAACCAACAGATGGTACCGATAGGTGTGGCTGGGGAACTTTACCTTGGTGGTGTAGGCTTGGCACGTGGCTACTTCAATCGTCCAGAGTTAACTGCTGAACGTTTTATTCCGCATCCATTTAAGGAGGGGGAACGGCTCTATCGGACGGGGGACCTGGTGAGGTATCTGAATGACAGCAACTTGGAGTATATCGGAAGAATAGATAACCAAGTGAAAATCAGAGGCTTCCGGATAGAGCTGGGAGAAATTGAAGCGGTCCTACACAATCATTCATCTGTGAAAGAGGCTGTTGTTTTAGTGAGGGAAGATCATCCAGGAGACAAGCGGTTAGTAGCTTATGTGGTGGGTGAAGGAAACACTGGAGAATGGCGCGAGCATCTCAAGACGCAATTACCGAATTACATGGTTCCGGCATATTTTGTCGAAATGGAAGCGATGCCACTCACTCCGAATAGCAAAATCGATCGCAAAGCCTTACTGGCATTGGATGGACAGTCCATGAGTGTAGATATTGTCTCACCGCGAACACCAGTGGAAGAGCTCATCGCATCGGTATGGAGTCAAGTGTTAGGTATGGGGAATATTGGTGTTCAGGATTCCTTCTTCGAACTTGGTGGCCACTCGCTCCTCGCTACCCAAGTTGTCTCACGTATACAAGAAGTCTTCCAAATCGAACTACCGGTGCGTGAACTGTTTGAATATTCAACGGTGGAGGCGCTGGCGAAGCGACTGGATCAGTTGCGTAAAGGAGACAAAAAACGAGAGATTCCACCGCTTATGCCGATGGAACGGGGAGGAGCCATTCCGCTTTCTTATGCCCAAGAGCGACTGTGGTTCATCGACCAATTTACGCCCAATAGTGCACTTTATAATATGCCGATGGTATGCCGTCTTACAGGGAATTGGGTACCCGAAGCATTGGAGACGGGATGGAATCAGCTGATAGAACGTCATGAATCTTTACGGACGGTGTTCCATGAAGTGGATGGTCATCCAGTGCAGCAGATTCAACCGTATGCTTTCCGGTCCCTTTCTCAAATGGATTTAACTATGCTTTCCCCGGAAGAGCGAGAAGCGGAAGTTAAGCGTTTGATGCAGCAAGAAACAGAAGTGCCATTTGACTTAGGAGAAGGCCCACTGATTCGGACAATCCTCTTACGAGTGGGAGAAGAGGATTGGGTCCTCCTCTGCATCCTGCATCATATCGTTTCGGACGGATGGTCGATGGGAGTCCTACTTGAAGAATGGATAGCTTTCTATGAGGAAGCAACGGATGAGAAGGTAGCAGAACTTGAACCATTACCGATCCAATATGCGGACTTTGCCCAGTGGCAAAAGGGATGGTTGAAGGAAGAATTGCTTGAACAGCAACTCCACTATTGGCAGGAAGAATTGTCTGGTGAGCTTCCCTTGCTACAACTGCCGATGGATCGCCCTCGTCCGGCGGTACAAACCCATCACGGATCGACACACACTGTGTTACTGTCACGTTCATTACGCGACAAATTGAACGAACTCAGTCGTCAAGAAGGATCGACTCTCTTCATGACCTTGTTGGCTGCGTATCAAAGCTTCCTCTCCCGTTATACAGGACAAGAAGATATTCTCGTCGGAAGTCCAATTGCGAATCGTAATTACAGAGAGATTGAAGGATTAATCGGCTTCTTCGTGAACACGCTGGTCTATCGGGCTGATCTGAGTGGTACACTGACCTTCCAAGATATTTTGTCGCAGGTGCGTCAAAAGGCACTGAAAGCATATGAATATCAAGATATTCCATTTGAAAAAATTGTGGAAGTTGTGCAACCCGAGCGGAGTACAAGTCATTCTCCGATCTTCCAGACGATGTTCATCTTACAAAATATGAAACAAGAGCTTCCGGTGTTGTCTGGTAGAAGGATCGATATGATAGAAAGCCATAGCCCGATCGCGAAATTTGATTTAAGTGTAATGGCAGCCGAGACGGAAGAAGGATTAATGTTCGCTTTTGAATACAATAAGGATTTATTTGATGTTACAACCATCGAACGAATGGCAGGACATTTTGAGAAATGGCTACATGAAGTTTCTCATCATCCACAAAAATCGTTGAATAGTCTGGGGATGCTATCCGAATTTGAGCGTGATTTGTTAGTAGAGACATGGAATGACACCGCAATGGAAATGTCCCAAGAGGGTCTTATTTGCGACGGATTTGAGGACCAAGTAGCACGACGTCCCGATGCGATTGCAGTGGTCGATCAAATGAGAGAGTGGACCTATGGTGAACTGGATGCGCTAGCAAATCAGTTGGCACATGTTTTGCAGAAAAAAGGGGTTGTTCCTGAATCAGTTGTGGGCGTCTACCTCCCGAGATCGGCTGAGCTCATTGCAAGTTTACTTGGCATATTAAAAGCTGGCGGGGCCTATGTCGTCCTAGATCCGTTGTTTCCGAAATCACGGTTACAATACATGATTGAAGATGCAGGAATCCAAATCGTGGTGACGACAGCAGCGCAAGAAAGTCTTTCCGAACAGGTCGAAACGGTGAGAGTAGAAGAAATAACAGATGAAAGCGTGATCGCACCGAAGCGGCGGGTAAAACCCGAGCACTTAGCTTATATCGTCTACACCTCTGGTTCCACAGGAAAGCCAAAGGGTGTCATGGTCGAATATCGGTCATTGATGAATATGGTTTCTTGGCATCAAGCCGTATACCAAATTACAGCACAGGATCGTGCGACTCAGATTGCGGGGATTGCCTTTGACTCAGCTGTCCAGGAGATTTGGCCTTATCTCACTGCTGGTGCAGTACTATACCTGTCAACAGAAG
Organism: Peribacillus frigoritolerans; assembly: GCF_030676415.1. GTDB lineage: Bacteria > Bacillota > Bacilli > Bacillales > DSM-1321 > Peribacillus > Peribacillus frigoritolerans_A. The sequence goes on along the minus strand of NZ_JAUUTW010000012.1, from coordinate 65,160 downwards.
AGTTGCGAATTAATCCAGAGGCTCTACGAGATTGGCTCATTGATTCACGGATCACGGCTAGCTTTGCGCCTACACCTATTCTCGAAAGACTCTTGAAATTATCTTGGCCAGAGAAGACGGATCTCCGTTTTATCATTACGGGAGGAGATCAGTTAACACAGTATCCATCTGAACAAATCCCTTTTGCAGTGATTAATCAGTATGGTCCATCGGAAAATACCGTCGTTACCACTGATTGTTACGTGCCTGTAGGAATGACAACAGGTACTCCGTCAATTGGTCGACCGATTGCGAATACAGAAGTATACGTGTTAGATTCTCACCTTCAGCCGGTGCCGGTGGGAGTGATTGGAGATCTCTATATCGGAGGAAAGAGCCTTGCTCGTGGCTATGTCAATCGTCCGGAACTCACAGAGGAAAAATTCATTCCGCATCCGTTCAAGTCAGGGGAACGTCTCTATTACACCGGGGACAAAGCAAGTTATCTTCCTGACGGTGATCTCCAGTTCCGTGGTCGTATGGATGACCAAGTAAAGATTCGTGGTTTCCGGATTGAACTGGGAGAAGTTGAAGCAACTTTGCAGGCGCATTTGTCTGTGAAAGAAGCTGTTGTGCTGGTAAGAGAGGATCATCCAGGAGACAAGCGATTGATAGCTTATGTAGTTGGTGAAGGAAGTGTACATGAATGGCGGGAGCATCTGCAAACACATTTACCGAATTACATGGTTCCGGCACACTTTGTCGAGATGGCACTTTTACCCCTTACACCGAATGGAAAACTTGATTTGAAAGCATTGCCTGTACCTGATGAACCATCTACTGAAAATACCGTATACCCAAGAACTCCGATGGAAGAGCTCATCGCATTGGTATGGAGTCAAGTGCTAGACATAGAAAATATTGGTGTTCAGGATTCCTTCTTCGAGCGAGGTGGACACTCGCTACTTGCTACCCAAGTTGTCTCCCGGTTAAAAGAAGCATTACAAATCGAACTGCTAGTGCGTGAACTGTTTGAGCATTCAACAGTAGAGGCGTTGGCGAAGCGATTGGACCAATTGTGTAAAGGAGACAAAAAACGAGAGATTCCACCGCTTTTGCCGATGGAACGGGGAGAAGCCATTCCGCTCTCTTATGCCCAACAGCGCCTGTGGTTCATCGACCAATTCACGCCCAATAGTGCACTTTATAATATGCCGATAGTATGCCATCTTACAGGGAATTGGGTACCCGAAGCATTGGAGACGGGATGGAATCAGTTGTTAGAGCGTCATGAATCTTTGCGGACGGTGTTCCATGAAGTGGATGGTCATCCAGTGCAACAGATTCAACCGTATGCTTTCCGGTCCCTTTCCCAAATGGATCTAACTACGCTTTCTCCGGAAGAGAGAGAAAGGGAAATGGAACAATTGATCCAAAACGAAGTCGAAGCGCCATTTGACTTAGGACAAGGTCCGTTGATCCGTGGGCAAATCATGCAAATCGCAGAAGAATGGATTCTTATTTGTACCATGCATCATATTATCTCGGATGGCTGGTCGATGGAAATCTTGCTCCAAGAATGGATGGCATTCTATGAAGCTGCGGTTGGTGGTAAACCAGTAGAACTCGCACCATTACCGGTTCAATATGCTGACTTTGCCCAATGGCAAAGGGAATGGTTGAAAGAAGAAGTACTTGATCAGCAGCTTGCATATTGGAAGGAAGAGCTGTCTGGCGAGTTACCAGTCTTAATGTTGCCGATGGATCGTCCTCGTCCTGCGGAGCAAACCCATAGCGGATCGACACACACTGTGTTGTTGTCACGCTCGTTACGCGACAAACTGAACGAACTTAGTCGTCAAGAAGGGTCGACGCTCTTCATGACCTTACTGGCATCGTATCAAAGCTTCCTCTCCCGTTATACAGGACAATCCGATATTCTTGTCGGAAGCCCGATTGCAAATCGGAATTATCGCGAGATTGAAGGGTTGATTGGTTTCTTCGTCAACACGTTGGTTTATCGGGCTGATCTGAGTGGCGCACCAACATTCCAAGAGTTGTTGTATCAGGTAAGGACAAAAGCATTGAGAGCGTATGAGTACCAAGATGTTCCGTTTGAAAAGATTGTAGAGGTCATACAACCCGAGCGAAGTATAAGTCATTCTCCGATCTTCCAAACCATGTTTACCTTGCAAAACACGAAACAAGGTCTACCAAAGCTTCATGGAAGAAGTTTAGAAGCGATGGAAATTCATGCTTCGATCGCCAAGTTTGATTTGAGTTTAAGCGCCGCAGAGGTGGAAGAGGGTTTAGTCCTTTCTTTTGTCTATAAGACTGATTTATTTGACGTTGTAACTATCAGACGTATGGCTGAGCATTTTGAAAACTGGTTGAATGAAATCGTGGAACATCCTGATAAATCACTGACGAAGTTGACGATGCTATCGGAAGTGGAGCAGCAGCTGCTAGAAGAGTGGAATGATAATGCTGTAGCGTACCCACGTGAGAGTGTAATCCATAAACTGTTTGAAGATCAAGTGGATCGTACACCTGACACCGTGGCGGTGGTGGATGAAAATCATCAGTTGACGTATCGAGAGCTGAATGAGAAAGCAAACCAATTGGCCCATTATCTCCAGAAATGTGGGATTGGGACAGAGTCATTGGTCGGGCTCTGCTTCCAACGTTCAGTTGAGATGATTGTCGGTCTCATGGGAATCTGGAAAGCTGGGGCAGCCTATGTTCCATTGGATTCATCGTATCCAGAAAGTCGCCTACGATATATTCTGGAGGACACAGGGATTCAAGTATTGGTCACGAACGAAGCATTAAAAGGTTGGATACCTGAAGAAGTTGAAGCAGTTTGTTTGGACCGGGATCAAGCGATGATCTCACGAGAAAGCACCCTTTCACCAATATGCGAAGTGACAGGAGAAAACTTAGCGTATGTGATCTATACTTCGGGTTCGACCGGGAATCCAAAGGGGGCTTTGGTACAGCATCATTCTGTACTAAATCTATCGTATGGTTTACAGAAAGAAGTTTTTTCACATGAGACACCTACTAACATGCGCGTCGGTTTAAATGCTTCGATCGCCTTTGATGTATCCGTTCAGCAATTACAAATGCTTTTGTATGGTTCTAGTTTGTATATTATTCCGAACGAAGTTCGCAGTGATCCTCAACTGTTTCTATCCTATATTCGGGAGAATAAGTTGGAAATGTTCGATATGACACCTTCATTACTCCAATTACTCATAGATGGCGGGTTGTTAGAAACAAATGATGGTGTTCATGTTCCAAGTAAGGTACTGGTCGGTGGCGAAGCAATTGTGCCGTCACTATGGGAACAATTAGTAGAGGCTGACAAGATCCATTTTTATAACGTATATGGTCCTACAGAATGTACGGTTGATGCGACATGCTATCGTATCAAAAAAGATAGTAAGCGAGTAACCATTGGCCGTCCGTTGCCGAACGTTCAAGCCTATGTATTAGATGGGAATTGGTTACCTGTTCCAGTTGGTGTAACGGGTGAACTTTATATTGGTGGAGCAGGCCTAGCGAGAGGATACTTGAATCGTCCAGCGTTAACGTCCGAACGTTTTATTTCTCATCCATTCAAAGAAGGAGAGAGGCTATATCGAACAGGAGATCTCGTGAGGTACCTTCCTGATGGTAACTTGGATTATCTAGGAAGATTGGATAACCAAGTGAAAATTAGAGGATTTCGGATTGAGCTTGGGGAAATTGAGGCAACCTTACAGGAGCATCTCTCGGTAAAAGAGGCCGTTGTGATGGTGAGGGAAGATCAGCCAGGAGATAAGCGATTGGTAGCCTATGTAGTGGGTGAAGGGCGTAAAGAAGAATGGCGCGAGTATCTCAAAGCACAACTGCCAAGCCATATGGTTCCCGCCTACTTTGTCGAGATGGAAGAGTTACCACTGACCCTAAATGGAAAGATTGATCGGAAAACTTTGCCTGTGCCAGATCGTCAAGGGACAGAAGGAGGCTACGTGGCTCCAAGAAATGAGCGTGAACAAATACTTACCATGATATGGGAACGTGTGTTAGGCACAAAACCGATTGGCATTCATGAAAACTTTTTTGAAATCGGTGGAGACTCGATTCTCAGCATTCAGATTGTCTCTCGCGCGAAGCAAGCAGGTTTGCAATTGACACCGAAGCAAATGTTTGAACACCAAACGATTTCCGAGTTGGCGCAAGTAGTCAAAGAAGAGCAGGGTGTACAAGCGGAGCAAGGAGCTGTAACTGGAGACCTGATTCTTACACCAATTCAGCAATGGTTTTTTGAACAAAATCATCCCAACCCACATCATTGGAATCAATCCATGTTTTTTAGAACAAAAGAGCGACTGGATATCGTATTACTGGAGAAATCTGTGCGTAACCTTCTGATTCATCATGATGCCTTGCGTTTAAGATATGAACGTTTACCGGATGGAGCTTGGAAACAGCGGAATGAAGGAATTGAAGAACAATCGACGCTGACAGTGATTTCATTAGAAGAAGTGCCACAAGCAGAATGGCATCAAGTGATTCAAGCGGAGATTGACACTGCACAAGCAAGCGTACACTTACACGCAGGACCGCTAATGAGAATGGTGTATTTTGATGAAGGTGAGAAGAGACCCGGCCGATTATTCTGGGCGATTCATCACTTAGCAGTGGATGGTGTTTCTTGGCGAATTTTACTGGAGGATCTGCAAACGGGGTATAATCAAGCGAGCCAGGCTCAGAAGATCCAATTACCCACAAAGAGTACATCCTTTAAAGCATGGTCGGAGAAATTGCGTCATTACGCTGAATCTGGGATTGTGCAAGAAGTGCGTGATTACTGGGAGCGGCAGTCCGAACAAGAAGGGGCTATGATACCAGTGGATGCCACACTCGAAGATCCAGCAAACACAGCAACCGAGGAGATTACTGTGGTGCTAGATGAGAAAGAGACCCGTGCGTTATTGCAAGAGATTTCAAGCACCCATCGTGTCCAAATTAATGAAGTACTATTGGCAGCATTGGTACAGGCTACGGCAGCATGGACAGGTCATCCTACGCTGACCTTGGATTTGGAGGGTCATGGTCGGGAAGAGATCATCGAAGACGTTGACCTATCGAGATCCGTGGGATGGTTTACAAGTATCTATCCTGTTCACTTGAATATTACAGGTGCTAACACGCCCATCGCAGCTTTAAAAGCAGTCAAAGAACAAGTGCGCCAAATTCCTAATAAGGGCGTTGACTATGGGATTTTGCGGTACTTAAATCCAGCGATGCGTGAGCGATTCCAGTCTCAAATCACGCCGTCCATTAGCTTTAACTATCTTGGACAATTTGACCAAATGTTCTCTGACGATGCAATGTTTGCTCCGGAGACCGGGTTTACACGCTTAGATCATGCTCCTGGTTCCAAGCGATCACATTTGATCGATGTAATCGGGATTGTAACCGATGGAAAACTTCATTTCACTTGGGTGTACAATGTTGGACAGTTTGCGAAGTCGACCATTCAAAGTGTATCAGAGAATATGCTCCATCAATTGAGTGGATTGATTCATTCTTCGGGTGGAGAATCTGCGCTGACCGTTTCGGATTTTGCGATTGCAAATCTCACCCCAACAGATTTGAACAAAGTACTATTTAAGATGAATCGTGGAAAGAATTATCCGATTACCGACCTATATCCGCTATCACCTTTGCAGGAAGGCATGATCTTTCATACGCTGCATGATCAAGGGGATGAACATTCGGCGCCGTATATGGTGCAATTAAGTTTCCTGTTTAAAGGTAAATTGGATATCCTTACTTTCGAGCAGGCGTGGAAATCGACGATCCAGCGGCATGAGATCTTTCGTTCAGCATTTGTGTGGGATGAGATTGAAGAGCCCTTGCAAGTGGTGTATGAACATATCCCATTTAAGCTGAATGAAGTGGATTGGCGTGCGTTGTCTGATGAAGAAAAAGAGGAGAAACGAAAAGCCTTTTTGGCATCGGATCGAAAACAAGCCTTTCTTTTTGATGAAGCGCCATTGATGCGGGTGACTGTCATTCAAGAAGCGGAGGAAGAATATCGGGTTGTTTGGACGCATCACCATATTTTGTTGGATGGATGGAGCCTGCCACTGGTCTTTAACCAATTGCTTACAGTGTACCAGAAGAGGATGAAAGGAGAGGCTGTGGATTTACCTAAGTCACCGCCATACAAGAAATATATTCAGTGGCTGAACGAGCAGGATCAGGAGCAAGCGGAAAAATTCTGGAGAGAGAAACTCAGAGGCTTTACAGCGCCAACCCTGCTTGGCTTAGAAAGTAAGGAGCAAGAAAAAGGTTACACAGAGAAGGTAACTTATTTATCAAAAGAGCAAACCCAAGCGTTACAAAACTGGGCGAAGCGCAATAGGCTCACTTTGAATACGGTAATTCAAGGTGCGTGGGCGTATCTCATGAGCCGGTATAGTGGAGAAGATGACATTGTCTATGGTGTAACTAGCTCAGGACGCCCTACGGAGATTATTGATGTTGAAAACATTGTAGGTCCTTTTATTACCACATCACCGACGCGAATTCAGTTAATAGATGATATAAAAGTAATGGATTGGTTGCAGAAGATACAAGAGGAAGAGATAGAAAGAAGACAATATGAATATGCTTCTTTGACAGAGATTCAAGGATGGAGTGAAGTTCCTAGAGGAACCCCGCTGTTCCATACCTTGTATGTGTTTGAAAACTACCCAGTGAAAGAGGAGTCTTCAGGAAATCTAGAAATTGGTGAGTTGGAAGGAGTAGAGCAAACTCATTATCCATTAGGATTGACAGTTGTTCCAGAAAGCCAGTTGTTGTTAAAGTTGAAGTATGATCGTAGCAAGTTTAATGGCCTCACTATTGAACGGATGCTGGGTCATTTAAGCCAGGTGTTAAAGCGAATGATCGAGAACGTTGATCAAACTCTGTCGGAGCTGGTGTATGTTACGGAAATAGAACAGAAACAACTACTGGAAGAATGGAATGATAATGCAGCAGCGTATCCACGTGAGAGTGTGATCCACAAACTGTTTGAAGATCAAGTGAATCGTACACCTGACACGGTGGCGGTAGTGGATGAAAATCATCAGTTGACGTATCGAGAGCTGAATGAAAAAGCAAACCAATTGGCCCATTATCTCCATAAATGTGGGATTGGGACCGAATCAATGGTCGGGCTTTGTTTCCAACGTTCAGTTGAGATGATTGTCGGTCTCATGGGAATCTTGAAAGCTGGATCAGCCTATGTTCCGTTGGATCCATCGTATCCAGAAAGTCACCTACGATATATTTTGGAGGACACAGGGATTCAAGTATTGGTCACGAACGAAGCATTAAAAGGTTGGATACCTGAAGAAGTTGAAGCAGTTTGTTTAGATCGGGATCAAGCGATGATCTCACGAGAAAGCACCCTTTCACCAATATGTAAAGTGACAGGAGAAAACTTGGCGTATGTTATCTACACTTCAGGTTCGACCGGGAATCCAAAAGGGGTTTTGGTGCAGCATCATTCGGTATTAAATCTATCCTATGGTTTACAGAAAGAGGTTTTTTCGCATGTGATACCTGTTAACATGCGCGTTGGTCTAAATGCCTCAATCGCCTTTGATTCATCCGTTAAACAATTACAAATGCTTTTGTACGGTTCTAGTTTGTATATTATTTCAAACGAAGTTCGCAGTGATCCTCAACAGTTTGTATCTTATATTCGGGAGAATAAGTTGGAAATGTTCGATATAACACCTTCACTACTCCAATTACTCATAGATGAGGGGTTGTTAGAAACAAACGATAGTGTTCATGTTCCAAGCAAGGTACTAGTCGGTGGAGAAGCGATTATGCCATCACTGTGGGAACAACTAGTAGAGGAGGACCATATCCATTTTTATAATGTATATGGTCCTACAGAATGTACGGTTGATGCGACATGCTATCGTATCAAAAAAGATAGCAAGCGAGTAACCATTGGGCGTCCGTTGCCGAACGTTCAAGCCTATGTATTAGATGGAAATCGGTTACCTGTTCCAGTTGGTGTAACGGGTGAACTTTATATCGGTGGAGCAGGCCTAGCGAGAGGGTATTTGAATCGTCCAGAGTTAACGTCCGAACGTTTTATTCCTCATCCATTTAATGAAGGGGAACGGTTATACCGGACGGGAGATCTGGTCCGCTATTTAGCTGATGGCCATTTGGATTATCTGGGAAGAATCGATAATCAAGTGAAAATTCGAGGCTTCCGGATTGAGCTTGGAGAGATTGAAGCGAATTTAGAAAGTCATCCATCGGTGAAAGAGGCAGTAGTCTTGATAAGAGAGGACCAAACAGGAGATCAGAGATTGGTTGCCTATGTGGTGGGTGAAGGAAGTATGCTTGAATGGCGTGAGCATCTCAAGAGACAAGTACCGAATTATATGGTTCCTGCACACTTTATTGAGGTAGACGCGATTCCGCTTACAACAAATGGGAAGGTTGATCGAAAGGCACTGAACAGCTTAACGATTCAAAGAGAAAGTACCTTTTCTACACCAATCATCCCACGGGATGAAATCGAGTATCAGCTGATTACGATCTGGCAGGATTTGCTACAGATAGAAGATGTCCATGTAAACGATGATTTCTTCAATAGAGGGGGTCACTCTCTCCTTGTAATCAAATTGATTTCAAAGGTCAGAGAGAAATTTGGAAAAGAGATTAAGGTGTCCGCACTGATTAAGAACCCGACAGTGGAAGGGATCGCTTATCTCATCCGTGAGAATCATGGTATGGCAAAATCGTTATCGGTTCTGGTTCCACTACAAGAATCAGAGAAAAGACCTTTCTTCTGTGTTCATCCGTTTATGGGTAATGTATTCTGTTACATTCAGCTAGCAAGGTTACTCAAGGATCACTGCTCATTTTATGGTCTACAGAATCCTCTCGTAGAGAAAGAAGGAATGAACGGGTTGACTTTATCGGAAGTAGTTCAACTCTACATCGAGGAAATGAAGCGCGCTCAGCCAGAGGGGCCGTATCGTCTGGGAGGATGGTCTCTGGGCGGTGCCATCGCCTATGAAATCGCAACTATGTTACGGAACCAGGGAGAAGAAGTTGAGGTGTTGGTACTCATGGATACCAAGGTGCCTTCAGAACAGGATTACAAGACAGAGGATGAAATGCTATCTTATATATTGAAGCATTTCATCCATTTAGAGCTAGTGGAGCAGGAAGAAGAGCTCGTTCATCAACAGGAAATGCTTGTTGATCAGTTGATTGTGGAGGGAGTGCTCCCGCACGATGCGGATCTTACGAGTCTAAAGCAGATTACCAATGCTCACAGGAAGTGTCTAAATTTAATGGCAGAACATGTTTTAACGCCATATTTTGGGGAGGTCATCTACTTCAGTGCTGAAGAAGGCATAGAGTTGTTCACGGAATGGAAGCCGTTATTACAGGGGAAAGTGAATAAGTATTCGGTGCCAGGGTCGCACGAGGAGATCGTCTTCTCCCCAGCGGTGGAAAAGATAGGCAAATATCTCGTAAATGAATTAGAAGGGGTAGAGGGAGCGTACTGAGGGATATACAGATTATGCTTCGATAACGTCTAAGTTGGAAAAGAATGAGCTAGAAAATGCCAATAAGCATGCGTTGCAGCTAATAGAAAAACGAATTGAAAAATTGTGTTCTTACTACGCTTTTGACGTAAATAAAAATAATCAGCAAACTTAGTAACTATCTTTTTAAATAAGTATAAGAGAGCACTGATTTAACAATCAGTGCTCTCGGTTTGTAGACAAAGGGGTTCGGAATTATAAAATTCCGAACCCCTTTTAAAATTCCCTTTGAATTTCGGCCCAAGGTTAAGAGATTGGGGCTCTACGGGCCCACTCTGTTAGGCCATTTTTGGACCTTGCCATGTCCAATTGGCCATCTTCTTTAAATTAATGGCAGCGAAAGTGAGCATCGCCTGCATCGACAATTTTTAAAGTCCAATGCATGCCATGCTTTTCTTTTGCATCTGCGAAAACACGCTCAATCGTTTCTTTACGTTTCGCATAGATAGGTTTTACATCTTGATGATGACGCAGATGATCTGCTTCTTCCAATTTTATTGCCAAATAGGTAGCTTGTAATCGCCGGTGTTTTATAAGCTGCATCTGCAGCAATAGCTTCTGGTTTCCTAACTTTTTCAATTACTTGTTCAACAAGTGGCTCTAAGATATGACTATCATGCGTATTTCCAGGTGTTACAATCGTCCCTGGCACAAAACCGTTGGGGTCTGCGGCCGCAATAGGCAAACTGTCCTGTTCGTTCATCATTGACATAGTAGCCACTCTCAGGGGCAGTTGTACTTTCTTTAATTTCTTTGGTTTCTTCCTTATTAAATTATCCGGTGGAAAAGATTTTTTATCATGGTTTTCACGATCTTGATTTATTTCTACTTGAAGACATCCTTGATCCGCTCGTGTTTCCTTGCGAACGATTTTTTTTTCAAATTTCCGCTTATTCGCACTGGCTTTCACGGCGTGAAGTCAACGAATACGTGCTCAGCACTTATTGACTTTCTTTCGGCAGCTGTCATTAAGATACGATAGAAAATCTGTTCAAACAGGTCCGTATCTTTAAAACGTTTGCACATAATTTTTCCCGAACGTTGAGAAGTGGGGAACTTTATCATGGAAACCGTATCCTAAGAACCAACGATTTTCCATATTTGTTTCAACTTCTTCAATGGTTTTACGCATCGAACGAATGCGGAATATATTGAATAAACGTCATTTTGATTAAAATCACCGGATCAATACTTGGGGCGACCAACATCGGAGTACATATCTTCCATTAAAGGATTAATAAACGAAAAATCAATCGCAGCATCAATCTTGAGAACCAAGTGGTTCGCTGGCACAAGTTGATCCAGTGCAATCATTTCAAGTTGATCTCTTTGAATAGAATTATGTTTTGATAACATCGTAAGCACCCCAATAATTTTGATAATCCCATTTTAAAATAAAAAAGACTGTAGATAAACTCGTTTTTTATCGAGTCTGTCTACAGTCTGAATCGGGCTCTTAAAAAGAAGCCCGATTTTTCTTTTTATTCTTTTTCCCTTCGATGACGGTTAAGTGACTATCCGTTTTCTTTCTCCATTTTATTTTCTTTGATGATTTTGCTGCAGAGAAGCTAGCCACATTATCTTTTTTCGAAGTTCGGTTTTTTAGCCTTTTTTTCGATTGGCGGGCAGCCTTTCGAAATGCTTGCTGCTCTTTCTTAACTGGTTTTCCCTTTGTTAATCCGGTATAAATCATATAAATAATCCCTGCGACAATGGCTATTATGAGAATGTTTCTAAAAAAGCCAATCGGGTCATTAAATAGTCGGCTCATAAGTCCGAGGACTCCGAGGGCGATGATTCCGTATATCATGAAAGATATGAAACGTTTCAACAAAGACACCTCCTTAAGAGCATCATAAGCATTTTTAGCTTATTTTAAACATTATTCATGTAAAATATTTGAAAAAAATGAAGGTCATTCCCTTAGTTAGTATATGATTTTTCATCATCAAAATGTGTATAGATGTTTTACACAATTACATCCGATTCTAAACCTTTTTCGGTCTCTTTTTCCATCCTTGACAGTTCTTGGAAGGATGCCAATGCGACTTCGACTTGATCATCGGTAGGGGCTTTGGTTGTTAATAACTGAAGCCAAAGGCCGGGATAGCCAAGGTAACGCAGAATGGGAATATCCCTTACTTTGTTGGTCAACTGCAATACCTCGAAGGCTATGCCAAGCACGACGGGGATGAGCAAAATGCGATCCACGACACGAAGCCATAATGGATCAATCGGAACGAGCATATAGACGAACATACCAACAATGACTGTAAATAAAATAAAGCTGCTGCCACAGCGATAATGAAGGCGTGAACTTGCCTGCACATTTGCAACGGTCAATTCTTTTCCGCTTTCAAAGCAATTGATCACCTTATGCTCTGCTCCGTGATACTGAAAGACCCGCTTGATCAATGGCGTCATGGATACTGCGTAAATGTATACCAGCAATAATATCAACTTGAACAAGCTTTCCATTAAAACCTGGGCCATATGGCCGCTGAAGATGGGTCTTGTCAATTCGGCAAGAAAGACTGGAATCAAGGTGAACAGCAGCTTCCCGAATAGGAAGGAAAGAACACCGATTACGGCAACTCCAAGCCATACACTTATTTTAGAAGATTCTTTCGTTTCTTTTTTCTTTTCTTCCTGCTTTTCCCCGTCATCTTCTTCATACTGTTCAGTTGAAAAGTTCAGATGTTTCGAGCCGGTGGCACTTGACTGAATCAGTGATACGATACCCCGTAGAAACGGTACTTTTTTTAAGCGGTTGATAACAGGTTTCGATTCACGCGGCAGATGATAATATACAATCGTCGAATCTTTGCGGCGTACCGCAGTGACTGTGTGATGTTTGCCGCCGAACATGACGCCTTCCACTACAGCCTGCCCTCCATAAACGGGTTTTTGAACCTCAGACATTTCTACACCAACCTAATAGTTATTCACGTAGCTCTCTCAAGGGTGCTAACATGTTTATTATCAAGCATCACAAGGCTTAAAGACGCTTCTCCAAAATGGAATGGAAGCTTTAACCCTGCAATTACTTTATGAATGTTGAATCACAGGAAGGTATAATCCTGTGTACATTATAAACTTCAACAGAGGATGGGTATTTTCCTCTGAAAAAAGTAGATTATTTATGATTTAATCATACCGAATAAATCACAAAACCTCTAGTGATTCTCCTTCCTAAGAATAAAAAAAAATAGTTCTATTTAACAAAGGGCATACTACGTAGCGGAGGTGATTGATATGTCTTCTAATGAAAATGGACAAATTCAACAGGAATATCAAAGCATGTTGATCTACAATGTACTTGCTGTCGGTTTTGTTGGGGGGGCTTTAGCCAGTTTTATCGGAATCATAGCCCATTATGTTAACTTTATGGATTTTAGCCCAAAATTCATACTAACTTCGTGGTCCAATATGGCCTGGATCGATCATTGGCTCGGTACGGTAATGACCATAATTTTATTCGGAATTCTATCCGTGGGGATTGCTTTTATATACTATAGTCTTTTTAAAAGGATGAAGAGTATTTTTCCGGGTATTTTATTGGGAGTGGCTTGCTGGGCTTTGCTGGTATTTGTCCTAAAACCGATGTTCGCCGATTTGCCAACCTTTTCTAAAATGTCAGCAAATACGGTTATAACAAGTGTCTGCATTTTTATTATATACGGTCTTTTTGTAGGGTTTTCCATATCATACGATCATCAGGAATATATACGTCAAAAAAACAAAGCCGAGAAGCAATCGGAAAGCTGATTGCTTCTTGGCTGTAAAAAAGTAGTAAGACAATTTGGAATTATGATAGAATGTTCATGGAAAGCATTCTTTTAACATGAGCAGGTGTTTGATGATGACAAAAATCTTACTAATCAATGGTCCGAATTTAAATCGCTTGGGGAAGCGGGAACCTGCGCATTATGGATCCTCGACGCTTACGGATGTGGAAGCGCAATTAATGCAGCAAGCTCAAGGGTTAAATGTGGAATTAACCTCTTTTCAAACTAACCATGAAGGAGCGATTATCGACAAGCTCCATTGGGCAGAGGATCATGGGATCGACGGGATTATCATTAATCCTGGAGCTTTTACTCATTATAGCTATGCGATTCGTGATGCAATAGCCGGAATTGATGTTCCAGTGGTGGAAGTGCATATTTCGAACATACATGCCCGTGAAAGCTTTCGGCATGAATCAGTAACCGCAGCGGTATCGGCGGGACAGATTGTCGGCTTGGGGATACACGGATATGAATTGGCGTTGCAGGCGATCACAAAGATTGCAAAGGGGAGAAATTAAATGAATAAACTAATGCGCTTAAGAGCCTCAATGGAAAAGGTGGGCATTGATGGTTTTTTGATCACCAGTACATATAACCGCCGATACATGACCAACTTTACGGGAAGTGCAGGCGTTGTCCTTATTTCTCAAAAGGAAGCTAAATTCATCACTGATTTCAGATACGTGGAACAAGCGGGCAAGCAGGCACCGGACTATGAGATCGTTCAACACAAAGGAACCATCATCGAAGAAGTCGGCAAGCAGGCTAAGGCGATGAATATCGGCAAGCTGGGCTTTGAGCAAGAGCACCTGACTTATGCTACATATAAGGTATACGAAGCCGCCATTGATGGTCAACTTTTGCCGGTGTCGGGGGTTATTGAGAATTTACGCTTGATAAAGACTTCATCAGAGATTAAGATATTAAAGGAAGCGGCTGCTATTGCTGATGCTGCGTATACACATATTCTGAATTTCCTGCGTCCAGGGATCTCGGAACTTGATGTATCCAATGAACTTGAATTCTTTATGAGGAAACAAGGGGCAACATCTTCTTCCTTCGATATCATTGTTGCATCCGGCATCAGATCCGCACTTCCGCATGGAGTGGCTACGGATAAAATCATCGAAAAAGGCGATTTTGTCACATTGGATTACGGGGCATACTATAACGGGTATGTGTCTGACATCACTAGGACATTAGCAGTTGGCAAGCCAAGTGAAGAACTTATTAATATTTATGACATTGTTTTAGAAGCTCAACTGCGAGGAATGGCTGGGATCAAACCTGGCATGACTGGCAGGGAAGCGGATGCACTAACTCGTAATCTAATTGAAGAAAAGGGATATGGGCAGTATTTTGGACATTCGACCGGACATGGAATCGGTCTTGAAGTTCATGAAGGTCCAGCATTATCCTTAAGGTCTGATATCATTTTAGAACCAGGTATGGCTGTAACCGTTGAACCGGGCATTTATTTACCGGGGGTAGGCGGAGTGCGGATTGAAGATGATACAATCGTTACAATTGAAGGTAACGAAGCACTTACTCATTCAACCAAAGAGTTAATCATTCTGTAAACATGTACATGTAGGAGGACAAATTTATGATTTCTGTAAACGATTTTCGCACGGGTGTTACGATTGAAGTAGATAATGGAATTTGGCAGGTAATCGAGTTCCAACACGTTAAGCCTGGTAAAGGTGCAGCTTTTGTACGTTCTAAACTTCGTAACCTTCGTACGGGTTCAATCCAAGAGAAAACATTCCGTGCTGGTGAAAAAGTTGCTAAAGCACATATCGAAAACCGCAAGATGCAGTACCTTTATGCTAGTGGAGACAGCCATGTATTCATGGATAACGAAACGTATGATCAAATCGAGCTGCCTGCTTCAAGCATTGAACGTGAACTTAAATTCCTTAAGGAAAATATGGAAGTACATATCATGACTTTCCAAGCGGAAACACTTGGGGTCGAGCTTCCAAACACAGTGGAACTTGAAGTGGCGGAGACTGAGCCGGGAATTAAAGGCGATACATCTTCAGGCGGCACGAAAACAGCCGTACTTGAGACGGGCCTTTCGGTTCAAGTTCCATTCTTCATCAACCAAGGTGACAAACTATTGATCAATACAAATGAAGGTTCTTACGTATCACGTGCATAAATGAAAGAAGACCGAGATTAATTTCTCGGACTCAGACTGAAGACAAACTCGATTAAAATCGAGTTTGTCTTCAGTTTTTTTTGGCTTGTACAAATTTGGACGTTGATTTCCACTTCAGGCACTCGCTTTTCGCGGGCGGTCCGGGAGCCTCCTCGGCGCACTTGCGCCTGTGGGGTCTCCCTTGGACTCGCTATTCCCGCAGAAGTCTCACCTTCCGTTCCAATCAACTATGTTTAAAAATTTAGATAGAACTCCTTTTGTCTACAAACTGAGACCGAGATTAATTTCTCGGTCTTTTTTTTTGTCTTTTTTAGATCCCGGAAGTTATAAAAAATCAATAAATGGTCTGTTTCTTTAATAGCCTGTCATCATTGCGGGCTGGTCGGCATATATTTTATTGAAAGTGGTGTATACAGGAGGATTGTCAAAATGGAAACGATTCTTTCTTTTTTACCGAAAAAATTATACGAGCAACTCCGGGGTATGACACCGATGATGATCGATAAGATGGAAGAGCTGCGCATTCGAATTGGAAGGCCGCTTGAGGTCATTGTAGGAGGGGAACCATACTTCTTTTCCTATGAAGTGACCCATTCGGATGCAGATCAATTATTGAATCAAATAGGTCAATTTTCGTTATATACACTTGAGGAAGAATTAAGGCGAGGATATATAACCATAGCGGGCGGACATCGGGTGGGGCTTGCTGGCAAGGTGATCCTTGAAAATGGAGCGGTCAAAGCGATTAGGGAAATTTCCTCATTCAATATTCGGATTGCACGAGAAAAAATAGGTGCAGCTGAACCGCTCACTTCATATTTATATGACGGGGAATGGCAGCATACCATGTTGATCGGTGCTCCGCAAACGGGAAAAACGACCATATTACGTGATATTGCAAGAATGATATCCAGTGGTAATGAAAAACGCGGCATAGCCCCTCAAAAGGTGGGGATAGTGGACGAGCGCTCAGAAATTGCCGGATGTGTTCATGGAGTGCCGCAGCTCGAATTTGGAACACGGGTTGATGTGCTCGATGGATGTCCTAAAGCGGAAGGGATGATGATGATGATCCGTTCGATGTCCCCGGATGTATTGATCGTGGATGAAATAGGCCGCGCAGCGGATACGCAGGCTGTGCTGGAAGCCGTGAACGCAGGTATTAAACTCATGATAACCACACATGGCCATACACTGGATGAAATTAAGAAGCGACCTTTTATCGCCGAAATATTAAAGCAAAACATCTTTGAACGTTTTGTAGAATTACAGAGAAGTAAATCCGGTAAGAGGAGCTACAAAGTCCTTGATGCAGCGGGGGTCCCCATTTTCTTGGGAGAAAGTGTGAACCCGCATGTTTAAGTTAATAGGAGCAGCGATAATTATTATTGCAACGACATGGGCAGGTTTTGAAGCTGCGAAAAAATTAAGTATGAGGCCTCGTCAACTGAGACAGCTGAAAGTCGCCATGCAATCGCTTGAAGCAGAAATCATGTATGGTCATACACCTTTGAAAGAAGCGGCAAGGAAACTTTCTAAACAGATGGCCAAACCTTTATCCAGCTTTTTCGATACATTTGCAAATCGACTCGAGTCAGGTGAAACCACCGTCAAAGAAGCATGGGATGATAGTTTGAAGAAAATATGGCAATCCCTTGCTTTAAAACAGGGAGAATTCGAGATTCTTTCACAGTTTGGGGAGACGCTTGGAAAAAGCGATAAATATCATCAGCAAAAGCAAATCATGCTAACGATGGCACATTTGGAACGGGAAGAGAGCGATGCACTCGACCGCCAGGGAAAATATGAAAAAATGATGAAAAGTCTTGGTTTTTTATCAGGGCTATTATTGATCATCTTGCTGATGTAGGAATATGTGGGGGGAATGAATATGGGCATTGATGTGGACATCATATTTAAAATAGCGGGTGTGGGGTTAGTTGTGGCATTTCTTCACACGATTCTCGATCAGGTTGGGAAGAAGGAATATGCCCAGTGGGTGACACTTTTCGGATTTATCTATATTTTATTCATGGTTGCATCTGTAGTAGAGGATTTATTTCAAAAAATTAAATCTGTATTTCTATTTCAGTAAGGGAGGGATTCGCGATTGAAATCATAAAAATCGTGGCCATTGCCCTAGTTGCCACCTTTTTGGCACTGATCGTCAAAGAGCAAAAACCAAATTTCGCATTCCTGCTTGTCGTTTTTGTAGGATGCTCCATTTTTCTTTTTTTAGCTGACAAAATCTACGAGATTATTTTAATGTTAGAAAAAATTGCAGTTAATGCGAATGTAAATACCGTATATCTAGAGACCATCTTAAAAATAATCGGAATTGCCTATATTGCAGAATTCGCTTCTCAAATTACAAAAGATGCAGGGCAAGGTTCGCTCGCTTCCAAAATAGAATTGAGCGGAAAAATCTTGATTCTTGCCATGGCGATTCCGATTTTGACGGTCATCATCGAAACCATTTTAAAGATGCTCCCAAGTTAACGGATTACTCCTACTAGTCAATGAGGTGAATGTATGAAGCAGCGGATGCCTTACTTATCCATTCTATTCGTTTTACTCTTTTTTTTACATGCATCTATTGGACAAGCTGCCGAAAATCCAGAAAATGGTGAAATCGATCAAGAGCCGATCATGCAGTCCGAACTGGTACAAGCCCAAATAGAAAGGCTGGGTGTCGATGAGCTCAAACAATATTGGGATGACATCGTTACGGAATATGGAGGATTCTTACCGGAAAGCCAGAAAGGGAGCTTCATGGATTTTGTAAGCGGCGATAAGAAATTTTCCTTTGACCAATGGATAAAGGGAATGACAAAATTCATTTTTCATGAACTGCTCGTGAATGGAAAGCTGCTGGGATCACTCATTTTATTAACCGTTTTCAGCATGTTCCTTCAGTCTTTGCAGAATGCGTTCGAGCAAAGCTCCGTAAGTAAGGTCGCTTATGCAATCGTATATATGGTGCTGATCATTTTGGCACTTAACAGTTTTCATGTGGCGATTGAATATACAAAAGATACGATAGATTTGATGATTTCCTTTTTAATGGCGCTCATCCCTTTACTCTTGGCATTGATAGCTGCTTCAGGCGGACTTGTATCGGCAGCCTTCTTTCATCCGGTATTGATGTTTTTGATGAATACAAGCGGCATCTTGATCCAGTTTGTCGTCCTTCCGTTATTATTCTTTGCAGCGATTTTAAGCATAGTCAGCACATTGACCGAACATTACAAAGTGACTCAAATGGCACAACTTCTCCGTAATTTTGCCATCGGTATCCTTGGAGCATTCATGACCATATTCCTTGGTGTGATCTCCGTTCAGGGAGCATCCTCAGCTGTAGCTGACGGAGTGACGATCAGGACAGCCAAGTTCGTGACAGGTAACTTTATACCGATAATAGGGCGCATGTTTACCGATGCAACGGATACGGTCATTAGTGCCTCCGTCCTTTTGAAAAATACAGTGGGCTTGTCAGGGGTCATCATTCTCTTGCTCATTACCACATTTCCCGCCATAAAAATCTTGATGATTTCTTTTGTCTATAAATTGGCAGCGAGTCTTTTGCAGCCGCTGGGCGGAGGACCTGTAATAAAATGCCTTGACATTATAAGTAAAAGCATGATTTATATTTTCGCTGCATTGGCCATTGTCTCACTCATGTTTTTTTTAAGTATCACGGTAATTATCGCCTCTGGAAACATTACCCTGATGGTTCGTTAGAAAGGAGGAGGGCTTGGTGAGTTTTTTAGCTGGCTGGGTATCCAACATCATCATATTTGTATTGCTGGCCACTGTGATTGATATGCTTCTTCCGAATTCAGCTTTACAGAAGTATGCCAAAATGGTTATCGGACTTTTACTGATTGCGATCATCATCACTCCTATATTGGGATTATTCAATAAGGATTTCGACGATATTCTCAAAGCGGCTACTAGTGAATTTGAAGATCAGAAAAAAAAAGATTTAGGAAATTTGACAGAAATGAAGAAAAAAGAAATACAAGCTACCCAGGGTGCATATATTTTAAAACAAATGGCTGTTGACTTACAGGCAGAAGTGGAAGAGGAGCTGATGGTGGATTATAACATGAAGATTAGTTCAATTGATGTAGGGGTCAAGAATGAGGAAGAACCGGGTGTTGATGATCTGCAGAACATAACCATCTCATTGGAAAAGGCAGAAGGGAAAGAAAACTCGGAGATAGAGGCAGTAGCGAAGATTGATATCAATGCAGATAGCCCATCCACTTCGAATGATGCCAATCTGGATGCTGTCAAAAGGTTTCTGGCAACAAGTTGGTCTGTTGATGAAGAGATCATTGAAATCGCCGGGGAAAGGAAGTGACTGAGTATTGAACAAAGACAAAGGTCCATTATCCTGGCTGCAAAAACTATTAAATAAAGACCCTGACCAAAAAGAGCCTAAGGAAAAAAAACCTTCCCTGTATGTCTATGCTCTAATAGTTGTCCTTTTGGGAGCGGGAATCATGATGGCCGGGAATTTGTTAACCACCAACCAGACGGGACAAACATCTGAAGTGAAGACTGTATTCAATAATGATAAACAGCAGGATGATGAGGGGGATGTTGAGACATTCGGCCAGAAGAAATCAGAATTCAAGACAACAAAAGACTATGAAATATATCTTCAGAATGAAATGAAGGAAGCGCTTGAATCCATCGCAGGCGTCCAGGATGTAAAAGTCGTAATCTACGTCGATGCATCCGAGAAGAAAGTATATGAAAGAAACAAAGTCACCCAAAAACAAGTCACTGAAGAAACCGACCAGGAAGGCGGCAAAAGGACGGTCGAAGATACATCTGTTGATGAACAGCTAGTTTTGGTCAAGAGCGGTGAAAAAGAAGGACCGATCATTTCCGAAACGAAAAAACCTAGTGTACGAGGAGTCCTGGTAGTCGCTAAAGGGGCCGAAAACATTCAAATAAAGAAGTGGATCATCGAGGCTGTCACACGCTCACTTGATGTACCGAGTCACAGGGTTTCTGTCATGCCTAAAAAATAAGGGGGAAAATCTACATGTTATTAAAAAAACAAACCGTTTGGTTATTGACTATGCTAAGTCTGGTCGTTGTGCTTTCAGTCTATTATTTAACCGCTCCTGAAGAAAATGCCGCTGATATGACGGCGACAGAGCAAATGGAACAGGAAGAAAATAAAACAGAAAGTAAAACCGAGAACAAAGCGGATACAAAAGGGGAAAATAAAAGTGAAAAAGAAACGTCCAAAAATACAGAAGGTTCCTCTGTAACCATTGCATCTGGAGATGAGTTCGAATCGTTAAGGATGCAGATTGAAGATGAACGGGCTAAGCTGAATGAAGAACTGACTGCAAAGATGGGCAACACAGAACTATCAGCTGAAGAAAGAGACGAGGCCTATGCAAAAATCGAACAATTAAGTGAAACGAAAGTAAAAGAAAATATCATCGAAAACTTAATTGTTGCCATGGATTACAATGCCGCATTGGTCCGGGTGGACGGAACGGATGTAAAGGTGAGTGTCAAGGCCGATAAACAAACGAAAACAGAGGCCAATAACATTATCCGCCTCGTAAGGAAAGAAGTGAGCGATGCACAAAATGTAGTGGTCGATTTCCAACCGGAAAAGTAAACACACATACTGAAAAAAGTGCTGATACAGAACAGTTCAACATCATAAAAATTTGAAAGCCCTCCTTAATTAAAAAAAGGGAGGCTTTTTATTATGATTTTTTTAACTATCTTACAACCGGGAAACTTTAGAGGAAAAGTTTTTTTTATGTCAATTGGTATCAGGAACTCAAATAGAAAGGGTGATAATGATCATCCGAATTATTCTAGAAAAGTAATTACCATAGATATTATTACTGATTTTATTGGAATTAAATGCAAAATTCAAGAGGGAGCGTTAAGGTGCCACAGTTGAAAAAATTCACAATATTATAATAAAGGTGTAAGATAGAGGTATGGATAATAAGTTACAATTAATCTATCATTGAATTTGTATAAGCTAATATTGTATGATGTTAGAAGCTGGTCATAAACTTTTCAATTCTCTTAGGGAAACAATATTTTGAGAAAGTGAAACATCTGTTATAATACAGGTGAGGTTTGTATTCAGTTTATTCGCATTCGCATAAAGAAAGCGGCTACTTTGTACAGTATTGGACAAAGTAGGATAAGCTAAGGGTAAGGTTACATAAAATATTATTGCCTCACAAACTCATATTAAATTAGACAAGGGGTGCCACAAAATGAAAGTGCAAGAAATTCGTGAAATTATTAAGCTAGTCGATCAATCAAATATCAGTGAATTCGTTTTTGAAAATGAAGGAACGAAAATTAAATTGAAAAAAACTGAAACGGGTACAGTATTACACCCAGCAGCTGCTCCAGATGTTGTTCAAGCCAATGCAGCTGTAGAGGTCAAGCCCGCAGCTGCCCCTGCCCCTGCAGTGCCGAAAGCTGTTGAACCTGCAAAACCTGCTGCTGCCGTCACTGAACAGGAAAATTTACATAAAATCACTTCTCCGATGGTAGGGACATTCTACCAATCTCCTGCACCGGATTCACCTGCATACGTAAAAACAGGCGATAAAGTAACGGGAGATTCCATTGTCTGCATCGTGGAAGCCATGAAACTTTTCAATGAAATCGAAGCTGAAGTAAGCGGTGAAATCGTTGAAGTCCTTGTAAAAGAAGGTCAGCTAGTAGAATATGGTCAACCATTATTTTTAGTAAAGCCGGAATGAGGAGCTGTTTCTAAATGATTAAAAAGGTATTAATTGCCAATCGCGGGGAAATTGCTGTCCGAATCATCCGGGCATGCAAGGAATTAGGAATCGAGACTGTTGCGGTCTATTCAGAAGCAGATAAAGAGGCATTACATGTTCAAATTGCGGATGAAGCATATTGCATCGGTCCTAAATTATCAAAAGACAGTTATTTAAATACAACGAACATTATCAGCACAGCCAAGAAAACGGGATCCGATGCAATTCATCCAGGATACGGATTCCTAGCTGAAAACGCCGACTTTGCTGAGCTATGCCGTGAATGCAATATCATTTTCATCGGTCCTAGCCCCGAAGCGATCAATAAAATGGGAACGAAGGACGTAGCAAGGGAAACCATGCGCAAAGCTGGTGTACCGATCGTTCCAGGTTCTAAAGGCATAATTAAAGATACGGATGAGGGTGTGGCCCTAGCTAATGAAATGGGCTATCCAGTCATCATCAAAGCTACTGCCGGCGGAGGCGGTAAAGGTATCCGCGTCGCAAGGACGGAAGAAGAACTCATTAAAGGCATTAACATCACGCAACAGGAAGCCGCGACGGCATTTGGGAATCCTGGCGTGTATATTGAAAAGTTCATCGAGGACTTCCGTCACGTTGAAATACAGGTCATGGCGGATAATCATGGCAACGCCATCCATTTAGGTGAGCGTGATTGTACGGTCCAACGACGTTTGCAAAAACTTGTTGAAGAAACCCCGTCACCAGCATTGGATGGTGAAACACGTGCGGAAATGGGGCAGGCTGCAGTAACGGCTGCACTTGCCGTTAACTATTCAGGTGCCGGAACAGTAGAATTTATTTATGACTATGTGAATAGAAAATACTACTTTATGGAAATGAATACACGTATCCAGGTTGAACACCCAGTTACAGAAATGGTAACGGGCGTGGATTTAATTAAAGAACAGATCAAAGTTGCTTCAGGTAACAAACTATCGCTTTCGCAAGAGGATGTCACTTTTAACGGATGGTCAATCGAATGCCGGATCAATGCGGAAAATCCAGAAAAGAATTTCATGCCTTCCGCAGGTAAGATTCAAATGTATTTACCGCCAGGCGGCTACGGAGTTCGTGTGGATTCCGCGGCATACCCTGGGTACTCGATACCGCCATATTACGATTCCATGATTGCTAAATTGATCGTCCATGCACCGACTAGGGAAGAGGCGATCGAGAAGATGAAACGCGCCTTAGGTGAGTTTGTCATTGAAGGGATCAGTACCACAATTCCTTTCCATATTAAGTTACTTCAGCATGACCAATTTGTTTCCGGGGAATTTAATACCAAATTCCTTGAAATATATGATGTAATGAACTCATAATGTAAAGGAAGACAGGAGGTGCTTTTGAATGAGTGAAATGGAAGGCCAATTACTCGAAATGAATGATTATAATAGTGGGCTTGGCAAAGTGGAGATCGCGCCTGAGGTGATAGAGGTGATTGCGGGTATCGCTGCATCGGAAGTTGAAGGTGTTGCACATATGCGCGGGAATTTCGCTACGGGTGTTGTTGAAAAGCTTGGTAAAAAGAACCACGGCAAAGGTGTTAAAGTGGACTTAACGGGAGAATCCATCAAAGTCGAACTTTATTGTGTCATGAAGTTTGGTGTTTCAATTCCGAAAGTTGCTCAGGAAGTGCAAGATAACATTCGTGAAGCTTTGTTGAATATGACCGCTATCGACGCTGGCGAAGTGAACATTCATGTAGTGGGCATTGCGTTTGAAAACGCTAAACAAGAAGCGGATTACGAACAAGAAGTGTAAGTGGCTTCATTCGATTCACACCTGCAAAAACCCGGCAAAAAGCCGGGTTTTTGTTTTTTGAATGCATACTCCATGATACCCCGCTTTGGAGCCTGCTTATAATATTAAATTTAAATGAACATAATAAGGCGGTGTCTGGAAGTTTCCCTTTAATTCAAGGGTGATTTCTGTTAGAGTGTAAAAGGTGAAATATGAGCATGAAAGCTAGGCATGAGCTTTTTGACACTTTCAAAAAGTATGGGACTGTGTTGGCCGTTTAATTGGAAAGTAATCTTGAGATTTTATCTTGAATCAAGATATTGAGTCTTTTGGCCTTAATTTTAGTGGGATTTAGCGTGTTTTTTAAATAATATAGCGAAAATCTTAATATTTTTGAAAAAATGTTATTTAATGTTCGTTTGTTCTAGCATTTTCATATATAATAGTAGATGTTAAAGGAGTAAGATTATGAAAAGAAGAGAAGCCCGTGAAAAATCCCTTCAAGCACTATATCAGATAGATATTGCCAACTCGAATGCAGAAGAAGCAATGGAAAGCGTACTGGATGGTGCTCCTACTGATGAATATTTCAAGAAATTAGTAATGGGGATAACGGAAAATCGAGAACAAATTGATGGAATGATCAGGGACAATTTAGAGAATTGGACGTTGGAAAGACTGGCGATCATTGATCGGAATTTACTGCGGATCGCGGTTTATGAAATGGTTCACAGTGAAGAGGTTCCTGTAAGTGTTGCAATGAATGAAGCTATTGAAATTGCTAAGAAATTCGGTGATGATCAATCGAGCAGCTTTGTAAATGCCGTTTTATCCAAAGTAAAGGTGAAAAGCGGCAGCTAAAGCTGCAGCCTTGAACAAGGATTCTCACAGCAAATTCTTTAGCAAAATTAACTTGGGAGGAATAAACACATGTCAGCTCAAATCATTAATGGTAAAGAAATTGCAGAGTCAGTTAGGCAGGAAATCAGTAAGGAAGTTCAACAGTTACGTGAAAAAAATGTCGTTCCGGGTTTGGCTGTAATCCTGGTGGGTGACAATCAAGCATCACAAACTTATGTGCGCCATAAGCAAAAGGCCTGTGAGGACTTGGGCATGCATTCCGTATTAATTAAAAAGCCTGCGGAACTCTCTCAGGAGGAATTAATTCAGAGCATTGCTGAATTAAACCAGGATGACAGCATTCATGGTATATTGGTGCAGCTGCCATTGCCTGGACATATTCAGGAAAAAGCGATCATTGAAGCGATTTCCCCTGAAAAGGATGTAGATGGATTCCACCCGATTAATATTGGGCGGATGATGACGGGACAGGATGCATTTTTACCTTGTACTCCATACGGCGTCATGGTGATGCTTGAGTATATCGACTATGACCTTGAAGGTAAGCATGTTGTCATCGTAGGGAGAAGTAATATCGTCGGAAAACCAGCCGGACAATTGTTTTTAAATGCAAATGCAACCGTTACATACTGTCATTCACGGACAAAGGATCTTGCCTATTATACCAAGCAAGCCGATGTCGTTGTGGCAGCTGTCGGAAAGAGGGACACGATCACGAGTGACCATATTAAAGAAGGCGCAGTCGTCATTGACGTCGGAATGAACAGGAATGATGAAGGGAAGCTTTGCGGTGATGTGGCGTTTGATGAAGTGAAAAATAAGGCTTCATACATTACACCTGTTCCTAAAGGCGTTGGTCCCATGACGATTACGATGCTTATGAAAAATACGGTCAAATCTGCTCAAAAAGCACTTGAACAGAACAAGCAAGCATTAAAAAGCTGAAAAAAACGTTAAATTATTTTAAAGAAGCGGACCTCTTGTTTTATAATAACGGGAGACCGCTTTTTTTCATTCATGGATTAATTATGATCTATAGGTGAGTTTTCTTTATATCCGATTTCCATCGGAAGGAGACATTATATGAGTAACCAACAATATTTGAGTGTGTCGGCTTTAACGAAGTACATCAAAAGGAAGTTCGATGCCGACCCCCATTTGCAAAATGTATACATAAAAGGTGAAATTTCAAATTTTAAACAACATACAAGCGGACATATGTACTTTACTTTAAAGGATGAGAAGGCCCGACTTCTATCCGTTATGTTTGCCGCCAATAATAAAGGGATGAAATTCCTGCCCGAAAATGGCATGAAAGTACTTGTTAAGGGCGATATATCATTATATGAAGCGGGGGGACAGTATCAGCTTTATGTGAAAAGCATGGCCCCTGATGGTGTGGGGGATTTGTATCTTGCTTATGAACAGCTGAAGAAAAAGCTGGAGGCGGCAGGTTTGTTTTTGGCCGAACACAAAAAGCCGATCCCGCAGTACCCTAAGTCTGTAGGAGTCATAACATCGCCGACCGGAGCTGCATTAAGAGATATCCTGACAACCATCAAGCGGAGATATCCAATCGCCAGGATCATCATTTATCCAGCACTTGTACAAGGGAATAATGCCGCTAAATCGATTGCCAAGGCAATTTCCATGGCTAACGCAAGGGCGGAAAGCGATGTTCTCATTGTCGGAAGGGGCGGCGGGTCGATCGAGGAACTATGGGCCTTCAATGAGGAGATAGTGGCTGAATCGATTTATGATTCCGATATACCGGTAATTTCTGCTGTCGGACACGAAACCGATTTTACAATTGCTGATTTTGTCGCCGATATGCGTGCTCCTACACCTACTGGTGCAGCAGAGTTAGCGGTTCCTCACTTGAATGAAATACTCGAACGCCTGATGAACCGCAAGAATCGATTGACCCGCTCCATTCAAGAAGCGGTGAATTTTGAACGAACCCGTTTGACCAGGATGGAGAGGTCTTATGCCTTCCGTTATCCACATAAAATGTATGAACAGAAGCTGGAACAGCTAGACAAGACGATGGACAGGCTAGGGAGGACCAGCACGCGATATTTCATGAAAAAGAGAGAGGAACTGAATCAGCTGAACGATATTCTGAAAAAGCAGCATCCTGAACAAGCGGTGAAAAATGCGAAAGATGAATTGCAGCAGCAGGCAAAGGTTTTACGGAGGGTCATGGAAGCCATCTATCGGCAAAAATCACAGCAGTTCGTCCATATTACAGCCACTTTGTCTGCCCTCAGTCCACTAAAAATCATGGAACGGGGCTATGGATTGGTTTTTGATGAGGATGAGACATTAGTGAAAAGTACACAGCAAGTATCCAAAGGGGATAAGATAGCGGTTTCGATAAAAGATGGGACCCTTGAATGTGAAATTAAAGAAATAAAGGAGCGGATTGAACCATGACAAAAAAACAGGAAGCTACATTTGAAGAAGCGATGGAGAATCTCGAAAAAATTGTAGAGCAGTTGGAAGAAGGCGATGTGCCCTTGGAAGAAGCCATCTCCATATATAAAAAAGGAATGGATTTATCGAGGCTTTGCCATTCAAAGCTTAAGGCTGTTGAAGATCAGTTGACTCAAATTTTACGCGAAGATGGGGAACTTGAAAACTTCGCTGTACAGGAGGAAGAATGACATGGGTACGGCGTCCTTTGAAATGTTTTCTAAAGAATATAAGGCGGTTATAGAACGGGAAATCGTGGAATATGTCAATAAACTTAAAGCCCCGGCAGTGGTCAAAGAAGCCATGATCTATTCACTGGAGGCAGGGGGTAAACGGATTCGCCCGCTATTGGTCTTTGCGGTTCTCGAGGCCTTTGGAAAAAGCTTGAGGATGGGGATTCCTGCAGCGGCTGCCATTGAAATGATTCATACATATTCTTTGATTCATGATGATCTTCCCGCGATGGATGATGATGATCTCCGCCGCGGAAAACCGACAAACCATAAAGTGTTCGGTGAAGCGGTAGCCATACTGGCAGGTGATGCGCTCCTTACATATAGCTTTCAATTGGTGACGGATATGATCGATCCCGAGGTGACGGCTGAAATGAAGCTGAACCTCGTAAGTGAAATTGCGAAGTCTGCCGGAGCCGAAGGAATGGTCGGAGGTCAAGTTGCCGATATGGAAGGTGAAAATAAACAGCTGACCCTTCAGGAACTGGAGTATATACATGAACATAAAACAGGGAAGTTATTGACTGCAAGCATCCTTTCCGGTGCTATATTAGCCGGAGCGAATGAAGAACAGCAACTGCATTTACGTGACTTTGCATACCACCTGGGGCTTGCTTTTCAAATTCGGGATGATATTCTGGATATTGAAGGGTCAGTCGAGTTGATCGGCAAGCCGGTTGGCAGTGATGTTGGGAATCATAAAAGCACATATCCCTCTTTACTTACGCTTCAAGGGGCAAAGGAAAAGTTGGAACATCATATAGAACTTGCCCATGCCGCTTTAGGAAAAACAACCTTACAAACGGGTTTGTTGAATGAACTAACTGATTTAATAGCGAACCGTAACCATTGATTGTGGCTATATTTGTTATCAATTGAGGTTTTATGGTATACTCATTGTGCAAAAATATGTGAAAATCAAAATGAATTTCTAAATTGAGATACGTGTTAAAATAGGGATGATAAGCCGCCGAAATCACCTGGGTGTTGGCGGCTATTTTTTAACTTAAAACCAATTTTTCGGCCAAGTCTTCCATAGCCCTCTTTTATGAGGCTTTGTTTATGCTTACAACCGAAAATGACAGAAAGTGAGTGGTCCTGTTTGGATCTTCTATCTATAAAAGACCCTTCTTTTTTGAAGAAGATGAATAATGAAGAACTTGTCGAGTTAAGTGTGGAAGTACGTAAATTCCTTGTGGAAAAATTATCGGTGACCGGTGGGCATATTGGTCCCAATTTAGGTGTCGTCGAGTTGACTATAGCCTTGCATAAAGAATTCGACAGTCCGAATGATAAAATTTTATGGGATGTCGGACATCAATCTTATGTCCATAAAATCCTGACTGGCAGAGCAGGAGAGTTCGACACCCTAAAGAAATATAAAGGTCTTTGCGGTTTTCCTAAAATGATTGAAAGCCCCCATGATGTTTGGGAAACCGGTCACAGTTCGACTTCCCTTTCAGCTGCAATGGGAATGGCGGCTGCCCGTGATATCAAAGGTGAAAGCAGTTTTATTTTGCCTGTAATCGGGGACGGTGCCCTAACTGGCGGAATGGCGCTTGAAGCGTTGAATCATATCGGTGATGAAAAAAAGGACATGATCGTTATCCTGAATGATAATGAAATGTCCATAGCCCCTAACGTAGGTGCATTACACACGATATTGGGAAGATTGCGGACAGCGGGTAAATATAACTGGGCAAAAGATGAATTGGAGCTGCTTTTGAAAAAAATTCCTGCAGTAGGTGGTAAACTTGCGGCTACAGCTGAACGCTTGAAGGATAGCATGAAGTACTTATTGGTCTCAGGTATCTTTTTCGAAGAGCTCGGTTTCACATACCTTGGACCAGTAGATGGCCATAATTATGAAGAATTGCTGGAGAATTTAAGATACGCCAAGAAAACGAAGGGACCTGTACTGCTACATGTCATCACGAAAAAAGGCAAGGGATATTCACCTGCCGAGTTGGATACAACAGGAAACTGGCATGGGACAGGCCCATACAAGATCGAGACAGGCGATTTCGTGAAATCCCCTAGTAAAGGTCCTGCTTGGAGCGCTCTTGTAAGCGATACTGTCAGCAGGCTAGCCCGTGACGATGAGCGGATTGTCGCGATTACACCTGCAATGCCCGTCGGATCGAAATTGGTGGGCTTTTCTCAAGAGTTCCCTGAGCGTTTCTATGATGTAGGGATCGCCGAGCAGCATGCTGCAACATTTGCTGCCGGATTGGCAACGCAAAAAATGAAACCTTTCCTGGCTATATATTCAACCTTCCTGCAAAGAGCTTATGACCAGGTGGTGCATGATATCTGCCGTCAAAATTTGAATGTATTCATAGGGATCGATCGTGCCGGATTGGTTGGTTCCGATGGTGAAACGCATCAAGGCGTTTTCGATATTGCTTTCTTACGCCACGTTCCGAATATGGTGTTGATGATGCCGAAAGATGAAAACGAAGGTCAGCATATGGTCAATACGGCCTTAAACTATAATGATGGTCCGATTGCCATGCGTTTCCCTCGTGGGAATGGTTTAGGAATTGTGATGGATACCGAATTACAGCAGATTCCAATCGGTTCGTGGGAAGTTCTTAAAGAAGGAACGGATGCTGCCATCTTAACGTTCGGAACAACGATTCCCATGGCTCTTGAAGCCGCAGAACTGCTGGAGAAAGAGGATTATTCAGTTAAGGTGATCAATGCCCGGTTCATTAAGCCTTTGGATGAGAACATGCTAAGCAGTCTCCTTGGTGAAAAAATGCCTATCTTGACAATAGAAGAAGCGGTCCTTCAAGGTGGTTTTGGCAGTTCGGTACTTGAATATGCTCATGATCAAGGGTTTTATGGGGCAATTATAGATCGAATGGGAATACCTGATTATTTCATTGAACATGGAAGTGTCGATGAACTTCTTGAAGAAATCGGTTTAACGACTGAGACAGCAATCAAAAAGATTAAAATGATAACACCCAAAAAAGAAAAAAGGGCCTGACAATATGACAGTGATGAAAGAAAGAGTAGATGTATTACTTGTAGAACAAGGCTTGGCCGATACACGTGAAAAAGCGAAACGTATGGTTATGGCAGGCCTTGTCTACGCGAATGAAGAAAGGTACGAAAAACCGGGGGAAAAAGTGCCGGTCGATCTCGAATTTACGATCAAGGGAAAAGTCATGCCTTACGTTTCAAGAGGCGGTCTTAAACTTGAGAAGGCATTAAGGGAATTCGATTTACAAGTGAATGGAAAAATACTGCTTGATATAGGATCATCAACTGGTGGGTTCACGGATTGTGCTTTGCAAAATGGCGCCAAAATGTCTTATGCGCTTGATGTCGGCTATAATCAACTTGCCTGGAAGCTTAGGCAGGATGAGCGGGTAAAAGTAATGGAACGGACCAATTTCCGTTATGTTACACCCGCCGATCTCGATGGGGAGATGCCAAACTTTGCAAGCATTGATGTTTCTTTCATCTCGCTTACGTTAATTTTACCGGTGCTAAAGACCTTGCTCGTCCCGAATAGTGATGTCGTTGCCTTGGTTAAACCGCAATTCGAAGCTGGGAAGGATCAAGTGGGTAAAAAGGGGATTGTTCGTGATCCCAAAATCCATAAACAAGTGTTGGATAAGATCATTTCTTTTTCTTTAAAGGAAGGCTATGATATTAAAGATGCCTCCTTCTCACCGATTACCGGCGGTGATGGAAATATTGAATTCTTACTTCATTTACACTGGCAAGGGTCGAAGGAAGATGGAGCGATATTGCTTTCGAAAACGGTTGATGACATCGTTGGAGAGGCCCATGCCCAATTTAAAAAAGAATAGCTAGAACTTTGTATGGGCTCCTTTGGCTGAATGGTTGGCTAAAGGAGCTTTTTAACTATACATTGTGCTTCATGAACTTGAATCGTTTATGGGTGGATACATAAAATAGCTAAGCACAAAAAATAGACTTGTATTCATTTTAGAGAAAAAGTTGTACAATTGCATAAAAATCCGATAACATTAATATTAGCCACTTACTAAAGCGGCCTATTTGCACGTACTGATGATACCGAAGCAATCCCATATTGGGGCAGCTTGCTTAAGTGAGAAATGAAAGTGATACCATTAAATGAGCAACAGTTGAGAAGAGGTGCTTCTACTTATGAATAAAGGACAACGACATATAAAAATAAGGGACATTATATCGAATAATGATATCGAAACACAGGATGAGTTAGTTGAAGAATTGAAATTAGCTGGATACAATGTAACTCAAGCCACTGTTTCAAGGGATATTAAAGAGCTTCACCTTGTAAAAGTTCCTTTAACGGATGGAAGGTATAAATACAGTCTGCCGGCCGACCAACGTTTCAATCCACTTCAAAAATTAAAGAGAATCCTTGTCGATGCATTTGTACGCATTGACTCAGCCAACAATTTACTGGTTATGAAGATGCTCCCGGGTAATGCCCAGGCAATCTGTGCATTGATTGATAATTTAAATTGGCAAGAAATACTCGGGACGATCGGCGGCGACGATACTTGTTTAATTATCTGCCGTTCTGAGGAAGATGCAAAGATCATTTCCGGCAAATTCTTGGACATGCTCTAATAATGTTGTGAGGTGACCTAGTTTGTTAACAGAACTATCGATTAGGAATTTTGCGATCATAGACAGCCTGTCCGTTTCATTTGAGAAAGGCTTGACGGTCTTGACAGGAGAAACAGGGGCAGGGAAGTCAATCATAATAGATGCCGTTCATCTTTTGGTTGGGGGACGTGGTTCTGCAGAGTTCATACGGCATGGTGAGTCAAAGGCTGAAATAGAAGGATTATTCCAAATTGAAGATGAAAAACACCCGGTCTTTGCCAAAGCGGAAGAGTTTGGCCTGGATATGAATGATGGGATGGCGATACTTCGAAGGGATATCTCACAGAGCGGCAAAAGCGTTTGCAGGGTAAATGGAAAGCTTGTAACGATTTCCACTTTACGTGAGATAGGACGGACATTGATAGATATCCATGGTCAGCATGAACATCAGGAATTAATGGATGAACGACTCCATCTTCCACTGCTCGATCAATTCGGCGGTGAAAAAATCGCATCTGCACTCACTGAATACCAAAAGCTATATAAACGTTATGAAACCGCTTCTAAACAATTGAATGGTTTGAGCCAAAATGAACAGCAAATGGTCCATCGCCTTGATTTGATCCAATTTCAATTCGATGAAATCCAAAAAGCTGATTTGAAATTACGCGAAGATGAAGAATTGATGGAAGAGCGGAAGAAAATTAATAATTTCGAAAAAATCCATGAAGCGCTGCAAACCAGTTATAATGCTTTAAATGGCGAGCAGCATGCAATTGATTGGCTTTCCGTAGCCATGAATAATTTGGAGGAAGCGGCAGGGCTTGATGAAGGTTTAAAGCACAGCTCTGAAACCGTTTCAAATAGTTACTTCCTGCTTGAAGAGGCCGTGTCAAATATCCGGGACCAATTAGACTCTTTGGATTATGATACAGAACGTGTGGAATTCATTGAAAGTCGCCTTAATGAAATCAATCAATTAAAGCGTAAATACGGGCGGACCATCGAGGAAATCCTGGAATATGGGGCCGCTATTGAAGAAGAAGTCGAAAAGCTGCAAAATAGGGAAACCCATATAGCGAAGCTTGAAAAGGAAATGAAATCCATCAAGGCAGATTTAATTGTCGAAGCAAAGAATCTATCTGAACTTCGCCAGAAATTCGCTCAGCAGCTAACCAAAAAGATTCATCAGGAATTAAAGGATTTATACATGGAAAAGACAATTTTCGAACCACATTTCCTTCAAACGGCCTTTACTTTCGATGAATTGTCAGATAGGGGCATTAATCAGTCAGGGCTGGATTCAATGGAATTTTATATTTCCACCAATCCTGGTGAACCGTTAAAACCTCTTTCTAAAATCGCATCTGGTGGAGAACTGTCGAGAATCATGCTGGCTTTGAAAAGCATTTTCTCCAAGCATCAAGGCATAACCTCCATTATATTTGATGAAGTGGACACAGGTGTGAGCGGACGGGTTGCACAATCCATTGCCGAAAAGATATATAAAGTGGCAACTGGATCACAAGTACTGTGCATATCCCATTTGCCACAAGTGGCAGCTATGGCGGATACTCACCTTTTCATAGCGAAAAATGTAAGGGCCGGACGCACGAATACCTCGGTCAAGCCGCTAATTGAAACTGAAAAAATAAAAGAAATTGGCAGGATGATTTCAGGAGTAGAGATAACGGATTTGACGAAACAACATGCCAATGAATTAATCCAGCTGGCCAAAAGGCTGAAGATTACATCTTGATGGGCCGGTAAGAAGATATTTAAACTTATCTTAAGCATTCATTGTAAAGCTATCCAAAAACGGATAGCTTTTATTTTTTGCACCTGTTATAAATGACTGTCATGAGGGCTAAATTAAAGGTGTAGCCATAAAGTTTCAGAGAGCGAGGAGAGTGAATGGATTGAAATTTATATGGATAAACAGGATCATCGGTGGAATTCTCCTTGTTTCGCTATTAACATTAGGGTTATACCAGCCATCTCGTGAATATTTTTTAATTCCAAATCATCTTGTACTATTTGAAGGAAGTCAATATAGCATTTCCAAATCATTGCCTGTTTCTGCAAAAACTTTGGGATCCAGTGGTGGAATTTCGCTTCATGATGAACAAGCTTCGATTACGCTTGGTGCTGAGAAACCAGGTACGAATGAAGTGTTACTCGATGTAGCAGGCTTGCCTGCCAAAAAGGTCGACATCAGGGTGCTAAAAGACTTTAAAGTCATGCCTGGAGGCCAATCCATTGGAGTAAAGCTTAATACTCTTGGGGTGCTCGTAGTAGGTCATCATCTTATTGATACTGCGCAGGGGAAAAAATCACCGGGAGAAAAAGCGAAAATTGAAATCGGTGATATGATTACAGAAATCAATGGTCAGACGATAAAGAAGATGGGGGATGTAACCCCTTTTGTTCAGCAGGCAGGCGAAAAGGGTGAGGCGTTGAATCTTGTCATTAACCGTGATAATGAAGTGCTCCATAGTACCCTATTACCTCTAAAAGATAAGAATGAAGGAACTTACAAATTGGGTTTGTATATCCGTGATTCGGCAGCTGGCATCGGAACGATGACGTTTTATCACCCGGATTCAAAAAAATATGGGGCGTTGGGACATGTCATATCCGATATGGATACAAAAAAGCCGATTGTTGTTAAGGACGGACAGATTGTTCAATCGACGGTCACATCCATCGAAAAGGGAAGCAATGGTGATCCGGGAGAAAAATTGGCACGCTTTTCTTCCAATAAAGAAAAAATAGGAAATATCAATCGCAATAGTCCCTTTGGCATTTTTGGGAAATTAAATCAGGATTTTAAAAATGGAATTAACGACAAGCCACTCCCCATCACCCTTTCCCATGAGGTAAAGGAAGGACCAGCAAAAATCCTTACAGTGGTGGATGGTTCAGAAGTGGAGGAATTCGATGTCGAAATCGTCAGTTCCATACCACAGAAGTTTCCTGCAATTAAAGGAATGGTCTTAAAAGTGACGGATAAAGAATTGCTTCAAAAAACGGGTGGGATCGTTCAAGGTATGAGCGGCAGTCCTATCATACAAAATGGGAAATTAATCGGTGCAGTCACCCATGTATTCGTTAATGATCCTACAAGTGGGTATGGAGTCCATATCGAATGGATGTTAAACGAAGCCGGTATAAATATATACGACAAAGATAATTATGAAAAGGCAAGCTAAGAATCCGGGTATCCTTTTGGATGCCCCTTTTTAATGGAAAGTTATAATTAGCATAGATTTTGGGTAGGAATTAAATTTGATTTCTTCAAAAAGTAGAGGTTTTTTTGAAACGATGTGATAAAATGATAACGATATGAAGATTTTTCGACAATCGCTTTATTCGAATAGCAAACGAAGTCGAAAACAAGAGATATCCGGAGAATAATATTGAATTCCTTATATTTTTTCAAAAATAAAAGGAATTTAGTTTCCATTGTCGAAAAGTTCAATTACAATAGAATTTAGTCATATAGAAAAAAAGACCAATTGTAGTTGAGGAGGAAATCAAGCGTGAAAAAAATTAAGGTGTGCGTTGTAGATGATAATAGAGAACTTGTTGGCCTTCTGGAAGAATACATTTCTGCACAGGAAGACATGGAAGTAATTGGGGTGGCACATAACGGTCAAGATTGCTTGGGTATGCTTGAAAGCGTTGATCCTGATATATTGATCCTCGATATTATCATGCCTCATTTAGATGGGTTAGGTGTACTTGAAAAACTTCGTGAAGTAAAACGGGGTGCTATGCCTAATGTGATTATGCTTACTGCCTTTGGTCAAGAAGATGTAACGAAAAAAGCTGTTGATTTGGGTGCGTCTTACTTTATCCTGAAACCATTTGATATGGAAAATCTGGCCAATCACATACGTCAGGTAAGCGGTAAAGGGCAGGCGGTTTTAAAAAATCATAGTCAATTTAGCTATCGTCCCCAAAATGAATCCAAGCCGAAGAACCTCGATGCCAGCATCACAAGCATCATTCACGAGATTGGAGTGCCTGCACATATTAAGGGCTATTTGTATTTAAGGGAAGCCATATCCATGGTATATAATGATATTGAACTATTGGGTTCTATCACCAAAGTTTTATATCCGGATATTGCAAAAAAATACAATACGACGGCCAGCCGTGTTGAACGTGCTATCCGGCATGCGATTGAAGTGGCCTGGAGCCGTGGAAATATAGAATCCATATCATCCCTTTTCGGATATACCGTAAGCATGACTAAGGCAAAACCTACAAATTCCGAATTCATTGCCATGGTTGCCGATAAGCTGCGACTCGAACATAAAGCTTCTTGACAGGGGTAGGGGGAAATACCGCTTGTTAAGATTTATGTAACAACTGACCATATAAAGGCTAGAGCCGCTAAATATAAATAGGAACTCTCCGTCTGGAGGTAAAGGACAGGAAGAAGTTGCTTCGTGATTTTTTCTAATCGGCAACTTCAAAATTTTTTACGCTGCCGGTAAAAAAATTAAACGCCTTTTATTTATTGGATTTTGCAGGAAATCCCATAAATAAAAGGCGTTTTTGTTTGGTTTGGACTATATAGCTCCTTTTCTTAATTTTTAGATTATAATTATAGGTATATTTAATCATTAGAAAAGGAGGGAGTAAATGATATATGAAAAAAATGAGCATTTTGTATTGGAAGCGGATGAAAGCTAAAAATATCTTCACGGATGAAAAGAAGGGAAAATTAATCGGCGGTGTAATTGAAGCGCATGGAAAAGTGAGGGCGGCTGTAATCGGGAATCGGATGGAACGGAAAACGTTAATAAATGTAAAGGGATTTAACCGTGCTCTTTTAAAAGAAGAACTGAATGAGACTTTGCTTTTATATAAATCAAAAATTATGAGACTTGAATCAATAAAGGAAAAGCTTGATGTATATGAATTGTCTCTGGGACAATTAAATGGTGAGCAAAGTTTTCAAACAAGAAATCAATTCGAGAGGTTGATGGCTCAAATATATCAATTGGACGAAAAACGGAAAACAATCATGGATATGCTTGAATCAAAAGGGGAAGGGGAAATTACGATTGCTCAAATGGCCTTTCCGGATACCCGCTTGCAAATCAAAAGCTTGGAAAAGAAATTGAGTGATTTGACGAAAGGAACCTTCTATGCAGAAAATAATCACCTGCATTTTGATTTAAATGATTGATCTAGATGAAAATAATTTGCTGTTTCTGTTCATAAAATGGGGATATAACAATTATTGAGAGAGGCGGCGTTTCATCATGACCTTAATCTTTGCACATCGAGGCTCTGCAGGAACACATCCGGAAAATACGATGTCGGCGTTCAAAGAAGCTGCCCGTGTCGGGGCGGACGGAATTGAAACGGATGTCCAGCTCTCGAAAGATGGAGAAGTGGTCATCATTCACGATGAAAAGCTCGATCGGACCACGAATGCCTCGGGATATGTAAAAGACCGGACCTTGATGGAGTTGAAAACTCTTAATGCGTCCTCAACCCATAAGGGTCAATGGGGTAAAGAAAAGATTCCGACGCTAGAAGAACTATTTATTTGGCTTTACGATAATCAGCTTTTTTGCAATATTGAATTAAAAAATACGCTTTTTCTGTATCCAGGCTTAGAAGAGAAAGTCATCCGGCTCATCCGTACTTACGAAATGGACGAAAGGGTAATCCTTTCTTCCTTCAATCATTACAGTTTGGTCAATTGTCATCAATTGGCACCCGAATTGGAAACCGCACCGCTTTATAGGGATGGTCTATACATGCCGTGGATATATGCCAAGGCAATAGGCGGAAGTGCAATCCACCCAAATATTCGGGCTGCCCCTGATGCACTAATTCAAGCATCGGTTAGTATGGGTGTTCCTGTACGGCCATATACCATTAATAAAGAAGCCGAGATGAAGCGGTTATTCAAATTGGGGTGCAGCGGCATCATAACCGATTTTCCCGAGGCAGCCGTACGGATCAGAGAAGGTTTGAAATCAAGATAAAGAAGGTGCCATATGATACATGGCACCTTCTTTTTGCGTTTAAAATTTATTGAACCTGCTTTGGACCTTATTTTGTTTTCGATCTCGATGAAGGACGAAGCCGGCGATAAAGGCTATTCCGCCAATCGTTATGAGCAGTCCTATTAAAAATTGCAGCCAAAGGACTGGATAGGGAGGCTGTAAAATACCGAACACCATGTCCCTCATTATTTTTATGCCATAGGCAGCAAAGGCACCGGGTATAAAAAGAATCAAAAAAGCGATTAAACGTTTCATGCGGTCAAATCCCTTCCGAAAATTCCATCTTTAAAAAATGATAAAGGATATAAATTATTTGTCAAGTTTCGGGAATCTAGATAATGACTGGGAGTTGGTGGCTGTTTTTAAAGGGTGCCAATATGGTAAAATGGTGTGGAGTATGAAAAAAATTGCAGGGAATGATCTGTTAAAAGGGGTAATTATATCTTAAGGGGGATGGCTCATGCAAAAGGTCATGATAGTAGGGGGAGGAGTGGGGGGCACAACCGTGTTGAAACTCCTATCCGAAAGTGAAGTATTCTCCATTGTTTGTATGGCTGATACGAATGAATCCGCTGAAGGGATGCTTGCTGCAAAGGAACGAAGGATTCCTACAGTGACTAATTGGACCATGGGTTTGGAGCGAGATTTGGACATCATTTTTGATACGACCGGAGACCCGTCTGTTTATAAAAAGATAAAAAGGGACATGGGCGAACAAACGATTCTCATTCCGGGAAGTGTCGCCCTCATTATGACTAAGTTGTTTGAAGAGAAAAATCGTTTAATAAGTAAATTGGAGAATACCTCGGCAAAAATGGACTTGATCCTTAATACGACCAGTGAAGGGATGGTGGTGATTGATCATGAAGGATTCATCATCATGTTCAATGATAGTGCGGAACGTGCATCTGACACAAAGCGCGAGGATGTGATAGGCAGGCATATCAAAGATTTCATCCCTTCAACTGGATTGCTGCGAGTGATGCAAACGAACCAAAAAGAAGTAAATCAGGAAATCACCCTTAGTAATGGGATGGAACTCATAACGACAAGGATACCTCTTGTGAATGCCGACAAGGAAATCATAGGGGCTTTTTCCGTGTTTAGGAATAAAACGGAAGCTGTACAATTGGCGGAGCAGATCACTGATTTAAAAGAGATACAGACGATGCTCCAGGCGATCATTCAATCCAGTGATGAAGCCATATCTGTTGTGGACGATCAAGGCAGGGGGCTTTTGATCAATCCGGCCTATACAAGAATCACTGGCTTAACAAAGACCCAAGTGATCGGTAAGCCGGCTTCCATCGATATTTACGAAGGTGAAAGTATGCATATGAAAGTGCTTCAGACAAAAAAGCCTGTTCGGGGTGTCAATATGCGTGTCGGCCCAAAACATAAGGAAGTGATCGTCAATGTTGCTCCAATCATTGTGGATGGGTCCCTGAAAGGGAGCGTTGGCGTCATTCATGATGTATCGGAAATTCAAGCCTTGACCCATGAACTGAATCGGGCAAGACAGATTATCCGGACATTGCAGGCTAAATATTCCTTTGATGATATAATTGGGGCTTCCGAAGAGATGAAGCTTCCCATTGAACAGGCGAAATTATCGGCAAGAACACCTGCTACTGTCTTATTGAGAGGGGAATCAGGGACTGGCAAAGAGTTATTTGCACATGCCATCCATAATGCGAGCGATAGGAAATTCAATAAATTCGTACGTGTAAATTGTGCGGCCATCTCGGAATCATTACTTGAAAGTGAACTGTTCGGTTATGATGAAGGAGCCTTTACAGGAGCAAACAGGGGCGGAAAGGTAGGTTTTTTTGAAGAGGCAAATCAAGGGAGTATCTTTTTGGACGAAATTGGTGAATTACCAGCCAATATCCAAGCTAAATTACTTCGAGTTTTACAAGAAAAGGAAATCGTCAGGGTGGGGGGGACGAAGCCGATTCCCATCAATGTCCGGGTCATAGCCGCTACGAACATCAATCTTGAACAGGCCATCGCAAACGGATCATTCAGGGAAGACTTGTATTTCAGGCTGAACCGCATGCCTATTTTCATTGCTCCATTAAGAAAGAGAAAAGAAGATTTGAGAGAATTGGCGGAGCATTTGATTAATAAAATCAATCAGGAGTATGGACGGAGCATAGAGGGAATTACAGCAGCAGCTATACATAAAATGCAAATCTATAACTGGCCAGGTAATGTGAGGGAACTGGAAAATATCTTAGGACGTGCAATCATTTTCATGAAATTGAACGAGACGATCATTGATATACATCACATTCCGGATTTTATCGAAGAGATTCCATTAAAACAGGAGAAATTATTAATGAAGCCTTCTGGCGTATCGGGGAAACCGCTCTCGGAGATAATAGACCAGTATGAAGCCGAAATCATTCAGCAAGCGTTCCATACCCACAAGGGAAATAAAACACTTACGGCAAAAGCGCTGGGGATTTCAGTTAGAAATCTATATTACAAAATGGAAAAACTAAAACTGTGAAAATTTTTGCACGCAAATAATTGCAAACTATGAAAAAAACTGCGCAGAATTTTCTGATTTATTTTAATTTAAGCGAGACTCCACTTCTAACATGAAATTTTTTTGAATTTGTTATAGGCTATAGTTGCCCAACATATTAACCAGCATCTCCTTTTTTTGGATAAAAACGCTCTCATTATGTATTTTATTGGCATGTTATTTGCATATTTAAAGGTGCATGGATTTTTCCAGGGAACCATTGCCCATGGGGGAAATATCATGTGAGTAGCGGATTTCATTTAAAATGAACGTAGGAACAAGTAAGTATGAGGAGTAATTCAGTGTCCTCATATCTGACATGTATTAAAACATCTAGGGAGGATTCCTTTATGGAAATTTTTAAATATCTTGAGAAGTATGATTACGAGCAACTGCTATTCTGTCAGGATAAACAATCGGGTTTGAAAGCGATTATTGCCATTCATGATACGACATTAGGGCCTGCGCTTGGAGGCACAAGGATGTGGACGTATGCATCTGAAGAAGAAGCCATTGAAGATGCCTTAAGGCTTTCGAGAGGAATGACCTATAAGAACGCAGCTGCCGGCTTGAATTTAGGCGGGGGGAAAACCGTCATCATCGGCGATCCGCGTAAGGATAAAAATGAAGAAATGTTCCGTGCATTCGGAAGGTATATCCAAGGGCTTAATGGCCGTTATATAACAGCTGAAGATGTAGGTACAACGGTTGAGGATATGGATCTCATTCATGAGGAGACGGATTTTGTCACTGGGATTTCCCCTGCATTCGGTTCTTCGGGTAACCCTTCCCCTGTAACTGCTTATGGGGTTTATCGCGGTATGAAGGCTGCTGCGAAAGAAGCATTCGGAACTGATTCTTTAGAAGGCAAGGTAATTGCAGTCCAAGGCGTCGGGAATGTTTCTTATAACTTATGCCGTCACCTTCATGAGGAGGGCGCCAAGCTGATCGTTACGGATATCAATAAAGAAAGCGTGGCCCGTGCGGTTGAATCCTTTGGGGCGACTGCAGTGAATCCTGATGAAATTTATGGAGTCGACTGTGATATCTATGCACCATGTGCGTTAGGGGCTGTCATAAATGATCATACAATCAATCAAATCAGGGCGAAGGTCATTGCTGGTGCAGCCAATAATCAATTAAAGGAAACTGTTCATGGCGATCAAATTCATGAAAAAGGTATTATATATGCTCCTGATTATGTAATTAATGCGGGTGGAGTCATAAATGTAGCTGATGAGCTTCTAGGATATAATCGGGAAAGAGCCCTTAAGAAAGTGGAAACGGTTTATGATACAATTGAACGAGTCATCGAGATTGCAAAACGTGATCAAATCCCTACTTATAAAGCAGCGGATAGGATGGCAGAGGAGCGCATTGCTCGCATGAGGAATTCAAGGAGCCAATTCTTGCAAAATGAAAAACATATCTTGAATGGAAGAAAGTGAATGTAGTTTTACAAGATATAGATTCCTGTGTTTTTTTAAATAAACACAGGAATTTTCAACATGGATAACGTAATAAACATAGGGCAAGTAAAAATGGTGACAATAGTATGTATTTGTGAGGAGGAGCGGTTTTGGCTGAAGAATTTGACCTCGTTATCCTCGGAGGAGGAACAGGCGGGTATGTGGCAGCGATAAGGGCTGCTCAATTAGGATTGAAAACGGCTGTCGTGGAGAAAGGCAAGCTCGGCGGAACGTGTCTACATAAAGGCTGTATCCCTTCAAAAGCACTTTTAAGGAGTGCGGAAGTTTATCAGACTGCAGTGAAAAGTGAGGAATTCGGTGTTGTTACCGGGGATGTAAAGGTAGATTTCCTTAAGGTGCAGGAAAGAAAGAATAAAGTGGTCGATCAACTCTATAAAGGTGTCCAGCACTTGATGAAACAAGGAAAGATAACGGTTTATGAAGGGTTAGGACGTATACTTGGTCCATCTATATTTTCACCGATGCCTGGGACAATTTCCGTGGAAATGAATAATGGCAGTGAAAATGAAATGCTCATTCCTCAGAATGTCATCATTGCCACCGGTTCGCGTCCGAGAACACTGCCCGGTTTGACGATTGATGGGGAATTTGTGCTTACATCGGATGAAGCTCTAAAGCTTGAGAACCTGCCAAAATCAATGATAATTGTAGGCGGTGGAGTTATCGGCATTGAATGGGCTTCGATGCTCAATGATTTTGGCGTGGAAGTGACAGTACTGGAATATGCAGATAGAATCATCCCGACTGAGGACCATGATATTTCCAGTGAAATGCTTCGTCTCCTAACGAAAAAAGGCGTCAAATTCGTTACAGGTGCCAAGGTATTGCCTGAAACCCTGAAAACGGATGTTTCAGTATCCATTTCTGCAGAAGTCAAAGGTTCGGTAGAGGAATTCACAGCTGAAAAAATGCTGGTTTCCGTAGGCAGATCAGCAAATGTTGAAGGGATCGGCCTTGAAAATACGGAAATTGTGAAAGAAAAAGGTTTTATTGAAACCAATGACTTCTTCCAAACGAAGGAATCACATATCTATGCGATCGGTGATTGTATCGGAGGTTTGCAATTGGCTCACGTTGCCTCCCATGAAGGGATTACGGCCGTTGAACATATAACAGGCCAAAAACCGGAACGGCTGGATTATTCGCTCATTTCAAAATGTGTGTATTCAAGCCCTGAAGCTGCAAGTGTCGGTTTGACGGAAGAACAGGCAAACAAGGAAGGCTATGACCTTAAAATCGGGAAATTCCCATTCCGTGCAGTTGGTAAGGCCCTTGTTTTCGGGGAAGCGGATGGTTTTGTCAAAATCATCGCCGATAAGAAAACGGATGATATACTGGGCGTTCATATGATCGGACCACATGTTACGGATATGATTTCAGAAGCGGGACTTGCAAAAGTGCTTGATGCGACACCTTGGGAGATAGGCAAGACAATTCATCCGCACCCAAGTCTTGCTGAAGCAATCGGAGAGGCTGCCCTTGCTGTCGATGGACGTG
This sequence comes from Peribacillus frigoritolerans, assembly GCF_030676415.1. GTDB lineage: Bacteria > Bacillota > Bacilli > Bacillales > DSM-1321 > Peribacillus > Peribacillus frigoritolerans_A. The sequence continues at coordinate 21,331 of NZ_JAUUTW010000012.1, read as the reverse complement.
CCATTCATTCATAAAGAATAAGGTCAGGAGGTTTTATGATGGTAGAGAATCGTCATGAACAATTAGGCTTAAATGAGGAAACGGTTTTAGATATGTACCGGACAATGCTTTTGTCCCGCAGAGTTGATGAGCGCATGTGGCTTTTAAACCGATCCGGGAAAATTCCCTTCGTGATTTCCTGCCAGGGGCAAGAAGCTGCACAGGTTGGGGCAGCGTTTGCGCTTGATCGGCAAAAGGATTATGTACTGCCTTATTATCGGGATGTAGGTGTGGTGCTTACCTTCGGAATGACTGCAAAAGACTTGATGCTTTCAGGTTTTGCGAAAGAGGAAGATCCCAATTCCGGCGGGCGCCAAATGCCTGGTCATTTTGGTCAAAAGGAAAATAGGATCGTCACTGGTTCATCGCCTGTAACGACACAGGTCCCGCATGCTGTTGGAATTGCCCTTGCAGGGAAGATGGAAGGTAAGGATTTGGTAACATTCGTAACGTTTGGGGAAGGTTCTTCAAATCAGGGCGATTTTCATGAAGGGGCCAACTTTGCAGGTGTGCATAAGCTACCGGTCATTTTCTTGTGTGAAAATAATAAATATGCGATTTCCGTTCCTATTTCGAAACAGCTATCTTGTGAAAATGTTTCCGACAGGGCGATTGGCTATGGGATGCCTGGAATAACGGTGGATGGCAATGATCCATTGGCAGTGTATGCAGCGGTGAAAGAAGCGGCTGACCGTGCACGAAGGGGAGAAGGCCCTACACTAGTAGAAACCGTTTCATACAGGCTCACACCTCATTCAAGTGATGATGATGACCGAAGCTACCGGACAGCGGACGAAGTGGCCGAAGCCAAAACGAAGGATTCCATAATGACATTTGGAGCGTATTTAAAAGAAGTGGGAATCATGGATGATGACCTTGAGAAACAAATGAATGATGAAGTCATGAAGATAGTCAACGAAGCAACCGATTATGCTGAAAATGCTCCATATCCGAAGGCTGAAAGTGCTATGAATCATGTGTATGCACAAAAGTAAGGGGGTAATAGAATGCCAGTGATTTCTTATATAGATGCCGTGACAATGGCAATGAGGGAAGAGATGGAACGCGATTCCCGTGTATTCGTATTGGGAGAGGATGTAGGAAAAAAAGGCGGGGTCTTTAAAGCCACTAATGGTTTATACGACCAATTCGGTGAAGCCAGGGTCATCGATACCCCTCTCGCTGAATCTGCAATTGCAGGAGTTGGAATTGGAGCCGCCATGTATGGGCTTCGGCCGATAGCTGAGATGCAATTTGCTGATTTCATCATGCCTGCCATTAACCAAATAGTTTCAGAGGCAGCCAAAATTAGATACCGTTCTAATAATGACTGGAGCTGTCCTATGGTAATCCGTGCCCCATATGGAGGAGGGATTCATGGAGCTCTTTATCATTCACAATCGGTTGAAGCAATCTTTGCCAATCAGCCGGGCTTGAAAATTGTGATGCCTTCCACTCCGTATGATGTAAAGGGCTTGCTTAAAGCTGCCATTCGCGATGAAGATCCAGTGCTTTTCTTTGAACATAAACGCGCATACCGCTTGATCAAGGGTGAGGTACCCACTGAAGATTATGTACTTCCAATCGGTAAGGCGGATGTGAAAAGGGAAGGGGAAGACATTACTGTCATCTCCTATGGCCTTTGTGTGCATTTTGCCCTTCAGGCGGCAGAAAAATTAGCTGCAGATGGAATATCTGCACATGTTCTTGACTTGCGTACCGTCTACCCTTTGGATAAGGATGCCATCATAGAAGCAGCTTCTAAAACGGGAAAAGTATTACTGGTTACGGAAGATAATAAAGAAGGAAGCATCATGAGTGAGGTCGCGGCCATCATTGCCGAGCATTGCCTTTTTGATTTGGATGCCCCTGTAAAACGATTGGCCGGACCTGATGTACCTGCCATGCCATATGCGCCTACGATGGAAAAACATTTTATGGTGAATCCTGATAAAGTGGAAAAAGCTATGAGGGAATTGGCCGAGTATTAATGACTGTTAAGAAGGAGGAACGAATAATGGCTATGGAATTAATGAAGATGCCTCAACTAGGCGAAAGTGTCACAGAGGGAACCATCAGTAAATGGCTTGTAAAGCCTGGGGATCATGTCACGAAATACGACCCGCTAGCTGAAGTGATGACGGATAAAGTAAATGCTGAGGTTCCTTCTTCCTTCACCGGCATCATCAAGGAATTGAAAGCGGATGAGAATCAAACATTGGCAGTCGGGGAAGTCATTTGCTCGATTGAAGTTGAAACGGCAAAGACGGATAACGAAACTGCTGGGCAAGTTTCACATAGTGAGGAAAATGTTGATGCACCTGTTACAAGAGATGTGCAGCAAGCGGCCGAACCATCAAGGAAAGCTCGCTATTCGCCAGCTGTGTTAAAACTTTCCCAGGAGCATGGAATCGATCTTTCAAAAGTTAAAGGAACAGGGAATGAGGGACGGATCACCCGTAAAGATTTACTGAAACTTGTTGAATCAGGGAATCTTCCTAAGGCGGATGAGCCTTCCGCAATATCCGAATCGGCTCCTGAAGAGATCGCCCCTCAAGTTAATCGTCAAACCAGTCCAGTAACAAACGTGCCGACTGCGGCTGGTGACAAGGAAATACCTGTTACCGGCATCCGTAAGGCAATTGCGTCCAATATGTTGAAAAGTAAGCACGAAATTCCACATGCTTGGACGATGGTGGAAGTTGACGCAAGCAATATGGTGAAGTTGCGTGATAATCTAAAATCCGACTTTAAACAAAAAGAAGGCTATAATTTAACGTACTTTGCCTTTTTCGTAAAAGCGGTTGCTCAAGCCCTTACGGAATTTCCAGAGCTTAATTCGATGTGGGCAGGCGAAAAAATCATACAAAAGAAAGAAATCAATATATCAATAGCCGTTGCAACTGAAGATGCCTTATTTGTACCGGTCATTAAAAATGCAGATGAAAAATCAATCAAAGGTATAGCAAGGGAGATACAGGAACTCGCATCCAAAGTGAAGGCGGGTAAGTTAAAAGCAGAGGATATGCAAGGTGGTACGTTCACTGTTAATAACACTGGTTCATTCGGTTCTGTCCAGTCCATGGGAATCATCAATTACCCACAGGCGGCCATTTTACAAGTTGAAACGATTGTAAAACGCCCAGTGGTCATAAATGACATGATTGCAGTACGAGATATGGTGAATCTCTGTTTATCACTTGATCATCGTGTATTGGACGGACTGGTATGCGGACGATTCCTTGCGAGGGTTAAAGAAATCATCGAAAAGATTTCCAAAGATAACACTTCCATATACTAAAATGAAAAGGAAGGCCGGAAGGTCACTCCTTCAGACTGTAGGCAAGCTCGATGAAAATCGAGTTTGCCTACAGTTTTTTAGGATTGGTACAATTTAACGTTGATTGGAACTCGAGGCACTCGATTTCCGCTGCGCTCTTTGCACCTGTAGGAGGTCTCCCCCTGGACACGCTATTCTAAACAGAGTCTCGCACACCCGTTCCAATCACCTTTGTTTTAAAAATTTTGATAGAAACCATACCTAAGTTGATGAAGGTGTTCCTGATCATCATTCAGTCTGGCAGTTATTGATTTCCCTTTTTGATTTAGTGAAAGATGCGTATGCCGAAGTCGATCACCAAAGTATAGACCCTGTCATTTCTCTTTTCCATAGAAAAACATCGACAAAAATTTTATTTTTGCTATTATTTTATTAAGAGCTGTTCTAATACAGATCAGGGGCTGTACTTGATTTATAAAGAAGCGAAATAGGCTAGTGGTTTCCCTAATAACAGATTTGATAATTTCTATTGTCTTAAATTTCAAGAAAATTATGGTAGAATGTTAGTATAATCCAGATCAAATTGAAGGGAGGGTGGTTTTCTTATCCAAAACTGACTGAGCGTTCGTTCTCCCAATGAAAGGACAGGGCGTATGAGGCGGCAGAAGATAAGAAAGCGATTACAGATGGAACTGAAAGATGTAAAAAACATAACCTTTCCTAAGCCTTCTTTTGAAGAGTGGAAAGAAGCTGCGGAAGCAAGTTTAAAAGGGAAAAGTGTAGAAAAATTAAAAACGATTACATATGAGGGCATCATTTTATATCCGCTCTATACAGAAAAGGCGGATTCAACGGAAAAAGTGGCTGAATTACCAGGATTCTTCCCTTTCACCCGAGGAACGTCCCCAACGGGGTACCATGAAAAACCTTGGCTTGTCGTTCAACCTGTAAGCGGTATCACGGCTGAAGAAGCAAATGAAAAGATGAAGGCTTCATTCAAGCGCGGTCAAAATGTTGTGGCATACCCTGCACGATTGCTTGCCGAGGGAGCAAGGTCTGAAAAATTGTTTAAGGATATCCCATTAAAAGAAATTCCGGTTTTCATTGACCTTAAGGGGAAACTAAAAGAATTATTCCCTCAATTCAAAGCTGTTGCCGATGCACAAAATACCCAATTGACAGGCGTTATTGCTGAAGATCCCATTGCAGAATGGCTCATTTGCGGTCAACTGCCGGAAGATACGGATAACTATTTTGCAGACTGGCTGAAGACGATTCAAGATTATCAGAAGGTAGGCAGGGATTTAAAGACCGTTTTGATTAATACGGCAGTCTACCATAATGGAGGGGCTAATGCCGTACAAGAAATTGCTTACGGATTATCGGCAGCCGTCCAATATCTATTGGAAGGGCAAAAACAAGGGCTTTCTATCGCTTCGGTTTCCGAAAAAATAGTATTCTCTTTTGCTGTGGATTCAAATTACTTCATGTCCATCGCTAAACTGAGGGCTGCCAGAAGACTTTGGGCAGGTCTTGCTGAAGCTTTCGATACAGCATCGGACCATTTTAAAATGGCGATACATGCCGTTACTTCCGAGTTGACAGAAACGCTATATGATCAGCACGTCAATATTCTTCGGACCACAAACCAAGCTTTCGCTGCAGCTATTGGAGGCATTCAATATCTTCAAGTCCATCCATTCACCCACGCAACTGGTGAAACCGATGATTTTTCAGAAAGAATTGCCCGTAACACTCACTTGATTTTAAAAGAAGAAACAAATATCACAACAGTGGTCGATCCTGCTGGCGGTTCATGGTATGTTGAGCAACTAACGGATGAATTGGCTGAAAAGGCTTGGGCGAAATTCCTTGAAATCGATGCATCTGGAGGGATTTTAGAACTAATTAAACAAGGCACCCTTCAGAAAGAAATAGCTGAAGTTTACCAAGGAAGGGTTCAAAATGCGGCTTTCAGAAAAGAAAGTATCATCGGAACGAATGTATATCCGAATCCCGCTGATAAGGTTAAAACCCCGACACAGGGTAACCATGTGTCATATATGAAAGTTGAGAAGCCGGTTGGCATTACCCCACTTGACTTGGATCGGGTATCCATTCAGTTCGAACAGATAAGACTGCGCAGTGAAAAGCATAAAGAAATAAGTGGAACGGCCCCAACTATTGGTTTGATTAATTTGAAAAACCTCAAATCCTATAGACCCCGTGCAGATTTCGTTAAAAGTCTTGCTGCAGCAGGTGGTATTGAAACAATCGGCAGTAAGGGGTGTCAAACCGTCGAGGAAGCAGTCGATTATGTAGCTGCGACCAAGCTCCCTATCTATTGTGTTTGCGGCAGTGATGATGACTACTCGGAATTAGCGCCAGTCACCATTAAAGAAATTAAAAAGCAATTCCCTGAAATCACTATTTATAGTGCCGGCAAGCAGCAAGAAGAATTGGAGATTACACTAAGTGAAGCTGGAGTCAAAGATTTTATCCATGTTAAAACGAATGCAATAGCCATTTTATCAGAATTATTGCAGAAGCTGGGGGTGAACTGAAATGAAAAAACCGAATTTTTCTGCTATAAATCCTGCTAAGTCTGAGGTTAAAGGTACGGTGGAAGCATGGAAAAAGGAAGCCGAAAAAGCAGTTGGGAAAAACATGGAGGATCTTCTGTTTGAAACCAATGAACAAATAAAAATCAAACCGCTTTATGTTGAGGCAGATAATCGCGACTTGGAGCATATGGAAAGTGTGCCAGGCATCGCTCCTTTTACAAGAGGGCCCTATCCTTCGATGTATGTCAATCGTCCTTGGACGGTACGTCAGTATGCAGGTTTTTCGACTGCTGAGGAATCCAATGCATTTTACAGACGTAACCTGGCGATGGGGCAAAAAGGGCTCTCAGTTGCTTTTGATTTAGCTACACACCGCGGTTATGACTCCGATCATCCACGCGTTGTCGGTGATGTGGGGAAGGCGGGAGTTGCCATTGATTCCATTCTTGACATGAAAATCCTGTTCGACGGCATTCCGCTTGATCAGATGTCCGTATCAATGACGATGAACGGTGCTGTATTACCCATCCTTGCATTTTATATCGTGACAGCTGAAGAACAAGGCGTAACACAGGATAAGCTTTCAGGTACGATTCAAAATGACATCTTAAAGGAATACATGGTTCGGAATACGTATATCTACCCACCTGAAATGTCCATGAAAATCATAGCTGATATATTTGAGTATACATCCAAATATATGCCCAAGTTCAATTCCATTTCCATCTCCGGTTATCATCTGCAAGAAGCGGGGGCGCCGGCTGATATCGAACTTGCCTATACGTTGGCGGATGGGCTTGAGTATGCACGTACCGGAATGAAAGCAGGTATTGATATCGATAAATTTGCACCGCGCCTGTCATTCTTCTGGGCTGTAGGAATGAACTATTTCATGGAAGTGGCGAAAATGCGGGCGGCTCGTTTCATTTGGTCAAAACTGATGAAACAATTCGAACCGAAAAATAATAAAGCGATGGCCTTGAGGACTCATTCCCAAACCTCCGGCTGGAGCCTCTCCGAGCAAGATCCGTTTAACAATGTCGCAAGGACCCTTATTGAAGCTCATGCGGCTGCACTTGGGCATACACAGTCCCTGCATACGAACGCATTGGATGAGGCCATTGCCCTGCCAACGGATTTCTCGGCACGCATTGCACGTAACACACAGCTGTATCTGCAGGAGGAAACCGGGATCACAAAAGTAATCGATCCATGGGCGGGTTCATACTATGTAGAATCGCTCACAAATGAATTGATCGAACGGGCTTGGGCTCACATAGAAGAAATCGAAGGTCTTGGCGGAATGGCGAAGGCAATTGAAACCGGCCTTCCAAAAATGAGGATCGAGGAAGCGGCTGCAAAGCGTCAGGCTAAAATCGATTCTCAAGATGAAACGATCGTTGGCGTCAATAAATATCGTTTGAAAAAAGAAGATCCTATTGAAATACTGGAGATTGATAATACAGCAGTTCGCGAAAGTCAGCTTAAGCGTTTGAGCGAATTAAAAGCGAAACGCGATCAGGCAAAGGTGGATGAAGCTCTTCAAACGCTATCCATGGCTGCCAAAACTGGCGAAGGTAACCTTCTAGAACTGGCTGTGCAAGCTGCAAGAGTACGGGCTTCATTAGGTGAAATTTCCGATGCGATCGAAGAGGTGGCTGGACGTCACAAAGCAACGATCCGTTCTATCAGCGGTGTATACAGCTCGGCATACTCAAAAGAAGCGGAAATTGAGGAAGTCGTCCGCATGACGGAAGAGTTCCTTGAAAATGAAGGAAGAAGACCGCGTTTGTTAATGGCTAAAATGGGACAGGACGGTCATGATCGCGGAGCTAAAGTAGTAGGAACGGGGTTTGCGGATTTAGGCTATGATGTCGATATCGGTCCATTATTCCAAACACCGAAAGAAACCGCCATCCAGGCCGTGGAAAATGATGTGCATGTAGTCGGAATGAGTTCGCTTGCTGCCGGTCATAAAACATTGTTGCCGCAGCTTATGGCGGAACTGAAGAACTTGGGCCGTGAGGACATTATAGTGATCGTAGGCGGCGTCATCCCTGCACAGGATTATGATTACCTAATGGAAAATGGCGCTACAGCCATTTTTGGACCTGGTACGGTCATACCACAGGCAGCAAAGAAAGTGCTTCAGGAAATATACAATCGCCTCGGATATGAGGAAGTGGCCCAATAATGAGTGAAGACAAGAAGCCGGAATGGGTCGATCTTAACAATCAGGAGGGTTTTGCTTCCTCATTAAAGCCAGGCGTGGAATTAGCAGCCAGCCAAAACAAACCTTCAAAAAGCAAATTCGTCAAAAAACATAATGTAAACATACCGGTCCATGAACTTAAAGAGGGAATCATAAATGGGGACAGGGCCAAGCTAGCTAAAGGGATTACATTGGTTGAAAGCAATGCATCCCACCACTTAGATCATGCACAGGAATTATTGCATGACATCCTACCTCATACAGGGAACTCGATTCGCATCGGGATTTCCGGAGTGCCCGGTGCCGGAAAAAGTACCTTTATCGAGACGTTCGGAACCTACTTATGTGACAGGGGCCATAAGGTTGCTGTTCTAGCCGTCGATCCAAGCTCTTCGATCAATGGCGGAAGTATACTAGGCGATAAGACAAGGATGGAGGAACTGGCAAGAAACCCCCATGCCTTCATAAGACCCTCACCATCCGAAGGCACCCTGGGAGGAGTTCACCGCAAAACGAGGGAAACGATGCTGCTTTGTGAAGCGGCAGGATTTGATGTGATACTGATAGAAACTGTCGGTGTCGGTCAGAGTGAAGCTATAGTTCGAAGTATGGTCGACTTCTTCATGCTCCTTGTCCTGACAGGTGCGGGAGATGAATTACAAGGGATGAAAAAAGGGATTCTGGAACTTGTGGACGGAATTGTGGTCAATAAAGCAGACGGAGAGAACATTCCGCTGGCGATTAGGACAAAGTCCGAATATAGCAGAATCTTGCATTTCCTTCAGCCAGCAACAAAGGGATGGGCAGGAAAGGCATATACTTGTTCCGCCATAACCGGTAAAGGAATTCCTGAACTTTGGGATGTATTGAATGAATTTTCCGATATGACCAAGGATTCGGGTGTTTTTCAAGAACGGAGAAGAATGCAATCTAAGGAATGGCTTTATTCATTGATGGATCACCAGCTTAAAACGATGTTTTATAAAAATGAAACCGTCAAGAGTCTTCTCCCAATACTCGAAAATCAAGTGATGTCAGGGAATAAAACGGTCACTGCTGCTGTTAAGCAGGCCTTTCAATCTTTTACCGATACATTTAAGTCAAATTAAAAAAGAAATAGGATGGGGCATGCATGGATTGTCTCCCAAGCATGCCCCATCCTTTTGTAAGTCTTGTTGTTACACACATGATTCCCGCTACCCTTTCGCTTTAAACATGTTCGGAAACGGTTTATGAGGTTTTAACAGGTAAATTTATTGAATCACGAAGTGGCAATTGTTATGATAGGATTGAAGAGAAAACTTGGAAGGAGCAAATGCCATGAATATGGATTTTAATTTTTTAATGAACGACGTAGTCAAACAGGCTCGCGATGAGATAAAGACTGCTGGATATACAGAATTGACCACTCCCGAGGAAGTAGAGGAAGTATTTGCACAAAAAGGAACGACACTTGTTATGGTAAACTCCGTTTGTGGCTGCGCTGGGGGAATAGCTAGACCTGCAGCGGCTCATGCAATCCATAATGATAAACGCCCAGATCAGCTTGTAACCGTTTTTGCTGGACAAGACAAAGAGGCGACGGAGAAAGCCCGTGATTATTTCGAAGGGTATCCGCCGTCATCCCCATCATTTGCATTGCTGAAGGATGGAAAAATCATCACCATGATAGAGCGCCATGAAATTGAAGGGCACCATCCGATGTCTGTAGTAGAAAAATTACAAGACTACTTCGATCAATATTGCGAAGAAGTGTAAGCCATAGCTTAAAAACCCGCCCAATCGGCGGGTTTTTTTATTCATGAAATTGCATAAGCCAGGAACATTTGGGAAAGAAGATAGATAAGGAAGTCGATATATTCCCTTTAGTGAAAAAGCGCGAATCTCAGAAATGAAATTATAGTAATATTCTGAAAAATAAATCTATTATTTACATTATTGAATAATTATTAGAGTGTGTTAAAATACACATTAGTGTATGAATATTAGTTATTCAAAATTTAACTAAACCAAATTTAATAACAAGAGAATTGAAAATATCATTTTGGAGGAATAATAATGAAGTTTAAAAAGCAGTTAGCATTGTTGCTTACTTCTGTTTTATTAGTAGGTATTTTAGCGGCATGCGGAACATCAGAGAAAGAAGATAAGAACACAGCTGACAAAGAAGACAAAAAGGTCCTGGTAATGGGAACATCTGCGGATTATCCGCCATTTGAATTCGTTGAAACATCTAAAAGTGATGAAATCAAAGGGTTTGACATTGATATCGCTAAAGCAATCGGAAAAAAATTAGGTTATGAGGTCCAAGTGAAGGACATTGACTTTAATAGTCTTGTGCCTGCTCTGGAGAATAAATCGGTCGATTTCGTTATCTCTGGAATGACCCCAACAGAAAAACGTGAGCAATCAGTCGATTTCAGTGATATTTACTATACAGCTAAAAACATGATCGTCACGACAAAGGACAGTAAAATCAAAACTGTTGAAGATTTAAAAGGGAAAACGGTAGGCGTACAGCTTGCGTCCATTCAGGAGACATTGGCAAATGACTTGAATAAATCCCAAGATATCGGGATGAAAGTTGAAAAACGGAATCGTATTCCTGAAGTTGTTCAAGAAATGTCAACAGGACGTTTTGACGCCGTGATCATGGAAGATACTGTGGCAAAAGGCTACTTGAAAGATAATAAAGAATTGGTGGGCCATTTGATGGAGTCCGGTGAACAAGATGCCGGTTCGGCAATCGCTTTCCAAAAAGGAAGCAAGTTAACTGAAGAATTCAATGCCGAGTTGAAAAAAATGATGGAAAATGGTGAAATGGAAAAATTAATATTAAAATGGTTCGGTGGCAGTGAAACTGAATAATACAGAGAGATGAAAAGCGTTCAGAAGAGATTTAGTATGCCTTCTGAACGTTTTTCCGCGCTTTATTGTTAATAAAATGAAGCAGGAGGAAGGCCACAAGATAACGGCCTTCATAAGAGAGGATGAATGGAGTGAATCTGGAATTTGAAAGGATTATGCCTTCCCTTCCATATATCCTGGAGGGGATACCGACTACATTAAAGGTTGTAGCGGTAGCGGCAGTAATCGGATTTGTTTTGGGAATATTATTATCTATACTTAAAATCAGCAGAATCAAGCCCTTAAATTGGATTGCTGACTTTTATACATCCATTTTTCGCGGTACCCCTTTGGTGCTGCAATTAATGCTGATTTATTTTGGTTCACCACAAATATTAGGGATTCAAATCGAAGCGTTCCAAGCAGCATTTTTAGCATTCGGGCTAAATTCAGCGGCATATATCTCTGAAATTATCAGGGGAGGCATATTAGCTGTCGATAAAGGCCAACGAGAGGCTTCGCTTGCACTTGGGGTTCCCTATTCAGGGATGATGCTTAATATTATCCTTCCGCAGGCCATCAAGAATATCCTGCCGTCCCTTGTGAACGAATTGATTTCCTTAACGAAGGAATCAGCCGTTGTCACAATTATTGGATTAGGGGATATCATGCGCCGTTCTTATATTGTCGGCGGTGAGACATATAAATTCTTCGAGCCGATATTATTTGCCGGTCTCATTTATTATGTGATGGTCATGGTTCTCACCATCTTAGGCAAAGTGATTGAAAGGAGAATGAGACGCAGTGATTAAAATTGATGGACTCAAAAAAAATTATGGTAAGCTCGAGGTTTTAAAAGGAATCAGCACCGAGATAGGGCAGGGTGAAGTGTTAGCGATCATCGGTCCATCCGGTTCGGGGAAATCAACTTTCTTACGCTGCATCAATATGCTTGAAACTCCAACTGATGGTCAAATCAGGTTTAAAGATCAAATCATTACTGAAAAAAAGACCAATATCATGAAAGTTCGTGAAAATGTCGGAATGGTATTTCAACATTTTCATTTATTTCCACATAAAACCGTACTGGAGAATCTGACATATGCACCTATGAAGGTGAAAAAATTATCAAAGGCTGAGGCTGTAAAACAAGCTCGTGAGCTCTTGACTAAAGTCGGTTTGGCCGATAAAGAATCGGCTTATCCGAATCGTCTGTCAGGCGGACAAAAACAAAGGGTCGCGATTGCAAGGGCATTGGCAATGAACCCGGAAGTAATGCTTTTCGATGAGCCGACTTCAGCTCTTGATCCTGAGATGGTAAAAGAGGTGCTCGAGGTTATGAAGTCACTGGCACATACGGGGATGACCATGCTGATCGTAACGCATGAAATGGGATTTGCCAAAGAAGTGGCCGATCGAGTCCTCTTCCTGGACGGGGGACTGCTCGTTGAGGAAAGTGCTCCGGAAGAATTCTTTTCCAATCCGAAAACCCAGCGTGCAAAAGACTTCTTGGAAAAAGTTTTATAAGCTAAAGGAAATAGTATATAATTGTGAAAAAAGGTAACGTTTAGGTTACCTTTTTTATTTTTTTCCTATAATGTATTTTTGCGTGAATGCATTTTGAAAAATTGGAAATTTAACTCGCAAAGGACTGTGAAAATATCTGATTTCCTGATAGTATTATAATAGATAGAGAAAGAGCCAGGTGATACATAACAATGTTTAAAATCGGATACAGGACGATTAAAACTGCTTTGGGGGCCACCCTGGCAATCATTATTGCACAAATGCTTAATCTTGAATATTTCTCTGCTGCGGGAATCATTGCGATCTTATGCATTCAAGTTACAAAAAAGAAGTCGGTGTATGCCTCCTGGCACCGTTTTTTAGCTTGTTTGATCGCAATGGCCTATGCATCCCTATTGTTTCAGTTCATTGCATTTCATCCGCTGATAATAGGTTTGATCCTCTTGATTTTCATTCCAACGACAGTTGCCTTGAAGGTCAATGAAGGGATTGTGACGAGCAGCGTCATCATCATGCACCTATACGGGGCGGGTGACATCACTTTTTCCCTGCTGATCAATGAAACGATATTAATTGCAGTTGGAGTTGGAGTGGCGCTTGTCATGAATCTGTACATGCCCAGTGTCGATGACAAACTGCTGGCCTATCAGGAAAGTATCGAAACGAACTTTAGTGCGATCTTGATGGGAATTGTCCGCTATTTAAGGGATAATGATCACACATGGGATGGTAAGGAAATCACCGACACAGCCAATCTTCTTAATCAAGCCAAAAGCCTTGCCTTCAGGGACGTGGAAAATCATTTTTTAAGGGAAGAAGACCTGTATTACCATTATTTCAAAATGCGTGAAAAGCAATTTGAAATAATTGAACGAATTCTTCCCCTGGTCACGAATATTCCGTTGGTCGTCAGGCAAAGCGGGATAGTGGCTGATTTTATAGAAGATTTGGCAGAAAACGTCCACCCACAAAATACGGCCATTCTTTATCTGAAAAAGCTTGAAGAAATGGAGATTCATTTTAGGGGAATGGCACTGCCGCAGACTCGGGAAGAGTTCGAATCCAGGGCCGCATTACTGCAGCTCATGAAGGAAATGGAGCGCTATTTATTGTTGAAGCATTCCTTCAAGGGATTACCCAAGCTGACCAGCAGCCGAATGAAAAAGAGGCACTTGGCTTAAACTAAGCAAAAAAGTAAAGGAATTGATACAAATGAAATGGATCCTTTCTTTGTTGCTTATGTTATCTTTGTGGCCGTTGCAGGTACAAGCAGAACCTCAATCGGTTAAGCCTGGCGATCCGTTTATCATCATCAATAAAGCCAACAATAAATTGGCGTTCATTGATGATAACAAGGTCAAAGAGATTCTGCCGGTCGGTACGGGAAAGAGTCAGGAACTGACACCTGAAGGGATTTTCACGGTCAAAGTAAAAGCGGTCGATCCATATTACCGGAAAAAAAACATTCCTGGCGGCGATCCCAGGAACCCTCTGGGGTCGCGGTGGATTGGATTCGATGCACGAAATACCGATGGGAGGATTTACGGCATACATGGTACGAATCAGCCATCATCCATTGGTAAATATATTTCAAATGGCTGTGTACGGATGCTTAAATCCGATGTAGAGCGTTTGAATGAAAAAGTCCCCATCGGAACTAAGGTGTTGATCACCATATCGAACGAGGATTTTAAAACGTTGGCAAAGAAAAACGGAGCGATAAAATAAAGAGAGGGAAGCTTTTTGCTCCCCTCCCCATTACGGTGTCTATTACAAAAGAAATGCGATACCTGATAATAAGCTCGTTAATAACATTGAGATAAGCATTAAATACACGACGATCTTTCTGATTTTCTTGTTTCCCATATGCTCTCTCCCTTAATACAGTTTAATTGATTTTATTTTAACTTGAACATTTAGTAGAAACAAGTAAAAGTATAATGTTCATATTATTCCGAATCTTAAAAGGCTTTAATGCAAGATTAGTAGTATTTTAATGGAGTCATCCAATAATACATAGCATGGGGGTTTTTATGATGATTAAAAATATCGATCATATCGGTATTGCCGTCAAGTCACTAGATGAAGCCTTGCCACTTTACACGGAAACGTTGAAATTGAAACTTGAAGGAATCGAGACAGTGGAGAGCCAAGGAGTGAAAGTGGCCTTCATCTTGGCAGGCAATACCCGTTTGGAGTTGTTGGAAGCGTTGTCACCTGCAAGCCCAATCGCCAAATTCATCGAAAAACGCGGTGAAGGGATTCATCATGTGGCACTTGGCGTCGATGACATCGAAGATAGAATAAAAGAAATCAAGGAAGCTGGATGGCGCATGATTGATGATTCATCAAGAAAGGGAGCGCACAATGCGGATGTTGCTTTCGTTCATCCCAAGTCTACCGCGGGTGTATTATATGAGCTTTGTGAACAAGGATTATCAAAGGAGGAGCAGGAATGACAGACATATATGATACGATCAATGACCTATATGACAGACGCCGCAAAGTGGAAATGGGTGGCGGTGAAGAAAGAATCGATAAGCAGCATGAAAAGGGCAAACTTACTGCAAGGGAAAGAATTGAACTTTTAGTTGATCCAGGTACTTTCATAGAGCTTAATCCTTTTATCAAACACCGTAATACCAATTTTGGCATGGAAAAGGAAGAAGGGCCGGGAGAAGGGGTTGTCACCGGTTACGGAAAGGTCAACGGCCGTGATATTTATCTGTTTTCACAGGATTTTACTGTTTTTGGAGGTGCACTAGGTGAAATGCATGCTCTGAAAATTGCCAATGTTATGGATTTGGCAGCGGAAAATGGAGCCCCTTTCATAGGTTTGAACGATTCTGGCGGGGCGCGTATTCAAGAAGGTGTAGTTTCGCTTGACGGATATGGCCAAATATTTTACCGGAATTCCATTTATTCAGGGGTCATTCCACAGATTTCGGTTATTATGGGACCTTGTGCAGGCGGAGCCGTTTATTCCCCAGCCATAACCGACTTTGTCTTCATGGTTGAAAAAACGAGCCAAATGTTCATAACAGGCCCTAAAGTCATTGAAACGGTTACAGGTGAAAAGATTTCACCTGAAGGATTGGGTGGCGCGACTGTACATAATACCATAAGCGGTAATGCCCATTTCAAGGGAGCATCTGAGGAGCAAGTATTGGCGGACGTTAGACGTCTCCTGAGCTATCTTCCACAAAATAATGAAGAGAAGCCGCCGGTTTTGGAAGCGGACGATGGAGATGACTACCGTCCGGACTTAACGGATGTAGTCCCTTATGAAGGGATCCGTCCATATGATGTTCGGAAAGTATTGGAGCAGGTTGTCGATGAGGATTCCTTTATGGAAGTTCAAGAGGGCTTTGCGAAAAACATAGTGGTCGGCTTGGCGCGAATCAAAGGGAAATCAGTGGGGCTTGTCTGTAACCAGCCAAAGGTGTTGGCAGGGGGACTTGATATTGATTCATCAGATAAGGCTGCCCGTTTTATTCGTTTCTGTGACTCGTTTAACATTCCGCTTATTACGTTTGAAGACGTTTCAGGGTTTTTCCCGGGCGTTAAACAAGAACATGGCGGGATCATTCGCCATGGTGCAAAGCTGCTATATGCTTATTCGGAAGCAACAGTACCAAAATTGACGATCATTCTGCGTAAAGCATACGGAGGAGCTTACGTGGCTCTTAATAGTAAATCCATCGGTGCGGACCTTACGTTTGCATGGCCGAATGCTGAAATCGCGGTAATGGGTTCTGCTGGAGCGGCAAATATCATTTTTGCCCGTGAAATTCAAAATAGCCAAGATCCGGAAGCGACACGTGCAGCTAAAATTGAAGAATACCGTGAGAAGTTCGCCAATCCATATGTTGCCGCAAGTCTTGGAATGGTGGATGATGTTATTGATCCGCGTGAAACCAGGATTAAGATCATTCAATCTCTTGATATGCTACGTAACAAAAAAGAAACTCGACCATGGAAAAAACACGGAAATATCCCGTTGTGATCCAACCATGCAAGCAGCCCAAACTATCTGTTTTGGGCTCTTTTCCATACTGGAAAGATATCATTTTAAGAAAACCATTTATAAGTCATCATTCACAGGGAAATGACCAGCATGCTTTTTTTAAGCTGGGGTCTTCCTTTTCACATTATTTGCCGGGGCGCCGCTTTTAGAAGTATAATTAAAGAGGAAAACTTTTTTGGAGGTTTTATTTTATGATTAATGAAGAACGTTTAGTTAATGAATTTATGGAATTGGTGCAGATTGATTCCGAAACGAAAAATGAAGCAGCCATCGCCAAAGTGCTGAAAGAAAAATTCGGGGCACTGGGTGTAGAGGTTTTTGAAGATGATACAACAGCAGTTACCGGTCATGGTGCAGGGAATTTAGTATGTACTTTAAAAGGAATGAAAGAAGGCGTGGATACCATTTATTTCACCTCCCATATGGATACGGTTGTACCTGGGAACGGAATTAAGCCTTCCATCAAAGATGGATACATAGTGTCAGACGGAACGACAATTCTAGGGGCGGATGACAAAGCTGGATTAGCGGTCATGTTAGAAACGCTTAAAGTGTTAAAAGAACAGAATATCGAACATGGTACAATCGAATTCATCATTACAGTCGGTGAAGAATCTGGCTTGGTAGGGGCAAAGGCATTGGATCGCTCCCTTGTAACGGCTAAATTCGGTTTTGCACTTGATAGTGATGGAAAAGTGGGCAATGTGGTTGTTGCTGCACCTACTCAGGCGAAAGTGTCTGCAACCATTTTAGGCAAGACTGCTCACGCTGGTGTCGCTCCTGAGAAAGGCGTTTCGGCCATTACGATCGCTGCCAAAGCAATCTCTAGAATGCCATTAGGCAGAATAGACGAGGAAACGACAGCCAATATCGGACGTTTCCAGGGTGGACAGCAAACCAATATTGTTTGTGACCATGTGGAAATCCTTGCAGAAGCAAGATCCTTGATTCCTGAAAAAATGGAAATACAGGTAGCGAAAATGAAAGAGGCATTCGAGACTGCGGCCATTGAAATGGGCGGACGTGCTGAAGTTGAAGTTAACGTCATGTATCCTGGTTTTAAATATGGTGCTGGTGATCATGTAGTCGAAATCGCAAGAAAGGCAGCAGAGAAAATCGGTCGTCCATGCGAGCTGGTTAAAAGCGGCGGAGGAAGCGATGCGAATGTCATTGCAGGCTTTGGCATCCCTACTGTCAATCTCGCAGTGGGCTATGAAGATATCCATACTACGAATGAAAGAATTCCAGTTGAGGAATTAACGAAGCTAGCTGAAATGGTCGTCAGTATCATCAAAGAAGTATCAGGGGAATAATCACCCGTAATATGATAGGGAGATGGAGGAGAGTTTCCTGATTAAATCGAGAAAGGTGGTCGTATTTCTTGCAGAGGATGAGGAATATGCCTTGCCGATAGAATCCGTGCTTTCCATAGAAAAACCTGATGCCCTTGCTTTCCAGGATTTCTTGCAACCAGGCAAATCAGCTCTCGGCAATGATGGTCAAAGGTGGAAAGGCGGATATCCTCTCCATCCTACCATTGTCCAGGAACCCGTGAAATCCTTGATTTAACCGATATACCCTTTGAACGGTGTCTTATTAGCAATCAAGAAACAAAATATATTCAAGTTGTTGCCGTTGATCAGCAAAAACTCGTATGTATTTGGAAGGCGTTCATAGTATTGAAGGAATATATGTACAGTCATCAATGACATGATGGCTGTTTTTCTTGGAGTGAAGCATCTTTCACCGTGGTTACCAAAGATAAATAGGGGTATCTTAATAGAAATGGTTTTTTATTGGCCCTATTATCCAGTGTTTTTTTTATTTTTACAAGGATGTGACGGTCAAACATGAAGGACATGTATCCCAAAAATGGCAGGGTCATTCTCCATGTAGACATGAATAGTTTCTATGCTTCAGTGGAAATGTCATATGATGTTTCATTGAAAGGCAAACCGCTTGCCATTGCAGGCAATGTTGAAGAGAGAAGGGGCATAATCGTCACATGTAGCTATGAGGCGAGGAAGTTCGGGGTTAAAACGACCATGCCGATTTGGCAGGCGAAAAAACTATGTCCTCAATTAGTCATTCAGAAACCGAATTTCGAGCGCTATCGAAAGGCATCACTGGCTATTTTCGATGTTTTGAGGCAATATACAGAGATGGTTGAACCGGTTTCGATAGATGAGGGGTATCTGGATATTAGTGAATGCGCCGAATTGGGTTCGCCTTTAGATATAGCCAATAGCATTCAGGAAAGAATTTTTAACACGATGGATCTCCCTT
Organism: Peribacillus frigoritolerans; assembly: GCF_030676415.1. Taxonomy (GTDB): domain Bacteria; phylum Bacillota; class Bacilli; order Bacillales; family DSM-1321; genus Peribacillus; species Peribacillus frigoritolerans_A. The sequence continues at coordinate 2,549 of NZ_JAUUTW010000012.1, read as the reverse complement.
GCAGCATCGGGATTGCCCCTAATAAATTTTTGGCCAAAACTGCTTCTGATATGAAGAAGCCAATGGGAATCACCGTGTTAAGGAAACGGGACATTACGGAAAAGCTCTGGCCCTTACAAGTGGGCGAAATGCATGGCATCGGGGAAAAGACCTCGGAAAAGCTTCAAACTATCGGGATAAGGACAATCAGGGATCTTGCACACGCCAATGATAATCAACTTAAACAGCTTCTTGGGATCAATGGCATCCGTTTGAAAGAACGAGCTAATGGAATCGACCCAAGGGTAGTGGATCCAGAAGCGATTTTTGAGCATAAGAGCATTGGGAACTCGACAACTCTTCCGCATGACTCCACCAATCAAAAAGAACTGATCGGTGTATTGGAAAAGCTTTCCGGGAAAGTAGCCGTCCGTTTGAGAAATAAACGCCTGCTTGGTCAAAAAATAGGTGTGACGATCCGTTACAAAGACCGCCGCACAATAACTAGGAGCAGAACGGTTCCTAATCCAGTTTTTGAAAAAAAGGATATTTTGGATGGAGCTATCGATCTCTTCATGAAAAATTGGAGTGGGGAAGGAATCAGGCTTCTTGGTGTCACTGCCTATGATGTCATCGAAAAAGAGTCGGCCTTCAAGCAACTGGATATTTTCTCCTATCAAGAGGATGCAGAAAAAGAACCTCTGTATGAAGCGATGGAACACTTGCAAAATAAGTACGGAGAAAATATTATTAAAAAGGGATTACCCTTGAAAAACCGTTCAATTGGAACAGACACTAGCTTCAGTAAAGATTTCTTTGAGCAATCAAGGAGGAATGATCCTTCTTTTGACAAAGAATAGCGTACAAGCTGTGTAAAGATATAGAGAAGGGAAAGATGAAGCATGGCAAAACAACAGATTGGCGTTATCGGACTAGCCGTAATGGGGAAGAACCTTGCATTTAATATTGAAAGCAGGGGATATTCAATTTCCGTATATAATCGCTCAGGATCAAAAACGGACGAAATGATGAAGGAAGCGGAAGGCAAAAACGTAACAGCAGCATATACGCTTGAAGAATTCGTCAATTCTTTGGAAACACCACGCAAAATTTTATTGATGGTTAAAGCTGGAGCGGCAACAGATGCAACAATCGAGCAATTAAAACCGTTACTTGAAAAAGGTGATATCGTTATTGATGGAGGGAATACCTTCTTCAAGGACACTCAGCGCCGCAATGAGGAATTAAGCAAGCTTGGCATCCATTTCATCGGTACAGGCGTGTCAGGAGGGGAAGAAGGAGCTCTAACAGGTCCATCCATCATGCCTGGAGGTCAAAAAGAAGCATATGAACTTGTTGCACCAATCTTGAAGGATATTTCAGCTAAGGTCGATGGTGATGCTTGCTGCACGTATATCGGATCGGATGGGGCAGGTCATTATGTTAAAATGGTACATAATGGTATTGAATACGGGGACATGCAATTGATTTCCGAATCTTATTTCCTTATGAAAAATCTCCTTGGACTATCTGCTGAAGAATTCCATGAAGTCTTTACAGAATGGAATGAAGGGGAACTTGATAGCTATTTAATTGAAATCACTGCTGATATTTTCAAAAAATATGATGAAGAAACCGGCAAGCCGATGGTCGATGTCATTTTAGATAAAGCTGGCCAAAAAGGTACAGGGAAATGGACAAGTCAAAGTGCGCTTGATCTTGGTGTTCCGCTTCCAATCATTACGGAATCCGTGTTTGCCCGGTTTATTTCTGCAATCAAGGATGAGCGTGTTGAAGCGAGTAAAATCCTTCGTGGTCCAAAGGCCGAATCATTTACAGGCGACAAAAAGGCTTTGATTGAAAGTATCCGGAAAGCACTTTATATGAGCAAAATCTGTTCATATGCACAAGGATTTGCACAAATGAAAGCAGCATCAGAAGAAAATGACTGGAACTTGCAATATGGGGAAATCGCGATGATTTTCCGTGGCGGCTGTATCATTCGTGCACAATTCCTCCAAAAGATCAAGGAAGCGTACGATCGTGAAGCGAACTTGAACAACCTTCTTCTAGATCCTTACTTCCAAGGGATCGTCGAAAGCTATCAAGGAGCTTTACGTGAAGTAGTGTCAACAGCTGTAATGAACGGAATCCCGGTTCCTTGCTTATCATCAGCACTTGCGTATTTCGACAGCTATCGTACAGAAACGCTGCCAGCTAACCTGATTCAAGCTCAGCGTGACTATTTTGGAGCTCATACTTATCAACGCATTGATAAAGAAGGAACGTTCCATACCGAATGGATGGAAAAATAAAAAGTTCAAGGCCGGCTAAAAAGGGGATTCCCTTTTAAGCCGGCCCTTTTTGTTAAGGAATCCAGTTATAATATTCATCATGTGAAGGTTCTCGAATGTACAGAAAAAAAGAGGGCGCTTTTGCGCCCTCTCAGTTTGTAGACAAAAGGGGTTCGGAATTAAAAAATTCTGAACCCCTTTTGAAATTCCCTTTGAATTTTCGCCTAAAGTTAAGAGATTGGGGCTCTACGAGCCCACTATGTTAGGCCATTTTTG
>NZ_JAUUTW010000116.1 GCF_030676415.1 Peribacillus frigoritolerans | reverse complement strand
ACTCCCACATAGGTTTTAATCGTACCATCGGATTTATTTTGACCCATTAACCATTCCGCAAAAGAATGAAGAATTTGTTTATTGTCCAGGATTTCTTCTTTACTGGTCATTCGAGAAGCCCCCTACCTAAATCATGCTATTAAAAAGCCTTTCCAACGAATGGTGGAATTTATACAAAAAAACCTTAGGAAAATCCTAAGGTTTAGAATGCGTAGATAGGATTTGAACCTATTTATACGGGTTTATGAATCCTAATTGATGTGATAAACATTGCTTGGCGGCGTCCTACTCTCACAGGGGGAAACCCCCAACTACCATCGGCGCTGAAGAGCTTAACTGCCGTGTTCGGAATGGGAAC
>NZ_JAUUTW010000115.1 GCF_030676415.1 Peribacillus frigoritolerans | reverse complement strand
ATCAACTTGAAATGATTACTTTAGATCAACTGGTGCCACCGAACCATTTGGTTCGTAAAATGGAGGCTGCCATTGACTTCACTTTCATTTATGACTTGGTGAAAGATATGTATTCAGAGGTAGGACGTCCAAGTATTGATCCAGTTATTTTAGTTAAACTGACATTCATTCAATATACCTTCGGTATTCGTTCCATGCGTAAAACGATTGAAGAAGCTGAAACAAATATGACTTACCGTTGGTTCTTAGGCTATGGTTTCCATGATAAAGTACCTCATTTCTCAACGTTCGGGAAAAATTATGAGCGACGCTTTAAAGATACAGACCTGTTTGAACAGATTTTCTATCGCATCTTAAT
>NZ_JAUUTW010000114.1 GCF_030676415.1 Peribacillus frigoritolerans | reverse complement strand
AGTGTTCATCATAAACATAGTCATGTTTGCGAAAGAATCCTTCTTTTGTACGAGGACGTGTATAGGGTAAAGCAGGTGTAATTTCTTTGTTAAATAGGTAGCTTGTAATCGCTGGTGTTTTATAAGCCGCATCTGGGCAACTGCTTCTGGCTTTCCAACTTTCTCAATCACTTGCTCAACAAGTCGCTCCAAAATATGACTGTCATGTGTATTACCAGGTGTTACAATCGTTCCAATACAAAACCGTTGCGGTCTGCGGCCGCGTGGAATGAATAGGCAAACTGTTTTGTTCGTTCATCTTTCACATAGTAGCCACTCTCAGGATCCGTAGTACTTTCTTTCATTGCTCTGGTTTCTTC
>NZ_JAUUTW010000113.1 GCF_030676415.1 Peribacillus frigoritolerans | reverse complement strand
TAAAGATACAGACCTGTTTGAACAGATTTTCTATCGCATCTTAATAACAGCTGCTGATAGAAAGGTAATAAGTGCTGAACACGTATTCGTCGATTCCACACATGTGAAAGCCAATGCGAATAAGCGCTAATTTGAAAAGAAAATCGTACGAAAAGAAACACGAGCATATCAAGGACGTCTTCAAGATGAAATCAATCAAGATCGTGAAAACCATGGAAAGAAACCTTTTCCACCAGATAAATTTGATAAGGAAGAAACCAGAGCAATGAAAGAAAGTACTACGGATCCTGAGAGTGGCTACTATGTGAAAGATGAACGAACAAAACAGTTTGCCTATTCATTCCACGCGGCCGCAGACCGCAACGGTT
>NZ_JAUUTW010000112.1 GCF_030676415.1 Peribacillus frigoritolerans | reverse complement strand
CACATAGGTTTTAATCGTACCATCGGATTTATTTTGACCCATTAACCATTTCGCAAAAGAATGAAGAATTTGTTTATTGTCCAGGATTTCTTCTTTACTGGTCATTCGAGAAGCCCCCTACCAAAATCATGCTATTAATAAGCCTTTCCAACGAATGGTGGAATTTATACAAAAAAACCTTAGGATAATCCTAAGGTTTAGAATGCGTAGATAGGATTTGAACCTGTTTATACGGGTTTATGAATCCTAATTGATGTAATAAACATTGCTTGGCGGCGTCCTACTCTCACAGGGGGAAACCCCCAACTACCATCGGCGCTGAAGAGCTTAACTGCCGTGTTCGGAATGGGAACGGGTGTGACCTCTTCGCTATCGCCACCAAACA
>NZ_JAUUTW010000111.1 GCF_030676415.1 Peribacillus frigoritolerans | reverse complement strand
CGTCCGGGTCGCCCTCGAGGCCCTCGTCGAACTGGGTCTCGACCCGCGCGGCGTCCGAGGCCGCCGAGTCCGGGGTGGCCGCGACGGGCACCGCCTGGGCCGGTTCGGTCTTCAGCGTCGCCGCGACGATGATCCGCTGCTTCGCGGAGTACTTGGGGTGACACGCGGTGAGCGTGAGGCGGTTGTCGCCCGCATCCGCCAGCACCTCGACCTGCGAGGGATCCACGATCCACCAGGCCTGATCGGTCTCGCCTGGCGCCGGGATCACCACGTAGGTGAACTCGCCCTGCGGTGTCGTGATCGCGATCTCGTCGCCGGGGACGAGCTCGTCGATGCGGTTGAACGGCGCACCGTAGGTCGTGCGGTGACCGGCGATCGCCGAGTTGCCGGC
>NZ_JAUUTW010000110.1 GCF_030676415.1 Peribacillus frigoritolerans | reverse complement strand
CGGCACGGACCAGGCCGCCGCCGATGAACTGCATGTCGCTCTCGGCCTCGTAGTCGCCTTCCCAGATATGGCGATAGCGGTCTTCGTCCCCGGCCAGATCGAGCAGGCGTTCCTTTTCAAGCTCGGGTCCACGGAACGGGTTGTCGGACCAGTTGGCCTTGACGACCGTCCGCTCGGCGTCGAAGCGCGGGTCTTGTCGCAGCATCACGTCGATGGGGTCGGATCGCTTGCGGGGGTTCCATGTCGCCCAGATTTGCGAACCGGGTTTGCGGATGGTCGGGCGCAGCAGGTCAAGCGACCGTTGCGTGGCCGTCTGGGCTTCCTCCCACCACGCGATATCGAAGCCTTCCAGCGACTTGATGTTGTCCGCGTTCATGTCGTTCATGCCACGGAAGATGATGAC
>NZ_JAUUTW010000109.1 GCF_030676415.1 Peribacillus frigoritolerans | reverse complement strand
ATTTACTAATTGTTTTATTTGCTGGGCAGGTCGCGGTTTGGGTTGGAAGAAGACCTTTTTTGGTTAAAATTCAACGTTGGTTCATGGCATCTGTTTTAGGTGCCTTAGCTGTAAACTTAGCTTTTCAAGAAAAAAAATAAAGAAGAGTTTTATTAGCTCCTCTTGTTTTTATCACGAAAGAAAACGTGTGTTTAAATACGGTGGCTGTATTTAATGAATGCTTAATCAACAAAATCAGCTTGTATTTCTTATTTGTGAAAAAATGTACTTAAACTAACGGGTGCGTTAGCATTCCTGTAGAGCATTAATTATCGGCTTTGAAAAAAAAAGAGCCCCTCAGTATGATGAGAGTACACACAAACCAAAACTCATCTTAAGGAGGAAGCCCTACTATGAATTTTAAAATGCAA
>NZ_JAUUTW010000108.1 GCF_030676415.1 Peribacillus frigoritolerans | reverse complement strand
TAAAGATACAGACCTGTTTGAACAGATTTTCTATCGCATCTTAATAACAGCTGCTGATAGAAAGGTAATAAGTGCTGAACACGTATTCGTCGATTCCACACATGTGAAAGCCAATGCGAATAAGCGCAAATTTGAAAAGAAAATCGTACGCAAAGAAACACGAGCATATCAAGGAAGTCTTCAAGATGAAATCAATCAAGATCGTGAAAACCATGGAAAGAAACCTTTTCCACCAGATAAATTTGATAAGGAAGAAACCAGAGCAATTAAAGAAAGTACTACGGATCTGAGAGTGGCTACTATGTGAAAGATGAACGAACAAAACAGTTTGCCTATTCATTCCACGCGGCCGCAGACCGCAACGGTTTTGTATTGGGAACGATTGTAACACCTGGTAATACACATGACAGTCA
>NZ_JAUUTW010000011.1 GCF_030676415.1 Peribacillus frigoritolerans | reverse complement strand
GATTTATAGGATTTTTTCCCTTCTAAGTACTCTAAAACTGCATTTGATTTTTCGTCTATCGTATATTTAGTCAAAAAAACTGCACCTCCAATTGTTAGATGTTGTCTAACAATTGGGGTGCAGTTCAATATGAAGGCTCTTTTTCTATACAAAAATTCATTCAATTGGAATTTAGAAGAAGATTGTACTGCATTTAACATGGTAGAATAAGTTAAGGTATAAGGGAGTTTTTATAGGGGTTTAAATGATATCTAAGGGAGGAACAGGGAATAGATGACCTTACAAACTATAGAACATGATATCTTAGCATTAGTTGAAACATTTAGTGGGAAAATCGCATATAAAATTGAAAATGGCTTTGGGGATACGATTGGATATCATGAGGATGAATCCTTTCAATCAGCGAGTTTAATTAAAATACCAATGATCATCGAAGGTTATCGTCAAAGTGAACAAAAGAAAATCTATCTGAATCAACCAGTGACCATCCCTCCTAATGAAGTGACTGGGGGATCTGGGGTCCTGCATGTCTTATCGAATAAGGTATTTTTAACCGTAGAGGATTTATTGACTTTGATGATAACTGTTTCCGACAATACATCCACGAATATGATGATGAACTTGTTGGGGTTTGAAGAAATTAATCAATGCATCAAGGAACTTGGTTTGAAAAATACCGTCCTTGAACGAAAAATGCAGGATTTTAAGGCATTAAAAGAAGGGCGGGACAATACGATATCTGCGGAAGATACGATTACCTGCTTAAAAGCCATACATACAGGAAACTTTTTAATGAAAGAAAGCCAGGAAAAAATATTGCGAGTATTTGACAATCAGCAATTAAGGGATAAACTTCCATCACTGATGGGCAGAGGGGTCAAGGTCGCAAGCAAAACGGGCGGAATTCGTGGAGTTGTCCATGATTGTGCAATCATTCGGTCAGAAACAGAAACTGTTTATGCTGCAGTTCTTACTGAAGATATGAAATCAGAGGAAGAAAGCCGTCAAGTAATCAGTAAAATTGGAAAGTTGATATATGATGATATGGTCGCAGAATAAACTGTCCGTTTGAATATTTTTGGAAGAGCGGGAAGTCCTTCATGATTTCCCGTTCTTCGATCTTAGTTATATGGGGGATAGTGGGAAAGAATGTTAAATAATGAAAGGGAAATGAAGCGGGGAAAAACATGGGCGGTGAAATTTAGTCTAATAAGTTTTGTTGTGTTATTGGGGTATTTTGGCTTTTTACACATGAAAATTCAAGAAAGCATTCACCAGCAAATTCCGGAAAATGCCGATTACCTCATTATTCTTGGAGCAAGGGTCAAAGGTTCGGTTCCATCTTTATCCTTACAATACCGGATTGATAAAGCTGCAGAATATTTATCGGCGAACAAACAAACAGTGGTGATTGTATCTGGCGGCAAAGGGCCGGGAGAAGATATATCGGAAGCAAAAGCAATGCAACAGGGGCTAATCGCCCAGGGAATTGAAGAAGCACGCATCATGATGGAAGACAAATCTACAACAACTCATGAAAATATTGTTTTCTCTAAAGAACTCATTCCTGATACAGCAGCTTCGGGATTGATTGTAAGTAATGACTTTCATATCTACCGGGCAGTTGAAATAGCAAAAAAAGAAGGCTTGGACATGAAGGGAGTACCGGCAAAAACACCAAAAGTGTCACTGCTGAAATCATATACCCGTGAATATCTTGCTATTACCAAATATTATTTGACAGAGTTGATTGGGAGGTAACATCCAGTGGCTTAACTCGATTTCTCCTAAAGATGGGGAGGGTGCTTTCTTTATTCGACTTCCACGACAACATTAGGAACTTCCCGAAAATCTTTCTCTTGATATAGCTCCTTAAGTGTCTTATAAACGGGATAACCGGTATAGGAAATCTCGACTTGTTCATCAGCATCCACTTCTTCCACATCTATATCATCAACAAAACCAAGTTGATCATCGATTTCCATTAAATAAAACCCGAGTGCCTCATACCCGCTATAGGCTACAATGACTTTACTGTCAAACCCGCTATTAGATACCTTGTAATATTTCATGATTGACCTCCTTTTTGATTATTCTTGGTACTGTTTCTTATTACTCTGATATACCCATTAATTACTATCTGAATCATTAAATTGATAATGAAGAAAATGGGAAGGCGAAAAGAATATGAAGCCTGTCTTTAAAATATCATCGGATAATTTGCTATCTTCATCATTTCATGTTAATCTAATAAAGAATTGTTTTTGATTGTGGAAGAGGATACTGATTATTTTCCAAATGATTAAAAATAGTAATACAATGTGTGTTATGCACTAGGAGGCAACAACAATGGAACAAGGTACAGTTAAATGGTTTAATGCAGAAAAAGGTTTTGGATTTATCGAACGTGAAAACGGAGACGACGTATTCGTACATTTCTCAGCTATCCAAAGCGAAGGCTTCAAATCTTTAGACGAAGGTCAAAAAGTAACTTTCGACGTTGAGCAAGGTGCTCGTGGAGCTCAAGCTGCTAACGTTCAAAAAGCTTAATTTTAAAATTAAATCGTAACCGATATGAACAGACTTCCTCGATGGGAGTCTGTTTTTTATTGTGCTAAAATATGAACGCAAAAAAAATCCCACTCTGAACTGAGTAGGGTTTTAGTGACTTGTCATTATGCTTTTTTTAATTCTTCTTCAAAGAAAAAAGTAGTTGGATGTTCTTTAACAGTATAAGAATATCTCTTCATGTTTTTTACATATGCCCATTTATTAATGGTTACTGATTCATTAGTATCCTGAATAGTTACTGTTTCACCAGTATTATACTTATTGCTTTTCAATTTAGCCACCCTCTTTACTAATAGTATAACATATTTGGCAATAAAAAATGTGTTCAAGATATTCCAATGATACATTACGTTTAAAAAATAAGAATATGTGTATCGCCCTGAGCCCGATTAGTTTGAATGATATTAAGAGAAAGTTAAAAGGTGATGTTTTAAAATTATACTAGTGATGTTACATTGGACGCTAATAGAGTGATATCAAGTGTATCTGATATTGTTGGGTTAAACTCTTTAGATGATACAGAATTTAATAATCAAGTCTTAAAAGCAAAAAGTTCTGTTCTTCAGACAGTTAATCAATTAGAAGAGTTCGATCAACAAAATAGTTCATCTTTAAGTGAAGTAATGAGTGATCTACAACTATTAGCCAACTATGTAAATGAAATAGATTCTAAAATAGGCAGTAGTCATGGAAGTTTGGAGAATTTTAGTTCTCAACAACTTTTAGCTAGTTCGTCTCATTCATTATTAATTTCAAGCATAAAAACTTCACCCTTTAAGTAAATGTGGTTCTTAAAGATCTTGTCATAGAGTAATTCGGACAAGGTCTTTTAATATTGAGTAACTTCTATTAGTAGTCAAGGTGAAAATAATGAAAAAGAGGAAATAATCGGCGGTACAATCTCCCTAACAAGATTCAGGATTAGGGTTTTGAGGTTAAATGATGATGTTGAAAACTTAGGCGATAAAGTTAGGGTTACCTACAATCCGTTTTCATAATTTAAGACATACACATGTAACGATGCTAATCAAACAAAATGTCAATGTAAAGGTCATATCGGAGCGGGTTGGACATACATTCATTCAAATTACGCTAGACAACAAGTGTAGCCACGTGCTTCCTAGTATGCAGAAACACGTGGCTGATGAACTTGATAATTTGATAAAAACTAATGAAATGTGACCAATTCTGTGACCACTCAAGGTTTTAGACCTTAAAACCTTCTGTATCAACGCTTTCCTTAAAACGCCCAATCCCCATTACGGAAGACAGGTTCTGAAGTGCCGTCCTGTTTGATGCCATCGATATTCATTTTCTCTGATCCAATCATGAAATCGACATGTGTAAGGCTTTCATTCAGTCCATTTTCTGCAAGCTCTTCTGGACTTATGTTTTTTCCGCCTTCAATACAGAAAGCATAAGAGCTGCCGATAGCGAGATGGTTTGATGCATTTTCATCGAATAATGTGTTGAAGAATAAAACATTCGATTGGGAAATCGGTGAGTTGAATGGAACAAGTGCCACTTCACCAAGGTAGTGTGAACCTTCATCCGTTTCAACCAATTGTTTTAGGATTTCTTCTCCTTCCTCTGCTTTTACTTCAATGATCCGTCCTTCCTTAAAGGTCACGGAAAAATTATTGATGATGTTGCCGCCGTAACTAAGTGGTTTCGTACTGGAAACCGTACCGTTAACGCCTGTTTTCAATGGAACTGTAAACACTTCTTCGGTTGGCATGTTAGCCATGAATTCATGACCCTGTACGTTAACGCTTCCCGCTCCGACCCAAAGATGTTTGTCGGGTAACTCGATTGTCAAGTCGGTACCAGGAGCCGTGTAATGCAATTTTTGGTAATGCTTATCATTTAAATAATCAACTTTTTCATGCAGGGTATCATCGTGTTTTTTCCAGGCCTCTACAGGATCCTTCACATCAACACGAACTGCTTTGAAAATGGCTTCCCATAGCAGATCAACGCGTTTACCTTCTGCTTCTTCAGGGAATACTTTATCAGCCCAAGCCTTTGAAGGGACGGCAACTATGGACCAGCTCACTTTATCGGATTGCATATACTGACGCCACTTCTTCAGAGCAGTCCCGGATGCCTTTTGGAAGTTGGCAATCCTTTCAGGCTTTACACCTTTTAATAAGTCAGGGCTGGAGGAGATGACGGATAGATAGGCAGCTCCGTTTTCTGCAAGTTCGATCGTTTCTTCTGCGCGCCATTTTGGATACTCGTGGAACACCTCGTCCGGAGCCAGTTCATATTTGGTACGTGAAACGATATCGTCATTCCAATTAACGATGACATTGCGCGCACCGTTCTCATATGCCTTTTTTACAATGAGACGCACAAGGTCAGCGCCCTCTAATGTTGTGTTTACGACCAAGGTTTGGTCTTTCTGGATGTTTACGCCGACTTTTACGGCAAGTTCTGCATATTTTTCTAAATTCGTTAGAAAATCACTCATCATTTTAAATCTCCTTTTCCATTTTCTACATTTATAATTGTACTTATTGTTCTATAAAAAAGAAACTTTTTACACTGATGTGAAAATTAATAGTATACGAAGGAGTTCATTTGCAATATAAGTTCGCTCAGGCTCCAGCAGCTATTTTGTCTATCTTGCATTTTACCAAAACTAAAGAAGGAAAGACCATTGAAAAGGTTTGAATAGTTGAATAATTCAAGAATTCTGTACAGTGAATCAATGGACTGAAAGAAAGAGGGCCTCTTTGAGACCCTCTTTCTTAATAGTCAAAAAATCACTTGCCCAAATTAATCCAGACGCTTTTCACTTCAGAATAGTTGTCCAGTGCATAAGATCCCATTTCACGTCCGATTCCGGATTGTTTGTAGCCGCCGAACGGGGAAGCTGCGTCGAACGCGTTATAACAATTCACCCATACTGTACCGGCACGGAGTTTTCCTGCAACATAATGGGCATTGGCTATATCGCTTGTCCATAAGCCGGCAGCCAATCCATATTCACTGGCATTTGCACGGTTAATGACATCATCTAAATCCTCGAATGGCATTGCCGCTATGACGGGTCCGAAAATCTCTTCTTTGGCAATCGTCATATCCTCTTCAACACCGGCGAATATAGTAGGAGAAACAAAGTAGCCTTGTTCACCCGGCTTATTTCCGCCGACAAGAACTTCCGCACCCTCGTTTTTCCCTTTTTCAATATAACCCATTACCCGATTTTGCTGCTCCTCGGAAACAAGCGGTCCAATTTGTGTACTTGGATCCAGACCTATCCCTTGTTTGATGTTTTTTGCATGGCTGGCCATATCGGCAACAACATTATCATATTGTTTCTTTTGAATATAAACCCTTGAACCGGCACAGCATACCTGCCCTTGGTTAAACATGACCCCATTCAAAGCTCCAGGGATGGCTTTTGAGAAATCCGCATCAGGCAGGATGATGTTTGGCGATTTCCCACCAAGTTCCAATGTGACCCGTTTCAATGAATATGAAGCGGAGCGCATGATCAATTTTCCAACTTCGGTCGAACCGGTAAATGCAATTTTATTTACTTGCGGATGGTCGACAAGTGCTTGTCCGGCGGTTTCACCAAAACCGGGAACGATATTGACGACACCATCAGGGAAACCGGCTTCAGCCAATAATTCAGCCAGGTAAAGCGCGGAAAGCGGTGTTTGCTCAGCAGGCTTTAATATGACCGTACACCCTGTAGCAAGTGCCGCTCCCAGTTTCCACATCGCCATAAGAAGCGGGAAGTTCCATGGGATGATTTGGCCGACAACACCAACAGCCTCGTGTTTCGTGTAGTTAAAGTAATTTCCGCTTACCGGAATGGTCTGTCCAACAATCTTGGTGGACCAGCCAGCAAAATATCTCATATGTTCTATAGCTAAAGGAATGTCGGCATTGGTAGTTTCACTGATTGGTTTACCATTATCCAACGTTTCTAATTGAGCAAGTTCAGTTTTATTTTCTTCCATTAAATCAGCTAGTTTATACATAAGTCTACTGCGTGCAGCTGCGCTCATTCTTGACCAAGGCCCCTCATCGAATGCTTTGCGTGCAGCTTTGACGGCTAAGTCGATATCTTCTTTATCAGCTTCATAAACATCGGCAAGTTTTTGTCCTGTAGCAGGATTAGGAGTGGAGAAGGTTTTTTTTGAAGCACTTTCTACAAACTGACCATTAATATAGAGCTTTTTTGGTCCTGTTAAAAATTTTTGCAGCTTTCCACTTACTTCTAACGTTAGATTTGTCATAATTACCCTCCTGAATTAAATGATTATCTTGGGCAAAACATGATGACTTATTGTTAACGCTATGATTTATGCCAATTTTTATGATAAATGAAAAAAAGGGAATATTCAATCTATATCATTCGACAGAATATCCAAGATTTCTTCATCATTTTAAAAATGAAGTATTTTTTTGTCATGACATGTGTAATTACTATAGAAAAAATGCAAGTTAATAGTTAAAATGAATTAGGATAAAATAACAAGAAGGTCTAAAGTCATTCAGGAGGAATATATGGGAAATAATGCGAAAACGATATCGCAGCGTAAGTTACTTGGTGTTGCGGGTCTTGGATGGATGTTCGATGCACTTGATGTCGGTATGCTTTCTTTCATCATTGTTGCATTAAAACAGGATTGGAACTTAACCAGTGAGCAGGTTGGCTGGATTGGGAGCATAAACTCTATAGGAATGGCTGTTGGAGCCGTATTCTTTGGTGCGATGGCCGACAGGGTCGGACGGAAGAATGTCTTTATCATTACATTATTATTGTTTTCGATCGCAAGTGGCCTGTCTGCAGCGGTCAGTACACTCAGCTTGTTTTTGATATTGCGATTTTTGATTGGAATGGGACTTGGAGGAGAACTTCCGGTTGCCTCGACATTGGTCTCTGAGAGTGTTGAAGCAAGTAAAAGGGGAAGGGTCGTCGTCCTTCTTGAAAGTTTTTGGGCGGTTGGCTGGATTTTGGCAGCACTCATTTCCTATTTCATCATACCGGCTTATGGTTGGCGGGTTGCATTATTATTGAGCGCCGCACCCGCTTTATATGCTCTGTATCTGCGCTTGAAACTGCCGGATTCACCGAAGTATACGGAACTTGAAAAAAAGCAGAGACCATCTGTATTAAGCAATATGAAAAGTGTCTGGAAAAAGGAATACTCCCGTCAGACCCTTGTATTGTGGATTCTATGGTTTTGCGTGGTCTTTTCTTATTATGGGATGTTTTTATGGCTGCCAAGTGTGATGGTCCTAAAAGGCTTCAGCATGATTCAAAGCTTTGAATATGTTTTGATCATGACTCTTGCACAGCTTCCGGGCTATTTTTCAGCTGCATGGCTGATAGAGAAGATGGGACGTAAATTCGTTTTGATTACATACTTAATTGGAACGGCCGCCAGTGCCTTTTTCTTTGGATCGGCAGAGGGGCTCGCATTGCTGATAGTTTCCGGGATGTTCCTATCTTTCTTCAACCTAGGGGCATGGGGTGCACTTTATGCGTATACACCTGAGCAGTATCCAACAGCAGTTCGTGGTACAGGTGCTGGGTTAGCTGCAGGGATCGGCAGGATTGGCGGTGTCCTGGGACCGTTGCTTGTAGGGTATTTAGTTGCTGCCGGCACCCCGATTTCATCGATTTTCACCCTATTTACAATCGCTATTCTAGTGGGGGCCGTTGCCGTAGCTTTTGGGAAGGAAACTAAGAATACCGTTTTGACATAAACAAAAGGAAGGGGACTGTATTCAGTCCCCTTCTTTTGTTTATTTAAAGTTTTTTATTATTTTTAAAAGGGATTCGGAAGCAGTTTTCGGACTATCTGCATTCATGATGGCCGATACGACTGCGGTACCGGATAGCCCGCTATTAGAAAGAGCGGTAATGTTATCGGCAGTGATACCCCCGATGGCTACGGCAGGAATTGATACGCTTCGGCAAATTTCCTCCAGATCCCCAATGGCCATTAGGGTTGCATCTTGTTTGGTCTTAGTAGGGAAAACGGAACCGACTCCGATATAATCTGCTCCATTTCGTTCGGCTTCGAGAGCTTCTTCAAGAGTGGAGACAGATACACCGACAATCATATCTTCAGGAACCATTTGTTTGACGACAGGCAGTGGAAGGTCATCTTGCCCAATATGAATTCCGTCCGCTGCAACAGCAAGTGCAATATCCACCCGGTCATTGATGATAAGGGGAATGGACAGCTCGTTCAATAACTGTTTTAATGCAGAAGCTTTTTTATAAAAGGAAAGGGAGGAATTGTTTTTCTCCCTAAGTTGTACGATCGAGACTCCTCCTGAAACTGATTCTGCAATGATTTTGGTCAATTCTTCTAATGCTATGGACTCTTCCGTAACTAAATATAGGCTTAAATCAATTTGGGACTTCTTCATTTATTTTCACCTCATGCATCCAGATTTCCTTATCCATTCTTGATATTGCATCGATTAATCGCACACGAAACGTTCCTGTTCCTTCATCTTTTTGAAGGTTTGCAGCAGCCAGTTCCCCTGAAATGCTCATGGTTGAAATACCGGCAACTGCCGCAGAATAGAAATCATCGGTGACTCCGGAGAAAGTGCCAATAAGAGCAGTGGACATGCAACCGGTACCTGTAACATTAGTTAATAGGAGGTTCCCGTTATTGATGATGGACGTATGTTTTCCATCGCTGACCGCATCCTTCGCTCCGCTGACCACGACGATACTATTCAATTTTTTTGCCGCTCGAGCAGCCAGCTCTGCATTGCTAATCGCAAGTTCCCCCGAATCCACCCCGCGTGTAACGGTATCCCCACCCATCAATGAAAGGATCTCACTCGCATTTCCGCGAATGATCTGGAAAGTAACCTTACTTAGGAGCTCTTTGACTTGCTCTGTACGATAGGAGGTGGCACCAACTCCCACCGGGTCCAAGATGACCGGGATATCCAGGGCATTTGCCGTCTTACCGGCAATCTCCATTGCTTCCAAGGCTGTATCATCAATCGTACCGAAATTCAGGACCAATGCATCTGCTAATTTGACCATTTCCGCCACTTCTCTTGGACTCGATGTCATTACTGGTGAACCACCGATGGCAAGGGTGGCATTTGCACAGTCGTTGACCGTAACAAAGTTGGTGATTTGGTGAACGAGTGGTTTTCTTTCTCTTACCTTCACGAATAAATCGGCTGCAGAAACCTTCAAATTAAGTCACTCCGTTCTTTTTTGAATAGGAATGAAAATGATGGACAGGTCCATGACCTTTACCGATTGAAAAGCTATTGCGTATCGCTTCAGAAATATAGATCTTGGCCTGTTCGATCGACTCTTGCAATGGCAGTCCATTTGCCAGGTTTGATGTAATGGCGGATGATAGGGTACAGCCCGTACCATGAGTGTTTTTTGTATGAATCCGTTCTCCCTTGATCCAGTGGAAGTCAGTCCCATCATAAAAAAGATCATTTGGATTTCCTGCTGCATGGCCGCCTTTAAGTAAAACGGCTTTTGGACCCATTTCTTGCATCGAAATGCATGCCTTGTAGAAATCTTGTTTCGTCCGAATCGACAAGCCAGTAAGTACTTCCGCTTCCGGTACATTTGGGGTTACAAGTGTTGCAAGCGGAAGCAAATCCATTTTTAAGGCAGAGACAGCTTTTTCGTCGAGCAAATGGTGGCCGCTTTTGGAAATCATGACAGGGTCAAGGATAACGATGGCAGGCATGAAGGTTTTAAGGGACGCAGCAACTGTTTCCACTATTCCTTTTGATCCAAGCATGCCTATTTTTACTGCATCAACAGGAATATCTTCAAAGATAGCTGCAATTTGATCCGATATGATTGCTGTTTCAATTGGCTGTACTGAACGGACTTCCATTGTATTTTGTGCGGTTACGGCAGTGATGGCAGACATTCCAAAGACCCCATGGGCAGAAAATGTTTTTAAATCCGCTTGTATTCCAGCACCGCCCCCTGAATCAGAGCCTGCGATGGTTAATGCTGTTTTCATAAAAAAACCCCTTCATATAATTATTTTTTAGAAGTATTTTAAGTAATATGAAAGCTAAAATCGCACCCGCGAATGAACTGAGCATAAAAGCCGGTAAAAAACCAAAAAGAGCAGCTTTTTCTCCCAATAGGAGGATGGCAAGTGGATAACAGGCTAGGGAACCGAGAATGCCGGTCCCAATCACTTCCCCTAAACAAGCGAATTTTAAGCTTTGTGTTTTTCGATAAAGGATGGCAGCCAAAAGTGCACCGATCATGCTTCCGGGAAAGGCGAAAATTGAACCGGTACCAGACATGTTTCTAATGATGGAAACTAAAAAAGCTTGTGTCACAGCATAAGCAGGCCCTAATAGAATAGCTGTCAGGACATTTGCCAGATGCTGAATAGGAAAGATCTTTGCAAATCCTGCAGGGATGAAAATAAATGAACTGGTCAGCGTCGTTATAGCCGTGATCATGGCAGTCAACGTAAGTTTCTTGATAGGGTTCATCATCATGTCAACGACCTACAGCGGCCAATCCTGCTCATTATGAACCATATCCCAGAATAAATATTCATATCGGGAAGTAACCAAAAAGTGCTTTTCTAATCTAAGTAGTTCCTTTTCTGGCATGCCTTCCGTCAATTCTTCCAACAAAGCGATCAGCCACTTGTGTGCTTCCCCGAATTCAGGAGATGAATAGGACCTTATCCAATCTGCGTAGCGATTGTTTTCCAATGCTGCTCCATTTTGTTCTTTTAATAGCAAACCGATTTCATAATAATCCCAAGCGCAGGGCAGGAGACAGGCGATCAAGTCTGCCAAAGTCCCATGCTGAGCTGCATTTAGCATGTAACATGTATAGGCTAGAGTGGTTGGAGTAGGTTCTGTTTCTTCCAATTCCTTGGAACTGATTCCGAATTCAGAAGCATAATGCCGATGAATATCCATTTCCACTTGAAGGGTTTCATTTAAAATACTCGCAAACTTTGCCATGGTTTGGATGTTATGAGCTTTGATGACACCTAAAGCAAAGAGCTTGGAATAATCCATGAGATAGATATAGTCCTGCTTCAGGTAATAGGCAAATTTCTTTTCAGGAAGCGTACCGTTTCCAATTGCCTGGACAAAGGGATGTGAATGGTTCCTTTTCCAAATCTCTTTTGCCCGTGCATGTAGTCTATCACTGAATGTTTCTAATTTAGTATTCTCCATTGTTCATCCTCCTTTAGAATGGATCCCCTTGTTAATAAAAAAACCCGTTCCTGAATACGGAACGGGGTAGATGGATATGGTCTGTAAATGGACGATATCATCCACTTCCCTCCGCCGGTATGAGCCGGTTCAGGTTCAAAGGGTCCGGAACTAATTCCATCTCAGTCTTAAAAAAGACTCCCCTAGTGGTGTGAATGGTATGTAATTACTGACATCATATCAGAAAGACAAGAAAATGCAACCCGTATTTGAAAGAGGGATCGCTTTATGTGCAGGAAAAAAGGGAGATCCAGGTAATTGACTTTTGATGATTATTAGGATAGAATCATTTCTACATCATTTATATATCGAATTCTTATCCAGAGAGGTGGAGGGACTTGGCCCAAAGAAACCTCGGCAGCGGACCCGTTTTGGGAACTGTGCTAAATCCAACAAGCATATGCTTGGAAGATAAGAAGAGCCGTACGGACACTGTCAGCCTCTTCTTGAATTAGAAGGGGCTTTTATTTTTGGGAAATAACGTTTAGTGACATACTAGAAAAGGTATATATAATTTGGTGAAATCAAACAAGTTGATAAAGTTTAGCTAACTAGAAGCAGGCTCTAGGAAGACTAGGAAAGGAGCCATTTATATGGCAGAATTATTTAAGAGGATTGAACAGAGGAAGGCAAAACTCATTGAAGAGCTATTGGCCAATGGAGTATACAAAACCTCTGATGAAAGGCACCTTTATGATGCCCCATTAAAAGTACTTGAAGATGAATATAAGATTGTTATAAATAGACCTAATAACGAGTCACCTTCTGAATGGATGACATAGTAAGCGATATACTATATTTTGGGTTTTTGGATAAGGGATATGATGTAAGCATTCGCAGTCTACACTAGTGGATGCTTTTTTTTGCGTTTAATAGAAAACGACACGAAATATACATAATTAAATAAAGAAATAGGTGTTTTGTCACATTTGACCAATAAAATAACACATTTTATTTCTGGAAAATAGTTGATTTTAACTAGTGTTTTCATTATGATGAAAGTGTAAAAATATTGAATAAATGGGAGGTGACTATAATGCCTTGCCGTAAGGTAACTATAAAAAAAGTAGAAGAAAAGAGACAGGAAATGATAAAGTTGGGAGCGATTTACGGCTTAACAAGTCTGCTAACTGTTCAAGCCAGTCAAGAATTGGATACGCTATTAAATGCGTTAGCAAGTAAAAGGGATTCTGAATATTTTTCCCTCCAGAAAGCATATAGGTATTTTTAAATTAGCCAATTCGACCTCGATTAATCTGAAAAAGCTACTGCTCAAGGCAATAGCTCTAAAGAATTATATTAAATATCGACACGTTTACCAAGAATGATCAAATCCCGCTCAATGCCATCCAGCTCTGCAACTTGAGGTAAATGTGCCCATTCTTCAAACCCGAATTTGGAAAAAAGCTTTAGGCTTGGTGTATTGTGGGCGAAAATGAAACCCAATAGAGTCTTAACACCTAATTTTGGACTCAATTCAATTGCCTTTTGAATCGAAATTTGTCCGATTCCTTTTCCCCGGAAATAATCATCAATATAAATGCTGATTTCGGCAGTGGAATCATATGCCGGTCGGCCATAGAAAGATTGAAAGCTCATCCATCCAGCAGTTTTCCCTTCTATAGTAATGATGTATAGCGGTCGACTTTCTGAATGATGTTCCTCAAACCATTTAACCCTCGATTGGACGGATACAGGTTCCGTATCTGCCGTGACCATTCTTGAAGCAATTGTCGAATTATATATTTCAACAATTCTGGGTAGATCAGATAGTTCTGCCTCTCTAAACCCTATGTGCTCTTCCATGATTTAAACTCCTAACTATCACTTATTCAATCTCCAGAATGAAGGGTACCCCGTTTTTTGTTGAAGGGACGGTATATGACACCCAATCCATTGAAAGTTTTTATATTATCATACACTCTTTACTCTTTATCTGACAATTCTTTTTTTATGTTAAGACTGCAGGTTTTTTGGGTATGTAAGAGATTAAATACTTCTAGTAAAAAGACAAGAGGAGAACCTAATGAAAAAATTGGCAGGTTTATTGATTATAGTACTAGTTATATGTTTTGCTGCATATGAATTTCAGTCCACGCAGTCGGAAGATGTGCAAAGGGTGATGGCTTTTGGGGATTCATTAACTTATGGAAAAGGGGATAAGGGTGGGGAAGGATATATAGAAGGCCTTGAGGATGAATTGAATAATCCGCAATCGGAACAAAAAGTGAGTTTTTGGAATTACGGTATAAAAGGCCAGGAAACGGATGGGGTGATGAAACAGCTTGATGATAACCGCATTAAAACGAAACTTGATGAAGCCGATACTTTCATCGTTTATATTGGAACGAATGACTTGATCAATAGTAACGGAGGGGACTTGGAGAAAATAAGTGACCGAAAAATCAATGAGGGTAAACGGGAGTATATCAGCCATCTGAAAAAGATTACCTCAACACTGATAGAGGCAAACGATAAAGCGGATATTCTGGTTGTAGGACTATATAACCCAATTAAAAACAATCAAAAACTTGAAAAGCAAATTCGCGATTATAACCAGTCGATAAAGGGAATAGCGGATAAAGATAAAAGGATGTTATTCATTCCTACGAATGATCTTTTTGAAGATAAAAAGAAAAAGGAGTATTTCAGTGATAAGTTACATCCGAATGAAAAAGGGTATCAACTCATTGCGAATCGGGTTTTGGAAAGTTATGATTTCAAATGAAAGCAAAAATGCACAGGAAGGTTTTCTGTGCATTTTTGCCTGCTAAGTCGCTAGGAATTTGATAGGGCTTTTAGTTGGGGGAACTGCAAGTCATGGAGCTGCTTGTATCTGCCGTTGTTTTGCAATAACTGTTCATGTGTTCCTTTTTCATGAACCTGCCCTTTTTCCAGAACGATAATTTGATCGGCATCATGAATGGTTGATAAACGATGTGCAATGACTATTGAAGTGCGGTTTATCAATAAACGTGACAATGCTTCCTGGATCAAATGTTCGGATTCTGTATCCAAGGCCGCCGTTGCTTCATCGAGAATGATGATTTGCGGATTTTTCAAAAGTGCCCTGGCAATGGCAATTCGCTGTTTTTGTCCGCCTGAGAGCTTGACTCCGCGCTCTCCAATTTGAGAATCATAACCATCAGGAAAGGCACTGATAAAGTCATGCGCATTTGCCGCTTTGGCGGATTCGATGATTTCATCATCTGTAGCATCAAGTTTGCCATACAAGATGTTATCACGGATGGAACCGTTGAATAAAATGATATCCTGGGAAACAATTCCTATTTGTCCCCGTAATGATTTCAGTGACACATCTTTGACATCATTGGTCAACCGGGACATTAAGTCTCCGGTACGGTTTTTATCAAAGAATTTCATATCCAGTGTTTGAATATGGTCATACATGCTATTCCGTATATCCATAATAGCCGTTTGACCGACCTTGGAAACGATATAGCTGTTAAAGTAGTTCAGTAAAGCCAATAAGATGGCAGCACAAAGGATTCCTGCGCCAATCCAGATTAACGAGTCATATTTTTTTCGGGAATGATTTTATCAATCGTAAACTGCGTCAACTGGGGGATGGAGAACTCAAGCAATGAAATGAAAAGCATGATACATAAAACCAAAGTGCTAAACTTCCATTTGGATGGGACCCGATTGAACATTTGTTTGAGCATCAACCATATGCTTCCTTTTGAGGGTATTGCATGCATGGCACTGCGGCCTTTGTGGCTGAATGGAATATGTCCTCCACTCATAGCGATCACTCCTATTTAGACTATCCTTGATGAATTTTCCCTTTATGATTATCATAGAGCTTTTCAAAAAATAGAAACTTTTAATCGGTTCGTTTCTGTCAAAAAGTATTATTATTTTACACTTTCCTATAGGACATGGAATAATTAAAGGAGATTAGCGAGGCTTTTAAGAGGAGATGCTAAAAATGAATGAAAATGAAAAAATCAGGGAAGAACTTTTAAATGCGGTCAACGGACTATTGGATGAACAGCTGAACGGCCATCCTGAAACAGGATGATGGAGCATCATCCAGGTTTTGGATCATTTATATTTAATGGAGAGGGCCATAACAAAGAGCATTTCCGATAAATTGAAAAGCGATGATAGCATTCCTTCTGTGGATAAACCGATCGAGCTTACTTTAAATCGTGAAGTGAAGGTCCAGGCCCCGCCATTTGTCATTCCTTCAGAATCATACCAAACTTTGAATGAAGTTAAGGATAAGTTGTCCGAATCCCGAAAGGCTTTTGTACAGGTCGTTGACCATGCAAAGGAAATTGATCTCGAACAAAAGTCTTTTCCACATCCTTTGTTTAAAGATTTAAGCCTGAAGCAATGGATACCGTTTGTGGGACTACATGAAAAACGGCATTTATTGCAAATTGAAGTATTGAAAGCAAAGATATAATAGAAGAAAAACTCATCCGTCTTTGGTTGAGTTTTTCACTTTCAGACAGATAATCGTAAAGGAAGGATTTTTTCAGTGAAAGCCACTTGGGTAAGGACATGTTTTGTATTGGGCTTTTTCGGATTGTTGCTGGGGCTCTTGTTCAAGTATATGCTTCCGCCTGATCTAGATGAAATCGAACTGACTGACGAGCTGAATCCAATCGTCGCCGAAAAAAAAGACGAGCTCATTCAACAGGCTAATGACAAAGGCATCCCGGTAATCATTACGGCAGGGTTCCGGTCTTTAGCTGAGCAAAATGAACTCTATGAAAAGGGCCGATCAGGCTCGGGGAACATCGTAACGAATGCAAGAGGTGGCGAGTCGCTGCATAATTTCGGTTTGGCGATAGATTTTGCCCTCCTTAACAAACAAGGCGAGGCCATTTGGGATATGCGTTATGACGGCAACGATAATGGAAAGTCAGATTGGATGGAAGTCGTAACCATCGCTAAAGGGTTAGGCTTTGATTGGGGAGGGGATTGGGCAGGGTTCAAGGATTATCCGCATTTACAAATGACATTTGACTTGAGTCTGCGTGAGCTGCAACAAGGCAAGCGGCCAAAAGGGCATTGAAAGTGGGTGGCTTCATTATAAGCCGCATAATTTTGACTAAAAGCAGGAAAATAAGCATGTGAATTGCTTTACAGGTAAGAATTCGATAAAGTGAACTAGTGAGAAATCAGACATAAAGGAGTGCAGTCACCATGGAAGAAATAAAAAATTGCCGGGACTCTTTGGTCATAAAAACAAGCCTTGTCCTCCCGCCGGATACAAATAATATTGGTACGATGTTCGGAGGGAAATTAATGGCATACATTGATGATGTAGCGGCTATATCAGCCATGCGTCATGCGCGAAGCAACGTCGTTACGGCATCAACTGATTCTGTCGATTTCTTGCACCCTATTCACGAAGGAAATGCAGTTTGCCTTGAAAGCTTCGTGACTTATACGGGCAGAACATCAATGGAAATCATCGTAAAGGTGATTGCAGAGGATTTAGTTACAGGAGATCGGAATTTATGCGTCATTTCTTTCTTGACATTTGTTGCCATTAATGAAGAAGGTAAACCAATTCCGGTTCCGCGTTTGGTTCCTGAAACAGAGATGGAAATGAATTTAAATGAATCAGCAAAACAACGGGCCCAAATAAGGAAAAAAAGAAGGGAAGATACACAGTTCATTGCAAGTACTTTCGGTGTGAAACTGCCATGGGCCGATCAATCAAATCCAGGATTATATAAATAAGATACGCATCCCTTCAGCCGTTCTTATTAATGATTGAGGCCAAATACATTGTGATTTGGTCTTTTATTCATCAACAGGGGTTTTGGGAAAATCAGTACTCTCATGAATAGGGTTCTTTCAGCGATGATATTATCCGTATGGGAATGAAATGTAAAAAGACGCTTGGATAAGTCCAAGCCGTCTCAGTTTGTAGACAAAAGGGGTTCGGAATTAAAAAATTCCGAACCCCTTTTGAAATTCCCTATTAAAAATTTTGACCAAAGGTTAAGAGATTTGGGCTCTTCGAGCCACTATGTTAAGCCATTTTAGGACCTTGCCATGTCCACGTGGCCATCTTCTTTAAATTAATGGCAGCGAAAGTAAGCATCGCTTGCATCGACAATTTTTTAAGTCCCCTTAAAGTAGTCCAACGCATACCATGCTTTTCTTTTGCATCTGCGAATACACGCTCAATCGTTTCTTTACGAACGATTTTCTTTTCAAATTTCCGTTTATTCGCACTGGCTTTCACATGTGTGGAATCCACGAAAACGTGTTCAGCACTTATTAACTTTTTATTAGCAGCTGTCATTAAAATGCGATAGAAAATCTGTTCAAACAGGTCTGTATCTTTAAAGCGTCGCTCATAATTTTTCCCGAACGTAGAGAAATGAGGTACTTTATCATGGAAACCATAGCCTAAGAACCAACGGTAAGCCATATTGGTTTCAACTTCTTCAATCGTTTTACGCATGGAACGAATACCGAAGGTATATTGAATGAAAGTCAGTTTAACTAAAATAACTGGATCAATACTTGGGCGTCCTACCTCTGAATACATATCTTTCACCAAGTCATAAATGAAAGTGAAGTCAATGGCAGCCTCCATTTTACGAACCAAATGGTTCGGTGGCACCAGTTGATCTAAAGTAATCATTTCAAGTTGATCTCGCTGAATAGAATCATGTTTAGAAAGCATCCTCATCACCTCAAGTTTTAATCCTTCTATTTTAAAACAAAAATGACTCCAGGCAAAAGTGTTCTATCTAAAAGGTAAGACAAAGTTGATTGGAACGGAAGGTACGAGACTCCTGCGGGAAAAGCGCGTCTAGGGGAGACCCCGCAGGCGAAAGCCGAGGAGGCTCCCCGACCGCCCGCGGAAAGCGAGTGCCTGGAGTGGAAATCAACGTCCAAATTGTACAAGCCATAAAAATAGACAAACTCGATTTTCATCGAGTTTGTCTACAGTCTGAGACGCTTGGATAAGTCCAAGCGTTTTTCTTATGTTATATCTTGTAAGATTTGATTCTATTTGCCTTTTAGTCATCGCTTGCTAAAATACCAAAGAAGCGCAAGATGTTAATGAATAGGTTAATGAAATCAAGATATAGATTCAAGGCCATGAGCGGTACTTCTTCGGCTGTTACCCCGTAATGCTTCATTCGATTGAAATCATATAAAATATAACCACTGAAAACTAAAATCCCAATAAAGGAAAAGACCAGCATGGCTGTAGAGCTTAATGGAGAGAAAATGTTGAAAATGCTAATGACCACTAAAGCTAGCAAGGCCGCAAATAACATTCCTCCCAAGAAAGAAAGGTCCCTTTTGGTGGTTGTAGCATAAACCGCCAGTCCTCCAAATACGACTGTCGTCGTAACACCTGCCAAGATCACCACATTTGCCCCTGCAGCTGCTAGGTAATGTGCAATGATCGGATAGGTCGTAATTCCTGAAATCAATGTGAAACTATACAAAAATGTGTAACCGATGGCTTTTTTCCTCCGCAATATGAATGCTCCAATCAACATGGCGATCTCTAGTATCGCTAAAGGAAGAAACAAGGATGGCGGAACAAAAGTGCCGAGAGCCATCCCTAAAACGGAAACAGCAAGTGATAAAGCGAACGTCCGCATGACGGACGGCATATATGTTTGTACAGTTTGTGAATACATTCAATCACCTCATCATTTATTTTCTACGTTTTCTACGAATCTGTTTTAAAAAGGTTTCATTGCATTTAATGAAAATTAGGTGTTTTTTTTAAAGTATTGAAATATATATG
The DNA here is from genome assembly GCF_030676415.1 of Peribacillus frigoritolerans. Taxonomy (GTDB): domain Bacteria; phylum Bacillota; class Bacilli; order Bacillales; family DSM-1321; genus Peribacillus; species Peribacillus frigoritolerans_A. The sequence goes on along the minus strand of NZ_JAUUTW010000011.1, from coordinate 116,259 downwards.
AAGTAATTACCTTTTTTATGATATTCTTACAAATATACTAACTTTTCTGAAATATTAAAATAATTAACTTCGAACCATTCTGCAGTACGTAAAACGACAGGGTCAATAAATAGGTATGAACTTTAAAATAGTTATCTTAAAATAATAAAATTAAAATTGTTGGTTCTTTACAATTAATCGGACTTCAAAACTTTACTGTATAACAGTTATAAAGGAAACGATTTTTCAGTGCAGAAAATTATTCCTAAAGTTATAAAATATGAAAAAAATGTGATTATTTTCAATAAAAACTATTGTATAATTGTAAAAAAATGATTAAAATTTTAAATAATTATCAGAAGATTAATTATTTTCCCGATAAAATTGTTTAGGGGGAGCAAGGATGAAGAAAGCTATTTTACAAATAGAAAACCTAACTACCTCATTTCGAATCGGTAACAAATATCATGCAGCGGTGGATGATGTTTCGTTTACGGTGAATGAAAATGAAATTGTAGCTGTTGTTGGAGAATCAGGTTGTGGAAAGAGTGCATTGGCCTTATCTATCATGCAATTACATAATAAGCAGAGAACGAAATCCGAGGGAAACATCAATTATAAAGGTCAAAATCTACTAAAGTTGAATGAAGTGCAAATGAATAAAGTCCGTGGTAAGGAATTGGGTATGATATTCCAGGAACCTTTAACGGCGTTGAACCCGCTCATGACCATCGGAAAGCAGATCGAGGAGAATCTTGATTACCATACTGAACTCTCCAGTGCTGAAAAAAAGAACAGGACGATCGAACTTTTGACACAAGTGGGAATTCCATACCCTGAACGGACGTACAAGCAATATCCTCATGAGCTCTCGGGCGGAATGCGGCAAAGGGCAATGATCTCGATTGCCATTGCTTGCAACCCTGCACTGGTCATTGCCGATGAACCCACGACGGCACTCGATGTTACGATTCAAGCGCAAATACTTGATCTGCTGAAAGATATCCAAAGCAGGACAAAAATGGGGATCATCTTAATTACACATGATCTGAGCGTCGTAGCAGAGGTCGCTGACAGGATCGTTGTCATGTATGCAGGTCAGGTAGTGGAAACGGGAAGTGTTAAAGAGATATTCAACAATCCGTTGCATCCATATACGAGGTCGTTATTAAATTCGATTCCTTCGGCTGCAAACGAGAAAAATCGTTTGCATGTTATCGAGGGAATCGTTCCATCGATAGCGAAAATGGATCGGATAGGATGCCGCTTCCAAGATAGGATCCCTTGGGTACCTAAACATGCGCATGAAGAGACGCCTCTACTTCACGAAGTGGGCAACGATCATTTTGTGCGCTGTACCTGCTATAAAGAATTTTATTTTCAAGCTGAAGGAGATGCATCGGCCCATGACATTACTCAAAGTAGATAATTTGAAAGTGCATTTTCCAATAAGGGGCGGTTTTTTCAGAAGGGTGGTCGATCACGTAAAGGCAGTGGACGGTGTTTCCTTTGAGTTACAGCAAGGGGAAACATATGGTTTGGTCGGGGAATCCGGAAGCGGCAAGTCCACGACAGGCAAGGCAGTGGTCAAACTGAATGAGGTGACATCCGGACAAATCCTGTTTGAAGGCAGGGATTTGGCATCTTTAAGTAGAAGAGAAATTAAACCATTTAGAAAAGATATCCAAATGATTTTCCAAGACCCGTATTCATCATTGAATCCCAAGAAGAGGGTACTGGACATCATTGCCGAACCGCTTAGGAACTTCGAACGGTTATCACCTTCAGAGGAAAAGAAAATCGTACAGGACTTCTTGGACAAAGTCGGACTCAGTCCGGAATCGATTCACAAGTATCCCCATGAATTTTCAGGGGGGCAGCGCCAGCGGATTGGGATTGCCCGATCATTGACATTGAAACCTAAACTGATCATTGCGGATGAACCGGTGTCAGCACTGGATGTTTCCGTTCAGGCACAGGTATTGAATTTTCTTCAGGATCTCCAACAGGAGTTCAATTTGACTTATTTATTTGTCGGGCATGATTTAGGCGTAATCCGGCATATGTGTGACCGGATGGGCGTTATGTATCGCGGTAGATTGGTAGAGGAAGGCAAAAGCGAGGAAATCTATGAAAATCCCCAACATATATACACAAAGCGCCTGATTGCCGCCATTCCGGATTTAGAGCCGGAAGTTCGCGAAAATAAAGTGCAGCTTAGAAAAAAACTCACCTCAGAATATGAGTCTACCTACTCAAAATATTTCGATGAGAATGGACGTGCTTACGATTTGAAGCCAATCTCATCGACACATAGAGTCGCATTACAATAAGGAGGTGGAAGGAATATGTGGAAGTTTATCCTAAGACGTTTATTAGTTATGATCCCGCAGCTCTTTTTATTGAGCATCATCGTTTTCATGATGGCAAAAGCAATGCCGGGAGATGCACTGTCAGGCCAGGAAATCAACCCTAGGGCCAATCCGGCAGAGCTTGATAGGATCCGGGAAGAACTGGGTTTGAATGACCCTTGGTACCAACAATATATAAGGTGGGCATCCAATGCAGTACAGGGTGATTTCGGTGTTTCCTATACACATAAGACGCCCGTTATGGATGTGATCGAAGACAGGCTTTGGAACACGGTGTTCCTGGCGTTGGTCACGCTGATCTTTACATATATGCTTGCGATTCCATTAGGCATACTTAGCGGAAGGTATAACGATACCTGGGTGGATAAAACCGTTACGGGTTATAGCTATGTAGGGTTTGGCACGCCGATTTTCATTTTTGCTTTAATCATGTTATTCGTTTTCGGATTTGCCCTGGATTGGTTCCCGTCTGGTGGCAGTGTCGATTCAAAGGTGGACGAAGGAACATTCGCCTATGTTGTAAGCAAGATCAATCATTTGATTTTACCAGCTTTAAGTACAGCTTTAATTGCAACAACAAGTACGATCCAATATTTGCGAAATGAAATCATCGATAATAAAATCAAGGATTTCGTAAGGACAGCGCGTTCGAAGGGGGTGCCTGAATCAAAAGTATATTCACGGCATATCCTGAGAAATTCCTTTTTACCGATAGCAGCATTCTTAGGTTATGAAATTACAGGATTGATTGGCGGCGCGGTCATAATCGAGACCATTTTCAGTTATCCGGGACTTGGGCAGCTTTTCCTTAGTTCAGTCAGTCTGCGGGATTTCAGCGTTGTTACGGCCATCGTCATGATGACGGGATTTGCCACTCTGCTTGGCACTCTTCTTTCGGACATCATACTTAGTGCGGTCGATCCGCGCATACGGATAGAATAGGAGCGGGGTGAGTCGTATGGAAATGAAAGTAGAAACCGGAAAGAACATACAAGTTAACGATGTGAGCCCTTCAGGAATCAAAATCATCTGGCAGGAAATCAAAAAGGATAAACTTGCCATGGGCTCATTGATTATATTAGCAGCCATATTGCTTTTTGTTTACGGTGCATCGTTCTTCATGGACGCCAAGGAAATAGCCAAGGTCGATTTTCTCTCCATTTATATGGAACCATCTTCAGACTATTGGCTTGGAACCGATTATGGCGGCCGGGATGTATTCGGACAACTGATAATAGGTACGAGAAATTCATTCACGATCAGTTTATTCATTACATTATTCACGGCTATCATCGGTTTATCATTAGGGCTTCTGGCTGGCTATTTCGGCGGGGCAACCGATAATGTGATCATGCGCGTTATCGATTTCGTGATTGCCCTTCCGCAATTGATGTTCATCATCGTTGTAGTCACGATTGTACCGATCTTCAATGTATATGTTTTCATTTTAATCATGACGATGTTTTTATGGACAGGAAAGGCACGGCTGATTCGTTCAAAGGCTTTGTCTGAGCGTGAGCTGGATTATATCCATGCCTCACAGACACTCGGGACGCCACATTGGAAAATCATCCTGTTTCAGCTTCTGCCCAATGTCAGTTCATTGATCATCGTTAACTTCATTTTGAACCTTGCTGGCAATATTGGCCTAGAATCCAGTTTGACTTTTTTAGGGTTCGGTCTTCCGGAGAGCACACCGAGTTTAGGGACGCTCATCAGTTATGCTCGTAATCCAGATGTTCTGGAAAACAAGTGGTGGATATGGGTACCCGCATCACTCATGATTTTAGTGTTGATGCTGAGTATAAATTTCGTTGGTCAAGCGTTAAAACGCGCCGCCGATGCAAGACAAAGAAGAGGATAAAAAAGGGGAGTGTATGATATGAAAGTCAAAAGCTACAGTAAGGTATTAAGTGCATTGGCCATTTCGTCTCTACTGCTTGCTGCATGTTCGAATGATACGGAGAAATCGTCAACGAAAGAGAAAAAAGGGAAAGATGTCGAACAGGTCGATACCTCTAAATTCCCGACAAAGACGACCAATCAAGGAGAGCCGATTGAAGGCGGCCATCTGACATATGGTTTGGTATCCGATACCCCGTTTGAAGGGATATTAAACAAAGTTTTCTATCAAGGCGAACCGGATCACCAAATCATCACTTTCCTGGATGATGAAGATTTATTGGATACAGACGAAAACTATGTGTTCACGAATGAAGGTGCCGCTTCCTATGAGATTTCAGACGACCATAAAACGGTTACGCTGACGATTAAGGATAATGTAAATTGGCATGATGGAAAACCTGTGACTGGTGCCGATTTGGAATATGCATATCTTGTCATGGGAAGCAAAGATTACAAAGGTGTCCGCTATGATGAACAAATGGCTTTAATCGAGGGTATGGAAGAGTATCATGAAGGGAAAGCGGATAAGATTTCAGGCATTAAAGCCGACGGCAAGAAAATCGTTTTCACATTCAAAAAAGCGAATCCTTCCGTCACGACCGGATTATGGACATACCCGCTTCATAAAGAATACTTAAAGGATGTTCCGATTGCAGATTTGGAATCTTCGGATAAAATCCGTAAAAACCCGATTGGTTTTGGACCATTCAAAGTGAAGAAAATCGTACAAGGGGAAGCGGTCGAATTCGAAGCGAATAAAGATTATTATCGCGGTGAACCTAAATTGGACAGTGTCACATTAAAAGTCGTGAATCCGTCTGTTGTCGTCAAGTCACTTGAAAATGGTGACCTCGATGTAGCGGAGGTCCTGGCGGAGCAATATGAGCAAGCCAAGGAATTGGATAATGTCGAATTATTGGGGAAAGTTGAATTGGCTTATACCTATATTGGTTTCAACTTCGGTCATTATGATAAGGAAAAAGAAGAAAATGTTATGGATGAAAATCCTAAATTCGGTGACAAACGCCTTCGTCAGGCGATGGCATATGCCATCAATAATGAAGAGGTTGGCGAAAAGATGTTCAAGGGCCTTCGCTTCCCTGCCAACTCGGTCATTACCCCGAACTTTAAATATAACAATAAAGACCTAAAACCATATGAATATAATCCTGAAAAAGCTAAGGAACTTTTGGATGAAGCAGGATTTGTAGATACGAATAATGATGGCATTCGCGAAGATGCTGACGGAAAAGAGTTCAAAATCAACTTTGCTTCCATGAGCGGTTCCGATGTTTCTGAGCCACTAGCAAGATATTATATCCAGCAATGGGAACAAGTAGGGTTGGACGTCGAATTGCAGGATGGAAGGCTGCATGAGTTCAATTCATTCTACGACCTGCTGAAAAAGGATAATGATAAAGTTGATATTTATCAAGCTGCATGGGGTGTAGCTTCCGATCCGGATCCATCTGGAATATGGTCCAGATCTGCAGAATTTAACTATACCCGCTGGGTGAGTGAAAAAAATGATGAGCTTCTTGCTAAAGGGATTTCAGAGGAAGCCTTCGATGATCAATATCGAATCGATACGTATAATGAGTGGCAAGAATTGATCCATGAAGAGGTTCCGGTCATTCCGACATTATTCCGTTATCAATTGGCTGGAGTGAATGAACGCGTTACAGGTTATGATTATCTCGCAGGCCGCCAATATCAGTGGCATAATGTCGGGGTAACCAAATAATTGATGACTATCGGCTGCCTTTATGGGCGGTCGATTTTTTTGCGTTTCAATGAAGTGGATAAAGGTTATATAGATAATAGTAAGTAATTGGAAGGGTGATATTGTTGGAAGTGAGAAATCCTAATGAAACAAAGAGAGAGTTAGAAATATTGTTTACTGAATCGGTTGGCCGTTTACTGAAACCTCTTGAAGAGGAAATCATTGCAGACATTGCAGCCTATCCAGACGAAAAGAGAATTGCCTTCTTGGAATATATGAAGGAAATGTCCAACAAACAAAGACAATTGAAGTAAGTTGAACTTTCATCATGAAGGAGGTTTTTTTATGAGAAACGAAGATATGGACAGATACAAGGTATGGCGCGATAAGTGGAAAAGGAAAGTGCATATGGAGAATTTAGCGTTATATGGAATTACAACATTAGCTATGGCCATCTTGCCTGTCATGGCTTTTATGAGTTAAAGCTATTAAAGGGCCGCCTTTTGGCGGTCTTTTAATATGTTAAAAGTTGCCATGAAAAGATATAATGAACAAAGAGGAAAGGAGAGATATGCTTGAGTGTGATCGAAGAAAAAGAAATCGTATCTTACATAAAAGAGTTAGTATCAATACCCAGCCCCTCCGGCTATACGGAGCAAGCCATTAAATACGCGGCCGAATTCATGGAGAAAAGGAAGGTACCTTACCAGATCACGAATAAAGGTGCACTACTTGCTTCATTAAAAGGCGAAGATGATGGCAGACATCGTTTGCTTACTGCCCATGTTGATACCCTGGGAGCCATGGTAAAGGAAATCAAATCGAATGGCCGCCTTAAATTGACGATGATCGGCGGTTTCCGCTGGAATTCAGTGGAAGGGGAGTATTGTAAAATCCATACGGCTGATGGGACCATTATCACCGGCACCATTTTAATCAACCAGACATCTGTCCATGTATATAAAAATGCCGGGGATGCCAAGCGGGATGATGAGACTATTGAAGTCCGTATAGATGCAGTCGTAAAAACCAAAGCGGAAACGGAGGCCATAGGCATTTCTGTTGGAGATTTTGTCTCCTTTGAACCAAGAGTGGAAGTGACGGACACAGGCTTTTTGAAATCAAGGCATTTGGATGATAAAGCTAGCGTAGGCATCCTCCTTCATATCATTGACCTCATTTCCGCAGGAAAGATAAAATTGCCATATACGACCCATTTCCTGATTTCCAACAATGAAGAAATCGGCTATGGCGGAAATTCCAATATCCCTGAGAAAACAGTCGAATATCTAGCAGTAGATATGGGCGCGATCGGTGATGGACAATCGACGGATGAATTCAGCGTTTCCATTTGCGCAAAAGACTCCTCAGGTCCATATCATTATAAACTGCGTCAGCACCTGGTCTCACTTGCCCAAGCAAATGCTGTCGACTACCGCGTCGATATCTATCCATATTATGGATCGGACGCTTCCGCTGCGATCCGGGCAGGATATGATGTCGTACATGGTTTGATCGGACCGGGGATCGATGCTTCACATGCCTTCGAGCGGACACATGTCTCTTCATTAAAGCATACAGCCAATCTGATTTTGCATTATATCCAATCAGAGTTGGTGTAATCGGGAAAAAGCCCGCACTCCTATCATATGAGTGCGGGCTTTTACTGGTTTTTTAGCAATCATTTTTATTATAGTCGTGAGTTTTAGTATAATACCCGTGAATTTCGGCGTTTTACTCGTGAATTTCGGTGTTTTACTCGTGAGTTTAGGTGTTTTACTCGTGAATTTCGGTGTTTTACTCGTGAGTTTAGGTGTTTTACTCGTGAATTGGCATTATAAACGAGATTTGGCCCATTTACTCGTGAATGACAAATAATGCTGATTTATAATGATAATTCTTGTGGAGGTTCACCGTTGTTGTTCATCAATCGGATGCTTTCCGGCTTAATTTGGAGAATTATATAATTTGGATCATTAGGACCTTCGAACCAATCTTCAAAGGATCCATTCCATAATTTATCCTTCAGTTCCTGTGAATCGTTTATTTTCGAGGTACCTGAGATTTCCAGGTAAGAATCGCCAAATCCTTCATTATCATAGCCGATCAGGATATGGACATTAGGATTCTTTTCAATTTCATCAATTTTTTCCGTCTTTCCACTCGTTGGTGTGTATAAAGTTAATTCATCGTTAAAAAATGTCATATAGCGTGAATGTGGTTTGTTGTTTTCAACTGAAGATAAAACTCCTATTTTATGATCACGGATGATGTTCAATACTTTTTCTTTTAATTGGTTTTGGATCATTTTTGCACACTCCTTTTATTTTTTACTCTATTACTTTTCCTCTTTTTTCATTAAGTTAAACAAATTTATGAAGTTTGCCATTTTTATGAATGAAGACTGAAAGAAGTTGCCATACTAGTCATTATGTGTTCTGTTTAGAGCAATTTTCATGATGTTAATCCATTTGTAAAGGTGAGTATGATGAATGAATTGTGGTGAATTACTTATCATCGGCGGGGCAGAGGATAAGTGCCTTGAAGGTGAAGTATTAAATAAATTTGTCGAGCTTGCAACCCGTAATAGTGATGGCGGAATAGGAATATTGCCTACAGCGAGTGAAATTCCTGAGGAAGTGAGTACAGAATATATCAAGATTTTCAGGGATTTAGGTGTGGGCAGGGTGGAAGTGATCAAGCTGGATTCAAGGCAGGATGCAGATGACCCGGCAATTTGTGAACAGCTGACATCTTTTTCCGCCATCTTCATTTCAGGGGGAAACCAGAGCCGATTGTCTGAACTGATTGTTAAAACCAAATTCCACGATGCCCTTTCTAAAGCATGGCATAAAGGAATGGTGGTAGCTGGAACAAGTGCTGGCGCTTCCATTTTAGGTAAGCATATGATCATTGCTGCTGACACGATGCTGAATGACAATAAGTTAAAGGTTGAGATTGGGGTAGGTTTCGGCTTCCTTGCCGGTTTGATAATCGATCAACATTTTTCCCAACGTGGCCGCTTTGACCGTCTGTTAAGTGCGATAGCAGGGAATAAAGAAATTATGGGTATTGGCATTGATGAAAATACAGCCATATTAGTTAAAGACGGTCATTTTGAAGTAGTAGGCCAACATCAAGTATTGGTTCTTGATGGAAGCAACAGTGATTATATCAATATCACATCCTCTGATAATGGCAGTGAAGAATTGACTCTTTCGGGATTTAACCTTCATGCACTAACCAGGGGATACCGTTTTGACCTGCTTACCAGGAAATTGTTGATGAAAAAGGGGATCCAACAATGATAATCAATCGAGTCCGTTATTTAAAAGGACCTAATTATTTTGCTTATACACCGACGATTTGCATTGAATTGGATATAGGGGAACTGGAACAGAAACCATCTGATTCAATACCTGGATTCAATGAAAAATTGTTAAAGGCGCTCCCGAACTTGGGAAGCCATACATGTTCTAAAGGGTATCGAGGCGGATTCGCCGAGAGGCTGAGAAAAGGAACATGGATGGGTCATATATTGGAGCATATGACGATTGAACTTCAAAACTTGGCTGGAATCGAAGCCGTTCGTGGAAAAACGATAATGATGGAAAAGAAGGGTCTTTATTATGTTACCTTTGACTATCAGGAGCCCCACTCAGGTCTTCAAGCTTTTTTAGCAGCAAAAGATATCGTGGAAGCCATCCTGAATGGTGAAAAATTTATAAATGTACAATCTTATGTAAAACAAATAGAACAGTTATATTATAAAAATAAACTGGGGCCAAGTACCGAAGCCATTTATAAGGCTGCACAAGCAAAAGACATCCCTGTCGAACGAATGGGTGATGATAGCTTACTGCGGTTAGGAACCGGCACAAGGCAGAAGTATGTCCAGGCGACAATTTCTAGCCAGACTTCGAATATTGCCGTTGAGAATTCATGTGACAAATCATTGACCAAATCAATTTTAAGAGGGTGTGGTCTCCCTGTACCTGAAGGGGAGGTTGCCCATTCCATTGAAGATATCTTTGCCTCGGCGGACAGGCTGGGTTTTCCGCTGGTCATTAAACCGTATAATGGGAGACAGGGGCAGGGTGTCATCACCCATATCAAAAATAAGGATGAACTATTCAATGTAATCAATTGTTTGGAGCCGCATGTGGAGAAGTACATTGTCGAACGGCATATTGAAGGACATGATTATCGGTTACTGATAGTCAACGGAGAACTTATCGCCGCTAGTTTGAGGCTTCCTCCCTATATTATTGGCAACGGTAAGGAAACGATACGCAAATTGATAGAAAAGGAAAATTGTAATGATTTGCGGGGAGAAGGTCATGAAAAGCCGATGTCAAAAATCCCACTTACACATACCGTGACGTGTTACCTGGAAAAATCGAATCGGACGCTCGATACCATTCCGAATCAAGGAGAATTGGTTCAAGTTGTCGGCAATGCAAATCTTTCGACTGGTGGAAAGGCAATCGATGTAACGGAACAAGTTCATCCCACCATTAAGAATATGGCGGTTGCTGCCGCGAAAGCGATCGGTCTGGATATAGCCGGAATAGATTTTATCTGTGAGGATATATCAAAACCAATCGAACATTCAAGGACTGCGATTATTGAAGTGAATGCTGCACCGGGAATTCGAATGCATCATTATCCGAGTGAAGGAAAAAAAAGGGATGTAGGCAAAGCCATTGTCGATTATTTATTTCCAACTCGGGAAGAGGCAGCTATACCGATCATCGCAGTGACCGGAACAAATGGAAAGACGACAACGACCCGATTGGTTCATTATTTTCTTACTAATGAAAAAACAAAGGTCGGTATGACCAATTCTGATGGAGTATATATCGGTGATGAGGCACTGGATCATGGTGATTGCAGTGGCCCGGTCAGTGCAAGAATGGTATTGGCCCATCCTGAAGTTGATGTAGCGGTATTGGAAACGGCCCGGGGAGGGATTCTGCGTGAAGGTCTGGCTTTTCGTAAATGTGATGTGGGGATCATTACCAATGTAAGTGAGGATCACCTCGGACGTGATGGAATCGATACATTGGATGATCTCATAAAATTAAAGAGGCTGGTAGCCGAAGTCGTAATGAAAACAGGCTATTGTGTGCTTAATGCAGATGACCCGAATGTAGCTGCCATGAACGCTTATACTGATGGGGAGGTCATTTACACCTCTACAGATGCCACCCAACCTCACGTGAAGGCTGCGATAAATGGGGGATGTAAAGTTTGGTACGTCAATGAACAAGGCGTAATTTGTCATTCATCTGATGGTGTCATCCACCAATTTATGGATTGCACCATGATTCCAATAACGATTTCCGGCAGGGCACGTCATAATATCGCCAATTTACTACAGGCGTTAGCCGCAGCCGAAACACAAGGCATTTCCATGGAAGAACTAAGAAGAAAGGCTGCCACATTTATGCCTGATACGAATTTGTCCAAAGGACGCTTCAATTTAAAGAAGTTGAAAGAGCGCACGATCATCATCGACTATGCCCATAATGAAGCAGGATTGAAGGCCATATTCGAAACGGTCAGTGCCTATAACAAAAATCGCCTTATCACTGTTTTGGCAGGACCGGGGGACCGTATTGATGTAGAACTTATCAGGCTCTCCAAGGTGGCGGCCATTAATTCCGATCTGTTCATCATTAAAGAAGACGATGATTTGCGGGGAAGGGAGCCGTTCGAAGTAGCCGGGCTGCTTCAGGAAGCTGCCGTAGAAGCAGGGTTACAAAAAGATCGGACATTCATCGAACCTAATGAATTGGACGCATTCGTAAAAGCCTGGGAAACATCACAACCGGGTGACCTATTATTGTTCTTTTATACGGATTTCGAATATGTAGAGAGGTTTTTCGAAAAGGTTTCAACAAATCCATTGCCGAAGAAATAAAAAAGTGCATTTCTCCCTGAAAATCCCTACACTGTCCATCGCAAGCTTGAGTAGTTTCAGTGAAGTGGAAAGTGAATGTATGAAAAAAAAGCTAATCCAAGAGGATTAGCTTTTTTTCATGACCGTTTCATTTGCAGCCGGGACAACGGCATGGTCTTTTTTATATATTCGCTGAAGCACGATGGACTGAACAATCATGAATATACCTCCGATTGACCAATATAGCGGCAATGCAGCAGGAGCGGAGAAAGAAATGAATAAAATCATTGCTGGTGAAAGCAGGCTCATCATCTTCATTTGTTTCTGCTGTTCCTCGGGCATTTGTCTCATGGAAATGACCGATTGGAAGTAATAGATGACACCAGCAATAATCGCCATGGCAATATTCGGCTGACCAAGGCTGTACCAAAGGAAACTATGGGTCGCAATTTCATGGGAACCTTGAATTGCATAATAAAAGCCCATTAGAATCGGCATTTGAATTAAGAGCGGCAGACAGCCCATGTTCAAAGGATTGACTCCATGTTTTTGGTAAAGCTGCATCAGTTCCTGTTGAAGGGCCTTTTGTTTAGCTGGATCTTTCGTCTCTTTGATTTTCTGCTGGATTGCTGTCATTTCCGGTTTCAGCCCATTCATCTTCGTTTTCATGCTAAGCTGTGTTTTATATTGCTTAGCAGTCAGGGGAAGCAAGACAAGACGAATCAAAAATGTCATCATGATGATGCTTAAACCATAGTTGCCATTAAATAATTCAGCATTAAATTCTAGCATTTTTGTCATTGGGTTAACCAAAGCAGTATGAAATGGACCGCTCGTTGCTGCTGAGCAACCAGTCAAAAGGGTCGTTGCCAAAAATAGGACGGCAATTAAAAACATGTTTTTCTTCTTCAATATAATTTCCTCCTCGAATTGTTAATGTTTAAACAACTAGAAGGAGGCTTGGCTCATCGGAATCATCTGGTGAATCCTTTTGCCGGATAAATGTGAAAAAGCGCTGTGCACCGCGCCAGTCAAAGATGCTGCCTGCATGAACAGGGGATTTACTTTTATCTGTATGAACGGAAGCTTGATATTTGTCGTTCAGGAGCGATTGCTTTTTATTTAAGAAGTAAAACGCAGCCAGTGGAAAGACAAAGGTAAATAAGTAACCTGCCCATACCGCATGGCGAACGGTCTGATAATCGAATTCTAATAATAATTCCCACATAGGAATCCCTCGTTTTTTCTAAGATAAGAAAATTTGGCCTCTAAAAATGATTCAGGGCCTGAAATGACTTTTGACCTTATTGAGTTTAAATCATTAATAACACTATATCAAATTCAAGTGCAAGAAAGCTAAAAAATATAAGGGTTTTTTCAAAAAATAAACAGGGAATATTTTCTGATGCATTATTTTTCAGATTATAGGTCATATAGAAACAGATTCGAGACTGTAATTCAGAGCGAAGATTGTACTCATGGTCATTCGTCTACATACGGATAAAAGGAAGTTCAATTATGAGGTGAAAAGGTATGAAACCATACGATTCATTGAATCAACAGAACCTCCATAACGGTAATGAAAATAATTTATATCAATATGCACATCTTCGAAACATGGATAATGATTTCTTGGCAGCGCCATATCCATTTAAAAATCAGAAAATGGATGTAAGGACTCCGCCTGACCCTTCCTACGGAGGGGGGCTCGGAGGTCATTATTCTCTATAACTGCTTCAAATCCCAAAAAAATCAAAAAGGTTTCGGAATGAGACCATTGTTTTGTCTACAAACTGAAAACAATCCGCATTAGCAGTTTGTTTTTCACTTTTCAAAAATAATCAGGAAAATCAGAAATGATCCCATCTAACTGCATCTTTTTGAACATGCGTATTCGTTTTTTATTGTTGACGGTCCATGTATATACTTTCATCCCGTGCTTTTGGATTCGCATTTGCAGCTTCGTACTCAAAATCGTTTGCTTTGGATTCAAAAATGATGCAAACTCGGCAATCTCTTTTAATTTTTGGTCATTAATTCGCCGTTTTATCAAAACGCCCACTTGTATGTCCGGCATTAATTGATGAAACCTTTTCATGGAGTCCATATCGAACGAATGAACCATTATCCTATTTTTACTTGTTGAATACTCTTGGAATTTCATTAATTCTTCTGCAAGTTTCTGTTCCATGCCGGGATAAGCAGAGGGATGTTTCAATTCGATTAAAATTCCAACTTCAGACCCGAAATTCTCCAATACCTCACATAGTAAAGGAATCCTTTCGTTTTTATAGCGAGAATGATACCAGCTTCCTGCATCCAGTTCCTTTAATTCGGCTGCCGTGTAATCACGGAGTTTCCCTTTGCCGTTTGTGGTTCGATCCAAGGTGGGATCATGATGAACCACAAGGACATCATCTTTACTAAGATGGATATCCACTTCCAGGAAATCAGCTCCCAATTCAATTGCTTTTTTATAAGATGCCATTGTATTCTCGGGGCAATATCCAGATGCACCTCGATGTCCAATTTTAAGGGGGGAAGGCTGCATTATTAAGCTTTCAGGGAAATCACTCTTTGATCTTTTAGCGTAGAGAGCGAACAGGACAAGCATGGTTATCACGATAATAAGTAAAAATGCAATCATCTTTCACACTCCTATTAGGCACAATGATTAAAATTTAGCAGGACAGTCTCATTTCATAATTTTACATGTTAGGCAGGAAAAAATCATGTTTTACACAATGTTATAATCCGACTTAAAGGATTTATTGGAAAGGTATGGAATACATATAATTTAAGTATCAATAAGGAGGGAAAGCAGATGGAATTGCAGGTGAAACCGAAGTCTAAAAAATGGAAGGGGAATTTTGGTTTATATTTTTCCCTGCCCATTCTCTCTTGGGCGTTTTACGATTTTGCCAATACGATTTTTTCTTCTAATATCAATACGATTTTCTTTCCATTCTTCCTCCAGGAACAGATTGGGGAAAATGCCGTTCTTGATCAGATTGCCAGTACCTTCATCTCCTACGCTAATGCGATTGCCAGTTTGTTTCTTGTTTTGTTTTCCCCGCTGTTCGGTGTCATGATCGATCGAACGGGAAAAATGAAAAAGTACATTATGATTTTCACCCTCATTTCTGTATTATGTACATTTTTAATGGGGGTATTTGGAGGAGCTCCGTTCGATGGGGAATTTCTGGGCATTCCAATTTCCTTAGCGATCGTCATTCTTTTATTTGTGATAGCAAAGTTTTTCTATCATTCGAGTCTTGTTTTCTATGATACGATGATGAGTGATTTAGGTACGAAACAGCAATTGCCGCTTATATCAGGATTTGGCGTGGCGGTAGGCTACCTTGGAACATTGGTGGGCCTGTCAATCTATCCATTTATAAGTAAAGGGAGTTCACATGAAGCCTTCATTCCCACGGCCATTTTATTTCTGGTTTTTTCCCTTCCCTTATTCTTTTTTTTAAAAGAGTCTCCAAAACAGCAAAAAGCGAAACAACCTTTTTTATCCGGTTATAAGGAAATTAAATCAACATTTAAAGAGATGCAATCCTATCGATCGGTTTTTACATTCATGATTGCTTATTTCTTTTTAAATGATGCAATTGCGACCACTATCGGCATGATGGCCGTATATGCCAAGACTGTTGTAGGATTTTCTTCAAGCGGATTCATTTTGCTTTACTTGGTATCGACAGTATCGAGTATTGCCGGATCGTTTCTGTTTGGATACATCACGCAGTCGAAGGGACCGCGGCTAGCTGTGACATATGTGGGGGTTCTGCTCTTGATCGCTTTATTTATAGCGGTCTTCGCACAAACCGCTCTTTGGTTCTGGGTTGCAGGGAGTATGTTCGGCATTTCGCTGGGTTCGATGTGGGTGACATCACGGACATATATCATTGAATTGACCCCGGATGAGAAGAGGGGGCAATTTTTTGGACTATTTGCATTCTCCGGAAAAGTCTCTTCAATAATCGGTCCGCTATTATATGGAACGATAACGTTGGTATTCCATGACCTTGGTACATTGGCGAGCCGGATGGCATTAGGGTCATTGATCATCATGGCGGTAATAGGTCTGGGCTTTCTTTTGAAACTGAAGGGATTGGAAGAAGTGAAATAAGAAAAAGGGAATGTAGCCGGCCTTAATGCCGTATCCATTCCCTTGCATAAACTTTATACCAAAATCAAGGTGACATCGACGTTCCCGCGAGTTGCTTTTGAATAGGGGCAGGTCATGTGTGCTTTTTTGGCGAAGTCTTCGGCTTCTTCCCTGCTTAGGTCGGGAATCGAAACATCCAACCTTACAGCCAATTTAAAACCGCCGTCTTCCTCATCTTTGCCGATCGTGACATTTGCCGTCACGGAAGTATCGACCTTTTTCTTTTCTTTTTGCAGAACAAGATTCAAGGCACTGTCAAAACATGCCGCGTAACCGGCTGCGAATAACTGTTCAGGGTTTGTAGCGCGCTCACCGGAACCACCTAATTCCTTCGGTGACCTCACATCGAAATCCAGAATCCCGTCCTCTGATTTAACATGTCCCTCACGACCACCGTGTACGGTAACTGTAGCTGTATATAATGGTTTCAATGAAAACAACTCCTTTGTTTATACTTACTATCATTAGTTCCCCACTATAAGTCTAGTTAAACAAAATGAAAGCGAGTTTATGGAGAGGATTGTTTAAAATGGTTTTAAAATGGTTTTAAATTGGTTTTAAATTGGAAGATATTGTTTTATAATGTACCGTATTAGGAGATGTAATACACCCATTTGCAAGGAGGGTTTATGATGTTTGAGTTGGATGTTCAAAGTGAAAAGCCGATATATGAGCAATTGATGGATAAGTTAAAGGAACTAATGATCAATGAAGTTTTACAGGAACATAATCAGCTCCCATCCATACGAATATTGGCTCAGGAATTGACCATTAATCCAAATACGATCCAGAAAGCGTACAAGCAGCTTGAATCTGACGGGTTTATATATACATTACCAGGTAAAGGGAATTTCGTGGCACCTCCTAAGTCCTTGAAAAATTCATTGAAAGAAGAAGAAATCAGAAACGAGCTTTCAAAGGTCCTCGCTGAAGCTCTGTATATCGGAATCGATAAACACGAAATTTATAGAATAATAAAGGAAATCAGTCCATTGGCAAAGGGGGGAGATTCATGATTGAAATAAAACAGGTAAGTAAATTATATGAAGGAAAAGAAGCGATCAAAAACGTCACCTTGGTCATACAAAAAGGCTCCATATTCGGATTATTAGGTTCAAATGGGGCGGGGAAAACGACTCTATTAAAAATGCTTTCAGGCAACCTGATACAGGATGCAGGTGAAGTTCTTATTGATGGATCATATGTGTTTGAAAACCGTATAGTGAAAAATCGTTGTTTCTTCCTTCCTGATACGCCTTATTTCCTGGCTAACTATACGATTAGGCAAATGGCAGGTTTTTATAGCCATATTTATAGTGAGTGGAATCAAGAACGTTTCTATCAATTACAGGAAGTATTCCCGATACCCGTTCAAAGTAAAATACATAAACTATCGAAGGGGATGCAGAGACAGGTTGCTTTTTGGCTCGCACTCTCGACGATGCCGGAAGTTCTCATATTGGATGAACCGTTTGATGGATTAGATCCGGTCATGCGTAAAAATGTTAGACAGTTGTTGATTCAGGATGTATCGGAAAGGGATATGACGATTTTACTATCATCCCATAATCTCTTGGAAATTGAAGATTTAGCCAATCATGTAGGGATTTTGCATAAGGGTGAGCTTGTTATCCAAAAGGATTTGAATGACTTAAAAGCGGATGTACACAAAGTGCAAATTGCCTTTAAACATAAAATCCCCCACGGTTTATACCGCGGAATTCAAATTCTTAACAAGGAAAGACGCGGCAGCGTGATCGTTTGCATCGTTAAAGGTAAAGAATCCATGATTAATTCGCACTTTAATCAGTTTCAGCCAGAAATATTAGATATTCTCCCCCTTACTCTAGAGGAGATATTCATTTATGAAATGGGGGATATCGGTTATGCCATCCAGAATAACCTGGTTTAATAGAGAACTGATTATCTATATTTTCAGAAGCACTGGCTGGATTGGTTTCCTGTATCTCGTTGGCCTCATATTTGCTCTGCCTCTGGAAATGTTAGCGATTATCTTGAATGAGAACAATGAATATGTGGAATTCGAAAACCTTTTTTCCTGTCAGCAGATGATACAGTTTGTCTTGGTCATCGTTATTCCAGTATTACTTGCCATCTTCCTTTTTCGGTTTTTACAAATGAAACAAGCCTCAGACTTTATTCATAGTTTACCGATTACTAGACGCAGCATCTACGTTCATATGATTGGGACGGGAATTGGCTTCATGGGTTTGCCGATTTTACTTACAGGTTCAATATTGATATTATTCCACTCGGCAATTGATATAGAAAGGCTATATACCATGACGGATATATGGTCTTGGATGGGGACTACATTTATTTTGGAAGCTTTGATCTTTTCTGTTGCCGTTTTAATTGGAATGGTGACGGGATTATCAGCCTTTCAAGGATTGCTGACCTATATTTTTCTTGCTTTGCCGGTGGGGCTGTTTGTTTTGTTTGCAGCCAATGTGAAGTTTTTGATAGCAGGATTCTCTGCAGATTATTATCTAAGTGCCAATATGAATGGCATCTCCCCCTTATTAGCAGCAACGGAGATGGAAAAAATCACTTTTTTCTCTATTAATACATTAATTTATAGTATATTAAGCTTTCTTTTTCTGATCAGCTCTCTTTTTCTCTATGAGAGGCGAAAGCTGGAGCATGTGTCGCAGGCATTTGTTTACCCGAAGATTAAGCCATTATTTAAATTCGGCCTGACATTATGCATGATGCTGTTTACAGGGCTTTATTTTAGCGAAACGACAGGCGAACCTGGGTGGATTTTCTTCGGATATACCGTCGGTTCTTTACTTGGATATTATTTAGGGGAAATCGTCCTGCAAAAGACTTGGCGAATACGGGTCAACCTGAAAGGGTATGTAGCGTTTATAGTGGCTATCATTGCGCTGGCACTCATTATAAAAATAGATCCCCTTCAGTATAAGGACAAGATTCCTGATGAAAAGATGATTAGCCAAATTTATATTGGCAATTCCCCTTTATTTCTTGATGATGATGACACTTCGAATAATACTTCCAATTATCTTAAAGAGAAGGAAAATATAGAAGCGATCAGGTTATTGCATCAGGAAATTATCGATAAGGGTAAAAAGGTATACATTGGTGAATTGAATGATGGACATTCCGTATTTCTCATGTATGAACTCAAGAATGGAAAACGGTTAGCAAGAGAGTATCATTTGCAAAACTACGACTCATACATGCCACTATTGGCGAAAATTTATGAGTCGAATGAATATAAAAAAATGGTTAATGAGTTATTGAATGTTTCCGCTGAAGACGTTTCTAAAATCAAGATAACGGCGAGCGGACAAGTGGACAAATCAATGACGATCACGGACGGTCAACAGCTGGAAGCTGCCGTGCAGGCTTTGTCGGAGGATCTGAATAATCAATCGTTCGCCCAAATGACATCTTCTTTTGGTGATTATGCCTCCATCGACATTCTTTTGAATAATAACAAAACCATTTATATGAACTGGGACTCTTCATATACTCAGTTTTCAAAATGGATGGAAAGTACCGGACAATCGGAAAAAGCGCGGTTAATGGCTGATGATATCTCTTATATCCTGGTTGCGAAGACCGATTCAAAAATATATCATTCGAATTCTGAAAGTGAACTTGCACAGCAGATTGAACAACAGCCAAATCGCTTGAAAATTAAGACCGCTTCGGAAATCGAGACGGCCATTGATAATGCCAAAATCGATTGGGGCGGAGAGTATTCAGCTGCCTTTTATTATAAAGAAAGCAGAGATGTGGACATCAAGAGTTTTTCTGGGGAACATGTTCCCGGCTTCATTTTGGATCATTTTAATGAAAGCTAACGTGAATATTTCGCTTGTACAAATATAAAGGAAAGGATGCTGCCCAATATGGGCGGCATCCTTTTGCATTGCCTATCAATTATGTTTGTGTATCTATGCTTTAGAGTTTTACGACGTTTTTAGCTTGAGGTCCGCGGTTTCCTTCTTCGATCTCAAATTCAACCTCTTGACCTTCATCAAGGCTCTTGTAACCTTCTCCTTGAATGGCGGAAAAATGTACGAAGACATCATCTTCGTTTGGCACTTCGATGAATCCAAATCCTTTGTCACTATTGAACCATTTCACTTTACCTGTTACTGTCATTCGATGAATCCTCCTAAAAAGTTAAAAAATATTAATGGTGAAGATTTTACCTAGATGGAAAAATCAATTTCACACATTATCCAGCACCCTCATTCAAGTTAAAATTATCATACGAAGATGCTTGATAATATGTGAAAGCCTACAGGAAAAATTAACCCGCTAACTCTGGAGCAATTTCCAATTTTTAAGTATATACCCACCTTTATAAAGGATAAAACAAATGGAAGTAATTTATACATTCCCATTTGGGGAAAATAATATTAGACAGGTTTAATACGGGGAAGATAACGGTATTGTCGTACAGAATTTTACTGGATTGAAATTTGACGGTGATGCCATGTCCAAGAGGAAAAGCCTTTAGGGATGAGATTAGGAAAACAATTTGTCATTAAAGTTTTTCACGAAAATAATCGGGTATAGGATAAGAAAGAAAGGACTGATGAAAAATGAAGAAATTATTGAAAAGGGCCCTCATTTTTGCTGCTCCAATCATTTTCAAGGAAGTAAAAAAACGCTGGAAGAACAAGCGGAATCAAAAAGTGATTAAAACAAGGTAAATAAACCATGAATAAATGAACGGTAACCATATGGAATAAGATAAGGGGCGCTGATTAAGCGTCTTTTGTTTTGCCATCTGAACAAATCCCCTTATGGTGATTCATTCACCTCTACATCTTTCCTTCATATCGTGTTAAAATAGAAAGGTTGATTGAAATGAATGCAGAGTAGCCAATGCTTAAGCCTTATGATATATTTCTTCTTACATATATAGTGTATGATCAGGATTTTTGCATACAAAGAAAGGTTGCCATTCCAATGTAAAAAATACAGTAATCCTCCTATAAATTTTTTTATTGATGACTCCAATAATGAAAGGAACATTTTATGACTACTTTAAAAGACGAGGTTCAATCCCGACGGACCTTCGCAATCATCTCTCACCCGGATGCCGGGAAAACGACTTTGACAGAAAAATTATTACTGTTTGGTGGCGCGATTCGCGATGCCGGAACAGTTAAAGCTAGAAAAACAGGGAAGTATGCAACTAGTGACTGGATGGAGATTGAAAAGCAACGGGGAATTTCCGTTACATCTTCAGTCATGCAATTCGATTATGATGATTTCCGTGTCAATATTCTCGATACACCAGGCCACCAAGATTTCAGTGAAGACACATATCGTACACTGATGGCTGTTGATAGCGCCGTGATGATCATCGACTCGGCAAAAGGTATCGAGGATCAGACGGTTAAATTATTCAAAGTATGCCGGATGAGGGGTATCCCGATTTTCACTTTTATCAATAAAATGGACCGACAAGGTAAAACGCCGCTAGAATTGCTAGCCGAACTTGAAGAGGTATTAGGTATAGAAACATATCCAATGAACTGGCCGATTGGGATGGGAAAAGACTTCGTGGGCATTTACGATAGGTTCAATAATCGGATTGAACAGTTCAAAACTGAAGGGGAAGAGCGTTTCCTCCCGTTGAATGACGATGGTGAACTCGAAGTGGATCATAAACTTAAGGATTCCCAGTTATATGAGCAAACTTTGGAAGAAATCATGCTGTTGACGGAAGCGGGTAACCAATTCTCTGAAGAAAACATTGCGAATGGAAAACTTAGTCCCGTATTTTTCGGTAGTGCTTTAACGACATTCGGTGTTCAGACGTTTTTGGATGCATATCTTAAATTTGCACCAGCCCCACAAGCACGGATGACAACGTCAGGTGAAATGGATCCCGTCAGTAATGATTTTTCTGGTTTCATTTTCAAGATCCAGGCGAATATGAACCCAAAGCACCGTGACCGGATCGCTTTCCTTCGCATTTGCTCCGGTAAATTCGAGCGTGGAATGAGCGTCAACTTGAGCAGGACAGGGAAACCGATCAACCTTTCTTCTTCTACTCAATTCATGGCTGATGATCGGAACACCGTAAATGAAGCGGTAAGCGGAGATATCATCGGTTTATATGATACCGGTAACTACCAAATTGGCGATACGATCACAACAAGCAAAGACATGTTTCAGTTTGAAAGGCTGCCTCAGTTTACTCCGGAACTATTCATGAGGGTAACAGCTAAGAACGTCATGAAACAGAAACATTTCCATAAAGGAATTAATCAACTTGTACAAGAAGGGGCAATTCAGCTCTTCAAAACGGTACGGATGGAAGAATATCTGCTTGGTGCGGTTGGGCAACTTCAATTCGAAGTATTCGAGCATCGAATGAGGAACGAGTACAACGTTGAAGTCGTGATGGAGCGCATGGGCAGCAAGATCACACGCTGGGCTGAAGATGAAAAGCTTGATGAAAATCTTCATAGCTCAAGAAGCATCCTTGTTAAAGACCGGTTTGATAAATATGCATTCTTATTTGAAAATGAGTTTGCACTTCGTTGGTTCCAAGATAAAAATCCTGATGTGGAATTATATAATCCAATGGATTTGAAATAATGGAGAAGCCCGTGTTATATACACGGGCTTTCAGTTTGTAGACAAAAGGGGTTCGGAATTAAAAAATTCCGAACCCCTTTTGAAATTCCCTTTTAAATTTTGACCAAAGGTTAAGAGATTTGGGCTCTTCGAGCCACTATGTTAAGCCATTTTAGGACCTTGCCATGTCCACGTGGCCATCTTCTTTAAATTAATGGCAGCCTCCATTTTACGAACCAAATGGTTCGGTGGCACCAGTTGATCTAAAGTAATCATTTCAAGTTGATCTCGCTGAATAGAATTATGTTTCGAAAGCATCCTCATCACCTCAAGTTTTAATCGTTCTATTTTAAAACAAAAAAGACTGTAGGCAAAAGGAGTTCTATCTAAATTTTTAAACATAGTTGATTGGAACGGAAGGTGCGAGACTTCTGCGGGAATAGCGAGTCCAAGGGAGACCCCACAGGCGCAAGTGCGCCGAGGAGGCTCCCGGACCGCCCGCGAAAAGCGAGTGCCTGAAGTGGAAATCAACGTCCAAATTGTACAAGCCATAAAAATAGACAAACTCGATTTTCATCGAGTTTGTCTACAGTCTGGAAGCCCGTGTTATATACACGGGCTTTGTTCATTATCCGGAGATATTTATACATAAAGAAGTGTTACTATAACTTTCGCTTACCTTACGGTTGACCTTACATACAGGGAATGAATTGTGCCGATAGCTTCCTAATTTCCTCAGTAAACTTTTCTCGTGGGAATGTGGGGTGATTTCTTAAGTCACCTTTTTCCGAAAACAGGATACATAGTCCTGATCGATCATTATCAGAAAAACGGTTTCATTATTTAGTAAAGATCAATGTGACAACTTAGGCATTGCAATTAGCCCGAATAATTATCGAATCACATAAAAGTCATTATGATGGAATGAATTGAACA
Organism: Peribacillus frigoritolerans; assembly: GCF_030676415.1. Taxonomy (GTDB): domain Bacteria; phylum Bacillota; class Bacilli; order Bacillales; family DSM-1321; genus Peribacillus; species Peribacillus frigoritolerans_A. The sequence continues at coordinate 92,662 of NZ_JAUUTW010000011.1, read as the reverse complement.
TGAAGAGAAATATCACTGAAAAAATCAAACGCTACTAAAATATTCATTTGACAATCTCCTGAAACTCCTTTATATTTAGCTAGTACTTTAGTGCTTAAAAGCGTTTCAGTAATTGTGAGTGAAAAGGTCCGAACCTTACCTCAGAGAATATACAACATTGAAAGCGGGGAAATACATCATGCGTCTTGAAGATGCAAAGCTAAAACTCTCCTTACCTGAAGCAATCGGGGTTTTGGCCATTCTTTTCTTAATTATTGCAACTGGTATCATACATTATGGACTTGCCCCCCATATTCCAATAATAGCGGCCATTCTATTTTTATTTGTTTATGGAGGGATCAAGAAGCTGCCATTTTCAATTATGGAGGCGGCTATAGTCAAAGGTGCAGGTACTGGTATGGGAGCCATTTATATATTCTTTTTCATTGGAATGCTGATTTCCATCTGGATGGCAAGCGGGACGATCCCCACCATCATGTACTATGGGTTTGACTGGATTTCTGGTGAATATTTCTATGCGATCACATTTCTGGTGTGTTCGCTAATTGGGCTCTGTATCGGGAGTTCACTTACAACATCAGCCACAATCGGCGTTGCTTTAATAGGCATGGCGGCAGCGATGGATTTATCGTTGGCGATCACAGCCGGTGCAATCATTTCCGGTGCATTTCTTGGTGATAAAATGTCTCCATTATCCGACTCGACCAACCTTGCATCGGGAACGGTTGGAGCACCATTATTTGAACATATTAATAATATGCTTTGGACTACGATTCCAGGTTTTTTAATATCACTTATCATCTTTTACTTCCTTTCACCGAATGTCAAAGTTGCTCGTGTCGAGGAAATCGAAGCCATGACCAAAGCCCTGGAAATGGAAACGAATATAAGCATATGGAGTTTGATTCCGTTTGTCATCGTTCTAATCATGGCTTTGAAAAAGGTTTCAGCCATTCCGACATTGTCGGCAGGAATCATTTCGGCAGCCATCATCGCTTTCATTCAAACGCCTAATTTGACGGTTGCAAAACTGGCGGATATCTTATACGGGGGTTTTGTGCTGAAGAGTGGAATGGATCAACTTGACTCAATCCTATCGCGGGGAGGCATTGAAAGTATGATGTTCTCCGTTTCGATGGTGTTGTTGGCATTGGCCATGGGCGGACTATTGTTCGAATTGGGAGTCATACCTTCTATTTTAAAAGCGATCCAGGATTCATTGACGAGTGTAGCGAAAGTGATTTCCGCTACTGTATTTGCAGGAATCAGCGTGAATTTCCTGGTGGGTGAACAGTATTTGTCAGTTATACTGCCTGGGAAAGCCTTTCAGCAGAAATATGAAGATTTAGGCTTGCAGCCCAAAACGCTTGCGAGGGTACTTGAAGATGCGGGAACAGTTGTGAATCCTCTGGTTCCTTGGGGTGTCTGCGGTGTATTCCTGACACAGGTATTGGGTGTTTCAACCCTTGAATATGCCCCATTTGCAATCTTCTGCCTGCTTTGTCCTTTGCTCAGCCTGATTTCTGGCTTTACGAAAATCGGTATCCATTATAAATGAAAAAAACAGGCGGTCGGTCTCGACTGCCTGTTTTTTCATGTGAACTTCCATAACCTTACAGAGAAGGGAACCCCCTGACATGAACAGAAATGTCAGGGGGGTATTTGATCGATTATTTTGAAGACGCAATCTCATCTTTTGGGATGGACACGACCTTTTCTTTCTGTTCAAGCAAGTTCATTCGCATAACGACATTTTGGAATATGCCCATTGAAAGCATGAGCAGCAGTAAGGAAGATCCTCCATAACTGATGAATGGAAGAGTGATCCCTGTAATTGGGATAAGTCCAGTCACCCCGCCAACATTGATGCCGACTTGAATGCCGATCATGGATGAGATGCCGATCAATAAAAGGCTTCCAAAAGGATCCTTGCATTTTGCTGAAAGTACAAATCCCCTTAAAACGATAAAACCTAGTGTCAATAGAACGAACCCCACTCCGAATATCCCGAGCTCTTCCGCAATGATAGACATGATGAAATCAGTATGTGATTCAGGCAGGTACCCGTATTTTTGTACACTGTCACCAAGTCCCACTCCAGTAAGGCCGCCGGATCCTATCGCGAATAAGGAATTCACGAGTTGATACCCGCTTTCTCCTGCCTTTCCGAAAGGGTCTGCAAACCCCGTAAAACGAGACATCTTATTTTCAGAAAGAACGGCTGAGAAATTTCCTGTGACGAGTACCCCTAATGCAAAAATGGCAACGAATATCGCAGTAATCAAAGAGAGTTTGAATATACTCTTAAAAGACATCCCGGATGAAATGATCATGGTACTTGAAATCAGGAAAATGACCGCTGCCGTTCCATAGTCAGGCTGTATTCCGATTAAAAAGCAGATGAATACCAGAAAGAAAATCGGCGGGATGACAGCTTTATCAATACTATTGATTCGATCCTGCCTTTTTCCGTAAATGGCTGCCAGATAAATGATTATGGCTAATTTGGAAAATTCAGCGGGTTGGATCGATTTTGTCCCTAATTTGAACCAGCTTGTGGCATTTCCTGCTGTATGGCCGAAGATAAAGAGCAACAAAAGGATACCGGCCATTCCAAACATCATAGACATCAAGAACATTTTGTTTTTGTACATCTTATAAGGAAGGATCATCGTGACAATCATTGCCAGAAATGAAATGAAAAAGGCCGTTTTTTGTTTTTCAAAGAAGAAATCCATGGACTGTTCGTATCGAGCAACAGCAGTGATCATGCTCGAACTGTAAATCATGACTAAACCAAACAAACAGAGTAATACGACAGCGATGAAAATAGGGAAGTCGTATGCTTTAATTATTCTTTTCACTTGTGCGCTCACCTCAAATATGTATGCGCGAAAAAATCGCCTTCTTATATAGTAACGGAAAATCGTTTATATAGATAATAATTTTTATTCGATATATGAATTTATCCTCCATAAACCAATATTAAACACTAAAACCGAGAAACTTGTCTGCCGGATTTCCTTTTTGTTTATAGCCGAATTCGGTTTCCTATACATTACCTTCGATAGCAAACGTAAATACTCCTTTTAATAATGAAAAATTTTTACTATATATTCCATTTCCGCAGTGCTATTATGTCTGGAAGATTACTATTTAAGGTTATTTGAGATAAGGATGGAGTTCATGGGGTTTCACCAATTGGTTGTAAACGTGATGTGATGCAGTGGATACTGTAAACGAATTTGTTAGAGTAACTCATCTTAAGAGGTATACTTATTTTAGCACCGATTATGTGACAGGGAATCGGGCAGGAATCTTATGAAGAGAGGGAACCGATTGTGAACTTGGTTCCAATCGCTTATATTATACAGGCTGCTGCGTCTCTGGCATTATATAAAGAGGGTTCAGGGAAAAACCTCGACGTTTAGTGAAGTTTTTGAACGTTTCGCTGATGAACTGTTTAAGAAAAGCAGTCAGGCGCTCTTATCAATCCGTCCAAGCATATTAAAGAGTGGAATAGAAGCGCTATATTAAATTCACTTGGAAAGGGCGTTTTGTCAGCACTGCAGCCGATAAGTTTTGCTGCATTTCAGAGAAGGTGGTCCTCCTTGGTCGATCATTATTTAAAGCATAAAAATGATAGGGAGTACAAATAAAAATAAGGTAAAGCAAGGGGAGTAGTTATGGAAGAAATACATGACAAGTTGGAAGTGTTTTCTCCGGCAACAGGGGAGAAGATTGCGGAAATCGTCCCAACGCCATTGAATTCGATTACTCATATATATAAGAAATCAAGACATGCGTTCGAATCATGGTCGAATCTGTCCATCAAGGAACGGCTGCAATATTTAAAACGGCTACGTTTATTGATGGTTGAAAAAATGGATGAAATAGCTGAAGTCATTTCAAAAGATACGGGAAAAGTGAAAATTGAAGCGCTGGTTGCTGACATCATGCCAACCATTGATGCAATCAAGCATATCGAGAAACATGCAGTGAAAACTCTTTCCGGACGGAAGGTCACCACTCCACTCATGTTAATTGGTAAAAAATCTTATATCCATTATATGCCCCGTGGAACGATTCTCGTCATTTCACCATGGAATTATCCGCTGCAGCTTTCCATGGTACCCATTCTTAATGCTCTAGCAGCGGGAAATACAGTTATCGCCAAACCGTCAGAGGTAACTCCTTTAGTTGGGGTGTGCATCGAAAGTCTGTTTCTTGAAGCTGGTTTCCCAGAAGGAACTATTCAGTTTGCCCATGGAGGGAAAGAATTGGGTGCGGCATTAACCGAGCAAAAACCAGATTATATATTTTTTACTGGATCTGTAAGGACCGGAAAAATGATTGGTGAGGTCGCAGCAAGACAACTGATCCCAACGACTCTGGAGCTTGGCGGTAAGGATCCGATGATCGTTCTGCGTGATGCTAACCTGGAACGGGCTGTGAACGGGGCCCTTTGGGGGGCTTTTACAAACAGCGGGCAGGTGTGCATGAGTGTTGAAAGGGTTTATGTGGAACGTTCTGTTTATAAGGAATTCCTTATGCTTCTTAAAGAAAAGACGAAGTCCATGAGGCAGGGGATGCAATCGATGGATGATATCGGTTCAATGACTTTCCCGGCACAAGTTGATATTGTGGGTGAACAACTGGAGGATGCACTGAATAAGGGGGCCGTACTTGAAACCGGAACACCTCCGATCGAGTGGAAAACGGGACAGACCCATTTCATTCCGCCGACGATTCTGTCCAATGTCGATCATTCCATGAAAATCATGAAAGAAGAAACATTCGGACCCGTGTTGCCTGTTGTGCCTTTCGATACGGAGGAAGAAGTGATCGCCCTGGCAAATGAAAGTGAATATGGACTCAATTCCAGCGTTTGGACGATGGATAGGGAAAAAGCAAGCAGGATTGCGTCACGGTTAGTAACCGGGGCGGTGACGATCAATGATGTGCTGATTACTGTAGCTAATCATCATTTACCATTTGGCGGTGCCAAACAAAGCGGGGTAGGCCGCTATCATGGCGAGCATGGATTGAAGATTTTCTGCCATGAAAAAGCGATCATGATCGATAAAGGTAAAAACAATACAGAAATACAATGGTATCCATATGAAGGGAAATACACGAGTTTCTTATCGCTGTTTCAGAACTACTTTTCTGCCAAACCGAACTGGATTCGTTTCGGCAAAGAATATTTGCGATTGATTAAAATATCCAAAGGGAACCGAAAATGAGATCTATTTACAAAAAAAGATTGTTATTTTCATAACGAGCGCGTATACTATTAATATACTTAATAACTGATTTTCCTTTTCAAAGGGGAGTAGCGTTAGGGTTCGCCCTAAAACAAAGTCGTCATTACGTGAATGTTAAACATTCATCGGCTTTGTTGACATGATTTCATGTTCAGCAAGACCTTTGCCTATATGGCAGAGGTCTTTTTATTTTGCCAATGCCAATGGGAAGGAAATACTAACTATTGGAGGTTGAATGGATGGAAGCATCAATATTATTGGAATATGGCTGGGTCCTTCTTATCTTGGTTGGATTAGAAGGGATACTTGCAGCGGATAATGCAGTCGTCATGGCAGTCATGGTTAAGCATTTACCAAAAGAACAACAGCGAAAAGCCTTGTTTTATGGTCTGATGGGAGCCTTTGTTTTCCGCTTTGCAAGTTTATTCCTTATTTCCTTTCTTGTCGACGTGTGGCAAATTCAAGCAATCGGTGCGATTTATTTACTTTTCATTGCTTTTCAGAACATTTACAAAAAATACGCTGGTAAAGGTGAGAAGGAAATCACGAAGCCTAAAAAGCAATCTGGCTTCTGGATGACCGTGGTAAAGGTTGAAGCGGCTGATATAGCTTTCGCAATCGATTCAATGTTGGCTGCCGTCGCACTGGCTGTTACACTTCCTGCAACAGGCTGGATGAAAGTCGGCGGTATTGATGGAGGCCAATTCGCTGTCATGTTCCTCGGCGGTATGATTGGATTGATCATTATGCGATTTGCAGCAAATGCGTTCGTGAAGTTGCTTCATCAGCGTCCTTCCCTTGAAACGGCAGCATTTTTGATAGTGGGTTGGGTTGGAGTGAAATTGGCGGTACACACACTCGCACACCCTTCACTGGCTGTCATCGATCATCATTTCCCTGAATCAACTCTTTGGAAATCGATTTTCTGGGTCGTATTGATTGGAATTGCAGCAGGTGCATGGATCGTTTCAAGCAAAAAAGAAAAAGAAGAGAAAAAAATACAGGAAGCTTAAAAAAACAGGCGTGCTGGTCACGCCTGTTTTTTTTGCTTTTTCATGTATTTATGGAGATGACCCTCAAAAGCGCAGGGATGTTTACGAATGATATGTTAAAAGATGTGAATATTAAATTCCAGTTATAAAAATGACAATTGTCCCATTGTATTGGACAAAAATCAGGAAAAAGATAACTTACTGTAATTGCACTGTAATAAACGAGAAAAAACTAAGTATTTTATCATGTTGATATATTATGTGATTTCATTTTTAATGCAAAAATAGTTCTTTTGGTACTGTCTTTTAGACTCCCTCCGCTTAAGATAAGTATGTTGATGCGTATTTTATGTTCAACAGGAGCGAGGTGAGCAAATGCTTGGATTGTTGTTTACAGCATTCAAAAAAAAGCGTTCTTTAGAAGAAACCGTATTGAAAATTCAACAAGGCGATATTAGCCTTCGTAATGATACCATAGAGTCATTCAAACCTTTTATTGCGAAAACAGTGTCATCGGTTTGCAAACGTTACATATACGAATCAGATGATGAATTCAGTATTGGACTGATTGCTTTTAACGAGGCAATCGATAAATATTCCCCGGAAAAAGGCCGTTCTCTATTGGCGTTTGCCGAGACCCTCGTTAAACGAAGGGTTATAGATTATTTAAGAAGCCAGTCCAAACAAAAAGAAATCTTATTGGATTTATCACTGAATGATGATAATGATCATCAAAGCCATATATATATCGATAATGAAAATTCCATCAATGAATACGAGAAGCAGAAGGAATCGGAAAGAAGAAAAGAAGAAATTCAGCTTTATATAAGCCATCTAGAGGATTTTGGTCTGTCTTTTGAGGATTTAGTTGAAAACTCTCCCAAACATGCAGATGCCAGGAAGGGAGCTATTATGATCGCTAAATTGTTAATGGAAGATGACGAACTGAAAGAAATCCTGTTTGCAAAAAAGCGGCTGCCCGTAAAACTGCTTGAGGGAAAAGTGGAAGTTAGCAGAAAAACGATTGAACGGAACAGAAAATACATCATTGCTGTGGCAATCATAATAAACGGAGAATTTTTGTATTTGAATGATTATATAAAAGGGGCTATCGATGGATGAAAAAAGGAGTTATTCTTTCAGTTAATAAGCGATTTGTAACCCTATTGACCCCCGAGGGTGAATTTCTGAAAACCAAAAGGCAGGAACGGGTATATGAAGTGGGTGAGGAAATCACTTTTTCACCTGCTAAACAAAAGTTCACTTTAGCCTTTTCCAATTTTCATTCACCTTTCAAAAAAACGGCCGTGCTAAGCATTGCCTCCACCTTCTTGATTCTCTTTTCGATTCTTCCTTCTTATTTCTCTGGTCCAGTGTCGGCATATATGACGATAGATGTGAATCCAAGCATTGAATTGGAGCTTGACGATGATTTAGAAGTTCTCAAACTTACCGGTTTAAATGAAGACGGCAAGCTTGTGATTGATCAGCTGAAGGAATGGAAAGGCAAGGATATAAAGACTGTTACAAACCGAATCGTTGAAACGACGAGGCAACTTGGTTATTTGAAAGGAAATAAACAAATAGTCGTTTCCACAACGTTATTGGGAAAAAATAAAGAACTGGATAAGAATTTAAAAGAAGAGGTAAAAGAAATATCTGAGCAAGATAATGTTTCTAAAACAAGAATGAAAGTGATCCAGGCAACAAAAAGCGATCGGAAGCAAGCAAGGGAACAAGGCATATCCACGGGTAAGTATCTCGAAAAGAAGTTGAATGAAGATAAAGAAAAGGTAAAAGTCAATAAGAGGGAGCCTGCTCCAGCGCCAGATAAAAAAGTTGAGCAAAAGGTTGATATTCCGAAAGAGAAGAGCATGACGTTGAGTAGGGAAAACAAATCGGATGGAGAAAAGAAAAAAGAGAATAATGCAATTGAAATAAAGGAAAAGCCGGCCAATGAAGCCAAACCGACTGAGCGGAAAGGCCCGGGAACGGAATTTACCAAAATTAAGGATCAAACCGAACGGGAAGATACAATTGGAAAACGGAATGGATACAAGGAAAAAATCAACGAGTCAAAAGGAAAATCCGATAGCGACCATAGCAACCAATCAAAGAACAAGCAAAAAAAAGAAAAGAATGTTAAAAAGATCGATGTTACAAAAGTTCCATCAGCCAAAGAAAAGAATAATAATGATCATATAAAGTACGACAATATAAATAAGCAAAATAAACAGGATATGCAATATAAACAAGATAAGAAAGATTGGGATAAGTCGAAAAGGGGTAAAGGCAATAAAGGAAACGGAAATGGACATAATGATTAAAAAGAGTCCAGCATGCAGCTGGACTCTTAGCCATGGATATTTAATTGTGATAAGAATTATTGACCTTTAAGTTGAGATTGTGCTTGTTGTACAAGGCGTTTCGTGATTTCTCCGCCAACTGAACCATTGGCACGTGCTGAAGTATCGGAACCTAATTGTACACCGAATTCAGATGCAATTTCATATTTGATTTGTTCTAATGCTTGTTCGATTCCTGGAACAAGAAGATTGTTACTGCTGTTAGCCATTTGAATCTCCCCTTTACTTTTTCAACGGCTTTTGCCGCTGTAATGATAGTATAAGTAGAATGTGGAGTTTTACTTATGAGAGCAGTATCAAACTTATTGGTAAACCTGCCTTTTTGTTGTAAGTAAGTCAGTTTTAAAAGAGAATGGAAAAAAGAATGAAAAAAGGGTAAACTAGATTTTTAATGGTTATGTGATTCACATAACTATATAGGAGTAAGAAAGGAAACTCTTTATGTTTGCTATCAAAAAAATATTATCAAAGTTAACACCAGCTCAGCTTATTGTCGGTTATTATTTTTTGGCCGTCACTATCTCGACAGTACTGTTGAGTTTGCCGGTTGCTCTGAAGCCAGGCGTGGAATTTAAATTCATGGATGCTTTATTCACAGCCGTAAGTGCAGTTAGTGTGACAGGTCTGACAGTTGTTAGTTTGCCCGAAGTGTATAATGAGGTAGGCTATTTCATTCTAATGTTCGTTCTCCAATTTGGCGGTATTGGCATCATGACACTCGGAACCTTTTTCTGGCTTATAGTGGGCAAGAAAATCGGTTTGAAGGAAAGGCAATTGATCATGACTGATCAAAACCAATCGAATCTTTCGGGTCTTGTTAAATTATTGATCCAAATCATTCAGATATTTGTCGTAATTGAAATGATTGGAGCTCTCGTTTTAGGCATTTACTTTCTGAACTTTTTTCCAGACTGGAAAGAGGCCTTTTTAAATGGCTTATTTTTAGCCGTAAGTGCCACCACGAATGCTGGTTTTGATATTACCGGTATATCGATGATTCCATTTAAAGACGATTATTTTGTACAGTTCATTACGATTATCCTGCTTACCCTTGGCGCCATTGGGTTTCCTGTTTTGATTGAGCTGAAAGAGTTTTTGTCCAATAGGGCCCGTACTTATAAGTTTCATTTTTCTTTGTTCACGAAGCTGACCTCAGTCACTTTCTTTTCCCTTATCATTGGGGGAACGATCCTGATTTATCTTCTGGAAATAAATGGATTCTTTAAAAATAAGGGTTGGCATGAATCGTTCTTCTACTCTTTATTTATGTCCTCCAATACGCGAAGCGGCGGGTTAACAACCATGAATGTAAGTGACTTTTCGGAACCGACCCTTTTATTGATGAGTATATTGATGTTCATTGGAGCATCCCCAAGTTCAGTCGGGGGAGGAATCCGGACAACGACTCTGGCCATCATGATTCTATTTTTATGGAATTTCATGAGGGGAAGGCGTTCCATTAAAGTGTTCAAACGGGAGATTCATCCCGATGATATCCGAAAAGCGACAGCAGTTATGATCATGGGATCGCTCCTTTGTATAATCGCGGTCTTCATTTTATCGATTACTGAGAATTTCACTTTGATGCAAATCATTTTTGAAGTATGTTCGGCTTTTGGTTCAGTCGGCCTTTCGATGGGAATTACGCCTGAACTCAGTAATACCGGTAAAATTGTCATTATGATCATTATGTTCATTGGCCGTGTCGGGATAACGTCCCTCCTGTATATAATAGGCCATAAAGAAGTTACGGAAAATTATCATTATCCAAAGGAACGCGTCATCATTGGGTAAATGATTTATGTATAACAGTAACCTTTCCATCCGGGGAAAGGTTTTTTGTCTTGTTTGCAGGAATCATGGATAAAATGTTGAAATTTACCTAGTAAGTGAGTATTCTACCACTTCTATATACAAAAATATTCTTAATTTGACCTCTTACTTCGAATTCGGTCGGATGAAGTATAAATCATTTTGGTAAGGAGGTGGAAGAAGTGAAGAAATATGCTGGAAGGATCTTTGTCCCTGCCCTTTTCTTCATATTGATATTACCCTTTATAGGGTGGCTGGGGCATGAAGAACGAAGGTTTTCCGCCTTTGCAGGAATATATTTAATCGTAATTTTAACCATAGCCTGGTGTTTGGGTGCCTTCTATGATCATAAACGGAAAACGATTGATTTATTGCAGGATAGCGAAGGGCGTTATCGCATTATTTCCAATTACTCTAAAGAGTTGATCAATAGCTTCAATGAGGTTATTTTCCAAACGGATGATAAAGGAAATTGGTTGTACTTAAACCCGGCATGGAAATCGATGAGTGGCACAACCGTGAATGAATCCCTGGGGCTTCACTTTTCTAAACATATGGATAAAGCTTCTTATCAAGACGTATTAAAGGTCTTTGCGGATTCCTTTCATCGAGGGAATAAATATTTTCGTGCGGACATTAAACTAAATGCGAAAAAGGGAACAAGTTGGGTTGAAGCATTCGTAAAACTAATTTACGATGACGCAGGGAAATTCATCGGGACGGCGGGCATTTTATCGGAAATCAATGAACGTAAACATGCGGAGGAAAAGCTTGTCAGCCTAAACGAACATTTGGCAATCACATCAAGCAAATTATCAACGGCTGCCCAGCTTGCGGCAGGGATTGCACATGAGGTCAGGAATCCGATGACAGCGATAATGGGATTCGTGAAGCTGATTAAAGATGGCGGTGCCGAAAAGCAGGAATACTATGATATTATTTTTTCGGAAATAAATCGAATCGAGCAAGTGCTGAATGAACTCTTGCTGCTATCTAAACCAGCAGGGGCGGTTTTTCTTGAGAAAGATTTAAAGGAAAGCTGTAACCATGTCGTGACACTGTTGGAGACAAATGCCGTGCTGAACAATATTCAAATTCATAAAAATTATGATTCTGAACCTATTTTTATGTACTTTGATGAAAACCAAATCAAGCAAGTACTAATAAACATGATAAAAAATTCCATAGAATCGATGCCGAATGGCGGAAATATTTTTGTGAGCATAAATGAAAAAAATGGGGAAGTTTTTTTGAGCATTTTGGATGAAGGGGAGGGTATTCCGGAAAACTCCCTTCAAAAAGTGGGAGAACCATTTTTCACTACCAAAACATCAGGAACAGGATTGGGTCTTTCCGTTTGTTTTAGAATCATTGAAAAGCATGGCGGAAAAGTTTTCATCACGAGTGAACTGAAAAAAGGTACGAAAATCGTTTGTATATTTCCAACCGTCCAACAAAAGGAATATGGTGGGAAGGGTAGGGACCAGATCCATGGCCTTGAACGACAAGAAAATAAATGATTTAATTATTGAAAAAGTCTGAATCTTATGTATATAATTTAAAAGTAATAACATACTGACCGGTTAGTAAGTTTAAAAGGAGGAATTCAATTTGAACTTTGAACATACTCAAAAGGTGAAAAATCTGGAAAAGAAGTTAACGGAATTCATGGAAAAGCACGTATACCCAAATGAATCAATATACAAAAAGCAGCTCGAAGCACAGAATAGCCGCTGGAGTGAAATACCCCCGATATTATCGGAATTGACGGCAAAAGCAAAAGAAGAAGGGTTATGGAATTTATTTTTACCTGATAGCGCTTATGGCGCGGGTTTAACAAATCTGGAATATGCCCCGCTTTGTGAAATCATGGGTAGGTCGACGATAGGGCCTGAAATCTTCAACTGTAATGCGCCGGACACTGGTAATATGGAGGTGTTGGTGAGATACGGTTCAGATGAACATAAAGAACGCTGGCTGAAGCCCTTGCTTGCTGGGGAAATCCGCTCATGCTTCTCGATGACAGAACCGGAAGTGGCGTCGTCCGATGCGACCAATATCGAATGCAGGATAGAAAAGACGGGTAATGAGTATGTCATAAACGGCCGAAAATGGTGGTCTTCAGGAGCAGGCGATCCACGATGCAAGATTGCCATCGTCATGGGTAAGACAGATCCTGAGGCGTCCAAGCATGAACAACAGTCAATGATTCTTGTACCGCTGGATACACCGGGTGTCAAAATCGAGAGAATGCTCCCTGTGTTTGGTTATGATCATGCCCCGCATGGCCATGCAGAAATCACTTTTGAAAATGTTAGGGTCCCGGCAACGAATATTCTATGGGGTGAAGGCAAAGGATTTGCGATTGCCCAAGGAAGACTCGGGCCCGGAAGGATACATCATTGCATGAGGCTGATCGGCGCTGCTGAAAGAGCACTTGAAGAATTATGTAAGCGCATTCAAAATCGTGTCGCTTTTGGTAAAACATTGGCGAGTCAAGGTGTGATCATGGAATGGGTCGCTGATTCACGGATTGAAATCGAACAAGCAAGACTTCTGACCTTAAAAGCTGCTTATATGATGGATACTGTCGGGAACAAGGAAGCGAAGGCGGAGATTGCCATGATAAAAGTGGTGGCACCAAATATGGCATTGAATGTGCTGGACAGGGCTATCCAAGGCTTTGGAGCTGCAGGGATTTCCGATGATTTCCCTTTTGCTGCGCATTGGGCAAATGCACGGACTTTAAGGCTTGCTGATGGTCCCGATGAAGTTCACCGCTCACAAGTTGCTAAAATAGAACTTCGAAAATACCAACAAAAGCATGAGGTGAAAATATGAAAGTTACCGACTTATTCGATCTAACTGGAAAGACGGCGATCATAACCGGTGGAGGGAGAGGATTGGGAGAACAAATAGCGACCGGCTTTGCCGAAGCTGGAGCAAATATCGTTCTTTGTTCAAGGAAGAAGGAGGCATGTGACGAAGTTGCTTCGCAAATCGAAAAGCTTGGTGTCAAGGCGCTTTCCTTCAAATGTGATATAACCAATCCGTCAGATGTACAGGAAGTCGTTAACGAAACTTACCGTGAATTTGGTGCCATCGACATTTTAGTCAACAATAGCGGGGCATCCTGGGGGGCACCAGCCGTCGACATGCCCCTTGAAGCGTGGCAGAAGGTGATGAATGTCAATGTAACCGGAACCTTTATCATGAGCCAGACAACAGGCAGGGTCATGATTGAGCAGGGACATGGGAAAATCATAAACATCGCTTCCGTTGCCGGATTAGGGGGGACCGACCCGAGGGTGCTCGATGCGGTCGGATATAATACGAGTAAAGGGGCGGTCATTACTTTAACGAAGGATTTAGCTGTTAAATGGGGTCAGCATAATATCAATGTTAATGCAATCGCACCCGGTTTCTTTCCGACAAAAATGACGAAAGGGGTTCTTGAGCAAGGAAAGAATCCTATCTTGGATTCCACGCCGCTAAAAAGATTAGGGAGTGATGATGATTTGAAAGGGGCAGCGGTTTTCCTGGCCTCAAAGGCATCTGATTTTGTGACTGGAAATATTTTGATTGTCGATGGGGGTTCACATGCAAAGTAATGAAAGGTAAGTAAAAATGGCTGGAGGGTATGAAATGATGAATGATAAAAAGTGGCTTTCCGTTTATCCTGATTCAATTTCAAAGGAAATAAAAGTCCCTGAGTTTCCGATGCAAAGAATCCTTCAAAATGCATGTCAGTCCTATCCAAACAATACAGCTATTACTTTTTATGACCGAAAGATATCTTATCAGGAACTTTTTCATGCGTCGCAAGCCTTTGCTTCAGCTCTGCAAAAAAAAGGTGTTCAAAAAGGCGATCGTGTCGCCATCATGCTACCTAACTGTCCGCAATACGTCATAGCTTATTATGGATCGTTGACAACAGGAGCCATTATCACCCAAATTAACCCAATGCTGGTTGAAAGGGAGCTTCAGCATACTTTACAGGACTCCGGTGCAGAGACGATCGTTGTATTGGATGGATTATACCCGAAAGTGAAAAGTGTGCAGCAACATGCAAATCTGAAAAATATTATCGCCGTAAGCCTTCAGTCTTCGGATGCAGATTTCCAGCCTGATGTTTCTTTTGACCAATTCATGAAGACAGGAGACGGCAAAATTAATCCCGTATCAATCGATCCGGAAAATGATATCGCCGTTCTTCAGTATACAGGAGGAACGACTGGCCGTTCAAAAGGGGCGATGCTGACTCACAGCAATATTCTGGCCAATGTCGTTCAATCGTATGAATTCTTCAAGCATGAATTAAAAATGGGCTCTGAAAGAACGCTGTCGGTCATCCCGCTTTTTCATGTTTTTGGAATGACGTCCGCAATGAATTTATCCGTGTATATCGCGGGTGACGCCATCATGCTGCCACGATTTGAAATAGAAGAAGTGCTGGAAACGATTAAGCGTGAACAGCCGACCACTTTTCCTGGTGTACCGACCATGTATGTAGCGTTGACGAATCATCCAAAGGCAGAAGAATATGGAATGGGCTCAATTCAGGTCTGTAACAGCGGAAGTGCACCGATGCCCGTGGAACTGCTACGTGAGTTCGAACGAAAATCAGGTGCGAAGATATTGGAAGGCTATGGTCTTACGGAAGCTTCGCCAACAACGCATTGTAATCCGGCATTTGCAAAAAGGAAGCCTGGGAGCGTCGGGATTGGTATCCCTTCGACTGAATATAAAGTGATGGACCTGGGAGATGGGACAAAAGAAGTGGCCCCTGGCGAAATGGGGGAATTGGTCGTCAAAGGACCCCAAGTGATGAAAGGTTACTGGAATATGCCGGAGGAAACGGCTGTGACCCTTAGGGATGGTTGGCTTTATACAGGTGATATCGCCAAAGTTGATGAAGACGGGTATCTCTATATTGTCGACAGGAAAAAAGATTTGATCATCGCAAGTGGTTATAATATATATCCGCGAGATGTGGAGGAAGTTCTCTATGAACATCCTGCTGTCCAGGAAGCGGTTGTCATCGGAGTTCCAGATGCTTACCGAGGGGAGTCGGTAAAAGCGGTGCTTGTACTTAAAAATAATAAAACGGTAAATGAACGGGAGATTATCGATTACTGCCGTGAAAACCTATCGGCCTATAAAGTTCCGCATTTCGTTGAATTTCGTGAAGAGTTACCGAAAACAAATGTCGGAAAGATTTTAAGGCGAGCTTTAAGAGAAGAACTTTCCAGGAAATAAGAGGGCTTAGAGTACGAAAGCGTATGATATCAATTCAGCTGAAATTTTAACAGATTGCGAGGATGCATACATGAAAGAAAAAATGACAGAACATAGCATACGCTTATTTGAAAAGAAGGGCTTTAGTGAAACGTCGATTTCTGATATCGTCGAATCCGTCGGGGTGACGAAGGGAACGTTTTATTATTACTTTACGAGCAAAGAGCAGTTGCTTATGGATATTCATCTAGCTTATATAGACGAGTTGCTTAGTGAGCAGGAAATAATCATGTTGGAACCTGGGAAAAGCTGTAAGGATAAGCTTTTCGATATGGTATTGATGCTTTTAAAAAGCATCAAAACCAAAAAATCCAGCGCAACGGTCTTTTTCCGTGAAATGAAAAATCTAAGTGACGAAAAACTTGCACAAATCCTTCCTAAGCGGGATGAGTTCCGTAATAAAATCGTGCAAGTGCTGATTAGTGGCATCGAGAGCGGAGAACTACGTTCCAATCTCGATGCATCCATCATCTCTTTTGCTATTTTGGGCGTTGCGAATTGGAGCTATCATTGGTTCGACCCGGAAGGTGAAAAAACCGAACAGGAAGTTGCAGCCATTTTTATGGGGATGATTCTGCAGGGAATTGAAGCGTGACCAGGTTACATACTAACCAGTTAGTTGAAGGGAGATAGAAGGCATGGCCAACAAGCAAATTCAATCGATAACCGTAATTGGGGCTGGGCAGATGGGGCATCAAATTGCGATGCTTGCTACACTTGGAGGTTACGAAACGATCCTTCAGGATGTTCAGGAAAAAGCGTTGAATACAGCCAAAGAAAAACTGGATGTCATTTTGACTAAATGGGTTCAAAAAGGAAAATTGTCTGAAGATCGTAAATTGGCTGCTTTTAGTCGTCTTCAATATACTACCGATCTTGAGAAAGCGGCTAGTGGAGCTGATTTGATCATTGAAGCGGTTGTTGAAAAGCTTGATGTGAAACAGGAAGTCTTCGCTAAACTTGAAGAATTGGCCCCAGCAGAAACCATTTTTGCAACGAATAGTTCAACGATCGTCAATAGCCTGCTTGCGAGTGTGACGAATCGTCCGGATAAGTTCATTAATATGCATTTCTTTTTTCCGCCTCTAATAATGGATTGCGTTGAAGTTGTCATGAGTGATCGCACATCCGAGGAAACAGCCAAGCGTACGATGGAAGTTACAGAGAAAATGAATAGGACAGGAGTTTTGCTGAGAAAAGAGATATCGGGATTCGTAGCCAATCGAATTTTGGGAGCGTTGCAGCGTGAGGCTTTATATTTGTATGAAGAAGGAATTGTGGACTATAAGGATATCGATTTAATTTGCAGGAAGGCTTTAGGCCATCCCATCGGCCCTTTTGAACTGATGGATCTATCAGGTATTGATGTAGGATATTTTGTCATGCAGCAACGATACAATGAAACTGGAAATCCAGAAGACAAGCCAAATGCTTGTATAGAAGAAAAGGTGAATAAAGGACATTTAGGAAGGAAAACAGGAAAAGGCTGGTATGAATATCCAAATCAAGGAGTGAAGAATCGATGACAAAATTAATTAGTGTGGTTAAGGAAAATAAGCTTGCGGTCATCACCATCGATAATCCTCCATTAAACGTAATCAGTAAACAAGTATTCAGGGAATTGGGAGAAACATTCGATGATTTTACAAAAGATACTGAGACTGTTGCGGTACTCATAACAGGTGCAGGCAATATCGCATTTGCGGCTGGTGCTGATATAAAAGAATTTCCTAGCATGATGGGGAACCCGAATATGAAAGAAGTGGTAAAGGAAGGTCATGCCGTCCTAACCAAAATCGACCAGTTTCCTAAACCTACGATAGCTGTTTTAAACGGCCTGACTTTGGGCGGCGGATGCGAACTGGCTCTTGCCTGCGATTTGCGAGTGGCTGAAACACAGGTTCAAATTGGTCTGCCGGAAGTGAAGTTAGGCTTATTTCCTGGAGCTGGCGGTACACAGCGTTTGTCCAGACTTGTAGGAAACGCAAAGGCAAAAGAGATTATATTTACCGGTGATCCGCTTGGTGCCATAGAAGCGGAAAAGATTGGGCTTGTCAATAAAGTCGTCGAGCAAGGCTGCGGCTTATCGGAAGCGAAAATTTTGGCCTCACGAATGACAAGGCACTCACTTCAAGCACTTTCGAGAATCAAGAAGGCGATTAATGAAGGAAGTGAGGCAACGCTTGAGCAAGGTCTAGAGATTGAAACGAATCTTTTTGAAGAAATCTTCCAAACTGAAGATGTTAAAGAAGGGGTTTCCGCTTTCTTGGATAAACGTAAACCTGCTTTTGTACATCGTTAATTCAAGGAGGGGTCTTATGCATGAATTTGAAGTCGACGTCCGTTTTTCCGAAACGGATGCTTTGGGGCACATCAATAACACAAGCTATTTCATATACCTCGAAGAAGCACGCATGAAATTTTTTGAAGCTTTGGGCCTAGCGACGAATGTCGAGTCATGGAATTTTTTGTTAGCCTCCACTAAATGTGACTTTATTGCTCAGGGATATTTCAATCAACTCTTGACCATTCGTTCATCAATAAAAAAGGTAGGTACGAAAAGTTATGAAATGGTCCATGATATCCTCTGTTCACAAACTGGTGAAATCATCGCTAAGGGAAGTGCAGTTTTAGTCTGTTTTAATTTTATGAAACAACAAAGTGAACCTATTCCTGAAATGATTAAAGAAAAACTCATTTCACATCTTGTTCATAATTAGAATGACAAAAGTCTAAAGGAGTGGAGGAAAATGGTTGACGATACGATTCCTGTTCGGCCCGGCGAGGAACTGAATATTGGTGCATTAGAAGGTTTCCTAAGAAAAAATATATTGGACCTTCCAAATGAACCGTTAGAATTGCAACAATTTTCAACGGGCTATTCCAATTTGACCTATCAGCTGAAAATGGGTGAGTGGGAGGCTGTTCTCAGAAGGCCACCGCTTGGTCCTGTTGCTCCAAAGGCACATGATATGAAGCGTGAACATCATATCCTTTCCTCGATCAACCCATATTTCCAAGCAGCTCCCGAGCCTATTCTGTTCTCGGATGATGAATCGATTGTGGGGGCCCCATTTTTCCTAATGGAAAGGAAACATGGAATTGTAATAGATACCGAATTTCCCAAAGGAATCGAGCCTACTGTGGAAAAGTGCCGACAGCTTTCTCATGTCATGGTGAATCGGCTTGCTGATCTTCACTCGATTCCCCATGAGAAAACTGGATTGGTGGAAATATCCAAACCTGAAGGGTTCATTGAAAGACAAGTACGCGGATGGATTTCCCGTTATGAGAGAGCAAAAACTGATGAAATCAAGGAAATTCGACCGCTTATCGATTATTTTCAACAGAATATCCCGAAACATAGCCAGACTTCTATTATCCATTATGACTATAAGATCAATAATGCCATGTTTAGCCAGGATCTTACAGAGATGGTTGGTTTATTTGATTGGGAAATGTCCACCGTTGGTGATCCGTTAGCCGATCTAGGAGTGGCTTTAAGCTACTGGATGGAAAGCGGTGACCCGGAACTTATCAAAATCGGTGTGGGTCAAGCGTCCGTCACGACTTTACCTGGTTTCCTGACACGAAGGGAATTTATCGAGACGTATGCAGCAAGAAGTGGCAGGGATGTTTCCAACATCGATTTTTATTTAACCTTTGGTTACTTTAAGTTAGCTGTCATTCTTCAGCAAATCTATTATCGATATAAAAAAGGCCAGACTAATGATCCCCGTTTTTCCAATCTCGGAAAAATGGTTAAAAGCTTACTCACTCATGCTGCAAATGTAGCTGCGAAGGAAGTTTAATAAAATGGAATATATACAAAACATTCATTTGCTACTAAAAAAAGAAGAGATAGATGGGGAAAAGCTTCAAGAAGGGGAGAAAGTTGCGGTCATCCTGGATGTGTTATTAGCGACCACAACGATTATTTCAGCACTTCATGATGGAGCACGCCAGGTGATACCGGTCATGGATCCAGTGGATGCCTTGGTGAAAAGCCGGGAATTGGACCATGGGGATTCCATAGTGGCAGGGGAACTAAAAGCAAAGCCGGTTGATGATTTAATGTATCCAAGTCCTACTCTATTGAGTAAGTTGGTACGCGGCAAAACATTAATACTGTCCACGACTAATGGAACGGTTGCGTTGAGGAATTCAGCCGCTGCCAAAAAGGTTTATATCGCTTCTTTGCTGAATAATCCGTCTGTTGCGGAAAAAATAAAAAAACATCATAAAACAGAAACGATCATCATCGTTTGTTCGGGAAACTCAGGTGAATTCAGTCTGGAAGACTTTTACGGTGCAGGCCATTTGATAGATTGCCTGATTGCTGGATCACAAGGTACGTTCATACTCAATGATGCAGCAAAGGCTGCAAATGCTCTTTATCACACGAATTGTGAAAATGCCTTTGATATCCTGAAATCATCATATGTCGGACAGTTGTTTGACAAACATAGTTTGATCGCCGATTTGGAATTGGCGGCGCAAAAAGGTTCGATGGATCTTGTTCCAGAGTTGGTGGATGGAAGGATCGAAGCTGAATTGAAAAGGCAGGAAACGTAGTTCAAAATCCAGACAGGAGGAGTGAAGGGGATGAGGTTTTCACAGTCAATTGCGGTGGTGACAGGTGCAGGTTCTGGTATTGGGAAAGCTACAGCGATGCGCTTGTCGGACGAAGGGGCAAAAGTGTTGTTGGTAGGGCGTACGAAAGGAAAGCTGGAAGAAGCAGCGGCAGAAATCAATGCCAGACACACAATTCCCATGGCCGACATTTTCCCTGCAGATGTTACCGTCGAGGAAGATGTAATAGAGCTGGCCAGTTATGTGAAGGAACAATACCGTGACCTTCACATTTTAATCAATAACGCAGGTGGATCAAAGTCCTCGAAGCTCTTGGATACATCTGCAGCTGATTGGGATATGATTCAACATGTCAATTTGAAAAGTGTCTTTCTAGTTTCCAAGTACTTGGGGAAATTGATGGAAGAAGGAGCGAGCAGTGGAAATGAAGGCTCCATCAATCGGGCAATCGTGAATGTGGCTTCACTGTCAGGGCATCAGGCTGGGGCATACATCCCGCATTATAGCTCTGCTAAAGCCGGAGTCATCAGTTTAACGAAATCATTGGCACTGGAACTTGCTGCAGTCGGCATTCGAGTCAATTCCGTATCACCTGGATTCATTGAAACGCCATTAACGGAGGATGGGTTGCAAAATGAAAAATTCGTAAAGTCCATTCAACGGAATACGGCACTGGAAAGAGTGGGAAAAGCGGAGGAAATAAGTAATGTCATTACCTTTGCTGCTTCCCCGGAGGCTTCCTATATGACTGGGACGGATTTATTGGTGGATGGCGGCTGGTTGATCAAATAGAAAAAGGGGATGGGTAAATGTTAAAAGAACACTTATTGACAGAAGTAATCGATAATGTAATGATCCTGACTTTGAATCGTCCTGAAAGCTTGAATGCATTTAGTCCGGATATGATTGCAAGCTTAACGAAAGCGATTAAGGATGTAAAACAAACACCACATATAAGGGCAGTCATCATCAAAGGGGCGGGAAGGTCATTCACTGCAGGAGGTGACGTTAAGTCAATGGGGAAGGCCTCTGCAGGTCAATTGTATGATCATGTTGGCAGAATGAACGATTGCATATTGGCTCTGGATGCTTCTGAGGTTCCCGTAATCGCTGCCGTCCATGGATTTGCGGCAGGGGCCGGATTCAATTTGGCACTCGCTTGTGATTTGATCGTGGCTTCCGATGATAGTCAATATGCCATGAGTTTTTCACAGGTAGGCCTGATCTCTGATGGAGGGGGTTCGTATTTTTTACCTAAATTAATAGGGCCTCACCTTGCAAAGCAGCTCTTCTTTTCAGCCGAGCCCATTTCTGCGGAACGCTTATACCAGTTAGGTGTCATTAATTATATATATCCACTCAATCAACTTGAAGAGGAATCATTGAAACTTGCGGAAAAGCTGGCAAATGGTCCGACAAAAGCATATGGGATGATGAAAAAGCTCGTTAGCCATTCATTTACGGCTACCCTTGATGAAATACTCGAACAGGAACGTATCACGCAAACCTTGATGGCTTCCACAGAAGATCATCTGGAGGGAGTTGCAGCATTCAAAGAGAAAAGAAAACCGGAATTTACAGGAAATTAATAAGGGAGGTATAAAGATGAGAGCTATTCATTTTGAAGAATACGGCGGACCGGAAGTACTGAAATTGACTGAAATGGAAAGACCCGTGCCAACTGGGCATGAAGTTTTGATTGAAATCGATTGTGTCGGCGTCAATTATGCAGATACAGCCAGAAGGGAAGGGCAATATGTAGTACCTACGCCGCTTCCGTTCATTCCAGGTGCGGAAGTGGCTGGCGTTGTGGTGGAAGTTGGTGGAAAGGTGACCAAAATCAAACCTGGTACAAGGGTCGTCAGTTTAATTGAATCGGGTGGATATTCAGAATATGCTCTATCTGATGAATTCTCGGCCATTCCTCTTCCTGATGCCATTCAGTTCCATGAAGCTGTTGCCCTTCCCCTTCAAGGCCTGAGCGCCTATCATATATTAAAGACAATGGGACGCATGCAAAAGGGGGATACGGTATTGGTCCATGCTGCTGCAGGTGGAGTGGGAACGATTGCAGTCCAGCTAGCCAAAATTTTCGGGGCTGGAAAAGTGATTGCCACCGCCAGCACAGTGGAAAAGTTAAAACTGGCTAAAGAGATGGGGGCAGATGAACTCATCGATTACACGAAAGAAGGGTGGGAAATGAAAGTCCGTGAGGTCACGGGAGGAAAGGGAGTCGACGTGGCGCTGGAAATGGCTGGAGGGGATATTTTCAATAAAACATTGAAATGTTTGGCACCATTTGGGCGTCTTGTTGTTTTTGGTAATGCCAGTCGTAAGCCTTATACGATGAACCCGCAGCAATTAATGAGGCGCAATCAATCCGTCGTAGGTTTTTTCCTGCCACAGATCATGAAACAACCAGATTTGCTGTTGCCTAGCATTCAAGACCTTTTTGCATACGTCTCGTCTGGGGAGCTTAAGCTGACTATCGGCGGCATCTACCCAATTGAAAAGGCAGCTGCCGTTCATGAGGAAATGAACGCCCGTCAAACGAAAGGGAAGTTGATTTTGCAGGTTAAATGAGAAAAAGGGGGTGTTTGATGCACCCCTTATATAATAATGGGATTTTTGACCTTCTTGAACGACTCAATCCGTATCAGTGCTAACATCTTTATCGGGATGCATGAAAGGTGGCTGCGGCGCTCTTTTAGCCTCTAACAGTTCACGGTTTTCAGTTGAATTCCAGCCTATATCATTGGTGGGGTGTATCCATTCATCTCCAGCCATGATTTCCGGGTCTGTATCTTCACTCCAATTTTCGAGTGGTGAGTTTTCAGATGCATATTTACTGTCGCCAATGACGACTCCATGATCATTGACGAATGGAGCCTGTGGTTTTATGCCGGTTCCTTTAAAGCTGGGTGCGTTAATTTGGTGTGGCTGTGTATCGTCGATAATTGGTGAATCCAATTTCTTTTTCATTTAATGTCTCCCCTTTCCGTTTTACGGTTATTTTTCTCGTCTGTCCCTATATTATCCCTGAATAATTTCCGTCCTTTTTACCCCATTCTAAAATGTAAACTATATTAAAAAGGGTGGATGAAAATGAAACGGAAAGCCAATGTGGATGGTGCTGTCAAAGCAAGTAAAACGCCAAAAAGAAACCAAGCTGAAAATGAATTTTCCAATGAGTTCGCATTGGAGGAAAACGCAATGAAAGGTGCCAACCGCAATTCAAAGCAGGGCAGAAAAGGAAGAAGTTAATGGATAAAGAAAAACGGAACAGTCAGGAAAAAATGGGAGAACATGTACGAACTGAATTTGGAATCGAATTCAGCGGCGATATGAACGCAACCAAAATTTATGAAATTTTGGCAAAAGAAAATAAAAAACGTGATAGTGATAAGTAAATAAGGACGGACCCAGGAATGGGTCCGTCCTTATTCTTAAAGCTTGATGCTTCCAGATTTTGAGAGAGGGAAAATCGTTGATCCCTTACCACTCGGATCAAAATAGGCAAGCAAGAACGATGGTTTATTGACGATTGTCCCCTCAGCTAAATACGTTTCCAAATCAAAGGGAAGTGCCTCGAGCAATGTGTGTTTGTGAATTTCCTTTTCATTAAGAGCCAGAGCTGTGAAAGAGGAACCAAGCTGTTCAGGCTTATTCAGAATATCTTCATATATCTCTTTTCGCCCACTTTTATCTAATGAAGCTTCCCACCAAGGTTTACGTGGTTTGTATTTTTGATTCATGAAATAATCCAATTTCATGAGTCCGATAATGTTATTCAGTTCAGCAGATTCCCGGGAAGCCAAAAACTGCTGTAAACGTCTGAACAAGTCTTCAAGCTGATGTCCGATTCGTGACCAACCTTGTTCATCCCAATAGGTACCGAAATCTTGAAAGAAGTCGAATGGTGATTGGAATACCGTTTTGACAAGATATTCCGTGGTATGATCCATTCTATGATCGTTCCAGTATTTTTCTAGGACATCTTCAACTTGTTTAATGCGGACAATGTCATCGAAGGATAAAACATTATTTCCCAGGATTTCATAGGGAGCATGTTCGCTGTATATATATTGGTGTTCATCGGCACGTATCCGTAAGCCAGTGCCACGAAGCATCTTTAAGAAACCAAGCTGCATCTCTTCGGGTCTGAGCTCGAATACATCATTGAAAGTCTTTCTGAAAGAATGGTAATCTTCTTCCGGTAAACCGGCAATAAGGTCTAAATGCTGATCAATTTTCTGCCCTTCTTTTACCATGGTTACGGTCCTGGTCAGTTTTTCGAAGTTCTGCCTTCTCATGACTAGATCATTCGTATGATCATTCGTCGATTGTACCCCTATTTCAAAGCGGAACAATCCTGCAGGGGCATTATCATTCAAGAACTGGATAACTTCCGGACGCATGATGTCCGCCGTGATTTCGAATTGGAAAACCACACCGGGAAGATGTTCATCGATTAAGAATTGAAACATTTCCATGGCATAGCTTCGGCTGATATTGAAGGTTCGGTCAACGAACTTAATGGTCTTGGCACCATTAGCCATAAGGTACCGGATATCTTCTTTAATCTTTTCACGATCAAAATACCTGACACCCACTTCAATCGATGAAAGGCAAAATTGGCAGCTGAACGGGCACCCTCGGCTAGTTTCGATATAGGTGACACGTTTGGATAGATCGCCGCGGTCTTCCTCCAAACGATATGGAGTAGGGAGGGATTTCAAATCAACCTTGCCGTTTTGAGGCTGGATGATGTTTTTTCCATCCTGTCGATACGCAATGCCGCCGACCTTCTTATAGTCATTCGAACCTTCAATTTCTGATAAAAGAGCCTTGAAGGTGACTTCGCCTTCGCCAATTACGATGAAATCAGCCCCAGGAATCTGATCAAGCCATTCCCTAACATCATAAGTGACTTCAGGTCCGCCCAGGATGATAACCAATTCTGGATTGATCTTCTTCAGCATGGCTACGACTTTCATTGTTTCCTCTATGTTCCAAATATAGCAGCTGAACCCTATGACATCAGGTTTTTTGGAATGAAGGTCACCAACTATGTTCATAATCGGATCTTTTATCGTATATTCTGCCAGCTGAACATCATAATCTGGCTGGGCATAAGCTTTTAAATATCGGATGGATAGCGATGTATGGATATATTTTGCATTAAGAGTACTGATTATTATATTCATGTTAAAGGGCGTAAAATAAACGCCTGGCTCCTTTCGTGTACATGTCATTTTAAGCCAACAAGCACTAACGAGTAATTTTACCATAGCGTGCTCCATTTGAAAAATGAGTTATTGTATAGAAGGGGAATCTTTACAGCTTGAATGTCGGTATGAAATAAAAACGGATAAAGCAGGAAATGCTTCATCCGTTTTATTTAAAACGCTTGTTTAATGTACTCTTTTGTTTTAGTCATGAACCGTTTTGTTTTGGTCGCCTTCAATTCGATGATCGGCTGCGCCATGGTAGCGATCATTTCACTTGATAATAACACGGTAATCAGGAAAGAGAGGCCGGCGAGCATGATAAAACTCTCTGTATTGCTGAAGTATTCCTGTATGGTGCTTTCACGGAAGAACCGAATGAAGAAACCATGCAGCAGATAGACATAAAGGGTTTGTTTACCCCAATTCGTAAAGAAATATTGTCCGCGTGGGATGAATGAAAGGAAGCTGAACACTGAAATGATGCTCAATCCATAAAATCCCAGGCGTTTGAACATGGACACGATTGTGGCATCTTCGAGTTCGGCATATGGTTTCGAACCGAGCAGCCATTTATAATTGATATCGTCATTTAAATAAAAACCGATAAAAATCACTAACATGACACTAAGTGAAGCCAAACGAACATTGGGAGTGAATAGTTTTTTTAAATGGTCCTTGCTTAAATGGTATCCGATCAGAAACATCGGGAAAAAAACGAATGTCCTGGAGAGACTAAGGTAATTGGAGATATTGTCAATGTATCCAATCAATAATGCGATTAAAAAAGATAAACCTATGCCTATTGATGGCTTTAGCTTTGAAAAACCAAGCAGCATGATGTTCCAACAGAATAAACTGATCAAGAACCATAGCGACCATTGGGGATCAAGCAGGTCTACGGTGATGGCAGAACGTTCATATAAGAAATAATAGTAAACGGTATATATCAATTGGAAAATGATGTAGGGTAAAATCAGTTTTTTAGTAATTTTACCTAAATACCCTTTTTGATAAAAACCTTTCGCAAAGAAGCCTGAAACAAGGATAAAGGCAGGCATGTGAAAGGAATAAATGGTTTTATATAAAGCATAAATCGTTTCACTGTCATGTATATACGTATTCAGCAAATGTCCAAAGACGACAAAAGCCATGAGAATGAACTTGGCATTATCGAAGAAAAAATCACGTTGTTTCATTGTTGCCTCCATTTAATAAATTTTTAAGGTAGCTAGAAAGAAACCATTGTTATTCCTTATACCCTAAATACCTTGTACGAAATCAATATTTATTAAATTTATTATAAAAACCTTAAATTAAGCTTAACGCTAAGTTTTATAGGATTCAATATACTATAAATTGATTTATAGGATAATTTTGGAATGATATGATTGCACCGATTTTCGAAAATACCGAGGAAAATCAAGATGGATGTCGAATAAAGTTGGTAAGCAGAGGTTTTGATGAGGGGGGTTAATATGAATATCGGTTATGAGAATGAAACGGGATATAAACAGGAAATTTTAAAATTGAATAAACAGATCGAAGGGTTTTTTAACATTTTCAATTCAATGGCGGAGCCGTATATTAGGGTTGATGAGGAACTGTGTATCACTTATGCCAATGATGCTGCTTGTGCCCTGCTGGAAACATCGAAAGATCAGCTGGAGTTCATGAAGTTAACTGATTTTCTCGATGTCATCCCTTTAAATAATCAGGAAGTGTCAAGTTCCCTTAAAACCTCGAATGAATCTGAAAGGCAAATGATCCAGCTACATACCGGAGCCCTTAAGCAAATAGAGTTTATACGTATAGGCGATCTTTCCGAAGGACAGCAGTTCTATCGTTTGGGCGATGTGACATTGGATGTTTCTTCGTCAAGGGAAACAAGGATGTCAAGGCAGATGTTTTTGGACATTTTCGATACAGCCATAGAAAGCATCGTTCTATTCGACAGTTCAGGAATAATAATGGAAGTGAACCATGCCTTTATCCATGTCTTGGGCATCCCGAAAAAAGAGATTGTCGGTAAGAATATGAGGGATCTCATATCCCCAGATTATAGGGGATATTGGGATGAGAGCATACAAAGTGCCTTGGATGAGTCGAACTTCAAAGGAGAGGTAGAGATAAAGGTTGGGGATGAACTGCATCATTTTACCATTTCGATAAGTTCTACGGTAGGAAATGAATTATATATGTCGGTGCTTCGAAGAATTACAGAATCAAATATAATAGAAAAAAAGTTAGAGACGAGCGAACGGATTTTTGCGGAATTATTCGACCAGTCCATGGATGCGATCATATTCTGGAATGATGACGGGATCATTTTTCGTGTCAATCATTCAGCATGTAAAATATTCGAATCCAGCAGAGAGGATTTGATAGGCAGCTATATCTGGAAATACGTGTATAGCAACAATCACCATTTTAGTCAGATGATGGAAACGTTTGGAAGAGACACCCAAGTTCGGGGTGAGCTGATTTATAAAATGCCTAATAACCAGATTAAATTGCTTGAATTGACTGCCAAAAAACATGAAGGTGACGGGTATAACGTAACGATATTTCGAAATGTCAGTGAGCGCTGGCTGATTGAGAAGGAACTAAGGGATAGTGAGAAGAAGTTCAGAAAGATTTTTGAAGGAACATTAGACGGCTTGATTTTATGGAATCATGAAGGGTTCACGGATATTAATGAAGCGGGTCAAAAAATATTGGAGATTTCGAAGCGCAAGCTGCTTTCTTTATCTGTAAAGGGGTTCATCGAAAAAATTCCTGAAAATGCACCTGTATTGAACGCCCACATTGAAAATGTTTATAAGCATGAGGTCTACTCTTCCATCATTCCAATTACATTCGAAGATGGAAGAGTTAAGCATATTGAATTTTTGACTAGGAAAAATTTATATTCGAACCTGAATTTAAGCATTTTTCGTGATGTGAGTAAAAATCTCGAAATGCAGGAACAGATCAGGAAATCGGATACTTTGAATGTCGTTGGTGAACTGGCGGCCGGAATTGCTCACGAAATCAGGAATCCAATGACAGCCTTAAAAGGTTTTATCCAGTTGCTTGAGGATGGTGTTAAAGGGGAGTTTTCCACATATTTCCATGTGATTACATCCGAAATTAAGCGAATCGAAACCATTATCACGGAATTTTTGGTACTGGCAAAGCCGCAGGCGCTAAAAATTTTCAAACAGGATGTTCATACCATATTAAGAGAGACACTAGAATTACTGGCAGCTCAGGCACTGTTGGAAAATATTCAATTCGAGACAGACTTTGAAGAAGATGAATTTAAGGTTTTATGTGAAGCGAACCAGTTAAAGCAAGTCTTCATTAACATCATCAAAAATGCATTGGAAGTCATGCCGGATGGCGGATCTGTTCATATTAAAACAAGCCGATTTTCAGAGAAATACGGTTGCATTTCAATTACCGATAAAGGCATGGGGATTTCAACGGAAATGCTAAAAAAATTGGGTGAACCTTTTTATACGACGAAGGATAGGGGAACCGGGCTGGGGCTCATGGTCAGCTATAAAATCATTGAAGAGCACAATGGCTATATAGAAGTGGAAAGCGAAGTGGGAAAAGGGACGAGCTTTCATATTTATTTGCCATTCGAGTAATGTAGAAGGGAATGTTCCATACCTTTCTTAAGTTAACAGATAGCATGGAAATTTCATCAGTTAATGGGGAATCTTTTAGTTTGTTTACAAAAAGGGGTTTGGAATGGTCTAATCCCAAACCATGATTTCAGTAGAAACCTTGGTTATGTTTTTACTATTTTCTACGGATGAAACCCTCACTGGATTGAAGAAATTTGCGACACCCCTGACGAATACTCCACAGACGCTTGCTTTGATGCGGCTTGGCAGACAGTCGGCGGAAAGGGAGCGGATTTCTGAAATCAACTGAAACGGTATAAATAAAAAATTCGTAGGCAAACTGGCTTTTCTTCGAGTTTGTCTATAGTCTGGGGATCCTTTATTGGATACCTTTTTTTGTTCCATCATTTATTATCTTTGAATCACAATTGAGGTTGTAACCATGAGAAATATTGTGCTTCCATTAAAGGGAAACTGCCGAAATAATTAAACGCTAATAATGACATCCAAATTGGGGAACTTACGAATCGATTTTCGGAGCTGGCTTCATATGAAATCTTCCTAATCAATATAAGAGGTTTATGCTTAGAAATTTCCGTCATATCCTGTCTGCTGGTAGGTAAAGCTTTATCGCAATTTAAGAAGTTTTGTCTTTTTTTGCGAATCTATTTACATATAAGGCATATTTTGTAATACTTCTTTATTATAATGTAACTTTAAAAGGGCAGGAGTAGTGAATGTAGTTATGAATTCTAGGTGTGCAACGGAAATTTGTTCTGAGATTCGAATGAAGCGTTGGGAAATGATGGAGTTGGCAAAAATGTATGGACTAGGTCATGAGTATACCCTTCGCCAAAGCGAGCAGCTTGATAAACTAATAAATGAGTATTTGATCCTTCAACATCATTCATCAGTGGAAGTGAGAAATAAGCGAGAAGAAATGGTTGTTATTGTGCAGCAGCCCTTTAATGACGACATTACCTTTTAGAGGGAACTGAATGCATGCATGACTTATTAAATTAGCAGGCAAGGAGACAATCACCTTTGTGTGGTTTCTGGTGAAATGAACCTTTGCAAACATATCATGAAAACAATTAAAGAAGACTTAGATAAACAAGTCAATATATCTTTTGAATTTCCTATGGACTTGGGGAATATAACGAGGGGAGGCCACCAGAAGGTGTCCTTCATGCATCTGGATTGGTTTAGAAGTCTTAATTTTTCTGAATGGATTACAGATAAATAAAAAGTAAGAGCTGACTCACTTGATGGAGCCAGCCATGGAAGTTCGGGAATTACAAAACTTCCAATAATATTACCATGAACAAAAGGCCGACAATGAAGGAATAGGTAGATGTGCGTTCATTACCATCCCCATGGCTTTCAGGAATCAATTCCTTATAAACGATGAAAAGCATGGCCCCTGCGGCGAAAGCTAGGCCGTATGGAACCAGGAACTCAATGTAAGAGGTTAAATAATAACCCAGTAAGCCCGTTATTATTTCGATGGTACCGGTTAAGGTTGCTATCAGGAACGCTGTGAGTTTACCGATTTTTTGATTAATTAAAAACAAGGCGACCAGCAAGCCTTCCGGAGCATTTTGCAGACCGATGGCAAAAGCGATCAAGTTACCTGTATCAGCTGTATCAGAGGCGTAACTGACCCCGACAGAAAGACCCTCAGGAATATTATGGAGTGTAATGGCAGTGATGATGAGCAAAGCCTTTTCATCGAACTGAATGCCACTTTTCGTATGGCTGAGATCGATATGAGGAATGTTTTTTTCCATGATCGTTAAGGTCATTACCCCGAGAAAAACCCCAATTACTAGCTGAATATACCCTCCGGTGGCCAGAGACTCCGGGATCAGGCTCAATAACGAGGCAGCCATCATGATTCCAGCGGTAAATGCCAGAAGTGTGTCTCTGAATCGATGTGTAATTGAACCTTGTATAAACAAGATTGGTAACGCACCAAACCCTGTTGACATAGCGGATAGGATGCTGCCTAATAAAACTCCACTCATAAATTTCTCCTTTGTAAGGTACTTATCGTTACTTATTTGTAAATTTCTGGGTGGAACAATAATTTATTGTATTTAGACATAAAGAATATGTTCCAGGAAAAAACCATTTGGCATCATTCTTCTGCATACCATTTTTTCAATGTTAGATCAGTCGGTAGCAATATGCTGATGATCCCCAGTAATGGCAGGAATCCCACTAGCTTAATCATGGATTCGATTCCAATTATATCTGCAATGGCTCCCAATGAAACGGATCCAATGGCACCCATTCCAAAGGCTAACCCTACAGTCAAGCCTGCCATCGTTCCGACTTTTCCCGGGACCAATTCCTGAGCGTATATTACAGTGACGGAAAAACTGCTCATTATAATGAATCCCGCCATCAATAATAAGATAAAAGCGGCTGTAGGGGGTACGAATGGTAAAAGTGCGGTTATAGGCATGCTGGCAGCGAAAGAAAAGAAAATGATATTTTTACGCCCGAATCTATCAGCAAGCGGACCTCCGAAAAATGTACCCACAGCACCTGAGGCTAAAAAGGCAAATAGGAAAAATTGTGCAGATTTTATCGTGAATGAATACTGCTCGATCAAATAAAAACTATAAAAGTTCGTCATGCACGATACATACCAGGAACGGGCAAAGATTATGAATAAAATCAATACCAGGGCTTTGGCCACTTTATGGGATCGCTCTTTATTGATTACTTTTGCAGCAAGCTTTTTAGGCTGGAAGTGAACTAATTTTTGGGAATACCACTTGGCAATATACATCAATAGGATAACGGCCATTAAAGCAACCAGGGCAAACCAGAGTGCGCCTTTTTGACCAAAAGGAACAAGTACGATGGCTGTGATGAGTGGGGCAAGTGCTTGCCCGCTATTCCCGCCGACCTGGTAAATTGATTGTGCCAGGCCTCTCTTTGGTCCGCCTGCCATGTAGGCGACCCTAGAGCCTTCAGGATGGAATATGGCTGACCCTAAGCCCATCAAGATGACTGCACCAAGGATAATGGTATAGTTTGGGGCAAGTGCAAGAATGATGACCCCGATTAAAGTACTGGTCAACCCAATGGGCAATGCATATGGAAAGGGCTTTTTATCCGTATAGAACCCAACTGCCGGTTGCAGGAGCGATGAGACGATATTCAGGCAGAATGCAATCATCCCCAGCTGTGTATACGTTAGCGACATTGATTTTTCGAGGATTGGGAACATGGCCGGTACGACGGCCTGAAGAGAATCATTCATTAAATGGCATATGCCTATGATGATCATGATTTTCAGAGTCATATCTTGTTTTTGCGGTTTTGTTTTAATGGCAGCGATACTTCCCATCTGTATATTTCCTTCTTCCTGATTAAGATTTTTACCTATTCCATAAATAGATTCAAGGAGCATGCACCGTATGCATGACACCTTTATATAAATCGGAATCGTTACTAGTCTTCATAAAAAAATGAAACTCTTCAAAGTATTGCTAAGGGTGGTCCTTTATAAGCGGTAAGCTGATTGTAACGGTCGTACCGTTCAGAGGTTTACTTGAAAACTCGATGGTACCGTTAAATGATTCAATTATTCGTTTACACACAAATAGCCCTAATCCGGTTCCTTCCTTTTTCGATGTATAGAAGGGATCGAACACTTTACTTATATCTTTTTCATTCAGTCCTTGCCCGGTGTCGATGATCATGATTTTAGCCCATTCATTTTCATGGTGAATTCGAATCCTTAACTTTTTCCCAACTTCCATGGCCTCGAAACCGTTTTTGGCAATGTTGAGAATGACTTGTTTGAGTTGGTCCTTTGTACAATGAACCAGGATCGGCTCCTTTATGATATTCCATTCCACTTCAATATTGAAATGACGTGCTTCTGATTCTATTATTGGTCTCAATTCAGCAATGATACTGCGAATATCATATAAGGATAAAGTCTGGGCCATTGGCTTCCCTAAAATCAAAAATTCGCTGACGATACTATTGATCCGTTCAATTTCCTTCATGATGACAGAGTAATAGAACTGATCTTGTTCTTCAGGGTGTTTTTCAACCAGTAACTGCACTAGCCCCTTTATGCCGGTAAGTGGATTTTTTATTTCATGTGCAGTACTGGCAGCCAATGTTCCGACAAAATCTATTTTTTGTCTTTCGTTTAGTAACTTTTGGTTTTTGGTATTCCTGCGAACGATCAGTTCCTCCACGATGATATAAATCATGTGAGTAAAAAAGAAGGTGAAAAAGACAAGCATTAAAAAAACATTCATGTTATTTGTGTTAATCTTGTCGGGCACTTTGACGGACAGTGTCCAATCGACTTCGGTCAAAGGAACATCCACCCATGTTGAATGTCCAGTGAATCCTTCGGCATTTATATCTAAAATTCGGGTTTTGTCCTTTGTTTCCAATATAAAGGTATGACCAGGGCTAAGCATTTTTAATATTTTTTCCATATGATCTAGCCTGATATGTGCCAATAAAAACCCTTGCACTTTTTTATCATGATCAAGTATGGGGGCGAAAATGGAAAAATAATTAAAATTTGGGTTATATATATCTTTTGTTCCTACAACAACGGCTTTTTGAGTTTTTACTGCACGTTCAATATCATTCTGTTCAATTAGACAGTAATGATGGAAATTCTTATTCGTTCCTGAAATGGCAACACCGTCGCGATTTAGCCAATATACTCCGGCATACATGGAATCTGTATCTTTGATCCATTTCATAAGAAGTTCGGTTTTTTTTTCATCCATATAAAGCAAGGAACTGCTAAGGCTAAGCAGCTCAAGGTTTTCCTTCGTTTCACTGATAACTTGATCTATGTATTCTTGATAAACCGTTCCCGCCCATTTAGCTTGTTCCTGTCTTTCTTTTTGAAGAGAACGTTCTAAATGCATCCAATAAATGATAGAGAGAATAATTAATGGTAAAATAACAATAAGTAGATATGTGGTGAATTTATGCCTTGTTTTCATGTTTGTCACTACTTTAGCTTTTTTTTCAAGTATATCAAAATGATTGATTAAACAATAGTACATACTAATAGGGCAGATTGACAAAAAAGTCTTTATGTCATATAATAACTTTCAATTCAAGATATTTTAATTAAAAATTTTAAGGTTGTGAAGTTATGGAGAATAATAACATCCAACAGTCTTTGAAGCTGTTCATAGTGATGTCTAGAGCTCATCGATCCATTAATGATGTGGTAAATAAACATATAGCTGAAGAGGGTTTGAATCCAACTGAGTTTGCAGTACTGGAATTACTTTATCATAAAGGGGATCAGCCTCTTCAGCAAATAGGCGGAAAAATCCTGCTTGCTAGCGGCAGCATTACCTATGTCGTGGATAAACTTGAGCAGAAGGAATATCTGCAGCGAATAGCATGTAAAGAGGATCGCCGTGTAACCTTTGCAAAGATAACGGATAAAGGAAAGGCCTTTATTGAAGGAGTATTTCCTGAGCATGAAAAAAGAATCGATGATATCATGAGTGTACTAACGCAAGATGAAAAGGCCACCGTGATCGAATTGCTTAAAAAGATTGGCTATTCCGCTCAAAATTAGCTAAAGAACCAGCACCTGGATTTGACTGCAGGTGCTGGTTTTTTATGTCTGAAAATCTGATTTTGTTTCCGGGACATAAAGGTTTTTTATAACCCTGCGGCGAATTAAATTATATTACGATAACCGCGATAATGGTGAATGTGTCTTGGAAAAGAATTCGATTGGATAACGTTACTCTGGTTGAAAAAATGTTTTTATATCGTGAAAAGGAGCGTACATATGAAATTTAATGAGTATGAATATAAACGTCCCGAAATGGATGAAATTAAAACCCGGTTCATGAAAGCTTTGGAAAAGTTTACTGACGCTGCTAATGCCGATGCACAAATAAAAGCCATGGAAGAAATAAATGAAATTCGAAATTATGTAGGTACGATGTTTAATTTGGTCTATATACGGCATTCCATTGATACCAATGATGTTTTTTATAAAGCTGAGAATGACTATTTAGATGACTTCTCCCCTGAAATGGAAGAGTTAACCTCAAAATTTTACAAGGAACTCGTTCGCTCGAAATACCGTAAGGAGCTTGAGGTAAAATGGGGGACTCAACTATTTGACCTGGCAGAGGCCCAACTCAAAACTTTTTCGCCCGAAATCATACCACAGCTGCAAAAAGAAAATAAATTATCAAGTGAATATTCACAATTGATTGCCTCTGCAAAAATTCACTTTGAAGGAAAAGAATTAACACTTGCGCAGCTTCAGCCTTTTATGGAGTCCTCGGACCGTGAGTTAAGGAAAAATGCAAGTGAGGCAAATTACGGTTTCTTTGAAGAAAAGCAGGAGGAATTGGATCGTATATTCGATGAACTTGTCAAGGTGAGGAATGGGATTTCGACAGCGCTAGGTTATGGGAATTTTGTGGAACTTGGGTATTATCGAATGACAAGGACTGATTATGATGCTGAAATGGTTGCTGCATTCCGCAAGCAGGTGAAAGAGGAAGTGGTACCGCTTGTCACCCGGCTGAAGGGACGTCAGCGCGAACGTCTTGGATTGGAGAAACTGAACTATTATGATGAGAATTTTCATTTCAGAACGGGTAATGCCATTCCAAAAGGCGATGCTGAGTGGATCATCGAAAATGGGAAAAGGATGTACCAGGAGCTTTCGTCTGAAACGAATCAGTTTTTCAACTATATGATCGATAATGACCTGATGGACCTTGTGGCGAAGAAAGGCAAAGAAAGCGGAGGCTATTGTACTTTTATAGAAGACTATAAAGCTCCATTCATCTTTTCTAATTTCAACGGTACTTCCGGGGATATAGATGTTTTGACACATGAGGCAGGTCATGCATTCCAAGTGTATCGCAGCCGTGATCTTGACATTCCTGAGTATTATTGGCCTACATATGAAGCCTGTGAAATCCATTCGATGAGCATGGAGTTTTTAACTTGGCCATGGATGGAGCTATTTTTCAAGGAAGATACGGAAAAGTATAAGTTTTCCCATTTAAGCGGTGCCCTCACATTCCTCCCGTATGGGGTAGCTGTTGATGAATTTCAGCATTTTGTCTATGAAAATCCTGATGCTTCCCCCGTTGAAAGAAAGCAGGCTTGGCGTAAGATCGAGATGGAATATTTGCCACATCGCGATTATGAAGGAAATGAATTCTTGGAGAATGGCGGGTATTGGCAGCGGCAAAGCCACATTTATCAATCACCTTTTTATTATATCGACTATACATTGGCCCAGATTTGTGCTTTCCAATTCTGGAAAAGGTCGACCGAAAAAGATGAAACGGCTTGGGAGGATTATTTGAATCTGTGCCAACTTGGAGGCAGCAAGTCCTTCCTTGATCTCGTTGAATCTGCGAATTTGAAATCCCCATTTGTTGACGGTACTGTACAGTCCGTTGTAAAGGTGATAGACGAATGGCTCTCCAATGTAGATGATAAGGCATTATGAAATGTTAGTCTGTATGATACGAACTGGATACTTGAAAGAACGCTTGGAGATTATTCCAAGCGTTTTTTTGAATTTTTCATAGGTTCGGAATGTTGGGCATGAAAAGTGCTGATTTAAGCCTCACAGAGAAAGAGTTTCAGACTGCACAATGAGAGGATGTTAGCACAGGAAAAAAACAGCCGACGAAAGGAATATTGCTCGGCTTGTCTTAAATGTCTCTTCCTTACATATAAATGTAGGGAGGAGGGGAGAGTATGCTGTCAAGGTGGTCAGGGAGTTTTCAGATTGCAGCGGTTTATGTAGGCACAGTCGTCGGTGCAGGATTTGCAACTGGAAAAGAAATTGTCGAGTTTTTTACCCGTTATGGCTTTTATGGCTTTATCGGGATTTTAATAGCAGGTTATATTTTCATTTTCACCGGGACGAAAATCATGCTCATTTCCGCAAGGATCAGAGCATCTTCCTATGAGGAGTTCAATCAATTTCTTTTTGGCAGGAAAATAGCAGGAATCATCAACTTCTTTTTCCTTATCATGCTGTTAGGGGTGACGGCTGTCATGATTTCGGGTTCAGGAGCCGTTTTCGAAGAACAACTTGGCGTGCCTAAAAGTATAGGAAGTTGGTCTACGATCATACTGGCATCCTTGGTCCTGATGATGGGCATGCGCGGTGTTTTCACTGTGAACTCTTTTGTTGTACCAATCATGATCTGCTTTAGCTTGATCCTTTTTTTCTCGACTTTGGGTAATGGGGATTTCTATAAGACCCTCACAAAAGTTCCTGATGAAGTGATCACCGTGAAAATGATTTTGTCACCATTTGCCTATACAGCCTTTAACCTTGCTTTGGCACAGGCTGTGCTCGTTCCAGTTGCATATGAGGTTCGAGATGAGAAGGTCATTAAACATGGTGCAATCCTAGGAGGGATATTCCTAACGATCATTTTATTGACGGGGCATTTTTCACTTATGACACTTCCTGACGTGAATAGTTATGAAATTCCTTCAGCAGTTATTATGAGAACGGCAGCCAGTCAGTTATATTGGATGTTCATTTTGGTGATTTACGGGGAGATATTCACTTCGGTCATCGGAAACATATATGGGTTACAGAGGCAAATCAGCAGTTATATTAAATTGCCAAGCATGCTGATCATAGCGGTGATTTTTTTAATAGCCCTGATCATTAGTGAATTCGGATATGGAAGGTTACTAGGATATATTTATCCGGTTTTTGGATACATAAGCCTCCTTTTTTTAGTGCTGGTCTGGAAAAGCAAGGCAGGGAAGGAGTAATGAATAACGGGGGGCCAGTCCTTAGCCCTCCGTATCAGGGTAAAATGGATGTTCATCCTTTCATCAGCGTCTTAGCCATCTCTAGAAAAGCATCCCGGTAATCTCTATCTTTTTTCGTGAATATAGTTAAGCGGACGGGTGTTTTTTCATCCTTGAGCAATATGGAAGTGATCACATCATCCCCACTTTCCACTTCAAAGCCCGTGCCGCCCTCGACATCAAGTGAAGGATCCCTAATCGTTTCTGAAATGCTTTCCAGCTGGGCTTGAACATTTTTTTCTACCTCATCCCAATTGACATCCTCTTTCAACAATTCGACTCTCATATAAATGGAGTCATCTTCAGTCAGGAACACAATATCCTTTCCTGGTTCTTCGGCACTTAATCTGAATTGTTGCAAAACATAGAGGCTGAACGGTTGATTATCACTTTTTTTTAGGAACGCCGTTTTTTCTTTTGCTTCCCCGTTAATTGTATATTGCAGGTTTTGCTCCATCAGTCTTACTTTGTTATCGCTTCGGTTATTGCGATTATCTCCTTGAGAAGCCTTGCCTTCGTGCCCCTCTTTTACTGAATCTTCCTGTGGCTCATCTGGCTTTTCGTCTTTAGCCATACCGCAGCCAGTCAACAGAAAAGCGGCGAATGTGACACAGCCAATATTACGTTTCCAACTAGTCATGTGTTTCCCTCATCTTTCTGATAGAATTCCAATCTGTTTGGATATTCCTGCATCACATACAGGTATCTTGCCCTTTAATGAATTAGACGGCATAAAATGGAAAAGGTTACAAAAAGCGGGGGAATCAATGGGCACGATTGCTAGAAAGTGAAAAACGGAATGGTCATCCAGTAACCATCCCGTTTGAATACATTGAATTATCCTATGATTTTATAATTTTTATGATTGACGACGGTTTTTTGTTCAAGTTCCAAATCACGATAATTTTCCATATACGTGACGTCCACGATTACTGAGTTCTCGTTCACTTTCTCGACGATTCCTTTTAAGCCTTCTCTAAATTCAATGATATTTCCAACTTCCGCTTTCTTCATGGTAATCATCCTTTCCCATTTTGTTTCCAATGATTAAAAAGTAACTATGGAGTAATTGGATTATTCGAACATCTTGCCGTTTAGATTTTGACGTGGGAAGTGCTAGTAAGAGATTAGTTATCTCTTATGTCGGTACAGTAAGCTAAACTTTTAAAGGGAGGTACGATTCTAGTAATGGAGCAGTTGTAATGATATGGCATAATTTGGTATAACTTGCAAACGCAGTTATGCGTACCAGTATGTAATTCTATGTACAAAAAATGCCAATCATTTTACATTATGATATTTTACTATACAGTGTGCACTATTTTAAAGCATACGTAAAGAATAATGTAGCAAGTAGGCCTCAAAAAATTCTGATTTATATTAAGTGGCAAGCTTATGTTAAAATGAAAATGGAATTTCTCCTGTCTGGATTTGATGGAACATTTGATAATTAAGGAGGATAATATGATGAATGCAGAAGAAGCAAAAGATGTACTCGATAAACTGGCAAATCGGGAAATGGATGAATTCAGGATAACAAAAGAAGAATTTTTAGCTTTTCGTGAGGTTCTTGTTAAAAGGGAAGACTTTAAACATTTTCGGGGGAATGCTCAACATAACGGTGTGATAATTTATACGTATTTAGAAGAAGCGAGAAGTTGATGGATGTATATTTTTTAGGGTGGCTCATGATTGAGCCACCCTAAATTATTTATAATGGAAAAATCAATTGTTTCCTTAATTTATTTAAAGCGGACTTTCTCCATGATTTGACGGCTGCTGCAGTAACTTGATATATCTCAGCGATTTCAGTCACCGTTTTATTTTCCAGGTATGTCTGTAATAGCCAGCGTTGCTGATTCAGTGTCAATCCTTCCGTGTAGGTTAGGATAGTATCGATGGCAAAGGCCTCTTCATGCATTAAAAAAGGATCCTTAATCTCTAATATGAAGGAATCAAAGGGTTCGGTGCGGGTTTCATATTTATGATGGTGCTTTAATTCGTTCAGAATTTTGCCTTTGATCACTGTATAGGCATAGTTGGAGAATTGTCCGTATTCCTCATGGAAATTCCTAAATGACTCCCATAAAGCAATCAAGCCTACTTGAAAATATTCCTCCTTATTTTTATAGATGGAAAGTGAGCGGATAATATGATGGATCATCGGGGTGAATTCCTTCGTTAGCGCTGAGAAATCTTCCATTAAGCAAGTCACCTTTAGAAAGTGCACTTTCCTGTATTCCCGGGTGCTTCTACCATAAATAAATCGATCGGATATAGCCAAAGGGCATAACGGAATATGGAGGGAATAAAATGTGGGTTTTAAGGGAGCTAAAGAGAACCTTATTGAAAGGGGAAAAGGGAGATTCAAGTAATATTGAATGTGGCGGTGACCAAATGAAAAAAACATCCTGATATTGGATGTGCCGAAACAATTCACTCGTTCTTCTTTTAGTTTTTTCTCTTCATTCAATGTAACGCCATATATCATGAAGAGATGTTTAGTGTAGACAAATTTTGAAGAAAGCGATTTGCCTGCAGTTTTTTGATTTAATAAACGTTTCAGTTGATTTCAGAAATAGCTCCCTTTCCGCCGACCGACTGTCTGCCAAGCTCCTCGCTGCAAGCATCTGCGGGGTCTCGCTAGCCAGTTATTCGGCAGGGGTGTCGTAAATTTCTTCAATCCAGTGAGGAGGATTTCATAAAACAGTAACCTAGTCTTGTTAAAAAAGGGTTCGGGATGAGACCATTCCGAACCCCCTTTTGTCGACAAACTGTACACCGAAGCGGGCATATTATTAAACCCTTATATTTATTAACTTTGCGATTTTCGGAATCCAGCATCCTGTGCGTCTTGTTCGGTACAAAACATTTCTTCTGGTTTAGTTATTTCGTAATATTGGCCCGAAGGAATGTGATAAATTTTATTGCCTTTAGAGTTTATATTCCCTTTAATTTGCGGGTTACTGCAAGACCCAGTGGGCTTTTCCACTGATGCTTCTTTTGTCTTCGAATCATCAAACCCTTTTGAAGTTGCATAGTTTTCAATTGACCAAATACCGATTTCGTCTTTTTGGGCTTGTTTCTGAATAGTTTCCAATTCATCAAGATATTTCGTATTGGGTGCATAAACATAGGCTACCCTGGCCAGTCCTTTTTCAAGCAGGAGTTTATTCACCATTTTACCATCAACATAAAAATAGGCCAGCAGCCGGCCGTATTTATCTCTTTCACCTATGCCGGTTTCGACTTCCACTTTAGAACCCGCAGGCATTAGTTCCTTGGTGAATTTGCTTGCTTCAGGTCCAAAAGGCTGAACGGGCTTGGATGGGTGCACGGTTTCTGGGGTATCCACCAAAAGGAGCCTGACCGTTTCTTCATTTCCATTAGCCATTTTGATTTTTACTGTATCTCCGTCAACAACTTTGATGATCTCGGCTGTGAATGTCTTGCCCTTTTCTTCAGTTGAAGAATCCGCACTGGATTGGATGTCTTTGTTGGAAATTGAATCTTCCTGTTTGGATTGATTAATTAGGTTATTTGATGCTGCCTGACAGCCAGACAACGTGATCAGGCAAAGTGCAGTCAGGAGAAAAACATTCAGATAAGAATGTAAAAAGGAATTTCCCTTCATGATAAGTCCCTCCATTTTTTAAAGTGTT
The DNA here is from genome assembly GCF_030676415.1 of Peribacillus frigoritolerans. Taxonomy (GTDB): domain Bacteria; phylum Bacillota; class Bacilli; order Bacillales; family DSM-1321; genus Peribacillus; species Peribacillus frigoritolerans_A. The sequence continues at coordinate 50,983 of NZ_JAUUTW010000011.1, read as the reverse complement.
TTCCAAGTCCGTCATGGATATATTCGCCAGGAATAATACTAACCTATAAAAAAGCGAAAGAAAATGAAAATTTTTACATGCATCGCTACCCCATATCATGATAGTTTCTTATAATGATATGGTGGAGTAAGGGAGGCAGGCGTGCAAAATGATATTTAGGCTTGAAAATATTAGGTATAAAGGTATTTTGAAAATTGATGATTTGAAAATATCCGCTTGTATGGTTACTTGCTTGACTGGGGAAAGCGGTGCAGGAAAAACCTCACTGCTCCGATTATTGAACAGGATGGATGATCCGGATAGCGGTTCGATTTATTATCGGGAACAGCTGCTGGATGAATTCAACCCGATAGAGCTCCGGCGTAAAGTCACAATGCTTTCTCAGGCACCGTTCACTTTACCGGGTACGATTGAAGAAAATCTTCAGATTGGCCTGGAATTGACAGAACGGGAAAAAAAGGATAAAGCCGATTTGGTTAAAGCACTTGAAACCGTCCAGTTGCAGAAATCTTTGGACGAGAGGGCGGAGAATCTTTCTGGCGGGGAGAAACAGAGGCTGGCATTGGCGAGGTTACTTTTATTGAACCCCAAGGTGTATTTACTGGATGAGCCTACTTCAGCTCTTGATGAGGAAGCCGAGTTGACGGTCATGAGCCGTTTTTTAGAAGAAGTAAAGCGGAAAAAAGGAACAGTCATCATGATAACCCATTCAAAACAGCTTGCAGACATATGTGCTGAAAAGAGGATCGTTCTGAAAAAGGCGAAGGAGGGTGACTATTAATGGAGGCGAATGGGATAATAGATATTGAGTTCTGGCGTCTTTGTGCGGCCTACGTGTTTGTAGTAATTCTGCTCATAATCGTGAAATGGCGGGGGATTTCGCGGGAAAAGCAAATCATGCTCGCTACGGTACGGATGACGGTCCAACTCATTCTGGCCGGATATGTTTTGACATATATCTTTGAAAATCCCCACCCTTTACTTTCTTTAGGATTTTTATGTGCGATGGCCCTGTTTTCCATCCATAATATTTTTAAGCAAGTGTCCCATACACTTAATAAGAAAATCAAAAGGATGGTTATCTTAAGTATGTTGTCAGGTCCCATGGCTGCCTTGTTTTATTTTAATGTGGTCGTGATCCATTTCACGCCATGGTATGAGCCGAGGTATTTCATTCCAATTGCAGGGATGATCGTAGGGAATGCCATGACTGGAGTGACATTGGCGCTTAAAAACCTCCATGATGGGATTAGCAGTAATCGTGATAAGGTAGAAGCGATGTTGATGCTTGGAGCGACTCCAGCGAGGGCTGTTAAGAAATATGTGGATGCTGCATTCGACTCGGCAGTGCTCCCGACTTTGAACAATATGCTCGGGATGGGGATTATCTTCCTTCCAGGAATGATGACAGGACAAATCCTGTCGGGGATAAGCCCGCTCATCGCTATTGAGTACCAGATTGCGATACTGATCGGGATCCTCGGAAGTGTTTCATTAACGGTGGTCCTTTTCATTATGCTGAGTTTCAGGGCTTTTTTTACCAAAAATGCACAGCTGTCCATTTAATCATTGAAGAATCTGAAAAGTAATAGTTGCAGTTCCTTCTATATTTTTGTACTATTTTGTAGGTACCAATAGTTTTGGTTTGTTTGTTGGGAATGATAATGCTATCCTGATAAGGAAAAGGGCATTTCTTTTTTCATTTCTTTCCTGATTGGATGGAGAAAACCCCTTACATAACCTATTTTTGTTAATTTATCTTAAAGGAGATTGATTTATATGGTAGAAAAAACATTTACAGTAACTGCAGAAACAGGAATTCACGCTCGTCCGGCTACATTGCTTGTACAAGCTGCAGGAAAATTTGATTCAGAAATAAACCTTGCTTATAAAGAGAAAAAAGTAAACCTTAAGTCCATCATGGGTGTAATGTCACTAGGTATTGGCAAAGGGGCGGAAATTACGATCTCTGCTGAAGGAAGCGATGAAAACGATGCACTAAATACACTTGCTGAAACGTTGAACAGAGAAGGATTAGCAGAATAATGTCCACTTTGATTAGTGGAATAGCAGCTTCAAACGGAATAGCCATCGCTAAAGCCTATCGACTGACTGAGCCAGATTTATCGATTGAAAAAAGAAGCATAGAAGATGTCGAGGCGGAAATATCCCGTTTTAAGGAAGCTATTCAAAAGTCAACAAATGAATTGGGGATAATCAGGGATAAAGCCGAGAAGGATTTAGGGGCTGATAAAGCCGCTATCTTTGACGCACACCTACTTGTTTTGGCTGATCCGGAACTTATAGCTCCAATTCAGGATAAAATTCAATCAGAAAGCGTCAACGCTGAGTTTTCCTTAAATGAAACCGCAAGCATGTTCATTACGATGTTTGAACAAATGGATAATGAATACATGAAGGAACGTGCAGCGGATATCCGTGACGTCACGAAACGGGTGCTGTCACATCTTTTAGGTGTTCATATTCCAAATCCGAGCATGATTGCTGAAGAAGTGATCATCATTGCGGAGGATTTGACTCCATCCGATACAGCACAGTTGAATCCGGCATATGTCAAAGGATTTACGACCGATATCGGTGGACGTACATCCCATTCAGCCATAATGGCACGTTCATTGGAAATTCCAGCAGTCGTTGGAGCGAAGTCAGTGACCTCGTCCATTGAAAATGGTGATTTGGTCATTATTGACGGGTTAAAGGGTGAAGTTCACATCAATCCGACTCCAGAACTCGTGAAACGCTACGAAGAGGAGCAGGAAGCCTATGCTATGCAAAAGGCTGAGTGGGCGAAGCTGGTTCATGAACAAACCGTTACAAATGATGGTCATCATGTGGAATTGGCAGCCAATATTGGTACGCCGAAAGATCTGGACGGCGTACATCAAAATGGCGGTGAAGGCATCGGGTTATATCGTACGGAATTTCTTTATATGGGCAGAAATGACTTTCCAAGTGAAGAAGAACAGTTCGAGGCATACAAAGCGGTGCTCGAAGGAATGTCAGGTAAGCCTGTAGTCGTCAGAACGCTTGATATAGGCGGAGACAAGGAGTTGCCTTATTTAGAGCTTCCTAAGGAAATGAATCCTTTCCTTGGATACCGTGCGATTCGCCTTTGCTTAAATGAGCAGGAGATTTTCCGGACTCAGCTCCGTGCCCTCCTTCGTGCAAGCATTTATGGAGATTTGAAAATCATGTTCCCGATGATTGCCACACTGGCTGAATTCCGCGAAGCTAAAGCCGTCTTGGCTGAAGTTAGGCAGGAATTGCTTGATAATGGTGTTCAAGTTGCCGAAAAAATTGAAGTCGGAATCATGGTTGAAATCCCTTCAACTGCAGTGATGGCGGATATATTTGCTAAGGAAGTCGATTTCTTCAGCATAGGCACTAATGACTTGATTCAGTATACGATGGCCGCTGACCGAATGAATGAGAGAGTATCTTATTTATATCAACCATACAATCCAGCGATTTTACGCCTGGTTAAAATGGTCATAGATGCTGCTCATAAAGAAGGGAAATGGGCCGGGATGTGCGGGGAAATGGCTGGAGATGAAGTGGCCATCCCGATTTTGATCGGATTGGGCCTTGATGAATTCTCAATGAGTGCCACTTCGATTTTAAAAGCACGTTCTTTAATCAGCCAACTTTCGCTTGAAGAGATGAAAAAACTATCTCAGGAAGTTTTAGGGCTGGATACGAATGATAATGTAAAAGAAGCGGTACTTAACGCTTTAAAGAAATAAATGAATCAGGAAAAACGCACCCCATCCACAGAACCTTCGGATGGGGTGCTGTCCTATAATTCTTGCTTGATCATTTGAGAAAAAATGTTTAATGCACTAAAATGGGGGTAAATAAAAAGCAAGCACAGTTGTTTAGCTCTATTAGGGCAGCTGACATTCTCATTTCCCCCTTTGACGCCGGTTGGGTTATCCAACCGGCTATTTTTTGTAAATAAAAAAATAAAGAATGATTATTCAGATTTTTCACTTTACGGTAATGACGATATAATGGAAATATAATGTTAAGAAAATGGAGGTTAGATATTGTATGGAATTACATTTGGAAAAGAAAAATGCCTTGATTTTAGCTTCTAGTCAGGGTTTGGGGAAGGCTATGGCAGCTGAATTGGTTAAGGAAGGGGCAAATGTCATGCTAGCCAGCCGTGATGGAGAAAAGCTTTCCGCCGTACAAAGGGAATTATCGCAGCTTGGTACGGGTAAAGTTTCTTATATGGTAACGGATATTACCAAAGCTGAGGATATTAAAAGCCTGGTTGGGCAAACTGCTGAAGAATTCGGCGGTATCGATATTCTCATTAATAACGCCGGAGGTCCTCCAGGGGGTTCATTTGCAGATTTCAATGATGAAGAATGGCAACAATCTTTCGAACTTAATTTACTAAGCTTCATAAGGACGATCCGTGAGAGCTTGCCACATTTAAAAAAACAGGGCGGGAAAATCGTTAATATTGCTTCTTCATCCATTAAGGAACCGATTCCAGGACTGATATTATCGAATACATTCCGGACGGCAATCGTTGGATTGTCAAAGACGTTAGCTTCGGAATTAGCACCAGACCGGATTTTGATCAATACAGTCGGACCAGGAAGAATCTCAACGGACCGCGTTCAGCACCTTGATAAAATGAATGCAGAGAAACAAGGCGTCACTCCTGAGGAGATGACTGAACAATCCATAAACAAAATCCCTCTTGGCCGTTATGGGGAACCCGAGGAATTTGCAAAGTTCGTTACTTTCCTTGTTTCAGGTGCTAATACATATTTAACGGGCCAGTCCTATTTAGTTGACGGAGGAATGATAAAGTCCATTTAAGGTTTTTTTAAACAAAATGATTGGGAGGAATCTGCAGTATGCAATCGAACAAAGTGATCGGCTTCATAGGCTTAGGAGTTATGGGGAAAAGCATGGCCGCAAATCTACTTAAGGCGGGGTTTGAGGTATTTGTTTATACAAGGACGAAAGATAAGGCAAGTGAACTGCTCTCACAGGGTGCGAAGTGGGCATCTGCACCAAAGGAAATTACGCAGAAAGCTAATGTGATCATTTCCATGGTGGGGTACCCTAGTGATGTGGAAGAAATCTATCTTGGGGAAAATGGGCTTATCGAGAACGGGAAACTAGGAACCTATTTAATCGATATGACGACCTCCACTCCATCTTTGGCAGTGAAAATAGCAGAGGAAGCCAAGAAAAGGGGTATGGAATCATTGGATGCACCGGTTTCCGGAGGAGATATTGGTGCTCGAGATGCGAAGCTTACGATCATGGTCGGCGGGTCCAGTGAGGCATTTGAAGCGGTCCGGCCCATTTTTGATATCATTGGCAGCAATGTTGTCCATCAAGGGCCGGCTGGCTCAGGACAGCATACGAAAATGTGCAATCAAATCGCCATTGCATCTAATATGATAGGAGTGACTGAAGCGATTTCCTATGCCAAAAAGGCGGGGTTGGATCCGGACCGGGTTTTAAGGAGCATATCATCGGGTTCTGCCGGAAGCTGGTCACTGTCCAATCTTGTGCCGAGGATGGTTGAAGGGGATTTTGAACCTGGTTTTTATATCAAGCATTTTATCAAGGATATGAAGATTGCACTTGATGAAGCGGAAAAAATGGGAATGGACGCTCCTGGATTAAGCCTGAGTAAATCCCTATATGAGGGTCTGGCAGAAGCTGGCGAGGAAAATAGCGGTACACAGGCATTATATAAACATTATAATTAAGTGCTAGCATTTCTTTATCATGAATAAGCTGATAGCGACAGCCTTTATAAAAAGGAGTGAAAGCTATGGGCGAATTCGATGATATCAATATGAAATTCCAGGAATTAGAAGATGGTCGATATATTGTAAGGATTGAAGGCTTTAAACGAGAAAAAACCATTCATCAAACAAAGCCCATTCGTTGGGATCTGAAATTAATGAATGAAAGTCCGCTGATCTTGCCGGTGAAATTCAGTCATATCGAAACGAATGCCGGTTTTCAGATCCTGATGCGCGAATTGAAGAGTTTAGGTTTTTCAAAGCCGCGCTCCGCAAAGGAATTTGAAGAAGTGATGGCTGATTTACTTGGGTCCATCGTTGAAGTGAGCCTTACCACGACAAATAAGGAAGAAGGATATCGGGAAATTCGTTTTTTACGGAGATTGTATTAGTTGTCTGGCTTGGTGAAAAACCTTCGATAGCCTGACATCTTTGAAAATAGGAAAGTGGCCTTCAATTGTTCATTCAATCGAAGGCCACTTTTTTTTCGGTTACTTTATAGTTAAAAAAGCTTCAATACGGTCCAAAGCCTTTTCCAGGGTTTCCATGGAATAGGCATAAGATATCCTGAAGTACCCTTCACCAAGGGGAGAGAAGGCATCTCCAGGGACCACTGCCACTTTTTCCTGTTGAACAAGCTTAAGGCAAAAATCAAGGGAAGAGGCATAGCCTTCAGGCAGCTTTATAAAGAAGTAAAAGGCACCATTTGGTTTGACTATTTCCAGTTTCATCGCTTGTAAGCGACTGTATACGTATTCCCGTCTCCGTGCATACTCAGTCTTCATGGGGATGGCATCATCCCTGCCCGCTGTCAATGCTGCCAAGGCAGCTCTCTGCGATATGGAGGCGGCACAGGTCACATTGTATTGGTGAACCTTCAGGATATGCTGAGAGATGGCTGCAGGCGCAAACAGAAGGCCGATCCTCCACCCGGTCATGGAATGGGACTTGGACAATCCGTTCAGGACGATGGTTTGTTCTTTTAAGAAAGTGGCAATCGAAACATGTTCCTGATCGAATACCAGTTCACTGTATATCTCATCAGCCAATATGAAGATGTCCTTGCCCCTTACAAGTTCGGCAATGTCCAATAATTCTTCGGCAGATAGTGTAACCCCGGTCGGATTCGAAGGATAGGGCAGAACGATGCACCGAGTATGTTCAGTCATGTACTTTTCAATTATATCTGCAGTCAAACGAAATCCATTTTTTGTTGTATCGGCATAAACAGGTGTTGCACCGCACATCTTAATGATGGGTTCGTACCCTGGATATACCGGACCAGGTAATATTACTTCGTTCCCTGGGATGAGGATCGTCCGAAAGGTAATGTCTATGCCTTCGCTGGCACCAGAGGTCACTAGTACTTCATTCGCCGGATCATAGCTAAGCTTGTATTTATCCTTTACATATTTTGAAGCGGCTTCCCTTAATTCCAGATAACCGGCATTGTGAGTATAAACGGTATAGTCATTATCGATGGCTTGTTTTGCTGCTTCTTTAATATGCATTGGAGTTGGAAAGTCAGGCTGTCCTATCGTTAAGGAAATGGTGCCTTCGATATCTGCGACCATATTGTAGAATTTACGGATTCCTGATATTTGAACGTCTTTTACTAGAGGGTTTATTAAATGTTCCATCTATGAATATCCTCCCTTTTCTAACTACATGAATTATGTACTATGTTTGACTCATTCATTCTATTTTATCATTTAGTATGGATGGGGGAGAAAACTTTTTGAGATTAATGAATTAAAGGTATAATGAATGATAAGAAAATTTTGAGGGTTGATTACATATGATAAGGACTTGCGCAATTACTTCTAATCAAGAAATCAGTTTTGGTTTACCGCTAACGGAAATGAATAATCCGGATATCGAGTGGTACTGGGTGGATTTTTCCAACCCCACAAACAAGGAAATCGAACTATTATCCAATCATTTTCACTTTCATCCGCTGGCAATTGAAGACTGCCTGGATGATTTTAACCAACGTCCCAAAATGGATTTTTATGAGGGCTACCAATTTCTTGTGATTCATGCTCTAAGGGAGAAGGTATTTAAAGCAGTGGAATTGGATATGTTTGTTGGTGAAAAATGGATAGTCAGTTTTCATAAGGAAGATATGCTTGAACTGGAAAAGGTATGGGAAGAAATTGCTGGTAATAAAATGTTGAAGCAAAGTCCCTTTTTCTTGATGCATAGGATAATTGACAGAATCGTCGATGAATTTTTCCCACCTGTTTATAAAATTGAAAGCGAATTGGGCAGCATTGAGGAAAATACTGAAAATGACACGATTAACGAATTGATGGATCAGCTTTTCGATTTACGTACAGATATGTCCAGGCTCCGCCGGACCATATTGCCAATGCGTGATTTATTATACAGAATGATTTCATCAGAGCGTCTGAATTACTTGAAAGATCAGCACCTTTATTTTAATGATGTGTACGATCATCTTCTTAAATTGACTGAAATGCTTGAATCCTATCGAGATTTTTCGTCCGATATCCGTGATAGTTATTTGTCTGTGAACTCTAATAATATGAATTCAACGATGATGACATTGACTGTCATCACTACCATTTTCATGCCGCTGACCTTCATAGTGGGCGTATATGGGATGAATTTTGAATATATGCCGGAATTAAATTGGCATTATGGCTATTTCCTCATTCTTGGAATGATGGGCGGAATTGCCTTGATGATGTTTTTATTCTTTGTTAAAAAAGGTTGGCTCAATCCAAAGAAAAGGTCGCGAAAGAGATGAAAAGACCCAACTGACCTTGCTATTCTAAGTTTCAGTTGAGAAATTGGGGAGTATGCTGGATTTTGTTTCCGCGGCGAGAATATCATCGCTGGGGTAATTTTTTATGATTATTTTTGAGTGGAGCGACAACTTATAAGCTTTATTTGATATACTTTGCTGCTTTCCTCTAAATGCGAATAGGGTTTGGAAGGGCTGCAGGGCGTTATATTGCGACCATGCTTATCCATGTCGATTATATCATGGAGGGGTTATATCCAAGAGACGGGCCTTACGATCGATATGGTGGCCGGAATGGCAGTGGTGAAAAATGAGCTTGGAAAAAAGAGGGACTCTGATGGGTCCCTTTTAGTTTGGCTTTAATAAATAATCACTTCTTGATTCTTTTTTTATCTGCGCTCTAAACAAAAGAAATATTCAGCCGAATTATTAGGTATGAGTTCATTGATAAAACCATGATATTTTTCCTAGCGGTTAAATGATTTTTGGAATTATGAAATGAAAAAGTAGAAGGGCGAGATGCAAAATGGAAGCAAATAAAGGGATATTACTGGAAAGTGGAACGAATGAGCTTGAGATAGTGGAATTCGGTCTCGGAAAGAATAAATTCGGCATTAACGTAATTAAGGTGAAGGAAATCATTAATCCTGTCCCCATCACGCTTGTCCCTCATACCCATCCAAATGTGGAGGGGATCATTGAGCTTCGCGGAGAAGTCCTGCCAGTTGTGAATGTGGCGGATGCTTTAGGATTTCCGCCATCTGAAACTCCTGAGCAGGATAAATTCATAGTGGCTGAATTCAATCAGCAAAAAGTGGTTTTCCATGTCCATACGGTAACACAGATCCACCGTATTTCCTGGTCCCAAATCGAAAAGCCTTCGGATATGTATCAAGGCCTTGAAAGTCAGATTATTGGAGTAATAAAATTAAATAGTGAAATGTTACTGTTACTCGATTTTGAAAAAATAGTGGTCGAAATCAATCCAGAATCAGGAATAAACATCCAACAGGTTAAAAAGCTTGGTATCCGGCAAAATTCAGACAAGAAAATCCTGATTGCAGAAGATTCTCCATTACTGAGAAAGCTGCTGTTTGATACATTGTCAGAAGCTGGATTCAAGTACTTGGAGTTTTATGAAAATGGACTTGATGCATTTAATTATCTGGAGAATTTAATTGAATCAGGAAAAGTGGTTGAAGATGAAGTGCAACTGGTGATTACCGATATTGAGATGCCTCAAATGGATGGACATCATTTGACCAGAAAAATAAAGGGAAACGGGGAACTCTCTGGATTGCCGGTCATTATTTTCTCTTCTTTGATTACTGACAGCCTGCGTCATAAAGGTCAAGTCGTTGGGGCTGACGCACAAATCAGCAAGCCTGAAATTGCAGAGCTTATAAAGTTGATGGACAGATTGGTATTATGAATGTAAAAACGGGCCGATGAGGCGTTACCTCACGGCCCGTTTGGTTTATCGATGATTAATACTTGGAACCTTTTCCTAAAAAGGAGGATGGAAATGGATTGTGAAAAGGTTGCTTGACCGACCCACGCCCGTGAGCCCTTTTCTCGGTGTTGGTAGGGTTCGGTTGTTTTTCACCTGCTTGTCCAACGTAAGATTGCAGGATCTGTTTTGCCTTGGATAATGACAACGCTGCTTTAGGGTTCCGTATGGAGGCTGCCCGGCTGCCGAGGTGGGGTAGTTTTTTCAAATCTTCCTTAGTGGGAGGTAAATGAAAAACATATGATCCGCATTCGACAATGACGTCGGATTGTTGTGCTGCAAAGCGAGGGTTATCAGAGAAATGAAGTCCAATCTTCTTCGCTTTTCCTTCTTGCATAAGCTTGCTTAATGCGAGCCGTTTTAAATTATATAAATTCTTGGGCTCCAATGCAGTCTTTGCATGTTTATTGACAATAAACACGGCTTGGGCAAGGGAGTTTATCGAAAACTCATCCCTTTCAGAATGTCCTTTCGTTTGGTTCATTAGTGGAAACTCCTTTTCTTAATAAGGTTAGAAGGACGTTATAAACAGACTTCCTTCAGTAAAAACCTGTTTTTATATATTGGTTGAAATAGAGACGTGTGTGCAACTAGGCAGAAAATAGTGAAAAAATAATGCATGTACATCTCTAGGGTATGACCATCATTTCCCAACACTTTACCATCTATTCATTTTCATATTATACCACTTCAAAATATATAGGGAAGTAAAATTCAATCGGAAGCCTTTTGGTCCAAGAAAAAGAAGGCGTTTATGTCGCCTTCTGTCCAACCCTTATTGAGTGTAGATATTGATATTTTCAGATACCCCAGCCTGTGCGCCGAATTGTTGCTGGTAACCCTGAAAGCCTTGATAAGCAGGGTACGCTGGATAAGCAGGGTAAGGAGGGTAAGCGGGCGGGTATGGAGGAGGATATGGAGGATAGACAGGTGGACGGTTATTGAATAGCAACGGTCCAATTGCCAATCCTGCAACAAAAGCTACAGGCGCCAATAGCGGAAAGAAAGGAAAGAAGCGCTCGTCATTCCAATATTCAGGTCCATATTCATTCCCATATGCATTTCTGTAATCGTTCTGTAGCATTATGGTCTGCGGAAAGTGGTAGTAAGGAAAATACTGTGTTTGCATAATTAGCCTCCTTTTCTCAAATTCTTTACATAGTATGGATTTTTTTAAGAAAAGAGCCTGTTCCATCTTAATCTGTTATAATGAATCTACTTATGAGAAAAATTGGGGGGGACCTTAATGGATCGGTTTAAAAGCATTTTTGCAGTCGGTTTTGGAGGAGCGGCTGGAGCGATATTGCGTTATTCCGTAATCTTGACTGCTGGCCATTCCTTCTTCCCGTTTGGAACCCTCTTAATAAATATAGTAGGCAGCTTTTTGCTTGGAATGATCAATGGCTATTTCGCCTCGAAAAAGAAATCGCTTGTTTTCTTAGCGCTGGGCAGCGGGTTTTGCGGCGGTTTCACCACGATGTCCACATTTTCCCAAGAAGTGGTGAATCTACTGCAGACTTCTCTGCCATTGGCGGGACTGTATCTTGGTGCCACGCTTTTTTTTGGTTTGGTCGCTGGTTTCCTCGGACTGGGCCTTTTTAATAGACGGAGAGGTGAGTCCCTTTGATTGAGGTTCTTTCAGTTTTTATAGGAGGCTTTTTTGGAGCGGCCTCTAGATATGTCTTGCAGATTATTTTTAATAGTCTATTGCCAGCCTTCCCGATGCCCATTAGCATTTTACTGATTAACCTTATAGGTTCCTTTGGGCTGGGAATGGCGTTGCCACAGAAAGAAACCTGGGCTTTATCTTTGCAGGTTTTTCTGACAATAGGTTTCCTTGGTGCTTTTACGACCTTTTCAACATTCAGTATGGAAACACTTGAACTTATTAGAAAACACCGTTATATAGATAGCCTTATCTATATAACGGTGTCTGTTTTTGGGTGTATCGGAACTTTCCTTTGTGGCTATTTAAGTATGATATAACCTTTATGGCAACTACCATTGGCACTGGTAAAAAAAACCTGGTTTTCTCAGATATACTTCTAATGCTATAATTCATAGGAGTCCATTACATGATTTATTGCAACAAGTTGTTTTAGTCGCACAGGTTTTGTTAAAAGTCTGGCGGTTTTCCCCTGTATTCTTTTCCTATCATTTTTCGGATTGGAATTCGTAAACAGTTAACTCCGGACGTGAAAGAAAACGATATGGGAGACGGGTAGTGCCAAGCCCTCTATTAACATGTAACGTTAAAGAATCGATTTCATACGTGCCCTCCCGGTACTTTTCAGCGTATGGGGGAGTTACAAGGGCACCGGCAAAGGGGATTTGTACTTGACCTCCATGACTGTGACCGCTTATTTGATACTGGATGTCGTAGGTCCTTGATGTGTCGGCAAGGTCAGGGGCATGCGAAAGCATAATGGTGAACACTTCTTCCGGGATGCCAGAAAGTGCTTTTTCAAAATCAGGTTTCCCAAGCATGGCATCATCAACCCCGGCAATGACTATTTCTTCAGCCGTTAATAAGGTAATCTTAGTTGAGGTATTTTGCAACATGGTAAAATGGGATTTTTCCATGATATCGCTGTAAATTTCTGAGCCATATCCCCCATGATCATGGTTACCGTAGATGCTGAATTTTCCAAGTGGCGCTTTGAGCTGATTCAAAACGAGATGGATTTTCTGGTGAGCCTTGTATTTATTAGGCTGGTCCATCAAATCTCCGGTAAATAAAATAACATCAGGGTCCAGTTGGTTTATCTTATTGACAATTACTTGTAAATCATTAAGCTGAAATTGAAAGCCTAAATGCGTATCACTGAATTGGACCATTTTCATGCCATGAAAACCTTTTGGGATAAGCGGGTGGCTGATGATTTTATGCTTAATTTCTAACCATTTCGGCTCCAAATTATGGGCATAATAGCTTCCGCCAATACCTAAACCGGTTAAGGTAGCCAATGTACCAAGACTTTTCTTTAAAAATGTTCTTCTGGATATGGGTTTATTCAAATTAATCAACCTATCTAATATAAAAATGTTACTTCCTCATACTAACAAACAATATACATAAAATGAAGAAAATATCTTCTATAAGCATATGAAAAACATGTAAACTGGGGTTTGATGAAACCGTATCCGGTTTGAAATTGAACATCTATACGGAGGTAACATGATGACCGAACCAATGTTTATTACACTGATTATACTTCTATGCGCGATTGCGCTTTTTATACAAGGGAAATTTCGAGCAGATTTAATTGCACTTAGTGCACTATCTATTCTGGGTTTACTGGGGATTCTTACATTGGATGAACTAGTGGCCGGGTTTGCGAATCAAGTGGTCATCATGCTGGCAGGGCTATTTATAGTCGGTGCTGGCCTGTTAAATACAGGAATCGTGGAAAAGGCAGGAAATAAACTGTTGGGTTTATGTGGGGGCAGTGAATGGAAATCGCTGCTTATCGTCATGCTGACAGCAGGGATATTAAGTGCATTTTTAAGCGGAACAGGAATTGTTTCCATACTGCTTCCGCTCGTTATGAGCATGGCCTTACAACAAAAAACAAGTCCGACAAGGTATTTATTGCCACTTGCCTATGCAAGCAGTATTGGAGGGCTATTAACACTGACAGGTACTCCCTCCAATATGATCGTTGCTGATGTATTACGGCAAAACGGAATAGGGACTTTAGAATTTTTTGACTTTACACCAGTGGGCTTAATCGCCTTTGCAGCAGGGGTATTCTTCATGTTGACACTCGGACGCCTGTTGCTTCCTGAGAAGACCATTGCCGCGAACAATAGTGTCAAGGGACTGTCGGCAGGGGAGCTTGCCGGCATGTACAAAGTATATGACCGATTGCATTATCTGCATATACCCGCTACTTCCGATATTGTTGGAGAAAGGCTGTCGGACCTCCAGCTTCCTATCCAGTATGAATTGACTTTGATTGAAATCCAGCGGAAGCCAAAGGATAAGCAATTGCCGCTGTTGCAAAGACAACTGACGATTTCAGCCAGGGCGGATGAGGTTCTTCATCCTGAAGATATCATTTTGGTGTTTGGAGAAGAAGAAGCAGTTGAGAGATTGGCACTTAACTATGAACTGGAGTTTAAACATTTCAATACCGAACAAATAAAGAAACATTTTCTTAGCAGTAGATTTGGATTGACAGAAATATTGATCGTCCCGAACTCGGATTATGAAAACCAAACCTTGATAGATGTGCATTTTCGTGAGAAATACCAATGTAATGTGCTGGCAATCAATCGGAATGGCGAATATATTCAAGCGGATGTCGGAACGGAACGTCTGAAACCGGGGGATGCAATCCTGATACATGGAGAATGGGAGAACATTGAGAGGATTTCCTCGGATTTACAGGATGTCATCGTTATTGGGAGTACATCGGAAGATGGCTCTCCGGTCAACTCCAAGGGCAAAGCATGGATTGCCTTGGGAATCACTGCATTGATGGTTATTCTTTTATCGATGGAGTCCATCCCTGCTGTACTATCGGTATTGACGGCCGCATTGTTGATGGTGATCACTGGCTGTGTCCGTTCGATGGAGGATGCTTACCAAAAGATTAACTGGGAACCTGTTCTTTTGATTGCGGCCATGTTCGGAATAACGGCAGCATTGGATAATACGGGTGGAGTGAGAATGATAAGTGATTGGCTGGCCGTTTTATTCAGCAATATCGGGGCACACGGGATATTAGCGGTCTTTTACCTCCTGACACTGATCCTGAGCCAATTCATCCCGTATGGAGCCGCGACGGTAATCATGACGCCCATTGCCCTGACATCTGCGGTGAATCAAGGAATCGATCCTCTTCCTGTGTTTCTATGCCTTGCCGTTGCTGGCAGTTTGGCGTTATCCACTCCAAGGGTTGCCACTACCAACGCGCTTGTCATGACGGCGGGTGATTACAAGCATAAAGATTTTATCATGATCGGGATATCCATACAGATATTCATTGGCGTTATCATGGTGATCACGATACCATGGTTCTTCCCTTTTTAATAAGACATAAGGCATTGTCCATCTATGGACAATGCCTTTTCAATGTGTTTCTTATCAAATGGATAGGATGAATGGGGAAGTTTAAGGTTCTGAAAAAAGAGTTATGCAGTAGGAATAAAAATTATTTATTATCAATGCAAGAAACTAATGGTATAATTTTGGCATATTGTGTTTTCGTAATTAGGGGGAAGATGCATCATGGATACAGAAAAGATATTAAAGAATTTAGACAGGGTGACACCATTCTTTCAACCGATTTTCAGTGCAGATCAACATCAGGTAATCGGGTATGAAATTCTAGGGCGCTATGAGGAACAATCTGAATATAAAAGTCTTGGTCCTTTTTTTCACGATTCTGCAGTACCGGAAGAGTACAGGGTGGAAGTGGATAATTACGTACTTGAAATTGCCTTGGAAAGAATAAAAGACTATGGTGAAGATTTTCTTATCTTTATCAACAGAGATCCTAATTTGCTTATGCTGGATCATGGCGAAGAATTCATGGAGATTTTACATCGTCATTTTCAACCAGAGGAAATGCACCGGATCGTGCTGGAATTATCAGACACGATCAGTCCGGAAAACTTAGATCCTTTGCAGCATGTGCTTGCTTACTTTAAAACATATGGGATTAAGATAGCTTTAGATCATTTAGGACAAGATACGCAATTGGACCGAATCGCACAGATTTCTCCGAATATTTTAAAAGTTAACCTGGACCAGCTTCGCATTTCAGGTGGAGATGCCTATCAGGTCATCCTGTTTTCTCTAAGCATGCTTGCACGAAAAATCGGCGCCAATTTGCTATTTGAGAACATTGAGTCCGAATACCAGCTTCGCTTTGCATGGAAGAATGGAGGACGATATTACCAAGGGTATTTTTTGGCGAAACCGGAAGGCGAATTCATTAATAAAGATTTACTTCGTGAAAAATTCCATCAAGAATGTCAGTCCTTCATTTCTTTAGAGACCAAGAAGCTTGAAGCCGTTTATCAAAAGACTTTGCAATTCAACGAGAATATGCAAAACTTCTTAAAGCAGCAAAAGCGGGGTTCCCATGAAGAATTTCTTGGAGTTTTGGCGAAAAAAATGGATTCCATATGTTTTCGGCTTTATATTTGTGATGAAGAGGGGTATCAAAAATCCCCCAATATCCTCCATAAGGACGGGCAATGGTTAGTCCAACCCAGTTATATGAATAAAAATTGGAGCTGGAGACCTTATTTCCTCGAAAATATCGTAAAGATGCGTAACGAGAAAAAAGGAAGACTATCCGATTTATACAGTGATATCGAAACGGGGGAAACCATTCGGACCTTTTCATATCCACTGAATAATAAGGAATACATTTTCTGTGATCTTTCTTATAGTTATTTATATGAAAATGAAGCACTATTATAAAAAACGATTCATGAATATAATCGCTTTAAATGTGTAACGATAAGCAGAAATGATGCGCTTGGAGGAGACATATTTTGAGCACGTACATCTGGATTCTAATCATAATCGTTACAGTCATGGCGTTATATCTGCTCTTTTATACTTATTCTGTAGCAAGGGCACAGAAAGTGAAAGTCAGATATGATTCGACTATCGATGATTCAGTCAAAGAACACCCTTATTTAAAGAACCCGATATTCGTTTCTCTTTTTGTTGGAACGATTTTGGTTGCCGGTTTTATTTTTTACTATGCTTTTCGATAATTGTGAGAAGAAGATTTCAATATCATGAAATCTTCTTTTTTATTGTGAAGAATGGGCAATGGTATCAATGTCTTACGGAGAATGTGATTTTGTAGTTTGGCTTTGATTTGGACGGGTATTGAAAGACATAGGCAAAAATCCGAATCATTAGGAGAAATTCTATAACGAGGAGATGATTGTAATGAGTAAATATTTAGTTGCATGTCTTGCCAGTGTCCTTTTATTTTTAAGTGGAGGGTACACTGCTTCAGCGGAGGGCTTACATAGAGAGGAGGTACTATCTTTAGTACAGGATGCCATGGAGAATCAAGGTTCGATCAGTGAGGAAGTAGGTACTAAGGAAGCGATTGAAGGGAAGTTGGATAAACATTTCACAGGTGATTTCATCGAGAAGTTTGTCCAAGCTAATGTAGTGAAAGTCGATGGCGGTTATACCGCATTTGGATCCGATTTTGCTCCGTATTATATCCCTTTCTTCAGTTACGACAAGAATACGGAAATTGTATATGGGAAAAACGGTGATGTCATTTATGTTCAGGAGGAATTCCAGGACACTGGGGACGGACCTGTATCGATGGAAAAACATGTTGAGTCAGTTACTTTGAAAAAGGAAAATGACGTATGGAAGGTAATGGACGTTAAGTATAAAAGGGAAAAATGAAATAAGGAATTTTAAAGAAAAGTCCTTCAAAGTTAAAAAATATGGGGGCTGAATGAAAAAGTCTAGAGAAGGTTACAGCCTTCTCTAGACTTTTTGTTATATATTCAGTTCTCTCTTTATTTCGTCCAATTCAAAACCAATAATGGCTTTGCCGTCGATGACGACCGTTGGTGTGGAATAGGCGCCATATTTATTAGTTAGTTCTTTACGTGCATGTCCATCTGCTTTAATATCTTTTTCTTTGTATACGACATTATTATCATCAAAGAACATTTTCATGATTTTGCAGGGAGGGCAATCAGGTTGGGTATAGAGCGTTACGTCTTTCATTTCATTCCTCCATGTATGCTTTAGGTAAGGTTTACTTTTTCATTATAGAGAATGCCAAGACATTTGAATAGGGATAGACCTTAAGGATCGTTCTACCGATCTTTTTCCTGTTTTACCAGATAGTCGATCAATCCCATGGAACAAACGTTCAGGTCCATGGGAATGATATCAAAAACAGGATGATCAGCGCTGATTCCCTTTTCGCCTAAATGAACAGCGACCTCCGTGAAAATATTTTTACTGGTCGCTGCCACTTGTTCCTCAAAGCTAGCATATTCCCTATATGCCGATTTGGCAGTCTCCACAAATATAGGAAGCCAGTAATGAAGTTGTTTATATACTTCCTTAGGATTTTCCGATACCCCGTAATGTCCAAAATATATACGTTCGACGCCGATGCTTTCATACAATTCCGCTGCAGCAAGCATCGCATCGGGATTAAATTGGTTTGGCGATGTGGACGGTAAGTAAAATTCCAAACCTTCTTCATCGAGTTCACGATAATAGATGCCTACGGTGTCACCTGAAAAAATCCCTTTTGAAACCGAATCGTAAATGCTTAAATGATGGTTTGCGTGTCCTGGTGTGTCATAAAAGGTCAACATGGAATTTTCACTTGTTTTTAGGGATTCCCTATCATGTTTAGTTAACATTCTTTCAAATGGAATAGGTAATATCGGATCGAAAAGCTCGTTGAATTCTTCACCATAGACTGCTTTAGCCCCAGCGATCAAACGTGTTGGATCTTCTAGATGCCGTGCACCTTTTGGGTGGACGATCACTTTGGCATTCGGACAATGCTGTAAAAAAAGTCCAGCTCCACCTGCATGGTCCAAATGAATATGGGTAAGAATGATAGATGTAATATCTTCGAGGGCGATTCCCAAATGTTCGAGCCCCTTGATTAAGTGGGGGATGGAAGGGCTGGCGGAAGTTTCGACTAAGGTGATGTCTTCATCGGCAATTACATATGTTCCTGTACGATTTCTTCTATCCAAATCAAACCCATCAATCAATGAAATGCGATAACCAAGCTCACTAATGTTTTGCAACAGAATCTACCCCCCAGAAAATTTTTCATGTACAAAATCCATTCCTTATTTTATTCTGTTAATAGTGCCATGTAAAGAATGAAGTTTTAAATTATTCTGAATTTATTTCAGCGTGGCTACTGGATAGAAAAGTATGGTATAGTGAAACCTATCGAAAAGGTTTTATTCAGAAAGGAGAGGGAGTATGTCTCAATTACAGGGCATCCTTACCAGATTGAAAAGTCTTCAAGAGCAAGCGAAGGAATCTGAATCTGCTCAACGTTTTTTTGAAATAGATGGTGTGAAAAAGTGCCAGGTTACATATTTCAGCAAAACAGAAATGTTCGAGCTTGAAGTATACAGTGATAAAGGGAAATCATCAAAATATCAATTCGATAATATTGATATGATTACCATTGAAATCTTTGATCTTCTTCAATCTTAAAAAATCACAAAAAGCCGCCTTCCTTTGGAAGCGGCTTTTTTATTGTGAATGAAGCCGTTCAATTTTTACTTGAATGAAGTAGTGATTTTTACGACATCTTATTAATTGGAGGGATGTAAATGAAAAATCCAATGGTAATATGCCCGGTATGCGGAGAGGAAAGGGAAATGGAAAATGTATTAACGGCACAATCCAACCAAAATGTGATTTATCAATGCCCGGAATGCGGTTTTAAACAGGTTAACATCAAAACTAGTAAGGGCTAAGGGTCTCTTGCGAATCCCAGCGTTTGGGATTTTATTGGTCTAGGAATGAGCCTTTTCTGCTTACATATGTTAAACTATATAAAGAGCTGTTTATAAAAACATATGGTAAGGGGTTTTAACATGATCGGTACTCATGATGGGGATTTATTGGAATCCAGCGTTAAAGACTTAATGATTTCTTCTGAACGCGTGGCCCACGTGCAGGTAACCAATAATTTAGAACATGCACTATTGGTATTAACAAAGAGCGGTTATACGGCCATTCCTGTGTTAGATCCGATGTATAAACTGCATGGTTTAATTAGCACACCAGTCATTCTGGATTCAATCTTGGGACTGGAACGAATTGAATTTGATAATCTTGAGAATAAAAAAGTTTCCGAAATAATGAATATAGAAATACCTCGCCTGCATATTGAAGATACATTGACCAAGGGTGTGGAATTGTTGATTGATCATCCGTTTGTCTGTGTAGAGAATGACGAACATGTATTTGAGGGTATCTTAACAAGAAGGGCAATCTTGAAAAAAGTATTTAAACAAAATACACCTGATAAATAAGTAAGGCTTAAAATGATGGTTAACCTCAAGACTCGCCAGTTGGCGAGTTTTCTTGTTTTTACCTATTTGATCCAGTTAGTGGCAATGTCTATAAACAGTTAGGGTCTATTAGGGGAGGATGCGGAAATTGGGCCAAGCAGTGGATAGTGCAAAAGTGCAGAATAAAAAATTGAAACGTCCCTTCATATTAGCTACCATCATGCTGGCTATGTTTATGAATGCTATTGAAGGAACGATCGTTTCGACGGCAATGCCAGCCATTGTAAGTGATTTAGGTGGTTTTTCACTTTACAGCTGGGTGTTTTCAGGCTATTTGTTAATGAACGCCGTAACAGTCTTGATATATGGAAAGCTATCGGATATTCTCGGGAGAAAACCTGTCTTATTATTTGGAATCGTTGTCTTTTTAATTGGCTCCCTTCTTTGCGGCTTTGCCAATTCTATGACGGAACTCATCATTTATCGCTTTGTACAAGGTTTTGGGGCGGGGGCTGTAGCTCCTGTAGCTTCGACAATTGTTGGTGATATCTATAAAAATGAAGAGAGGGCACGCGTTCAAGGGTATCTATCGAGCGTTTGGGGCATTTCAGCGGTCCTGGGGCCCGCTTTGGGCGGCTTGCTCGTTGAATCCCTGACTTGGAAGCTGGTCTTCTGGGTCAATGTTCCACTGGGCTTGCTATCTTTTATTGGGATTTGGTTTTTCCTTCATGAAAATATCGAAAAGAAAAAACGTGATATCGATTACCTAGGTGCAACGCTATTGACATTATCCATATCCACTCTTATGGTGATACTCGTAGAAGGAGGAGTGAAATGGTCATGGGCTTCGGCTCCGGTCATATCCTTGGCATTAGTGGCCATCATCACCTTTATCTTATTCATTCTTCAGGAAAAGAAAGCAGCAGAACCGATGATGCCATTTGAAATCTGGCAGGAGCGTTCCATTCTGATTGCGAACCTCGTATCCCTGACGACAGGGGTGATGATGATTGGATTATCAAGTTTCCTCCCCACATTCGTTCAGGGCGTAATGGAGCGCTCGCCTACGGTAGCTGGTTTTACATTGACAGCCATGTCAATTGGCTGGCCGATCGCATCAATGGTCTCAGGCAGGTTATTGATGAAAATAGGATTCAAATCAACCTCCCTCCTTGGAGGGTGCTCATTGATTCTTGGGAGTTTGATCTTAGTATGGATGAAGCCGGAAGCTGGGCCCCTCATTGCTGCCACGGGATCCTTCTTTGTCGGTGTAGGCATGGGCTTGACTTCTACCTCATTCATTGTCGTCATTCAAAAAACCGTCAGCTGGGAACGAAGGGGTATTGCGACAGCCTCCAATATGTTCATGCGTAATTTAGGAAATACTGTAGGTGCTGCATTACTTGGAGGAATCATGAATATGAGACTTCAAGCCTATTTGAGCGAACATGCGCCAGCCGGCTCGGGTGTGACGATTGATACGGCAAATAAACTGTTGAACAGTGAAGAACGCATGTCGCTTCCTGAAAATGTGGTAAAGGTTTTACAGGAAGGACTTACATTGTCTTTACAGACGATTTATCTCATCGTTCTAGTCTTCTCTGTCATCAGCTTCCTGTTACTCACGAGACTGAGAAAGAATAAGAAAGCATAGGAAAAAAAGGCAGACTTTTTAAATGGAGTTTGCCTTTGCGTTTAAGGAAACGCGACTCTGATGACCAATTGAATCAATAATGCGATCGTGACCGACACGCTGTGATCCGATAAGGGAACCGATTGTGTAATAAATGGCAATACCCCATGCCATGCTACCGGCAATGAAATAGGTAATGAATGCAGATTGAAGGTAGGTGGCACCATTTCTTAAAAAGGTATACATGAGCATGGTTGCCTGTCCAGGTCGTAACATTCCGGGATGGATAAATTCTTTTGGGAGATGCCAATCCGTTTCATCGGAAGGTTTCGGTTTTTTTTATGAAATTCATGATCAAAGCGACAGTCAAAAGACAGATGGCCAATAGATTCATTGCCTTCTCAGAGAATGAATTAGCAAGCAGCCCGCCACATAAGCCGCCGAAAAGGGAAAATGGGATTAACTGGAGGGCATCCTTTTTAGCTGTTTTTTCTTGAATAAAATATAAAAGCTAGAAAAAGAAGATTGGGAAATTTGACTGAACCAATAACCTGGTGATGAATGGGTAAACCTATCAGATAGAAGGGAAGGCATGCCGATAAGACCGCCGCTCCCAGCCAATGTGCCCGACAAAGGATGCTGCAAAACTATGACAAGCAATAAAATGATCGTCAAAGGACATTCACTCCGTTTCTTTTCTCTTGTATTATAAGCCGACTTTGTTGATAATAAAATTTAAACAAATTAAATCATCATGATAAGAATTAATTATCAAGAGGTTGGTGTGTATGTCATTTTCAGAATTCCATTTATTATCCGTGCTTGCTCAGGAGATGAATATGAGAAAAGCAGCTGAGCGGTTGTTCGTTTCCCAGCCGGCTTTATCACAGCGTTTACAATCAATAGAAAAGGATTGGGGATCGAAACTGTTTCTGCGTTCACAAAAAGGGCTGTCACTGACTCCTGCAGGTGAAGCGGTAATCCGTTTGGCCAATGAGGTTATAGAAAAAGAAGAAAAGGTCAGGGAAAGTATTCAAGCTATGGACCATGAAGTATATGGCACATTGAAAATAGCCTGTGCCTCGATTGTCGGTCAAAATTGGCTGCCGCAAGTATTGAAAAAGTTCGTTCAAAAATATCCGTATGCCAAAATTTCCTTAATCACTGGCTGGAGCAGTGAGATTCTAAAGTCTTTGTATGAAGGACAAGTGCATATTGGCATCATAAGGGGAGCCCCGGATTGGAAAGGGGTAAAACAGCATTTATTTACGGATATGCTTTATTTGGTGGATACTGAAATGAAGGAGCTGAATCAAGTGTTCGAAACGGACCGGCCATTCATTCAGTTTAAAAGCGATTCGAATTATTATCAGGAAATTCAGGACTGGTGGCATCGGCAATTTAAAACGACACCAAAAAACACCATAGTCGTGGATCAAATCGAAACATGCAAACAAATGGTATTTAATGGTATAGGATATGCGATCCTGCCAGCCATAACTTTACATGATAAAGATACTAATGTTTTTAAAATCCCTCTACTGGATGGGCATAATCACTCAATCGAACGAGATACATGGCTTTGCGGCTATGAATCTGCCTTCCAGTTAAAGCAAGTCCAGGCATTCACGGAAGTGGTGAAAGAGCATATTCGGGACCAAGGAATGTTATAGGTCCGTTGACGAAAATGTCAATAGGGGAGAATAATATATAAGAGTGACATTCAACTTGTCTTGCCGGCAGTTGTCTGGTAAATTTAAAACGAGTAATGATACATATTTAGGAGGTTTACCCGGAATGAATAAAATGGATGCAAACGAAATTATTTCTTTTATCTCGAATAGTAAAAAATCTACACCTGTAAAAGTATATGTCAAAGGCGATTTAGAAGGCATGGATTTTGGTCCAGCTTCTAAAACTTTCATAACAGGAAATACAGGTGTTGTATTCGGTGAGTGGTCTGAAGTCGAAGAAGCAATCAAGGCAGCAGGAACAAAAATCGAGGATTTTGTAGTTGAAAATGATCGCCGTAACTCTGCCATTCCTTTGTTGGACCTAAAAGGCATCAAAGCACGTATCGAGCCTGGCGCAATAATCCGTGACCAAGTATCCATTGGAGACAACGCAGTCATCATGATGGGTGCATCAATCAATATTGGTTCTGTCATCGGTGAAGGCACAATGATCGACATGAACGCAATACTGGGCGGACGTGCAACAGTGGGCAAAAACTGTCACGTAGGTGCAGGTGCCGTTTTAGCAGGTGTCATCGAGCCGCCTTCCGCACAACCGGTCATTTTGGAAGATGATGTTTTAATCGGAGCTAATGCGGTCGTACTGGAAGGTGTGAAAATCGGTCAAGGTTCAGTTGTGGCGGCTGGTGCAGTTGTAACGAAAGACGTTCCTCCTTACTCCGTGGCTGCTGGTATCCCGGCGAGGGTCATTAAACAAATTGACGAAAAAACAAAATCAAAAACAGAAATCATGCAAGAACTTCGTCAACTTTAATTTTCTTTAGTGAATATTGCCTGAAGCGTGGATAAATATATCCACGCTTTCTGTATAGGGAGGAAATAATGTGAAAAAAAATCCTTTTGCCGAGATCCGGCGTGATTTGCATCAAATACCGGAGATAGGATTCAAAGAATTCAAGACGCAGCAATACCTACTGAATTACATAACGAATCTGGACCAGGAGCGAATGGAAATAGAAACTTGGCGGACTGGGATATTCGTTAAAGTGAAGGGGCTGAACCCGCGAAAAACAATTGGCTACCGGGCTGATATTGACGGTCTGCCGATAAAAGAGGAAACGGGATTGCCTTTCGCATCCAACCACGAGGAATATATGCATGCCTGCGGTCATGATTTTCATATGAGCATAGGTTTAGGATTATTGACATATTTCACCGAAAATCCGATCGATGATGACTTGCTATTCATCTTCCAGCCTGCAGAAGAGGGTCCTGGCGGAGCTGAACCAATGCTTAAATCGGAAACCATGAAAAAATGGAAGCCGGATATGATTCTTGCTTTACATATTGCTCCAGAGTATCCAGTTGGGACGATTGCCGTTAAAGAAGGGCTTCTATTTGCCAATACATCTGAATTATTCATCGATTTAAGGGGGAAAGGAGGGCATGCAGCCTATCCGCACGAAACAAATGACATGGTCATTGCGGCCTGCTCGCTTGTAGGGCAGCTTCAAACAATCGTTTCCAGGAATGTCAATCCACTTGATTCAGCTGTCATTACAGTTGGGAAGATTACTGGTGGCACCGTTCAAAATATTATTGCGGAGACAGCGCGGTTAGAAGGTACAATACGCACCCTTAACCCCGAATCGATGGTAAAGGTCAAGTCAAGAATAAAAGCGCTTGTGGATGGTATACAAGTGGGATATGAGTGCATGGCTGAAATCGACTATGGCGCGATGTATCATCAGGTGTATAATGAAGAACGGTTGACCAGGGAATTCATGGAATTTACAGAGAAGTCAACTGCTGTACATTTGCATAAATGTACTGAAGCAATGACTGGTGAAGACTTTGGTTATATGTTAAAGGAGATTCCAGGATTCATGTTCTGGTTGGGGGTTTCATCGGAATACGGATTGCACCACGCTAAGTTAAGTCCGGATGAAAAAGCGATTGAACTCGCGATTAATCACTTAACGGAATATATAACGTTTAAGGGAAGGGAAGCGTAAAAATGCTTTTCAGTACAGAACATGCTCTAAAGAGAGAACGAATGACGTTGGAGGGCTTATTGTGAAAAAAGAATTTGCGGTGATTGGACTTGGCCGTTTTGGCGGCAGCATAGTCAAGACATTAGCTGAAGAAGGATTAGGGGTTCTGGCTATCGATGCTGACGAAGATCGAGTGAATGAATTTGCCAGAATAGCTTCACATGCCGTAGTAGGGGATACGACAGATGAAAATGTACTGAGAAACATAGGAATTCGTAATTTTGATCATGTCATCGTAGCGATTGGCGAGAATATTCAAGCTAGTATATTGACGACTCTCATGCTTAAGGAATTGGGTGTCGGAAATGTTACGGTTAAAGCGCAAAATGATTATCATGAGAAGGTTCTTCGTAAGATCGGGGCCGACTTTGTCGTGCACCCCGAACGAGATATGGGGAGAAGGATTGCCCATAATATCGTCTCCAATAATATTCTCGATTATTTGGAGCTTTCTGATGAACACTCCATCGTCGAAATTGTTGCAAGCCAAAAGATGAATGGAAACTCGATATTTGACCTTGATATCCGTGCTCACTATGGGCTGAATATTGTCGCGATCAAAAGAGGGAACGACATAAATGTCTCCCCGCAGGCGAGCGATTTAATTCATAAAGGTGATATATTGATCGTCATCGGCGCGGATTCGGACATCAATCGCTTTGAAAAGAAAATTGTGGAATAAGTAAGCGTCCTGCTAAAATCGAGCAGCGCTTTTATCAAAGGAAAACAAAAAGGTTTCGGAATGGTCTCATTCCGAAACCTTTTTGTTTTTTAATTGGATTTGAAGTAGTTATAGAGAATAGCTTGCATCGACAATTTTTTAATTCCCTTAAGTAGTCCTTCGAAAACCATTCTTTTCTTTTACTTCTGTGAGTACACGCAATATTGTTTCTTTGCGTTTCGCATATATAGATTTTACATCTACATAATGACACAAATGATCTTTACTTTCTGTACACTGTGATAAAAGTGAACAAGTCGCACAAATGGGTTAGGATGATTTGTACTCTCTATTTTGATTTATTTCTTCTTGAAGGCGTACTTGATAGGCTTGTGTTTCCGGAACTGGCTTTCCACAGTGTGGAATCAACAAATACATGCTTCTTATCAGTTTACTTTCGGAAGCTTTCCATTAAGATGCGATAGAAAATCTATTCAAGCATCCTTATCACCTCAAGTTTTAATACTTTTTTAAAAAACAAAAAAGACTGTAGGCAAAAGGAGTTCTATCTAACTGTTAAAACAAAGTTGATTGGAATGGGTGTTCGGAGACTCCTGCGGGAGTACGCGTCCAAGGGAGAACCTACAGGCGCTAAGGCGCCGAGGAGGCTCCCGGACCGCCCGCGGAAAGCGAGTGCCTGGGGTGGAATTCAACGTTCGAGATTTACAAACCTAAACAAAGAAGCCCAGCCATCAATGGCTGGGCTTCTATTATTTATTGGACTTCCATGATGATCGGTAGGATCATTGGACGGCGTTTAGTTTTTTCATATAGGAATGGAGATAAAGTGTCTGTAATTTCATTTTTTATTTCAGACCATTGTGTAGTTTTACGATCCATCACCTTATTTAAATGCTTAGTTATCAAGGATTGAGCATCGCTGATAAGGTCTCCTGATTCTCTCATATAAACAAATCCGCGTGAGATGATGTCAGGACCGGATGCAATTTTGAATTCCTTCATATTGATGCTGACAACGACAACGACAAGGCCTTCCTCGGAAAGAATCCGACGATCACGGAGAACGATATTACCGATATCCCCGATGCCGCTTCCATCGATATAAACCGAACCTGAAGGGATTTTACCAGCGATTTGTGCTGTGTTTTCACTTAAGGAAAGAACTTCACCATTATCCATGATAAAGCAATTTTCTTCCGGAACACCGCAATCGACTGCATGGCGGGCATGTAGTTTTTGCATACGGTATTCACCATGGATTGGCATGAAGAATTTTGGTTTTATCAAACGGAGCATTAGCTTTTGTTCCTGCTGTCCGCCATGTCCCGATGTATGAATGTCATTCAAAGGACCTGAAATGACGTCTGCTCCTGCACGATATAATTGATTGATCGTTCTGGAAACACTGATTGTGTTACCAGGGATAGGTGAAGATGAAAATACGACAGTATCACCAGGAATGATTTGAATTTGACGGTGAGTACCATTCGCTATGCGCGACAGGGCTGCCATTGGTTCACCTTGGCTGCCTGTACAAAGGATGGTTACTTTATTCGCAGGCATACGATTCAATTGCTGTACATCAATAAATGTATCTTTAGGCGCTACGATATAACCAAGATC
Organism: Peribacillus frigoritolerans; assembly: GCF_030676415.1. Lineage (GTDB taxonomy): Bacteria > Bacillota > Bacilli > Bacillales > DSM-1321 > Peribacillus > Peribacillus frigoritolerans_A. The sequence goes on along the minus strand of NZ_JAUUTW010000011.1, from coordinate 23,199 downwards.
TTGTCCAATTGATATGGCTGAATCCATGCTTCGGCCAAAAACGGCTATTTTACGGCCGTTAGCCACGGCTGCTTCCACAACTTGCTGAAGGCGATGGATGTTCGATGCAAACGTTGCAAAAATAATCCGGCCGTCAACCTTACGGAAAATGTCTTGAATGGTATCGCCGACACGGCTTTCGGACATAGTAAAGTTCTGAACTTCACTATTTGTGCTATCCGAGAGTAAGCACAATACACCTTCTTTACCGATTTCAGCCATCTTGGTCAGGTTTGCAGGCTCGCCCACTGGTGTAAAGTCGAATTTAAAATCACCAGTATGGACAATTTGTCCAGGTGGTGTTTTTACAACGATTCCATAAGAGTCAGGGATACTGTGAGTTGTACGGAAGAAAGAGACGGACGTTTTCCGGAACTTGATCACTTCATCTTCACTGATTTCAATCATGGTTGTCTGACGTAATAGGCCGTGTTCTTCCAATTTGTTACGAAGCAGTCCAAGTGCCAGCTTCCCGCCGTATACAGGGACATTCACTTTTCTAAGTAAATAAGGAATCCCGCCAATGTGGTCCTCATGGCCGTGGGTAATGAAAACACCTTTAATTTTATCTACATTTTTCTCTAAATAGCTGTAATCTGGAATCACATAGTCAATACCGAGAAGTTCATCTTCAGGAAATTTAATTCCAGCATCAATGATGATGATTTCATCTTGAAACTGAACAGCATATGTGTTCTTACCGATTTCGCCTAAACCGCCCAGGGCGAATACAGCTGTTTGATCGTTTTTTACAAATTTCATAAGTTATAGCTCCAATACTTTGTAATCTTCATTTTGTTTTTCATATTCTAAATATGCTCCGGTTACGGGTAGTACGATTTCTACGTTATAAGGTTCTTTTTTTAATTTTAAACGAACGTCACGAACGGATTCACCTTCGACAAACATTGTTTTAGTATTCTCCCTGATGGGAACCTCTGATATGGTTACTTGATAGTATACCTTAAAAACCATTTTAATCTCTCCTCACTTGTTTGCATTGCTTTTTTCATTATATATAAAAACAACAATTTTTTCATGTTTTTCAACATCATGTAAAAATAAACCCAGCTCCGCCATAAAAACGGAAGGGGTTTGATGAATTAAATATACCAATGTCTAAAAGTATATAAAAAAATAGATGGCAGATTTTAGTTTCAATCCAATTGTAGCTTCCTCTATCTTATATCCTATCCGTTTTTGCCATGTGTAAAACTTAAATCATGGGATCTTTTTTTCGTAAACGATTTCTTTCTAGATTAATACAGTACAACTGTGTACAGCGTTTCATGAAAACACAACGACTCATATTTTAATTGAAATATGTATTCACCTGACCATATAAAAGCCATGATAGAAAGAATGCTTAACAAGAACTTTACAACAAGGAAGAAGCCCTCCGCAAGTTTTTGAAGGGCTGTCCGAAAAAAATTCGCATATGGATGACGGCCAAGGCAGGAATGAGTGGCAAATCATGCGATAGATTTTTTTCTTAAAAGATCATTCCACTGTTTAGCAAGCTTTTTACGAAGCTTTTTTAACATGGCGATCACGCTCCCTTAGTTATTATTGTATAGGATTATTCAATAATGTAAATACGTCTTTACAGGTACTTAGCCCATTTTTGAAAAAAAAGGCTCATTCAAACAAGCAACTGGGATTTGAGAGGCGAGAAGGATGGGAGAAGTGTAATCTGGAAAGCCTGAGTTGGTTTCTATTAAGAATAGTATATGCCCATTCTTGAATAAAAAACGTAACTTTGAGTTGAATCAGGTAGGGTTACTTGACTTATCTCGATGACAATTATTAAATGGGTACATATTAAAAAAGGAAAAAATGAATGAATTGGAAGTGAATCGTTAGTGAAAATCGTATTCTTTGATATTGACGGAACTTTGCTTGATCATGAAAAAAAGTTACCTGCTTCAACAAAAAAAGCCATTAAGCAACTGCAGGATAGCGGGGTTTTTGTAGCGATTGCCACAGGAAGGGCTCCGTTCATGTTCGAGTCTTTAAGGGAAGAGCTTGGCATCGATACATTCGTAAGTTTCAATGGACAATACGTTGTTTTTGAAGGGAAAGTCGTTTATAAAAACCCTTTGAGCATACCCGAGATAAAACGGCTCCACGAACATGCAGAAAAAAATGAAATACCGATCGTTTTCATGAATGAGGAGACAATGAAATCGAGTGTGCCACATCATAGCAGAATTGAAGAAGCATTAAGCAGCCTGAAGTTTCCCCACCCTGAACATGTGGCAGATTTTTATGAGGACCATGATATATACCAAGCCTTATTATTCTGCTCGGAAGATGAAGAAGGGAACTTTGTTGGGAAATATGATGACTTTCATTTCATTAGATGGCATGCGTATTCGACGGATGTACTTCCATTTGGGGGTTCAAAAGCTGAAGGCATTAAAATATTAATGGAAAAAGTCGGGTTTGCACTGGAGGATGTTTACGCCTTTGGAGATGGCTTAAATGATATCGAGATGTTAAAAGTAGCGGGATATGGCGTGGCAATGGGGAATGCCGGTCAACTTGTGAAGCAAGAGGCCGACTTTGTAACGAAGGATGTCGATGATGACGGCATACTTTTTGGTTTGAAGGAACTTGAACTGATATAAAAACAAAACCCCCGTCAATTAACAGACGGGGGTTTTGCTTATTACGTTACCTCTCCACCGCAATTGAATTTTTCGGAATGGCATAAGGGTCTTCCGGATTGATATGATCATAAAACAGGATTCCATTAAGGTGGTCTATTTCATGTTGAAAGCAAATGGCTGCGATGCCTTTCAGGCGGAGTTGAACCGATTTTCCTTCCAGGTCTGTACCCACAACCGTTATTCGGGCATAACGGGGCACATATCCGGAAACGGGACGATTTACGGAAAGGCAGCCTTCTCCGGATGTCAAGTATGCTTTTTCGACTGAATGGCTAACGAGTTTAGGGTTGAAAAGTGCATAGCTATACAGTTGATCATCTTTTTCTTTCAAATGAACTGCAATCATCCTTTTTGAAACATTCACCTGTGGTGCAGCCAAGCCAATTCCTGCCCTTAACCCGTATAGAGCAGCAATATCGGGCTTCTGGCTGTTTTGGACATATTCCATCAAGCTGGCTAAAAGTTGCTTATCTTCATATGATGCCGGAAGCGGAACCTCTACCGCGACTTGCCTTAAGATTGGATCGTCTTCATTAACAAAATCATCCATGGTAAGCATAATCTTTCACCCCATAAAAATTCTTATAATATGTATAGGGTTATTTTAACAAAAATAATACTGAAAGTTAATGGATGATCTTAATGAAAGAAAAATGGAAGGGATGGAATCAAGTCGATTAAATCCCCCCCGCCATTATTTTATTTGCGTGATGAGGTCTATTTAAAAAAATCAATCATTTTTTTTGAATCAGGGTAAATAGTTAACATTTTCGGGTAAAGGTAATAGTAATTATCTGCTTAGCATAAGCACGCGCCGACAATGATTAGTAGAATGAACAGGACAATGATAATGGCGAAGCCGCTTCCAAAGCCGCAGCCTCCACCATCACCATAACCATAGCTGGGTGAAACGGAAACCGGATAACAACAATCCTGGTTGTAACCTCCATACATAATTTCATACCTCCGTTTTTGTATTATTAAAATGCTGACCACTCTGATTAGAAACGGTCCCTACAGCCTATGCAGTATGGTTTAAAGGGTGTAGGCTAGCGCCCAGTAATGAAAAAAACCTGTTCGGAATATGATTGTAACAAGTGTCTGCGGCTTATCAGGGAATTTAGAGAAATGAATCTTCGAAGAACTATCAGAAGGAGCTGTCTATGTTGAATCGTTTTGGTCCATATGTTATTTTACTTCTTTCTTTAGTGATCTTGACTGGTTGTTTTAATGGTTCGCCGGAAGAAAGAATCCACAAAATCCTAGAGAAAACTGCAGAAAAAGAAAGTGATTTCACCGAGCATCAAGAGCCTCTTAATGATTTGGAGAAAAAAGAAAAAGAAAAATATGAGAAAATCATTAAACTTGGATTGGATGATTATGAACAGATCGTCCAGCTTTCAGATGAAGCCACCAAGAATATCGACCAAAGGGAAAAAATAATTGAAAAGGAACAAAGCAGTATGCAATCCTCAAAAGAACAATTTAATCAGATAGATGAACAAATCAGGAAAATAGAGGATGAAAAGATAAAAAAAGAAGCGACTGAAATGAAAAAGGTCATGAGTGAGCGCTATAGCACCTACGATAATTTATATGATGCCTATCAACAAAGTCTTGCTTATGATCGTGAATTATATGAACTTTTTAAAAAAGAGGATTTGAAAATGGATGAATTACAAGTGCAAATCGAGAAAATAAATACCTCTTATACAAAAGTTTTGAAAGCGAATGAGGAATTTAATGCATTAACGGAAAAATCAAATCAAAAAAAAGAAAGTTTTTATGATAGTTCCGGCATAGAAATGGCTGATTCAACAAAGTAATATAAATAATGATGGGCTGTGATCCTCACTCACAGCCCATATTTTGTTCAATCGAGTTCATTTATGGACTAAAGAATTCTAAAATGGTCTTTTTTGTGCAACCAGCTTGATGTGAAATTTTCATACCTGTACTAAAAAAAAACGATAAATAAAAATCTAACAGCAGACTAATATGAAAGCGTTTGATTATTTTTTGGAATATTATTTTAAAGGCTCAAATGCCTTTAGTTAAAGCGGTTTTGGAATTGATCTGATAGGCTGGGGAATTGAAATGTTATCCTTAACCATCCTTAAATTGATAAATACGGGAATTTTAATGGTACAGTTGTAAAGTGAAAACTAATACAGAGAAGAAGTATGAGTATTGGAAATTCTATTAAATCAAAATTATAAGGAACTCCAAGTGATTGACTTGATGTTAATTCATCTTGTAAACTTAATCTATAAAAATTCTTGTATCATTTTCCTTGATTTTTTTTATGGTACAGAATAAGATTGAGACATATTAAGTATATCCACGTTTGAGGATTGGTCTTAAGGGAAAAATAAAAGAATGAATTGTTGAAGAAACTAAAAAGCAAACTATTTTTGCTTTATAGAATAATAATAGCAAACCTTTTTAATGAAAGGATGAGGTGCCAAATGGCTCAAAAAACTAAACAAGCTAAAAATAATGTTCAGGATCAGCTTAAGAAAGTAGAAGAACAATTTGAAACTTTTCAAATTTTAAATGAAGAGGGAGAAGTCGTTAATGAAGCGGCAATGCCTGATTTAAGTGATGAACAATTGCAAGAATTAATGCGTCGTATGGTTTATACACGCATCTTGGATCAACGTTCTATATCACTGAACCGCCAAGGCAGATTAGGTTTCTATGCACCGACTGCCGGTCAAGAAGCTTCTCAAATCGCTTCCCAGTATGCTTTGGAAAAAGAAGATTTCATTCTGCCTGGTTACCGTGATGTTCCGCAAATCGTTTGGCATGGCCTGCCGCTTTGGCAAGCATTCTTATTCTCCCGTGGACATTTTAAAGGAAATCAAATTCCTGAAGACGTCAATGTAATTTCCCCTCAAATCATTATCGGCGCTCAATATGTCCAAGCTGCCGGAGTTGCTCTTGGGTTGAAGAAACGCGGAAAAAAAGCTGTAGCCATCACATATACGGGTGACGGTGGAACCTCACAAGGTGACTTCTATGAGGGAATTAACTTTGCAGGTGCATATAAAGCGCCAGCTATCTTCATCGTGCAAAACAACCGTTTCGCAATCTCTACACCGGTAGAATTGCAGTCAGCAGCGAAAACATTGGCCCAAAAGGGTGTGGCTGCAGGTATTCCAGGCATCCAGGTTGATGGTATGGATGCTTTGGCCGTTTATACAGCCGTTAAAGAAGCACGTGAACGTGCAATTAATGGTGAAGGTCCTACATTGATTGAAACATTAACTTACCGTTATGGTCCACATACAATGGCTGGGGATGACCCGACACGTTACCGTACTTCCGAAATGGATAACGAGTGGGAACTGAAAGATCCATTGGTTCGTTTCCGCAAGTTCTTGGAAAACAAAAAACTTTGGAATGAAGAATTAGAGAACGAAACGATAGAAAAAGCAAAAGACGATATTAAAGAAGCAATCAAATTGGCAGATGCAGAACCAAAGCAAAAGGTTACAGACCTTATTGAAAACATGTATGAAGAAATGCCTTATAACTTAAAAGAACAATATGAAATTTATAAAGAGAAGGAGTCGAAGTAAGCCATGGCTCAATTGACGATGATTCAAGCAATTACAGAAGCATTACGTACAGAACTTAAAAATGACGAGAATGTACTCGTTTTTGGGGAAGATGTTGGTCTTAATGGAGGAGTTTTCCGTGCAACGGAAAATCTTCAAAAAGAATTCGGCGAAGATCGTGTATTCGATACACCTCTTGCTGAATCTGGAATCGGTGGATTAGCGGTCGGTCTTTCTTTACAAGGTTTCCGTCCTGTTCCTGAAATTCAATTCTTCGGATTCATATATGAAGTAATGGACTCCGTAAGCGGTCAGCTTGCTCGTATGCGTTACCGTTCAGGCGGACGTTACAGTGCACCGGTTACAATTCGCTCACCTTTTGGAGGCGGAGTGCATACTCCGGAAATGCACGCTGATAGCTTAGAAGGTTTAATGGCTCAGCAACCAGGGTTAAAAGTAGTTATCCCTTCAACTCCTTACGATGCAAAAGGCTTATTGATTTCAGCGATTCGTGATAATGACCCTGTCATTTTCCTTGAGCACATGAAATTGTACCGCTCTTTCCGTCAGGAAGTTCCTGAAGAAGAATATACGATTCCATTAGGAAAAGCGGATGTGAAAAGAGAAGGAACGGATTTATCCATTATTACGTATGGTGCGATGGTACAGGAATCCATCAAGGCAGCTGAGGAATTGGCTAAGGAAGGTCATTCCGTCGAAGTGGTCGACTTACGGACTGTATCTCCATTGGATATTGATACAATCATTGCTTCTGTAGAAAAAACAGGACGCGCTATCGTTGTTCAAGAAGCACAAAAGCAAGCTGGTATAGCAGCGAATGTTGTAGCGGAAATTAACGAACGTGCCATTTTGAGCTTGGATGCTCCAGTACTGCGAGTGGCTGCTGCTGATACGGTATTCGCGTTTTCACAAGCTGAAACAGTATGGCTCCCTAATTATAAAGACATTATTGAAACGGCGACTAAAGTCTTGAAGTTTTAACAATCTTAAGTAATGGAATGAATGTCCTGCTTGGGAAAGTGATTTTGCATGAACGCAATGCAAGATAAAGGACTTTATTCGAAGCACTAAGTATGATTTAATATAGGAGGTTGAACTCAGTGGCATTCCAATTTAGACTCCCTGATATCGGAGAAGGTATACACGAAGGTGAAATAGTGAAATGGTTTGTAAAACCAGGAGATAAGATTCAAGAAGATGACGTGCTTTGCGAGGTTCAAAACGATAAGGCCGTTGTTGAAATCCCATCCCCGGTGGAAGGTACCGTTGAAGAAATCCTTGTTCAAGAAGGAACGGTTGCCGTTGTTGGCGATGTACTTGTAACATTCGATGCTCCAGGTTATGAAAATCTTCAGTTTAAAGGGGATCATGGAGAAGAAGCGAAGGCAGAAGGTGAGAAGGATACGGAGGCCCAGGTTCAAGCAACTGCTGAAGCTGGACAGGAAGTCAAGAAAGAGGCTGCTCCGGTTCAAGAAAATAGTGGAGTAACGGGCGCGGGATTACAACCACAGGTTGAGGTAGATCCTTCACGACGTATTATCGCTATGCCTTCTGTTAGGAAATATGCACGCGAACAAGGGGTAAATATTCGTGAGATTTCTGGTTCTGGGGATAATGGCCGCATCATGAAAGAAGACATAGATGCTTTCAAAAACGGCAAAACTGCTCCACAGCAACCAGCAGCTCAAAGTGAAGCTTCACAACAAAATGATACGGAAACAACCGAAAAACAAAAAGTTTCAATTCCAGAAGGGCAATATCCTGAAACTCGCGAGAAAATGAGCGGCATGAGAAAAGCGATCGCAAAAGCAATGGTTAAATCCAAACAGACAGCTCCGCATGTAACATTAATGGATGAAGTCGATGTGACGCTATTGGTTGCTCACCGTAAGAAATTCAAGGAAATTGCTGCAGAAAAAGGAATCAAGCTTACATTCCTACCTTATGTTGTTAAAGCGTTAACGAGTGCATTACGTGAATTCCCTATGCTTAACACATCATTTGATGATGAGGCTAGTGAGATTATCCATAAACACTATTACAATATCGGAATTGCAGCAGACACAGACAAAGGACTGCTCGTTCCAGTTGTAAAAGATGCAGATCGTAAATCAACTTTTGCTATTTCACAAGAAATTAATGAATTAGCGACGAAAGCCCGTGACGGCAAATTGGCTCCTAACGAAATGAAAGGTGCTTCTTGCTCCATTACGAATATCGGTTCCGCAGGCGGTCAATGGTTCACACCTGTAATCAATCATCCAGAAGTTGCCATTCTAGGGATTGGACGCATTGCCGAAAAAGCAATTGTACGCGACGGGGAAATTATCGCCGCTCCAGTTCTGGCATTATCACTGAGCTTTGATCACCGCATGATTGATGGAGCAACAGCTCAACATGCATTGAATCATATCAAAAAGTTATTGAACGACCCAGAATTATTGTTAATGGAGGCGTAAACAATGGTAGTAGGAGATTTTCCAATCGAAACAGATACTTTAGTGATCGGTTCAGGCCCAGGGGGATATGTTGCCGCAATTCGCGCAGCACAGCTTGGACAGAAAGTGACGGTCGTTGAAAAAGGAACAATCGGCGGAGTTTGTTTGAATGTAGGCTGTATCCCATCGAAAGCTTTAATTTCGGCTGGACACCGTTTCCATGAAGCTCAGCATTCAGAAGATATGGGTATCTTTGCAGAAAAAGTTACGGTTGATTTTGCTAAAGTACAAGCTTGGAAAGGTACTATTGTAAAAAAATTAACAGGCGGTGTCAGCAGCCTGTTAAAAGGTAATAATGTTGATGTTGTAACTGGCGAAGCTTACTTCGTTGATGAAAACAGCATCCGTGTTATGAATGATGACTCAGCCCAAACATATACATTTAAAAACGCAATCATCGCCACTGGTTCATCGCCAATCGAGATTCCGTCATTTAAATATACGAAACGTGTACTTAATTCCACTGGCGCTCTTGCTTTGGAAGAAGTTCCAAGCTCGATCGTGGTAATCGGCGGAGGTTACATTGGAACTGAGCTTGGCGGAGCATTCGCAAGCTTTGGCACTAAAGTGACCATCCTTGAAGGTACAGAAGAAATTCTTTCAGCAGGCTTTGAAAAACAAATGGCAGCACTTGTTAAGCGTAACCTTAAAAACAAGGGTGCTGAAATTGTTACTAAAGCAAATGCTAAAGGCGTGGAAGAAACTGAAACAGGTGTAACCGTTACTTATGAAGTAAAAGGCGAAGAGAAAAAAGTTGAAGCCGATTACGTTTTAGTAACTGTTGGACGTCGTCCAAATACTGCTGAAATCGGCTTGGAACAAGTCGGAATCAAAATGACTGACCGTGGTTTGGTCGAAACGGATAAACAATGCCGTACAAGCGTGAAAAACATTTACGCAATCGGTGATATCGTTTCTGGACCTCAGTTGGCTCATAAAGCTTCTTATGAAGGTAAAATTGCAGCTGAAGCCATTGCAGGACATTCATCTGAAATCGACTATCTTGCTATTCCGGCTGTTGTATTCTCTGAACCGGAACTTGCTTCTGTCGGTTATAATGAAAAAGAAGCGAAGGAAGCTGGAATCGAAGCGCTTGCTTCTAAATTCCCATTCGCTGCAAATGGACGTGCTCTTTCATTAAATAATACGGACGGATTTGTGAAGCTTATCACTCGCAAAGAAGACGGATTGGTTATAGGAGCACAAATTGCAGGACCAAACGCTTCTGATATGATTGCAGAACTTGGTTTGGCTATCGAAGCTGGAATGACTGCCGAAGATATTGCGATGACAATCCATGCACATCCAACTTTAGGGGAAATCACAATGGAAGCTGCTGAAGTTGCCCTTGGAACTCCTATTCACATCATTAAGTAATTGATTTTTATAAAAGCGTACTGCCTAAAGCAGTACGCTTTTTTTGTATTGACCAGATTTACAAAAATGAAGGATGACTCCCCATTCATGATTTTCTTCTCACTAGTTAAATGAAAAGGACAAAAAGGGCATAAGCTATAAAAAGGACTTCTTACTTTTTTCCTTGAAAGGGTTTGAAAAAGGCAATAGAGGATAAAAAATAAGATGAGCGATGTGCTAAAGGAATACTTTTTGCCAATAAAAAGATCATGGCTGATATATTCATATTAAAATGGGGTGGATCACTTGAAAAATTATCTGGTAATCCTCTTTCAACTAATCGTTTGGAGTGGGTATACATTAGTTGAATGGCTGTCTGTCAACGATCGATTCGTTTTCAAAGTATTCATGTTTCTGGTCTTTTCTTATCTGGCCATTTACATTGGTAAAATGATTTTAAAATCCAATAGGCGAACCATGCTTGTTACCGTGATAAGTCTATTATGTTACGGGATATTACAAATCCTTTTGGAAACGCTAGTACCCGTTTATTGAATTTTTCGTAAGCCTCGACGACACAAGAAATCACGGAGGAATCATGATTAACAAAGCAGTAGCATTATTTACAGTAGTATCATTTTTATTGTTGGCTTGTAATGATCCGAGTTCCGGTCAAACTGAAAATGAGAATGAAAAAAGTGTGGAAACGACAACGACGGTCCAAGATGAAAGCCAGCAAGAGAAAGATTTGAAAAAAGAAACGTCAAAAACAATTGGCGAAGGGAATGTAAAGGCAGAATATCGGGTGGATAAAGGGAATTGGTCATTTAAACCCATTGGGGATGCAAATCCGAAAGTGGTGTTGTTAACATTTGATGATGCACCTGATAAATATTCTCTGGAAATAGCCCAAACCCTGAAGCGGCTTGAAGTACCTGCGATATTTTTCGTGAACGGTCACTTTCTTGAAAATGATGAAAACAAAGCGATGCTGAAAGAAATTCATGAAATGGGTTTTTCTATCGGCAATCATACGTATTCCCATGTGAATTTAAAAGAGTTGAACGAAAAGGAACAAGAGCGGGAAATCGTAAAATTGAACAATTTGGTTGAGGGCATAATAGGGGTACGCCCCAAGTACTTCAGGGCGCCATTTGGATCGAATACCGAGCATTCAAAAAAAGTCGCTGAGAAAGAAAAAATGCTGGTCATGAATTGGACATACGGATATGACTGGGAAAAAGAGTATCAGGATAAAAAAGCTTTAACGGAGATCATGTTGAATAGCCCTTATTTAGGAAATGGTGCGAATTTACTGATGCATGACCGGAAATGGACCAGTGAAGCGATAGAGGATATCGTGAAAGGTTTTCAAAAGAAAGGCTATGAGATCCTTGATCCAAAATTAATTGAAACGCCTGCATGAGCCAATTTCGGCATCTGCAGGTTTTTTTTATTTCCTTGGATAATAATACATCACCCGTTTATTGAAGAGATGTAGCTGCGCCCGTAATTTCTTAGCAAGGAACTTACACAATTCATTAGCTTTTCCCTTATCACCGAAAGTTGCTGTTTCAGGGAGGGTGAATTGGATATAGGATTGAATCCGCTCTGATCCATCTTCTTCCTTAACGACTTCTTGGTCAACGCCTATCAATATCATGTGATATCGATCTTCTGTGGATTGGAGATATATGGCCTTATCTTTCATTCTTTCTGGTTCTTTCATTTCATAAGGAAATGCTTTCTTATCATAGTCCCAATCCAGTTGCTTTCCGGTTTTCGCTGTGATCATTTGATAATAGTTCAGCAATTCTTTCACGTCTTCGATGGTTACAGTCCCTTTCGCGGACTCAGGAACAAGTTTGATATAGGCATTTTCAGTCATGTGTATCCCCCTTAGATTGATAGGATGTAAGAATATATTAACATTTTATGGATGTATTATATACATATCTATATGTAAATTAAAAGGCGAAATTCCTTTTTCACCTTGCTATCTGAAGCAAGGAGTGTGATGAAATGAGCTCCAGGGCCCTTCGTTTATAAATGAATTCTCGTGTTTTTTTAAAAAAGAATCAGTCTAACGAACGATTGGAATCAATTTTTTCCAACATGAGGGTTCATTAAATGGGGAAAAGTATATATGTTATACTTTTTAGCTTGAAATAATAAATGTGTTATATTATAATTCATATAAAGCGGTTACATTATATGAATGATGCATACAATATAGAGGAAGGGGTTGTAAAAATGGGAACTATCGTATGTCAAACTTGCAATAGCACGATTGAACATTTTGAAGATGAAAAAGTAAGTGTACTATATACACACAATCACAACTGCCAAAGCTGTGATACAGCTGCCTCTGAAAAATAAATGGAAAAAGGTTTTAAGATTAATAGAATTTAAGGGTGTTTCAGGGTTGTAACCTGGAGCACCCTTTTTATAGAAGTTATGAAGCGAAAATCTTCAGTTTATCGGGAGCTGCGTGCTCAATTATAAAAGGGGCAAAAAAACCAGAGCAGCACTCTGCTCTGGTTTGATGGGGTCAATCAATTTTTAATGATGCGTAAATATTTTATTTCTGGGTCCTCAGGGCCTTGAACAGGAAGGCCGGCTTCGATGTTTTTCCGGATGTAATTGATATTATCTTCAGTAATCAATTCACCTGGAATGAAGATCGGGATTCCAGGCGGGTAAACCATGATGAATTCAGCGCTAATTTTGCCGACAGATTCCTCAATGGGAACCACTTCGGTTTCTGCATAAAATGCCTCCCTGGGTGATAAAGCCAGTGGTGGTGTATCAGGGAGCAGGACTTCGATCTTTTCATGTTCAGCCGCCATTTCCTTAAACTCATCCGCTAAGTCTCTAAGGGCAGCGATCAGCAGATCCGCTTCTGTTTTTGAGTCTCCAGGTGTTATCAGGCAAAGGATATTGTACAAGTCAGAAAGTTCCACTTCGATATTATGCTTTTCACGAAGCCACTTCTCAACGTCGTATCCGGTAATATTCAATTCCTTAATGGATATGATCAATTTAGTCGGATCATAACTAAAGGCTGCCTCACTCTCGAGAATTTCGCTGCCGACACAGTAAAGATAAGGAATCTCATTAACGGCCTCACGGATATACCCTGCGAGATTGATCGCTTCATCAATCATTTCCCTGCCTACCGTCGCAAGTTGTCTTCTAGCTGTATCCAGGGAAGCCAGAAGGATATAGGAGGTTGAGGTGGTTGTGAGCATGCTCAATATGGCTTGAACACGATTTGCGGAAACCAATCCAGCCTTAACATTTAATATGGAACTTCCCGTTAGTGAACCGCCCAGCTTATGAACACTCGTTGCAGCCATATCTGCTCCAGCTTGCATGGCTGACATCGGCAAGTCTTCATGGAAGTGTATATGGACACCATGTGCTTCATCTACGAGTACTGGGATTTGGTGGGAATGGGCAACTTCCACTATTTTTTGCAAATCAGCCGAAATGCCGAAATAGGTGGGATTGATGACAAGCAATCCTTTTGCATCGCTATGTTCCCTTAAAGTTTTTTCAACGGCATCGACGGTGATTCCATGTGAGATGCCCAAATCTTTGTCTATTTCAGGATTGATGAAAATGGGAACCGCTCCGGAAAATACAATGGCAGACATTACGGATTTATGTACATTCCTCGGGACGATGATTTTGTCCCCAGGTCCGCAGACTGTCATGACCATCGTCATGATTGCTCCACTTGTCCCTTGAACGGAAAAGAATGTGTGATCTGCGCCAAAAGCTTCAGCGGCAAGATCCTGAGCTTGTTTAATGATCCCCTTTGGCTGATGGAGGTCATCGAGTGGTGCGATATTGATTAAATCTATGGATAATGCATTTTCTCCAATGAAATTACGGAAATCAGTGTCCATTCCTTTTCCTTTTTTATGACCTGGAATATGAAATTGAACAGGATTTTTTTTTGCATGCTGCAATAAGGCAGTGTATAAGGGTGTTTCATTCTGTGACAATTCTTTGTGGCCCCTTTTCAATAAAATAGGTACGAAATATTTGGGAGTATATACTCCCTTTCTATTAACGATCGTATGTTTCTCCGATTCCATTCGTATGGTTAGTAAGCTTGTGGATAGACATAAAACATATGAATTATAGCACGTCTTATAATAAATGCCTAGAGTGACTTTAATGTCCCGGCTTAAACAATTTCTACATGTCTTTGTTGTTAAGGGGCTCAATAAAATTATCAGCAGATTATAAATGTCTATTTTCCTAGTATTTACTGGATTTACTCAAGAATTCTTCTTTTATTAATATTGTAGGTGAGTTTAAAAATTGAACGGCTAAACAATATTTGCCATAATGAAGCTAATGATTTTTGAATTCAGCTAAATAAACAAACCACCAAAGTGAAAAGGGGAGATGAGTAGTTTGAAGTGGAAAACGCGTGTGACCGATTTGTTAGGTATTCAATACCCAATCGTACAAGGGGGATTGGCCCATTTAGCATATGCAGACCTGGCTGCGGCAGTTTCGAATGCAGGAGGGCTAGGGCAGGTAACGGCCATGTCCTTGGACAACCCGGAGCAACTGACAGATGAAATTAGAAAAACCAAATCATTGACGGATAAACCGTTTGGTGTGAACTTTGCAATCGGTCAGCATGGAAGACCTTATGAACACATGCTGGAAGCAGCCTTGAAAGAGGATATCGCAGCAGTTTCCGTAACCGGCGGTAACCCTGCACCATTTCTTGATTACGTCAAAAGCACCCAGGTGAAAAAACTTGTGCTTGTTGCTGCAAGAAGGCAGGCGATGAAGGCTGAACAGCTTGGGGCAGATGCGGTGATGGTTGTCGGTCAGGAGGGAGGCGGACATTTGGGCCGTGATGATATTGGAACTTCTGTGTTAATTCCTCAAGTTGTGGACTCCGTTAAAATTCCAGTCATAGCCTCGGGTGGTTTTGGCGATGGACGCGGTTTGATGGCAGCATTGGCACTTGGTGCCGAAGGAATCGAGATGGGAACACGATTCATAGCAGTCAAGGAATGTGTTCATGCACATGAATTATATAAAAATGCCTTGGTTTCCGGTACAGAAAATGATACCGTTGTCATCAAGCGGTCCATTGGTGCACCAGCCAGGGTAATTGCAAACAGCTGGACCGATAAGATCCTTGATATAGAAAAAGAAAACGGCGGATATGAACAATTGAAGGATTACATAAGTGGAAAAGCGAATCAGCGTTATATCCATGACGGTGTCGAAGGTGAAGGCTTTGCTTGGGCTGGACAAGTGATGGGGTTGATTCATGATGTACCATCGACTGCTGAATTATTCAGTCGGATTATCGGCCAGGCGGAAGCAATTCGTTCAAAATGGGCAGACTGATGATGCATGGTCTGCCGGACAACATGAAAAACTATCTAGAAGGAGCGTGTTTAGGGTATGGATTATCAATATCCAATGGATCTTGATTGGTCTACTGACGAAATCGTAGATGTGATTAAATTCTTTGAAGCGGTAGAAAAGGCTTATGAAAATAAAATACAAAAGGAAGAATTTATGAAGGCTTACCGAAGATTCAAGGAAATAGTCCCCGGTAAGGCGGATGAAAAAAAGTATACGGATGAGTTTGAGTCAGTCAGCACCTATTCAGCCTATCTTGTAATAAAGAAGGCAAAAGGAATCGATGACGGAGAATGGATAAAAATGAAAAATTAAAAATATAATTTTTAGAAAACTCCATTGACTTACTGAAAAGATTGTTTTAACATAATAATCAAGAAAAAGATAAAGGCAGTGACGAAGAAGAGTACCTTAATGATGTTCTGCAGAGAGCCAGTGGTTGCTGAAAACTGGTGAACGAATTTAAGCGAATGGACTTCCGAGCCCCAAACCGAAACGGATGAACGGAGTAGGCTTTGGCGATTATCTCATCGTTAACGGAGATAGGCATGTTAATGCCGTAAAGTGAGCTAATTTAGCTAATTAAGGTGGTACCACGGGTTCCTCGTCCTTTGGATGAGGGCCCTTTTTGCGTTTTTACGGAAATGATAATTAAATCTATGAATGAGAGTAGTAATCTTTTTAGATGCGTCACAGAGAGCCGGGATAGGTGGAAACCGGTACGATATAAGAAGATGAATGGACTTATGAGTGGTTTCTTGAAATAAGTAGGGAAACTCGGCTGCCCCCGTTAAAGGGTAATCGCAAGAATTTTTCATTTCTTGCTTGAGAGGGAAAAATGATGAGTTTTTCCAACTTGAGGTGGCACCGCGGTATACCGTCCTCTGCAGACACATATTTGTGTTTGCGGGGGATTTTTTTATTGGAATTTCAATATATATTCCTATTAGAGAAAAATCGAAAAAAATCCAGAGGAAATGAAAACTCCGGCACTAGGCCAAAAGGGTTTTCCCTTCGGAGGTTTTTAAGAGCGCATAAGAATCGGGAGGGAATTGAGAGATGAATAATTTGGATGAAAAAAAAATACTCCGTTTCAAAATGGACACAATTGAAGGGGATATCCACACACCCATTGCCATATTTCAAAAATTGGATGGTGACCAGAAGTTTTTATTGGAAAGTTCGAATTCGCATCATGACAACGGCCGCTACTCTTATCTAGGTTCAAAACCTTATCTGGAGGTGACATCACTTGCTGACCAAGTATATGTGAAAGATACTGAAACAGGTGATCAAACCGTAAAGAACATCAATATCATCGAGTTTCTGAAAAACGAATTATTAGTGGAAATAGGAGAGGCTCCCATACATCTTCCGCCATTTAACGGTGGTGCAATCGGATATATGGGCTATGATATCATTCGTCTATATGAAAATATAGGTCCGGTGCCTCCCGATTCACTGCAAATGCCTGATGCTCATTTTCTTTTTTATAAAGAACTGTATATATTCGATCATGTTCTGCAGAAGATCCATCTTTTGACCGCGGAAGAAGATAGTGAAAAAAGTTTATTGGGGATGAAGGAAAAAATCAATCAGGCAAGCAAGCCGTCAAAGGAAATATCGTCTGAATATTTGGAATTCAATTCGAATTTCAGTCAGGATGAATTCGAGAAAATGGTCCTTGAAGTTAAATCTGCGATTATAGCTGGTGAAGTGTTCCAAGTTGTTTTATCACAAAGGTTTAAAGCGGACTTCGATGGGGAGCCTTTCGATGCCTACCGTCGTTTGCGATTAGCCAACCCCTCTCCTTATATGTTTTATATAGAATTTGGTGACTATACAATCATTGGGTCGTCTCCAGAAAGTTTGATCAGTGTTTCATCAGGAATGGTTCATGTTAATCCCATTGCCGGTACAAGGCCGAGAGGGAAAACGGATGAAGAAGATAAAGGCTTCGAAAAAAGCCTGCTGATGGATGAAAAGGAACTTGCCGAGCATAAGATGCTTGTTGATTTGGGTAGAAATGATCTTGGCAGGGTTTGCGAAATTGGTTCAATCCACCTTACCGAGGAAATGGAAATTCAAAGATATCAGCATGTCATGCATATTGCTTCGAAGGTTAGCGGAAAGCTTAGGGAAGGGTTCACGAGTTTAGATGCACTGACGGTCTGCCTCCCTGCCGGAACAGTCTCAGGTGCTCCTAAAATCAGGGCAATGGAGCTGATCAATAAACTGGAAAATTGTAAACGGGGGATGTATTCGGGCTCGATAGGGTTCATAGGTTTTGGAGGGGATCTTGATATGGCTTTAGCCATTCGGACGATGATCATTAAAGATGGCAAGGCCTATGTACAGGCAGGGGCAGGAATTGTATATGATTCAGATCCAAAAACGGAATTTGAAGAAACACAAAATAAAGCGCGCGCTTTAATGGAGGTTCACACAAAATGATTTTATTAATTGATAACTATGACTCGTTCACTTATAACCTTTATCAATATTTAGGCGAAGTGGAAAAAGAAATCATAGTAAAAAGGAATGACGAAATCACCCTTGCGGAAATTGAGGAACTGAATCCAATGGCGATCGTCATTTCCCCGGGACCCGGCAGGCCGGAAGATGCTGGCATCAGTATGGAGATCATCCGTAATTTTTATGAGAATGTTCCGCTATTAGGCATTTGTTTGGGGCATCAGGCCATTGGGGCAGTTTTTGGTGCGAATGTGGTTGGGGCGAAACAAATCATGCATGGGAAAACATCGGTTATCGAACATGATGGAACAGGTGTATTTGCCAAACAGGACTTACAATTCCCGGTAATGCGTTACCATTCCCTTGTAGTTGAAAGGGCGAGTTTACCAGATGAACTGACTGTGACGGCAGTAGCACTGGATGATGGGGAGATCATGGCCCTGAAACATCAAGACTTCCCGCTCTACGGTTTACAGTTCCACCCTGAATCAATAGGGACGAAAATCGGCAAGGAATTATTACATCAATTTTATGAGATTGCGGGAACCTTCCAATCGGAGAAGGAACAATCCATCTTATAAAACAAAAAACGACTGGGGGAGTTAGCGGTGAAGGAGTATTTAGCGAAGTTAGCAGAGCGTCAAACATTGACGGAAGAAGAGATGAGCAGAGCAGCCCAATCGTTATTTTCTAAAGATATCACCGAAAGCGAGATGGCAGCATTCATCATTGCCCTGAAATCCAAAGGGGAAACGGCAGGTGAAATAGCAAGCCTTGTCAGAGTCATGAGAAAAGAAGCAAGAAGTGTACAAACAAGCTCCCTTAATGTAATGGATAATTGCGGAACGGGAGGAGATGGGTCACAAAGCTTCAATATAAGTACTGCATCGGCCTTCGTACTTGCTGGGGCCGGTGTCAAGGTTGCCAAACATGGAAACCGTAGCATTTCAAGCAAAACGGGCAGTGCGGATGTATTGGAAGAATTAGGTGTTAATTTGTACTTGGAGCCTGACATGTTAAAAGAACTGTTGGAGGAAAATGGGATCACATTCTTATTTGCCCCATCGGTCCACCCTAATATTGCACGGATAATGAAAGTAAGAAAAGAACTGAAAATCCCGACGATATTTAATCTCATCGGTCCTCTGACAAATCCAGTCCAACTCGACACGCAATTAATGGGAATTAATCGACGCGATATGCTCGAGCTTTTTGCGGAAGTCCTACATAAATTAGGGAGGAAACGCGCGGTCGTAATAAATGGTGCCGGTTTTATGGATGAAGCGAGCCTACAGGGTGAAAATTCACTCGTGCTTTTGGAGAAAGGGGATATTATCCCGTTCACGCTGCATCCTGAAGAAGTGGATCTGCCGGTTTACGGAAATGATGCCATCCGCGGCGGTGACGCCAAACAAAATGCCGATATCATGCTTAGGCTTCTCAAAGGGGAAAAAGGGGCCTATCGTGATACCGTTTTATTGAATGCTGGATTGGGATTATACGCACATGGTACGGCAGAAACGATTAAAAAAGGAATCTCCATGGCCAAAGAAAGTCTTGATAGCGGATCGGCTCTTGCAAAGTTAGAAAATTTGATTGCTTATGGCAATAGAAATAAGGTGGTCATGTAATGGAAGATATTTTAACGAAAATCATCGAACAGAAAAAGGTGGAAGTCGCAAAATTAAAAGAAAGGGGCTTAGATGATTCGGAAATGATCAACTTAGTCAGACCATCTTTGGTGGAAAATTTGAAAACGGCGAAATCGATGGCGGTTATAGCGGAAATAAAACGGGCTTCCCCTTCAAAAGGGGACATTAAAATCAATGTAAATCCAATCGAGCAGGCCCTATCATATGAAAGTGGCGGAGCGGCAGCGATATCCGTATTGACGGATGAGGTTTTCTTTAAAGGATCAATTGCAGATTTGAGAATCGTAAGCGAGGCCATACGGATTCCCAGGTTGTGCAAAGATTTCATCATCGATGAAATCCAAATCGATCGCGCACATCAAGCTGGTGCCACTATCATTCTATTGATTGTGGCAGCCCTTTCTAAAGAACGCCTTCATGAATTATATCAATATGCAAAAAAGAAAGGGCTTGAAGTATTGACGGAAGTCCATGATGAAGCCGAACTGGAACGGGCTCTAGAGCTGAATGCAGAGCTCATAGGGATTAACAATCGGAATTTAAAGACGTTCAAAGTGGATTTGGCTGTAACGGAACGACTGGCGAAGTTACTTGATCCAAAACGCCATATCATTATCAGTGAAAGTGGAATCAAGACAAAAGAAGACGTGATGCGTGTGAAGGAAGCTGGTGCAAAAGCGATTTTAGTAGGGGAGACACTAATGACTGCATCAAATCTTCCGCACACGATGGCCGAACTGCAAATGAGTATATAAGGAGATTAATATGTTAGTGAAAATCTGTGGGATAAAGACATTGGCAGCCGCTCAGACGGCTGTTAGTTACGGGGCAGACTTCATTGGTTTTATTTTTGCCGAGAGTAGCAGGAAGGTTGAGCCAGGGAGAGTAGGAGAATTCGGAGCGAATCTAGCTGCACATGTTAAAAAAGTCGGAGTGTTTGCCAATCAAACTGAACAAGAAGTGATAAAAAGTGCTGAAATTGCAGGATTGGATTATATTCAGCTTCATGGTAATGAGTCTGCCAGCTTTGCCCGCAGAATGCCCCTACCGGTGATCAAGGCCTTTGCCGTCCATTCAGAGAAAGACCTTGAAAACCTTCATGAATACCCAGCAGATTATCTATTAGTTGATCTTCCTAAGAGTTCATCAGGAAAGGGATTGACTTTGGATTGGGATATGATCCGAAAAGCGGATCTGCCACTGGGGAAGGTAATTCTAGCGGGTGGGCTGACTCCGGAAAATGTCGGAAAAGCGATTAATGCCGTTTCACCTTTCGCAGTTGACGTAGCCAGTGGTGTAGAAACAAACGGATTAAAAGATGCTGTAAAAATAAAAGCATTTATTAATGAGGCAAAATATACAGCCGGAAAAGAGGAATGAATAGATGAATACTTATACACAGCCTGATAAAACTGGACATTTTGGAGCATATGGAGGCCGTTTCGTTCCGGAAACTTTAATGGCGGCGATTACGGAGCTTGAAGAAGTATATGAACAATCTAAAAATGATCCTGAATTCCAAAGGCAGCTAAGTTATTACCTGAAACAATATATCGGTCGGGAAACACCTCTTTATTTTGCGGAGAACTTAACAAGACTAGCTGGTGGTGCAGATATTTATCTGAAGCGCGAAGACTTGAATCATACCGGAGCCCACAAAATAAATAATACGATCGGTCAGGCTTTGCTGACTCAGAAAATGGGCAAGAAAAAGGTGATTGCCGAAACGGGTGCAGGACAGCATGGGGTTGCAACGGCGACTGTGTGTGCTTTGCTGAAGTTGGAATGCATCATCTTTATGGGAGAAGAAGATATCAGGAGACAGAAATTGAATGTATTCAGGATGGAGCTTTTGGGAGCCAAGGTCATATCTGTATCACAAGGAAGCGGGACACTGAAGGATGCAGTGAATGAGGCGTTACGATATTGGGTGGCGAATGTGGATGACACCCATTATATAATGGGATCAGTTCTTGGTCCGCATCCATTCCCCGTTATTGTACGTGATTTTCAAAGTGTGATAGGGAATGAAACAAAGCGTCAATATTCGGAGGCGGTTCATTCCCTGCCGGATGCAGTAGTCGCTTGCATAGGCGGAGGAAGTAATGCAATGGGAATGTTTTATCCCTTCATTGAGGATGAAACGGTAAAATTATACGGAGTGGAAGCAGCAGGGCATGGACTTGAAACACCATTACATGCTTCAAGTTTGACGAAGGGGAAACCTGGGGTGCTCCACGGGGCCTTCATGTATGTATTGCAGAACGAGGACGGTCAGATCCAGGAGGCACATTCAATTTCAGCAGGGCTGGATTATCCAGGGGTAGGGCCGGAACATAGTTACTTAAAAGATACAAATCGGGTGGAATATACTTCCGTAACCGATGATGAAGCCTTGAAAGCTCTAGCGATGCTTTCAAGGGAGGAAGGGATCATCCCTGCTTTAGAAAGTTCACATGCCATTTCCTACGGTTTAAAACTTGCTAAAGAAATGGAAAAAGGAACAGGGCTGGTGATTTGCCTGTCCGGCCGTGGTGATAAGGATGTTGAAACGGTCCAATCATTGATGGGGGGTAGTGAACATGAATAAATTAACAAATGCGCTTGAAGAATGTCAAACAAAGCAGGAAAAAGCATTCATACCTTATATTATGGCAGGCGATGGAGGTCTTGAACGGTTAAAAAGCCAGCTTCTTTTCCTTGAAAACAGCGGGGCGACTGCCGTTGAACTAGGTATTCCATTCTCTGACCCTGTCGCTGATGGACCGGTTATCCAACAAGCTGGCATCCGATCTTTGGAAAATGGAACAACTTTAAAAGATGTCCTGAAAAAAGTAATGGAAATCAAAAATGATGTGACCATCCCAATCATTTTAATGGGATATACGAATTCAATCCTGGCATATGGACTAAAAGAGTTTACGAATGACTGTCTTCAAGCAGGGATTTCCGGGTGCATCATCCCCGATTTACCGATTGAAGAAGAAGCCATCTTTTCATCAATCAAAACTGCAGGTATCGTTCTTATCCGGCTTGTGACACTCACGTCTTCGAAGGAGCGTATCACTGAGATTACCGCAGGGGCGGAGGGATTCATCTACGCAGTTACAGTCAAAGGCATTACAGGTGCCCGTGACGCCTTTGGGGAAGAACTTGGAGGCTATTTAAAGAAGGTAAAGGAGATAAGTCCGGTTCCCGTTCTTGCTGGGTTCGGCATATCGACGCCAGAACATGTCCGTGATGCAATACAATACTGCGATGGTGTCATTGTCGGCAGCAAGATCATCGAATGCTTCGAGACAGGTAAGGAAGATCAAATTAGTGACTTGATACAAGCAAGCAAAGGGTTAGTGCAAAAATAAGGAAAGGAGAGCCTCCAAGGCTCTCCTCAGTTTGTAGACAAAAGGGGTTCGGAATTAAAAAATTCTGAACCCCTTTTGAAATTCCCTTTGAATTTTCGCCTAAAGTTAAGAGATTGGGGCTCTACGAGCCCACTATGTTAGGCCATTTTTGG
>NZ_JAUUTW010000107.1 GCF_030676415.1 Peribacillus frigoritolerans | reverse complement strand
GCTAAGTTTACAGCTAAGGCACCTAAAACAGATGCCATGAACCAACGTTGAATTTTAACCAAAAAAGGTCTTCTTCCAACCCAAACCGCGACCTGCCCAGCAAATAAAACAATTAGTAAATTTACAGAAAAGCTAACAAAAATTTGCACCGTTCCTAATTGAGCAGTTTGAACAAGCAGTGAACCACTATTAGGATCCATAAATTGAGGTAAAAGTGAAACATACAAGACCGCAATTTTTGGATTTAACAAATTTGTCATAAGGCCCATAACATATAGTTTTTTTGGTGACTCTACGGCTAAATGCTGTGGCTCCAGGATTGAACTTGCTCCTGGTTTTATTGCATTCCAAGCTAACCACAACAAGTAGATAACACCTAACCATTTAATGATGTCATACATTACTGGAACTAATTCGAACAAGA
>NZ_JAUUTW010000106.1 GCF_030676415.1 Peribacillus frigoritolerans | reverse complement strand
GCTAATCTCAGGGAGCAAGCTCCCATCGATTCGCTCGACTTGCATGTATTAGGCACGCCGCCAGCGTTCGTCCTGAGCCAGGATCAAACTCTCCGAAGAAATGTTTGACTTGCTCATTTGCTTTTTTAATAGTGTGTGCTCACTTAAAATTTAACGTTGGCGCTTTGTTTTGTTCAGTTTTCAAAGAGCAATTTGTTTTTGGTTGTTTCAACTTATTCATCTTAACATAACACTGAATAGTTGTCAACTTCTACGAAGAATTCTTTTTTTAAAAATCGCTCATTAATTAGGCGACTTCATTATCATACTTCTATTTTTCTTTAGTGTCAACATTTAATCCGTAAAATAAGAATCTCTAATAACACTTTCCTCTTGAAACCATCTTGTTAATGAATACAAAAAAACCACCGTACGTGTTTCATCATTAAATTAATCAA
>NZ_JAUUTW010000105.1 GCF_030676415.1 Peribacillus frigoritolerans | reverse complement strand
CGGTGAACAGTTATTTAGGGCCACAACGTGTATGGCTTGTGGCGTTAGGGCTTGCTCGGGCCATACCGGGAAGTCAAAACAGCTGATAGCATTGTTTTGTGAGCTATGTAAAGGGTATAGAAAAAACAGATAGAGGAAAGGTGGTAGGTCAAGTGAGAGTACTTGTAATCGGTGCAAACGGACAAATTGGCAAACAGCTTGTCGAAAAGATTGAACAGCAATCGCCTCATGAAGCACGGGCGATGGTACGTTCAAAAGAACAGTTGGAATCGTTTCAACAGGCAGGAGTAGACGCTGTGCTGGCGAACCTTGAAGGACCAATTAGCGAATTAGCTGAAGCGGCAAAAGGCTGTGACGCAATTGTTTTTACGGCAGGTTCTGGCGGGCACACAGGCGCAGATAAAACGATGATGATTGATTTGGATGGCGCGATTAAATC
>NZ_JAUUTW010000104.1 GCF_030676415.1 Peribacillus frigoritolerans | reverse complement strand
CTCCAATTTCACAAGTAAATGGCACAAATTCACGAGTAACGCTGAATCTCTCTAGTATTTGCTCCAATTCCATGCGGAAACAGCTCAAAATCTTGTGTAACATTCGAACTCACGAGTATTTGCTCCAAATTCACGAGTAAATGGCACTAATTCACGAGTAACGCTGAATCTCTCTAGTATTTGCTCCAATTTCATGCGGAAACAGCTCAAAACCTTGCGTAACATGCGAATTCACGAGTAAATGTACGATTCTCACGAGTATTTGCTCCAATTTCACAAGTAAATGGCACAAATTCACGAGTAACGCTGAATCTCTCTAGTATTTGCTCCAATTCCATGCGGAAACAGCTCAAAATCTTGTGTAACATTCGAACTCACGAGTATTTGCTCCAAATTCACGAGTAAATGGATGAATCTCACGAGTATTTCCTCCAATTTCAC
>NZ_JAUUTW010000103.1 GCF_030676415.1 Peribacillus frigoritolerans | reverse complement strand
ATGATAAACGCCCACGCCACTGAAAGTCAGGGCTTGGCCGTCTGTTGATGAGGCGGATACCAGGCCGTCTGAAAGCAGGCCGAAGTCTCCTTCGGGATGATGGGGCGGATTGTCCACCAGCCACAAATGGGCGAGAAGGTTGTGTTCCTGTATGCGCTGGGCAGCCAGTCGTGCAGCTTGGAAATCAATGTTGGTCAACACGTCGCCATTGACGACCAAAAACGGCTCGTTGCCCAAAAGCGGCAGGGCGGTGGCAATGCCTCCGGCAGTTTCCAGGCCTCCGGCGCGCTCGGGAGAATAGGCAATGTGTACGCCGTAGGCTGAACCGTCTTTCAAGGTGTCTTCGATTTGCTGGCCAAGCCAGGCATGGTTGATGACGATTTCAGTGAATCCGGCCTGCTGCAGGCGGCGCAAGTGCCAACCGATAAGCGGCGTACCTGCTACTTCGAGTAAAGG
>NZ_JAUUTW010000102.1 GCF_030676415.1 Peribacillus frigoritolerans | reverse complement strand
AAATCGTACGCAAAGAAACACGAGCATATCAAGGACGTCTTCAAGATGAAATCAATCAAGATCGTGAAAACCATGGAAAGAAACCTTTTCCACCAGATAAATTTGATAAGGAAGAAACCAGAGCAATTAAAGAAAGTACTACGGATCCTGAGAGTGGCTACTATGTGAAAGATGAACGAACAAAACAGTTTGCCTATTCATTCCACGCGGCCGCAGACCGCAACGGTTTTGTATGGGGAACGATTGTAACACCTGGTAATACACATGACAGTCATATTTTGGAGCCACTTGTTGAGCAAGTGATTGAGAAAGTTGGAAAACCAGAAGCAGTTGACGCAGATGCAGCTTATAAAACACCAGCGATTACAAGCTACCTATTTAACAAAGAAATCACACCTGCTTTACCCTATACACGTCCTCGTACAAAAGAAGGATT
This sequence comes from Peribacillus frigoritolerans, assembly GCF_030676415.1. Taxonomy (GTDB): domain Bacteria; phylum Bacillota; class Bacilli; order Bacillales; family DSM-1321; genus Peribacillus; species Peribacillus frigoritolerans_A. The sequence continues at coordinate 25 of NZ_JAUUTW010000102.1, read as the reverse complement.
CTTTCGCAAACATGACTATGTTAAT
>NZ_JAUUTW010000101.1 GCF_030676415.1 Peribacillus frigoritolerans | reverse complement strand
AAATTACATTTCAAAGATCGGCCACCTATCGGAACTGGAAAGTCAATATAAAGTGAACATTGAGAATTTGGAACAGATGATTACCGATCTAAAGGAAAAAGAGAACTTCCATCAACAAGAAATCGATGATTTAAATCAAACGATTAGCGTTGTATCTGAACAAGAAAATAAATATAAAATGGAGATTGAAAACTTAGAGAAAGCTATGATCGGACTTTCTGAAAAGGATGAGCAGCAGAAACAAGTTATCGATAACTTTAAACATGAAATTGAAAATTATACTCAAATGATCGGCACCCTATCGGAAAAGGAAAGTCAATATAAGGTGGACATTGAAAGTTTAGAAAAAGCCATGATCGAACTTTCCGAAAAGGAAGAACAGCAGAAACAAGTTATCGAAAACTTTAAACATGAAATTGAAAATTACACTCAAATGATCGGCCAACTATCGGAAAAGGAAAGTCAAT
>NZ_JAUUTW010000100.1 GCF_030676415.1 Peribacillus frigoritolerans | reverse complement strand
ACACCAACCAGGGCATGAAGTTCTTCACCGACGAGGAAGCGACGAAGATGTCGGGCAAGGACGCCGACTTCCACCGCCGCGACCTGTTCGACGCCATCGCCCAGGGCGACTTCCCGTCGTGGGAGATGTCGGTCCAGGTCATGCCCTACGAGGACGCCAGGACCTACCGCATCAACCCCTTCGACCTGACAAAGGTCTGGCCGCATGGCGACTATCCGCTGATCAAGGTCGGCCGGATGACGCTGAACCGGAACCCGGAAAACTTCCACGCCCAGATCGAGCAGGCCGCCTTCTCGCCGGGCAACACCGTTCCGGGCATCGGGCTGTCGCCGGACAAGATGCTGCAGGGCCGCGCCTTCGCCTACAACGACGCGCAGCGGAACCGCATCGGCGCGAACTTCCACCAGCTGCCGGTGAACCGGCCGAAGGTGCCGGTGAACACCTACATGTTCGGCGGCCCGATGGAATACCTG
>NZ_JAUUTW010000099.1 GCF_030676415.1 Peribacillus frigoritolerans | reverse complement strand
CATAAAGGCGACTGTGCACCAAAATCAAGAAGAACATACCATTGAAGCAGATAAAATGCTTGTCGCCATCGGCCGTGTCGCCAATGTCTCTGACATTGGCATTGACAATACAGACATCGCCTTGGCACATGGCTGCAGTGCTGTAAATGAATATGGGCAAACAAAGGAATCACACATTTATGCCGTTGGCGACTGTGTCGGCGGTTTGCAGCTTGCCCATGTCGCTGCCCATGAAGGCATTGCCGCTGTTTCCCATATCATTGGCAAACAGGTCGAACCAGTTGATCCGCTTGCTGTTCCTTCATGTGTGTACAGTTTTCCTGAAGCGGCACAAGTGGGAATGACAGAAACGCAGGCGAGAGAAGCAGGCCATGCTGTGAAAATTGGCACATTTCCGTTTGCGATGAACGGCAAAGCCCTTATTCATGGCGAGGCAGGCGGTTTTGTCAAATTGATTGCCGATAAAGACACAAGC
>NZ_JAUUTW010000010.1 GCF_030676415.1 Peribacillus frigoritolerans | reverse complement strand
AAAAAAGACTGTAGGCAAAAGGAGTTCTATCTAAATTTTTAAACATAGTTGATTGGAACGGAAGGTGCGAGACTTCTGCGGGAATAGCGAGTCCAAGGGAGACCCCACAGGCGCAAGTGCGCCGAGGTGGCTCCCGGACCGCCCGCGAAAAGCGAGTGCCTGAAGTGGAGTCAACGTCCAAATTTGTACAAGCCAAAAAAAACTGTAGACAAACTCGATTTTTATCGAGTTTGTCTACAGTCTGAATGGTCCAACCTATTAGGAATGGACCATTTTCATTTCCACCATCTTGTTTGAGGGAATTCTGTTGAACCAATCACTACTGGTTCGCCTATTTGAGGTGTGCAGACCTGGACGCCAAAATCATTGGCCGCTTTTGTTACCCGTTCTATCGGATCTGTCCAGTCATGAAAAGACAATGTGAAACCAGCCCAATGAATGGGAATCATCCGCTTTCCTTGTACATCGATGTGTGCTTGAACAGTTTCTTCTGGAATCATATGGATGGTTGACCAACGTTCATCATATTGGCCGCATTCCATTAAAGTTATATCAAAAGGTCCGTATTTTTCGCCGATTTCTTTAAAATGGCTGCCATATCCACTATCGCCGCTGAAAAATACCTTTTCTTGTTTTCCATTAATTATCCAAGAACACCATAGTGTCGTATTGCCATCGCGTAAACTTCTACCAGAAAAATGCCTTGCAGGCGTACAAACAAATTGCAATTCCTTGAATGAAACTTCATCCCACCAATTATGTTCCTGAATCAGTTCTTGTTTAACGCCCCATCTTTTAAGGTGTCCACCGACACCGAGTGGGACAATGAACTGACTGACCTTATCTTTTAATTTCTTTATTGAGAAATAATCCAAATGATCGTAGTGATCATGTGAGAGCAGGACAGCATCGATAGGGGGCAGCATATCCAAATCAAAAGGCAATTCCCCGCTAAAGCGCTTGTTCCCAAACCAAGGAAAGGGAGTGGGTGCTTTGCCAAACATGGGGTCGACTAAAATGGTTTTCCCATCTAACTCCAACATGAATGCTGAATGACCAAACCAGGTGATTCTATTGGAATTCACAGATGCAGGGTCTTTTGTTCCCATTACGATGGGACGGTCGGGCCTCCTTTTTGGATTAGGCTTTATGAAATCACGTAAAATGGAACCAGTATGTGTAAGACTCATCGCTTGACTGGCAGGAATCTGATTTTGGAATTTTCCCTTGGAAAAATTCTCTTTTATAGTGAAACTTTTCACTTTTTCTTTGTTTGTCCGTCTTCCAAGTGGAGGATAGAAGTTCAGGAAAAGTAACAATATTATAAAAGAAGAAATGAGGATCTTAATAATTTTCATCATGATAGCTACCTCCCATATTAATCAGACCTTTATTAAAACATATCATATCACAGAATTTATAAGGTTATTTACTATGATGTCCCACAAGAAAAATGATAAAGATATCCCCTTCTGAAAAAAGGGTAATGGATGGTGAAACATATGATTCATTAACTGTAAACTCACATTGGGAGGAGTCTTTTTTCATCTAGTGAAAACTTCTGACAAGTGATTAAGTTTCACCCGTCTTAGGCAGGGAATAGAGGTATATATAATGAATAATATAGAGAGCGGGATAAGGAAGGTAGCAGCCGAAGGGTAGGGTGATAAATCGATTGTTAATGTTTTTCAGAGTCTTTGTATGGGTAGTATTTATTGCTTTATTAGCCTATGTCATTCTTTCTTGGAAATATAAAGACAAGGTAAGTAAAAGGATTGAAGCGATTCGTAAAACCTGGTATATCATTTTTATACTGGGAGCATTGATTTATTGGAATTTCTATCCGATGAGCATTTTTAATGAGTGGGAAAATTTCTTGATTATGGCTATCGTATTCATCCTGATTGATATGTTTGTGTTCTTGAGCATGTATATATCCAAGATTGGCGATAACGAGCTGTCCTATGCAACAAAGGCCGTTGCGGAAAGTGACAAACTTTTAACGGATAATAGGGAAAAGGTCAAGAATATGTTTCATCTCCTAAAAAAAGAAGGAATACCTGAGTATTATCAAACGAATAAGGAATATTTGGCTTATTTGAGCATTCTCCTACAAGCGTATGCAGCAAAGGAAGGGATGGACGTGAAAATCCTTCCTTTCAAAACGGAACAGGACAAGCAATTGGTGATAAATGGGCATCCGAACTTGAATGGCAGTACCATTCGTGCTACATTGGAAAGAGAAGATACGTATTATAATGATGAGGAAAAAATGGCTTTGCAGCCTGTAAGCATTTTGATGGAACCCTATATCCTTGACGTTAAATCAGAAAGCTTCGTTTCAGAAGTCGATTGTTTATTAATAGCATTATTAATCATGATGTTCGATATGGTCATAAAACAAAAACCAGGTGGTGAGGATAAATGAGCATTTATGATAAAGCCGGCAATGATGTGTCAGTTGCCGTAATCAAACCACAGGTAAAAATACCCGATGTAGGTTTAAGTCCCCACACTAAAAAAGTGATGAAACAGAACGAACGCATTATCCTGAAACAAAAAGAAAAAGCTGCACGCTTCAGCCGGTTAAAAAACGTTTTATAAGGAAGGGCAGAGGTTTTTCCTTTCCTTATGATATTTAATGGAAAACCCGCATATACTATTCAAAATCAAAGAATAGGAAGGGTCTTTCAGAATATGAACAAAAAACCCGAGAGAGTTAACATCCCGGTCCCCTCCGCTTCACCATCCGAGAAACGGATACATAAGGGAAATGCTGATCTGCTCAAGCTATTACAAAAGCTGAAAGCTAAACGTTGGATTTTTTTAAGGTAAAAGAAAGCCAGTCTCTAAGGAGAACTGGTTTTTTTATTTTTCGGATGATCACTGCGGGTGGAAGTATTGAATATTCTTACGTCCAGACTCTTTTGCCATATACATGGATTGGTCCGCTTTTTTCAAAAGGGACTCCATTTCCGTACCATTATGAGGATAAACGCTTATCCCTATGCTAGCTGATACAAAATGATCATTTCCATTAATGTGAATGGGCATGGTGGATAAATGGTTCAATAATAATTCAGCTTTTTGCTGAGTGCTTTTCATTAAATCCTCACAATGCGATGGATGTAATAATACAATGAATTCATCACCACCGATTCGAGCCACATGACTGCCTTCGGGGACGGATTGCAAAAAACATTCCGCTGCCTTTTTAATAACCTCGTCACCAGCATCATGACCAAAGGAATCATTGAAAAATTTAAAATGATCAAGATCGATGTAAAGAATGGCCATTTCATCGTTTGTTTTATGTTTATGATAATCAAAATAATTATAAATGAAGTGTCGATTATAAAGACCTGACAAAGGATCCCTGATAATCCCTTTTTCGAGAATGATGGTATGACTAATCAAAGCTGCCATAGACTTAATGAGTATCAGATCATATTCTTTAAAAACATGAGGTTTAATGTCGAATGCACATAATGTCCCAATGATTTCACCCTTATTCATTAGGGGGACACCCATAAAACACCCATTCCCTATAAACTTCGTTGCGGGGTGGCTGCAAGTCAATTCATGTTCCCTCAAATTCGGGATAACGAGTGGTTCCAAGCCATTCTCAACAACTAATTTGCAATAAACCGCCTTATAAGGAAGGATGTCACCTTCACAAATTAACTTTGCATGTCTATTAAAGGATTTGATCATAAAACTCTGAATCGGATTCAATATAGAAACGAAGAATGTATTGACCTCAATGGTTTGAGCTAATAGTGATAATACTTCTGTAGCGATAGAATCGAAATTTTTATAATAGTTGATATCTTGCTGAATCATTCTCAGGCTCCTCTTTTATCAATAGTCTTTTTAGATTTCCGGATGTTATTCTCATATTGAACGACAAAGCCATAAAAGCGGAATCTGAATATCGTGACAGTTGTCCGGATTTCCACTAAACTCAATTAAGGGGTTGGATTCGTTTTATCGATGAATATTGTAATTGAGAACTTTACTTTATTTTCGGCTTTTTTAATATCATTAAATTTTTATTTGCCTGATTATCAATTAGCTGAATTTCTGTATCCGTTTCTGGATTTCCGGGATGGGTTTCATTTCATAATCCATAAAATCTATGTCAATGATCAGTCTATTCATCAAGAATTATACTGTAAATGAAATGGTAAGTGCACCTTGGATGTACGTAATTAGCGTGTTTTTCATATTTATCCATGAGCGTAAAAGTAAAGCAACTTGGCATTTCTGCACCTTCTCGATAACGGAGCACATGAATTAAATAGATAAAACGAATGTATTGCGCTCATTTTAACAAAAAATTTGGGGAGGATAAAAGGAAGTAATAAAGTACATATTGGATAATTCAAAAGGGGATCATTATGGGAAAATTAGAAACTATATATCCTATTGCTATAGAGAATACAAAAGAAAAAATAATCCAGGATATGGATTTTTATTTAGAGAATCAAGAGACAATGCCTTCTTATTCAAAATATATATCAGACAGGACGACTTTCATTGAGCAAATTTGGATAAATGTTTGGTTAAATAAAGCATCAAACGATGTGCCCAGAAAGGAAAAAAAGGCGTTTTTAAGCGAAAGGGGATTTGTAACGGAAGGTTCAGATCATAAGCTGATCAATAGCATGTTCCGGAACGAGTTAAAGAAGTATCGCCCGTTTGATGGCTTAACGTGGATTAAAAAAACCTTTGCTGATAATCAAGAAGATTGGGAGAAGAGATATAAAAATGCAAGGGAAAAATTCTATAGGCGACAAGAAGAACAGCGGCTTGCCAAGCAGCGTTGGAAGATACGCGCAAGGCTGCAAGAAGAGGCCAATACATTTTTCGAAAGTAACTCACTTCTTTTATATTTACATGTCAGGTACTATATTGCCGGGATTTTGGCAAAAGATTTTAAGAATAAACCTAAATTCCAATATGTCGATCCATACTTGCTTGAAGAGCAATTGGTTGAAGAGGGGGGCTTTCAAGCTGCCGAATACCTAATGGTCACTGATTTTTTTGAAGAGCTGACAGGCGATATTCACTCTTTAACCGGTTGGGGAAGGAACCGTTATGAATATGAAAATTACTTCTACAGGTATGAAAGATTAGTTACGGATTTCATTATGAAAACAGCCCCTGACAAATTCTTGAACCATCTATCTGCTGCACTGCATCATGATTTTTTGGAGTCATATGGGGAAAGGCTGACGGTTGATGCCCTTCAAGGTATACTAAGCGATGAATTGTCTGATTTGTCTCAGTCCTGTTTTGATGAACTTCAGGAAGAATACCTTTCTGATTTACTGAAGCTTGAAGGAATTCCTTTTAATGAAACATTGCACGAAGAAATATTTGAAAAAGACGTGGAGAACAGAGAAAGAAGAAAAGCTGAAGTATTGGCAGAGCAAGCCAAGAAGCGGGCTGAAGAACAAAGGATGATCGATGATATCATCGGTAAGGCCTATACTCCATCATTAGGGAAAAAGGTTAGATATGTTTTGCATATTGGAGAGACCAATACCGGGAAGACGCATAAGGCCCTGGAAAAAATGAAAGCAGCGGAAAGCGGTTTGTATCTAGCTCCCCTTAGACTGCTGGCCCTTGAAGTGTTTGATAAATTAAATGCGGACGGTGTACCTTGTTCATTAAAAACCGGTGAAGAAGAAAAGGCAGTCGAGGGTGCTAAGCATGTCTCCAGCACCGTTGAAATGTTTCATGAAAAAGACTACCATGAAGTAATCGTCATAGATGAAGCCCAAATGATTGCCGATAAAGATCGAGGCTTTTCATGGTTTAGGGCAATCACGCAAGCTAATGCGAAAGAAGTACACATAATCGGGAGCAATAATATCAAAATGATGCTTCTGAACCTTCTGAATGAAGCTGATTTAGAACTACACGAATACAGACGGGAAATACCGCTTGAGGTTGAACAAAAGGAGTTTGGACTGAAGTATACAAAAAAAGGGGATGCCCTCATTTGTTTTTCGAGAAGGCAGGTTCTGGAAACCGCTTCCCGGTTAAAAGAGAGTGGACATAATGTCAGCATGATATACGGCAGTATGCCTCCTGAAAATAGAAAACGGCAAATAGAGCTATTCAATCGCGGTGAAACATCCGTTGTCGTTGCCACCGATGCTATTGGAATGGGATTGAACCTGCCAATACGCCGCATCGTCTTTCTTGAAAATGAAAAATTCGACGGGACACGAAGAAGAAGATTGACTTCTCAAGAAATCAAACAAATCGCAGGTCGAGCGGGTAGAAAAGGGATTTATGACACTGGCAAGGTAGCATTTACAGCAGAGATCAAAATCATGAATAAGTTGCTGGAACAGGTAGATGAGCCAGTTCAAACCTTCACTATCGCCCCAACCTCTGCTGTATTTGAACGTTTTCAAAAATATTACCGGAACCTAGGGACATTTTTTGAAATGTGGGAGAGGTTTGAGCCTCCTAAAGGCACGAAAAAGGCATCGCTATCGGAAGAAAGGGAGCTTTACGAACTGATACGGGATACTGAAATCGAAGCGCGTTTTTCTTTAATGGATTTATATGGTTTCCTGCATATTCCTTTTTCGGCAAAAGAACCAAGTCTGATCAGACAGTGGCTGGAAACGGTCGAAGCGATTGCCGAGAGCAGTGACCTTCCTGAACCGGTCATCAAGACTAAAAATCTGGAGGAGTTGGAGCTATCTTATAAAGCGATAGGTCTTCATCTATTATTTTTATATCGGATGGGTAAGCGGACGGAAGCTGTTTATTGGGAGCGCATCCGTGAAGAAATCAGTGATGGGGTTCATGATCAGTTAAAAGACGAAATGTTGAATTATCAAAAAAAATGCAAGCGCTGTGGTAAAAGGCTGCCGGAGGACTCACGTTTTCATATATGTGATGCTTGTTATCATAGAGGACTTAGGAAGACGCACAGATTCAATTAAACGAATTCTTTTGATAGTAATAACCCGAATAAAGGGCACCTTGGTGCTTTATTCGGGTTATTAGTTGTTGTTGTCTATCACTTAGTCGTTTGTTTCGATTTAGAAATAAGCGCTGCTTGCTGCTTCATTCGTTTATCAGCTTTCTTATCATGCACCACTAAGATTGCATGAATTAAACCAGGGACATAGAAAAATAGTGTGAGTACCAAATTAAGCACAGCCTGAACGAGTTTACCGGCTAATAATACGGCTAATGGAGGGAAAATAATCGCAAGTAAATAAAGAATGGTGAACACTCTCCAATATAGTGATTTTTACTGACTATTACGGTTTGATTCTCTCTATTTAATAATTTTTTCATTCTAAAACGAAGGCTTGCTTTACTTGAATCGAGAAGCAATTCGGTTACTGAAGTTCCATTTTCCTGATGCTATCTCTTGATACCGCCTTGATAAATATATGCTCAAGAGCCGGATTCATACCAACTGAGCATTTAGGCTCAAAGAAGCAGTCTTTTTACCCCCGATAATGGCAGGAGGGCTATGGCTAATAACCGTTTTTGCCGGTAGCGGTCAATATAACGCCGCTTTTTGTGTTAGAATTATCAGAATACTAACTGATGAAAGCGGGAGATTTATGAAAAAAAAGATAGGCTGTTTGCATGCACACTATACAAATATAGAATACATAGAAAACGCATTCTCAAAATTCGATATTGAATGGCTACATTTTGTCGATCCGGGATTGATGCATCGGGTGTCAACGGATAAAAATTTCAAGAAATCGGATGCTCAAAAAAGGGTTAAAGAACAAGTCGAATGGATTGCCGAATGTAAAGTGGATGCCATTCTGATAACCTGTACAAACTACATCGCCTTATTAAACGAAGAACAGTTATCCTTACCCATGCCTATCATTAAAATCGATGAACCATATTTTGAGCAAATTTGCCAATTGCAGCAACCGCAAATGATATTATTCACGAACCCTGCCACTGTTGAAGGAACAGTCAAACGTTTGAATGCTCATGCTGAAAAATATGGGTCTTTGAATTTTGAAGTTATCATTATCGACAATGCCTTTGAATTCATTATGCAGGGATTGGGAGAGAGATATAACCAGGAAATCATGAACTTCCTATACCAGTTTAATAACGAAGAAAGACCGCTGTCGGTGGCTCAACTATCAATGGTCGAAGCAGCTATGAGATATGAGCTTGAGACAGGAAAGACAGTTATAAATCCATTGCATGCATTAGTGGATTACATGATCGATCAACTGGAACTAAAGTCATTGAGTGTTGAATAAAGGATTTCTGGCGTCGCATGAACGTAAATTCAAAAATATGTGTTTGTATATAATAGGAAAGAAAAAATCCCGGCATGAGTTAAATCCCGATGCCGGGATTTTTTTATTATTCCTTTGTGCGGATTTGTTCACGGATGTTTTCAAGTTCTTCAAGGGATAGATCTGTCAGGGAATTTTTTATTTCTTCTTCGACACGTTTTCGATCAAGCTCCCTATATTCGCTCCACCAACCCCGTAGCCCTTCGGTGTTTTCGAGAAGATACTCTATATCAATTTCTTCTTGCTCATCATCTGATAAATATCGCATGACCGCACCTAATAATCGATTGAGTTTGGCTATTTCACTTTCCTTATCAGGTGAAGCGGGGGTATCTTTCACTTCTAAATCATCTTTAGCCGGAACATTCCGAGGTGTCATAATATCCTCCTGTTTTTAATACTAGTGTGCCTAAAAAGGGCGGTTTTCAATATATGCTTTTGGTTTTTTTGAAATTTTATTATTAAAAAATTTCAACATATACCTCGCTAGAATATATAAATTATATCATCATCCTTAAATAGGTTTAACAAAGTAATGGGTAAGTTAGGAGAAAGTTTAATAAAAAGAATAGCTTAGTGCCACTCCTTACATCAAGCAACTAATTTTCTGCATTCTTCTGCGCATCTCAAGCATGCCTCAGCACATTTTTGACAATGTTCATGATCGTGTTTTTTACATTCGTTTCCGCAGCTTTCACAAATCTTGGCACAAACTTCAGCCAACTCTGAAATAAACGGTGTACCTCTTCCTATCGCCTGTTCTAAATAAGAGCAAATATCCGCACATTCCCTATCCAAGCGAATGCATTCCACCATCATGTTTACATGATCTTCTTTTAAGCATGCGTCGTAACAATGATTACACGCGGTCATACAATCATTTAAAGTTTGGATAATAGATGAATCGTTCTCATGTGACATGAACAATTCTCCTCCTTAATATGGTCTCTCCCTTACTATTATCCTTTAAACTACCCTTTAAACTTCTCTTAGGATAAGGTGAATCGTTCTTTAAAAGTGACCGGAAAAGGGATGGACTTTAGGGAATGAATGGAAGGGATAGTGCATAAATTTAAATGAAGGGAGTGGATATATGATAATGTTTATTAAATTAAGTGTGGCCAGTGTCTCCGGAGCCGTCGTGTATTTGATATATAATGTCAATCAGACGCTGCGTAAAGGAATGGGAACACTTGAAGAAACAAATAAGACACTGGAAGAGGTAAGGAATGCAGTACATGGATTGACGCATGAGTCCAAACAATTGATCCACTCTGCCAATCAAATTACAGCGGATGTGAAAGGGAAGATTGAAAATGTCGATCCTTTGCTAGAATCCGCTCAAGATGTTGGGGAAATGATTCATAATGTAACCAATTCCATGAAAGAAAACAGTTTGGAAGGCCGCCCTAAAGATTTATCCACTCCGACAGCTCCTTCTACACGAACTAAAGCTGAGGGGGTTCAAATCAAGATCAAATAGTATCATTTATCAATAAAAAACAGGCACCCCGGGATCCACTAACATATTTGAAGTAATCGTTTCTACTTTTAAATTTAGAGGGGGAGCTTTATATTGATTATTCAATATAGTGTGGCTGCAATCGCTTTAGCCTTCATTTGGTTGGTCGTATTTTTAATCAGTACACTTCAAAAGGGAATGGTCACGATAGGAGAAGCCAATCAAACATTGGTTGAAGTGAGAAATGCCATCCACGATCTATCCGGCGAATCGAAACAACTATTGCAAACTGCAAATGAAATCACCGACGATGTAAAAACTAAAATGAAAACGGTTGAACCATTATTGGATTCTGCTCAGGATGTGGGTGAAGCGATACATTCAGTTACAGACTCTGTAAAAAAAGCCACTAACGGTTTCCGTACAGAGTTTTCCCCGAAAAAAATCAATGCTATCAAACCCAAAAGCCAATTTAGATAAAAAGAAAATATTAAAAAAATGAAAGACACTACCGGAATTTGGAGTGTCTTTTTGGATGGTATGTATAATAGTCGTACTCATATGCTTCATTTGGATATCGCCTGTGGTTTATATCTATAAGACCCATTTCTCTCATACAGATCTCTTAACACCCTGTATGAGAATATGGAACAAACATAAATTTTGTATGGATTATAGGACAAGCAATTATTTTTCTGTCTTGTCACCTGAAGCATGACCGGATGTTTTTGAGTCATTAGAATGTTTGACGCCTTTACTTACATATGGTTTGGCGCTTTTTTTCTTGTTGGCACTTGTTTTCCAACGATTCCAGCCCTTCTTGCCCGTTCCAGTGCCCGTACCTTTACCCGTTCCGCTCTTAGCCTTAGCTTTACTCATGATATCACTCCATTACTATTGTATGGTTAGTTTAAACCATTTTACTTGATTATTACCCAAGTATGTTGAAATATACAGTAACGAAGGTGATATGTACAGGGAAAGGCTCAATATTTTTAATCTAAATCTTTATAAACCAATAACAGCAAGGGTTTTTTCTGGGTGGCACTTGTTTTTTGCCTCACTTTATCGATATCGATCTTGACTTCGTCAGTAAAATGCTTATGCCGATTTTTTTGCAAATGGTCAAGTAGTGCATGAAAGTTAATAATACAGCACCAGTATTCATTCCTAAAATGATTCCTCCCATATTAAGAGAAGCCTGAGAACCTAGGATATACATCATTAAAAAGGCAACAATATGGGACCATACGGTATGGATGAAAGCATCTTTCACTAAACCCAGGCCGATGAGATAGGCTTGCATAGGAATGACAAAAAAATGAAAAAGGAAATAAGGACATAATAATTTTAAATAGTATGCGGCAGATGTCGAAGAAAAAAAGAGGGAGGTCAAAGGTTCCGCAAAGAAATAAATGAAGATCACAGCCGGAACTCCATACAATACGGTGAAAGACATCGATTTTTGCAATAAAACCCTCAATTTTTCCTTATCCTGATTCTTGTAAGCATTCGATACATTCGGAATGAGCATGATCATTAAGGAATGTGCGATAAAGGCCGGAAAGAAGCCAATCGTCATCGCAACTCCAGTGAGCATCCCAAAATGCTCTGTAGCCACTACCGCACCGAATCCTGCAGAGAGAAGGGCAGTATGGATCAAAAAAGGTTGGATGGCATTTGTTATCGCATGAAAGATCCTTAACCCCATGGTGGGCAGCGAAACCGCCAATAACTTTTGTCGTGCATGTTTACCGGTTGTCCGCGAGTTCGTTCCGCGCCTCATGATTCGCATTTGAAGAATCAAAAGGTTGATCAAGTATAGAAAAACGAGGAACTCACTGCCAATCAAAACAAAAAAGGCCATCAACAATGACTTTTCCTGGTTAAAATGAAATAAGTTAAAGATGAGGAAAAGCAAGCCGAATTGAATGATATCTTTTAAAAAGTTGGAAAAGGCAATCTTCCCCATTTGCTGGACACCCATGAAATAGCCTCTTGCAATCGACGAAAAGGCAACTATGGGGATCAATGTGATGAGCAGCCATTTAATATAGGGATGGTATCTGTCCATTATGGATGAGAAGGAAAGTATGAAAGGCATGACTACACACATGATCAATACGACGACTGCAGCCATTTTGAGTGCATGAATAATAAGATTATAATGCATTGCCTGTTTATTTTCCGCAACGAATTTTGAAATGGATATATGTAATTCAAGGCTGGCAATCACATATATCAAAAAGAAAATTGGCAATAGGGACATATAAAGCCCCATGCCCTCTTCGTGTAATTCCCTGGCTAGGAGCATGTTCACTAAAAATTCGATACATTCACCAAAAAACGCTGCGACAATCAAAATGAGCGTTCCTTTATAAAAAGACTTCATGTTGGACCACTCCTAATAAGGTGTTTGTATAAAGATATGAGACATGCCATGGAATATTCATGAGGAACTACATATCCCGGCGATACAAAATACGGTTATGCCTTGGGCAATCCTTATTAATCGCTGTTGAAAGATAAAAAATTAAATCAGGGTAAAGGTGGGAAATTGGATGAAATCGATTGGTTACACTTATTTCTAATGGGGAAATCCTTACCCATACAATCTTCATCAAAAGGCTTCATACGGGTGATATTCCAAACAAGGGCAAGTTTTTATGTCATTTTCCTTTTCAAAAGTGTAGGTGTATCATGATCATGAGAATGGGACATGAATTTCGCTTTGAAATTCATGCTTTATTTTGCTATCCTTTAGCAGAGGGGATGATCAATATGAAATTCACATCTATTAGTCAATCAAATATAGATGAATTGTGCATTGCGTTTGAAAGTTGTCTTACGAAACATGACATTGCATTTAAATATGTAGATATGACGGAAGATAACGGAATCATATCGTTTATTTTTTGTGATGACCCAGAAAATGCGAGATCGGTCGACATGGAAAGTGAACGCTTCATTGGATTGGATACCGATTACATAGCCAAGGAAATTTTAGAGCCAATCCTGCCTAAATTAAAGGAATTTGCACAATATAAAATCATCGATTAAGATGATTTTTTTGTTTTGATATTTGTTTTTATTGCCTGAATGGAGCTGAAAATTTAACTTCCTATTATATGCGTAATATTACAGGGTATAGTTTTTAGGAACTAAAAAAGCTGGAAGGGAAAAGGAAGAATTCTTACAGTGGTTTACCATTGGCTAGTTATTTCAGGAAATGGTGATTAAATAAAAGAAATACCCTGGGTGTAATAACAACCAGGGTATTTCTTCTTTGAAAAGCAATCTTAATGGATTGTAAAGACTACTTTTCACCACTTACTCTACTCCGCGGAATTTTGGATCAAATGACCATTTTTTTACCGGCATTTAATTCAACTTCCTGCTTGGGAGTTTCTATTTTCTTGATTTTCTTCACTCTAAAGTGATAAACCGCATAACATCCAAGGAAGAATGCTCCCCCGCAATAAAGGGCCATTCGCTGCTCAGGAACAAATGCTAAACTGATCATGACGATGCAGTTTGTTATTAATGCAAGTATGGGGATGAATGGGTATAGCGGAACTTTAAATTTAAGATCTTCTATCTTTCCGCCTTGGCGGGTATAGGATCTTCTAAAAGCAAGAAGACTAGCCGATATGGCAATCCAGCCAATTTGTGCACCTAACCCTGCAAGGGAGAGAAGAAAGACAAATATTGTGTCTGCAGCTACTACACTTGAAAGTAAAGACAAACCGGCAATCCCCAGAGTGATGAGCAGGGCATTGAGCGGAATCCCTCTCTTATTCACCAAACCGAGCTTCGGACTGGCCATACCTTCCCTTGAAAGCGAGTAGAGCATACGTGTCGCAGCATAAAGCCCTGAGTTCGCCACTGACAATAGTGCTGTAAGAATGATGAAGTTCATGATGTCAGCTGCATACGGAACTCCTATACTATCAAGTACAACAACGAATGGACTTTCTGAGATACCGGCTTTTTCCCTTGGGATCATCGCCGAAAGTACAGCGACAGAAAGAACAAAGAAGAAAAGGGTTCTCCAAACGGTTTGTTTGATGGATTTTGGTATCACCTTTTCCGGGTTTTCACTTTCTCCAGCGGCTATTCCGATTAATTCAGTGCCCTGGAAGGAAAAGTTCACTGTGATCATTGTGATCAGCAGGGCCGATATCCCATTGGGGAAAAGACCCTCAGCGAAAAAGTTGGAGAAAAATGGAGCTTCTTGTCCACCTTTCATATCAATCATACCAAACATAGCAGCACCGCCAACGATGATGAAAAGAATGATGGCCAATACTTTTATGCTAGAAAAAACAAACTCCGATTCGCCAAATGCCTTTGCTGATAAGGCGTTTAGTGAAAAGATGAGAAAAGCAAAGATTGCACACCACATCCATACGGGTGATTCAGGAAACCATCTTTGCATTAGCTGTCCTGCTGCCAGAAACTCTAAGGCAACTGTAACGGCCCAACCTAACCAGTATAGCCATCCGATGGCAAACCCGGTTCCAGGACCGATGAACTTAGTCGCATATGTCTGAAACGAACCGGAAACAGGCATGGCAACGGATAGTTCACCTAGGCAAAGCATCGTTAAATACATGATGAAGCCGCCGACTATGTAGGAGAGGATAGCACCGAAGGCTCCTGCTTCATGAATGGTATAGCCTGAACCGATGAAAAAGCCCGTACCAATACATCCCCCTATTGAAATCATAAATAAATGTCTTGCTTTCATGCTCCGTTTTAATTCATTTGGTTGATTTTCTGTTGTTTTCATTGAAAAACTCCTTTACCTGATGGGTGCAAACGGTTTCATTTATGTTGGGACGTTATTAGGGAATTTGTGTTTTCACAAGTCTAATAGCTTTGATTCTGATTCTTAGATGATGTCGAATTCCCTCCGAAAAGAGATTACTTCTGCATTAAAGAAGCATGAGTCAATGAACATAGGTACCTATGCAGAATTAATTTCGAAAGCGCCGCTTAATAAAGAAAGAGAAGCCAAGCGTCAGGAAACTAGGGATGTAAATTGATTCATGTCGATCATCCGCCAATGGGAAGAAGCACATAAAAGAAGTATGGGCTTTTCCCCATGGAGCACTTTAACGAACTCTCTATATTTCTATCAAAAACATGGAGTCCGATTATTTAACATGAGCCAATAAATCAGGAGTGATATGATCTTCCGCTCCATATAGTAATTTTTCCCCAAGCAATGAGCCCATTAATGCGACAGCAACTTCAGCCGTTTTATTATGCTCGTCCAATATTGGGTTTATCTCAACAAACTCTGCTGATGTAATGATATTAGCTTCAGCTAGCATTTCCATGGCAAGATGGCTTTCGCGGTAACTAATACCTCCCATTACAGGCGTTCCGACCCCTGGTGCATCATCTGGATCAAGACCATCAAGATCAAGTGATAAATGGACAAGGTCCGTACGTTCTTTCAGGTAGGCAATCGATTCTTCCATCACTTTTGTCATACCCATTCTATCAATCTCATGCATAGTATAGACTTTAATTCCTTTTTCCCTGATTAACTCTTTTTCACCTTGGTCTAAAGAACGGGCACCAATGATGACAATATTCTCTGGTTTGACTTTTGGAGAATATCCGCCAATTTTAGTCAGTGCAGGGTGGCCAAGGCCCAAACTTACTGCTAGGGACATACCATGTATGTTTCCTGATGGGGATGTTTCGGCAGTATTTAAATCTCCATGTGCATCATACCATATTACCCCTAAGTTTTCAGTATGCTTTGCTAAACCGGCTAATGTCCCGATAGCAATGCTGTGATCTCCCCCTAAAACTAAAGGAAAACGATTTGCTTGGATGACTTCATCCACTTTTTGACTCAATTTCTCATTACCTTCTGCTACGTCCTGCAGATTCTTTAAATTTGTGTCGCTATCATTTTGTGCTCTTTCCTGTATTTCTACTTTAATATCACCTTCATCACGGACAGTATAGCCAATGTTTTCAAGTCTTTCACTCAACCCTGCATATCTAATGGCACTAGGCCCCATATCTACTCCTCTTCTAGTTTGACCAAGATCCATTGGCACACCAATGATTGAAATTTCCTTCTTCATGTGTAATTCCTCCTTCGATTTTTCTTCCCTAGTATAAGGGTAAAAGGATAGATGACTCAACTCGACATTTTTTTGAATATTTATACGATTGTGAAAAGGGTAAAAGTCTTGGGGTAAAATTCCTATTATTGATTTTTTATGAACATAATATATTACCTTTAGGGGTATTGGTGACAATGGATGAATCCTTGTAAAAACTGCAATTGTTGTGATTTTTATTCCAGGAATGGAAGTGACAGCGCTACCATTCAGAATCTTTCGCTAAGGATGATTCAGAAGATGTTGAATATAATTTACTAGATACATTTATTCAGGAAATGGGGCAGTTACACCTATAATGCATGGAAGGATTTTTCATTTTTATAAAAATTTTTTTTTAAGTGGTTATAAAGAACTTTTCGCCAATCTGGTTAACCGCGAGAAACGAATCATTCCAAAAAATAGGATAGTTTACTAGAGTTATATGGAAAAGTTTGTTTTCCGTAACAAAAAAAGGTAAAGAGTGGGAGGGCGGATTGCTGCTCTTTACCTTACTGTTAAAATTTTTCACTCCATTCCTCATCTTCAAGTGGCACACCATTGGTACTGATATAATCTACAATCATATTTCCATGTTTAAGAACTCTATCTTTTTTTAGGGAATTGATAATTTCGGTAAAGCGGTCTTCATCTGCGCCCTGTTTCTTACGTGAAAGGGTAATCCGTATGGTTGGGGAAACATCGTTATCTTTATAGCTGGCTGGTTTATTCGGATCAATCTTCAATTCTTTCCCAACACCCTCATCAAACACCAAGAGTAATTGATTATAATCGCCGATTTCTTCTTGAATCTCCTCCCAATCTTCATTCTCTGCAATATCTCCCAGTTCCTTGGATATCAAAACGTCACCCAGTTCTTTTTCAACATAAGGCCTGATTTCTTTTTCTGCATCATCTTGCCATTTATCAGATAGGAATGTATCCTCCATTTCCCCTGTTTCATCATTAAAGAAAACTAAAAATTGAGTCCCATATTTTTCATGTTTCACTTTAGCTGCGTATTCAAAATAGTCCCAGTTCCCCATATTATCGTATAAAACATCATATATTTCGGTTCCTTCATCAAAAGTTTTCCCTAAATATCGTTCAGCTTGATCCCGGACTTTCTTTTCTTCATCAGGATCTGCTTTCATACTGTGTGAATGAAAACATAAGGATCATCACACCGGCCAAGATGATTAAAAAAACACCTAGTAAAGTCAGTAAAACCTTTTTTGTTTTGCTCAAGGAACACCCTCCTGTTATCTCTGCTACTTCTCAGTAATTCCCATATTCTTCTAACATTTTTACCGCTTATTTTACTAGGCGAAATCTTAATTACCTGACCTCCAAAATATTGGGATACTTTGTTACAATAAATAAATGGTTAGTACCCTAAAGGGAGAGATTGACTTGGAAACCTATCAAAGAAAAATGAATCATAATCGGGATGAATACAGAAAGTTGCGGTGGCAACGGCATCGTACACAAGTTACAGGATTATTCGATGCCGTTTTTTCGAAAAAAGCGTTCGTAGATAAAGTGGCTATCGTTGGTGCAGGCAATTGCGATGATTTGGATATAGAGTATTTAGTATCTAAATGCAACACCATATATTTATTTGATATTGATATGGAAAGTATGGAAAAGGGTACGGCGAATTTGCCTGATCGAACCCGGAAGAAAATTCAACTTGTTGAAATCGATGTAACAGGCCTCGATAAAGTGGATTTTGATAGCCACCTATCTTCCATGCTCAATCGAGGTGAAACGGCAAAGGGAATTATTCAATATTTAAAGGATACCGAGAATCGCTTAGGTCAGCTTTCTGAAAGTGTTTTTGCGAAATATTATAATGATTTTGATATCGTGGCAACTTCCGCCATTTATACCCAACTATTTTATAATTGGGCCAAGGAAATGCTTTCTGATCATGCAGACCACTATCAGAAAAAAGACGCAGAAGAAATGAAGAATGGAATTTTAGATCTAAGGGATGAGATCGTACGTACAGTGAATCACTCTATATCTAAATGTACCAGGCAAAATGGATTCTGTATTACATGGACTGATATCTTAAAAATCGAACCAGAGTATATGGATACCATTAATGAAGGGCTGAATGCCATCTTTGCATTGGCCTCGAACGTGGGATATGGGGCAGCATTGATAGGGGTAAAAACGTTTATTGAAAAAGTGGATAAAAGCGAATTAATCCTGCGATACTGGACATGGGATTTTAATGAAAACAAACAGTATTTGACCATCGGCATTATAGGGAGAATGAATGGATTGTAAAAAAATGAAAATGGCGGGATAGATAAGCATATCAGCAGCTTAATCTATCCTTTTTTGATTGGTTATAGCTCCTTAGGAAGATTATTAATCTTTTTGGGGCGTAATAAAAAGGGAACTGGATCAGCAAATCATAGGAAATAAGACATAATTATATAAAAGGTATAAAAAAACGATTGAATTTTTGACTATTTGTCTAATGATTTCACAATCTGGTGTGGATATAATGAATCTGTTGAAAACGGAATATTCCGATAAGTGGAGGCTGGGGGCAGCAAAGGATGATGAAGTGGTAATTAGGGTGAACAATAGGGAAGGGGTGTGTTGTTTGAAAGCGGATATCGTGTTCTTAAACGGCGAGGTCATAACCGTAAATCAAAAAAATGAAGTCGCAGAAGCCCTGGCAATTAGAGGTAATCGTATCTCGGCAGTCGGAACGAATCAGGAAATCAAGGAATTTATCGGAGAAGAAACAAATGTGATTGATTTGCAGGGAAAGACATTACTTCCTGGTTTTATAGATTCTCATATTCATCTAATATTGTACGGTGTCAATCAATTGGCAGTAAGTTGTAAAGCTGAACATATCAAATCTGTTGAAGATTTGTTAATCGATCTGAAGAAGAAAGCTTCGACGATCCCTAAAGGTGAATGGATCCGTGCTTGGGGCTTCAATGAGACCGCTGTGAAAGAAAAACGTTATCCTACAATAGCGGAATTGGATGCTATTTCAACAGACCATCCCATTATCGTAACCCGTACATGCAGCCATATAAGCGTGGTGAATAGCAGGGCCTTAGCGATTGCCCGATTTGATGAAAACTCAGAAAATCCAACTGGAGGGATCATTGAAAAGGATAGGGAAGGGAGGATTACAGGCAAACTCATTGAAACGGCAAATATGGTAATGGCCGACAGAGCAAGTTATTCAGAAAGTGAACTGTTGAAAGCAGTGAAAATAGCGTCGGAGCATTTCATCGCAGCAGGCATAACAAGCATTCATGAAGCTGGTGCTCATGGTCCTGAAAGTTTCCGGTTAATGCAGCAGGCCATAAAAAATAAGGATATTCGTGTCCGTATTTATGCGATGGTCGGTTCATTGAATAATTCCCATGAATTTGTAAATAAAATGGTGGATTCGGGAGTCATAACCGGAACTGGGGACGAAAGATTCAAAATCGGACCAGCTAAATTGTTTACGGATGGCAGCAGTACCGGTCCGACAATTGCTACCCGTAAGCCATATTCGAGTGATCCTGGTTATTCCGGCATTTTTTATTATAAAGAAGAGGAGATCTATCAAGTATTAGGTCAGGCACATAAAAAAGGCTATCAGATCACAGTCCATGCCCAAGGTGACAAAGCGATAGAGATGTATTTAAATTGCGTGGAAAAGGCTTTGAATGAATCGCCCAGAAAAGATCATAGACATAGAATTGAGCATGCTGGAATATCTTCGCCAGATTTACAAATGAGGATGAAAGAACTTGGAATCATCCCAATCCCCAACCCCCCATTCCCTTATGAATTCGGTGATATATATATTGAACATTACGGCAATAGGGTCAATCACATGTACGCTGCCCGTGATTTTATTGATAAGGGCATCTTGGCCGCAGGTGGTTCAGATGCTCCCGTTACTGATCACGACCCTTTATTAGGCATACACGTCGCTGTTAATAGAACAAGCAGGTCTGGTACCAAAATAGGTACGGTTCAATCGATTAGCGTATTGGAAGCCATTAAACTATACACTTGGAATGGCGCGTTTGCGAGTTTCGATGAAGATGTCAAAGGCAGCCTGGAGGCAGGAAAGCTGGCCGATCTAGTAGTATTGAATGAGAGTATATTGAAAGTGGATTCCCAAAATATCAAGGATTTGAAGGTTGAATCAACGATTCTGAATGGGGAGATTATTTATCATAGGGAAACATTGGTAGAAATATAATCTAGCGTAACTATTCTAAAACAACAAGACCTTCACTTTCATTTTTTGGCTTAAGCGAACGTAAGCAGGATTTAGCAGGTTATCTAAAAGGAGGATATTCGCTATGAAAAAGCAAAAATTACTAATTAATGGTGAGAGGCTAAGTCGTACGCTAGAGAAATTTGCTGATTTTGGACGCACAGAAAACAACGGGGTCACACGGCTATCCCTTTCCGAAGAAGATCGATTAGCCCGTGATTACTTTTGCGCTTGCTGTAAAGAATTGGGTATGACCATTAAGGTTGATGATATGGGGAATATTTACGCTACTTTGGCGGGACTTGAAAACAAACCACCTATTGTAATAGGATCACATATGGATACCGTAAAAAAGGGCGGGCGGTTTGATGGTATCTTGGGTGTAGCTGCAGGCTTGGAAGTCGTGCGGACCCTGGTGGAAAATAATATCCAACCAAAAATACCGGTAATGATCGTCAATTTTACGAACGAAGAGGGAGCCAGATTCGAACCTTCCATGATGTCTTCGGGAGTTCTTTCAGGTAAATTCGAAAAATCCATCATGCTGCAAAAGACGGATAGTGAAGGAACGACTTTCGAAAGTGCTTTGAATGCCATTGGATATGCAGGGGATAAAGAGTCTCGTTTAAAAGAAGCGACTGCATTTCTAGAGTTGCATATTGAACAAGGACCCATTCTTGAACGTGAATCGCTAACGATCGGTGTCGTTGAATGTGTCCTTGGTATGGTGTGCTATGAGATAGAAGTTACAGGAGAATCCGACCATGCAGGAACTACCCCTATGAATATGAGAAAAGATGCTTTCTTCGCTTCGAATAGCTTGATTATGGAGGCTCGTCAGAAGCTAGGCATGCTTGATGACGATTTGGTTTTTACGATGGGAAGGGTAAATGTGTTTCCTAATATCCATACGGTTATCCCTAATAAAGTGGTTTTTTCTCTAGAAGCGAGACATAAGGATTCCAAAGTCATCGAAAAGGTGGAGGAAGTCATTGAAAGCCTTATAACTACAGGTTCAAAAGGCGGCTGCGACATCCAAGTGAAAAAATTGTGGGACAGGGATACCGTTTGGTTCGACAAATCCATTTGCAATTTGCTAGAGCTATCGAGCAATTCATTAGGCCTACCTTATAAAAGAATGGTAAGCGGTGCAGGACATGATGCGCAGTTTATAGCTAGTTATATACCGACTGCAATGGTTTTCGTCCCAAGCATCAACGGTAAAAGTCATTGTGAAGAGGAACTTACTGCTTGGGAAGATTGTGAAAAAGGCGTCAATGTAATATTGGAAACGGTCCTTGCCATCCAGTCAGCTTAAGACGATTATATGGTTGGTTGAAAGCAGATAATGACAGTGACCAAAGGGTGCTATCAAACCATCAGTTCAGTATGAAAGTCGGCTTGACTGATGGTGATGATGCATCCGTGTTAGGAACCTACTTAGGGGAGGGTATAATTTGGATGCTATTAAGCTATTGCTTTTTGTTCCATTTATAGGGTTTTTAGGTTTATTGCCCTATGCAAATAAAATAGAACCGTACATATTGGGAATGCCTTTTTTGTTATTTTGGGTTGCGTTTTGGATGGTGATGGCATCGATTATCTTAATGATTGTCTATAAGTTCGATCCTGATAATAAAGGGAGTGATTCTGAATGAATATCTCGCTACTCATCATTTCCATCTTCTTGGTTCTAGCACTTTATTTAGGGATAAAAGCAAGAAAAGGGAAGGATATGGACATGGAGCAATTTGCCGTAGGGGGCAGGGGCTTCGGTACATTCTTCATTTTTCTCTTGATAGCAGGTGAAATTTATACAACTTTTACATTCCTGGGCGGAAGTGGGTGGGCTTACTCAAAAGGTGCCGCTGCGTATTATGTTCCCGCCTATATTTTCTTAGCCTACGTCCTATCATATTGGCTCGTTCCTAAAATATGGAGATATTCAAAAAGCCATTCCATTATCTCTCAGCCAGAGTATTTTGCATCTAAATATAAAAGCAGGTCAATGGGGATGATCGTTGCAGTATTGGGAAGCTTAGCCCTCGTGCCGTACATAGTCATACAACTCAAAGGATTAGGTATCATTGTTTCAGAAGCATCTTACGGAGCAATTTCACCAGTTGCTGCAAGTGTGATCGGTGCTGTGGTTGTAACTACCTATGTAATGATTTCAGGCATTCATGGTTCGGCATGGACAGCCATACTGAAAGATTTCATGATTTTAGTAGTCGTTATCTTTTTAGGGATTTACATTCCAGTTCATTACTTCGGAGGCATACAGCCAATGTTCGAGACCGTGCAAGCTGCTAAACCGGAAATGTTGGTTTTGGCAGATCAGGGATTGAGTCAGTCCTGGTTTGTGTCCACCGTTTTGCTGAATGCACTAGGATTTTATTTGCTGCCACAAACATTCATGGTCGTTTTATCGTCCAATGGGGAAAGGACCCTTCGCAAAAATGCGATTGCGTTACCCTTATACACATTGTTACTGCTATTCGTTTTTTTCATTGGATTTACAGCCATCATGGAAATCCCGGGTTTGCAAGGAGCTGATGGAGATCTCTCACTTTTAAGGCTGGCGATTCAAACATTCGATCCATGGGTGATAGGGGTTATCGGAGCTGCTGGTTTATTGACGGCCCTAGTACCGGCTTCAGTCATGCTAATGGCTGCATCGGTAGGTCTGACAAATAGCTTTTTCAAAGTTCTGGTCCCAGCTGCCACTGAAACACATCAATTGATTGTCTCAAGGATAATCATTATTGGTATCTCAATCATTGCTTTAATTGTAACGATAACAGGCGGCGAGGCTTTGGCCATCTTGAATATCATGTCATATAGTTTAATTACACAACTGGCACCTTCCTTGTTTTGCAGTTTACCAAAAATCAATATAATCAATAAGTATGGTGCAATGGCAGGAATATTGGCAGGCGTCCTAATTGTTTTATATGCGACAATTGCCGAAGTGAAGGTTGCTACATTCCTGCCGGATACCCCACATGTAATTAATGATATCAGTACAGGCGTCATAGCTTTGTTAATTAATATACTAGTAACATTCATTGTAAGTGCACTGACTAAACATATCTCTATGCAAAAGACCGAAATGAATGATCTGGACAAGATATCCTAATTCTTATTAATTAAGGCTAATGGAATTACCGACTGGAAGAACTGATAAAGCATGATTTGGGAGGGCTTTTGTGAAAGTTAAAATAACGGCTTGTCAATTTCGTGTAGAAAAAGTGTCAACTTTCAATGAATTTCAGGAACAAGTAGAAGACTTGATCACCCAAGTTCCCGAAAACACGGATTATATCATTTTTCCTGAACTGTTAACTATCGGGTTATCAGCGGCCTTTGGAGAACAGGATGCTTCGTCCGTTATCAGGATTGATGAATATACCGATCAATACAAAGATCTTTTCAGGTCACTTTCAAGAAAAAGGAAACAGGTCATCATTGCGGGCACGCATCTGGAACGCCGCGAAAATGAATACTTCAATATTGCATACATTTTTGATATAGACGGATCAGTCGTTGAACATAAAAAAACTCATATCTTTCCTGCTGAAGCGAATTGGCATACTTCTGAAGGTGATGATCTGGAAGTTTATTCAGTGGGTCCGGTTAAGATAGGAATAGCGGTATGTTATGAAGCGGAGATACCTGAAATTTCAAGGATATTATCAGTGAATGGGGCCGACATCATTTTTTGCCCTTCATACACATTTACAGAGGCTGGTTTTTGGCGAGTTCGCCATTGCGCACATGCACGTGCAATCGAGAATCAGGTGTATTTTGTTCATTGCCCCACTGTTGGTGAACCAGGGTCACCCCTGCCGGACGGATATGGCCGTGCCAGTATCCTTAGCCCATGTGACAGCGCTTGGCCAGCAAATGGAATAGTAGCCGAGGCGGTAATGAATGAACAAACAATCATTACCGGTACTGTCGATATGGACGAACTTTATGAGAATCGAAAAAGTGGTGCAGCAACCACTTTCAAGGATCGTAATCGCCGAAAGGATATGTATTCGAAATATGAGCCATACGAAGGGCTGAAATAATCTATTGTAAAAGGCACGATTAATACAATAAGGGACGAAGAAAAACCATTTTTCATACAGTTTTTTTCTGAACATTCCAGTTGATTGGAACGGAAGGTACGAGACTCCTACGGGAAAAGCGTGTCCAAGGGAGACCCCACAGGCGCAAAGGGCGCCCGCTGAAAGCGAGTGCCTGGAATGGAAATCAACGTTCAGATTTTACAAACCCTCAAATAAAAAACTGCTGGATTTTCTCTTAATTTGTATACAGTCAGAGACACTATTAATACAATAGTGTTTTTCCTCTTTTATCTTCTGATAAAAAATAAAAGAAGGAGTCATACCATTCTAGTTTTGCATAAACTTTCGTTTGATGGGCGTATTAGTTATAGAACTTATCCATTCTCTTGCGCAGGAATCGGCAATTGACTTAATATACAAAATATATTGTCAAATGCATGTTGCTATATTAGAATATATGTAACCATTTCATATTGTAATAATATAGATAGTCACCCTATTTATACCTGTTATGATGTCTGTAATGGCAGGAGGCACAATGAGTATGTTTCAACAGAATACGGTATATATAGTTGGCGAATCGAAGGCGGCGTCCAATAATCCAATTACACAGCAATTCAACTGCTTTTTTATTGGGTTCGTCATTGATAGTGATACGCATGAAATAGTGGATGCGGAATGCTCGACTACAATATCGATTACATCACGCTTCATTCAATCCATGTTAGTTGGTAAATCCATTCTTAGGCCCGATGAATTGGAGAAAGAAATTAAGCAACGGTACTTTGGTTCATCTCAGAAAGCACTCACCGTCGCTCTAAGAAATGCGAGCATCAAATATCAGCAACTTTATAAGTTATAGCTGCTTCTTTTGTCAGTCGCAATTGAAATCCAGCTGTTAAAGAGTGTGTACGCGCTCTTTAACAGCTGGATTTTTTTATGTAGGGCTATGCAAGGCTTCATTGGTGAGTTTGAATAAAATGGAAAATGTATTTTATTATCATGAAATCCCCTAAATATAAGGAGGTATGGAATATGATCCAAGATGGTGTGATGTTTGTCTGTTTTTTATTAGCATTTACTGCCGTGATTGCGGTTGTGGAAAAAAAGATAGGAGGAAAGTTCTTTAAGTATGTTCCTGGTATTGTCCTCATTTATATTGGAGCTGCTCTGATGAAAACATTTGGGTTCTTTTCAGATAGTGAGTCAGTCGAAAGTGCATATAGCACCATAAGAGGACTCCTGCTACCTGCCATGTTGATGCTCATGCTTTTGCAATGTGATATGCGGAAAATAATCAGACTTGGACCAAAGATGCTTTTAACTTTTTTTGCGGCTTCATTCAGCATTATTGGAGGGTTCACTCTTACTTACGTTTTAATGAATGGCTTTTATGCGGAAGGAACTTGGAAGGCATTCTCGGCTTTGAGCGCAAGCTGGACAGGGGGATCTGCCAATATGGTGATCTTGCAAGGCATACTCGATGTACCTGAAAATATTTTTGGCTATGCGTTGATCATGGATACAGTCAATTATTCCATTTGGGTCATGTTCTTGTTTTGGCTGGTGCCCCTAGCTGGAAAATTCAATATTTGGACGAAAGCGGATACATCTTTCATTGATCAAATGACTTCCGAACTTGAAGCGGGGGAAACCGCCAAGACGGAATTTGGCTTCGTGGAATTGATTGGTTTCTTGGCGCTGGCTTTAATTGTATCAGCAGGGGCAACCAAAATTGGGGAGAGACTGCCAGTACTGGGTGCCGCTGTGAATGGAACCACTTGGACGATCATCATCGCTTCGACCGTAGGTTTAATTCTGGCTGTCACGAAGGTTGGACGTATTGCCGGTTCCATGGAAATTTCCAAAGTCATGCTTTATATAGTCATTGGTTTAATTGCTTCCCACGCCGATTTTTCACAGCTGTTTCAAGCACCTGTGTATATTTTATCCGGGTTTATGATTCTATTCTTTCATGGATTGATCATGGTCATTTTGGCCAAAATCTTTAAGCTGGATCTATTTACAATGGGAGTTGCCTCATTGGCCAATATAGGGGGTGTGGCATCAGCCCCTATATTGGCAGGTGCATTCAACCGGGCGCTAATACCGGTCGGGATATTAATGGCTGTACTTGGCAGTCTTCTGGGCACCTATTTTGGAATTCTTACATCATATATACTCTCAAGCTTTTAAGGAAGGGTTGTTAATATGAAGATTGAAAGTTTACAAGTATCAGTGGAAACCTTGCCACTTGTCAAGCCATTCCAGACGGCATTACGCACAGTAATGGAAATTGAAAACATCATGGTTTCCGTAAAGTTGGAGGATGGAACGGAAGGTTTGGGGGCTGCAGCCCCTACGGTTGCCATCACAGGTGATTCTACAAAAGGAATCATGACGGTCATTGAAGAAGTAATCACACCACATCTAATTGACCGCGACATCGAGAATATCAATGAATTGTCCCAGCTGATCCAACGATCCTGTGTAGGTAACACAAGTGCAAAAGCTGCTGTTGAAATCGCCTTGTACGACGCAGTCAGCAAACGATGGCAGCTCCCTTTATATCAATATCTTGGCGGTAAATCGAATGTCCTGAAAAATGATATGACAATTAGCGTTGATGAACCCGAAGAAATGGCAAAAGCGGCATTGTCCCTCATCGATGGCGGATTCTCCACGATGAAGATAAAACTGGGGAAAGACTGGAAGAGTGACGTGGAGCGGGTTGCTTGCATTCGTGCTGCAGTTGGAGACCAGGTCATTATCAGGATTGACGCAAATCAAGGGTGGACAACAAAACAAGCGATTTCCATCATTCATGAACTCGAGGAAAGAAAGCTGAACGTTGATTTGGTGGAACAGCCCGTGCAAGCCCATGATATCGAAGGATTGAAAGAAATAAAAAGATCTGTCCAAGTGCCGATTATGGCCGATGAAAGTTTGTTTTCCCCTCGTGATGCCATGAGACTCCTGAATGAACATGCTGTTGATTTCCTTAATATTAAATTAATGAAAACAGGAGGAATTCGACGTGCACTCCAAATCGCCGATATGGCAGAAGCAGCCGGGGTGGAATGCATGATTGGGAGTATGATGGAATCAACCGTTAGTGTAGCGGCCGCGGCTCATCTGGCAACTGCCCATCCAAATATAACGAAGATTGATTTAGATGCACCATTATGGATTAAGAATGAGCCATTTGAAGGCATTCACTTTATGAAAGATCAACTTCTTATTGCCGATGAACCTGGACTGGGAGTCAAGAGGAAATCCTCTTTTACTCAATAAAAAACAATTTCGAAAGGGTGATTATTTTGAAAAGGTTAACCGTTTTAGTGCTATCTTTATTCGCTCTCGGTATTTTAGGATTCAGTCCCAATGAAGCTAGTTCAAGAGAGAAGCAGAGAATTGCCTATGTAGATGTAAACGTGGCAACTCTTTGGACTGAGCCGGGATTATTAAGGGAAATCGATGCTCCTTCAGCATCGAATCCCGTTGATTTGAATGCTTGGATCGGCTTCATGAATTATGAAGACAAGCTGTGGCTTGTGGGTAACCTGGAAACACAAGCGTTATATGGTTCAAAAGTGACGATTCTAGAAGAACGGGGTGAATGGGTGAAAGTAGCTGTTGCCACTCAACCGACACCCCGCAATGATATTGGTTATCCAGGATGGATGCCAAAGGAACAATTAAAAGACGGAAATTCCTTTGAGAAGCAATTTAAACGAGGATTTGCCCTTGTAAATGCCCCAAAGACTTGGCTTTATACGGATTCGAAACTTCGGTCGAAGTTCATTGAGGTCAGCTTCGATACCCGGCTCCCGCTATTGCAGGTGAAAAAAGATAAAGTGAAGGTTATGACACCAAGTAATGGAGCAAAATGGATAGAAAAGCAGGACGTGTCAGTCTATCAAAATGAAAATCAAATACCAGCTCCAAGCGGTAAGGACATCGTTGAATCAGGAAAAGGATTTTTAGGGCTTCCTTACCTATGGGCTGGAATGTCCGGTTTTGGATTTGACTGTTCTGGATTTACCTATACAATGTACCATGCTAATGGAATAACGATCCCAAGGGACTCTTCCATTCAGGCTCAGCATGGAAAAAAGGTGGAACAAGAAAATCTTCAACCAGGTGATTTACTATTTTTTGCCTATGATAAAGGGAAAGGAAAGGTCCATCATGTCGGAATGTATATTGGTGACGGAAAAATGATCCATTCGCCCAACAGCTCAACACATGTAAGGATAGATGAAATAAAAACATCGGGATACGGAGAGGAGTATGCCGGAGCAAGAAGATATATCGATTGATTCTTAAAAAGCTTAAGAGCACTTGGCTCTTAAGCTTTTTTTATATTTTAACATGCTTTTCACATCATTCTATCGGATAACAAAACGATGCCCTGACGGCTTTAGAGTAAGCATACATCGGAACAATCGTTTTTCCAAATTAGAGGCATAGTAAAAATAGTTACATAAGATTTTTAACTAGAATAGCAAACTAGAATCCTCTACTTCCATAGATAGTTTACTTATACCATAAAGGAAAAATATGGTATAATTAATTACAGATTTTCTTTATATTATAAATGTGAGGGGCTGCCAAAATGATCACTTTTCCAAAACCTGATGTTGAGCAATTTTTACGAACTTTTTCCATTGCTGATTTTGCTGTAAGTCCAGATGAAAAACAACTGGTTTTCAGTACCAATTTGAGCGGCAAGTATAATTTATGGGGAATGGATTTGCCAAACTCCTTTCCTTATCCGCTTACATCCATTGATCAAAGCTGCCAAGCACTGATATATGATAAAAAGAGCCGGTTCATAATTGCTGGTTTCGATCAAGACGGTAATGAAAATACCCAGTTTTACGGGGTTCCTTTGAATGGCGGGACAATGAAGGAAATCGTTAATCATGAAAATACACGTAATTTCATGCCAAAATTATCGAATGACAGTAAAAAGCTCTATTACACGACATCCAGAGGAAATGCTTCCTTTCTAAATGCCTATTAGATTTAGAATCAGGACAGGAAAAGCTGGTACTCGAGGGGAAGGATGCAGCGACCTATTTATTTGGCTTCAGCCCTGATGAAGAAACCTTCCTTTTCTATAAACACTTTTCCAATACAAATACCCTTCTCTATGTAAAAAAAGGGAACGAAGATATCCTGCTCACTCCGCCCACTGAGAAACAGCACACAGTGAATGATGGTGTTTTTGTTTCGGATTCGATGATATATTTATTGACTGATTATGATTCGGACTTTACCTATTTGGCTTCATACAACCTTGAAACAAACAAATTCTGTAAAGTTAAAGAATTGGAGAATGAGAGTTTTACTGCCATTAATTATAGTAAAGAGAATCAACTTTTATATATAACCAGTCAAAAAGGTGTAGAGGATCAATTATATGAATTCAATCTGCAAAATGAAAATTGGAGAAACATCCCCGTGCCATGCAGCGTCATTAATAAGCTTGAGGTTACTGCATCAGGCACGCTTTACTTATTTGGCATGGGCGCAACAAAGCCTCATAATATCTATAAAAATACAGGTGATGAGTGGGTATCATTAACTAAATATACTGTTCCTGGCGTCGATTCTGATGCATTGGTTGAACCCGACATCATTACATACACTTCCTTTGATGGCCTGGAGATCGAGTCGTTATTTTTTAGGGCAAAAAAGGAAAATGACAATGGTGAAGTCATTTTTTGGCCTCATGGAGGACCTCAAGCGGCAGAACGGAAGTCCTTTAGAGCTTCATTTCAATTTTTCCTGAATCACGGTTACAGTATTTTTGCGCCAAACTTCCGCGGTTCTACTGGTTATGGTTTGGAATTCACGAAAATGGTAGAGGGAGATTGGGGAAATGGGCCACGACTTGATAATGTAGCCGGCCTTGATTGGCTAATAGACCAAGGACATGCACAAAAAGGTAACATCTTATTGATGGGCGGAAGCTTCGGAGGGTATATGGCACTTTTGCTGCACGGACGACATGCAGATTATTTTAAAGCGGTTGTCGATATTTTCGGTCCATCCAACCTCTTCTCATTTATCAATTCCGTTCCAGAAGAATGGAAGCCAATCATGGATCAGTGGGTAGGAAATCCGGAAAAAGATAAAGAAAAACTAATCGAGTATTCGCCTATCACCTATTTAGAATCGATGATAAAGCCAATGCTTGTTATTCAAGGGGCAAACGATCCCCGTGTCGTCAAAGGGGAATCAGATCAAATCGTTCAAGCTTTGAAGGATAAAGGAAGAGATGTCGATTATATGCTTCTAGAAGATGAGGGACATGGATTTTCAAAAAAAGAAAATGAAATTGCCGTCTACCAAAAAATACTTTCATTCTTAAAGCGATTCACAGCAGTAACAGAGAAGGTATAACCCGCATCAAAATATTTCATTTATTTACAATTGAATCGGGAACCCTGCCATTCACTTTCAAAGTGATGAGCAGGGTTTTTCATGATGGAAAACTGGATGTTATTTTGGATTCGGCGGTTTGGGGAGTTAGTAAATGATATGTAGTTTTTATAAAATCCTGACATTTCAAATTTAGAATTCCCTGAATAAACTCTAGTCACCTAGTCACAAAGTGCTATATAATATATGGAAAAAGTATTTTTTGGTTAAATGGAGTTGATTCGAATTGCCACGGGAATTATTATTTGCACAGTTATAGATCAAGGAAGCACCTGGAGCAACCCTATATTCTCGTGACATTATTGTCTGCCATCTATACTTTTTCCTATGCTTTCGAACTTTCCAGTACATCGTTAGAACAAATCATATTCTGGTTAAAGGTCGAGTACTTGGCCTTACCATTCATTCCGGTATTCCTTTTGTTAATGTGCATTGAATATGTAGGGCAGAGAATTAAGAAGGTCTGGCAAAATGCACTCTTCATCATTCCGTTCATCACCATTTTCATGCATTATACAACTGACCTTTTATCACTTATATTACAAATCAATGGAATTGAGACGATAGTCCTTTTCCAATTATTAAACTGGTGGGCGGCCCTTGGTTTTACGTCCTTGTTCTAGTTTTCTTTCATTGTGTTCATAATTAATCAGTGTGTAAAAAAACTGAAGAACAAACGTATCTTTTTGAAGCTAGAGCATGAGCATTACTTTTTACTTGCTCTGTATACTCTATAACCGAGACTGTTTCCGTAGGATAAAATGAGGCAGTAATGTTCGTCCATGACTCGTTCCAGGGATTCAGATGACAAAGTTCCTTCTAGTTTAAGGACCCTGTTATCCGTAGTAAAACTGTGAAGCCTTGAATGAAGTTGGCTTGCTGAGGTTAAAAAGACCGGGCTAGACGGAATCCTAAGTAATCTATGCAAAATGTCGGATGGCTGCGCCGACTACATGAAGCTCCACAACCCATGGCATCCTCAGCCCAGCTGCCTCCTCGAAAAATACGGTAGGTGCCGTACACTTGTTCATCATATAAGTCCCAGCACCATTCCTAAACATTCCCTAACATATCATGCAGCCCCCATGGATTCGGTTCCTTTGTTCCTACTTCATGGATCATGCTCCCTGAATTTTCGTTATACAAGGCAATCTCATTCAGCTCTCCGTATCTATAACCAGCAGTCCCGGCTTTACATGCATAATGCCACTCTGCTTCTGAAGGAAGTCGAAAACCGTTTGATTCCCAATCACAAACAATGTTTTCACCATTTTTAGAATAACACACTCCCAGTCCAGCTTTCTGTGAAAGTAGATTACAAAAAGAAATTGCATCATTCCAAGAAATATTCACAACAGGTTTTTGATCTCGATCAAAAGAATTAGGTGATTTATTTGTAATAGTATAGTAGAAATCCGTAGTAACAGGATAACGGGTAAGAAGGAACGGTCTTATTTCAGCTTTCCATTTGCTTTTAATTCTATCGTCCCTTAATTCTATTTCTCCCCCTGGAATTTTCACCATTGGATAGTCAATGTAACTCATTATTTCCTTAGGCAATCTACCTTCCTCCTACCGATCGTGATTTGAAAATTTCACCACTGGCAGGACATTTAAATCAACATTAATATAAGTTTGTTTTTTAGATAAACTGCCAGAGATTTAAATTAGTACTAAAACGACCGTTTTTGAGACGGGATTTTGAAGCGTAATAATCAGGTTAAGGAAAAATCGACTCCAAGAACACATTAATTTCTTGGTGCATGAACAATCGTGCGGGTAATGGATCAAGTTGAAGCTTCATTACGTCTCCCATTAATTTATATTAATAAGGTTGTAGGTTTAGGAATACAAATTATAAGTGCGTTTCTTATACTTTTAATTATGGGGGAGAGCAAATGAACGAGTTATTGGAGAAAACAGCAAGATTCGAGCATCGATTTTGGCTGCAAATCTTAGGAGACCATTCCAGGTTCATCTTTGAGTCTTTAGCCCCGGTTGAAGTGGAAAACATTGAGATTGCCTCAGAATTCATTCAAGTTTTTGATACTCTCCTTGGTAAAGCCAATTCGGAAGAGATTTCGCAACTTACTGCCATGGCTGAAGAAGAGACATTAAGATTTCGGGAGTTTAAGCTATGCCTTATAAAAGAGCATCTGGTAGGTAAAATTAAAATACATCTTTCACCTTCATTCATTAATCATATGGTGAACGAATTAGAAGAATATTTAAGGTTATTGAAATACTTCAATTCCAATCAAATGCCGCCGGTTTTTCATGAACTTCATCATCATTTGATTTGGCTGTTAGATGCATCAGGGCATGCAGGTGCAATATCATCCAATATGGACGAAGTTGAAAAAAGATTAAAAGAGAAAAGTGACCAATATAAAAAACATTTTAATGATTTTTATTTAAAAGCTGTTGAAATGGCTGGATTTTTACGAACCAATCTGTCAACATTCCCAGCATTGGAAAAAATGAATGCGGATGTTGAATTGGAAATTAAATTCTTTCAGCACTTTCTGCTTGAATTGGAGGAGCTTGACCTCAATGCGCAGGCTCTTGGAACGCTTTCGCCATTAATGGCAGATCATATGTGGCGTGAGGAATGTTATTATTTAACGAAACTCGCTGAATCGACAAACACAGAAAAACCAAACTGCGATCCAACGAAACCTAGGCTAGTGGATTAAAAGTATACATCGGGCCCTTTCTATAAAATGGGCTCTTTTAACTCCAAATCAGTAGGATATGTATAACTTTTTCGAAGAAGCGATCTGTCATTAAGTCTTTTAAGCTTTTTCCATATCGTTAATACGTTTTTCTTGGTTGGTTACCATTAAGGGATGTTATTTATAAAGGAAGTTAATTCCTATCCTTATGTTATACTAAAAGAACTAAAATTAATTATAGAAGTATAGGAGTGCTGAAAGATGTTTGGAAATACTTCCAATTTGACAGATGGCATTTATTTTGGAGAATCGTTACCACAACAAATCGCTAAACACATTTTAAAAAAAATCATTGAAGGTGAAATAGAAGCTGGAGAGAAAATCGTAGAAGAAGACATTTCCAAAGAATTGAATACGAGCCGTGCACCAGTACGCGAAGCCCTTTATCTATTACAGGTTGACGGTATTGTTGAGAGAATACCGAGGAGGGGAACGATCGTCAAGCCATTTTCACAAAAGGAAATCGTTGAGTATAATGATGTTACGATTGGGCTGATCCAAATGGGGATTGAATTTTCCCAAGGGCATTGGCACGAAGAAAATAAGCAATCATTACGAAAGCATTTGGAAAGTGCAACCGATGCGTGTGAAAAAAGTAATGTAATCGAGTATCAAAAAAGGGCAACACAGATATTTCGATATATTTTTTCAATCGCTAAAAACAAGGCTTTATCAAGATTTTTTGAAGAGGCCAGTCATATCCTCATGGTTTTTGCCCAAAGTCAATGGAGTATTGAAACAATGGAAAATTTCCATTTTAGTTTAAAAATGTCCATTGAGGCCATTCTCGAAGACGATTTCATTAAAGCAAAAAGTGAAATTCATGAAGCCTTGAATCGTGGAGTGATGTAGAGTCTTTGACTCTAAAACTAAATTGTCGACAATCGACAAAAATAATGCTATGATGTAACCGTATTCAAGAAAGAATATTTTCACCAAGATCATAGGGAGAAAGGGAGAATATTATGCAAGCATTTGATTTTACAGAAAAAGTAGCAATTGTTACCGGTGGCGGCGGGGGTATCGGCCGGGCAGCGTCTATTACACTTTCAGAAAATGGAGCCAAAGTGGTTGTTGTAGACCTTTCCGAAGAAGCCGGCATGTTAACGGTAAATGCAATCAAAGAAAAAGGCGGCGAAGCGAAATTCGTTAAAGCCGATGTTACTAAGGAAGACGATATAAAAACTTATGTTCAAAAAACGATAGATTCTTATGGGAAAATAGATATTTTCCTGAATAATGCAGGGTGGGAAGGCAAAATAATGCCGCTTGTCGATTATCCTACTGAGGTTTTCGATCAGTTAATGTCAATAAATGTACGCGGCATTTTCTTGGGCTTGAAACATGTATTGCCCCATATGATTGAACAAAAAAGCGGGGCAGTCGTGAATACAGCTTCTGGAGCTGGTTTACTGGCAACGCCAAACATGGTGGCGTATGGCGCAAGTAAACATGCGGTTCTTGGAATCACGAAAACAGCTGGTGTCGAAGTTGCTCCGCATGGTGTACGGGTGAATGCCGTCTGCCCAGGTGTCGTCAACACGGCCATGATGCGGTCGATTGAAAGCGGATTTGGCCAAGGTGATTCCGCAGCAGCTGAAACGGCTAGAAAACAGTTGGAAGCAACGACTCCGGATGGCCGGTATGCTGAGCCGCAGGAAATTGCAAATCTAATGATGTACTTAGTATCCGATCTTTCCAGCCACATTACGGGGCAAGAACTTGTAATCGACGGCGGGGCCATTTTAATCTGATAAGCAACAAACTTTGTTATAGGGGGACGAATATATGAGTTTAAAAGGAAAGGTCATAATAATTACAGGGGCAGGCAGCGGAATTGGAAAGGAAACGGCATATAAATTAGCTGAACAGGGAGCTATTGTCGTAGCGGCTGATTATAATGATGTTGCCGCTAAAGAAACGGCTGAATCTATTCAACAAAAGGGGGGCACGTCTTCTTTTGTGAAAGTGGATGTAGCTAAAGCGGAAGAAGTGGAAGCGATGGTCGAAGCTGCAATTGCCAATCATGGCACCATCAATGGCATTTTCAACAACGCTGGAATTGGACTAGTAAAACCATTTTTAGAGATGGACCCAGAGTCTTACCACAGAGTAGTTGATGTTGACCAACACGGTGTTTATTATGGCATGTATTATGCAGCAAGGAAGATGGTGGAGCTTGGTGTTTCAGGCGCAACGATCGTTAATACAGCCTCAATATATGGGACGATGGTTTCAATTGGCAGCTTTAATTACCATGCTGCTAAAGCTGCAGTCATCGCCATGACTAAATCTGGAGCAATTGAACTAGCGCAATATGGGATTCGTGTTGTCGGTGTGGCACCAGGTTTTATCGAAACACCGATCATTGGTGAAGATCAAGAGTTCCTGGACAGTTTGGCACAACTTCATATGAGGAAAAAATTGATTCAGCCAGAAAAAGTTGCTGAAGTTGTAACGTTCTTGTTCTCTGAAAAAGCGGATGCCATTAATGGACAAGTCATTCCTGTTGATGATGGATTCTTAAGCTTTAAGGGGTAATCGGTATAATCAAATAGATTTTCGAGATAACTTAAAAAGGGAGTTTTGACATATGAGCAAACGATTCGATGGCAAAGTTGTAATCATTACTGGGGCAGGATCAGGTTTAGGACAAGCTGCCGCATTGGAAATGGCTAAAGAAGGGGCTAAACTTTCATTAGTTGATTTAAACGAAGCATCTTTGGAAGTGACAAAAAAATTAATCTTAGAAATTGCACCAAATTCGGACGTGCTTCTGGTCACCGCAGATGTATCGGATGAAGAAGCAGTAAAGAACTATGTAGACCAAACAGTCAGCAAATATGGTAGAGTCGATGGATTTTATAATAATGCGGGTATCGAAGGTAAACAGGCGCCTATGGCAGAATACGATAGCAACGTTTTCAACAAAGTAACGGACATCAATATCAATGGGGTATTCTATGGGATGAAATACATTCTGCCGATCATGAAAGAACAAGGATCAGGGGCAGTGGTGAACGTGGCTTCTGTAGGTGGAATTCGTGCTGTGCTTAACCAAAGTGCGTACGTTGCAAGTAAACATGCTGTAGCAGGCTTAACAAAAACAGCTGCCATAGAATATGGTCAATATGGAATCAGCATAAATGCCATTGCACCAGGAGTAATCTTAACAGCGATGGTAGAAGGTTCATTCAGGCAAATAGGCGGAGAGAATTGGGAAGAAGCAATGGCGGATTTCGTCAGTGTGAATCCTAAGAAACGCTTCGGTAAACCTGAAGAAGTCGGCCGTTTAGTAGCCTTCCTATTATCAGGGGAATCAGAGTTCATCAATGGGGTAGTCATTCCGATTGATGGCGGACAATCTTCACAATACTAATTGAGCAAAGGGAGTGACAGTATTAGGTCACTCCCTTTTTATTGGTTTCCTTTATAGTTAATGACCAAACGTATTCACGGAAAAAACGAAGACTTTCTGGGTTTTCGTTTTTTTGCATATTTAAAAATCAGTTCATATGAAACTATATACGAACATTAGAATAGGATCAATAAGCTCATAACAGATGAACTAATAAAAAACGCCATAAAGGCGCTTAACAGATATTCAAGAAACCAATCGTCACTTTTCTTTATCGTGAAGCTTATCTTCATATTCAGTTTCCAACATACCATACAGACCATTCATTTCCTGTTCATCAGGATCTGCCCCAAACTCGTTTCTATATTTTTTCTTTTTATCATCAAGGATTTCTTCTTTATCAATCTTCTTATCCATACATATCACCTCCAACCAATAGGGTGTCTCATTGTCCGGATAAATATACGTGGGTGAGCTTAGGTGCATTAGGGTTTGACACTAAGGTCAGAAATTGAAGATTGCTTACTAATTTCATTAAGTAATATCTCATTTTATTGAACTATTAATTGGTTTTCTAAATAGTTATTACTCTTACTATTTGTTAAGATATAAATATATAAATATATAACTTAGAGATAACGGAGAGAGAATGTGAAGAAGAAACGTAAGAAATCAAAGAATGTTTTTGTCATTTTTATCCTGATTTTTTCATTTTTGCTCATAAAGGAGATCATGAAAACCCCCTATTCCGAAAATGTTTCCACATCAGTAAATACGCTTGATTCTTTTGCGAACGTAAAAAAGTATAGTTCACTTCTACGAGCCGAGTTGGCTAAATACGGACTTGAGGAGCATACTTCGACATTGATTGCTTTGATGCAGCAGGAAAGCCGAGGACGGGGCGGTGACCCAATGCAGGCATCTGAGTCAGCGGGTCTTGATCCAAATACAATCACAGATCCAACGGAAAGCATTAAGTATGGGGTGAAACATTTTAAGAGGATCAATGAATATGGCAATGAAAGGGGCGTGGATTTTGCCACGATCATTCAAGCCTATAACATGGGAATTGGTTATATTGATTTCGTTGCGAATGAAGGGGGCAAGCATAATGAAGAGCTTGCGAAGAAATTCTCCATGCTGCAGGTCGAAAAAAACCCCACGCTCTATGATTGCGGCGGGGACAAAGGTAATTTTCGATATCCATATTGCTACGGTGACTACACATACAGTGCGAAGGTATCTAAGAACATTGGAGAGCTTGCCGACAGTATATCGGCTCAAGCTGATGGTGAATGAGGGAGAACGACTGGCCTACTGAATGAAGTAGGCTTTTTGTTCATGGTATGGTTTCGCTGTTGTGGAGTTCAAAGAATCAAAACCAGTGTCATTTGTTGTTTAACCATGGAAGGAGGTCTTTATGTTTATAGAGTTTCTCGGATTCTGAAATGATTTGTGAAAGAAGAATCTCATTGGAATTAAGTAAAGAGTTCAGGGCTTGTTTAACATAACCATCCTCAAATTGCTCTAATGGCACAGGTAACTCTTCCTCGTCTAAAATAAAATGTGACCCACCCGGAGGCACTAAGATATCAATGATCAAATCCTCAAAGGATACCAACGTATCCTCCATATATGTATTTCTTACAATATTAAAATAGGATCCTAAATAATTCCCTTCGTTATCTCTCCAAATGTATAAATTATAAGGACGGTCTTTCCAATAATAAGCAATCGTATAACTGCCTATAGGAATGGTTAATTTGGTGGGACCCGCTTTCATCGTGAAGGAATCCGTGATTTCATGAAAAAGGACGACATGTTGATTGTTTGCGTTTAACAGCAAACAGTTATGTTCTACAACTAAGGAGTCATAGCGGATTTTTCTTTCTATTATTTCATCGCCACGTTGATATGCTGGTGTAAATATATTGTCCATCGTTTATATTTCTCCCTTAAAAACAATCTCTATCATCTATACCATTATACTTTAGAAATTCTTTCTTTTCTAATAGGGGTATCTCCACATGCCCATCAAGCTAAGGTGAATTTGTATCATCATAACGAAAAAAACGCTATTTTTTTTGTGGAAAAATACAGGAAGGATGGCGATTTCTATGAGTTTTTCTGTTTCAAACGAAATGAATCTCTTTTCTCAAGAACTTCAAAACTACTTATCTCCATCTTCTCTACAACAATTAGCTAAAGAAGTTGGTTTTGTTCAACGTACAAGTTAATATCAAGCACAAGAATTAATTGCTTTATGTGTATGGCTTAGTCAACAGGTCGCGAGTACACCACTCACACAATTGTGTAGCCGTCTCGAAGCATCTACAGGTGTCCTCATGAGCCCTGAAGGGCTTAATCAACGATTTAGTGGTTCAGCCGTACAGTTTCTTCTACAAGTTTTAGCTAATCTTCTAACGCAAAGAATTCATTCAACACAAGAAATACTTCATCCATACTCCACGACTTTTAAACGTATCGGATCCTAGATTCTACAACATTTCAACTTCCAGATAAGTTTGCTTCACATTATCAAGGTTCTGGCGGAAGTAGCCATACCGCAGGTGTTAAAATCCAACTTGAATATGACTTATTGAGTGGGAAGTTCCTCCACATTTATGTAGGAGAAGGGAGAGAAAATGATAAAACCTTCGGTTCCACAAGTCTACTAACCATTCAACCGAAGACTTATACATAAGGGATTTAGGGTATTTCGACTTACACAACTTACACGTTTGAAGTTGAATTCTCGTATATATCGTAAGAATGATGAACCAGAGTTTTTTCGGAATGGGACTGTGAAGAAAGGTACTCTCTTTATTCAGTTAGACACGGAAGAGCTTATGAATAATTACGACCTGGTCAAACACTTGAAATTTCAGAAGCATACATTGGGCTGTATCAAAAACTACCCGCCCGAGTGATTATTCATCGATTAACTGAGGTACAAACAGAGAAAGATTGAAAGAACAAGCAAAAAAAGAAAAGAAGAAGGGCATTACCTATAAAGACTGAAGCAAACGATTAAGTGGAATGAACGTATATATTACAAATCTTTCTTTAGAAGACGTTCCAACGGAACATATTCATGAACTGTATTCGTTACGTTGGCAGATTGAAATTCTATTTAAGACATGGAAATCTTTCTTTCAAATTGACAAGTGCAAAGAGATTAAGAGGGAACGCTTAGAGTGTCACTTGTATGGGCAACTTATTAGCATTTTACTCTGTTCATCTACGATGTTTAGAATGCGTCAGTTACTTTTAGATAAGAAAAAGAAGGAGTTAAGTGAATATAAAGCCATCTATATGATAAAAGACTATTATTTATTGTTTTATCAAGGATTACAAAAGGACGCCAAAGAATTATCAAAAATTTTTCTACGTCTGTTTCACCTTTTGGAGAAAAACGGACGGAAATGTCATCGTTATAAAACGGTCTTTGATATCTTAGGTATGGTGTATGATTGTACGTCACAAAAACTTAAAGCTGCCTAATATTTTTTTGAAAAACCGATGGTTTTTTTTGTCATGCGTATTTTTAGTGTTACCATAGCACACACTTTTATATTATCTCTTGCGTGCTTAGCTTGATGGCGATGGGGTATCGCCAGGAAAATGCGGACTTACAACTTTAAGGAAATGTAAATATCAAAACCTAATTTCACACCTGCAGTACCGAGTAACTAAGCTTTAGGTTACTTCAAAATCGTACACTTCTCTGGAATAAACACAACTTACAAGATAATTGTTTCTTGGAACCTACCCTATATACGCCTGCTTTAAAGTTTTAATGTCGATTTTCTTCATTTGGAGCAGCGCTTTCATAACTCTTTCCGATTTTTCAGGATTGGAGTCGTTTACCATCTCGGTTAGATTAGCAGGGACTATTTGCCATGACACACCAAATCGATCTTTCAGCCAACCGCAAACTTGCGCCTTTTCGTCTCCGCCTTTGGAGAGTTTTTCCCAATAATAATCCACATCTTCTTGATCCTCGCAATTGATGATAAATGATATTGCCTCGGTAAATTTATATTGCGGACCGCCATTTAATGCTACGAATGCTTGTCCTTCCAGTTCAAATTCCACGGTCATTACTGATCCCTCTGGCATCCCGTGGATTTGATTTCCTTCATTTCCATACCGAGTAATCCTTCCTATCTTAGAATTTTTGAAGATGGAAGTGTAGAACTTCGCCGACTCTTCAGCTTGTGTATCGAACCACAAGTTGGTTGTGATTTTTTGAATTTTGTTTTTCATTATTTCTCCTTTTCGATTTACATATTTAGCAAGTTTTTGATAACTATAACCCTTCTGCTATTGGGTGTATCAGGAAAATGCCGATTTTTCAATTAGATTAAATATCTAGAATGAACCTGCTACTATAAACCATTTATCATGAACCAAGAAAATTTTGTAAGGATTAGGGTGAATTCATAGGTCGTTTTGTGTATTCATTTTTATTAACCCATCATTTAACCCCTTAATTTTAATGACCTATATAGAGCCCCATCTCTAAGGGTTAACGAAAAATTATTTCCCTATGCTAGTTACAATATCTTTGCCTCATGGGTGAAAGAAATACAAAAGGATATAGAAACTTTTCACCAGTGAAAAGTTTCTATATCCCAGTTTCTTTCTCAGCTCTCGAAGTTAAATTGCCATTGGATTCCGAATTTATCGGTTAACTGACCGTACATTTTACTCCAGAATGTTTCTTGTAGCTCTAGACCAACCGTGCCGCCTTCACTTAGTTTGTTAAAGATCGATTTAATATCATCCAAATCATTACCGACATATGCCAGGCTGATATTGTTTCCTTCTACAAAAGGCATACCAGGGAAAGTATCTGAAAACATGATATTGCTTCCATTAATAGTTAGCCTTGTATGCATGACTAAATCTTTCGCTTCTTCTGGAAGGGTAAATTCCGGATTAGGCGGTGTTTCCCCGAAGGTCATGATATTTGGTTGTTCCTCCCCAAAAACCTCTGCGTAGAACTCTACTGCTTCTCGACAATTCCCATTAAAATTAAGGTATGCATCAACTGACATTTGTCTCACTCCTATTTTTTTATTCATGGCTCCAAGTTTAATACATATGGCATGATTACCTGACGAAAAATTCCGGTGGTTCAATTCCGAGCGCTCTAAGATAGATATAACCCTGTCCCCTATGATGGATCTCATTTTCCAAAGCATATTGAAGTCTATCAAAGTGGCTTTGTGAGGGACCGAAAAAAGGATCCTTTTCAACCACTCCAAGTCTTTCCTCGGTCATTTCCTCCCACAGTTTCCTAGTATCATCCCTTACTGCTTCGCATGCAGATACTAGTTCCTCTTTTGTAGAAATTCCAGCAAACGAATCTGGATACTCCCAAACACCAAGTGCAATTCCACGCATATATCCAATCTCAATGTTCATGATTTCTTTAACCATCTCTGCGAAAGGGCGAAGCTTCCCGACCGGTGTATAATGAAACAAATCCTCTTCAGGGAAAGCTTCAACCACCCGCAACGTCAAGCTCCTGTTGCCTTCCAATATATTTAACAAACCCTCTTTTGATAG
The DNA here is from genome assembly GCF_030676415.1 of Peribacillus frigoritolerans. Lineage (GTDB taxonomy): Bacteria > Bacillota > Bacilli > Bacillales > DSM-1321 > Peribacillus > Peribacillus frigoritolerans_A. The sequence goes on along the minus strand of NZ_JAUUTW010000010.1, from coordinate 104,534 downwards.
AACCACCATTTCACTCTCCTTTGAGAAATACTCTGTATAGAAGTTCTGTGAAAAATCTAAAAGTCCTGCAAATTTCTGTATATAAAGATTGCATAGCTTTTTTTATCTACCGATGTAGACTTATAATTAACACTTAGATAATTAATAAAGGGGAAATGTCATATGTTCGGTTCCTTAAATAGAACAAAATTAATAAAAAATGATTTAAAAGGCATTGCGAAATTAATCAAAAGATACTTGGGATCAAGAGAACCTAACAAAGAGAAATTTAGATTTCACTATTGAAAGCATTCGCTATATAGATGCTTATACGAAAAGATTAAGTACTACTCAAATGGACAGTGAACTTTTAAAGCAGCATTTTGATAATTTTGTGAATAGGATAGGTTCTTATATTACTGAAGTTATAAGAAGGCATATAAATCTAGATTATAAATGGTATGAATATGATTCTGTATATCATTTTTCTTCTACACTTGATGGGGTGCATAGGGGCATTAAATCAGAGACGGTTCTTTACTCCAAAAAGAGAGATAGAGTTATCATACCATTAACTGTGGTCGCACAATATCTGGATGGGAATTCGACACATACAGATTTCTTGGATTATGTAGAAGAAATAATTAAGCAAAATTCGTAAGAGATAACTGCTTTTCTTAAGCAATTGTGCAGGTCCAAAAACTTCCCTGAAAATTCAATTTTGGTAAATATTGATTAAATCTTTCATTTATAATACGATTTAATCAGTTATATATTTCCAACCAACATGATGCTTATACATAAATGATTCAAATAATAACGGAACCAGCAGAAAGGGAGAGAAGCAAATGATTAATAAAGTCGGTCAAATTATGTTATATGTAAATAACCAAGACGAGTCATTGAAATTTTGGACGGAAAAATTCGGTTTTAGCGTAATTTCTGAAGAAGATAATGGCCAAGGGCTAAGATGGATTGAAATAGCCCCAACAAAGGAAGCAGAAACGAGTATCATCCTGCATAATAAGGAATTCATTGCTAAAATGCAGCCTGAATTAAATCTTAATACACCTTCGTTAATGTTTTACTCGGATAATCTTGATGAATTATATAAAGACTTTTCAGAGAAGAATATCAAAGTGGGGGAGCTTGTAAATATGCCATCTGGAAGAGTCTTCAATTTTGCTGATAATGAAGAGAATTACTTTGCGGTCATGGAAAAGAAATAATTCCTTTGGCTAAAGATTAAAAAACATCAAAACAATTGTTTTGATGTTTTTTGATTAAACTGAGACACTTATGAAACTATTCAGTCAGCAGGCCTTGGCCCAGCAGGAATTCCAGAGTTTTCTACCGTCTTGATCGGCCGAATGGTTATGTCTCCATTCACGTAAATTTGACAAGATAAACGCAAATGATCTTCCATTCCTTTTTCCTCAAAGATCTCTTTTTCTTTATGTGTGACCTCCAAAAAATCTCCTGCCAATATTTCAACTCTGCAAGTTGTACATTTAGCCTTCCCGCCGCATCGGTGGAGAATGTTTATACCGCTATCTTCCAATGCTAATACTAATTTTTTTCCCATTTCAACTTCAAACGTTCCTTGGTCAAATACTGTTACATTAGGCACCTAATACCACCTCTTATTATAGGATATCTTTCAACAGGTCATTAATATATCTATTCTCTTACCTTGTCCATATGACATAAAAAAATGTAAAGTCATTACTGAATTGATAGTAAAGATGAATAATTAATTATCGTGAAGACAAACTTTAAGTACATTCATAATTATAAATTTAACAAGGCATAAATAAAACTAGGGAAAATAAGAGTGGTCTTTTAGAAGCCAATATTGAAAAAAAGAGAGTGAAATAATAAAAGGGAGGTGCATGCCTGTGAATAATGGCCATTGTGATTTTTCACCAATGAAACAAATGTTAAAAGAGGATTTACGCCAAGTAATATCGGCATTACAGGATAACTTAGATGCAATGGGTGATGAAAATTATTGTCTTCTTGGAAATTTCGAGAAAATAAAGGATAAATTTATATACATCGATATGAAAGCAGCAACATTTTATTTAAACTGTTATTTGTCACCGTTTACAGACAAATATCCAGAATTATCAATTTGTGTACAAAATTTGTCGAATTTGAGACATGGCGGGTTGATTGTGATTCAACGGGGAGATTCTCTTGATTCATTGATTCAACCCGGTATTTCAATAGGAGCGGAGTTAACCCATTCTTTATTGGAATCAATTTTTTTCCCTGGAAATCCACTGCATGATGGTGCCGTTTTAGTCAGTCAAAATCAGATTGTTTCCGCAGCAAATGTCCTCCCGCTTTCAGACAGATCAACAGGGGGAAAAAAACTTGGAACACGCCACCGCTCTGCATTAGGTTTATCTGAACGAAGTGATGCCCTTGTATTGGTAGTATCAGAGGAAACAGGAAGAGTTTCATTTGCGTTAAATGGGAATCTATACCCAATTAATACTCATGGGCCTATATAGAATTTTTGAGACAATTAAATCACATGGTGATAATAATGTTGTAGGTAATTCCCCCTGGAAAAATCATCATTGAGCAATTTTTAAAGGAAAACGTAAAAGTTAGCTTCCATTTTTATCAATTTTGTAATTCAAAAGCTTATTTTTCTCAGAATTACAGATACAGAACAGGTCATGAATTAATGAACCCGGTGATTTTTACCGGGTTTTTGGTTGCTTTTTATATAAAAAAAGGCATATGATAAATAGGGAGTCTCAATCAGAAAAGTTTAAAAACGAAAGAGGATTTTACATGATAACCATTAAAAGTGAACGAGAAATAAATTTGATGCATGAAGCGGGCAAACTTCTTGCTGCGACGCATAGAGAAATCGCAAAAATGATAAAACCGGGCATCACGACTTGGGAAATCGAAGAATTTGTCGATAAGTACTTGGCAGAGCATGGTGCTACACCTGAACAAAAGGGCTATAATGGCTACAAATATGCAACGTGTGCATCCGTGAATGATGTAATATGTCACGGCTTTCCGCAAAAGATAGCCCTGAAAGAGGGAGACATCGTTACGATTGATATGGTGGTGAACCTTAACGGCGGTTTGGCGGATTCAGCTTGGACATACGCAGTCGGTGAAGTTTCCGATGAAGCTCAACGTTTAATGGATGTAACCAAGAATGCTTTATATAGAGGCATCGAAGTTGCAAGGGCAGGAAATCGTCTTGGGGACATCGGGCATGCAATCCAGTCATATGCAGAAGGTGAAAAGTTTTCTGTTGTTCGCGATTTTACAGGACACGGAATCGGTAAAACCATGCACGAGGACCCAACCGTCCTGCATTATGGTAAGCCAGGTAAAGGTGCCCGTCTAAAAGAGGGTATGGTCATCACGATCGAGCCAATGTTGAATGCAGGAACATGGCATATGAAAATGGACCAAGACGGCTGGACGGCGAGAACGGCAGATGGAAAGCTTTCCGCCCAATATGAACATACCCTCGTCATAACAAAAGAAGATCCGATCATTTTAACGGAACAGTAAACAAAAAGAAGAAACGGCCTTATCATGGGCCGTTTCTTCTTTTATTTTAAACTATTTCAAGATAAACCTCGACAGAATATTCTGGATTCACCAGTCCCACAATAGATTCAATTCGAAAAATTAGTACTAGGCATTTAGGCATTAAAAACTTTACTATTATGTGGCAGCACAGGATAATAAGGGGAAGGAAGAAATTATTAATAATATGTTATATAAACAGTACATAAAGGGGGTTTTGACAGTGAAGAAAGGGGAGAAACTGTCTGCAACGGTTGAAACGGTTGGGTTAAGCCAGCGGGAATTTTTAACGATTTTCTTACTTCACTCTTTGAGAATAAAAGCGAATTATCCAAGGGCGATTCATCAGGACCTAAAAAATACGTTCTCAGGAAAAGTGCATAGCTATGACTATTTATGTAAAATATCCAATACGCTAGTCGAATCCAACCATCTATCATTATATACGAATAAGGGAAGAAATTATTATCAAATTACTGAAAAAGGCAAAGAGCTTTACATATGGTACCAAGAAAATTTCCTGGAACGGTTTTCCGAAGTTAAGAAGGTCATTGATCGCTTCATGTTCGATTTAAGGGGTTCTGGTGAAAACCCACCTGTCCTTAATGAGCTTCCTGAAGAATACAGGTCGTATTTCTCGAAAATAATATCGGTAAAGGACCTTGTCCGTTATGTAACTTTAAAAGCCGCTTTCACTAAGAAGCCCATTTACATGGGGGAAATTGGCGATCTGCTTAAAAATCAGTTCGGTTGGATCGCTTCAAACGGCTATTTATACGATTTATCTCATGAAATGGAAGAGAACGGCCTTCTTGTCGGCAGGTGGGAAAGTGAAAAACGAACTAAAAGGTATTTACGAATCACCGATGAAGGACAGCATCATTACAAACAGATTGCGGATTCTGCCGCCTTTCAAGTCCAGGAAATCCAAAAATACATGGCAAGTGTCGTAATGTTCTTAAAAGAAAAGAGTTAAATGAATTTAAGAAATGGAGCCCCTAATTTTGCAAGGAGAATGAAGTTACAGGCTTAAATTGAATCGTTCGAGGGTAAATGTTCCTTAAAACACTTCATAACAAGGGGGAATGAGTGATGGTGGAAAAACACGATGAAATGGGAAGCATATTTCGTTTCATTAAAGGCCAGGTAGATAAGCTGCCCATTTCACAAGTGAAAAAGAATAAAATGCTCGACCAGCTCTTAAAGCTTAAAACGATGACAGTAGATGCAAGGGAACCGCGAATTGCTCTTGTCGGAAGGCGTGGTTCCGGCAAATCGTCACTGATCAATGCGATGTTTGGTCAGGAACGGCAATATGTCAGTTCCGTTAAATCTGGAACGGGTAAGGGAAAATGGCTATGGTACCCGAATGATTCCGTGCCCAAAATTCGTTTGCTGGACTCACGCGGGCTGGGTGAGAGTGAAGCTCCTACGGAAGAGTTTGAAGAAGAAACACCCATGGGTGAGTTGATAAAAGCGGTAACCGAAGAACAGCCTGATGTGTTTCTTTTCTTGATTAAAGCAAAAGAAACGGATTCACGGATTGAAGAAGATTTACAAGAATTGAATAAGCTGCGTAAGATCGTTAAAGAGAACCACCATTATGATGTACCCGTCATCTGTGTGGTCACCCAAGTGGATGAATTAGATCCGCCACATTATAAACAAGTACCTTTTGATGCCAACCCTAAGAAAAAACAGAATATTGATGAAGCCATCGCTTTGATGTCAAAACGATTTAAAGAGAGTGAAATACCACTTTTGAACATCATTCCTATTTGTTCGTATATAGATTTTGATGAAAGCGGAAATATTGAATATGATATGCGTTGGAACATTGATTTGCTTTCTGATTACTTGATCGAGGCCTTACCCAGTGAAGCGAAGCTGAAGACCGCCAAAGCGATGCAGAGCCAATTCGTTAAGAAGAAATTCGCGCGGACGATAGTGGGAACGTTTACGGCAATCGCAGGTTTAGTCGGTGCAGAACCAATTCCTTTTGCCGATTTTCCCATTTTGACCGGCATTCAAGGTTTGATGATTGTGGTGATTGGGTTTATCGCGGATAAAGAAATCAATATAAAAACGGCAAGTGAATTCATTGCAGCATTAGGGATCAATGTTGGAATCGGTCTCCTTGTCAGGGAAGGTGTCAGGGCTGCAGTCCGTTTCATCCCAGGAGCTGGTCTAGCCGTTTCCGGTGCGGTGGCGGGCGCCGTCACATATGGAATCGGGCAAGCAGCGATAGCCTACTTTCTCGAAAACAAAGATATTGATCAGGCGAAGGAAGCTTACAAGAACGCGAACAAAGATTATAAAAATGAAGACATTGACTCTTAATGGGCAGATTCAAACCATAAACTACACTATGGTGATATGATAAAGTGGAGTTCGCAGTTCTGTTTCTGCTGCTGGATGGTTCAGGATTTTGTTTACTACAGGAGGGATGATCTTCATGTCATTTTTTCAATCACAGAAGCAAAAAGAATATATACAAAAATTAGAGGAAGCGATCCAGTCCTTTTCCGGCCGATCTGAAGCACTTGATAATTCAAAGGGATTTCCTTTTGAAAACATTCAGGAGTTAAAAGAATTCGGATATCCCCAATTAACGTTAGCAAAAGAGGATGGAGGATACGGCGGTTCCTTATATGATTTTCTCCTATGCCAAGAAAAAATTGCTCAATATTGCGGCTCAACAGCCTTAGGAATAGGCTGGCATGTCGGAACGGTCCTATCCTTAACGGAGAAGAGACCATGGGAAAAAGGAGTCATGAATGAATTGTTTGATAAAGTGTCGAAAGGCGCTCTCATCAACACGGCAGCATCTGAAGCTGGAACGGGCAGCCCGACGCGCGGAGGCCTTCCTGAAACGATCGCTATCAAAAAGGGTCGAAAATGGTATTTGAATGGCAGAAAGACTTTTACTACACTCTCTCCCGTCCTTGATATTTTTCTAGTAACGGCATGGGTTCCCGAGGATGAGCGGCTAGGCACCTTTTTAGTTCATCGTGATGTAATTGGGGTAAGTATAGAAGAAACTTGGGATATGATTTCCATGCAGGGAACGGGAAGTCATGATTTGGTGTTAAATGACGTCAGCCTGCCTGAAAAGTATTATGTCATGAAAAGCAATCCTGGTGAAAAAAGAAAACCTGAAGCGTGGCTATTACATATACCGGCTTGCTACTTGGGAATCGCAGTGGCTGCAAGAAATTACGCAGTCGAATTTGCGAAAACCTATTCTCCCAATAGCTTACCAGGACCAATCAGGGACCTTCCGAATGTTCAACGGACAATTGGGGAGATGGAACTGGAATTGGGCGAAGCACACCATTTCCTCTACTCTGTCGCAGAAAAATGGGTGCGGCACCCTGAAGATCATGATGAATTATCGAAGCAATTGGGTGCTGTTAAGTTATCAGTCGTCAACAAATCGATTTCCATCGTCGATAAAGCGATGAGAGTCGTCGGAGCCAAAAGTTTACAACGAAATAATCCCCTGCAACGTTATTATAGGGATGTACGCGCAGGACTTCATAATCCTCCGATGGATGATGCGACAATCACCATGCTCGCAAAGTCAGCTCTTTATTAAGTTCGTATTCGGATATTTTTTTGATGGCACTGAAATGACTTCGTCGTTTCAGTGTTTTTTCCAGTATTATATTGTGTTTTCGTTTCAAGTACAGTTTTTAGGAGGGGGCTAGTACCTATTAGGTGTAGCCTTTTTTTGGTACGACTTCTGGAGTGTGGGGGAAATTGGAACAAAACATTTATGAAGTTAAGGTTGGAAAAACCAGGTATTTAACTTGGGGGCAAACAAACATCTGAACAAGTTAAAAAGATTCAAATGCAAAATAAAAAGAGTCAGGAAAAATACTATGAATCTATTCAAAGGGAAGGTGCCCTGCCAGCCAAACATTAGTTAAAGCTAAAAGTGATTAGAAGTAAGCTTTTTTTATGCCCCAAAAAGCATATAATGCATTTACCCATAGGATAATTTTACATATAACGGCCAATAAATTTGTTGGGGATTTATTCCTAGCAATGATACTCTGAAAAATAAAGAAACTAGTAGTTTAAATGAAATGTAATCTAGATACTTAACAATTCCTTGAAAATTTTTAAGGTACTAAAAAAAACCACAACAACAAAATATGTAGAAATTAAGAAGATTACATAAAATTGAATTTAATTTTAAGATGAACTATAGATATATCAATTTATGGAGGATGTTTCTGATTATGAGTATTTTGTCATTTATGCACATATTCTGCATAATTTTGTAATGATAATGTAAATTTAGGAAAATATGTGTGTCACTTAAGGATGATAGAATTATAAAAAAGAGAATTTATTCGGGGGAAATAGCAAATGAAAAAAATAATAGCTTCAGCTGTAGTGACGGGATTGTTACTATCAAATCCGTTGGTTAGTAATGCTGCATTAGGAGATCGTACGTTAAAAAGTGGAATGACTCATACCGAAGTAAAAAAATTACAAGGGGTTTTAAAGGACAAAGGGTACTTCACTAATAAAAACACCACGACATATTTTGGGACAATCACTAAAAGTTCAGTAGTTAAATTTCAAAAAAGCAAAGGCTTGAAAGCTGACGGTATTGCAGGTCCGAATACATTTAAGGCTTTGGGGATTACGAAACGAACTGCGCAAACGGCAAACGGCAATTCATCTACAAACCTGGTAAATAACGCTAAAAAATATTTGGGTGTGCGCTATGTATGGGGAGGGAGTACGCCTAAAGGTTTTGATTGCAGCGGATTTTTAAAATATGTTTTCGGTAAAAGTACCGATGTGACTTTGCCTAGAACTGTTGCAGAAATATATAAGAAGGGGAAAAAGGTTTCTTCGCCAAAAGTTGGTGATCTTGTGTTTTTTGAAACCTATAAACCTGGCGCTTCTCATGCGGGCATTTATATCGGAGGGAACCAATTCATTCATAGTTCCTCCTCCAAAGGTGTAAGTATTACTTCGATGAATAATAGCTATTGGTCAAAAAGATATTTAGGTGCAAAATCATATAATTGATTGGGTGACTTTTAACTCTTATGACATCTAAGGCCAGTTCTTTTTTCAAAGGACTGGCTTTTTTTCATTCATCTACAAATAGGTTTATATCGAGAAGCCCTATGATGATGATGGACACTCCTGCACATTTTTGTATGGCTTTCCTTTTTTATTAAGGAAGCTTCTGCTCCAAAATGCCAAATTAATGGATCTACTTTTGCTTTTGCATAGGAAATCATCCAAGAGTTATAAAAAAAACTATGTCCACTAACTATTTTTTAAGTATAAATAAAAAGGGCTTTACATACTATAGGGGGGTATAGTATTATTTCGTTAAAGGAGTTGAGGAGATTTGTCAATGAATTCAGATAATATTGCTGAAATCGATTCATGTTGCTCATCAGAAAGTGAAAGGAAAAGTCATCATTCAGATAATGTGAAAAATAATTTAGTAACAAGATTAAATCGAGTGGAAGGACAAATCCGAGGAATAAAAGGGTTAATTGAAAAAGATACGTACTGTGACGATGTAATTACACAAATAGCTGCGACCCAATCAGCTTTAAATAGTGTTGCCCGTATTTTATTGGAGGGTCATTTGAAAAGCTGTGTTCTTGAAAGAATTCAAGCGGGAGATACAGAGGTTTTAGATGAGGTACTGGTTACATTTCAAAAATTAATGAAAAAATAGAAGGGGATTGAGTTAGTATGGAAAAAAACACTTTAAATGTAAAGGGTATGTCTTGTGGACATTGCATTAAAGCGATTGAAGGCAGTGTAGGGAAATTATCTGGAGTTAACTCTGTGAAAGTAAACTTGGATTCAGGAACTGTTGAAGTGGAGTTTAATCCCAATGACGTAACCCTTGATTCTATTAAGGAAACAATTGACGACCAAGGGTATGATGTACAATAACATGAATAAAGAACGTGTTGATTAAAGCACGATTTCTTTCTGAAATTCATATACTATACCAGGGTATGGTTTTTGTTTATAAAATAGATCATCTAACATAAATTAAGGAGGACAAAAAAATGGAGAATGTAAAATTATCAGTGAAAGGAATGTCATGCGGGCATTGTATTAATTCAATTGAGGGGAACGTAGGAAAAATGAAGGGCGTTCAGTTTGTAAAGGTTCACTTAAATGAAGGAAAAGTAGATGTATCATTTGATTCGAAAGTAGTTTCTTTAAAGGGGATTACTGACATTATAGAGGACCAAGGTTATGATGTAGAGCTGAGTAAATGACCTAAAGATCAAATTCGTCACTAAGGAATTGAAAAAACGTGCTGACTCGTCCCGGCACGTTTTCTTCCCTGGAAAATATACCCCACTGTAGTATGTGGTGATAGGAGTGTAAGGTTATGAGCGATAAAAAAGAAACAACACTTCAAATAGCTGGCATGACGTGTGCTGCCTGTGCAGTGAGAATAGAAAAAGGTCTCAAAAAAATAGATGGAGTAGAGGATGCAAGCGTAAATTTTGCTTTAGAAAAATCAAAAGTAACATTTGATCCATCCAAATCAAATGTTAATCAACTTAAAGATAAAGTCGAATCCTTAGGGTATAAAGTGGTTAGTGAAAAAGCTGAATTTGATATATCTGGTATGACATGCGCAGCATGTGCTAACAGGATTGAAAAACGTTTAAACAAGTTAGATGGGGTACAAAATGCAACTGTAAACTTCGCATTAGAATCAGCCCTTGTAGAATATAATCCTGATGAAGTCTCGGTCCCAGATATGAAGGGTGCCATTAAGAAATTGGGTTATCGTTTAGAACAAAAGCAAGAAACTACAGGCGAAAAGGTTGATCATAGACAGAAGGAAATTGAGAAACAAACAGGAAAATTCATATTCTCTTCTATTTTGTCCATCCCTTTACTTTGGGCGATGGTCAGTCATTTTGAATTTACATCTTTTATTTGGCTACCAGAGATGTTCATGAATCCATGGGTCCAACTCGCACTTGCGACTCCTGTTCAATTTTTAGTTGGAGGTCAATTTTATGTAGGTGCCTATAAGGCATTAAGGAATAAAAGTGCAAACATGGATGTTTTAGTTGCACTTGGCACCTCTGCAGCTTATTTTTACAGTATTTACTTGAGTATTTTATCAATAGGCTCCGATGAACATATGGTGGAGTTATATTTTGAAACAAGTGCAGTGTTAATTACTCTCATTATATTAGGTAAGTTATTTGAAGCAAAAGCAAAAGGGCGTTCATCAGAAGCCATTAAAAAACTTATGGGTTTGCAAGCCAAAACAGCCACAGTTTTAAGAGATGGTCAAGAAATGAATTTACCTATCGAAGATGTAATGGCTGGAGATATCGTTTATGTTAAACCAGGTGAAAAAGTACCCGTAGACGGAGAAATATTTGAAGGGAGATCTGCCTTAGATGAGTCAATGATTACAGGTGAAAGTATTCCTGTTGATAAAACAGTAGGAGATTTAGTAATTGGCTCAACAATTAACAAAAACGGGTTTCTGAAGGTTAAGGCAACAAAGGTAGGAAAAGAAACTGCCTTAGCTCAAATCATCAAAGTAGTCGAAGAAGCACAAGGATCAAAAGCGCCTATTCAACGCTTAGCCGATGTCATCTCAGGAATATTTGTCCCTATTGTAGTGGGTATAGCGATTATTACATTTCTTGTGTGGTACTTTTTTGTAAGTCCGGGAGAGTTTGCAGTAGCTCTTGAAAAGTTAATTGCCGTATTAGTTATCGCCTGTCCATGTGCTCTAGGCCTAGCTACCCCAACGTCAATTATGGCAGGGTCAGGCCGAGCAGCTGAATATGGGATTTTGTTTAAAGGCGGTGAGCATCTTGAAACCACTCATCGATTGGATACAGTGATCCTTGATAAAACGGGAACTGTAACAAATGGAAAACCAACACTTACAGATGTTATTCTCTCAAATGGGTTTGAAGAAAAGGGATTTTTAAAGTTAGTCGGTGCTGCAGAGAGAAGTTCTGAACATCCGTTAGCTGAGGCAATTGTTGAGGGGATTAAAGAAAAAGGTATTGAACTAGGCAGCTCAGAACACTTCGAAGCCATTCCTGGTTTTGGAATCGAATCTATAGTTGAAACCAAATCCTTGCTTATCGGAACGCGCCGGCTTATGGAGAAAAATAACATTGATGTTGGGAACATATTACCTAAGATGGAAAACTTAGAAAAGCAAGGTAAGACCGCAATGCTAGTTTCAATTGATCATCAATTTGCCGGTGTGATTGCTGTTGCAGATACAATTAAAGATACTTCTCAAAAAGCGATTGAAAGGTTAAAAAATATGGGTCTTGAGATTGTTATGATTACGGGAGATAACAAGCAGACAGCTCAAGCAATTGCAAATGAAGTCGGAATTGACCATGTTATAGCAGAAGTCCTGCCTGAAGGAAAGGCAGAGGAAGTTAAAAAGCTTCAAAAAGATGGAAAGATAGTGGCAATGGTCGGTGATGGAATTAACGATGCCCCAGCGTTAGCTACTGCTGATATTGGCATGGCAATCGGTACAGGTACGGATGTAGCAATGGAGGCTGCTGATATTACCTTAATCAGAGGAGACTTAAATAGTATTGCCGATGCCATCTTTATGAGTAAAATGACGATTCGAAATATCAAGCAAAATTTATTTTGGGCCTTTGCTTATAATGCTATAGGAGTTCCAATTGCAGCACTAGGATTTCTGGCACCGTGGCTTGCAGGAGTAGCCATGGCATTCAGTTCAGTTTCAGTTGTTTTAAACGCACTCAGATTACAAAGGATTAAGTTAAAAGGATAAACTATCTATTTAAAAGAGAGGGTTTTTTCATGAAACGAAAAAACATGTTGACCTGGGCGGTTTCAGCCATTGTGTATCTTGGATTAGTAATTGGCGGATATTCCGTATATGCAAGCTTGAACAGTAATGACGATCACACGGATAACCATGCGGCAAAAACAAATGGTAACGAGGAAAAAGAATCTATTAATGAGCAAGCACATAATGGTAATCATACAAACCAAAAAAGTGATGGTAAGGATTCAGGACATTCAGACCATGTAGCTCATTCAAAAAGTGAATTGGTCACAAACGTAAAGTATGAAGAAGGCTTAATAACCATTGATGTTAAGGATAAAGATCAACATTCACCTAAATTAGAAATATCACATGAAAAGATTATGCATGTAATTATTGTAAGTGCCGACTTAGAAGATTATTACCATCTACATCCTGTGAAAAAAGGAAATGGCATGTATACTCAGAAATTCGCCCTACCTGAAAACTCTTATAAAGTGTTTATCGATATTAAACCAAAAAACCTTGCCTATCAGATAAGTCCGATAGAACTGCAGGTAGGTAAAGGTCATGGTGAACATGAGGAAAACTCACTAAAGGTTGATACAAACTTAACAAAAACAATCAATGAAAAGACAGTTGAATTAACAACTACAGAGCCAGGAATAAACAAAGATGTAACGTTAAGCTTTGATACGAAAGGGATTACTCCAGAGCCCTATCTGGGGGCTTTAGGACATGTTGTTATTTTGGATGATAAGGGTGAGAAATTTGTTCATGTGCACCCTACATCAAAAGAAAAGACACAATTTGAAACAAAATTTGATAAGCCTGGAATCTACAAAGTGTGGGGAGAATTTAAATTTGATGGCAAAGTAGGTAGCTATCCATTTGTTATAGAGGTCAAGTAAAAAGGAAAAATCAAAGGGGAATTTTTATGAACTTAGATGGGATTAGCAAACATCTATTAATTTGCAATGGGAAAACATGCACGAAAAATGGAGCAGAAGAAGTAACAGAGACCATTAGAGGAGAATTGAAAAGCTTAGATCTGCAAAAGGAGATTCACACAACAAAAACATTATGTAACGGCCAATGCAAGCATGGTCCGATCGCTGTTCTATATCCACAAGGAACCTGGTATAAAGAAATGAATAAAACAAAAAGTGAAGAGCTTATACGTCAATTGAAAGAAGAAAGAAATATTAATTTAGGCTCTGAACTTTACTACCATGATGGGAAAACATTTAAGAACCATGAAAGTGAATAAACTGTAACATCTTATTTCTATATCTAAAAAGGCGTTTCTATACATGGCGATTTTATGGAAGGAAATTTGCGATATTCAATAATCTACGGGTTAAGAAAAATTTTTATGGACTGATCATTTTTACCGATCAATCAATATTTCTCAATAGGGTTTACTTCGCCCCATCCAATACTAGAAAATTGTTCTCTCGGAAAAACTGGAAGTTTTGGAAAAGGCATCAGCTTCTATGTCAGAAGTATCGGAGTGTCATTGTTTAACAGGTGAGTATGATTAACGTAAAGTTCGGAAGGAATTACCTATATGGAAAGAAAATACCCGTTCGTAAAAAGACACTTTTACGAACGGGTATTTTTTTATAACATTAACCCAATTTCTTACCTGGATGGCGGAATAGAAACCTTTTAATTCCCACATCATAATTTTACTAGCTTATCATTCTCTATCTTGTTATGATTTATATACCTGTCTAAATCTTCGAAAAATATCGAAAGTTCGGTGTAAAAATGAATCTGATGACAAAAGATTTACTGATTAACTTTTTAATTATCCTTTTTCCGATCTTTTTATTGCAAATGAGTTATCTTGTGAAGTACGTATATCGTTTAGATGCATTAAAAGGATCGTTCTTATCCATTTTCCCTATTCTTTCACTTGTTCTATGTATGCTGTTTCCAGTGATCATAGAAGAGGATTTTGTTTGGGATCTTCGATGGATCCCTTTTCTTTTAGGCGGTTTATATGGAGGCTACCGGTTAGGGTTCCTATTAATAGTCATCACTCTTCTTATTCGCTATTTAACAGGGGGGGAAAATGGATTTTATATATCATGCATCACTTTTCCACTAATTGGTGTTTCCCTGTTTTTTATATCTAAATACTATCTAAAAATGTCTGTCAGTAAAAAAATCTTAATCGGTATATTATTAATCTTTATTGTTCACATTCTCACACAGTTTATTTCAACAGAAGTATTTGAACTTACTATTGGTATAAGCCTATGGAAGCAATACTTCACGATCCAAGTCATAGGAATCGTTGTTGTAATCTTACTATGGGAAGTCATCCTCACTAATTTTCAGGTTCTCGAAAAATTAGTGAAAGCGGAAAAATTGCAGATCGTTAGTCATCTGGCTGCTAGCATATCTCATGAAGTCAGAAATCCCCTTACGGTTACAAGGGGATATATTCAAATGTTAAGCGAAGACGTGTCTTCCCATACAAAGGTCAAATATGCAAATATTGCACTGGAGGAATTAGATCGGGCCACGGATGTCATTAATGATTATTTGACGTTTGCTGCCATAAGCCCTGATAACACAGAACGATTAAGTGTATCCGAGGAAATTCAGCATGTCGTGAACAGCATAAAACCCTTGGCTACCAGTAATGGAATAGAATTGAAGTTGTCCCTATTCGAAGATGGAGCTTATTATATCAAGGGGGAAAGGAAGAAATTCCAGCAGTGCCTGTTCAATATCTTAAAGAATGGGATAGAATCGATGGACCATGATGGCGAAATATACGTACATTTAATTCGTGCTGCCTCCACCATCCAAATTAAGATCCAAGATCAGGGAATTGGAATGTCACAGGAACAAATATACCGTTTAGGTGAGCCTTACTTCACGACAAAAAATAAAGGAACTGGATTAGGCATGATGGTTTCATATAGCGTTATCAAAAGCATGGATGGAACGGTACATGTGTCAAGTGTACAAGGGAAAGGGACATGTTTCTCTATTAACCTGCCCATACATAGATACGAGCCTATTTGAGTTTAGTGTAAATTGACAGTTTTTGAACTCATAGATTACAATTCAAGTAAACTACCAATTATTATGAAATGATTCAATGACGCATTTGATACCTAAGGGAGATGATTGAATGAAACCGCTTACAGATGGACAAATCATTTGGGAACCGACAAAGGAACAAATCAAGCAAACGGTATTGACTCAATATGTAAAATGGTTAAAAGAAAAGAAAGGTTTAACATTTCATGATTATCATGAATTATGGAAATGGTCGGTAGATGAACTGGAGGAATTTTGGGCTTCAATTTGGGATTATTGTGATGTAAAAGCAGCCAGGAAATATGACAGGGTTTTAGCGGAGCAATCTATGCCAGGTGCGAAATGGTTCGAGGGGGCAAGGCTTAATTATGCTGAAAATGCATTATTGAATAATCAAGAAGAGAAAACGGCGATTTTTTTTCGTTCCGAACATATCAAGCAACAAGAGGTTAGCTGGCAAGAGCTGAAAGAAAAAGTAGCTTCTGTCGCCCATTCATTAAGGGAACTTGGTGTGAAATCAGGTGATCGTGTTGTTGCCTATATGCCAAACATACCTGAAGCGGTCATAGCTTTCTTGGCAACAGTAAGCATAGGTGCCATCTGGTCCAGCTGTTCACCTGACTTTGGAGCAAGAAGCGTCATAGATCGTTTCAAACAGATTGAACCGGTTGTATTACTGGCGGTGGATGGGTATCAATACAATGGAAATGTATATGATAAAACACCAGTCGTCTCACAGCTTAAACAGGAATTGGTCACTGTCAAGCATACCGTGTTGGTTCCTTACATAGAAAAAAAGATTTTGGAAGTGAATCTGGCAGATACGATTCCTTGGGATGACCTATTAAAAGAAAAGGCAGAATTATCTTTTGAAAGCGTTCCGTTCGATCATCCGCTTTGGATTCTCTATTCATCAGGTACAACCGGGATGCCAAAACCAATTGTACAAGGTCATGGCGGTATATTATTGGAGCATTTTAAATCAACAAAAATCCATCAAGGCATAACTTCCGAGGATACTGTATTCTGGTTTACGACGACAGGCTGGATGATGTGGAATCTCCTTATGGGTGGTTTGCTTAATGAAGGGACCATTGTCCTTTATGACGGCAGTCCTTCTTTTCCGAATATGGATGCCCTTTGGGAATTGGCGGAAGATACAGGCATGACTTTTTTTGGAACAAGTGCACCATTCCTTACGAATTCCATGAAGTTAGGAAACAAGCCAATGGAAAAATATGATTTATCGAAATTGAAGGCTCTTTTTTCCACTGGAGCTCCATTGTCTGGCGACGGTTATAAATGGGTGTATGAGAATGTCAAGAAAGATATCTGGCTCAGTTCATCCAGTGGCGGAACCGATGTTTGTGCCGGATTTGTAGGTGGTGTTCCAACATTGCCCGTGAGAATCGGAGAGATACAAGGAAGGGCATTGGGTGTTTGCGCGGAAGCCTTTGATGAGCATGGTCAAACATTGATTAATGAAGTCGGTGAATTAGTCATTACCAAACCGATGCCGTCCATGCCGCTATACTTCTGGAATGATCAAGACGGGACAAGATACTACGAGAGTTATTTCGATACGTATCCTGGCATATGGAAACATGGTGATTGGATAAAGATCGACGACAAGGGCAGCTGTATCATTTATGGACGTTCCGACTCGACCATCAACCGTTCTGGTGTACGGATGGGAACTAGCGATATATACCGGGTCGTCGAAGCGATAGACGAGGTGATGGAAAGCCTTGTCATCGATAGGGAAGTGCTTGGCCGCGGTTCCTCACTGCTGCTGTTCGTTGTCCTTAAGCCCGGTAAAATCCTGGATGCAGCATTGACGGCAAAAATCAAGGAACAAATCAGAGGGCATGTATCCCCTCGTTTTATCCCTGACCAAATCCATGTCGTTGAACAAATTCCTAAAACGTTGAACGGAAAGAAAATGGAAGTCCCGATACGTAAAGTGTTATTAGGTTTCGAGTTTGATAAAGTAGTGAATGCAGACTCCATGGGAAATCCAGAATCGCTGCAGTTCTTTAAAGAATTAGCTCTCGAGTTGAATGAGAAAAAAATATTCTAGGATTCAGGCGGAGCAAAAAGCTTCATCTCAAACTGTAGACAAACTCGATGAATATCGAGTTTGTCTACAGTTTTTTTAGGGCTTTGTGTAATCTAAACGTTGATTTCCACTCCAGGCACTCGCTTTCCGCGGGCGGTCCGGGAGCCTCCTCGGCGCCATTGCGCCTGTGGGGTCTCCCCTGGACTCGCTTTTCCCGCAGGAGTCTCGTACCTTCCGTTCCAATCAACTTTGTTTTAATTTTTAGATAGAACCCTTTTGTCTACAAACTGAGGCGGAGCAAAAAGCTCCGTCTTTTTAAATTTCTCTTGAATAAACTTAGAAACGAACAACTTCTCCATTTCTGTATACTGGTCTGGATTGTCGTAGGATAGGCCAATCGGTCTCCCGTTATAACTTGCCATCTATGACATGAAAGGCAGCTCTTATGTAGTCAACTTTCGTATAAAAGCTAGAAAATCGCTAACTGACAAAGCGATAAATGGTTGCACCTTTTCCCGTTCAATCATTCGGATCTGACTTCCATCTGAAAATAGATTTTGTACTGCTGGAATTTTCTTGACAATTTTAAAACAGATGAATAGAATAAAATAAATGGTCAGTAAGTACTGACAGTCCATTTAGAGGAAGTGAGAGCATGAGTAGCGTTAATAAGCTAAGTACAGATGATAAGCTGCTGTTGGCGGCAATCGATTTAATAGCAGAGAAAGGGTACAAAGGTGTTTCTACTCAGGAAATCGCTGGTGCCGCAGGTTTGAGTGAAAAAACACTGTTTCGTCGGTTTGGAAGCAAGCAAAATCTTCTGGAAACGGCATTTGACCGATATCATTATGCCGAAGAGATGACAAAACTTTTTAATGAAGAGCAAATCGTGTGGGATTTACATTCGGACTTACAATTGATTAGTCGAACTTATCATGAAATCATGAATCGTAACCGGAAAATGATTATGATAAGTATCAAGGAGGAAGGCAATTTACCTGGGTTTCGAGAAAAAACACAAAAGCACCCTCGACAGTTACTAGAAATTTTGACAAACTATTTTAACACAATGTATGAAAAAGGAAAGCTTATTCACACAAACCCAGAGCTTCAGGCGTTGTCGTTCATGATGATGAATTTTGGTGCCTTTATGAACAACCTGGATGTTGATGAAAACTATCCAACCGTGTCCCTGGAGGCATTTATTATGGAGAGTGTGCAAACATTTACTAGGGCTTTAACTCCCTAGTTTTTCATGAAGAATAATGACAGTTAGTACTGACTCCCTTTAAAAAAGGTAATGCATGAATTGAAAAAAATAAGGTAATGACAGGAGATTATGAATATGAAATCAAGTAACACAATAGTATGGATTAATGTATTTACGGCTAAACCAGGCAAACTAGATGAATTGGTTGCTATCCAAGCTGAAGAACTACTCAATTTCAAGAAGGGATCTCAAGGAGTTCCTGGTTGGATTAGTAGCCGTTGGCATCGTTCTGTTGATAATAATAAGGCAATTATGGTAACTACCTTTGAGAGTATTGATTTTCATAAAGATTGGTTGAAAAAAAGTGAATTTAGAGAACATCTTAGCAAAATAAACCATCTCATTGAAGATACAGAAGGTGGGTACTACACGTTAGTGGAAGAGATTGAAAATTTGTAAATCCATTAAATTATAAGGTTTTTATGTTTAAGCAAATTATTTGCCGAGCATTAACAAGGAGGAGAAAGCATTGAAAAAATTAAAAATTGGAATTATCTTAGGAAGCACACGTAAAGGACGCGTAAGTCCACAAGTAGGAAATTGGGTAAAAGAAATAGCTGATAAACGAGAAGATGCAAATTATGAAATCGTCGATATCGCAGATTTTAAATTGCCATTTGTTGGAGAAGGTACTGGTGAAGAACCAGGATTATCAGCTTGGCCAGAAAAACTTTCTAGCTTAGATGGTTTTGTGTTTATCGTACAAGAATATAATCACAGTATTACAGGGGCATTAAAAAACGCACTTGATTCCGCACGTGATGAATGGAACAACAAAGCTGCGGGCATCGTGAGCTATGGTTCAACTGGCGGAGCTCGTGCAGCCGAACATTTGCGTGGCATCTTAGGGGAATTACTAGTTGCGGACGTTCGGGTAAATCCAACATTATCATTATTTACAGACTTTGAAAACTTCAAGACATTTAAACCAGCTGATTTACACCTTGGTAATGTCAATGCAATGTTAGATCAAACGATTGCATGGAGCGGTGCATTAAAAAAATTACGATAAGCATGAGTGATTACTACCTAGGCACTCCCCCCAAATAATTTAACAAAAATTCATATTGGTAAGTACTGACACCTAAAAAAATGGTGCATAAAGAGCTTATTACTTAAACAGCTGCTTCCGCATTCAAATATCTTTTCACTTCAAAATTGGATAGTATATTACTAAAAAACGAGACAAAACGAGACAACCATCTCATTTTGTCTCGTTTTGTTTCTGCTGAAAATAGATAAAGTCCTAATTTTACCGCCCCCCATTTTGGCACGGTATTTGCAATATATAAGATTGACTCATTATTAATGATTGGGGGCTGAAAAATGGAAACGGTTCAATCGAATGAAATCAAGTTATCACAGGACAAGGCTCATTGGATGTACAAAAAAATGCTGGAGATCAGAAAATTCGAAGACCAAGTTCATGAATCTTTTGCTAAGGGGATTTTACCAGGGTTTGTCCATTTGTATGCTGGGGAAGAAGCGGTAGCTGTAGGAGTATGTGCTCACCTATCCGAAAAGGACAGCATTACAAGCACTCACAGAGGTCATGGCCACTGTATTGCCAAAGAATGCGACCTTAACGGGATGATGGCTGAAATCTATGGGAAAGTGACAGGGCTTTGCAAGGGAAAAGGCGGTTCCATGCACATTGCCGATTTGGATAAGGGGATGTTGGGTGCGAACGGGATAGTCGGTGGAGGCTTTCCGCTCGCATGCGGTGCAGCTTTAACTGCCAAATATAAAAAGACCGATCACGTTAGTGTTTGTTTTTTTGGTGATGGTGCCAACAATCATGGGACATTCCATGAAGGGATAAATCTGGCGGCAATCTGGAAGCTACCCGTCATTTTCATCGCTGAAAATAATGGGTATGGAGAAGCCACACCTTTCAACTATGCTTCTAGCTGTAAAACGATAGCAGACCGGGCGATAAGCTACAATATCCCGGGTGTCCGGGTGGATGGGAAAGATGTATTGGCCGTGTATAAGGCTGCTGAAGAAGCCGTTCAGAGAGCTCGCAGGGGAGAAGGTCCATCATTAATCGAATGCGTTACTTATCGAAATTATGGACACTTCGAGGGAGATGCACAGAAATATAAAAAAGAACAAGACAAAAAGGAGCATAAAAAAGAGAAAGATGCGATTGCCCTTTTTAGGAATTACTTACTGAATCAGAATCTGCTGGCGGAAAATGAACTGATTTCTCTTGAGAATGCCGTTGAGGAATCTATTAAACAGGCAGTCAAGTTCAGTGAAGATAGCCCGTATCCGGAGGCATCCGATTTATTAAACGATGTTTATGTATCCTATTAAACCATAAAAGGAGGAATCGAGATGAGTAGAAAAATCAGTATGTCACAGGCAATAAATGAAGCAATGGCCATGGCAATGAGAAAAGATGAAAATGTCATCCTTATGGGAGAAGATGTAGCCGGCGGTGCAGAGGTCGATCATTTGCAGGATGACGAAGCATGGGGTGGTGTTTTAGGTGTCACAAAAGGATTGGTCCAAGAGTTTGGCCGGGATAGAATCCTTGATACACCCATTGCGGAAGCAGGTTATATGGGGGCGGCCATGGCAGCCGCTTCGACAGGCTTACGGCCGATTGCCGAGTTAATGTTCAACGATTTCATTGGCAGCTGTTTGGATGAAGTATTGAATCAAGGTGCGAAATTCCGCTATATGTTTGGGGGTAAAGCTCAGGTTCCCGTGACGATCCGTACAATGCATGGTGCAGGGTTCAGGGCTGCAGCTCAGCATTCACAAAGCCTTTATGCCTTGTTCACTAGCATTCCTGGATTGAAGGTCGTCGTTCCATCTTCCCCGTATGATGCAAAAGGGCTCTTACTTTCAGCCATTGAAGATAATGATCCTGTCATCTTTTTTGAAGATAAAACGCTATACAACATGGTTGGAGAGGTTCCGGAAGGCTACTATACAATCCCAATCGGAAAAGCTGAAATTAAACGGAAAGGCTCGGATTTGACGGTCGTTGCCATCGGTAAACAAGTTCACACCGCGATGGAGGCTGCTGAAAAACTTACAGCTAAAGGCATTGAAGTTGAGATTGTCGACCCGCGGAGCTTGTCACCACTGGATGAAGAAACGATTCTCTCCTCTGTGGCAAAAACAAATCGTTTGATCGTGATCGATGAAGCGAATCCAAGATGCAGCATCGCAACGGATATTGCCGCATTGGTGGCGGATAAGGGATTTGACACGCTCGATGCGCCAATTAAGAGGATTACGGCACCACATACACCTGTACCTTTTTCTCCTCCTCTAGAAGATATTTACCTTCCAACATCAGAAAAAGTGATACAAGTCGTTTCAGAATTATTAGGGGAGCCTTCCATACTTGGGATGTAATTAAATCAATATGATGCATGCTCCAGCTTTTTCGCATAGGACTGCAAAAGTTGGAGCAACCAATGATGGACACAGAAACCAATCTGAAGGGAGAAAAAGGATATGGCGGTCGAGGTGGTAATGCCGAAATTGGGCATGGCAATGAAAGAAGGCACTGTTTCGTTATGGAGTAAGGCTGTTGGGGATCCAGTCGAAAAAGGTGAAGCAATAGCCAGCATCAATTCAGAGAAAATAGAAATGGATATTGAATCTCCGGCTGAAGGTACGATTCTGAATATAGCTGTTCAAGAAGGACAAGGAGTCCCTCCAGGAACCGTTATCTGTCATATCGGAAAACCGAATGAAAAAATAATGATCAATGATCATGTTTCTGAAGAAACTCAGTCGGAAATTGATGAACAAGAAAAGCCGAAAACAAAAGAGTCACCCATTTTGCCAATGGGCGATCGATTGCTGATCACCCCGGTTGCGCGAAAAATGGCACAGGCAGCGAATCTTGACATTGAGAAGATTCAAGGCAGCGGGCCAGGCGGAAGAATCACTAAAGAAGATGTACAGAAAGTAATTGAGAAAAGGGATATCATGTCGGTCAATACAGAAGAAAGGAAAGTGAACCCCCAACCTACTTTAGAGAGTCCGCAGCAGATTCCTGTGACCGGAATGAGGAACATCATTGCTACACGTATGAAAGAGAGCTTGCAAAGCAGTGCCCAATTGACTCTAACGTTGAAAGTTGATGTCACTGATCTAGTCATTTTGCAAAAACAGGCTGCTGAAACGCTACAAAAACATGAATCAACTAAATTGACTATAACGGACTTTGTTGCCAAGGCTGTCGTGCTTTCACTTAAAGAGCATCCTAAAATGAATAGTGCTTATATTGAAGATAAAATCAATTTGTATGAGCATATCCATCTTGGATTAGCAGTGGCCTTGGAAAATGGGCTCGTTGTTCCCGTCATAAGAAATGCCGAAAGTTGTAGCCTAAAGCAGTTATCGAATAAGGGTAAAGAATTGGCCCGGTGTGCACGTGACGGTCAATTGCCTATTGAAGACATGCATGGGTCCACTTTTACAATCAGTAATCTGGGGGCATATGGAGTTGAGCATTTTACACCGATTCTCAATACACCGGAAACGGGGATACTTGGAATTGGCTCTGCTTACGATACCCCGCGTTATATTGGCGAAGAATTGGAGAGGAGAACGATCTTGCCACTCAGTTTAACTTTTGATCACCGTGTACTCGACGGGGCACCCGCTGCTGCCTTTTTACAAACACTAAAACGGTATTTAGAAGAGCCGATCACCGTGCTTTTATAGAAAAGGAGGGAAAGCCTTGAATCGCATAGCTATTATAGGCGGAGGTCCTGCTGGGTACGTAGCGGCAATCACTGCTGCCCAGCAGGATAAGGAGGTCATATTGGTAGTCGATGGGCCATTGGGGGGCACCTGTTTAAACGAAGGCTGCATGCCAACGAAGTCATTATTGAAAAGTGCCGATACGTATGACTTGGTGAAAAATGCTGGGCAATTGGGAATTCGCCTGCCCTTCAATTCGATTGAAGTCGATTGGGAAACCGTACAGGAACGAAAGAGAGAGGTCATATCTAAACTAGTGAACGGCATTCGATATTTAATGAGTAAGAATAAAATAAAAGTCATTCAGGGAAGAGCGTCTATCCTTTCGAGCCATCGACTGCGGATCGAGAACGGAAATAAAAAGGAAGAGATTGAAGCAAGTAAGATCATCATTTCAACGGGGTCCGAACCGATTCCCTTACCTTTTGCGCCATTTGATGGTGAATGGATCATCCACAGTGGCCATGCCATGTCACTTCCCGCCATTCCCGATTCGCTGCTAATTGTCGGAGGCGGCGTCATCGGATGTGAATTTGCCAGTATTTATAGCAGGATGGGCACCAAGGTTACCGTTATCGAAATGGGGGAAAAGCTGCTTCCGGGGGAAGATGATGATATTACGAGCATCTTGCATGGAGAATTGAATAACCAAGGCGTTACAGTCCATACCTCCACATCTGTCAAAAACATCAATCCAACCAGTAAGACGGTGTTTTTTGAGAAAAGCGATGGCGAATTGGAAGAACATCATGCTGATTACGTACTCGTATCAATAGGGAGAAAACCAAGAGTGAACGAAATGGGCTTCGAGGGAAACGATATTGATTTTTCCCGACTTGGCATCTCGGTGGATGATCGAATGCAAACAAGCAATCCATCGATTTATGCATGCGGTGATGTGATAGGGGGCATACAACTTGCCCATGTTGCTTTTCATGAAGGGCGAGTGGCGGCTCTGAATGCCTGTGATCAATTTGCACAAGTGAATTACCAGGCAATCCCTCGCTGCATTTATACCTCCCCGGAGATTGCTAGTGTAGGCTTGACTGAAAAAGAAGCGCGTAAAAAATATGGGGAAATTAAAGTTGGTGAATTCGCTTTTTCGGCAAATGGGAAAGCTATCCTTTCCAATAAACCGGTAGGAAAGGTCAAAGTCCTAGTGAACCCGCAATATAATGAAATTCTAGGTTTTTCCATTGTTGGTCAACATGCAACAGAATTGATTGGTCAAGGAACGGTCATGCTGCATGCAGAAATAACGGCAGATATGATGGAAGATTTAGTAGCGGCGCATCCAACCTTGTCTGAATCCATACATGAAGCTCTTTTAAACGTTGTAGGTCAAGCTGTGCATTCATAATAAATTTTTTATGGAAATAAGGTTTTTTACCAGAAGGGGGATTTTTGTATGGCTAGCGGTCAACGGACGGCGGTAGTCACTGGTGCAGGACGGGGTATCGGACGTGCCATTGCATTAAGATTAGCTCAAGATGGATTGAATGTGGTCATTAACGACGTCAATCTGGATACGGCTGAATCGGTCGTAAATGAGATTAGGGAACTTGGACGTGAAAGCTTTGCCGTCAAAGCGGATGTAAGCAATAGACGGGAAGTATTCGAAATGGTGAATCAAGTTGTGGAACGTTTTGGACAACTGGATGTTATGGTTTCAAATGCAGGAATTGCTCAAATAAAGCCTCTTTTGGAAGTAACTCAAAAGGATTTTGAACAGATTTTCAATATAAATGTAAATGGTGTCCTCTTTTGCCTGCAAGCCGCTGCTGATCAAATGAAAAAGCAAGAAGGCGGGAAAATTATAAATGCTGCCAGCATCGCCAGTTATAAAGGTTTTAGCTTACTAGGTACATACTCGGCCACAAAATTTGCCGTTAGAGGCATTACACAAGCGGCAGCACAGGAATTGGCCCAGTTTGGCATTACGGTGAATGCATACTGTCCAGGAATTGTCGGGACGCAAATGTGGGATTTGATCGATGAAAAAATGGGTCAATATATGAATCTTGCTAAAGGGGAAACATTTAAAAAGTTTACAGATTCCATAACCTTAGGACGCTCCGAAACCCCAGAAGATGTTGCGAAATTCGTATCTTACCTTGCTTCAGCGGATTCGGATTATATGACAGGGCAATCCATCATGATTGATGGAGGGGTTATTTTTTCATAAACGCATTATATTGTTTAATGGAGAAGCATCATGTGAATGATCACATGATGCTTTTTTTGTAAACTCCATCTATATATTGTAAGCGAATACATAATCTACTATAATTAAATGGACCTCGATTAACATCCTATTTTATACTCCATGGTATTTTTCCTCTAGATTGACTGGTCAAATGAAGGTTTAAACCAAATGATTAGAGGAGGATTATATGCTATCCACTAGTTGTTATCTGCGTACATGGGAACGCTTTGTCAGTGAAGGGGTTCTCGATTCAAATCGTCTGAACAAACGAATAATGGAATCCTGGCATCGCTGCAAAAAAGATCAAGTCAACCCATACCTTAATAAAGGCAAACACATTTTGACGAATGAATTATTGGACATTCAAAGAGAAAAAAACTCCTTCTTATTAGAAGTGGCATCACCCCAATTATCCAGGATGAATCAATCGATAAAAGAATCTGGAATGATGGCTTTATTAGTCGATCCGGATGGATATGTCCTTTCACTTTCCGGAAACGAGAAAATCCTCGAGGAGGCAGGCAAAATAAATTTTGTGGAAGGTGTATGCTGGACGGAGGGTGAGGTCGGAACGAACGCAATTGGAACAGCCTTGAAAACGGGTGAAGCCGTAATGATTCAAGGTACCGAGCACTATTCAATTGCCTCACACAAATGGAGTTGCTCTGCCATGCCCATTTTAAATGAAGACGGTATGCTATTGGGAGTTTTGGATATATCATGTCCAGTAGAATATTTCCATCCCTCCATGCTGGGTACGGTAGCCAATTTGGCGTATACGATTGAACAGGAAATGGGAGTTCGTTCCTATAAAAAGGAGCTGGCACTGACCCAGCACTCGATAGAACTTGCAGAGACCTATCCAGATCTGCCTTTTATCGTCTGTAATCATAAAGAAAAGATAATCTCCGCCAGTAAACAGATTCGCAAAAAAATTCCGCAATCCATTGGTATGGCATTGGCCGATTTTTTAAATCATGGATATCAAATCAAAAAGGAAAATCCGCTTCTATCCAAAGAGGATAATAGGGTTTCCGGTAAGTGTTTATTCTTATCAGAGAATCATGAACCCAATAGGCTTTTTCCTGCTTCAATGCCATCAGAAAGGTTTGCCTTCAAAGGGGAAAGAGGGATTAGTGAATCGTTTCATAACACATTACATAAAGTGAAGCTTGTTGCACCGACAGAAGCAAATGTGTATATATCCGGTGAAACAGGGGTCGGGAAAGAGCTTATTGCCATGGCTATTCATGAAAATGGCTTTCGTAAAAAAGGACCGTTCGTCACGATAAATTGCGGAGCCATACCTAAAGATTTAATGGAGAGCGAATTATTCGGGTATGTTGATGGTGCTTTTACAGGGGCAAAACGGCAAGGGCACAAAGGGAAGTTCGAGCAGGCAAATGGAGGGACCATTTTTCTCGATGAAATCGGTGAGATCCCTTTAGCGATGCAAGTTGCCTTACTGCGTGTACTTCAGGAAAGAAAAATCGTTCCAATCGGTGGCACAAAAAGCATTTCATTGGATATTCGCATTATCACTGCAACACACCGTAATCTGGAAGAGCTTGTCAATGCAGGGTCCTTTCGTAAAGATTTATACTATCGGTTGAACGTTTACCCCATTCATGTACCTCCCTTAAGGGAAAGGATTGAAGACATTCCTTATCTAGTCAATTACTTGTGTTCGAAGAATAATTGGAATATTCCAGTAACAGAAGAATTATTGAATCGTTTAAAGGATTATAATTGGCCAGGCAATATTAGAGAACTGCAGAATGTACTTCAGCGATTGACCATCTTACTTGCAGAAGGACCTCTGGATTATGTTAAAGTGTTGAATTCCATGCATTCACAGCCCGTTACCTGGCATGATGATTTCCCTACATGGGAGGAACCTGGTAAAAAAGGCTTCAAGGAAAATGAACTGACGATCCGTGAAAAAATTCAACGGGATCTAATGATAGAGGCATTACAAAAATCCAGAGGAAATGTCACTGCTGCAGCAAAGTTGATGGATATACCAAGAAGTACATTTTATAAGCGGCTCCATAGGTATGGAATATAGATGCGGCGTATGTACATGATGTAAAAAGAGTAGATTTATAGAAATCCATGAAAAATGAAAGGGGTATGGCAAATGAAAACGAGGATTACTGAATTATTGGGGATTGAATATCCAATTATTTGCGGCGGGATGTTTCAAGTTGGCCGAGCCCCGCTCGCAGCCGCTGTTTCAGAAGCGGGGGGACTAGGCATCATCACTTCGAAAACACAGGTGACACCAGAAGGTCTTCGTGATGAAATACGTAAAGTGAAAACTTTGACCAAGAAACCCTTTGCTGTCAACCTGAACCTGTTTCCAAGTCAAACGGCAACCCCGAATGATGAGTTCATCGATATTTTGATTGACGAAGATGTAAAAATTGTTGAAACGAGTGGCCGAAGCCCGGAAAGTTTAATGCCCAAACTTAAAGAGCACGGCTTTACCGTGATACATAAGGTAGCGAACGTCAAAAACGCAATGTCGGCAGAGAAATTAGGAGTCGATGCCATTATTATTGTAGGGAATGAAACAGGCGGACATCCAGGAATGGGTGATGTAGGAACGCTTGTCATGCTCCCTAGAGCTGTTGACTCAGTTACTATACCAGTAATAGCAGGCGGGGGATTTTCGGATGGCAGGGGCCTTATTAGTGCCTTGTCGCTCGGTGCTGAAGGTATTGTCATGGGGACTCGCTTTATGGCAACGCAAGAAGCACCGATTCATGATAACGTGAAGCAGTGGATGGTATCGGCCGATGAAATGGATACGGTTGTCATCCAACGGAATATAGGCAGTCCGTCGCGTGTAGCATTAAATGCCGTCAGTGAAGAAGTGGACAAACTTGAAAATGAAGGTGCCACTATAGAGGAATTGATTCCGCTAATTACGGGACAAAGAAGCAAGAAAGTATACTTTGAAGGAGATTTAGACGGTGGAATCTGGTCATGCGGTCAATCCGTAGGACTGATAAAAGAAATATTGACCGTCAATGAACTAATAAAACAAATCGTCCAAGAAGCAAAAAACTCGTTTGAATTCATCCAAAGCCGTATCGAATCCATTCGAACATAAATATAACCTAACAGGAACATGAGATCAATTGCGATTTCATGTTCCTGTTTTATCTATTAAACATAAGGTCCCACAGGTGGTCAAGTATAAGCTTTTTCAAAAATGTTTCTCTTATAGAAGGGAGCATTACCGTTATTACGACAGAAGTTTGAAGGAAAGACTGGTTTATTCGCAACTATAACACGAAAAGCCAATTCAAGACAGAAAAAAAGGTACATATCTCATCAATCAATTGTTAACCAACTTTCGGGAGCTTCTTAATAAAGACTGTTCCATGCAAAAGAATCAAAGAAATAGGTAGTGTTTACATAATAATATTATTCATCTTAATCAGAATACCTTAGATCTTTATACCATTTCTCCAAAAACTGCTTTGATTCCTGAAACTTTTTACATCCTTTTTTATAACATGTAAAAATCGACTTTTACATGTTATATATAAATACATGTTATATATAAATAAATTGCACTCATGATACCAAAGAACTGATTGCTGAAGGTAGGCAGTGTTTCTAAACAAATTCGATTTAAAGGTTTACTTTATAACCCTTTGCAGCTTCCTTATGATTCACTGCATGTTGTTGCACTTATGAAAGCGGTCAAAGCTTGAACATCATTAAGCTTTAAACATTTATTAAAGGTTATTCATGCTATAAGTTAAGTGAATATGTCTTATAGGAGGTGATGGGGTTAAACAGGTATCATCATTCTCAGGAAGAAAGCGGAACTTTCATGATAAAAACCTTTGAATTGTCATCGAGATAAATTATATTTATATAACTTTATAGAAGTGTTAACCCGTGATTTTTCTCATTTCGCCATTTAATTTATATATCAGAATAACAAAATTGATAAATCAAGTCAGTTAAGCAGGATTAATTTAGATTACTACAGAATTATTAGATAACGATTCTTTGAATACGTCTTCAGGAAAGGAAAGGGTAAGCAATATGAAGAAAAGGATTAGTTGGACACTTACCAAAGGTGCTTTTTTAATAGGAGGGGCAATCATTTATCACTTCATTTCTTCATCATACATAACTACAGAAGATTTATACGGATTCCCTGTACCTAGAAAAGCTGAATTGGTTCAGATAAATGAGCAAGGGAATAGATATGAATGGTCAAGGGCTTCTGAAGAAAATGGCATACCATATGGATATGACTTAGCCCTTAAAGCGAATGGATGGAAAAAGGGGAAAAGTGAAGGAGCTTCCGTTTTTTACACGAAGGGAAATCATAAAATAGATTTGATCACTACAACAAGGCAATTAGAGATTCTTAAAGTGAATGACTAAGTAAGATAAATAATAAATAAAATGGCCAAAAATGAAATATGTCAACAATTAGCAGATAAATTAAAATTCAGAATAAAAATCAGGAAATTTAATGACATATGACTTAACTCATTGTGAAATTAGCTTAAGTCTAAGCAAAACTTACTGCCAGTTTAATCTTATTATAAATTGAAGATCAAACATTTTTTAAAAAAATAATGTAGCGATATTTACTTAAAGTTTTAAAAGTATTAATTGTTAACTGTAATTAAATAAAAAGAAAATAATAAATAATTGTAGTGGTTAAATATAAAAATTCGCATTTTGTCTCACTAAGTTAAGTATTCTTAAGATATGAGACGAAATTAACATTAAAAATACAACTTCCTATAATATATATTATGTAAACTAGAATCGAAATAATGAATGATAGTACCAATCTGTTGTCTTTCAATATGACTAATGTCATAAATGTGTTGTGTTGTCTATCTCATCACTAAGTTTACAAAAGACACAAATCTGATGTTTTTGGACCAATATTGTATATTTGATTAGCGAATGAAAAACTCCACTTTTGTGTCGTTAATCAATAACCATTATTGTTTGTTTTTTTACTAATCCACTAAAACCAGTTTATCGGAATGATTTCTCTTACAGTTTCTAACATATTATACGGTCCATCTAATTGATTTTGTTTAGTTGATATGCATAGGATACTATCCCATGCATATTAAAAAGAATAATCACCCATACATTACAATTACTATATCAGCTTTAGGCGCAATGTATTTTTGGTGGTCAAAAAGCTCACGGGCTAAATATCCGCCGAATTGGTCATGGCTAACCCACCATTGATTAAGATAAGAGAATTCTGTATGGTAACAGGACAGTTAGTACAATAATGCAGTTACGCAACCAGAGCCGGTATTTGCTTGAATCAGTTATATAAACATAAGCAAATGCCCCTCATAATGAAAGAATCTCCAACAGAATGCTGGAGGAATCTTGAGATTATTATTTAAACTTATCCGGAAACTGCTTTACAGCTCCCGCAGAGATAGTATCTGCCATTAGGATTATATGTGTGACCCCTTCGTCTATTGAAACGATTCTTCCGTTCCAATTTTTTGCAAGGCTTGCAGATAAATCATTTGTTACTAATTTCAGATGCATATACAGCAAATTTTTTAGATCTTCATTTTTCAAATATGGGTTGGCACTGCTTAGGAAAGCTGCTATTTCATCAGCATTTCTATACCATTCTTTGTTTAGCTGTTTCACCAAGGCTTCATTTCCACTTTTAGCAGCATCTACAATCTTTCCTGCAATAACAATATGCTCCTTAAGCAAATCCGTAAGTTTGTTCCCAGCTTTCTCTCCGTAAACTGGCTTTACAGCATTACCAATATCCTCCTGATTTTTCAGAAGCCTAGCCAGTACCTGTTTTTGATCCTCCGCTCCAGCTGTTGTTGCACTTGTAATATAATTGCTTGTCCACAATACATGATCAATCCAAAGTCTCCTGAATTCATTTACGAACTTTACTTCAGATTGGCTAACATTTTGTACCTGCGGTTTAGAGTATGCACTGGTTGTTCCAGCCACCATGTTTAGAGGAAATAAAAAAATAAATCCCATTAACAATAATTTTTTCATAAAACCATCTCCTTCCATAGTTTAAAAACACCTTTTTATTATTTATATATGGGATTTTTATATTCATAATAATGGTTATACTTACCCAGTTGATTTGAAAATTGGACTTAGATGAACTCACATCGTCCAATGTAAGCTGTTTTCTATAAGATCAGGTCTTCTTTCATAGTATTAATACACGGGCACTACCACTTCGCAATTTGTGCTTAGAATTTGATGAATTAATGGTTTATTACTTGAAACTTAAGGAATGAGACGTCAGGTATTAGTGGATTTAGGGGCAAGTTAATTTAGAATATCAAATGATTTTAGTTCGAGGAAAAGGGAGAAAAGAATGCCTCTTCTCCCTTCATCCCAGTGTCTTGCAGTCATTTCAGGACTATATAGAAACTCTTTTAGAGCAGCAAAAACATTATAGTGAATCGATCTTTTATAATCAGTAAAATATGCCATTAAATCCTCGTGGACTGCACAATATATTTAAAGAGATTTAAGAACTAGCTGGTCACCCCGCTCACCGATTTTCTCTTCATCATTTAAGGCATACGTTTGCTGCCTTACTATTACAAGAAAACATACAAGAAAACAAAGATAAAGAGGTAAAATAACCATAATCAAATCCTTAAGGATTGAAAGTAGTTACTGTGATTATTGATACCCTATATTACTTTAGTAATTCTCTAATACGAAAGTTAGGAAATCCATTGGCTTTCAACAAATAAAAAAGTGGAAATGACCTATTAGAGCATTGATCGTATTTAGAATTATGTTTTATTTGTTTTTCTTTTTTCCATTTCTTTTTTCACCAAAGGGATTACCTTTTCTTTTACTGTTTTTTGTACTTTTGGATCATTTATTAATTTTTTAAATTTGTTTAACACATTCATTCCTCCGATTTATTAAATTGGGATTAAACTAATATGTGCTGTGTACTAAAAGGAATAAACGATTCTTCTTCTTGTCAAACATTTCACAAATGTTAAAAAAGTGGCAGGCAATTCTTAAAGTGAATTACCCGCAAAAAAAAACAATCTAAAGAATTTCAAATGCATAAATATATAATCCTCTTCAAGAGCTGTTTTTAGTCGTTGTATCTACCTTCGTTTAATAACCTTTTTGTATACCATATAGGCAATTACAATTAGAGCTAGAATAAAAATTACTTTCATCGAAATCTACTCCCCATCTACTTTTTCTATCCTCTCTTATATACCCGTAATCTGTATGAAGAAACATTGAGATAAAAGAAAGGTTAAAAAACCATAACTGTTTTGGGAGAAATAAAACATAGTTTTCATAATAAATGTCTTGGTTGTAATAACCCAGATAGAAAATGTATACGACGCTGAAAAATAATGCGTTTAGCACATTTCTATATTCTTTGGTCTTCGAACAGCAATGATGAGATACCAACTTGCAATTTGTAATCAGGCAGTTCCTACATTTCCTATCGTCAATCGGCATGATTACAGGATTTTATTCTGTTAGAGCCAATTTAAAACGAACATTGGCATACATATGACTATCCGCAAGGAGTTATGCACTACTCCTCCCTCCTTTAAGTCTCTTACAGCATCTCGTAAATGGATCCAGAAAGAGAAAAATAAAATTCACTTGGGTGTACATAATATAGGGAATAACCAATGACAGTAAAAGTGTTATGAAAGGGTGAACAAATGGAAAGAAATAACGCGATTGACTTTATTAAATTTTTTGCAATATTTTCCGTTGTAGTCATTCATGTATTCCCAAGGGATAGCCAGATTGGTCTATTTATTCTCGATAACTTCTCAAGGTTTGCGGTGCCGTTCTTCTTTACTGCATCTGGTTATTTGTTCGGTAAAAAGATCATGCATACAAGGGATTCCATTGATTATTTTAAAAGGTATATTATAAAAATCTTGAAACTGTATATATGCTGGCTCTTCTTTTATATAATGTATGATGTTCTAATTCTTTATAAAGTTGCTACCGATGCTCCAAAGGAATTTGAGCAATACATTAATCATTTTTCATTTCTTGACCTTATATATTATGGAACTGGGACTAGCGGATACCAATTGTGGTTTTTAACCGCATTAATTTGGAGTGTTATCATTCTATTCGGTTTTTTTAAGTTAAAAAAAGTAAGGCTTCTTTTAATCATCAGCCTAATATTAAACTTGTTAGGTCTTTTCGGACAATCGTATTCGTTGTTCTATGATTTTCCTCTAAGTACACGGGATTCTTTATTCATTGGTCTTTTTTATACAACTTTGGGATTTTTCTTTGCGCATAAAAAATTCTTTGAAAAGTCAAGATCAATAACAGCCAAAACCTACCTATTATTAATTTTTATCTTCTTTATTGTCCAAGTGGCAGAAGGATACTTATTAGATAAGGTATTATCAGGAAGCCATGGAGAATATTTTATTTCTACTATCTTTTTAACTACATTCCTTTTTTTATTTGCATTAAATAATAAGACATTGGGGAAGGATTTGTTCATTACTAAAGTAGGAGGAAGAGCCCTAGGCATATACATTGTTCATGTAGTCTTCATCAATATTTTTGATTTGATTTTATCGGCAGTAAAAATGGAACATATATCTGACAATTTATTCTTAAAACTATTTGAGACACTCCTTATTATTTCTATGTCGTACATATCTTATGACTTACTTCAATATTTCAAAATGCGTTTGGGGAAACTGATAGAAAACAGTTAGTGGAGAGTTAGAAACCCTTTACTTAGTGATAGGAGTTTATAGGCACAGCAAAAAAGATCCCTGCTGGGAGCATGGGATCTTTTTTCAATTAATGTAATTAAAGCTTGGTCTCCACCGGATGGACTGGCGCTTCCTCTATACTGTCGCCAGCAGACTTTTTTGACCAGTAAGTCGCGAGAATTGGTCCGGAAATGTTGTGCCATGCAGCAGCCAGGACGCTTGGAAGTGCTGCCATAGGGCCGAAATGTGCAGTAGCAAGCGCAACGCCTAACCCTGAGTTCTGCATGCCTACTTCAATCGAAATCGCTCTTCTATTCACTTCATCAAGTCCAAGTACTTTTGCTGCTAAGTAACCAAACAGAAGCCCGAATCCGTTGTGAAGCATCACGGCAGTGAAAATAAGGACCCCGGATGCAGCAATGCTAGCTGCATTCCCTGAGACTACTGCGCTTACAATCGTAATGATAGCTGCTACCGAAATAAGGGGTAAAACGGTTAAGCTTTTTTCAACTATTACTGGGAAAAACCGCTTAATGGCCAAACCTAAAACAATCGGAAGCAGGATGACTTGTATAATGGACTTAAACATATCAAAAAAATCAACTGGCATCCATTGTCCTGCCAGCAAAAGCAGAAGCAGTGGTGTCATGATTGGAGCCAGTAAAGTTGATACCGAAGTCATAGCTATCGACAAAGGTACATTGCCTTTTGCCAGATAAACCATAACGTTAGAGGCTGTTCCGCCTGGTACACAGCCGAGCAAAACCAGACCTGCAGCTAATTCTGCTGGCAAATTCATGAGTTTCGCAATAAGGAATGCCACAGATGGCATGATGATAAACTGGGCGCAAACTCCAATTATCACGGGCAGTGGTTTAGTAATGACGATTTTAAAATCAACGGCCTTCAAAGTAAGCCCCATTCCAAACATGACAACGCCAAGCAATATTGTAATATATCCCCCCAATCCCAAAAATGGCTCTGGAAAAATAAAGGCAATGACGGATATTAAGATAACCCAAACAGCAAAATATTTTCCGGCTAATGCACTGAATGCTTCTAATACTTTCATTTCATCACACTCTTTCTTGCATTAATATTTTATTTGGATTTAATAAATTATCTGGATCAAGAGCTACTTTAATTTTTTCCATCACAAGCAGTGAGTTCCCATGTTCTTTTTTCTGATATTTTTGTTTACCGACCCAACACCATGTTCGCCAGTGCATGTTCCCTTACGCTCAAGGGCATAAAGGACAATTTGTTCATTTAGCTGTTCAGCTCTTTTAATCTCTTCTTGATTATTGTTATCAATCATTAAGAGTACGTGATAGTTTCCATCGCCTACATGGCCGACGATTCCACCAGTAAGGCCTAGGAAATCAACAGCCTCCCTTGCGTGGTGAATGGCACCGGACAGCTCTGATATCGGAAGGCAGACATCTGTCACCATCAGTTTTTTTCCAGGATAGCCTTGAATATAGGCATACGCAAGGTTATGGCGAGCTTCCCATAGGCGGTTCCTGGCAGCATTATCTGTCTCAAATTCAATATCGAGACAATTATGTTCTGCTACTATTTCTTTAGTGAACTCTACATCTTGCTTCAACCCTGCGTCATTACCATGAAACTCCAAAAACAGTGTAGGCGCTTCGTTATAGCTTGTATCACTATAGAGGTTAACCTGCTTCATTGATGGTTCATCGACAAGTTCCACCCTTGCAATTGGAACACCTGACTGCAAAATGGATACAACTGCTTCTGCCGCATGGTTTAATGCCGGAAATGATGCTCTTGCCGCCATAACGTGCTCAGGAATTCCGTAAACTCTCAACGTCAATTCCGTAAAGCAGCCAAGCGTTCCCTCGGAACCAACAAAAAGACCGTTTAGATGGTAACCTGATGACGATTTAGCGGCCAAATTGCCAGTATGTATAATCGAGCCATCTGCAAGAACCACTTCAAGATCACGAACTTGATCACGCATCACACCATATTTAACTGATGTCGTTCCACTGGCATTTGTTGCCGCCATTCCGCCCAGAGTTGCATCAGCTCCAGGATCCACTGAAAAAAACAAACCGTATTTTTTCAATTCTTTGTTCAGTTGTGAACGCGTTACGCCAGGCTGAACCTTTACGAGGAAATCGTTTTCACGCACTTCTAGAATTTTATTCATTAGTGAAAAATCAATAGTTATGCCATGATGGTACGGTATGACGTGCCCCTCAAGGCTTGATCCCAAACCAAAAGGAACCATCGGAATTTTGTGCATATTTGCCAATTTCACAACCTCACTAACTTGCTGTGTTGTTTCTGGAAAAACAACTATATCGGGAAGACTTACAGCATGATATGACTCATCTCTGCCGTGTAATTCTCTTACTGTCTGGTTTTCTGTTACTTGATTTTCCGAAAGAACTTCCTTTAAAGCGTTGATCAAGTTTACACTAGCCGCTTCCGCTTCCATTCAATTCTCCTTCTTTCTGCTATAACCTCTATTTTTCGTTCTATCAAAAGCTTTGGCCGCACCATACCAAGAATTAATTTCATATTCAAATTTTGTATTGATAAATGGTCCCCCTCCTTAAAAACTTAAAATGATATCGCACCCATTAATGAATGGTCGACCTAGACCATTCTTAATCATTTTATAATTGGTCTAACCAATTTTCATTATACTAAATTTTTTGACTTTTTCAACAATTATACTTTTATTACTTTTCTCTATAAATAAATTCTTATTAAGTTAGTGATTATAGTTGATTATCCATCCTTATTACCAAAAATGAAATCACCTGTAATTTCCAAATGAACGGAATTGACTAAAACAAAATAATGATATATTTCTAATATTGGTCTAACCAATTTAAAGGTTTGATTTTTTTCAATAATTACTTATTTTGATTATAATAGTGCGCTTCCCCTTGATTCATAAATGAATGCTTGTTAAAATTATTCGACTAATAGTCGTACCAACATGATTTTAGGGTTGTTGTTGAAGGATGTGAAGAAAGTAATGGATTCTATACCAGTTAAATCCCCAAAAGTGTACGAAATCATCTTCAATCAAATTAAGGAATCTTTTATTAGCGGTGAATTGAAACCTGGAGATAAATTACCCCCTGAACGGGAGTTGTCCAATCGTTTTAAAGTGAGTCGAACATCAATCAGAGAGGCCCTTCGAGTATTGGAGATTAACGGAGTCATTGAGGTCAGACCAGGTGATGGGACATTTATCAGAAAATCTGATGTTCAGTCACTGATCGAACAGCTATCCGCTTCAATCATCAAAGCTGAAGACAACATGGTCTATGAAATGCTTGAAGTCCGTCGAGTAATTGAAACTGAATGTGCTTTTCTTGCTGCACAGAGAGCAAACTCTCTTGATTTACAAAATATCCTTAAAGCTCTAGAAGAAATGGCACGTTCGGAACATGATGAAGAATTAGGCTTGCGAGCAGATTTACATTTCCACTATAGTATCGCACAAGCCACAAACAATTCCATATTTGCTGGATTGGTCCATACCCTTAGTGATCAAATGAAAGATACTATCCGTGCCACCAGGCGACATCGTTTCGCAAAACCAGGTCATTTTCAAGAAACGCTTCAAGAACATAAAGAAATCTTCCATTCTATCGCACTAAAAGAAGCGGACAAAGCCAAGCAATTAATGGATGCCCATATCATTCGCATTAGAGAACAGATGGCCTCGGCTACACTTGAAAGCATTGGCGATGATGTCAAAATTGCTGCTTATCAAAATGAAAAAGACCATCATCGTAATGCTGAAGGTGATAATTAAGGGTCCGCTCGCAATATTACTAACCAGAACATGGAGGCATACCTGATTTTTTTAGGAGACCAATTAAATTTGACATTAAAAAAGCGCCTTTCTCAGAGGGCGCTAGGCTGGTTATTTATAGTTAAAAAATTGATTCCCTATATATATGACAGTAAATGTTGTTTTATCCTTTTGACATGGTGAAAGAATCAGCGTTACATTCTATTAGAGCATGATCAATTAAAGAAAGTTGATCATTAATCAATAATCATTGATAAGTGGGAAATATGATAGTCATTAATTTGTTCCTTTAACTCCAGCAGCAGCGTTTTGTCCCTTCGTACAAGATAAATCTCTTCTGGATGTAACATATCACTTCTCCTTTTAGTCAAGATATTACCTTTTACCCAAATTATTACAATCACTAACTTATAAATGGATGTTTTGTACTATATTCACAAGGGACTGCTCAGTTACAAGTTCCTTCTTATAATATAGATCCGTTAGTTGAAGAAGTACAACGATAAGTATAAAGAATATTTAATAAAAAAGGCTGTCGTATATTAGTCTTTAACGTCGAATATGCCCCCTTCTCCCATTGTTGTGTTAGACTTAATAAATAAAACCATATTTTC
The DNA here is from genome assembly GCF_030676415.1 of Peribacillus frigoritolerans. Lineage (GTDB taxonomy): Bacteria > Bacillota > Bacilli > Bacillales > DSM-1321 > Peribacillus > Peribacillus frigoritolerans_A. The sequence continues at coordinate 65,651 of NZ_JAUUTW010000010.1, read as the reverse complement.
TTGGGTTTAACTGACTTTTCTTAATCACACTTGTACAAAGAAAGGAGTGTAAGAAATGGAGAAAATCAGCATTTTTCTGGATGACTACCGGAAAGCACCCGATGGCTATGTTTTAGTCGAGACTATTGACGAATGTATAGAGCTATTGCAAAACTTTGATATAGAACATCTCTCTTTGGACCATGATTTATTAAATAAAACCAGGAATGGTTTTATGCTTGTTCAAAAAATGGTCAAAGAAAAACTATTTGCCAATCGCATTACTATTCACTCTGCCAACTCAGTTGGCGGTAAAGCTATGTACAACTGTTTAAAACAAGCACAACGGAATTTAACAATGCCCCCTGCCATTATTGTATCCTTAAGACCACTGCCCCTCAAATTCTTCCCTCCAAGGGTTCTGCAACATTATATAGAAATAAGGTAAACTCAACTCTCTACCTCTCTGTTACATTTCATCCATGATTATTCATTTTTAAGCCAGTTTATTGGATTGGTAAAACTGGATTCAGAATCATATATATACCTTGTTTTCACTTTAATTACCAATAGACAGTAGGTAAGATAAATAATAGTTCGAAAGGGCAACTTTAGAGGTGCCCTTTTGTATTTTTTTCTTTGACTAATAAATTTTGCCTTAGCTACTCCTGAATATGTATCAATCGAAACCCTGGGTTGTATAAGAAAATATCAAAATTATTTAGTTATAGTTTTTTATAAATAAAGAGCTAAACTCATCCTTATTTTGATACGATAGAAGCTGAATTAGAAAAAAGCATTAGAAGCTCTGTAAAATCTATTACACGTTTCTAAACCTGATTTACATGAGGAACCCTTTGTTCCCAGTGATTTATGTAAGGAGTTAGCTTCTATTTTGTTTTTATTCCAAGAAAAACTTTATAAGGTGGAAATAGAATGGGCTCTAAGTGATACAGAGAGAAAAGTTGTTGGAAAGAGAAATTTATTTCTAAAAGCCTTTTTTAACCTGTTGAAGAATGCAATTGAGGCAATGGATGAAATTCAAGGCAAGGGGAAAATTAGAATTGAACATTATTATAAATATGGACAGATTCATATAAAAGTGAGTGATACAGGAGTAGGAATATTTGAAGATAAATTAAAGCTGCTGGGAACACCATTCTTTTCCACCAAAAACGAAGAAATAGGTTTAGGTCTAACTTAGATCATATAAGTTCGAACAAAGGACCAGTAATCTACGTGTGCCCTCCGTGATCTTACACCCGGCAATCATGCGAAAAAGAGAGCGCAGTGCCCTCTCTTTGATCAGATATGGAAAATGACCTAATCACTTTTACTAGTCAACCTTTACCTTATTCGGATTTATAGTGCCCTCTAAAACTTCTGTCTCCTTCTGTTATATTCCTTTTTAAATCCCTTTGCAAGGCTAAAAGTGCATGTGCAAAATGTCGTATTTCATATGTTTCCAACAATTCATTGATCTGCTGCTCTAGTTCACTTTCCTCCATGCCAGCACTTGGCGCTTCCTTTAATTTATTATCTCCCATTTTAAAATAGGACTTCCTTTTCATTTGGAGGAGTTCTAGATAATAACTCAACAGTCTATTGTATTTACCTATTTCTTGAAGAATATAAAGATCTTCCACGATATGGTTCAACCCTTTTTCGTCAATGGATAGGGAACCACGCAAAAATGTGCATATGCAAGCGAGAACAATATCAATATGTCTAATATCGTTATACTTATTACAAATATATTCAAAGCTTTTAAGGGCCTCACCTCTCATGTAATTTTTTGGATGTGCCTGATGGACGTTTACAATATTCGAGAGTTTAAATTTACAACCAGACTTATATAGCTGAATCCCAAGATCATAGTCCTCAAAACCCCAATTCACAATCTTTTCATCAAACATGCCGACTTCTACTACTTTTTTTCTTGGTGCTGAAGAATTATTGGTGATAAAAAACCTCCAAGGCAAATGGTATCGTTTTAGGTCTGATCCAAATTCTTGAATGACTTTTTCTAAAGAATCGATAAAGGGCGTGTCTTTTCCGAAGCTATATTTTATGAAACTGCCATCGGTAATCTTTTCTGGAGGAATCAATTGCAGTATATCTTGATCGAAATCCTCGGATTGGTAGTGAAATCGATCTTTTACTTTATTAAATTCGGAGATTCTGAAATCCTCAAAATTTTTGTAATAATAGGTGAAAATCTCCTTCCAAATGAACCCGCAAACTACCGTATTCTCATTTTTATGTGCTTCCAAATGTTTTCTGACAAAATTTTTCTCAGCAATCATATCACTGTCATGAAAAATGAGTATATCTCCTGTCGCTTTTGAAATACCCTGGTTTCTTCCATGTGCAATACCTTTATTTTCAGCTACTCTAACAGTTTCAAGTCGGAAACTTGCTGAAAATTCCGATAGCATTTTGGCAGTACTGTCAGTAGAACCATTATCGATGACAATGACTTCAAATTGCTCATGGGGATAGTCCTGAAGATTTAGGGATAGCAGATTATAATAAAGACGTTCACATGCATTGTAAGACGGAATAATAATACTTGCTTTCACACAGGTACACCTCGCTAATGTAGCTTAAAAATCCTAACAAAATAACAAAACAAAAAGGATAATGTCAATTGGGATGATGCTAGTTTAAGGTTAAGCAAAATTCCAGTGTTAGCGTGCAATATCCGGTCTAACCATATCTTGCAGCGTTTTGATACCTTCATGGGAGAGTACCCATTCCACCAATTCCTTTTGCTTTGAAAACTCTAAATCCCCTTTATTAATAAAACTCCCAAAAAACAATCCAAGTTTAGCAATCATAACAGGAAGTACCATTTGTTCTTGTTCAGATAATACGCCATAACCTTGCAAAAAAGGCTTCCCTAATGCTTCGCTTTTATCTTTTAATAAGTAAAAATAAAGGGTGTAGGCCACATCGAAGACACATTCCCCTCGCTGAATCGAATCGAAGTCCAATATACAGCACACTTCACCGTTTTTTTGGTAAAGCTGATTCCCGGGGTGCCAATCGCCATGTAAAATCGTTGTAGGTAGATCTATGGAAATACATTTTAAATTCCGGGAATGATTCAGGATCAATTCATTTATTTGATAGATTTCGAATATGTTCTGACTCGTCCAGTTGTAAAGTGGCTGTAATTTAGACATGTCGTCCAACACACTCCAATTGTAATAATCGTATATAGTCTGTCTTGGTGGAGGATCTTTTTTAACATGCATTAGTGTTTGGTGCATTTTTCGCAGCATGATGCCGCTGAAGTAGGCTTGGTTTGGAATCCACTGGAAATGATTAGCCTGTACGAACGGGGTAACTTCTATAAAATGATCATTGTATGTTGAAAAATAGTTTTCAAATTTATTTTGTATAGGCATTAATGCTGGTACATTGGATGAACGGAGAATCGAAATGATATCATGTGCATAGTGAATACGTTGTGGATCAAACTTTTCTCTATAGATTCGAATGACAAAAAGGCCTTTTACTGTTTTGATCTTTAAATTCGTATTTACAAACCCACCCAGGCGGCCTTCAACTGCTATCAGATCTCCAATTCCAAATTCCCTGCATATCGATTGGAGGTCGCCTAATGGAAAGTCCATGTTGAAAACCCCTTTCACTTTGTCGAAAAACTATTTGAAATATAATTATTTAATGCAAAAAAGGCGTTATAAAAATGAATCATGCCAAATTTTTCATGAATTTCGTTTACCTTTTGGAAAACAATATTAAAATCTATACTTTTACCCAAATCATTTAATTGAATATGCTCCTCTTGTTTCAAATATTTCTTTTTGGCTATTTGTAGCATTTCCCGAAAAACATCTAAAAGATCACTGTACTTTGAGAGTTTACGTATTTCGTATATTTCTTCCATCAAACTGTTTAAATGCGTTGATTCGATAATGGGTTCCATGGGTGGAAAAATAGAAGCGATGTCAAATAGCAGGCTTAAAAGCATATCTATATAATCAATTTCATTATATTTTTCAAACCAATAATCAGTACTTGCTTTAATTTCTTTGGTCGTATAATTTCGCTCATGTTCTTGATGTGCGCTTATAATATCGTGTCTGACAGAAAATTCACTACCGGATTTGTAGAGCCTATAGCCTAAGTCAAAGTCCTCAAATCCCCAATTTGCATTTTTTTCATCAAATAAACCAATTTCCAAAACCCTTTTTCGTTCAACTGAAGCGTTATTTGTTAGAAAATACCTCCATGGAAAATGGTAACCCGTTAAATTCTCCTTATACGTTTGAAGGGTTTGTTTTAAATAGGAAAAGAGAATAACGTTATCAAATTCGAAGCTATAGTTCATAAACGAGCCGTCTTTGATCTGTTTTTCAGATATTAGTTGATAGACACTATCGTTTACTTGTTGAACCCCAGTATATGGGTTGTTTAACCTTTTAAATAGCTGTTGGTGAAAGGATTTAAAATTTTCATAATAAAAACTGTATATTCTCAGCCAACATAATCCACAAACCACCTTGTTTTTTTCTTGATGTGCCTCGATATGCTTTCTTACATAATCTTTTGACGCGATCATATCACTATCATGAAAAATCAGAATATCTCCGTTAGCCTTTAATATGCCTAGGTTCCTCCCATAGGCGATTCCCCTATTCTGATCCACTCGTACTGTTATAAGAGGGAATTTTGCTTCGAATTTGGATAGCATATCAATCGTGTCATCTGTTGATCCATTGTCGATCACAATCACTTCAAAATCCTGATGTGGGTAGTCTTGGTACGATAGAGAGAGCAGGTTTAAATATAACCGTTCCTTTGCATTATAGGATGGGATAATAATACTTGCTTTCATCATTTCACCTTCTTCATTTCGTGATGGGAATCATGTATACATCCAAAGCCATTATTGACAAATTGCGAGTACCCATTCAGCTACCAATACCGTTTCAAATCTTCTTCAGATGCATATCCGTTGAAAGGGGGATCAATTTTTTCTGCCAAATCGATTGCCTCCTGGAGCTTCTGTTGATAATACTCAAAGATAAACGGAACATATTTCTGGTTAAATATTAACTCGATTTTATTTTTATTCACAATTCTCAAACCGCAAAAATGATAAAAGATAAGCCTATCTTTATTTACATAAACTGCACCATCATCTTCATGGAATTGAAATTTCAGGTCATTCCATATACCGATATTGACTCCTGGGGTTGTGATATCACAAACATTGGAAAATAACTTTGGCATTTGATCTAAATATTTCTGATCACCAAAAAACCCCTCACTAGGTACAATTTCACATCGTTCAATGCATTTCTTTTTCCACCACTGCAAACAAGATAGACCAAATTCATCCTTTTTGAAGCTTATATATCCAGAGTTATAAACTCCCGTTATTTTTTGCATATAATGCTTAAAGTTGGGACTCCAAGAGGGGTTGTATTTTTCTTCCGGAGACAATAGGACCGAGCAGTCTGGTTGATTCTTGAATATAATGGAAGGGTCATTCCAAAAATATAAATCACAATCAAGATAGGTTAATCGACTTGCCGAATGATGTTTCATCATAAGATGTTCTAAAAAAATAGGTTTTAACGTCCAACAGTATTCATGGATCTTTCTTTCTGTTTTTAAAGCTAGAACTTCTTCTCCAAGTTCTTTTTCATGAACGACGTGAAGATTTTTAATATTTAATTTTTCCAATAAGTTATACGTCTCATCTTGAATGCAAAGTGCGAATAGATCAAAATCCTCCTTTGACATCTTTTGCAAGGAAAAAACCAAGGCAAGGAATTGGTATACCCTGCCTTTCGATAAAATGGAACAATAAACATTTTCCATTGAAGCACCTCATTTTCTTTTTTAAAGATAAATTAGTTCCTATATAACTACATGTTGAAAAATTTTGAATGTTATGAGTTAAATAGATTTCATATCAATATTACGATACTCATCAATCTGCTTCATGCAAACAGCCATCAAGTCAGAATTAGATTGATAGGCCTGTGTCCATTCAATGACTTTGTCAATTGCACATTCGGTATTCCATTTCGGATACCACCCCAATTTGAATTTCGCTTTTGAGCAATCGAGTCTTAATTGATGGGCTTCATGTAGATGACGTCCGTTTTCAATTTCATATGTGGCATCCTCTCCCCATTTGGAACAAAGACTCTTCACAACCCACTCAACGGTTTTTCCGCTATCATCGTCTGGACCAAAATTCCAGCCTTCCGAATATTGCTTTCCATCACTATATAATTTCTCTACCAATAATAGGTACCCGCTTAACGGATCGAGGACATGCTGCCACGGCCGAATAGCATAAGGATTTCTAATTTTAATTTTTTCTCCCCTTAACAAGGTTTTAATGCAATCCGGTATTAAGCGATCAACCGCCCAATCACCACCGCCGATGACGTTACCGGCTCTTGCAGTTGCGACCCCTACTCCGTGCGATTCATAATCCTCCAAATTAAAAAATGATTTTCGATAAGCTTCAGTGACTAATTCTGAGCAGGCTTTACTGCTGGAATATGGATCATATCCGCCGAGCACATCGTTTTCCCGGTAACCCCAAAACCACTCCTTATTTCCATAGCATTTGTCAGTGGTTACGTTAATCACCGCTTTGATGGGAATGCCCTTGTGGATGGCATTTCGCACGGCTTCTAGTAGGTGAACGGTTCCCATTACGTTAATTTCATAGGTTTCAACTGGGTTTAAGTAGGAGGCTCTAACTAATGGCTGTGCTGCCATATGAATGACAATTTCAGGCTTTAGTTCTAAAATAGTGGTTTGTAATGTGTGGATGTCCCTAATATCCGCATATCGGGTAGGTATCAGCTGGTCGATATGGCATAATTCGAATAAGCTGGGGGAAGTTGGGGGCCTCATACTATACCCTGTTACCTTAGCGCCTAATGAATAAAGCAACAAACATAACCAGGAACCTTTAAATCCGGAATGACCGGTAACAAGTACTTTTTTTCCATACCAAAAATCTTTATTCATAAACTAACACCTTCTTTTCATTCCTCAAAATGTTCAATTCTACTCTCCTAATCGGAAATATTCCTTATACCATTCTATTGTTCTTTTTAAACCTGCATCAAAACTAAAGATTGGTTTCCAGCCTAATACCTCTTCTGCTTTTTGGGCAGACAGAAATTGCTGTTTTGATTCGTTGTTTGCTAATTTTAGAATGATTGGATGCAAATCACTATTCATAACAGTCAATATTTTAGTTACGACATCCGATACACTTAACGGTTTTTCATTACTGAAGTTAAATGCTTCTCCCGCAATCTCCAATTCCTCCATTTTTTCTGCCAACAGCATCATGGCATGTACGGCATCTTCAACATGGAGATAGTCGCGAACAAAAGTGCCATCACTCCTTATTACGGGGGATTCATGATGAATAATAGAGCGGATGGTTTGAGGTATGATCCGATTAAAGTTTAAATCTCCACCCCCGTATACATTTCCGAATCTTGTGATACAAACAGGCAGTTTGTAAGTATAAAAATAGGTATGGGCTATTAGGTCAGCACAGCTTTTTGAAACATCATATGGTTGTCTCCCTTGTAGGGGGAAGGTTTCATCAAGTGGGACTCGTGTATGATGACCATATGATTTTTCACTTGATGTAATGATTATTCTTTTTACCGGATGATGCCGGCAAGCTTCTAATAGGTTCCATGTACCACGTATATTGGTTTCAAAAGTATGAACTGGATTCTGATTCGCTGTCCCCACGATGGATTGTGCAGCCAGATGAAAAACAGTATCTATTTCATATTTCTCCAGTGCCTCTTGGATCATTGGGAGATCCGCTAATGTTCCGTGAACATAGTTGATGTTTGAACATAGGTCCTCGTGAAAAGTAGAGGAGTTCAAACCTTTCCCTCGAATAAGTCCTGTTACATTTACACCTGATTTTGTCAATTCATTTACTAAATACCTTCCCAGAAAGCCTGTACATCCTGTAACTAAAACGTTTCGATCCTTCCAAAATGGATTCATACTATTCATTCACATTCTTTGCCTTCCATCTTAATTCGTTACTTCGCCCAAAAATTCATACCTTGCTTCCACATTTCATTTAGTTCTAACACGTTTTTATAGGTATCCGCTCCCATCCAGAATCCTTCATGAAGATACACTGCCAATTGACGATCTAGTGTCAGATTTTTCAAAGGTTCTTCTTCAAAAATGCAATTGGGATGATCGGTTAAGTATTCGAATACTTTAGGTTCTAATACAAAAAAACCTCCGTTAATAATCCCTTCGCTCCGTGATTTCTCAGCAAATGATTCTGCTATTCCTTTATTAACAGTTAAAATACCATATTGACTAATTTTATTTACTCCTGTTACGGTCGCAATTGCCCCATTGCCTTTATGGAATTTCAATAATTCCAATAAATTTATATTGGCCAATCCATCAGCATAGGTAAGCATAAAGGTATCGTTTCCTATATATTCTTCTGCTCTTTTTATTCTGCCTCCCGTCATGGTCTCTAAGCCGGTATCAAGAAAGGTGATTTTCCATTTTTCTGGATGTTGTAGCAATTGAATGTTTCCGGTAGACGTATCTAATGTAAAATTATGATTTTTCCAATCATAATTCATAAAGTACTCCTTTATCTGATCTCCTTTATATCCAAGCAATAAAATAAAATCATCAAAACCATAATGTTTATATAGTTTCATGATATGCCACAGCAAAGGCTTGCCTCCTACTTGGGCTAATGGTTTGGGTACATCATTTGTCAACTCACTCATCCTTGTACCCTTTCCTCCACATAGGATTACTACTTTCATGTATTTCCCCCCCGTTGTCATTACATTTTCCTTCATCTTATTCGGTCATGTAATCCTTGTTAACGGCTTATCCCTATTTATAGCAATAATATATTAATTTGGGTCGGTAGACGCAAACTATTACTGACACAGACTTGAAAGGCCCGTTCGAAGAATTATACGATGCTTTTGCGATTAGTCCTGGCGGTATTACGGAAACGATTCTGTTTGCTTTAAATCAAACTGAAGATGTTACCGTTAATGAGTTTATTGTAAGACCATCTCGACAACAGCCGTAATCTGTAAGAGTTACTAGAGGTAGAAAAGCATTTCTGAAAATCCATGTCTTAGAAGGAATGACACTTCCAAGCCCTCCCTATTAAAATAAGCCCTATTTATGGCAGCAACTTTATTTCCAAAGTTGTTGCTGTTTTTTTAGGGGTCTCAAGAGAGGTTAATTCAATGCTTGCTAAAAGAGATACATTACGATTCCATTGCCGTTTTTGCCCATGTCGAGAGCAAGCTTTTTATGTATTTGGAAAAGGGAAAAAGAACGGTTGCTACTCTATTTCCATTTCCCCTCTCCTCTCTTTATATGATCAACAAGTGATTCGTTATATCCGTTTATTGTTGAACAGTCTAAATAACGACTTTTGAATAGCTAAATGTATCGTTATACTCGTAAAATACAAAAAAAGCAATTCACATGTAGTGTAATTGCTTTTTTAAAATTAAGCATTTCATTAATGCTCGAGCTTTATCCACTTACCGTTAGATTAATAGTTTTATCGCCTGGTATTAAATAACTTCATCAGAGATTCCATTATTTTGCCCGGTTTTCAACTTTGATAGTACTTGTTTTTTACGATCGATAAAATCGTAATGGTGCTTATAATGCAAAGTGTACCGAGCCACTCGGCAAAACCAAAGGTTACATTCAGCCAGAAAACGGATATTAAGGTTGCGGATAACGGCTCAACCGAAGCAAATAAACTTACCTCTGAAGCAGAGATGAATTTTGTACTTTCCAAATAAAAATAAAAAGCCATGATCGTACCGAAAATGATGATGAATAAAACCGCTGAAAATGAAGGTAACGTCCAATTGCCTTCAAATGCCCATGGAGGATGGATCATGCTAAAGCATATGCCTCCAATCAACATGCCCCATCCCACAACAATCATCGCTCCCCATCTTGAAAGGAGTTTGTAAGGCTGCAATGTATAGAAAGCCAATGCAAAGGCTGATGTTACACCCCAAAATACTGCCCACCCTGAAATGGAAAGTGTACGTATGCTTCCTCCCGTCACGAGCAAAAAAGTGCCTAAAATCGCTATGATCACAGCTACACTCACAGTAATGCTTGGAAAACGTTTGGAACGAATGGCTAAATAACAAGTGATCAGGGCAGGTGCCAAGTATTGAAGGACAGTGGCAGTGGCTGCGTTGCCATGTTCAATTGCTGCAAAATAGGTGTATTGAACCGCGAGCATTCCCAGAATTGCAAAAAGGATAATTTGAAGCGCATCATTTTTAGTTTTCCAAATCTCAAAAACTTTCAGTCCTTCATTCTTATAAGCGACCCCCAATAAGATGATTCCAGAAAGCAACAAGCGTACAACAGTGAGCCACTCAGGACTGAAACCTTGCTGCTGAAATAGATATTGAGCTGCCGTTCCTGATACTCCCCATAACGCAGCGCCAGTCAGTACTAGTGCAATCCCTTTATTTCTTGAAGGTGATATAGCAACTAAAGTATCATTACTCATTTTTTTCTTCCCCACTTTTTACACGTTCCGTATGGGCTTGAATTCTAAAGTAACTTTCTTTCCAATTCTTTTCTATCACCTTAAGCACCATAGTGAGATTTCCATTCCTTAATGCCTGTATGATCTGATCATGCTCATCAACGGAAAGATGAACATCTCTTACCTGATTGAAATAAAACAGTTCTATTCGTATAAGTTTTTGTTTGAGTCCCGATAGAATCCGCTTCAATTCATCATTTGTAGAAAGGTTGATGTAAATGGAATGAAAATCATTATCTTTCTGGACGGCCATTATTTGATTTCCCTCGTCGATTGCTTTTTTCACTTTATGATTAATGGCTTGCATCTCAATTAAGTGTTTTTCTTCAATGAAATCAAAAGCCTGTTCCATAGCCAACTTTTCCAGTGTCCAAACAATGGAATATATGTTTAAAAGCCCTTCGAATCGAATAGGGGAAACAATAGTTGAACGGCTCGGCCTGGTCTCTACAAATCCCTCATCCTCAAGCCTTAAAAGCGCTTCTCTAATGGGGGTTCTGCTTACTCCCAATTGTTCGGCTAATTCTTTGTCGCGTAATTGTTGGCCTGGCGTTAGTATTCCCTGTACAATCCAATCCCGCAAAATCATGTATGCTTCTTCACGTACAGAAGTACGTTTAATTTTTTGTGATGAATTTGAATGCACCAACGGCTATACCTCCTTAAAACACCAATATATAATATGCAATATATCACATATTGCATGCCGTTGAAAGAGAGATTAGAAAATTTCACAGCTGTATATTTTCAAATGATTTCATAATTGCTCCACCACATTAAGACTTAGTCTAGAGGGTCTCGTCAACGGGGAAAGTAAAAGCCAAGAATAATGGAATTCAAACTTTTATATAGAAACAATGATTTCTAACGAAAGAAGATAATTTCTAATCAAACCAAAAAGACACACTCCCAACCAGAGTGCTGTCAATTTATTTGGATTATCCCATCATTAATAAGTAATTGGCGGTCATGATATATTCTTTTGCCCTTGGAAAGCGGAAAACAACTTCAAATCTTTAGTTATTTTCTAAAGGTTGATTAACTACTGTGTGGGTGGAATTATGTAGTCTTAGTTATATGTTGACTATCGATTTTATGGAGAAACAAGGCGAATGTCGGTGAAGGGGTTTTTAAAACGTAGATCATTTAAAACCACGTTACAAATTCAATAGACCTGTTCAGGAAAACCATATTGGCTGTTGCTAGGTATTTCATGATGGCGGCAAACGGGAATGACCCTATTGCCCTAGATGGAGGTCCACTTGTTTTGGCAGGTGTCTTAACTATTCAGTTGGATTTTCGTTCCGCTCTAAGTAAGGGAAAAGCAAAAAAATATCGAAGAATTCGAGGGGATTATTGGGTAGGTCAAGTCCAAATACCAAAGAAGACTACTTTAGTTCTTCTGATTGCAATTCCATACAAACTGGTTTGAATATTCTCTAAAAAAATGTCTTGAAAATGTCTTGGTGCTGACCGCACTCATTACAGGAATATTCTATTTCCAATGCATCTTCAGTTACTGTATGAACTGTCTCTTTTTTACAAGTTTCACAAAATCTCTTTTCTGATATTTCTTTCATTTATCATTCACACTCCGTTTTCCATCATTGTTTTGTAGCCTTGTTAATATTATTTTGCGAATAACCAACAGAAAAAATACCTTTTTCCTGAAGAACCTCAAAAAGAAGCTAAAGAATTCAGAGAAAAAGGTACTGAAATAGTTAATATCACCTTGGATTCCAATACATCAAAGCTGCATGAAACGGATATTCGTATTCGAAAACTCCTTCTTTTTCCACCACATATTTATTAAGGATCGTTTTTACTTCATCATAGGAAAAATGTTCATCGAGAATTTTTGTTGTATTATCTCGGATCATTTCTTCATAGGTGGAATAAATTTTTGTACTTTTCAATTTAACGATCTTACAGTCCGCCAGTATTCCAAGTTGATACAAAACATTCAAGATATGCATGTAATCCCGCTTTCTTAAATTAATTGTATATCCTCGTTGCTTCAATTCCATATAATGAGGTTTTTCTGGTCCGGTTGTCATACCTACAATCACTAAACGGGCTGCAGACTCATTCATTTTTAATAAGGTTTGACCGATTTCTGTCATACGGTAATAACAATTAAAACCAAATACTACATCATATTTGTCTCTTTTGCTCTCACTTTCCCACTTATCATGAATCAACTCCATGTTTTCGAAACCTTTTTCGTTCGCCTGGGATTCCAAAAAACTGATAATGCTTTTGGAGCTATCTATACAAGTTAACTTCCTGACTTCTTTTGCCATAGCAAATGTATAATTGCCCCATCCAGGGCCGATTTCCAATACATGATCATCGTGTTTTAATAATGCCAGTAACTCTTGCTGCACAAGTTTTGCATATGGGTCCGCTTTATGTTGTTGTTTCCCTGCAACCTTGGAAGACCAAAATGCTTCTTCTGCTGCATCATCTTTTAGCCTGTTTGGTATCTCCCCTGTATGATCTGCCATTGCCTGTTTCCAAAGTTCAATATAATCAGTCATCTTTTCTCCCCTGAAATTCGTATGTATTTATCGGTTTTCACCGTGGTTTGGAGTTGCGCATTATCGTTTGATTCAAATTGAAGCAAACAGCCAAAAACTTCCTCTTTTAAACATTTTAGCATACCACGCTAAAACTTTTGTTTTACACAAAAGAAAAAGGAGCAAAAACTTTGCTCCTTTTTCTTTTTAATGGATGACCTTTTATCTTTTCGATAAAGTTGACCACGTATTTTCAAGCCATTTATCAAAGTCTGCTCCTTTTTCACCCTCATAGGTATCATATATATCCATTCTCATCTTCTGGAGTTTCTCTTTAAATTCAGTATATGTGTGATTTTCTGGTAAACTCTTCTTGATCCTGAGTAAGATTTTGGTCAATCCTTTAACCGACTCGCCCTTTTTCCTTGCTGGCAATTGAACATCTTCGCCTAAACTTTTCAATTGACGGTAGGCGGCCTCTTGAACTTTATATACAGAATCATTATTCAGGATATGTGTGAGAATGTCGATTACTTGTTTATTTTTTGACTGACCTAATTCTTCGATCGCATCTAAACGGTCTCTCCAACTAGATTTACGATTGGCAGATTTTTTTAATTCCTCATAGTTGGCAGGTAACTCGATACCTATTGTTTCTTTGTTATTCAAATGAATCATTTCTCCTTCTGTCTTAGTAATCCGGATATCAAAATGTTAATCCGATATTACAATAATCCCATTACCAAGAATGGCTTATTCCATTCTTTATTATACCCTTTTCCATATTTTAATATAGTAAAATTTCTTAATCATCTGCTGTATCTTCTATCAGTCGGGTGCGGGGTGCCCGATGCTTTGGTTCTACAAACTTACCTGCACCTATAGCTCAATAAGTAACTTTAACATTAAAAGGCATAAAACCTGCGTGGATTCATGCCCCTTTAGTTGACTATAAAGTATGCTTTTCTTATTATGTTGTAAAAAACAGACAATAATAGCACAAATCTAGTCCAAGTAATGTTTTTTATAATCTGGATGGATAGAGAATTTTTTACGTAAATTGGCGAGGTTTACACCAAAACTTTCTTCTAAAAGTTCTCTATGTTTATCCATGATTTCCATGAGATACAAATCATGAATCATGACTTCTGTAATGGGCATAACTAAACCTACATGCATGGTCCATGCTGCACGGCTATCTTTACCAAGCGAGACAATACCTGCTACTACTTCTGAATCATCTCCACTAATGACAAGCCAACGTCCACCATACTCTTCTGTAATTTCATGACCCATATAATGAAGGTAAACATTAGCAAAATCACAGACGATTTCCCCATAGGCAATAATTGTTACATTGACCCCTCTATATGCTGCCTGTCTAAGTTCAGACTCTAATTCTTCGAATTCGTCTTCCCAAATCTCTAAGAGTATTCTTTTTTTAGCAGATAATATACAAGCTTTTACCTTATCGAGTATTTCATTGCGTCCCATGATATTCCAGATATTTTCACGATCATTTGCAGAACGTTCAAACTCCGCTAATGATTTTTCTGCCAGTTCAAAATTCTCTTCTGCTTTCATCCGACGGTTTTTTATTAGCTCCCCTGCAGGAACAGGAGTATACTGTGGTGTGTTTCCAGGACTAACCAGAATATCTCCTCTCATTGCGAGACTGTCCAGAATTTCATATATTCTTGAACGTGGTACACCGGAGTTTTTTGCTACTGCATAGCCTGTTAATGGCGATTCTTCCAATAAGGCAAGATATGCTTTCGCTTCATATTCGGTAAAATTTAGATTTTTTAATGTTTCTAAAATGTTTTCTTTCATAAACCCTCCAACACAACCGTAGTTGCTACCTTTGTAACTAATATTTTAACAAAATCTGTTGACGTTTTCCATTTTCATCTAATATACTTACATAAGTAGTTACTTAAGTAGCCACTATACATGTGGAAGGGGGAAATAGTATGGATAGCTTACTTACATACATATCAATCGTTGCAATGATGGTTATTATACCAGGAGCAGATACTATGCTCTTAGTGAAAAACACGCTTAGCTATGGTCCGAAAGCGGGACGTTATACCGTTCTCGGAATGGCAACGGGACTTTCTTTTTGGACGCTTATTGCTATTCTTGGACTATCTGTTGTCATTGCAAAGTCTGTGATTCTTTTCAGTACAATCAAATATTTGGGAGCCGCCTACTTAATTTATTTAGGGATAAAAAGTTTTTTTGCTAAAAGCGTTTTTTCCTTAAAAGAAATTCAAGCACAAGCAAATACACCTACGAAGTATACAAACCGGCATAATAAAGATTCCTTTATGCAAGCATTACTTAATAACATTCTTAATCCAAAGACCGTTTTAGTTTATATAACAATCATGCCGCAATTTATCAATTTGAACGAAAATGTAAACCAGCAATTGATTATATTAGCCTTCATCTTAACCTTACTCGCTGTTTTGTGGTTTCTATTTCTTGTTTATCTAATTGATTACGCAAAAAAATGGATGAACAACTCCAAATTCCAGAAAGCATTCCAAAAATCAACTGGCTTAATATTAATAGGTTTTGGCATAAAAACAGGAATTTAAGTTCATTTACTAACACATCTAATTTGATTCTACCCGTTCAGAAAATTGAACGGTTTTTTTCATATATATCTAACGTGCAACTAACATCTGTTTACTAACCTGCACTGATTGTTGCATAAAGAAAAAGCTGCCTTAATCATTTTAGTCAATAATGTTAATCAATCTTTCATCCATACATATGGCACTGCATTATTGATCTATAAAGACTTTTTCCACCTACATTATTAATGAATGGTGTAGTTCCCTTACATGGTCATTAATTAAATGAAAAATAAAAACGTCAGCATTTTCCCATAAGAGCAGAAAATACTGACGAGTAATGTTTATGAAGTTTGGAGTATCCTTATTTGTCAATCCAGGCCGCAAGCCTTGGCAAGTATTTCAACAAGGTGCATACTTTTCATTTGGTTTGCCACTCCCTCCCTTTGGATACCAATGCTCATTTGCATTTGGCAGCCAGGGTTAACCGTAACTATGGTTGTTGCTTTCGTTTCTTTTAGATTCTTCATTTTCTCATCAAGAATTTTCATGGATTCATCAAAGTGGAGAAGATTGTAAATGCCTCCAGATGCACAGCAACGGTCAAACCCTTCCATTTCCACATAGGAAACTCCTGGTATGGATTGCAATAATAAACGAGGTTCCTTTTGGACCTTTTGAACATTGCGTAAATGACATGAATCTTGATAAGAAACGATGCCTTGCCATTCTTCAGTAAAGGGAAGCGGTCCCAATTGATGAAGAATTTGACTGATATCTTTTGATTTTTCCGAGAAATCTCTGGCCGCCCCAGCCCATTCGTGATCATCTGCCAATAGATGTCCATATTCAATAAGGGAAGCGCCACAGCCTCCTGCGTTATTTACAATTACATCAGCATCCGCTTGCATGAAGGCTTGGATATTCCTCTTTGCCAGTGCTTTCGCTTGCTTTGTTTCGCCTTGATGGGAATGCAGTGCACCGCAGCAATTCTGATTTTCAGGGAGAATGACCTCACATCCCGCTATGGTGAGCAGCTCAATGGAAAGACGGTTTATTCGTGACATCATGGAATCCATGATACACCCAGTAAAAAATGCCACTTTTAATTTCGTTTCCCCTTTTGACGGCATTAGCGTACCTGTCCGGATTCGTTTGGAGGACGACTCGATGGCTGGAAGTGCTTGTTCTAAATGTGCAAGGGCGGGGGAAACCTTTTGCAGTACATTCGATGTCCGGATAAGCTTGGATAATCCTGTTTTTTGATAGAGATGTACGGCATTTCCAATCCTGTTCATTCGTTTTGGATATGGAAACAGATGAACCAATGCCAGTTTTTTGATCTTGGTTATTTTTTTATTTTTTGAGTATGCTGACGGGGAGTTTTCAACGGCTTCCTTTGCCGCTTCCAGTATATGTCCGTATGGCACACCAACAGGACATGCGGTTTCACAAGCACGGCAGCCTAAGCATAGGTCGATCGGTTCAGCTAAATCTTTTTGGAAATCTATTTTCCCTTCGGCTGCCATTTTCACTAGATTGATGCGACCGCGTGGTGAGGCGGATTCTACACCCATTGATTCATATGTAGGACATGCTGGTAAACAGTAACCGCATTTTACGCATTGGTTTGTCCAATCATAGGCATCTGAATATAAATTTTGAACCGCTGAATTTGTCTCGTTAAGTTTGACGGGTAGATTCATGTAACCAACACAACCCTTGTCTGCCCCTTATCAGGAAAAATCTTTCCTGGATTCAGGATATTATTGGGATCCCATGCTTCTTTAATTTTTTTCATCATATTCACCCCGGTTATTCCTAATTCCATTTCCATATATGGTGACTTTAAAGTACCGATTCCATGTTCACCGGAAAGTGTTCCGCCGAGTTCGATTGCGGCTTCAAAAATTTCACTGACTGCAAGCTCGACTTTTTTCATTTCTGTAATATTTCGTTTATCGGTAATGATGTTCGGGTGTAAATTCCCATCCCCGGCATGGCCGAATACAACCAAGTTCAACCCGTATTTCTCCCGGATTTTGTTTAATCTCTCCATCATCGCCGGTATTTGACTGCGTGGAACGGTCGCGTCTTCAGAAATTTTTGTAGGACCCATTTGTGTAATGGCCGGGGAAACCAATTTACGCGCACTCCAAATAGTTTGGCGTTCTTCCTCTGTCTCCGCTATCTTGACGTAGGAAGCACCCTCCGCCCTGCATATATCAGCGCATTTATTGATTTCTTCCTCAATCGCCAATGGGTGACCATCTATTTCTATGATCAGAATGGCTTCTGCCTGAAGAGGCAACCCTGAAGGCCGATAACTTTCAACAGCACGGATGCACGCATTATCCATCAATTCCAGGGCAGATGGTAAAATTCCTGATGATAAAATGCTGGTAATGGCATGGCCAGAGTCTATCAAATGATTGAAGTGGGCAACAAATGTTTGTTTAGATAGAGGTTTTGGTATCAAGCGGATGATTGCTTCTGTAACGATGCCCAAGGTACCTTCCGATCCTACGATCAATCGGGTCAAATCATACCCTGTTACATTTTTTACGGTCTTTCCGCCAGTACGAATGATTTCTCCCGTCGGGGTGACCACCTCCAGGCCTATCACATATTCTTTTGTCGTTCCGTATTTCAATCCCTTTGGCCCGCTGGAGTTTTCTAATAGATTCCCGCCTATAGTGGCAACATTGGAACTGCTTGGATCCGGCGGATAGAACAAGCCGGCTTCTTCAGCCCTTTTATGAATATTAGCCGTAATCACACCTGGAGAGACAATGGCAAGCATATTTTCCCGATCAATGATCAATTTATCCCGTAAAAGGGTCATATCAAGAACCATCCCCCCTTGAACAGGTAAAGGGCCGCCACTTAGCGAAGTTCCAGATCCTCTGGGGTAAACAGGTATTTTGTGAGTATTAGCCAATTTAACCACTTCACTGATTTCCTCCGCGTTTTTTGGCTGTATAACGATTTCAGGTAAATATTCCCCAAAAGAAGCGTCATAGCTATAACAATATCTTTCTGCCAAATCAAGGAATATTCTGTCACTTGGAATTACCTGACTAAGAGCGTCCAGGGGTTCTTTCTCCATGCTTGTCACTTCCTTTCTAAATAGTGAATTGGAAAATGAATATCTTCATGTATAATAATGGTATTTTATGATTCTGCTAGATATAATGATGAAAGAAAAAGGAGGTTTTTACTTGAAAATCGCACTGGTTCACGCAACCACAACTGCACTAAAACCAATTGAAATGGCCTTTCAGACTGTTGCTCCGAACATTGAACTCCTTCATTTCATGGACACGGGTCTTCTCGCCTTGATGGAAAAGAGCGGCAAGTTAACTCCGGAAATCATCCGCCGCTTTTCTGCATTAGTGAATATAGCCTATGATTCTGACGTTTCATGCATCCAACTTACTTGCTCTGCTTTTAATGACATCATTTCAATTTTACAACCACTATACCCTGTAAAGTTATTTCGTTCAGATGAGGCCATGCTTGATGAAGCACTTCGCTATACTAGCATCGGCCTGGTTTCAACCGTAAAAGAAACGCCGATCGCCCTTCAAAATTACTTATTGAATAAGAATCCGGACTGTATGATCGAGTCATTGGTGGATCCCGGGATCATCCATTTATTATCACAGGGAAAAAGAACGGAACATGACGATCGGGTTAAAAAGATGGTGGAACAATTGGATGGAAAGACAGAAGTGATTTTGCTTTCACAATATAGTATGGAACATATCGCAAAGCAGGTTAATCCTTCTGTCCCTGTTCTAACGGCACCACTATTGGCTGCTAAAAGGTGTTTGGATCATTTGAATGGAACGTTTATATGAGTTTTATTCGTAAAAAAATCTGAACTTCGCAGCATGATCGTTTGTCACATCATTTATATCGTTTTTAACCGTTTGTATGATGGGAACCACCAAAAACTTTCCCGACACCTTGAATCTTTTCAAGTATGACGATTAGAAGGACTGATATGAAAATAACCACGCTTGACACGGATGCAACGATTGGATTGTAGGCATCCTGCATTTGCGAGAAAATCTCGATCGGCAGCGTTCTCATTTCAGGCGATACCATAAAGAGAGATACCGTTACATTATCAAATGATGTCAAAAATGCGAATAATCCCCCCGAGATGGCCGCGGATCCAATTAGCGGCAGTGTCACTTTCATGAATACTGTTAGTGGATTCGCTCCAAGTATGGCCGCGGCCCGTTCGAGATTATAATCAAATCCACTTAAACCGGTTAATACGAGCCGCATAACATATGGTATGCAAATCACGATATGGGCAATTAAAAATCCTGTAGACGTACCGGCAAGCATCATTGGAGTAAAGTACATCAAAAGTGCAATTCCTAAGACTAATTGCGGCACACTTAATGGAGAAGTTAAAAGGGCTGTAATATACGATTTTCCCGGAATATCATACTTTGCGATGCCAAGGGCACCCAAAGTTCCGAAAATGACGGAGAAAAGGGCAGCTAATGCTGCGAACTTCGCACTGTTCAAAAATGCCTCCAAAAATTCAGGACGCTCCAAGATCTTGGCATACCATTGCAGTGAGAAACCTTCAGCCGGAAAACTTGGATAATTGGCACTTGTAAAAGATGCGGGAATAACGACAATGAGCGGTATCAAGATATAGATAATGGCCAACACGGCAACGGCAATCCGAAGGCCGCCAAACGTTTTCATCATCGGAATACCTCCTTGAATTTCCCTTTTTCAAACACTCTGGTAAAGACGGCTACTGATAGGACAGTGGTTGCTAATAGAATATAAGAAAGAGCAGATCCAAAAGTCCAGTGCAGCAGGTTATTTATTTGATCATAGATGACAACAGGCATCACGGGCACATTGGCTCCCCCCATTAGTGCAGGCGTAACATAAGCACTCATTGACAAACTGAATACGAGAATGCAACCAGATACGATACCAGGGATACTTAGCGGCAAGGTAATGGAAAAGAACCTTCTGAATGGGCTTGCCCCAAGTATCGCTCCTGCCTTATCCAGAGAGGGATCAATATTATAAAGACTGGCAACGATGGATAAGATCATGAAAGGAAGATATGCATTGGATAGCCCAATCACAACTCCGATTTCCGAAAACAATAGTTTCAATGGTGCATCTATTATGCCAAGGGCCATCAAGGTTTGATTAATTGTTCCGTTTGGCAATAGCAAGAGGTACCAGCCAAAATTACGGACAACTATACTAACCAAGAGCGGTGACACGATCAAAAGAGTGATATACCCTCTGATCCGCGCTGAACTTTTGGCCATCGTCAAAGCTACCGGGTATCCAAGAAATAAAGCAACCAAGACCGAATATAAACTGATTTTCACTGTCAGCCATAAAGAAGATAAGTAATAGCTATCGGAAAATAATTGTGTATAGTTTTTTAGGCTATAAACTGCATCGGCTCCTCCAAGATTATCTGTTGATATGAAGCTTAAATATAAAATGTATAACATCGGTATGACAAAGAAACCAAATATGAAAAGTAAAATCGGCGTTAAAAGGAGTAATCCCGGCACCCAGACTTTCCTTTTCTTGATTTTAGGTTCCTTTTGCGGCTCTATAGGATTCGTTTCCTGTTCTATTTCTTGACTAGCATAACTTCTGATTGGCTCCATCCAATTAACACCTCACTTCCATTTTGCCATGATGAATCGAAAGCGGATGTCAATACTTGAATACTTTTCCCCTGTAATAGAACATTGATTTCCCATGCGGTACCAAGATAATTAATTTGGCTAATCTTAGCACGATGGAAATCCAATGGAGATGAAGATTTTTCATCAGCAGAGACAATTTGCAGTTTTTCTGGTCTAATATAAAGCTTCACCTCATCACCGATTTTCAAATCACTATCATTTCCCATGATGTTGTTTGCATCGACATGAGTAATATCCGGCCCAATCTTGACTGAAACTTTCCGCTTATCCGCAGCAAACACATTCCCTTCAAAACAATTCGATTTCCCGATGAATTGAAAGACGAATTCAGTCTTGGGATGATTGTAAATCTCAGTCGGTGTACTTATTTGTTCAATTTTCCCTGCATTCATGACAACGACTCGATCAGACATGGAAAGAGCTTCTTCTTGATCATGGGTCACAAAAATGGTCGTTACGCCAATTTCCTTTTGTAAACGCTTTATCTCGGCCCTGAGTTCATGGCGCAACTTTGCATCAAGGTTTGAAAGCGGTTCATCAAGCAAAAGGAGCTCCGGTTCAACTACAAGTGCCCTGGAAATCGCAACACGCTGACGCTGACCTCCTGATAATTCCCTTGGATAACGATTCTCCAATCCTGACATTTTCACTAATTCAAGCGCTTTACTTATCTTCTTTTTTTGCTCAGCTTTATCAACCTTGCGCAGTTTCAGGCCAAAACTGAGATTTTCATAGACTGTCATATGAGGAAAAAGCGAATAAGTTTGAAAAACCATTCCTAAATCTCGCTTATAAGGCGGAACCTTCGTAACATTATTACCTTTAATATGGACCTCGCCCCGATCTGCATCGAGGAACCCTGCAATTAGGTTCAAGGTTGTGGACTTTCCGCACCCGGAAGGCCCAAGAAGAGTGAGTAACTCTCCTTGTTTCACCTCCAGATCAATGCCATTCAGGACAACATTCGCTCCAAATTGTTTAAACGCGCCTTTTATCTCTACATCATTTTTATTTGACCCAACCCCCTGAACTGCCTCCAGGTGTTGCCTATTAATTTCCACATCTTTTTTTAATACTTCCATGTGATCGACACGCCCCTTTTTATTTGAGTTTTTTCCCTAATTCAGGAGTAACCTCTTTCGCCCATCTGTCTGAGACCTCGGCACGGATTTCAGCAAACTTGGCGAAATCAGGTTTGAATGTTTTATCACTTGCTTTAAGTCCGATTGACTCTTCATATTTCTCTGGGATTTTCATGCCTTCTACTGTCGGATAAAATCCTTTTTCGGAAATTAATGCTTGCGCTTCTTCACTGACTACATAGTTGATGAATTCAAGGGCTTCTTTGCTATTAGGCGTATTTTTTACTAGACCAGCGCTGAAAGCTTGAAGAGGCACGCCTTCTTTAGGTACAGACATCTTAATGGGAATACCTGAAACGGCTAGTTCACCTATGGAATAACTTCCCATGACCGTTACATCAGCAGCTCCTTGTTGGATCGCTGGCATCATTTGCGTTGAGTTTTTATAAAATGTATTGGAATACGCTGCAAGATCTTTTGCCTTTTCAAGACCTGCTTCCATGTCTTCCGTACTGCCGCCGTTTGAAATCGCCAGACCATTAAGGGTATTGAAACCCCAGTCATTCGTAATATCTGAAAATGCCGTTTTACCCTCGTAATCAGGTGAGACAAGATCATTCCATGATTCAATTGATTTTAACCCTTTCTTTTTAAAGGTTTCCGTATTATACGCTGGTGCAATGACTAAACCGAATGCTGGCGCGGCAGCATTTTCTACCGGAATGAAACGTGGATCCACCGATTTCATATTGGGAACATTGGACTCATCAATTGGTACGATCAGTTCCTTCTCCTTAGCGCGAATTACATCAACCGGTACAAAAAGGGCAACATCTATTTGCGGAGCGTTCTTCTGTAATTCCACTTTGGATAGGATTTCACCTGATAAACCGGAAATATAATTAACGGTGATTCCCGTTTCTTCTTTGAACTTTGGTGCGATCACATCTCGGATGGCACTTTCAATGACACCGCCATTACCGGCTATCGTTATTTTTTTCTCTCCTTTTTCACCTGTACTCGTTTGTACGGATTCCCCCGGTTTTTGCGGAGTAGGATTACCACATCCCGTAAGAGCGATCAATACTATTATTGATAAAAGACTCATCAGTTTTTTCATAGTCATTTCCTCCCGTTTTTCATTGATTTCCAATAATTCCTTGTTCGGTAAAATAATTCATGGCCCCTGGATGAAAATCAAGTGGAACTTGTTTAGTTCCTTCATTTATTGAAATTTCAGATGCAGCTGGATGTGTATGCTGCAGTTCAGGCAGATGTTCATATAATGTTTTCACAAGATTGTAAGCATGAGGGTCAGACATTTCCTTGTAGGTTACCAGGACATTTTTAATTGAAATCGTTTGGACATTTTTTTTCATTCCCCTGTATGTACCTTTGGGAATTTCATTATGAGTATAAACTCCATATTGTTTTTGAAGGCGCTCAATGATGTCCCCCGGTATTGGAATGAAAGTCAGTTCCGTCTGCTTGGATATGAAAGCGATTTCATTATTCGGAATTCCCGAAGAAAAGAAAGCTGCATCAATGGTGCCACTTCGTAATGCTTCTGCAGATTGAGAAAAAGAAAGATAGGATAAATTCAATTGATCAGTCGGTAAATCAGATTCTAACAGTATCCGCTCTGCAATAAGCCTTGTACCGCTTCCTGCCGTTCCCACACTAATTCGTTTACCAACTAAATCTTCTAAGGAATCAATATCATTTTGTTTAGAAGTAACAATTTGAACATAATTGGAATATAGGGCCGTTAAAGCTCTTAATTTGGATTTATCCGTTTCAGGCAAATCAAGTACATCCACTGTGGTAAAACCAATTTCTGCCCGATGACGGCTAACCAATTCAGTATTTTCGATTGAAGCATGGGTTACCTGGGTTCCTGACACAGCTCCGTTATATTTTTCATACATGTTTGATAATCTTTGTCCTAATGAAAAATAAACACCTGTCATATCTCCGGTTCCAATGATTAGCATCCTATTATTTAAATCCTGCCCTTCAGAAGTTAGTTGCCTCTGAATCAGGGTAGTAGCAGGTTTAGATATTTCCTGCTGCTCATTCATAAAAGAACATCCTGTCATAATACAAAATAACAAAGCGACTTTTATAAAGAGTGCTCCATTCTTCATCGTGGCCCTCCTTTCTTAATGAATTTAAATGCAAATACCATGCCAAGTCGATTTTATGCTTTAAAACGCAAATCCTGCCGATTTCTTGGATGTTTTACAAGTATAAACCGGCAGTTTTTTCCGGTTATCCAGAAAAAATTGCCGATTAATACGATGAGCCTGTTATTCCCCTTTTGAAATAAGCTTGATTTTATCACGAAGGCTTCTTTCAGAAATTTTTAGAATTTGAGCTGTTTTTTGCCGATGGTTTTTACAGTATTGAAGAGTGGCCGTTATGACTTTTTCTTCTATCTCTTTCATGGATATGCCAATAGGAATCCTGAAACTGTTATAATCGTCGACATTGCCATCGGGCTGGAGAATGAACTTTTGTTCTTGAACATATTGCGGCAAGTCGGTATCCTCCATTTTTTTCGAGTTTGATAGGGCAACAGCATATTCTATAATGTTACCAAGCTCACGGACATTCCCAGGGTAATGATAATCCAGTAAAATCCGGCGTGCGGCTGCCGAGAACGTCTTATCTTCACGATTCATATCCTTAACGTGCTTTTTTATAAAATAATCCATAAGGATCGGTAAATCTTCTTTTCTATCTCTTAAAGGCGGCATCGAGATGGGAATGACATTTAGCCTAAAATACAAATCCTCCCTGAATTTCCCTTCCATCACCATTTGTTCCAGGTTTTTATTGGCTGCACTTATAATACGGACATCCAGTGAGATTTTTGTATTGGATCCCAGAGGCGTCACTTCCCGTTCCTGCAATACCCGTAATAATTTGGCTTGAAGAGGTAGGGGCATTTCACTAATCTCATCCAGAAAAAGGATGCCTCCATTAGCAGCAACGAATTTCCCATCCTTTCTCTGTGTTGCACCGGAAAATGCTCCCTTCTCAAAACCGAATAATTCAGATTCCAGGAGCATCTCAGGAATTGCTGCACAATTGACAATCTGCATTGGATTGTTTTTCCTTCTTCCTAGCGTATGGATGTTTCGGGCTACAAGCTCCTTTCCAGTACCACTTTCACCCGTGATAAGAACACTGGAATCAATATCTTTCACTCTTTCAATCATTGAGAAAATACGCTGCATCACCTTGCTGTTACCAAGGAAGTTACCAAATCCCTTTTGAATCTCCAATTCTTCATGTAATGTCTCCAATTGATTGGACATCTGTTTGAATTCGGCTGCCCTCATCAAGAGCAAGGAAAGTTCTTCTATATTAATTGGCTTTTCAATATAGTAGTAGGCTCCTTTTTTTATGGCCTCGATGGAAGTTTCAATGGATGAATAGGCAGTCATCATGATGACTGTTACGTTAGGTGCTATTTGTTTGATTTTCTGTAGGACATCTAGTCCACTTTTATTTCCTATTCTCAAATCAAGTAACACAATATCAAAAGGCTGATTGTCGATTTTCCGAAGACCCTCATCCGGGTCAGTAGTTGTCACGACTTGATAAGAATCTTCCAATGCAAAGCTAAGAGCGGTGCAAATAGCAGGTTCATCATCAATCACCAATACATGCATTTTCATAGTACTCCTCCTCTTTCCAGGCATCTATTCGATAAATAAAGGTAGTAAAATGGTGAATTTCGTTCCTGAATTAGGATAACTTTTCACAAGGATATCTCCGTTATTTTCTTTAATTAGCCTATACGATAACGTAAGTCCCAAACCGACGCCCTTTTCTTTATTTGTGAAAAAAGGCTCGAAAATATGGTTCAGTTCCTCCTGTTTCATCCCTTTTCCCGTATCGGATATGGTAATCCGCCCTGTCTTTTCGTTCTCTTTATCAATGGTGATTTTAATGGTCTTTTCCTTTTTTTCTTCAACGGCATGAATCGAATTCAACACCAAGTTAAGAAGTACTTGTTGAATTTGTTGTAAATCTATATAAAAAATAAGGTCCTCCTCAATCGTCTGCTCGAAATTTATTTGTTTTTTTTCCATTGTCACCTTATGAAATGCAAGTAATGATATAAGTTCATGAGCGTGGCAATTTGTAATATTTGGCGGACGCGGACGTGCATATTCAATTAAATCGGTAACAATCGCATTCAAACGGTTAACTTCAGTAGGCAAGTGTTCCATTAGAACTTGTCGGAATTGAGGATTATCATATTTACTGGGAAGTAAATCAATGAATGTTTTAATCGATGTTAAAGGATTCCTTATTTCATGTGCGACACCTGCAACTAGTTGACCAAGAGCGTGCAGCTTTTCTTGTGTGACCAATTTTTTCTCCAATGTTTTCTTTTCCGTCTCATCATTCATGGAAAGTAAGTATCCGGTTTGTATATCTTCAGAATTGAACATCTTATGCATCGAATATGAAATCACCTTCTGTTCATTTTCCTCATTAAATACCAAGATCCGAAAAGAACCCGTACGATTATTCTCATTTTGTTCTTGATGTAAAACATCGAAATTCTTCATTAATTGCGAATGATTCATAAGATTCAGAATCATTTCCTTGGAAATGTTGAGAATGTCCGATGCCTTTGCATTGCAGCTGGTAATCATGAAATCGAGATCGAAAGTTATGATGCCATTATTGATATTGTTTAAGATTTGATCTTTGAACGCTTCAGCATTAGCGATGTTTTGCCGTTGTTTCTCTAAATCCTTATTTAATAAATGTAACTTCAACGTCTGGTTATGAACGGATTTTTTTAGCTTTTGATTCCATATGTAAATGATTAGAAGGATAAGGGCCACGGCAGTTAAGATTATGATCAACCAGAATATGAATTGCTCCAGCCTGGCAATTTTTTGATTGGATTGTGGCATGACCCATTTATCGATTATCCCATTGATATTTCGGTTTGCTTTAAGTTGTGTGAGTGTATTGTCCATCATGAAAAGAAGTGATTGATTCCCTTTCTTCACTGCAATCGTATAATCCGCGGGTTCAATGACTTCATCGAGAATGATGTAATTCTTTTCCTGGCGGAACTTTTTTAAATAGAAATCTGCCGTCCATTTGTTTCCGATGAATACATCTGCACGGTTGTTCAATAATGTTAAAATACCCGAGTATTGATTCGAAACGGTTGTTAAATTTGTATTCCTCATATTGAGAAATGTACTGATTACTGGAGTGTTATGGTCAAGGACAACATGTGAATCACGCAGATCCGTTAACGTATGAATATCCTGTTTCCTTTTACTAGGAATGATTATTGATTGGGACATTGTAAAATAGGATTGAGTGAAATCAAGTTGGTTATCTTTTTCGGTATTATAGGTACTTCCAACAATTGCATCAATTGTTCCATTACTTAAGGCTTTTTCGGCTTCTTCCATCCTCATCGGAATATATTTGAAATCTACGCCATTATATTTTGCAATTTCCTCCATTAAATCAATATTGATGCCTTTCAGTTCACCAGCTTCATTTTCAAATGAAAATGGAGGAAGATCACTTTCTCCAGCAATTATAAATGTTTTTTGTTCAGCAAAAACAGCTGGAGACCAAAACGTTTGAACAAAGATTATAAAACAAAATATACATAGCTTAAACAGTTGCTTTTTAATTAAGAGCCCTCCTTCTACGCCAAAATCCTTGCAGTCAGTATTCCTCGGCTAAAAACATCATGATAATATACTTCTCCAATTAGGACTTGAACCCTTTAAAATGTAAAGGATTCTTAGTATTATCTGACACAATATAACAATAACCTACAAAAAGGTGTGTGTTTCTGAATGCATAACCTGTTCTAACCTAGCTAAGGTGTTGGATTAAAATTAAAATTAAAATAGAGATTTTACTTGTTACTTTTACAAGCTTCAAAACGATCCATTAGCTCTTTAACGAAATAAATATAAACCCAGCAACCTTTGCGGGGTTTTAGGTTAGGAATAGACTTCTTAATAAATGTCAGTTTGCCTAAAAAAAGAGCCAGTTGATTGGAACGGAAGGTACGAGACTCCTACGGGAAAAGCGAGTGCCCTACGTTCCAGTCAGTTTACAAAGACTCAATTTGTTGAATTATTTTTCAATTTGCCGTCCATTTTCCCAAATCGAAATTTCAGAATGAAAAGCCCCATTTCTCAGTATTAAAATTGAAAAATGGGGCTTTTGTTATTCCATAAAAGCGCCCTATAATGGAATAACACACTTTCCACGGTAGTTTGCTTAAGTTATTTGATTAAGTGGTAACCTGGGGGATCCAAAAAGGAGATCGAATGAACGCAAATAGAGGTAATATCTTAACGCTTGATTCATTTACTTTCTCACCGAATATATTAATCCTTTAATCCCTTTCCATTGAGGATATTCTGCATACATTTTTCAACTCTTGACTCTCGAGTTTTGGATTGTTTGGGTTGAGAAAAGTAAAGAATGTATGCTCTTTGCCGTCCCGGGGTCAATGCTTCAAAAGCCGTTTTCAAGGCAGGGATTTCATTAAATTTATTTTGAAGTTCTTCAGGAATTACGAATTCTGTATTTTTTTTAAAATTCACTTCCAAACCGGCTTTCTCGACTGCAATGGCTTCATGAATATAGGCTTTCAGAATGGTTTCCGTTGCAACTATTTCTTGAACATTGGTGAACCGAATCTGGCGAGCCCCCTGTACATTCTCCGTTTGTTGGATTAGAATCCCATGGGTATCCTTTAACAAGGCACCTTTGTGAAACAGAAGCGCACAATATTCTTTAAATCCATGTATTAAAACGATGTTTTTTTTCTCGAACGTATAACAAGGATGCATCCACTTAAATTCTTCGGTCAGCTCACAGTCAAGAACGATATTTCTTAACGTCTCATATTCTTCTTTCCACTTTTTAGACTTACTTAAAAATTCATCAACCTTAGGATTCATTCTACTATTTGTCATCACGGAACACTCCTCTTTCCTAGCGTTTGCTTTTCATATACGCCCAGCTAAATACTAAAAAACAGGTTCAGAGGTTTGGTCTTACATTTCCACTAACACTTTTTTAAGTTCTTCGCCCATTTTCGCCCAACCATATTTTGCACCATTGAACGCTTGATCTTCTTTTTCGAATCCTGATTGGTCAAGATGTAAATAGGTTGTTCCATCCTCGTGCCTTAATGTCCATGTGACTGTAGTGTTTATCCCTCCACCTACCCAAGTGTAAGCTAACTTATAAGGCTCCTCCACTTCAAGAACTTCGGAATCGATAATTAAATTCCACTGTTCATTCCGAAACTGAAATTTATGTCCGACTACAGGTTTAATATCATTAGCCATTACCCACTTCGCAAGAGTATTTGCATCCGTTAAGGCGAGCCACACCTTCTCGATTGGGCTCTTAAAATTAAAATCTTGTGATACTGTTAAATTCATCTTTTGTTCCTCCTGTAATATTCGGTTTAAAAGTAATATTCTTTCACTCCAAAATTTCCTGTAAAACGATACCCAATCCTCAATTTCTTTCAGCGGGGCAGCATTCAGCCGATACCGCGTTTCCCTGCCGATCTTTCTGCTAATTACTAGACGGGCCTCTTTAAGGATTGCCAAATGCTTTGAAACCGCAGTACGACCCATTTCAAAATGAACGGTCAACTCATTGAGTGGCAATTCTTCCACGTCCGCCAACAAATGTAGCAATTTACGTCTTGTTGGGTCAGCAATGGCTACATAAATATCACGCTCTTGATTTTGATTTTGCTCGTTCAAAATCCCCCCCCTTTATTGGACACCAATTGGTGTCTTTTACTATATGACACTAATTGGTGTCCTGTCAATTTTATTATTGACATCACGGTAGTTGTTTTATTCTCCTATCATCAAGTATTAAGGTCCCTTCTTCATTATTTGTTCAATAGATTAATCTTCAAACTTATTAAATCCGGTTACAGCTAAACTTCCCCGTTAATTAAAGTACATTTCTTCACAAACTATGATTTTTACTTGAATAACCAATATTGTTAGTTGCTAATATTGATAATTGGCTATGCTCACGTTTCAGCAAAAGATCAAAATTCAGAACGGAAGCTTAAAAAATTTCGTGATCTTGGAATTGAAGAACGATATATCTTCATTGATAAGCACAGTGGAAAAGATTTTAACCGGCCTCAATATCAAGGGATGCTCTTAATCATTTTCACCTTGATTCACTAGATAGATTGGGTAGAGATTATGATGGTATCATTCGAGAATGAAAGTCTATTACTCGAGATCTGTACGCAGATATTGTGGTACTAGAAAATGAGACACTTTTATGATAGTAGGAATTCCTGAGGCGTGGGTGAGACTGGTAAATTAATGGAGGATCAATTTTTATATCTGCTTTCATATATGGCTGAGTAGGAATGTAAGAAAATAAGCAACGACAGGCTGAAGGAATTGGAGTGGCCAAGAATAATGGCGTGAGATTAGGACGGCTTAAGTATGAAATTAATAATGACTTCATTCAAATATATATGATGGAAATCAATTGATCAGATTTTACGAACCCTCAAATAAAAAGATCCCGTTGCTTTCAGAAATTCGCTCCCTTTACGCCGACTGGCTGCCAAGTCACATCAAAGAAAGCCTCTGCGGGGTCTCGGCAAGCCAGTTATTCGGCAGGAGTGTCGTAAATTTCTTCAATCCGGAGAGGGTTTCTTAAAACAGGAAAAAACTATAAAGGGTAAACTAGTCCTAAACAAGGTTCGAAATGAGACCAGCCTATAGTTTTTTTAAAAAAATTCCAGTTCATTGGAACGGAAGGTACGAGATTCCTGCGGGAAAAGCGTGTCCAAGGGAGACCCTAAGGCGCAAAGCCCTGGGAAAGCGAGTGCCCTATGTTCCAAGCATTTTACAAACCCTCAATATCTTAAATTATTTTTCTATTTCAAGGCTTTTTATCATTTGCCGTAACGCTCCAAGATGATAAGCCGAGTGGGCAATGGTCGCATTTACATTTGTCAGCCATTTTCCTAAATCGATTGTATCGATTTCTGCGAAAAGAGTTACATATTCTTTATGTAACCCATCCCTGATTTCCGCCCATTTCACCTCATCAACAGTAGCGATGGTCCAGCTTGCGTCCCAATCTTTTTCAAAGTCTGTGCCATTGATCATTGATCGGATCACCCATAAATAATACCTTATGTGGTCTGAGTGAGCAGCAATTGTTGATCCACTTATGGAACGTGAAGCATCTTCTGCGGTTAAACCATCAAGAGTCCCAAAAACCCCTGTATTCGGTCTTGAATCAGTATAATAGCTCCCTTCATTTCCAGGTCCCTCGAATGTTTCTTTCAAAAGCGTTTTTAATGAACTTGCCAACGTCTCGCTCATCTCAATTCCCCCCAATTGTTTTAATCGACTTCATTACTTTATAATACACGAAGACAAACCATTAATCGTTGATATTTTGTTAAATTAATCCAAAATATCGCAAATTTATAGAATTACTCGATCAACTGGCAAAGTCGCGGGATTTCCTATTACTATCGAGTGCAGTTCAGAACCTTAAAAAGGCCATTCCTTAAATAAGGAACGGCCTCAATTATTTATCTGTCTGGTAAGTATACAATGCTAAGTCTTATGTTTTAGTAGCTTTTCAAACGGTCCTCCAGGGACACAATTCTAAACTTTAACTCTTGATTAGAGTCTAAGCCTCCTATTACAATTTGATTATCTTCCGTAATGGTGACATATCTGAAGGTTTCATCTCCGTGGATCTTTATTTTTGTCTCCAATGTCGTTTCCATTTTTGCAAAGACTTCATCTGTGTATTTAAGCGGAAGAAGTTCATCTAATCCTTCTTCGGGGCTGCCGAGCCACTTAAACATAAAATCTTTCAATGAATATTGTTCAATCATCGATAAATGATCTTTAAATATTAATTTATCAATTGTTATCTCTTTCAACTTAACCACTCCTCAATAGTATCTAAAGTTTATATGGATAAACTCCTAACATCAAGGGCATTCCAATGACAAACGTTACATTTTGATTACTTGCTGACTAAATAAACCCTTTCACCCCACAAAATGGAATGCTGAATCCGGAAAATAAATTAGAGATTGGTTTTTTCTTGAAAATATGCACAGGATTAACATGCAGAGGGATTATTTTCTGTGGTTCGCAACGTTTTGGCATAGATGATTATCCATGAAACAAGGATGTTCATTTCAGCCGAAAACAGCCTCCATTTTACTTATGAAAATGAAGGCTGTTTTTCTTATATGGATGTAAAGCAACTTTCTGTTAAATGATAGTACCTTAAATAAAACATTATAAGTCTTGTTTTCCTTTCAAACCATTTATCGAATAGCTGATTTTAATGTTGGCATTTAATGAGTGATATACTGAACAGTAAGTATTTTTGGATAATTGAATCGCACGGACCACTTTATCTTCAGGCAGATCACCCTCCAATAAATAGTGGATATGAAAATCGGTAAACCGTTTAGGGTGATTTTCTGATCGTGACCCTTCTATTTCTATTTGAAAACCCTTTGTTTCCAATCGCATTTTTTTTAAAATCATTACAATATCAATACCTGTGCACCCGGCAAGAGAATGCAAAAGTAACTCAGTGGGTCTTGCTCCGCTATTTTTACCTCCTACTTCTTCGGCAGCATCCAAATTTATTTCATGTCCCGACGGAGTTGTGCCGGAGAAGGCCATTTCCCCTGTCCATGTAATCATTGTCTTCATTTGAATCAATTCCTCCCTTTCTTGTTGTTTTGTCCTAAAAATAGTCCACATGTCTATTTAATGTCAGTACAGATCAATTAAGTCTTAAAATAATATTTACCCAATATTGAAGTACGTGTATTAAGAGTACTTGGATGATGAACTTTCAATACCTTATATTATTTCCAAAAAACCAACTTAGTTAGTCATACTGATTTTATCTCATGGCCCTATATATCCATCTACCATGAAGTTTTATAGTTTCCTTCTCCATTCAAAGGAGTTTTATAACTATTATTTTCCCCATCTTGCCAAGTGATTTTGCCATTTTCATCTTTCATGACGAACTTGAATTCATAGAATCGATCTGCGGCTAAACGGAATGTTCCACTCCAGCTGCCTTCTGTGCTTTGAGTGAGTTTATATTCGTAATCTTCAGGATTCCATCTGCCGATTTCTCCTCTATCCCCAATTAAGTAAACTCCCTGTGTGGCAGGTACATTTTCAACTGTGAATGTAACTGGAATCGTCTTGCCTTCCAATTTATCAGCCATCATCCTGAACTCATTTGTTGGATTACCTTCATCGTCGAATAAATAGGACATCCTTAGCAAGGTAAATCCTTCAAAACCATGGTTAAAAACCATTTCTGCTATATTGTCAAAGCCCCATTCATTATTGATCAGCGGGAGTGCGTTTTCCCCGTTTAAAGAAATTCCTTTTTCATTAGCTAAAGAGGCAATATGGGTCACCAACGTTTTAGGAGCGCTATAGGATGGTGCAGTATGTGCTTCTTGATCTCCCATTTCCAAACAGGTGAAAGTGAGGGCCATATTCGATTTCTTAAATTGATTCAATAATTGGGAGTAGTTATAGTAGCCGGCACTATACTCTGCTGAATGCGGCAGTACTGGATCATTCATTTTCCAATGGACTCCTGAGATTTTAGCTCCAAGCGGCACTCCAAAGACTTCATCAAAATGTTTATGGGCAAATTTAGAGATTTTTGCAAGATGCTTTTCGAGTGCTCCTTGATACCACTGCATAAAGTCGTATCCAAATTGTGTATCGATTGCTCCGCCCCTGGTGAAAAATTCATCCCCGTTTCCTGGCGGCTGAATCTCATTCCAGTTTTTATACGTTTTGCCCCAAGCAGCATTTAATTTTTTTATCGTTGAATATTTTTCTCTCATGGTAAGCCTGAAATCCCGTTTTGCTCCTTCCGTATAAACTTGAAGCTGACCCCTTTCAGGATAATCCCAGCCATCAGCATTCTGGTAGGAGGGATATCTTAGTTCCCCGGCTGGTCCTGCACTTAGATATATTTTAGCTATTAGGTCCTTCTTATCAGCAAAATTCTTTGCAAAGGATTTATACAATTCGTTGTATTGATCGGCTGTACCTTCCCACCAAGGAGCTAGTACTTCCTTATTCCAGAAACCACTTTCACTCTTGAATGCCATATTTTCGTCAGTGTCTTTATTCCAGAGCCAACTCGGGATGGGATAGTTACAATCATCCCCCACATTACCGCCGCATTGATGTGTAGACAAAATGGGCACCCATTTTAAACCGGAGGCTTTCACTGTTTCCGCATATTTTTTATAATAGGACCAATCAAACTGATTATCTTTTTTACTCTCGACTAATCCCCACCAGATATCTGTCGTTATTGCATATACTCCATTTTCCTTCAACTGGGTCAGCTGTGCTTCAAATGCCTCCCAATCTATTATTTCACCCAATGGGGCCATCACATAAAGCTTGTAATCTGGTTTTACTTCTGCTATTCCAGGTGAAGTACTTGATAAAGGAACAAAATACAGCATAAAGGTAAAAACGCCAACCGATAATTTGTTCATAAAAACGCCAACCTTTCCCCTATAACTTTATTCATTTGTTAAATTTCGGGATATCTTCGAAATCGTTTACATTCTTTTCGTTTTATAAAACATTCCTTTACTAGAAATTATATTTGTTTTGGAAATATTTATCAATTTTTTTCGTCGGTGGAATGTAGTTCAT
The DNA here is from genome assembly GCF_030676415.1 of Peribacillus frigoritolerans. Lineage (GTDB taxonomy): Bacteria > Bacillota > Bacilli > Bacillales > DSM-1321 > Peribacillus > Peribacillus frigoritolerans_A. Next base: position 30,354 of record NZ_JAUUTW010000010.1, on the reverse strand, counting down.
AACTCCGCAAAGAAAAATGGATAGTCCGATAAGGGACTATCCAGCAGTTTTTAGACAAAAGGGTCCTATCTAAATTTCAAAACAAAGTTGATTGGAGCGGATGTGCGAGACTCCTGCGGGAAAAGCGTGTCCAAGGGAGACCCCACAGGAGCAAAGGCGCCGAGGCGGACCGACCGTGGAAAGCGAGTGCCTGGAGGCAACGTTCAAATCGTACAAACCCTTAAAAAACTGTAGACAAACTCGACTTTCTTCGAGTTTGTCTACAGTCTGATGGATAGTCCTATAAAGACACTATCCAGAGCAGCGGGGTATCTGCATTTTTATAAAACAATATAAACATTACCATCTTCTATTTCAACATTGAATGTCTTTACGCAACCATTATCAGGTTTTTGGACTTCTCCATCCTTGACACTGATTTTCCAGTCATGCATCGGGCAAAAGACGTGATCACCACTCACAATGCCTTCCACCAGAACTCCACCTTTATGTGGGCAACGATTTTCAATAGCCCGGAATTCACCATTTGCTAAATGGAAAAGAGCAATTTCATGAGAGCCTATGGTTACTGTTTTCCCCAGGTTTTTTGGTATCTCATTTACTGTTGAAACCTTTATCTTTTGAAGAGTTTTCCCCATTTAGGCTTCCCCCATATTCATTTATTTGTTATAGCTGGAATTTTCACTTTTTGAAATAAACCGGTTTGGATCGCATTGCTCTCAATGATTTCTTTCCACGGTTCTTGCAATACCGATAAGGCCTCATCTAAACGTTGATTAAGCTCAATCCTTTTATGCTTATCACCAATAATCGCCTTAATCGTATCGAACCCTACACGCTCAACCCAGACAGACGTTCTCTCTAAATAATTGGCAGTCTCTCGATAATGTTGGATGTATGCACCCGTAATTTCAATTACCTCATCACTTGTTTTCACTTTGCATAATAATTCAGCAGCTCTTAAATGGGTACCGCCATTGCCGCCAATATAAATTTCCCATGCGCCGTCAACACCGACAACACCAAGATCTTTGATACCGGATTCAGCACAATTACGAGGGCATGCCGACACGGCCATCTTAACCTTATGCGGTGTTCCTACACGTTCAAATTTCTTCTCCAGGGCAATGCCCAGCCCAATTGAATCTTGAGTGCCAAAGCGGCAAAAGTTTTCACCGACGCATGTTTTCACAGTTCGAAGGGTTTTTCCATAAGCATATCCAGAAGGCATATCCAGGTCAGCCCATACTTTTGGAAGATCTTCTTTTTCAACGCCGAACAAATCTATTCTTTGCCCGCCTGTAACCTTAAGTAACTTAACATTATACTTATCGGCAACATTTGCTATTTTCCGCAATTGCTCGGGATTAGTGACGCCGCCATACATTCTTGGCACAACGGAAAATGTACCATCCTTTTGAATATTTGCATGTAGCCTTTCATTGACATAGCGGGATTCTTTTTCATCTTCATATTCAACAGGATGGATCATGCCTAAGTAATAGTTCAGTGCCGGTTTACACTTCGAGCAACCATCACTTGTATTCCAGCCGAGAACATTCATGACTTCCCGAGTATGGGTCAGATTTTTTTCGCGTATTTCAGCAACAACCTCATCTCTGGATAATGTGGTGCATGTGCATATGGATTCCTTCTGGTTTGACTTACTGAATTCAGCGCCTAATGTCAGCTCGAGAATATCACCGACTAATGGCTTACACCCTCCGCATGATCTCGAAGCACTTGTGCAGCCTTTTACTTCCTCAATACTTGTTAACCCATTAGATTCGATAGCCGTCACAATATCGCCCTTGGTTACTCCATTACAACCACAGATGATTTCCTCATTTGACATCGCAGTGACAAGACTAACACTAGGTTCACTTGTTCCAACATTTAAATATTCGGAAACCTCGGCATTTTTATTGATCATGCTCAATAGGTTATTGCTTTCCTTTGTATCCCCGAATAATACCGCACCAGAAATTTTCCCATTTCGAATCATTACTTTTTTGTAAGTGCCATTCCATTCATTAAATTCCTTGATTGATTTGGCTTGTTCATCCTCGAAAATTTCTCCAGCCGAAAATACATCAACACCAGATATTTTTAACTTAGTAGACAGCACTGAACCCTCGTAAGCTTTGCCTTCCAGGCCGCAAATCCTTTTGGCTAATACTTTGCCCTGTTCATATAGGGGAGCGACCAAGCCATACACCATTTCACGATGTTCGGCACATTCACCAACTGCAAAAATATTCGGGATCCTTGTCTCCATATAATCATCCACGATAATTCCACGATTGACAGGGATGCCGCAATTTTGAGCCATAGCAACATTTGGCTTAATCCCAACTGCCATGACCACTAAATCGGCGCTGATTTCCTCGCCATCACTAAAGCGCAATCCTTTGACATCAATTTCACCTAAAACCTCCTGAGTCTGTTTCCCAAGATGAAAATTCATTCCCTGGCTTTCAAGTTCCCTTTGCAGCATTTTTCCTGCTGTTGGATCTAACTGTCTATCCATCAAATATTCCGAAAGGTGAATAACATCTACCTGCATACCTAGATTTAAAAGACCCCTGGCTGCTTCAAGACCCAGTAATCCTCCACCAATGACAGCAGCCTTTTTATTATTTATTGAATATTCAATCATTTTTTCGCAATCTTCAATATTTCGAAAGGCTGTCACTCCTTTTTTATCCGCCCCCTTTATCGGTAGTATGAAAGGGATTGATCCGGTAGCTAAAATTAATCGATCATATGCGACTTCACGATTTGCATCTGAATATATGATTTGCTTTGTGGTGTCGATGTTCGTGACCGTTTCACCTGAAAAAAGTGTAATCTTGTTCTCTTTGTACCAGTTCCAATCATTTATTGTAATATCATCTATCGTCGTAGCCCCTTGCAATACATTCGATAGTTGGATTCGATCATAATTCGGATGCGGCTCACTTCCGAAGACAGTCACCTCAAACCTTTCCGGTTGAATTTTCAAAATTTCTTCTATACATCTTACTCCAGCCATACCATTCCCAATGAGTGCCAATTTCTGCTTAGCCATGTTTTGTCCTCCAATAAGATTTTTTTGAAAGGATGATATGATTGATTATAGGTGACGTCACTTTTTATCGCTACAAGTGTGTTATAAAATCTTACATAGTTTTTAAAAATTAATAATTAATGTTAGTTTTTATTACAAATATTCAGAAAATTAGGATATAATATCCTTATTGATCTAGCATAAATCCAAAATGAGGTGATTTTCATCGTCCAGCAAAAAGAATCTTATTTAGACAGAAAAGTGATTTCCATAGGGGTGGTCAGAGAATTAACCGGATTATCCGATAGACAAATCCGTTACTATGAAGAAAGAAAACTCGTTTTCCCTGAAAGGTCTAAGGGTGGTAACCGTAAATACTCATTTTCCGATGTCAAGGCATTAGTTGAAATCGCCGATAAAATAGAGGATGGGGTGCAAACCAATGAAATTAGACAGGAAAAATTAAAAGAGAACAGAAAAATTGAACAGGAAAAAATGCGAAAAAAAATGCTGCAAGGCCAATTAAATGCACATTTTGGCTTACGTAATTGATTTTCGCTAAGCAACCGGAATTATTAACCGATTCAATAAGTACGATGACTCTCCTTATTTCAGACTTCGATTGACCAGGTCAAAATTTCACCTTGCATTATTAAAATAGCTGTTAACATTGTTACACTGGACATGATGACTTTCATGTCCAGTTTTCCATTTTCATTAAAGTAAAAGTTTTCTGACTAATCATTCCTCTTCTAAGCGAACTCCTTATCTTTTGTCTTCTCTGAAAACCATGATAATTTCTCGGATAAATTCACCACTTCTCCTATTACAATCATGGCGGGATTGGCAACCTGCTCTCTTGTAACGATCGCCACTATCGAATCGATTGTTCCTGTAAAAGTTCGTTGAAAACCTGTCGTTCCTTGTTCGATGACAGCAATAGCAGTTTCAGGCTTCTTTCCGCAGGAGCGTAATTGTTTACAGATATAAGGAAGGTTTTTAATACCCATATAAATAGCAATGGTGTCAACACCATGTGCCAAATGACGCCAGTTGATGTTATCAGGTTTGCCGGTCACGCTGTGTCCTGTGACAATTGCGAAGGAACTCCCCCGTTCCCTGTGAGTCACGGGAATTCCAGCATAAGCTGGCGCAGCGATTCCAGACGTGATTCCAGGAACTATTTCAAATTGAATTCCTTGCTTTACTAGCACTTCTGCTTCCTCACCGCCTCGACCAAAAATGAAAGGATCTCCCCCTTTTAGACGAACAATCGTTTTTCCTTCCATTGATTTACTAATTAACAAGTGGTGAATGTCCTCTTGAGGGACACAATGTTTACCAGGCGCTTTACCGCAATAAATGTATTCAGCTTCAGGTTTACCGTATAAAAGCAATTCACGATTTACCAATCGATCATACAAGATGACATCCGCTTCCGCGATGCATTTGGTTGCCTTGACAGTAATTAAGTCCGGAGCACCAGGTCCGGCACCAACAATATAGACCTTACCTTTTTCCATCCTTTTTCCCCTTTTGTTGTTAAGTCATGAAAGCTCTGTGTAATTAGGCTCTGCTGTTCAATTATGATTGAACCTAAAAAAGTTATGATGAACGGGAAGAAAACCTCCCTTTAATTAGACGTTAACTCTACTATAGGATGCACTTTTACAGCACTGACTTTAAAGCCAGGCATTTTGCATGTCGGGTCTAAATCCTGTGAAACGAGGCGATTGACATTTTGTGAGTCTGCCCAATGAAAAGGAACGAATATAGTATCATGGCGAATGGTTGCTGACCATTTGCTTCTTACAACAATACTTCCCCGCCTTGATTCGATTTTCACCAATGTATTGTCTGGAATATGATATTTCTTTGCTGTTTCCGGATGGATTTCCATATATGATTCAAAATTTCTTGCGGCTAATGATGAGCTTTTTCTCGTTTGTACCCCTGTTAAATAATGTGACATGATTCTTCCTGTTGTTAAATAAAGTGGAAAATCCGTACATGGCTGTTCTTTTGGAACAAGAGGCACATTATTAACCACAACCATGGCCGCCTTTCCATCCGGGTGGGCAAAAGACGTTTCGAATAACCTTTTTGTCCCTTTATGGTCAATGGTTGGGCATGGCCACAATATGCCTCCTTCCTTTCTTAATCGATCATACGTTATACCAAAATAATCAGCGGTCCCCCCGCGGCTTGCCACTCTCAATTCTTCGAAAATCTCTTTCGCAGATTGAAAGGGGAAATGCTCCCCTTTTCCAAGAGCTTTAGCTATATCACAAATGATTTGCCAATCATGCTTCACTTCCCCAGGAGATGAAAAACTGGCTTCCCGAAGCGTTACCCTTCCTTCTAAATTTGTCATCGTTCCTTCATCCTCTAAATAAGACGAAGTAGGTAAAATTAAATCAGCCAATCTAGCAGTTTCAGAAACGAACATGTCTACTGCGACAAGAAACTTTAATTTTTTCAAAGCCTTTTTGACAAAGTTAGCATTGGGATTTGAAACAATTGGATTGGAACACATTAAAAACATGCCGGTAATTTCACCTTCATTTATCTTCTCTATCATTTCGTATGCTGAGACACCTTTACGCGGCAAATCAGCCTCATCAATTCCCCATATTCTTGCAATATGTAATCTATGTTCCTCATTTTCAATCATACGATACCCCGGAAGCTGGTCTGCCTTTTGGCCATGTTCTCTTGCTCCCTGCCCATTCCCCTGTCCAGTAATAGCTCCATAGCCTGAATTCACTTTTCCGATTTTTCCTGTAGCAATAAGAATATTAAGAAAATTACGAACGGCAGCTGAACCATCTGTATGCTGCTCAACACCCCTTGCTGTAAAAATCATTCCTGATTCTTCTTTCCCGAACATTGCAGCTGCTTTTTGAATTTGGTCGCTAGGCACCCCTGTCATTTCTGCAATTTCCTCCAACTTTAAAGATGTAACATACTCTTTAACTTCGTTGTAGCCATTTGCACGGTCCTGGATAAATGCTTCATCAGTAAAATCCTCTTCAATGATCACTTTCAATAACCCGTTTGCCAAGGCGGCATCCATCCCTGGTTTTACCTTTAGATGTAAGTCGGCCATTTTCGTTGTTGCTGTTTCTCGTGGATCTACAGCAATGATATATGCCCCATTTTGTTTCGCTTTCTCAAAGTACGGGATGATGGTCGGCTGGCATTCCGCAATATTCGTGCCCGCCAAGATCATGCATTTTGTGAACGGAACCTCTGATAAGCTGTTGGTTAGGCCCCTGTCCATACCAAACGTTTGGCTTGCTGCGGAAGCAGCTGCAGACATGCACAAACGGCCATTATAATCTATATACTTTGTTTTTAAAGCCACTCTTGCAAATTTCCCAAGCAAATAGGCTTCTTCATTTGAAATGGATGCACTCCCATAAACAGATAATGCATTTACACCATCTTCTGCTTGAATCTTAGTGAAATTCTCCTTAATGTGGTTTAATGCTTCCTCCCATGATATTCGAACAAATTCCCCATTTTTTTTAAATAATGGGTATTTAATTCGATCTTTATGCAAAGCATGTTGGTGTGCATTCATTCCTTTAATGCATAAGCGCCCCTCTGAGGTTGGATTATCTTTTCCAATCGTCATATACTTTTTTCTTGTCACTATTGTTTGTTCCAACAGCTGCATCTTACACTGCATGCTGCAAAATGGACATTGTGTATCATATCGTTTTTCTGATTGGACCTCTTGTTGCTTCGTGCGGAAATACTTTAATAATAATTCGGTCAAGGCTCCTCACCCTTTACTCATGGATTTCTTTGAATTTTTTCATGGTACAGACATTTATCCGTTTATCTCAGTCGTGAATCAAAAGGTATTTCCCGCTTATTTCATTCTCTGACCTATGCCATTTCCAATCGTTGGGATAGTTGCAGACTAAGTTCATTATCAAACAATACTTCTCTAACATGAATTAAACCCACTCGTTCAATCCATTGCCAAGTCCGCTCTAAGTAATTGGCTGTTTCCCGATAATATTGAATAAAGCCAATGATGATTTCAATTGCTTCTTCATTTGTCCCGGCTACACATAACAGTTCACCGGTACGTACATTACGCCCGCTACTTCCGCCCACATATATTTCCCAGCCCCTGTCAATGCCCATAACACCTATATCTTTCGTTGTTGATCCTGCACCGTTATGCATACAAGCTGATATGCCCATCTTTATACGGTAAGGTGTTGATACATGCTCCAATCTTTTTTCCAAATCTACAGCAAGTAAAAGAGATTGCTGTTTATCACATGAGCAAACATGTTCACCGATACATGTTTTGACGTTTTGAACGGTGTTACCATATTTCGAACTTAACGGCATGTCTAAATCAGCCCACACACCTGGGAGATCTTCTTTTTTCACACCCATTAAATGAATCCTTTGTTCACTTGTTACCGCTACCTGAGAAATATCATATTTATCTGCAACATTTGCAATTTTTCGCAAGTCTTTCGCATTCGTCATCCCGCCGTACATTTGCGGGATAACAGAGTAGCGGTTATCACTTTGAACTGTCGCATTCTTTTTTTCGTTTATGAAAAGTGTTTGCTGTCTATTCTCGTACTCTGGATGAATCATCCCTAAATAATAGCTAAGGGCCGGCCTACATGTTGAACAACCTCCGCTATTTCCCCATTCAAGAACATCCATCGCTTCTTGGACAGACGTTAAGTCTTGGAGCTGCATTTTATACACGACTTCATCTTCCGTTAATGTCGTACATGAACATAATGCAGTTTGTTCATTTGCCTGATCAGAAAGATTACCTTGAATATATGCCAAAAGCTCGGTCACAGCTGGCTTGCATCCACCGCAAGAACCTGAAGCCTTTGTGCATTGTTTAACTTGTTCCACTGTTGTTAATCCCTTATTTTGAACCGCTCCAATGATTGCCCCCTTTGAAACAGCATTACAATGGCAAATGATTTCATGATTTGCCATAGAAGCGATTAATCCCTCAGCGGTACTTGGTGATTGGAACAGTGCACGCTTTTCCTCCGACGATACTTCTTGACGCTTTAAAATCATATCGAGTAATCGTGAACTGACCTTTGTATCTCCATACAGAACAGCACCTATGATTTTTCTTCCTCGAAAGACCACCTTTTTATAAACACCATCTACTTCATCAAAAGTTGTGATTGATTTCGTTGTTTCATCACCAAGGAAATCTCCAACAGAGAATAACTCAACTCCTGATATTTTCAACTGGGTCGAAAGGACCGAACCGTGATATCCGCTGCATTTCATTTCACAAATATGCTTTGCCAGAACTTCACCTTGTTCATATAGGGGTTTCACCAGTCCATAAACAATACCTTGATGTTCAGCACATTCACCAACCGCATGAATATTTGGGATGCTGGTTTCTAAATAGTCGTTTACAATAATGGCCCGATTTGTATCAATTCCGCTTTCTTTGGCCAACTGAATATTCGGTCTGACTCCCGCAGCCATAACGACTAAATCAGCTTCCAGCTCCATTCCATCTTTAAAACGGACGCGCTCTACACGCTCATTACCGATTATCTCCTGTGTTTCCTTTTTTAAAAGAAAGTTCATTCCCTGGTTTTCCAACTCTTTTTGCAGCAAAAGTGATGCCGTTGTATCAAGCTGCCTTTCCATTAAATGGTCAGCAATATGAACGACATTCACTTCCATACCAAGGTTTAACAGCCCTCTCGCTGCTTCTAAACCTAATAAACCGCCTCCGATGACGACTGCTTTTTTATGCTTGCGTGAAGTTTCAATCATCTTTTGGCAATCTTCAATCGTCCGAAATGCAATAACTCCTTCTTTATCAACACCGGTAACAGGAAGAATAAATGGGATAGAACCTGTGGCAATTATCAGCTTATCGTAGTAAACTTCCCGTTCTTTGTCTGTTTTTATCTTCTTGGTCTCTTTATCGATTTTTACAACCGTTTCCCCTGTAAACAATTGAATATTATTCTCCGTATACCAGTTCCTGTCATTTATCGCAATATCTTCAAACGAGGTGTTGCCTTGAAGCACAGTCGACAATAAGATTCGGTTATAGTTAACGTGTGGTTCACTTCCGAAAATAGTAATCTCAAATGCAGTCGGATCCTTACTTATAATTGACTCAACGCAGCGTAATCCCGCCATTCCGTTCCCTACTAAGACCAGTTTTTGCTTATACATTTTATCCCCCCAAACAAGTACTGTAACAAGCCAATATAACTAGTAAACAAAGTTCTAGATCTTAACTGAATTCTTTCCGAGTACCCACGTTTTTCTCCATGAAAGCTGAGCTAGGCCCAGGATAAGCAACGCCACGATTCCAACTGCGGAAAATACTAAAAATCCTGTAGCATATGTGCCAGTAATCTGTTTCAACGTACCTAGTATGTTTGGAACCAAGAATCCGCCAACACCTCCGGCAGCTCCTACAATCCCTGTGATAAAACCTATTTCTTTAGAAAATCGCTGTGGAACTAACTGAAAGACAGCACCGTTGCCCATACCGAGAAATAGCATTCCGATGAACAGCAGGATCGTAACGGCAGTAAGAGAATAAAGAAAACTGATCCCAAACATACATAATGTGAGACCAATGAATAAAAACATAAGCAGTTTAACTCCACCTATTTTATCGGCAATGAATCCTCCGACGGGACGAAAGAAACTTCCAGCGATGACACATAATGTAACAAATTCCCCTGCCCTTATTCGTGTTAACCCATACTCATCAACAAAAAAGATGCTTAAAAAGCTAGTAAACCCGACAAAGCCCCCAAAAGTCACACTGTAAAGAATACAGAAATACCAAGTGTCCGTTATTTTAAATACGTTGAAATATTCCTTGAGTGGTTTTGCAGGCGGTTGAGATGGTGCGTCTTTTGCGATTAAAATATAAATGATAAACACGATGGTTAAAGGAATCAAAGCTAATCCCATAACATTATGCCAGCCAAGGGACTCTGCAATACGCGGTCCAAACAATGTCGCAAAAAGGGTTCCGCTGTTACCTGCTCCCGCAATCCCCATCGCAAGACCCTGCAAATGCGGGGGATACCAGCGACTAGCCATAGGAAGTGCTGCAGCAAAACTTGCACCTGCCACTCCTAGCAAAATCCCAATTAAATAAAGCTCGGCTAAACTTTCTCCGAATAACCATCCCCAAAAAAGCGGAATCATCGTAACAAGCATCCCGCCGATCGCTGTTTTCCTCGGGCCGATGCGATCAGTCAAAAAACCAAGGACGATTCGAAAAAACGAGCCTCCCAAAATCGGAATAGCTACAATCAAGCCTTTTTCAGCTGGGGAAAGTCCGAAATCCTTTGTAATATAGACACCGAGTGCACCTAATAATACCCAAATCATAAAACTGATATCAAAATAAAGGAATGAAGCTAATAATGACGGAGCATGACCGCTTTTTTTCAATTCAGATATTTTCATTTTTCATCTCTCCAATACTTTATTAATTGAATATTCGTTTATTTTACTCTTATAGAAGCGAGATTTCTTTGTTTATGTAAGAAAACATTACACACTTTTTTTGTAAGTCTTAAAATGTGAATCCTTTGAAGTAGTCATTGGTCAAAATTTAATAATTTCATTTCCTTTTTCTTATATAAATTGAATGATATTGTGGTTTACTTAGGTGATGTAAAGTCACAAGCTTGTTTAACTTTTCAGTTATGGCAGGGGATATGCCAAAAGATAACTCCAATAAGCTTTTTCGTAATAATCTCTATACAAAAAAAGAAGCCTAAGGCATAGGCTTCTCTCAGACTGTAGATAAACCCGACTATAATTGAGTTTGTTTACAGTTTTAATATTTGTCTGTTAATATCCACTTCAGGCGCTCGCTTTCCGCGGGCGGTCCGGGAGCCTCCTCGGCGCCATTGCGCCTGCGGGGTCTTCCTTGGACGCGCTTTTCCCGCTGGAGTCTCGCACCTTCCGTTCCAATCAACTGTTTTAACATTCTGATATAACTCCTTTTGCCTACAGTCTTTTTTGTTTACATAGAAGAATGAAAACTTGAGGTGATATCTATTCAGCGGGTTCAACTTTAAATGATGTCTGCATCTTCATTAGAGGGCTGGTTCTTCCCAGGGCACAAAACAAGGACTTCCTTCATATGATGTGTTATGAGCGGCATGAGATATTTAATAATCTGATTATATTCGGGGAAAGGTTGGGTGCAATAATATGAGGCAATATCCATTTCATAACATTCCATTTCAAAACCTTCAGAAAAAAGACATGTCATTTGAAGAGGTATTCGTACATATTGTTGAGTTCATGAAATTAAATCCTTCCGGTAACTATCGATTAATGGTCGGTACAGATTCGCAAGTACATAAAAAACATACGGTTTTCATTACAGGCATCGTGATACGGCAGGTCGGAAATGGTGTATGGGGTTGTATAAGAAAAGTGATGATTCCTAGAAGGATGCTGCATTTACATGAACGAATTTCCCAAGAATTGTCGTTAACAGAGGAGATTGTATCCATGTTTACGGAAGAAAGAAAAAATCAGTTAATCGATATTGTCCTGCCTGCTGTATATCAAGGGGCAACGTTCACAATGGAAGGGCACATTGATATCGGGATTGGAAAGCGGAACAAAACCAGTGAGTTTGTAAAAGAAATGGTGGCCAGGATGGAATCCATGGGCGTGGAACCGAAAATTAAACCTAATGCTTTCGTAGCTTCAAGTTATGCCAACCGGTATACAAAGCAAGAGTAAATGCCTCTAAAACAAATAATACGCCAGAGCTATCAACACTGGATTTTTTTAGTCTGATAAAAATAAATATTTCAGAAAAATATGGATATGAAACCAAGGTTGCAAAGCGGTGCATACAATTCATATAGTACGGTATTCGAAAAACAGCAAAAAACCAGCCTCATACCGAGACCGGCTTTAACATTTAAAGATATAAGCCGCCATTGCCGTATTCATTAAGAAAGTTTTAAACCACCACTCCTCAAAGTGGGTGTTTGCAGAAAAAATCCTGTTGTCCAAGTCAGTGACGAGGCATAACATTCCTGTTTCAATATAAAACTCCCTATTACAGCTTAAAGGTTAAAACTTTATTATCATTACGAACAGTGCAGCTTGTATTGTTATAATACCTGAATTCCTCATAAGTTACAATGTTAATAATCACCAAATAAATCGCCTATGGCTGCAGAAGGTAATGGACGCCGTATTAGCCCTTTATAAAAGCATTCTTTAGACTCAAACTATTGATCAAAATAACCGATAAAATCCCCTTGGTCTTTATTTTGCAGATATAGTACTGTTTCTTTGTCAGAAATAGTAGGCAGTCCGAAATTTTGTTCATACCTCTCAATTCCTTTTCCTGTAATGATAATCCAATCCCCTTCCTTTCCTGCTTGTAATGCCTCCTGTATAGCAAGTGTCCGATCTGGAATAACCTTCCCATTTCCAGCAGAGTAATCGCTTTGCAGTTTATTTAGTGACGATTCCATCACCTCTATTCCCTCCGAATTCAGATCATCCATCGTCAAAATAGAAACATCACTATGTTCCGATGATACTTTAACCATTTCAGCCCTTTTGGTTGTATCTCGTCCACCTCGGAAACCAAAGATATGATAAATCTTTTTGGCCCCGCATTCTTTGGCAGTTTGAAGCATGTGATGAATGGCATCTGCAGTATGTGCATAATCGATGACTATTGTCGGTCCAAATTCTTTCTTATACATTTCAAACCTTCCTGGCACACCGGGAAATCGTTTCAGTGAAGTGAGAATTTCCTCTTTTGAAATTGGAAACATCTTCGCTACGGAATACGCAGCTGTTGCGTTATATAAATTATGAAGTCCAGGTAAAGGTAACTCGATTTTCACAAAGTCATGATTCTCATTCAATAAAATAAAGGGGTTTGTTGCAGTATCATAATTGGTGATGGTTAAATCACAGCGATTGGATTTTCCAAATACAAAGGCACTGACATTCTTCTCCCGTAAGTATTCTTGTAGTTTCCCCCCCCAGAAATCATCTCCATTAATAATCGCAAGACCATTAAGTTTCAATTTTTCAAAAAGCAGTAATTTTGCCAGGAAATAATTCTCCATCGTACCGTGGAAGTCGAGATGGTCATGATACAAATTCGTGAAGACACAGAAATCAAATTCAATTCCCTCCAAACGGTATTGAGCTAATCCATGTGAAGACACTTCCATTATGACAACCATGTCCTTACTGGCTGCCAATAAGGAATTCAGTTCCATGGTACCTGGAGTCGTATTATGGGAATCGACTTTGTTTCCATTGATAATATGCTGTATCGTACCAATGACGGAACAGGTTACCCCATTCTCTTCTAATATTTGCTGAAGCATATAGCTTGTTGTGGTCTTACCATTTGTACCCGTAATTCCTATCATTATTTTTTGATTACTTGGATCTCCATAAAACCTTTTGGCGATTAGCCCTAATGCTTTACGGCTGTTTTCCACTCGTATATAAGGAACTTCCAATCCCTTAATATCGCGATCGCCAATCACAGCCGCTGCCCCTAAACGAATTGCATCTTTAATGTAATTATGGCCATCGGACTTATATCCGGTTACGGCAACAAAAAGGTATCCCTTTTTTATTTCTTTAGAGTTATCGGTTACACCTGTGATGTCTATATGTTCAGCTTCCATCGGTAAATCCCAGTGTATTGCTTCTTTCAATATGTCATTAAGGATCATTAACTTTTCTCCTTTTTCATTTAAGCTATTCACCAACAAGCCATTTTTAGTATTTACAAGTACTCTAAAAATAATTGTTGATCCAGAATTTGTTAGTTGCAATAACAGGCAAGGGAAGAAAAAAAAGAAAAGCAGCCTGAAGTGACTGCTTTTCTTAAGGTCCTATGGCTCTAGCTATATAGAGGTGTTGACACACCGCAGATACTTACGATTGAATTTCCAAGGGTTTTGCTTCTGCCTTTTGATTGTACAATGGCAAAATGAAAAACATCCCTAGAATAAAAAAGAAAGCGGCGGTTTCAAATATGGTGACGAGTGAAAATTGCTCTTTAAGCACGCCTGCCGCACTCATCGTCAACACCATCGATCCAGTGAATAATGGGCTTAAGATTCCATTGACCCTTCCGATGAACTCGCCTTCGGTCCTCTGCAATATCAATGTATTGATCCCAATTTGAATACAAGGCAGCATTAGCCCATTAAAGAACTCGGCAGTAAGTGTAATCCAAAGATTTGTTGAAAGCCCCATTACCGCTAATCCTATGGCATTCACAAGCATTCCGAAAGCTAATAATCTCTGAGGTGCCACCTTTTTGGCAAAAATCATCACCCCAGCTCCACCTAAAATCATACCAAACCCATTCACCATAAATAACCATTGCAAATTTTCCTTAGGGAGTTCCAGTTGTTCTGTAACAAGGAATATAGAGAGCGGTTGAATAAAGCCCAGTCCGAGCCCGGCAGCCAGAAAACATAAACCAAGCAAACTTAGTTCTTTTTTTCGCAATACATAGCTAACTCCGCTTTTCATTTCCTGCCATAACGTTGTTTTTGCGGTCTCTTCATTCAGTTTTCGATCTTTTGGAAGAAAGGCGAGTGCTCCAGCTGAAAGTAAAAACGCCAGGCCAGTAATCGCAATAGAGATGTTTATCCCAAATGATTGGAAGGCAAATGTACCGAGAATCGGACCTAAAACCATAAATACTGCGAAGACGGTCTGATAAACAGACATTCCTGTTTGAATTTGACTTTCAGGCAAATGCATCTTAAATAGCTTCATGCCTGATGGCTGAGAAAATTGAGAAAGTATCGCCGAAATCAAAGTTGCGAAGAATACCATTTTCCAACTGCCAAAGATAAGCGAGATAAGCACAGCAAATACGGATATTGCACTTAATATATCACACCAAACCATCGTTTTTTTCGGACTCCAGCGGTCAGCAAACGTCCCTCCAATAAATGAAAAAATAAAAATGGGTGCGAACTCCGCTACTGATATCATGGAAATGGCAAAGGCATCCCCGTTTGTCTTTTCCATGACGAATAACAAAACTGCAAAATTCCGTACCCATATCCCAATTTGTAAAAACAAGCCAGAAAAGATAATGGCCCGGAATACACGATTTTTAAAAATGTTAGGTTCCTTATTACTAAATGCTACGGTTGTGTTTTTCCCCATATAAAAACCTCCTGTGAGATATCTGGACAGGAGGCAGTACAATACAAATTTAACAGAGCAAAGTATCCCTAATGGATGGAACACAATGATCTTTGTTTGTATTTTAAGTACAGACTAATCCTATCCAGAAAAAAAGTTCGTATTTAGCACGCATTTTTTTCTTGAAGAATAGGATTAAATGATCATTGTTTAAAGGTCACCCTTCCATTTTATGTTAATTTTATAATAATCTATTTAATCTGATAAATCAAGGTAAAATTCATAAAATTAAACCAGATCTTGTATAAAAAAAGGGACTTCCTAAAATAGAAAGCCCTTTACTATCCTTAAGTTTCCAACGACTGTCGCCAGGAATGCTTCTGCCCTTTGTTACCTTCATTTTTTCATGACCTTTTCTCGGATTATCTCAAGCATGTTTCTTCTTTTCAGTTCTCCAGTAAACGTTCATGATTAGGATTGCCCTGTACAAGCAAATGGGAAGATGGCATTAGAATTTGATGCTCATGTAAAGCAGTCATCATTTCAAACCTCACGCTTCTCGATGTTTCAAAGTAATCATCAGGTTTCACAAGTCCCACTATGCATAGTTCATATCCAACATATTTAAGATTCGGATTTAAATCCGTAATGCCAATGTATCTAAAGTCCTCTTCAGGTGTACCATCCTCTAGCCTTAAAAGGCTTTCACCATACTTCTCATTACAGATAATACATATATCCTCCAACAGCCGTTTTACCTTTTCAGGATTTTCTTGGTAACTTACTGTAATGCGCTCAATGATTCGCATTCTCCCTTTATTGAAATTTTGAATCGTCCTGATTTCACTGTGTGGAATGGTCAGTAATTTCCCTGACCATTCCCTGATCTGCATGAACCGGATACCGATTTCCTCAATCGTTCCAGAACTTGTCCCATTGAATGTCACGAAATTCCCCACTCGGAATTCATTATCTGAAAGCCTTACAAATCCCAATAAGATATCTTTAAGCATTTGCTGAGCGGCAAATCCGATAACGACCCCTAAAATACCAGCTCCAGCTAAAATTCCTTTTAGGTCTATAAACTGTCCAATCAGATAAATGAGGAAAAGTCCTGCAATGCCGTATCTAAGAGAAGAACGAGTAACCCCCTGTATCGTTTTTTCGACTTCTTCCTCAAAAAAATTAGATCTCTTAAAGAACCATTCGACCATTTTATTCAAAATAAAATAAACGGCCAATAACAGTAAAGCTAATATAAAAAGCCTCAATAATAAAAATTCTTCCAAATAATCCATAGCAAGCTCAGTAAATTTCAAGATATTCATGTTCCCACCTCCATTTCCACTTTATTCAGAATCGATTAAAATCCAGTCATCATCCTTGCCTATTATCCCTTGATCAAGTATAAGTCTCGTTTTAAGGCGATAGGAAACCCCTCGCTTATAAGGCTCCTTCAATGTAGGCAGACAAAAGTTAAAAGGAATTTCATTGCTTTCCCCTGAATTTATCTCTCTTGAAGACAAAATGGTACTCGTTTTAAGGATCTCTTCCATTCCCGTAGAATGAGTATCCATAATTAAATCACATTCAATCCTCCTTATTCTTTGCGCCAAGGTACCACCTTTAATCAAGAAATACCCATTTATGCATTCACCAGATTTATACGTATTTTTCGGAAGGATTAAATCTATTTGTGCAGAACCTATCCCTAAAAGTAATAAAGATTTTCTAAGTATCAAAGAATACACTCCATTTATATTTATTTGTTTTTCTATTAAACCCACATGTTTATACATTTCCTTAAGGGCTGCATCATCCGGACTACAAAAAAACCTTTACCATTTTGGTAAAGGTTTACTAAAAGAAAATAGACCTTTACCAATAGGTAAGGTCTGGCTAACAACAATATGCTGCCAACAACACCGAGAGCAAAGAACTCCGTAATGACGACATTGTTGTAAAAGCTACTCCCCTTTGGAGAATGTATTCAAGTATGTAATATATAATACGGTAGAATTGGAAAGTTTGTCAAACCTTTATTTTTATTATTTTCCGGCTTACCCGGGACATTCGAGTTTTTTGTACATATCTTGATATTAATGAAAATATAATGAATTAACTTGTCCAGTTATTGCAAAAGAATTAACTGCTGGGTTTTAAATAGGCCAGTTGGTGGAATATGAAGTATGTAACAGACAATGTCCTTCTATTTACAACTCGGTGAACGTTTCTTTCAATAAGAATAAAGTGAACAAACTATGTATATTTAATGGAAAACATAAAAATATATTTTAAAATTAACAATATTTCTCTTTTAATTACGTAAGCCTTGTTGTAATATAAATGTAACAATTGTAATATTAATTAAACTTTCGTTACATAAGTATCCTATTAGGGATTGGGGAGAAAAATTATGAAAAAATTTTTAGGCATGCTATTATCCATTATGATTTTATTTTTCACATTAAGTGGTCAGGTTACCGCAAAAACGACATCACAGAATTTGTCTGACGCAAATGCATTAAAGATAGCCGATAATGCGAGCAAACATTTTTGGAATGCATTACACGGGTACAATACCCGTTCATGTTCACAAAAAACGTTCAATTATAAAGGGACAGTGTATTCATACCTTTGCCAAGAGTTTAATACAAAAGATAAATTGACTAACTACTTAGCAGAGACATTTACTAATAATGCAGTTGAAAAAGGGCTGACCAAATATAGGTACATTACCCATAAAGGGAAATTAGCCCGTCCAATCGGAGACGGCTACAGCATGTTGGAGTGGAGAAAAGCAAAAATTAAATTGGTCTATCAAAAACTGAACGTTAGATCCTACAATTTAACTGTACCTACAGTCGACGGTGACTCAGTAAAAAGAACGGTTACCTTTTATAAGTCCGGATCCACTTGGAAAGTCAATCAGTTCGATGCAGTTCAATAAAAAACGGCTTAAATGTAACGCCTCATATGATGTATAGTTAGTTAAAAACTATACATCATATGAGGTTTTTTCTGTAGTCCCTTGGATTTTGAGAAATAATCTTACTGACATGTATCAACTCACTTTTCACTTAACGGATTTTCAAACAAAAAAACACAGCTAGGATGCTGTGCCTTAACGGACTTTTGCCTTTCGGAAGCCTTGATAGGAATCGTAGGCGGCAAAAGAGATGGTGATTAATATGAGACCCCAGTAAATCGAGGTTTTCCATTCATCGATTGTAAACAGTGTATTTTGGTATGCAATGAATTCCGGGTTCAATAAATTAGGATTACTGATGATGATTATGAAAGTCAGTGTGGACAATAGCTGGTATATGGCATGGAATATAGCTAGTTTCAGGGTCCATTGTCTTAAAAATAATTTGTAAATCGCCAAGAGAACACCAATGATAACTACGCAAGATACCAGCAGCCAATAGGAATTCAATACCTCTTGATTGAAAGAAGGGGTCACGAAAATGAGACTGTCATTTCTTTTTTCATAGACGCCTAAGAGGTTTCCTGCATTGAAATAAAGGGCCGTGAATACAGAAAGACCTAACAAACTTGCAAAAATCTCGACCCAAGAAATCGCTTTTTCCTTTGAAATGTTCGGAATATCTTTTAGGTTTTCCGGTGTCCATGGTTTCAAGTCTTTTGTTAAAGGCGACTGGTCTTTTGAAGTATCCACGCGTTCTACAATGGCAAATGAGAGCGTTAACCAAAAAAACACTTGGATACCTGTACTGATGATACCTGCTATCCCTTTCCCGATTGTGTTGAGAACCGAATCAATAACCGTATTATCCCCCATATCCCGAAACGGATTATCCCCTACTAATGCGATCAGTGATATGACTGCTGCGATTGGTAAAATCATTTTCACCAGACATATATATAGATCATAATAACGCGGTCCAATCAGATGCATCGGCCGATCGCGATAACCGCTTGCCAGTGTAACCGGATCTCCTAATTTCAAAAGAACGTCTTTCACATCTTGCTCCGTATGAACCTCCGGTAGCATATCTTCGATTGTAGATTGAAGCTCAAGCGCAATATCCTCCCGGTTTTTTTCTGGCAGCCTCCGGGTCACTTCCTGAATATAAAGTTCAATCAGCTCCATCTTCTCCCTCTCCTTTTAATAAAATATAAAGCTCTTGAGAAGTTTTTTCCCATTCTTCCTTTAACTGAGTGAAGATTTCTCCCCCATAATCACTTAAAGAATAGTACTTGCGCGGTCTACTTTCAGAAGTATCCCAGCTGCTGGTCACCAATTCTTGTTTTTCCAGGCGGCGAAGCAAAGGATATAAAGTACTTTGATCAATGGTAATTCCCGACTTCTCTAAACGCTGGACAAGCGAGTACCCATATTGAGGGGTTTTGAGCTGACTTAGAACAGCTAACGTCAGAGTGCCTCTGCGCAGCTCAGTGGTTAATGAATTCAGTAATGTGCTCATCCAATCACCTCTTCTCTATACTATGTGACGTACACCATACCTTATACTATGCATCATACACTATTTTAGTTCGTACACCAACATAAAAAGTAAAATATATTCAATTTAAAGCATAAAAAAGAGAAGCGTTTCACGCCTCTCCGTTTTTCCATTATTAATATCACACAAGAATGACCCATAATATCATCGTCGTGATTATCGTGACTACTCCTTGTATTAAGGTTGCCATCGTTTGAGCTTTATAGGCATCCGTCACTTTCATCCCGCTAAATTGGGTGACCACCCAGAAGAAGCTATCATTTACATGGCTTACAGTCATCGCACCTGCACCAACAGCCATGACTACCAATGCAAGTGGAACAGCTCCTTCAATACCCAACGTTGGAAGCATGGGGGCAATCAAAGATGAAGTGATGACCAGGGATGCTGTGGAAGAACCCTGCGCTGTTTTTAACCCAGCAGCAATTAGGAACGGGACCAGCAGGAACAAGGAACCGCTAAAGATGCTGCCTATATCCCAACTTTGGATGATATCTGCAATCCCCGTATTCTTAATGACTGTACCAAATGCTCCGCCCGCCCCGGTGATCAATAAAATTGGCGCAGCATCCAATAAGGCAGCTCCTATCCAGTTTGTCAATGTTTCTTCATCGTACTTAGGCAGCAATGTCAGAGCTGAAATTACTCCGACGAGCAATGCGATGACCGGCTGGCCCAAGAATATGAAAAATGCGGCGATTCCTCCCTCTGCACCAAAGAGCGTTAATACAGAACTGGCTCCAATCAGGACAATCGGTAAAACGATCGGTAAAAATGATTGAAAGGCAGAAGGCATCTTGCCGAATGAACGGACAATTTCATCATAATCGTAATCCAGGTCACTTCTGTCATCTTCAACCTCTATCTTGGTCGCTACTTTCATTGACCATATATAACCAGCAAGTGCAGCTGGAATCGCCGTAATAAGACCAATCAAAATGACCGTCCCCAAGTATCCATCCGCTCCGATATTCCCGGCTGCCGCTATTGGCCCTGGAGTTGGTGGCACTAGTGTATGTGTCGCATATAAACCAGTGGCAAGCGCAACTGACATGGAAGCAACCGCTACTTTTGCGCGTCTAGCCAATGCTTTTCTTAAGCTCGATAAAATAACGAAACCTGAATCGCAAAAAACGGGTATGGATACGATAAAGCCAATCATGCTCATGGCAAGCTGCGGTCTTTTAGGACCGACAATCCGCAATACGACTTCGGCCATTCGTAATGCGGCGCCGGCCTTTTCCAAAATGGTTCCGATTATTGTACCGAAAACGATTACAAGTCCAATGCTCGTCATCAGTCCGCCAAAACCGCCGTTAATATTCTCAACGATTTGATCCAGAGGCATCCCAGAAGCAAAACCCACAAATAAAGTGCCTAATAGAAGCGATAAGAACGGATGCAGCTTGAATTTAGTTGTCGCAAAAACAATTAAGAACACACCAATGGCCAAAACAATAAATAACATTTGATTACCCCCTATTTTTAATCGTTGCCAAAAAAGTCCGCATTACTTGTTCTGCTGAAACTTCCAACAATTCAGCTCCTCTTTCCATAGCTTCCTTTAAAGGCATGGGAGCGTTCACCAAACTATGAACACTAGTTATTCCATGGTCATATAAAACTTCAATACCCATTCCGATCGATCCCGCCAAAACAAATACGGGAATACCATGCTCTTTGGCTTCTTGTGCAACTCCCAATGGTGTTTTGCCTGAAGCAGTCTGGTAATCGATTTGGCCCTCACCGGTAAAGACACAATCGGCATCAGACAATTTTTCACCCAGTTTCGTATACTCCATAACAATATCGATGCCCCTTTTTGTTTCTGCTCGGAAAAAGGCTTGAAATGCACCTCCAATTCCACCAGCAGCACCAGCGCCTGCTTTATCATGCAAGTGTATGCCTGTTTTGATTTCCACCAAATCAGCCCATGATGTTAATGCTTTATCAAGCATTTCAACCATGGCTGGAGTCGCCCCTTTTTGAGGTCCGAATACACTTGATGCCCCATCGGGACCGATTAACGGATTTTGGACATCCGAGGCAATCAAAAACTCGGAATCTGCTATTCTGGGATCAAAATCCTCCGTATTGATTTCTGATATCCGCGATAATGCGGCACCTCCGAATCCTACCGGTTTACCCTCTTCATCAAACACCTTCATTCCCAAAGCCTGGAGCATTCCAACACCGCCATCATTGGTAGCGCTTCCACCAATCGCTAAAATGAACTTTCTACAGCCATCATTCAATGCTTTTTGAATAAGCTCCCCTGTCCCGTATGTAGTAGTGATCAATGGGTTCAACTCATCTGGATCGACTAGGCATAGACCGGATGCACTGGCCATTTCAATCACACATGTTTCCTGATCTCCCAAGATTGCATATGCTGCCTGAACGTCTTGAAGTAAAGGCCCGTTAACAGTCACTTCAACTTTTCGCCCATTTGTAGCTGTAACAAGGCTATCCATTGTACCTTCCCCGCCATCCGCTACAGGAACCAATACTGTCTTCGCATCCGGCAGTGCCTTCCTGACTCCTCGCTCGATTGCTTTGGAAGCTTCTGATGCTGACAAACTTCCTTTATAGGAATCTGGTGCAATTACGATTTTCATGCTCAGATCCCCTTTGAATATATTTTTATATTAATTTAATTATAATCTTCGGAAATATTTTAATCATCGTTCATTCTATACGAAAATTAGTATGACATATTTGAATTTTTTGACTATACTATATAAAAAAAATGATCTTATAGAAAATTTTCTGTTATTTTCCCAATTTCCTAAAGTATAAGATAGCTATGGTTTAAACTATCGACCTTTCACTTTTTCATGATAAATCATAGCTTGTTTGCATGACATGTGATTACCCCATTCTGTTATCGCAAACTGGATAATCAAATAAAAAAACTCTAGAAGGATGACTTGTATGCTAACCCAAGAAATTGCAATGGAAATAGTCAAACAAACCACCAATAGACTTAACAGAAATATTAATATTATGGATGAAAAAGGAACCATCATCGCCTCCGGAAATCGTGAACGCATCGACCAATTGCATTTTGGGGCAATGGAAGTACTGAAAACGGGAAAGCCTTTAATCATTCACGAAAAGGATCGTCATCAATGGGCGGGGGTCCTTCCAGGAATTAATTTACCTATTAATTTTCAAAATGTCATTATTGGCGTTATCGGGATCACCGGTGATCCGACAGAACTCTTGGAATTCGGGGAATTGGTGAAAATGATTACGGAAATGATGCTTCATCAAGCTTTTATGGTTGAACAACTCGAATGGAAACAACACTTGAAAGAATTGGTATTTGAAGACTTACTAAAAGAAGAGATCAATCAGCATTCGATTGATCAGAGACTTGAACTGATTGGAATGAAATTAGAACCTCCCTATCAGGTGGGGGTGATGGAAATGAAATTAAATCCGTTAAATAAGAGTGAGCTGATTCAAATGACGGAAACTGTTTTTGGCACACAACACGCCCTTGTTGGGTTCCTGAATGTGAATCGAGTTTTCATTCTCACTACGGCGCTTACTGAAAATAACATCGGCCAAAGATTGGATACAGTCATCAAACAATTAAAGGCAAAAGGCTTTGTTATACGAATTGGTTTGGGCTCTCTTGTCGAAAAGGAATCATACATATGCCACTCCTTCCGGGAAGCTGAATCAGCACTTTCACTAGGTGAAGCCAATCAAGCTTTAACGATATATACTGATGTGGAAACAAAGGCACTGTTGGAAAGGATAGATGAGCGGACGAAACAGCAATTTCAAGAAAGAATACTAGGCAGCTTATCTGAAAAGTTGATCGAGACACTGCAACAATTTTTCCTTAGTAACTTAAATATCGGGGAATGTGCAAAAAGAATGTATATCCATCGTAACTCCCTTATATACCGATTAAAAAAAATCAAGGAAATTACCGGATACAATCCACAGGTGCTGCATGATGCCATAACTTTGCAGTTAGCCATTTGGGTAAGCCAATCGAAAAAGAGAAGTTGAAGGTTATTGTAAGAACAAAACTGCCTAATTAAATTATTTCGTTCTATCCCTATTAAATCCTTGCATTGGAATTCTGTATAATTGATCGAATTACCGAGTAGATTAACAATACATACATGATTTTTTTGCATACCAGGAGGGATTGAATGAGCGGCATCGCAAACCTTTTAATTATCATTGGATTTACCGTTATCTTCATCATCATCATTGCCTTGTTTTTTCTAGTACTTTATATGATTTTCTTTGACCGCATGCAGAAGCGTCATGCAATTTTAAGGAATTACCCCGTGCTTGGAAGAATACGATACTTTCTGGAAAAAATCGGGCCTGAAATGCGACAATATTGGTTTAATAGTGATAACGAAGGAAAACCCTTTTCCAGGGATGACTATGAACATATGGTGAAAAGTTCAAAATATTTACGGGATGTCATAGGTTTTGGCTCAAAACGGGATTTTGATGAAGAAGGCTTCTTTGTTAAAAATAGCATGTTTCCAAAATTGGCCGAAGAAGAAAAATATGATCGTGAAACAAAAGTGACGACGAAAAGATACATTCTTTTGAAAGACCCGCTTTTCTCACAGCGAGAAGAAAAATGGGGAGATGAAGTATCCTCTGCATTTTTATTGGATGATGAAGATGCCGTGATCATTGGCCCAAACACCAAAAACCCCTTTCGTTTAAAAGGTCTTATCGGCATGTCCGCCATGAGTTATGGTTCTTTGGGGAAGAACGCAATCACTGCCCTTTCTGAGGGATTGGCTGCAGCAAAAGGAACGTGGATGAATACAGGGGAAGGCGGACTTTCTCCTTATCATTTAATCGGCGGTGTCGATATAATCATGCAAATCGGTCCAGCCATGTTTGGGGTTCGTAATAATATCGGCGAAATGGACTGGGATGAGTTAAAAAGAAAAAGTGAAATACCCGAAATCAAAGCATTTGAAATCAAATTGGCTCAAGGTGCCAAAACTCGCGGAGGGCATATCGATGCTGAAAAAGTGAATCCGGAAATCGCTGAAATCCGTAAGGTCGTTCCGTTTAAAGCGATTGATAGTCCGAATCGGTTTCATCAATTCAATGACGTAAAATCCATGTGCGATTTTATCGAAAAAATCAGGGAACATACTGGCATCCCGGTCGGCATCAAAATGGTCATTGGCGGCAATGACAGTGTTGAAGAGCTTGCTAGCTACATGAAAGAAACCGGGAAAGGTCCGGATTTCATTTCATTGGATGGCGGTGAAGGCGGCACGGGTGCATCTTATCAGGAATTGATCGATAGCGTGGGATTACCGCTAAAATCCGCTTTGCCGATTTTAGTATCGACACTGGAAAAATACGGTGTCCGCGATCGGGTTAAAATCATCGCCTCCGGTAAATTGTTCACGCCAGATAGAATAGCGATAGCTCTAGCCATGGGAGCCGACCTTGTTAACATAGCTCGAGGTTTCATGATTGCGATAGGATGTATACAGACGATGAAGTGTCAATCAAATGCTTGTCCTGTCGGGGTAGCAACCACTGATCCAGAATTGCAAAAGGCACTTGTCATTGATGAAAAGAAATACCGTGTGGTCAACTTTCTTGTTACCCTTAGAAAAGGATTATATAGAATCTCAGCCGCTGCTGGTTTGGATTCGCCGATCCATTTTCAACCTAAGCACATTAGCTATAAGGACGATAAAGGAATTGTCACATCCCTTGAAGATATTATGAACGAAGTTAAGGGGCAATTAGGAGCCAGGCAATGAAAAAACCACCGTCCAAGTTTGATTGGCGGTGGTTTTTTCTTTAATCAATAAAAGCCATTATAGCCTGCTGTAAAAGTTCCGAAATGTATCAGGCATGTAAACGAATATCCCCTGTCTCCACTTTTCCCTTACCCATCAGCTTTCCATAGCGATAATAAACATAAACTGCAGCTATAAAACCAGTTACAGACAGGAATGCATCAAATATGAAGATGATGGATATATTCCCGCTTTTCGACATCCAACCCGTTACAAGCGGCATCACTATAGAAGCCAATCCAGCAGCTGTTGCCACGATACCCGTCACTGTTCCTTTTTTCCTCCAGAAAAATTCCGTCATTATCGTAATGGCTAATTGAAAGATCCCCGCAGTGGAAAGTCCGATGAAAAATGCTGTGATGGAAACGATGATCGGTACCTTTACCAAAAGGATCGTAAGGATTGAAATAAAAGTTATGATCGGATAAATCATGATAACCGTTATTGGCCGGACGATCTTTTTTAATAAAACGGATAAAACCAATACGGAAATAAGTGCCCCTAAACTATAATAACTTAGCAATTTGATGGAACTGGCCATCGGCATGCCCACAACCTGCTGACCATAACTCGGAAGCCAAATCTGTGAAACGGTGAATAATCCTGTTGATGTGAAACCGATTATCACGAGAGCAAGTCCCTCTTTACGTAATACCGGTTCTGAAATGAATTTCTTGCTCTGGATACGATCATCTACTTGTTTTTCCTTGTTCATATTCAAACTTGGAAATGAAACGGTAAATAAAAACATCAAGTTCAATAGATAAATAGCAGCAGGAATAAAAAAGGCATATCCATAAAACATCTCATGATTCGAGAAAAATAAAATCATGAACGGGAGAATAAATGCACCAGCAGACATGAAAGCTTTCACCAGTACACTGGCAGAACCAGCGGCTCTTGGGAAAAGCTCTGTTAAACCAGGATATGAACCGGCATCCATTGACGAATTAGCGACACCTGCAAGGATGGCAAAAACAAAAGCCAAATGATAATTTGGTGATAATGGAATACCGATCAAGAAGATTCCCATTCCCAATGAAGAAGCAATAATTAGTGGTTTTCGCCCGATTTTATCTGATAAATATCCCGTAAAGGCATATGTAAGTAATTTCCCTCCCCCTATAGCTGCGATGATATAACTTACTCCGGCATTATCCGTATCCCATTGCTCCGTTAAATAGGACATATTCGATGCGAGCATGATATTGACCATACCTAACAGGAAATAATTAATATACACTCCTGAGGCAGTTTTCATATATGTGTTCTTCATCTCAAAACTCCCAACCTGTTTTTCAGTAAACGTCCTCCATCGATTCAATATTCATAAGAATCTAAAAATAATCATAACATTTTTTCTATTTAAGTAAACAAAACCACTTAAACTTATTCATTAACTGGCATATAGAAGACAGTGTGACTTGCGTTTTTAATGCAAAAAAAGCTCATTTGACATGAGCTAGAATCAATGTTCAATATATCAAATGGATTGATAAAACCATTTGCCATCACGTTTAAACTTTCTGCATTGGTCATTCAAAAAAAGGTATTCAAGGTGTGCCAATGTTTCACCAACAGCAAATCTGGTTTCGTGAATGGGCAGATTTCCAAATAAGATATGGCAAGCACTTTTTACAGAAATCGGCTCTTTCATGTTTTCATGAATTACATGCAACCGGTCCTGATGGTGATCCAACAATTCAACAATTCTTTTATTGGCATTTTGAAACGGTTTCCCATGTGAAGGGATGACATATTCAACGTCCAGCTTTTGTATTTTTTTCAAAGAAGTAAAAAACTCTTCCAATGGGTTGCTGAAACCTTTAAACCAATAAGAAATATTTGGAGATACCCTGGGCAATATATGATCTGTCGAGAAAAGGACATTTTTTTCTTTATTGTATAAGGAAATCAGGCCATCAGAATGTCCCGGTGTGAAAATTACCTCATACTCATAATTGCCAAAATGCAGCTTCATTCCTTCTTCAAGATGATGATTTACATTAGGATAGGGTTTTACTTGTGGCATGAATCCGCTTTCGTCACTGGATAAGGCCACTGCTACATCGTCTTCCATACCACATGCAATATAATTTTCTTTAAGCAGATTGAGCGAATCCGCTTCCCAATATGTAGTTCCCGCATGTTCATCCACTTGTGTCATCCAAACATCCGCACCGGTCAGTTGTTGTAATGCCCCTGCATACCCGAAATGATCTGGGTGATAATGGGTGATGATAATATCGGTAATATCGTGTTTTTCGATGATTGGCTTCCATAAATCCCTTGTCGTTTTGTTGTTTAATCCCGCATCAATGATTGTCCACCCTCTTTCGCCTTCTGCTAGGAAACAATGGACATGGTCCAACCTAAAAGGCATTGGAATGGTAAATTGAGTAACTTTCAATTCATTCAGCAAGTAGAACTTCCCCTTCCGATGTACCATCATTTACATGAACAAAAAATCATAATTGTTAATAACAAAACATTTAAGTTTATTAAATAAAGCTTATCATAATCATTCGACGGACTCCTTCAATTTCCTTTAATCAATATCAAGAGCAAATCGATTAAAATCCAGAAGCAATAGACTGGGGACTGGGCTTTGGTTCATTCAAGAAATTAAAAAACCGCCATTAAAATTAATGACGGCATCTCGTTTTACATATCTTCCTCGATTGTTTGAACAAGGATAAAAAGAAAATGATAGATTAAATTAAAAGCTTCATCTAATGACATGTTTTCTCGAAACCCTTCTACGTTATCCAAGGCTAAATTCACATCCCATAGCCCGTCGCCCTGGTTAAACATTAAACTGAATGATCCAATTCCTTCTTGAAGTTCCTTAGTTAAATACGTTTTTAAAACTTCTCCCATTTTTTTCTGGAATTTCAATCCGAACATCGCGTTATACGTACCGAAAACATCATCGACTTCTAAGGAAAGTGCCTCAACACCGATTAATTCGAACCATTGTGATTCAAAGTAAAGGAACTCATCTTTGTTATTTTTCAAATACTCGATCGGTTGTGATAAAAAAGCAGAGTTCTCTTCAGAGATTAATTCTTCGCTCTCTTTATTACTGCGTTCCATATAAGCATCTGTAAAACGGGATGCATTTTCTTTTTCCACTATAATGATATCATCAGCGATTAATTTATGTTTTTCTAGATAATCCTTTTCTTCTTTATACAACTCAACCTTATTTTCGAATACGGTTTTTGATATGTATGCTTCCATTTGTTTTTTTAACATGTTATGGCCTCCTATTATCTTTTCAAGCTCTCGCAGTTTCAATCATAGCATATTCACTATGGATAAATTAACTTTGTGAAAGAAATTACAAGATCGATTGTAGCAATCATTTCATGTCTTCGATATAGTAGTGGTAAGCGTTTATACATATGAGAGAAATGAGATGTTGAATATGCAAAAAATCATTGTAGTTGGTGCAGGAATTTTGGGAGCTTCCACTGCCTATCAGTTGTCTAAAAATGGGGTTGAAGTGATCATTATTGACCGCCAAGATGTCGGTCAGGCAACATCTGCAGCTGCAGGAATCGTTTGCCCATGGATATCGCAAAGACGCAACCAAGCTTGGTATCTCCTTGCCAAAAATGGTGCGGCTTTTTATCCGGGCTTTATTGAAGAACTTGAACGGGACGGGGAAACCGAGACTGGTTATGCCCAGGTCGGGGCCATAAGTTTACATACAGATGAAGATAAACTGAATGCGATGAAGAACCGGGCTACAAAACGGAAAGACGATGCACCGGAGATG
Organism: Peribacillus frigoritolerans; assembly: GCF_030676415.1. Classification (GTDB taxonomy): domain Bacteria; phylum Bacillota; class Bacilli; order Bacillales; family DSM-1321; genus Peribacillus; species Peribacillus frigoritolerans_A. The sequence continues at coordinate 1,011 of NZ_JAUUTW010000010.1, read as the reverse complement.
GGGACGATCACAATACTTTCGGCAGAGGAAACACGTGCCTTATTCCCTCCCCTTTCCAGTGAATATACAGCCGTTCACGTGAGTGGTGCCGCGCGGGTCGATGGACGCGCACTTCGTGATTCCTTATTGCGGGCATCACAAAAAAACGGTGCAAAACTTATGTATGGTGAGGCTATACTTACATATAACGGTGCACAAGTGACAGGTGTAACACTTGGAGATGAATTCATATCTGCCGATAAAGTGATTGTTTGTGCTGGCGCTTGGGCACCGCAATTATTGAAGCCACTGGGCGTGAATTTTCAAGTCACCTTCCAAAAGGCTCAAATCATACATCTGGAAACGCCAAATGACAATACGAATAACTGGCCTGTAGTCATGCCGCCGAGTGATCAATATCTTTTGGCTTTCGATAATAATAAAATCGTTGCTGGGGCAACTCATGAAAATACGGAAGTTTTCGATAATCGAATGACCGCAGGAGGACTCCAGGAGGTTTTCAATAAAGCCTTGCAAACCGCTCCCGGTTTGGAAGATAGTACGTTTGTTGAAGCAAGGGTCGGATTTCGTCCCTTCACGCCAGGATTCCTTCCGGTCATGGGTCCTTTACCTGACTGGGAAGGCATAATCGTAGCCAATGGTCTTGGAGCTTCAGGTTTAACAATGGGCCCATATATAGGCTCACTATTGGCAAACCTCGCACTTGATAGGAAAATCGAAATCGATATAGAAAATTATGATGTTAGTGGTGCACTTTCCACATAACTTCCAAATCATTACCTAATGGCTGAATGATGAATGTCGACTGATCTGAAAATTACCCAGACTAGTTTTTTCAATTGGTTCTTTTCATAAAAAATCAAGGACCTTTGATGGGTCCTTGATTCAGTTTGTAGACAAAAGGGGTTCGGAATTAAAAAATTCCGAACCCCTTTTGAAATTCCCTTTTAAATTTTGACCAAAGGTTAAGAGATTTGGGCTCTTCGAGCCACTATGTTAAGCCATTTTAGG
>NZ_JAUUTW010000001.1 GCF_030676415.1 Peribacillus frigoritolerans | reverse complement strand
TCTCTCATGCGAGAAAAGAACGTATCCGGTATTAGCTCCGGTTTCCCGAAGTTATCCCAGTCTTATAGGCAGGTTGCCCACGTGTTACTCACCCGTCCGCCGCTAATCTCAGGGAGCAAGCTCCCATCGATTCGCTCGACTTGCATGTATTAGGCACGCCGCCAGCGTTCGTCCTGAGCCAGGATCAAACTCTCCGAAGAAATGTTTGACTTGCTCATTTGCTTTTTTGATAGTGTGTGCTCACTTAAAATTTAACGTTGGCGCTTTGTTTTGTTCAGTTTTCAAAGAGCAATTTGTTGTCGTTTCTCTCAGAAGCGACCTCTATAATGTAACACATTCTGTCACGTTTCGTCAACAACTTTTTTTAAAATGTTTTCAACAGCTTGTTAGCTGTTTAAGTTGCTGTCTTAGCGACAAGAAATAATATACCATGTACTAAAAATGTTTGCAATACGTTTTTTAAAACTTTTTCAAAAAAACATTTTCACCTATCTCTTTCTATATATTCTTCACATCATCATCACACCCTTTCCCCCGCTATCCGGGCCAAGCTCCTTTTTTATGAATAAACGAAGCATATTTCCAAAGAAACACAAATAGTCATATATAGATATCTTTTTTTCCATGAGGTGAAACAATGAATCTGCCATTAATCGGATTACTCATTTCTTACAGTATGGCCCTTTACTTATTCAGTACCGCTTTTTATGAAGCCATCAAGTTCAGCAGAGAAAAAGGCAAGGTGAATGGTACGACGTTTTTATTCAGCTTTACTTTTGCTTTGATTTTCACACGGATCACCTATTTGTTTCACCCCTATTAAATAAAAGCAGTAAGTCTCCCGACTTACTGCTTTTATAAGGTGGCTTGCACTTCTTTATGTACCTTGCTTTTCTTTTCATCCTTCAAGAACATCATCAAACCACCCAATATGATGGTACCTCCCAGGACCTGCGTCCAGAGTATCGGTTCATCTAATATGAAGTAAGCCAGAATTGTCGCTCCCACCGGTTCAAGTAAGATTCCCATCGAAAGCGTCGAAGTGCTTAACCACTTTAGTGACCAATTGAATAAAGAATGCCCTAATAAAGTCGGGAAAATGGCAAGCAAAACGAAATAGATCCAATCGGAAGCAGGATAAGGCACCAATGCCTCTCCCTTGAAGATCACATAGAAAAACAATGCGAAAGCGCTGATTGCATACACGACAAATGTATATGTTATAGAAGAGATGCGTTTTCGAACATTTTGACCAAACAGTAAATAACCGGTTACCAGCGCACATGCGATAAGCGAAAGAATATCTCCCCAAAGCGCCATACCGCTGATTCTCAAATCGCCCCAGCTAATGACCAGGCTGCCGACTATCGCAATGATGCCGCTCAATATCGCCTTCATTGAAAATCTTTCTTTAAAAAACAGGTAGGCTCCGGCAAAAGCGAACAAAGGCTGGAGGGTGACAAGCACAGTTGAACTCGCGACCGATGTGTAATTAAGCGATTCAAACCATAAAATAAAATGAAAAGCCAAAAACACTCCTGCCGCAATCGAATACAGCCAATCCTTTTTTTCAATGAATTTAAGTTCATGACGGTATTTCACCAAGAAAACCGGCAACATAAGGAGGACAGTAAATAATAAACGGTAAAAGGCAATAACACCCGATGGAGCGGTCGCCAATTTAACAAGGATGGCCGAAAACGATACGGATGCCACACCGACCGCCAACGCTACATAGGGATTCACTTTTGGCATTTGCATCTAAATTCTTCCTTTCAACGGAATTACGTTTCATTGAACTCTATTCTACTATGTTAAAATTATTAGGGTAGTTTTTTTTGAAAAACGGGTATATGGCAACAGACGACCTTATTCTTCGATAATAATTCGGAAGTGGTGAAACAAAATGGAATGGACATTTGACCCTCAATCGGAACTGCAAATCCTTATCAAATTGGGGATTTCAGCTCTCCTTGGACTAATTATCGGACTAGAGCGAGAAATGAAACGAAAACCCGTTGGATTAAAAACAAGCCTGGTCATTTCAATCGTCAGCTGTTTATTAACGATCGTTTCCATGGAATCCGCTTATAAGTTCCCGGGAAGCGACGACGTAAATATCACAATGGACCCCTTGCGTCTAGCGGCTCAGATCGTTTCAGGCGTCGGCTTTATCGGTGCAGGCGTCATTCTCCGGCGGGACAACAACAGCATATCCGGTTTAACGACAGCCGCCATCATCTGGGGAGCGGCGGGAATCGGGATCGCCGTTGGGGCAGGATTTTTTCTCGAGGCCATAGCCGGCGTCATCCTATTGATCATAAGTGTTGAATTGGTGCCCGCAATCGTTACCTGGCTCGGACCGATGAAGTTACGGCAAAAAGAAATCTTTCTGCAGCTGGTCGTGCAAAATAAAGATGACATTGCCGTTGTACTGAAAAAAATCAAGGACGAGAAAATATTCATCAAAAACCTTAGAATCAAAGATGTCGCAAATGACACCCACCTTTTGACACTTAAAGTTCTGGTCGATCAAAAAGTCAGAACATCGGAAGTGTATTACACCGTCTCCAACCTTAAGGAGATTGAAAGGGTAGAGATCGAAAATGCATAATAAAAAGGCCGTTTGACTACGGCTTTTTTATGGCTTGTATAATTCGGACGTTGATTTCCGCTCCAGGCACTCGCTTTCCCGCAGGAGTCTCTCGCACCTTCATCTCCAATCAACTTCGATATAAAATTTAGATAGAAACCATACTAAGGAGTTGAAGGTGTTGCTTTGGGTCAGTTGGTTCGGGAATATCATTTGATGAAAGATACGTTTTCTGAACCTTTTTGAAACCGTTTGACTGCCCTTAAACGGGTTTTTTTATTATTTTTGCAAAAATTCATATTTTATATTGACTTTTCACCAAAATCCGATAAAATAATTATTGTACCTCAATTCGGGGCATTAGCTCAGCTGGGAGAGCGCTACGCTGGCAGCGTAGAGGTCAGCGGTTCGATCCCGCTATGCTCCATACTTTATACGAAAACAGCGTCACGACAACGTTCGTGGCGTTTTTCGTTTTCGTTGACTTGAACGAGTAACAGCTATACCAACAAACCGATAACACGTCTTTTCTTTACGATAAATATTCGTAGGACGAATTAGCAAAGAATGAATCCAATGTCGAAACCATTATCGAAAAGTTAGTCGCATATAGGGAAGAAAGCGTCAATTCATAACAGATTGGCGTGTTTTTTATTTTTTGATTATTCCTTAAAATATGAATCTATTTATATTACGGTTAAAAAAGGAAATTACATAGGGGCGATTTGCATGAAAAGGAAAAAAATTCTCAGTTGGACATTGGGGATTGCAATTGTTGTCGGATTGGGTACTTGGGGAACTTTCGCAGTATTAGAAAACGTCAATGATTATAAAGCGATCGAAAAGAAACATGAAACAGTGACGGCGGACGAAGGGGACACCTCCCAAGATGTTGACCAAGAAGTCGTGAACACACCAATTGTAAAGGACGTTGTAACATTGGCGGACGGCAGGGACGGTCACACGTTCATTGCGGACACTCATTCATTCTTGAACGATACGCTTGGATATGGCCGGGTTAAATCGGCGGATTATAGGTCACAACGAGCGAATGCCGAAGACGTGCTTCAAGCGTTGAAGGGTGCAAAAGTGAAGAACGAAGAAATAACGGCGGACTTCAAGAAAATCGAGGAATATGCGAACGTCGTATTCAAAGAAGATAATCGTGACGCAATGGTTCAACTTCACCGATTGTTTCACGATTTGGATATCTACTTCAACGGATATGATTATGACCAAACTTGGGGTGTAACTGATTTCGAGGGCGAATAATTGGGGCATTGGTCATTTCGGTGCAAATAAATCGGAGATAAAAGTACCATACTACTGCAGCTAACAGTTCCTAACGATATAATTGGACATATCGTACTGAATAGACGTGTGACTTGTCGTTGACTTTCGTTGATACTATTGACTTTCGAAAGGCTTGACGCTTAATTTCGTAATAGAAGATAACTGGCAGCGTAGAGGTCAACCGTTCGATCCCGCTATGCACCATATCCGAAAACCCTTGTGCAGCAAGGGTTTTTTTCTTTGGCTAAAAAAATAATAAACGCGCGGATCATACTTTGGTCATAAACGCTCATTTTATTAACAAAATACCTACCTCCTTTAAAGAAGTAGGCGCATTCACATTATTTCAAATTCATTATCAATAAAAGGTTCGGAATAGCTTAGAGTGTTGACCATTGCAATGATTAATTAACCAACTAACTAACAATCCTTCAGGACAATCTATGAAAATAAGATGCGATAAGCTGTCCTAGTCTTCGAATTCCCTCGATAATTTCTTTCTCATTGGCATAACTGAACGAGAGCCGAAGAAACTCGGTTCCAGCGTTTTGATCCAAGAAAAAGTATTTCCCTGGAACATATGAAACACCCTCAGCTAGTGCCTGTGGTAATAAATGCGACGTATCAGCACCAGGGATTCTCACCCATACAAAGTAACCGCCATCTGGTACATACCAGGAAACGGATTCTGGAAGAAATTGTTCCATCGAACGGATTAACGCAGTACATTTAGAACGATACACATCTTTTAAAAGGTCGAGTCGTTTCTCAAAATCGGTGTTTTCTAAGTATACAGCCATTGTACTTTGAGCAAATGGATGGTCCAAATCTTTTTTAAACCACTCTAACGCCCTAATAAATTCACTTTCTCCTGCTATCCATCCAATCCGCATTCCTGGCGCAACAACCTTGGATAATGACCCAACTTGGAGAACTCGCCCGCATTCATCAATAGATTTTATTGGCACCGGATTTTTATCGAAGGATAATTCTCCGTATGCATCATCTTCTAGAATGAGGAAATCAAACTCGATGGAAAGCTCCAATAAATGCTTCCTGCGCTCCATTGTCATAGTCGTCCCAGTTGGATTTTGAAAGGTTGGGATTGTATATAGAAAACGCGGGAGGGTTAGACCTGTACGTTTTCTTTCATCCAGGATTTCTTTTAATCGGTATGTTTGGAGTCCCTGTTCATCTATAGGTATACTAATAATCTGCTTCGTATAGTTTTGAAAAATCTCCAAAGCCTCCATATAGGTGGGAGACTCTACCGCTACGACCGCTTTATCATCAAGAAGAATGCGGGCAATAAGGTCAATCCCCTGGCAAGCTCCTGATGTAATTAAAAGCTGTTCTTCCAAAATGCAAATTCCACGCTCTCCCAATCTTTTCTGGATTTGGTGTTTTAGTCTTGCAATTCGTGGACTTCCGAGATAATGGAGCGGTAAATCCTGCTCCTCATCAAGAAGTCTGGCTACAGCTACCTTGAGTTCCTCAGCAGGAACGAGAGCAGGATCCGGATAGCCTGAACTCAAGCGAATACAATCATCTGGCAGATTTGGCATCCATGCACCGGGAGGATCATTCTTAAGTGCCGCTTTAATGTTTTCAGAAAAAAAAGATTCAACATTCACTTCAACCATACACCTTTCCTTCAAACGAGCCTTGATTGATTCTCACAATTTTGTAGATTGCTGATTTTTTTATGAGACAAATCAAAAACTTCCGCAGATAATCATCAATCTTTTGTAGAAACACCCTTAAATTGATTTTAAACTTTTTTCTCAGATGAGAGACAACAATTCCTCTTTATAATTTACAAATTCCTGAACTCTCTTGGCTGCTCCAATGCAATAGGAACTTTTTTCTTTAAACTATGTGTGTATAGATGATATCCTTATTTTTATCTATGAGTATCTGTAAAGCTGATAAAAGAACGAAAAAGTGAAGAAAGCAGATCATCCGCCTTTCTTCACTTTTTATGCAACTCATTCCATTTCTTAACCAAACGCTTCGGTGCCGCACGTATATAGGCTTCTTGAATTAGATCGGTCAATTCATCCCAGTTTTCCTTATCCGGGTTTTGAATAGAGACCCAGCCATGATGTCCTATATACGGGGTTTTGAAAAAATTCTCTTTCTGTAGCAATAATTCTTGAGTTTCCCGATCTGACTTGAACGACAAGCTGAACCCTTTCTCGCTTTCACCTGAAATCACGAAGGATTTTCTATTGATTTTAAAAGCATTGTGACCGAAACCGTCAATATGTTCAACAGTTTCGGGCAGCGCAAGACAGATATTGCGTACATTTTCAAGCATGCCTGCCGTGTCTTGTAATTTCATGTTTTAATTCACCTATTATCAAATCTATTTTGCATTAACATCGGGTTGATGAATTCCGAATATATTGCCTTCGGTATCAATATAGTACCCTTGCCACGTCATTCCAGGCAGGGCATATTTGGGCATTGCGACATTGCCGCCATTCTCAAAAATTTTAGCTTCCGTTAAATCGTAATTTTCCACTCCCATTGTACAAGCAAATGCATTTAAAGCTTGGTTTGTTTCCGGCGGAGCACTGACGCTGCATCAAAGCACCATCGATCCCAGGTTCATTCTTATCGCCAGTTACCGCTACCAAAGTAAGGCATTCCTGCATAATCACTCCAATCTTGAAATGACCATCCGAATACCTCTCCATAAAACTACTTTGCCCGGTCCATGTCATTCACATGAATTTCGAAATGAACTAACCTTCCCATGATTTCCTCCAATTTTTCACAAGAGTTAACCATTTCCTTAAATTATTCTCATTAATTATTATAATGGATATGGAAATAAATTCAATTATCATAAGAATATATTATTTTTAGTTGAGATTAAATCAATTTTTAGAGTCTCATCATACATCCTGTCATAACTTCTTAGAAAGACCAAAGGAACCGTTTTTCAAATATAGTTAGTTCCTACCAACAGAATCGGCTCCCAGCCCCTTCTACATATCTACACAATTATTTTAATAAAATTAATTGTGACACTCACTCCACATGAATCGACTGTGGAAGCATTCTGTCTTATACCGCCCCTTCAGCATTTTAATGTTTGTCGGAGGTAATAGGGAGTGTCCGTTCAACTATTACTCCCCTAGAAAAATACTTTCTTGCGATAAACCTAATTTGGCATACCATCACATCTCACAATCCTACTAATTTATATACAGCAATAGCATATTCCCACAAAAAACTGGTCACACTCTGGTCACATTTTGGTCACGTACTATCTAAAACTATCGGAAACCATAAATCACTTTAATAAGTAAAGTTTCCTTAAAGGAGAAGCGGTAGATAAAAAGAAAAAACCCTTGATTATCAAGGGTTTTCGAATAGGGGGCTTAGCGGGATCGAACCGCGGCCTCTACGCTCCCAGCGTGGGGAGTAGAAGTACGATTTGATCAAATCCTAATGCACTAAAAAAGTTCATAGTAAAAAAAAGGTTGTTATTAAAAAGCACCTCTTTCTCTACACATTGAACCCTTGTATCAATCTTTTTTTCTTTCTAAGTGGTCTAAAAATCTTCAATTCTCTGTAATTATTTTTTCTGCCTCTTTTTTTAATAATTCTATCTTATCCGTGTTTTCCCAAGGTAATTTGATATCCGTTCTTCCAAAGTGTCCATAGCAAGCAGTTTGAAAGTAAATTGGTTGCCGGAGATTTAACATCTTAATAATTCCTGCAGGGCGAAGGTCAAAGCATTTACCTATTAGTTGAACGATTTTTGTTTCTTCTAGTTTTCCAGTACCAAACGTTTCAACAGCTATTGAAACAGGGGAAGCTACTCCAATCGAATAAGCCAGTTGAACTTCACATTTGTCTGCAAACCCTGCTGCAACAATATTTTTAGCTACATAACGTGCTGCATAGGCTGCCGAACGATCAACCTTAGTTGGATCTTTTCCCGAAAAGGCACCGCCACCATGACGTGCATATCCGCCATACGTATCAACAATAATTTTACGGCCTGTTAAGCCTGCATCTCCCTTTGGTCCACCAATAACGAAACGTCCAGTCGGATTTATAAAATATTTCGTGTTAGAGTCAAGCAACTCAGGTGGTACCACGTAAGCAATTACATGTTTCTGCACATCTTTTTTTATTTGTTCTAATTCTACGTTAGGATCATGTTGTGCGGAAATTACAATTGTATTAACGCGAATAGGCTTTGTGTCCTCATATTCCACAGTAACCTGAACTTTTCCATCTGGACGCAAATAACTGATTACCCCATTTTTTCGCACTTCTGTTAAACGTCTAGCCAGTTTGTTTGATAGAGAAATTGACAATGGCATTAACTCCTCGGTTTCATTGCAAGCAAATCCAAACATTAATCCTTGATCTCCAGCACCAATTGCCTCTATTTCGTCCTCATTCATTAAACCTTCACGTGCTTCTAGAGCTTGATTAACTCCCATAGCTATATCAGGAGATTGTTTATTCAGTGCTATTAAAATCTTACATGTATCAGCATCAAGCCCATATTCAGAGTTGGTATAACCGATTTCCCGGATAGTTTCTCTTACTATTTTCAAGAAATCTACAGCGCAGTCCGTTGTAATTTCTCCGGATAAAACAACCAAATCTGAACTAACTGAACTTTCACAAGCAACACGGGCATTTCGGTCTTTTTCAAATATAGCATCCAATACAGCATCCGAAATTTGATCACACATTTTATCAGGATGACCTTCAGTAACCGACTCTGATGTAAAAAGATGCCGTTGTTTTTTATACATTACTTTCTCAACTCCCAAACTAACAATTATTTATACTATTTATCTTTTATGCCTAAGTTTTTCAACAATTTAATAGAAAGTTTCAAATATAAAGTTCCTCCATCAGGAACTTATCATAAATTTCGAAGTATACTGTCATACTGACCTTCCGCATCAGGATAAACAATACCTTTTTCGGTCACAAAGGCTGTTACAAGTGAATAAGGCGTAATATCAAATGCAGGGTTATACACTTTAATTCCTTGTGGTGCAATCCGTTTTCCTAATCCAACCGTAATTTCAGCTTCCGAACGTTCTTCTATTTGGATGTTTTTTCCAGTGGGGGTGCTTAAATCAACCGAAGATAATGGAGCCGCCACATAAAATGGTATTCCATGAGCTTTCGCTAAAAGAGCTACCGTATAGGTTCCAATTTTATTAGCCACATCCCCATTGGCAGCCACCCGGTCCGTTCCAACAATAACAGCTTGTACCGACTGATTAGCCATCACCACAGCTGCCATACTATCACAAATAAGGGTGACATCAATACCAGCCTTTTGCAACTCCCATGTAGTAAGACGTGCCCCCTGCAAAACAGGACGAGTTTCATTGACAAATATTTTTAAATTCCACCCTTGTTCTTTAGCGATATAAAAAGGAGCTGTTGCAGTTCCATATAAAGCAGTTGCTAAACTTCCTGCATTACAATGCGTGAGAATTCCCATACCGTCTTTAAATAAACTAAGAGCATGTTCACCAATTTGTCGACAGACTCTCTCATCTTCCTCCTGAATCTTCAACGCTTCTTCGAGGAGATTTCTCTTAATAAAATCTACATTTAATCCTTTTTTCTGTCCCTGACAAGCTCTTTCTTTTAAACGGTTCAATGCCCAGAACAAGTTAACAGCTGTCGGCCTTGCTGTTGCTAAATACTCCGATTTTTTTTCTAAATCCGTTATGAAAGCATTTACACTTTTTTCTTGACTTTTTTGAACTCCCAAATAGAGACCGTAGGCAGCCGCCATCCCTATAGCAGGAGCGCCACGTACTTTAAGATATCGAATGGCTTCCCAAACCTCTTTTATAGTAGATAGAGACAAAAACACCGTTTCTTCTGGCAGACGGGTTTGATCCAGTAAAATGAGTTGGTCTTTTTTCCACTGAATGGATTGAATAAACTTCTTAATCCTCATCTACCTCCCTATTTTTAATGTACCTGACTAAAGCGGTGAGATCACAAATCGTCCATACTGTTTCCCGTCTCAATACCAATTGTTGTCCAATGGCAAGGGCTAATCTTTCTCCTTTTGCTCTTAATTTAGGATCGTCTATGCTTTCTAAATCAGGAACATGGGCTAAACCGATTACTCGTCGCATCATTTCACAGCCCGCATATCCTAAAGTATCTTGAAGTAAACGCAGTATATAATCATCATCATATCCCTGTACGGACGCATAGAACGAACTCTCATTTCCCTTCCACAAAGCTCTAAATTCTTTTTCAAAGATTGTCCAAATTTCCTCTACTATATTTAATAGATAATCCTGGTATTGAAGCCTTTCTTTTTGATCTAGAGTACATCCTTCATGTGCGCAAAAATTAAGTAATAGATTGGCAACCACATTTCCAATATCAAAACCCATTGGTCCATAAAAGGCGAACTCTGGATCAATTACTTTCGTGTCCTTTTCTGTGACCATAATGCTGCCTGTATGAAGATCTCCATGGATCAGTGCCTGAGCATGAGTGAGGAATCTTTCTTTTAACTTTGTAATTTCAAGTTTAAGCTCCGCATGATCCCAAATTTCTTTTATTACTTCCTCCATTAGCGGGTTAAATTGATTTGATGTTGCGTCGTAGTACGGGTCAGTAAACACAAGATCTTCTGTTATTTTGCACAATTCTAGATTAATAAATTTCACGACTTTCTGTTTTTTATCTTGGGGCTCTAAGGCTAAATCTGAAGTTAAAAAGAGAGTCCTAGCTAGAAAAGTGCCTATGTGTTTTGCAAAATGAGGATACTGATTGCGAGTAATGAGTCCTTTGCGCATATTGATATGTGTCGATAAATCCTCCATGATAGTTAGGGCCATTTCTTTATCATAAAGATAGACTTTTGGAACTAAGCCCGGACAAAGTATATTTTGTATCATTAATGCATCGCTCTCAATACGGGACCTGTCCAATGTTAACGGCCAGGACTCCCCTACGACGCGAGCATAAGGAAGTGCTTGTTTAATAATTAAACTTTTACCTGACGAACCTTGTTCCGTTATACGAAATACTAGATTTAGATTTCCATCCCCCAATTCCTTGCAAGTTAATAGAGCATTTTCTGAAAATAAACCTGGAATCTTCTTAACATATTGTATGGTTTCTAGCTCACTAAGCACGTGATAACCTGAGTTTGACATTGAGTTCCTCTTTCCTTTCCCCCAATTTTTTCACGAGTATAAATGATCATGTGTTTGCAATGACATAAACTAAAGTTAGACAAATAATTGATTTTTGTTTGTTTATTCACTAAAAAGGTTATCTCATCATATGCTGTTTTAAAGAAGAGGTGATTAATTATTCAAAATAACCAATTTATAATCAAAGCATCCACTCAAATGGAACGCCTACCAAATCAATTTTTCTCTACATTAGTTGGGAAAGTGAATGGGTTTATTCATGCAGGGTATGATGTTATTAATCTGGACAAGGTAACCCTGACCTGCCTACCCCACCTCATATTATTCACTCATTACAAAAAGCTGCCGAAAATCCAATTAATCATAAATATCCACCATTTTCCGGGAAAAATGAACTAAAGGAAGCTATATGTACTTGGTATCAGAACGAACATGGAGTTACATTGGATCCAAAGAAGGAAGTAGCTATACTGTTTGGATCCAAAACCGGCCACATACAAATATCACAAATTTTGCTCAATCCAGGTGACATGGCTCTCGTTCCTGACCCAGGCTATCCAGATTATTGGTCAGGAATTGCTATTGCTGGTGCTCAGATGGTCCCTATGGCATTAGATTTTCCAAACGGATTTTTTTGATTTCCCAAAAATTACATCTTCCCAGTGCAAACAATCAAAATTAATGTTTCTTAATTATCCATCAAACCCAACAGAAGCTTGTGCGACTAGTTCCTCCTTTGATGAAGCCATTTCCTTTGCAAAGAAAAACAATATTATCATTGCCCACGATTTTGCCTATGGAGCAATCGGTTTCGCCGGGCACAAACCTATCAGCTATTTATCCCGTCCAGGTGCTAAGGATGTTGGTCTCGAATTTTACACGCTGTCAAAAACCTATAATATGGCAGGGTGGCGCATTGGATTTGCTCTTGGTAACCAAGAGCTGATTCGCTTAATCAATGAACTTCAAGACCACTATTTTGTCAGCCTATTCGGTGGAATCCAAGAAGCAGCTATAACAGCCCTGACTTCCTCTCAAGAGTGCGTCCGAGAACTTGTTGCCACTTACGAATTACGACGCAATGCCCTTTTTGAAGAATTAAAAAAACTTAGTTGGAATACTCCGGTTCCTAAAGGCTCCTTTTTTACCTGGGTTCCTGTTCCACAAGGATACACATCAAGCCAATTTGCAGAGACCCTATTAGAAAAAGCGAAAGTTGTCGTAGCTCCAGGAATCGGATTTGGCAAGCACGGAGAGGGATATGTTCGAATCGGATTTCTTGCTGAAGAGGAACGTATTCGGGAAGCTGTGTAACGAATTTCCAAATTGTCTATCTTTTAAAGACCTATACAAACTTATATTCGGAGTTGAACCAATTGTGACTGTTGACCAAGATTATCTGATCGCTACCTATTTAGTTCATGGCAATCTTAAATTTCACAAAAAAGCAGAAGAAATCGCTGTAGGACTTACTGTCGGGACTTGGACTGATCTCCCAGCCACCAAAAAAGAACAAATGATACCGCACTTAGGAAAAGTAATCGAAGTAAAAGTGTTAAATCCCGATTCAAATGGTATACCTAAGGCGCTATTAATGATTGGTTACCCCCTTGTTAATATGAATCCAGATATACCCTCTATCCTCACAACGGTCTTTGGTAAATTATCAATGGACGGTCAAATTAAATTAATAGATTTGCACTTGCCAGATTCTCTTCTCTCCCAATTTCCAGGTCCGCGCTTTGGAATTGATGGAATAAGAAGGCTGTTAGGCGTACACGACCGTCCATTATTAATGAGTATCTTCAAACAATGTATCGGGCTTCCTCTTCATGAACTAGAAAGGGAATATCAAAACCAAATTAATGGACAAGTCGACCTTGTAAAAGATGACGAGATTTTCTTGCGGGATGATTATGCACCTGTTTTGAAGCGAATAGAAGCTTTTGAAAAATGTAATAAACGTCAAGAAGAAAAAAACGGAAAAAAAGTACTTTATGCCGTTAACTTAACCGGACCAGTTACTCTTCTAGTTGAACAGGCAAAACAATTGTCTAAAGCAGGAGCATCATGCTTGTTACTGAATGTGGCTCCATATGGATTTGATGTCCTCCACCGGATATCCGCAGATCCTGATGTCAATATTCCGATCATAGCCCACCCTGCCTTTACCGGTGCTTTTTATCAATCACCTTATTACGGGCTTTCAGCTCAATTGCTACTAGGAAAATTAATGCGTTTATCCGGTGCCGACATTGTTCTTTATCCGTCTCCTTACGGTTCTGTAGCCATGCCAAAAGATGTAGCTCTCGATATAGCAAAACAACTACAATGTCCAAACCATATTCATCGTCCCGCTTTTCCAACACCTTCTGCAGGAATTCATCCTGGTCTAGTTCCAGCACTATATCGAGATTTTGGTGAAAATACCATTATTAATGCAGGTGGGGGAATTCATGGACATCCTCAAGGCACTTCAGCTGGAGGAAAAGCCTTTATTGATGCGATTCAAGCAGCCGTTTTAGGTCTTTCTCTGGAGAAAGCAGCAGAAAACGCTCCTGAGCTTCGTTCAGCGATACAAAAATGGGGTGCATTATAACCATGGACTCATTCAAAAAAATGGTTATATTTTGCGATTTTGATGGAACAGTCACAATAAATGATAACATTATCAATATTATGAAATATTTTAATCCGCCTGGATGGGAAACGATCAAAAATGATACTTTAGCGGGAAAAATGAGCGTCCGAGAAGGAGTGGGACACATGTTTTTATTATTACCTGCTGCATACCGAGAAGAAATCGTTCATTACGCTATAAAACAAGCCAAAATTCGAGCGGGTTTTGATAAATTTATTCAATTTTGTCAGGATCACAATATTCGTCTACTTATTACTAGTGGAGGAATTGACTTTTTCGTTTACCCTATTTTATCGCAATACCACATCCCCCAAAATGACATCTTTTGCAATTCCAGTGATTTTAGCGGCAAACAAATCAAAATTCTATGGCCTTTTTCTTGTGATACACAATGTAGCAATGATTGTGGAATGTGCAAACCAAGTATTCTCCGTTCACTTTCAACTAACGATTCTATGAATATTGTCATCGGAGACAGCATCACAGATTTGGCCATCGCTAAAATGGCTGACCTTGTCATAGCAAGAGATTTTCTTTTACAGAAATGTAAAGAACACTCTCTTCCTTACAAAGAGTTTCATTCCTTTTTCGATGTGATAAACATTTTAAACCAAATTCCAATTAGTGAGGTGTAGACCTATAACCAAAAATGATTTTAAAAAAATTAACCTTGAAGCAGTCCAACAAGCTTTTAAAACATTACAAAAAGTTAAAGGAACCCTATCGGAAAGAGGGTGGTTTCCAGCAACGAGTGGTAACATATCCGTTCTTGTAAAAGGTTCTTCATTTGAAAATAACCAGCCAATAATCGCCATAAGCTCTAGTGGAAAAGACAAATCGATTCATACTCCTGAAGATTTTCTTGTAATTAATTCGGATGGAAACCCTGTATTTCCTACCAATTTAAAACCTTCTGCTGAAGCTTTAATTCACACCTCCATTTATCAATTGATTCCTAATTGTAAAGCGGTTTTTCATGTCCATACTATATATAATAATCTCATTTCGGAACTATACGGTGATCAAAGAAAGATTACCTTTACAAACCATGAACTGATTAAAGCTTTTGATATTTGGGAAGAAGAAGCTTCCATATCAATTCCCGTCATAGAAAATTATTCCAGCATCCCTAAATTAGCAGAAGAAATCCTTCGGGTAATCCAACCCGAGGTACCGGGAGTATTAATCCGCAACCACGGAATCTATGTATGGGGAGATAGTGACTTTACTGCTAAACGTCATTTAGAGGCATTTGAATTTCTATTTGAATATCAAACCAATATGTATTTTCTAAAAAAATTCAAATAAACTTAATAAACTTTAAAAAAGGGGACTTTTACTATGGCAAACATTCGAATACGAAATACTAATGAAAGACTAACAGGAGAACAAGAGGTAAAAAGATTCTTGAATGAACAAGGCGTTCTTTACGAACATTGGGATACAGGAAAAATACCCAATGATCTACGTGACACATTTATACTGTCTTATGAGAAAAAAGAAGAGATTCTTAACATCTTTGATTCTGAAATTAGGTCCCTTGCAAATCGACGTGGCTATAAAGAATGGGATATTGTTGCATTGTCCGATGCAACTCCTAATCTAGACGAACTCCTAAAGAAGTTTGAAAAAGTACATGTTCATACCGAAGATGAAGTACGTGCCATCACAGCAGGAAATGGAATCTTTACTATCAAGGGGAATTCCGGGTATTTCGATGTAGAATTATCTGCTGGAGATGTGATTTCTGTTCCGGTAAATATACCCCATTTCTTTACTTTAATGGAAAATCGCAAAGTTGTAGCCGTTCGCTTGTTTATTGATGCTTCAGGCTGGGTTGCTCATTCTTATGAAGATCCCGAGTTCAAATCGTAATAGAAATTCATATATTGACTTTAAACAAAGAAATCAAGATACGTGATTAGCCTCTTTCATCCGAAAGAGGCTTCTCCATATTTATAGTACCTTGTTTTTGATTAAGGGATTCGTGATCAAGAAGCCAATATAGACCATCATGATCCACAATGACTTTCAAGAAATCATCCCTTCCTGATTTATCGTTTGATTTCCACCTCGTATAAGCGATTGATACTAACATGGATACAAAAGCATCCCTATAATATTCATCCTTGAAATTTTCCTCATTCCATCCTTTGATATTTTGTATGGAACTTGAAAGTCCAACGATTTTTTTACATACTTCTACTAAGAAATCCTTTTCTTTTTCCATTTCTCTTATTTCCTTTTTGTTAAACGGAAAATTTTTATGAGGGCTTGTTTCTAAATAAACTCTCTTTGATGCTCCCGATATTGGAAAATGATTTAGCCAGTCACTAATCTTAAGATAACTTTCTGGCTGCCATCTTGGATTAATCTGATTACAATCATTTTTTTCCACATCTACATCGCGAATATAGTATTCCGGTTTTACTGGAGTGCTTAAACAAGCACCTATCGTGAAAATGAGATATTCCTTTAAAAAAGAACCCTTCACTTTTTTATACCTGTTTTTAGAAAAAAATTTAATATTACGGTACAAAAATTCGAACGCATCTTCGTTATTATTCGTTTTCATTTCCCAATTTGTTCTATCCTTATACATGAGTACAATACAATCTCTTTCATTATGATGGTAACTGGAGGCTAAGCTAACTCCAATAAATAAAGACTGTTCTTGGATTTCAGAAAAATCTAAAGGTATTATTGTCTTATTTTTTTGTTTCTTATCCCCCCAAGGTGTACCTTTCTCATTAATTAATTTCACTATTATTTCACCTTCTAACTCAGAGGCTTAAATCACAATTATTCCAAATTTATATTATTCCAACACCATAAATATTATGACTTAAACTGAGTTAAAAGGGGGAAAACTCAAAAGCCCCCAGCACGAGGAATCTATATTTGTTGGACTTATTAAATCGACATAAGAATTGTTCCTCTTCCTTGATTTATTAAGCAAGAAGAATTGGTTATGTCTAGAAATTAAGCTGAACTTATATAAAAATAAAATAGAGAACTAGCCTATTTAACTCCAATCTTTCATTTCCTGTTCATATAACTCATGTAATCTTAGATTATCTAAGCTATTTATAACCGCATCCTTTCGTACGGACATAATTTCTGAAGGAATCTTAAACAAGGGTTCCATGTTGGCAGGAAGTGCTTGATGAGGGACAGAGATTTGAGGTATTTTCTTTGCCAATTTTTTATGTGCTCCTAAATGAAATCCCCATAAACCAAATGAGGGAACAGTCACATTATATTCCAGAGTAATGAGGCCAGCTTTTTTAATGGTCTCAGCAATGCTCCAAAATGTCTTCGGTGCATCCTCCGGTGAACCAGACTGACAAACTAATGCACCATCTTTCGATAAATGGTTAGCCACCTGGCTAAATAATTCCTCTGTATATAATGAACTAAGGATAGGGTTAACAGGATCTGGAAAGTCAATGATAATTACATCATATGCTTGCAGCTCCCTTGTAATAAATTTTTTGGCATCCTCAATATGAACATGCACCCTGTCATCTAAAAAAGCCCCATTATTTAGAGCTAATAGTGCTGGTTCAGTTTTCGCAAGTTGAATGATAATTGGATCAATATCAACAAAATCAACATGTTTTACTTTTGGATATTTAAGAACTTCCCGCAATGCCAGACCATCGCCCCCGCCTAAAATGAGAATACGTTCATGGGACGCTGCCATCTCCATTACCGGGTAAACTAACGCTTCATGATAATGCCGTTCATCCAGGGAACAAAACTGTAACTCTTGGTCTAAATACAAGCGAAGATCATTGGCTTTAACTAATAGTATATCTTGATATTGACTGGACCCATGATAAAGAACATCGTGTTTTCCTGCGATTATTTCTTTTAACTGCTTCATGTCCCAATCGTTTCCTCGGTCGTCTTGTAATTGTAATAACTCCCGTGAGTTCCCCTTTTCGGTAGTCTCAGTGTCTGAAGTAAGGATTAATTTTTTCATTGTAGAAGTGTTTTTCGATTCTTCTCCACGAGAGAGCTCGTAAACTTCGACACGCTTAGCTTCTATTTTTTTCAGAATTTCCTTTACTGTAGGCCATATCTCCTGATTACCACATGTATACAAATCCAATGCCACATATCCATGTTCCGGCCATGTATGAATGGAAAAATGTGAAGTTGAAATACCAATAACTCCAGTGACGCCTTGAGGTGAAAAAGAATGAAAATGCGTTGATAAAATCTCCATCCCTATATGTTCAATTCCTTTTGTCAGTAATTCTTTTAATTGTTCTGCATTATTCAGAATAGCAGACTGACATTCAAATGCATCGATAATCAGATGTTGACCTTTCGTATCCATGAAATCACTTCCTTATTAGTAATAACAGAATTATTGTTATAGTGGGATAAGCTTCTAACCTCCTAATAAAAACCACATACACTTCAAATTCATTCATTTCTCTGTGCTTGTCTTTCTATAAATACTATATGTTTATCCAATTTAATGAGTTTGTGCATATATCTTATTTTATAAAATGTATTTAAAATGAAGGTTGTTTTGACTTTGATACGATAAATATCTATACAAAACAAAGAGCTGTAAAGATGTTTTCAAACGGAGACAGAGCAATAAGAACTTGATATTAGATTCAAAATAGCCTAGAGGCATCTTTCCCCCTAAGCTCAATATTAGCTCTTTGAATCAACAAACATGATTTAATCGATTACCACTTTGACCACTAAATTCTTTTTGTCATTGGTCCAAATCCATCATATTTATATTTTTCTCCAGTTATTTAACAAGAATGTGAAATTATTTTTTGACATACTATCACAACTTAAATTCTTAATATTTTGCATTAAATTTTATCTAGGTTTCTTACAAAATTCGGTTACACTCTATTCACATCGTGGTCACACGCCACCGAAAACTATCGGAAACTACAGTTCATTTAAGCATTAATAATCTCCATAAAATCGTGATATAAAAACATGTAAGGACATTTTAGAAACTACAGGAAATTTCATCCTCACGCTGGCAGCGTAGAGGTCAGCGGTTCGATCCCGCTATGCTCCATACTTAGATTTACCAACGTTTACAGACGTTAAATATCCGTTCAGCGTAACGGTGCTATTTACGTCATCGTAACGCCTTACGTTCCCAAATAATATTACTTACCGTTTGTCCGTGATATCAATTATTTGCGAAACTATGCGTATATTTTTGTGAAAGATAGACGAGACTGCTAGTAAAAAAATGCTAGGAGGTACGCGAAATGTTTAGATTCGGGAAAGGAAAGCAGCGGAGTAAGGTCGGCAAATTAATAGATAAGCACGGGTATACACAAGAGGAGTTTGTAAGTGCGTCTGGAATCTCACGCAATACAATAAGCAGGGTTTGCAGCGATCCTAAGTATGTGCCGTCAGCCGGAGTATTAAAGAAAATCATGAAGGCGGTTCGAAGTATAGATGCTGACGCAAAGGCAGATGACTATTTTAATATTTAAGGATGCGCTGAATATTCGAAGTTTATACGCCAAAAAAGCTCCGACCCAAACGGACGGTTCCACTTAAGGTCGGGGCTTTGCTACATTACATGAACGCAGATATTTCTTTGTATTGTTTTTTGGTACACCTTATATGCAAGACGATCTCTTCGTTCGTCTTCGGATTCATTAGGTAAACGTAAGCTTTCGAGTTATCACGACGACGTCCTCCGACTACAGCTCCAGCAATTGTGCCGATCGGTCCTATGAGAGCCGCTCCGAGGATTGAGCCTCCTGCTGCTTTGCCTCCGCTACGACGAGCGCTCTCTTCCCACTCAATACCGTCAATCCGCCACTTATCCTTTGATAAGAAAGGAATATTAATGACTACCTCGCCGCGCTGGTCTGACTCCATCATTACAGCTGAGCGAATCCCCGCCGGTATTTCCTTACCCGTTAAGTTCAAATCGTTCCCGCCCGCAAGTATATCGAGGCTAATTTTCCGTTTCATTGTGTCCTTCCAAAATCCCATATTAACGCCTCCCTTTTCTTTAAGTATAAGGTCATTCAAATGGAATATGATAAAATAATTTACAAAATATTACATATTAATAAATGAATCCTCGAGGTCAAATTTTCAGGTTCTAGCAGCAGTAGCAAGGGATTGGGTGACCATGCTTGGGAGGTTGGCTTTAAACCCCCAAAAAACAGATTGTTGCTTCAAGCCCCAAAGCGCGATCCTTCCGAAGAAAATAATCAGCATTATTCGATGAGGCAAATACGCGAGCTGACAAAGGAGCTCTTCGAAACCATTATCTCTACTACTATCATGATTCTTTATTAATCTAATATTTAAAATCCCCCACTTCTAATTAGAAGTGAGGGATTTTTTTTGTTGAGGTTATCTATTGATTTCAAATCTGAAAGGAAAAGATTTATTTCCCTTTCGTAATTTCATTCTTATTTTTCGCCGTATCTATTGCTTTGACACTTCATATATAGCGATTTCTTTTTGAAATTCATTCACATACTTCCTACTATTATAGACATACACGGTTGCACCTTCTTCAAGCGGGGCTTGATTGATTAGGGACAAAAGGGTATGTATTCCGCTTGAGCTACTTTCGACTAACCATTTTCTTTATGAACTGAACCACAGGTGACACAATGGATTCATGTACATTCGTAAGGGCATAACCGATCAGCCCCAATATTACCAAGGCCATTATTAATCCTATTATCAATCCTGATGTTTCTCTAAGTTCTTCAAGTACAGCATCCATCCCTTATCCTCCCCGGCTTGCCGATGCGACTTAATTTTACCGTTTTACATCCATTTTACTTCTGAAAGCTTCATTTATCGTTTTTTCTTGGACATTGACCCATTCTGTTAAATAAGGTTCATTATAACGCATTGGGTGATTATGGTCGAGTTTCCACTTTTAAATGCATTCATTGATGTCATCCACATCATGGCTTCCTGCTAAACGCTTTACATCTAGCGTTTCTCTTTAAGTTAAAATATAAACCTTCGTTTGATCTGAACATACAAGAAAGAATGTAAACCTTTTCATTTGTCCATAACCGACAAATTCAAGGTATTATTATTGTTTTTTTAGAACATTGAGAATATTGTCGAAAAATCGTAAGCTTAATTTATTGAAATACATCTTCTTAGGGGGTGCGCTTTATATGGAAGCCATTACAAGGGACTTTTTCCTATTTTTATCTAAAAATAATCTGCTTAATAATATTGCTAAAAAAAGCGGAGGAAGTTTTGCTGCTGGAAAGATCATTGGGGGAACTGATTTCCAAAGTTCCATTAAATTCATTAAACAACTTAATAATAGCGGCTTGTCGGTTACAGTTGACCATCTTGGGGAATTCGTTGATTCTAAGGAAGTGACTCAGGAACGGACGGCAGAATGCATCGAAACCATCGAAATGATCAGCAGGGAAAAACTTGATTCACAGGTTTCTCTGAAGATGACTTCTTTGGGACTTGATATCGATCATAAACTCGTGATTGAGAATATGACGAAAATTCTTGATACAGCTGAAAAACATAAAGTCATGGTCACGATTGATATGGAAGATGAAGTTCGCTGTCAGGCGACAATCGATATTTTTAGACAGTTCAAAGAAAAATACAGCTGCATAAGTACTGTTCTACAAGCATATTTATTCCGCACAGAGAAAGATTTGGAGGACCTTGCCCAATATAAGCCATTCCTGCGTCTCGTAAAGGGTGCCTACAAGGAATCTCCCGAGGTGGCTTTTCCCGAAAAGAATGATGTAGATGAAAACTATAAAAAGTTGATCAAGCAAAGTCTTCTTAACGGAAATTATACGGCCATTGCCTCACATGATGACAAAATCATCGAATATACAAAAGAGCTGGCTAAGAAGTTTGACATCCCAAATACACAATTTGAGTTTCAAATGCTATATGGCATGAGAAACAAAACTCAATACGAGTTGGTCAAGCAAGGTTACAAAATGCGCGTCTATGTACCATATGGTCTGGATTGGTATGGATACTTCATGAGAAGGCTTGCAGAAAGGCCATCCAATATTGCCTTTGCCTTCAAAGGGATGGTCAGAAGCTAAATATACATTCAACATTATTAATTGCTACAAAAAATCTATTAAAAGGTGTGATTATCAATGATTTCATATAAACACGAACCATTTGTTGATTTTACAAACGAGGAAAACAAAAAAGCATATCAGGAAGCACTTCAAACTGTTGAGGGCTACTTAGGGCAAGACTACCCTCTTTATATCGGGGCAGAGAAAGTGACGACTGATGAGAAAATCGTTTCATATAACCCTGCAGATAAGCAAGAGGTCATCGGCCGAGTATCGAAAGCGAACAGGGATCTTGCTGAAAAAGCCATGCAGGAAGCTGTTGCCGCTTTTGCAAGCTGGAAAAAAGTGAAGCCGGAAATCCGTGCTGACGTTTTGTTCAAAGCGGCTGCCATCATTCGCAGACGCAAGCATGAATTCTCTGCGTTATTGACGAAAGAAGCGGGAAAACCTTGGAATGAGGCTGATGCGGATACAGCGGAAGCGATCGATTTCCTTGAATTCTATGCCCGTCAAATGCTGACGCTTAAAGATGGTGTGCCTGTTCAAAGCCGTCCGGGAGAATTTAACCGCTATGATTACATTCCATTAGGGGTAGGCATCATCATTTCTCCTTGGAACTTCCCATTTGCCATCATGGCAGGTACAGCTGTTGCCGCTATCGTTACTGGTAACACGATCCTATTGAAACCAGCTTCGACTACTCCTATCGTTGCTGCGAAATTCGTTGAAGTGATGCTTGAAGCCGGCCTTCCAGCAGGTGTGTTGAATTTCGTTCCAGGAAGCGGAGCCGAAGTGGGCGACTATCTGGTTGATCATCCAAAAACACGTTTCATTTCCTTCACAGGTTCACGTGATGTAGGTCTGCGCATTTACAAACGTGCTTCAGAAGTGAACGAAGGCCAAATTTGGCTGAAGCGTGTCATTGCTGAAATGGGCGGAAAAGATACGATCGTCGTCGACAAAGAGGCAGATCTTGAATTGGCCGCTCAATCGATCGTGAAATCTGCATTTGGCTTCTCGGGACAAAAATGTTCTGCTTGTTCCCGTGCTGTCATCGTAGAAGATGTATACGATCAAGTTTTAGATCGCGCTGTTGAATTAACAAAACAACTTACAGTTGGTAATCCTGTAGAAAATCATTTCATGGGACCAGTTATCGATCAAGCTGCTTTTGACAAAATCATGAGCTATATTGAAATCGGGAACCAAGAAGGACGCATTATGACTGGAGGAGAAGGAGATAGCTCTAAAGGCTACTTCGTTCAACCGACAATCGTTGCTGATGTCGATCCGCAAGCCCGCTTGATGCAAGAAGAAATCTTCGGACCAGTCGTTGCCTTCACAAAAGCGAAGGACTTTAACGAAGCTCTTGAGATTGCCAATAACACTGAATATGGTTTGACTGGGGCTGTCATTACGACAAATCGCCTTAACATGGAAAAAGCACGCGAAGAATTCCATGTGGGGAACTTGTATTTCAACCGCGGCTGTACTGGTGCAATCGTAGGCTATCAGCCATTCGGCGGGTTCAACATGTCAGGAACCGATTCCAAAGCAGGCGGACCGGACTACTTGCAGCTTCATATGCAAGCCAAAACAACATCAGAAACGTACTGATAAAGTTCGATCAAGCAATTTGAAAATGATTTGAAATCCCTATGGTTTTCGTATCTTCCATTCTGGATACGAAAACCAAAATGAGGTTTAATGGAGGAAGTGACAAATAGGTTGCTTCCTCTTTTAAAACAATAAAAAAATTCAACCCTGAAGGGAGTCTTTTATGGATTACGCATTAATAATTTCAATCAGCATTTACATGGCTGGCATGCTTTTGATTGGTTACTTCGCTTACAAAAGAACTTCCAATTTAAATGATTATATGCTGGGCGACCGGGGCCTTGGTCCTGCTGTCACTGCATTAAGCGCCGGTGCTGCCGATATGAGCGGTTGGCTTTTAATGGGTATGCCTGGTGCCATGTTCGCAACAGGACTAAGTTCCATCTGGATCGTAATCGGTCTCACGTTAGGAGCCTATGCGAATTGGCTGTATGTTGCACCAAGATTAAGGACCTATACGGAAGTCGCCAATAACTCCATTACAATCCCCGCTTTCCTGGAAAATCGTTTTGGCGAGGGCTCACGGATCTTAAGGCTCATTTCGGCTTTGGTTATCCTGATATTCTTTACCTTTTACGTTTCTTCCGGAATGGTATCCGGCGGAGTCTTATTCCAAAGTACATTTGGCCTTGATTACCACTCAGGTCTATGGATCTTGACAGGTGTCGTCGTCGCCTATACTTTATTCGGCGGATTCCTGGCAGTAAGCTGGACAGACTTTGTTCAAGGAATCATCATGGTCGTAGCCTTGGTTCTTGTACCGATCGTCACGCTTATCCATGTGGGCGGCTTCGGTCCTTCGATCGACACGCCACGTTCCATTGATCCAGCTCTATTGAATATTTTCACAGGGACGAGCTTTTTAGGAATCATCTCATTGTTTGCATGGGGACTGGGGTACTTCGGACAACCCCATATCATCGTCCGCTTTATGGCGATCAGTTCTGTTAAGGAAATCAAGAAAGCCCGTAATATCGGGATGGGCTGGATGATTTTCTCCAGTATCGGTGCCATGCTGACTGGATTTATCGGAATCACCTATTTTTCTCAGAACAACCTGAAGTTAGATGATCCTGAAACGATTTTCATAGAGTTAGGGGAAATACTATTCCACCCATTCATTACTGGTTTCTTGATTTCAGCAATACTGGCAGCCGTCATGAGCACGATTTCTTCGCAGTTGTTGGTTACAGCCAGCTCTTTAACCGAGGATATATACAAAACCTTCTTCCGTCGTTCCGCTTCAGATAAAGAGCTTGTCTTCTTAGGCAGACTTTCTGTACTGATCATATCCATCATCGCGCTTATTCTCTCTTGGGAGCAGAATGACACGATTCTTGGACTTGTCGGGTATGCTTGGGCTGGATTCGGTTCTTCATTCGGTCCATTGGTCTTACTAAGCCTATGCTGGAAACGCATGACAAGATGGGGTGCATTAGCAGGAATGGTCGTTGGTGCCGCTACTGTCATTTTCTGGTCCATGGCCGGATTATCCGATACGCTTTATGAAATGATCCCTGGTTTTGGCGCTAGCTTGGTTGCCATCATCGTGGTCAGTCTTCTTACAGCAAAACCATCAAAAGAAGTAGAAGAGAAATTCGAGGAATTCGAAAGAACGTTAAAACAATAATAAATCACCTAAAAGGAACGGTATATGAAATTTTTTTCATATACCGTTCCTTCTTTGTTCTTCTTCCCCCTATACACATCATCCGTTTAAAAGTATTATTAAACTAAGTTGTCATATACTTCAAAAAATAACAGGGGGCCATATATGTCATTAGAAAAAATCCTGACTCTCACAAACATCAACGATATAACGGATATGGTCAGCACTTTTTTAAAGAAACCAGTCGTCATCGAAAATGACCAATTTTTATTGCTGTCATATAGTTCATATTATATCGATCACTTCGACCAAGCCAATCGGCAAACCATCTTCACGAAGCATTGGCCGATTCCAATCTTGGAGAAATTCATGGATGAGGGCATTGTCGAACAGCTTAAAACGGTGCAGCATCCATTTAGGGTGAAACAAATCGAGGAAATCGGATTAAATCAAAGAGTCGTTGTTAGCGCCGTTCACAAAGGACAGGTCTTCGGATTCATTTGGGTCCAAGAAACGGAAGAGATGCCTGATTCCGACTTGGAATTTTTACATGAAGTTTCCCATCATATCGGCAAGCTCCTTTATCAGAAAAAACAGATAAACATAAAAAAAGATGAAGAAAAAAATGAGTTTTATCAAAAGGTCATTGACGAAGTCTATCAAACAGAAAACCAAATAAAATGGGAAGCCGCCAATATGAGTCTTCTCATTCCGGAAACTTTCCTTGTCAATGTCTTTACCATCGCTCAATCCGATGCGGAACATTTCGATGAATTAGCGGATACAGTCAGTCTATTCGCCAATGCATTGAATCATTTTACCCATGTATTCACAAACCAATTGAAGATCATCGTCTTGATTGGCAGCAACGGAAAAGGGAAAGACCTGCTTACCGATAGCGCCAATGATTTAACGAACACGGTTCTTTCCCAATTCAATGACAAAAAGGTATTCCCTGGAATCGGAAATGAATATTCTTCGATTCTTCAATTAAGAAAATCCTACCTCGAAGCCCTGGAAGTAATCAATGCAGCGAAGTTCATCGGTAAACCTGAACAGCTTCCTTTCCAATATAGCAAGCTTGGGATTTTCCGTTACCTCGAAATGATCTCCAATCATCATACTAAAACGAATTATATCAATATGGATTTACAGACTCTTCAAAAGAAGGACCAGGAAAGCCAGACGAAACTCCTTCAAACATTGGAAATATATCTGTTGAACAATTGCCGGATCAAACCGACAGCTGAGCAGCTATACATTCATACCAACACATTGAAATATAGATTGAATCAAATAACCGATCTCACCTCAATCGATTTTGATGACTTTCATTCGAGAATGCAACTATACATCGATTTACAGCTTATAAAACAGAGATCTTAAAGAGCGTCCCGGTTTTTGAGTTCGGGAGATTCAATAAGCTAAGGAGAGAAGAAACGCGGCTAGTCTGCCGTATTCCTCTCTCCTTTTACATTGTTGTACTTCTTTAACGCTTTTACCATATCAAGTTTAAGTTTTTATATAATCTTATGGAAAGATCCATTTATTATGTTTAGTAGAAATCGGTTACTATTTATACAAGTTACCTTCCAAAAGATCTTTCAAAGAGGTATGATCCAGCAATTCTGCCACTTGATCTCTAATCAGTGCCCAAAGAGGTTTTAATAAACAGTTTTTATCTTCAAGGGGACAATATTCATATGCTGTAACGCTTACACAGCTCATAGGAGCAAGAGGTCCTTCTAAGTCCCGAATTACGCTTCCAATGATAATTTTATTAGGTAATTCCTTTAAGGTATACCCTCCGTGGACTCCCCTTTTACTTTTAACATAACCATGACTTTTTAAATGTAATAGAATTTGCTCCAGATATTGGGGAGACACTAATGTCTCATTCGCAATATCTTTTATCTGCATGAGTCCCCCTTCGTTCTTTGCTAAAGCTATCAAAGCTCTTAATGCATATTCCCCCTTACTTGAAATCTTCATATGATGATCACTCCCTGCCAATACCCTTTATATCAAGCTATTTTATGATTGAAGATTATATACGTGGAAATTTTGTCTATTTCATTCTTGGTAATGCACATCCATATAATTTATTCATACTATATTTCAGAAAGTCGACAAATTTAATCATGTTAGTTCGGAATCAATTTAATCATTAAAAGAAAGGAGTAAAGATTTCGGATTTCATTTAACAGAAGGAAAATAAAGAAAAACATGCCCCCTTCATAAAAGGGGACAAGCATTGGAAAAAAATGAACGAGATCTTATTTGTAAGGAGACAGGAAGAATGGATTTTTTAGAGTCTATCAAATGCACTTTCGATAACTTATCCTCATATAATGAAGTTAATTTAGTCCAAGCCGTTCAATCTTTAAATCTAAGTTTTAATGAAGTTTCTAAGTATGTTACTGAACCGAAGGATTTAGAATACGGAAGAAATGTTATTTACAGATCCGAAAATGTAGAAGTAATTGTTATTCATTTGCCTAGTATGGCCAAAACTTTTATCCATGATCATGGATTGTCTATTGGATGTATTTTTGTAGTGGCTGGAGATTTTCTAAACATATTATATAAATTAGAAGACAAAGAATCTTATCCTATTTATGATCAAATCGAGGAGTTTTCGCAAAATGAAATCCTCCTTGTTAAAGAAGATACCATCCACATGATGTATAATCCAACCACTTCACCTGTTATTACATTTCATATTTACACTCCACCATTAAAAGGCGGAACAATTTATCCTTCCCCATGAAACAATCCCCAGATTCATCATTACCCAAATATATGAGCGTATTAATTAATCTAATAGATATAGGAATGTCATTCTCACAAGCAAAAAAAATTCCCATAGTTTCACAGGAGGATGCTATGAATTCGCAAAGCAATCAATTTATCCAAAGCTTGCAAGACGGAAGAAGTGTTTGGTTAAATGGAACAAAAATTGATGTCACAACCGATGAGAACTTCATTGGTACATTAAGTACGATTTCCGATTTATTTAATATGATTGATCATCCGCAAAAGAGAAACTTGGTAAGCTATCCTAGCCCCAAAACGAAAAAGTTCGTCCATTCAGCCTTTTTAGTTCCACACTCTTATGAAGATTTACTGCAGAGGAGGGTAGCTTTTGAAACTTGGAGTCAAACAACAGATGGTGTTATGAGCCGTTTATCAGACTATGCAAGATCAAGATTAACAGGATGGTATGCATCGCGAGAGGACTATAAAAAGTTTGATGAACACTTTCCCAATAAAATTAAAGCTTATTATGAAGAAGCAAGAGATAAGAATCTTTTTTTAAGTGTCGTCCAACGAGATCCCCAAATTAATCGTGCCAATCAATCTTTCAAAGATATAAATGATCTAGGATTATTAAGAATTACCAAAAAGACGAGTGATGGTGTTTTCTTAAGCGGAGCCAAAATGATTGGTACCGCAGCACCATATTCGAATGATTTAATCGTTTATCCCCTCGCAAATCTGAAAGAAGAAAAGTCCATAGCTCACATGCTTATCGTTGCGGCCAACTCTCCTGGATTGCATATGGTTTGTCGGGAACCCTTTACTGCAAATCAAATCAAAACAGTAGATTCCCCTCTAAGTTCAAGGTACGACGAGATGGATGCTTTATTAATTTTTGATAATGTATTCGTCCCTTGGGAACGTGTATTACTGTACGACAACCCAGATGCTTTGTTACAAATTAAATTAAATTCCGCATCAAATGGCTTAGCATATCATCAAGCAATTGTTCGATTATTAACAAAGCTGGAATTCGTTACGGCTATAGCTTGTGAAGTTGCTGAAGCAATAGGGGCCGATGTCTATCTGCATGTTCAAGAAAAAATAGGAGAACTACTAATCCAAATCGAGACGATCAGAGCTTTATTGATAGCTTCAGAAAGGGAAGGAAAGCTAGATCAATATCAAACGTTCATCCCAAATTTTACGTTTATTGAAACAGCCAGAAACCTCGGGACCAAATATTATCCCCGTGCCATAGAGCTCTTACAACTCATAGGAGCAGGAGGATTCATTCAAATCCCCTCAAGTGTACAGGATTTTCAAAGTCCCTTATCAGATTTGCTGAAAAAATATTTTAAAGGAGCGAATCTAGAAGCAGAAAAGAGAACAAAACTATTTAAATTAGCGTGGGATCTTGTCGGAAGCCCTTTAGGATCGAGGCATGAATTATATGAACGTTTTTACGCAGGAGATCCAATGCGTAATATAGCTAATCAGTATAATAATTATGATAAAAAAAGATTTAAACAAATGTTAGAAAAGTATTTAGATCATTCATAGATTTGATGACAGCTGAGCAGCTATACATTCATACCCACACGCGGTTTTTGAGTTAGGGAAATTCAATAAGATAAGGAGAGAAGAAACGCGGCTAGTCTGCCGTATTCCTCTCTCCTTTTACATGTTTCACCTATTATCTAAAGGTTTATAATTTCGTTTATTAAATTAATTTAATGGCATTTTCCTTCAAGAAACATTTTCCTTGTCGCCGGTGTATTCATGCTCCCAAAAGTCGGCGTTTTTTATGCCTAAAGCTTTAGGATCGAATACCGGATCGACCCCTGCCTTCTTTTGCTTTTCGTAATCCTTTAATGCAATAAGCGCCGGTTTAGCCAGAATTAAAATGGCAATGACATTGAGCCATACCATAATGCCCAAGCCAGCATCCCCTAATGCCCAGGCCAACTCTGCCGTACGCACGGATCCGTAAAAACTGGCCGCAAGGATGATGAGCTTCAGGGCGAACATGGCCCATTTACCATTCCGGTTGCGCATTAAATAGGCGATATTGGTTTCAGCAATATAATAGTAGGCCATGATCGTCGTAAAGGCGAAGAAGAAAAGGGCTATTGCAACAAATCCAGCACCAAAACCTGGGATTACATTATCGATTGCCGCTTGTGTATACCCTGGACCAGGTGATACATCGCCCAAATTATTGACAATATATGAACCATTTTCCGCTTGTGTATTATACATGCCTGTAAATAAAATCATGAAGGCCGTAGCGGAACAAACGAACAATGTGTCGATATAAACCGAGAATGCTTGGACAAGTCCTTGCTTTGCCGGATGTGATACTTCAGCCGCAGCCGCCGGGTGAGCGCCTGTCCCTTGGCCGGCCTCATTCGAATAAACGCCGCGTTTCACTCCCCAAGCAATTGCCATGCCAATGATCCCCCCAAATGCAGAATCCATCCCGAAGGCACTTCTGAATATCAAAGAGATGACTCCTGGTAATTCAGTGATATTCATTAGGACGATGACAACGGATAGCAATATATAACCAAGAGCCATGAATGGGACGATTAAGGTTGCAGCATTAGCTATCCGCTTTACACCGCCGAATATAATGAAACCCAATAAAAGGACGATTGCCAAACCAGTGAAAACCGGTTTGATGCCGAATGCATTTTCCACCCCGGCAGCAATCGAATTGGATTGAACACCTGGCATAAGGATGGCCATGGCTATAAGGGCTGCAAATGCAAAAAGAACAGCAAACCACTTCCACCCTATCCCTTTCTCAATATAATAAGCGGGGCCTCCCCGATATTGTCCATCTTGTTTGACTTTATAAATTTGAGCTAAAGTTGATTCCACAAATGCACTGGCCGCTCCTATGAAGGCGATGGCCCACATCCAGAAAACGGCACCGGGACCGCCAAAGGCGATAGCCGTCGCCACTCCTGCAATGTTACCTGTACCGACCCGCCCTGAAAGGGCTATGGATAAAGCCTGGAATGAGGAAACCCCCGCTTCCGAACTTTTGCCTTGGAACATCAAAACAACCATTTCCTTAATATGCCTTACTTGCAGAAACCGGGTTAAAATCGAGAATAATAAACCCACTCCCAATAAAATATAAATGACTGGTGAACTCCATAAAACTCCATTTAAAGCCGTAATAAAATCAGACAATCAAGCTCCCCCTTATATTTTGAAAATTCTAATTTATCTAATGATTATATTTCATCTGGATGAATTAAACAATAGTTTACGCGTCAGGATACCTAACATTAATATTTTTATTTTTTCATATGCAAATGCCCCAATACTCACATTCCGAATTCAAAAAAAAAACGCCAGCGATTCCGCCGGCGTCATGTGTTTGAATATAGGTCAAGCTACGCTAATCGCACCTAGTATTTCCTGTTCCAATTGATTGGTTCTCTCCATTTTTGTTGATTCCGTCCATCCAAAGTAACCAGCCATAAAATCGATCACTGCATGTTTATGCGTTTGGACTAAATCGATATCGAATAACAGTGTCCCGGTCCTGCGGAAGAAGAAATCCACTGGCGTTGCGGCCATTTCATGATCTAGTGCGTATTTCAGCTGTACGAACAATTTCTTTGGAAGGCCACTGCTTGCTCCTCCGTCTCCTTCGCTATTTGCGATATCGAATAACACAGGTGCGTTGGAACCGTACATGGCCAATATCTCTTCGGAGTCCTTAACAGCGAGTCCTGAGTCAACTCCCCTTTGAATATGTTGCTTGATATAATCGGAGAAGTTGCTTGATCCCCCGACATCCCCTCCGGAAATCGGCATTCCTTTAGTGGTGCTGGCTGGGTAAGTTTTATTGGATTGCTGGGCAAGCTTTCCTGACACAAGGTCGACCGTCGTTTTTGCCATTTTGCGATAACCGGTCAATTTACCTCCTGCAATCGTGATAAGGCCCGAATCGGACTCCCATATTTCATCTTTCCTCGATATTTCAGAAGGGTCTTTTCCTTCTTCAAGAATCAACGGTCTTACTCCAGCCCAGCTTGATTCGATATCATCATCCGAAATTTTCACTTCCGGAAACATATAATGTATGGACTTTAATAAATAGGCACGGTCTTCGGAAGTAACGGTCGGCACTGCTGGATCACCATCATAAAAAGTGTCCGTAGTCCCTACATAAGCTTTACCGGCTCTCGGGATGGCAAAAATCATCCGGCCATCAGGCGTATCAAAATAAAGCGCCTGCTTCAAAGGGAACTTCGATTGGTCGATGACAACATGGACACCCTTGGATAACTTCAGCGTTTTCCCTTTTTTCGATTGGTCCTTCTCACGAATCGAATCCACCCACGGACCTGCTGCATTAATAACTTTGTCTGCGTATATTTCAAAAGCATCACCTGAAAGTAAATCGGCAACTTTGACGCCGTTCACCTTTCCATTTTCATATAACAATTTATCTACTTTTGTATAATTTATCGCCGTTGCACCTTTTTCGACAGCTGCCTTCATGACTTCAATCGTCAGACGAGCATCATCTGTCCGATATTCGACATAGTAGCCTCCGCCCTTCAGTCCCTCTTTCTTAACGAGAGGCTCCCGTTTTAGTGTTTCATCCGCCGAAAGCATTTTCCTGCGTTCAGCCTTTTTAACACCCGCAAGGAAATCATATACACGAAGTCCAATGGAGGTACTGAATTTCCCGAAGGTGCCTCCTTTGTGCATCGGTAACAACATCCATTCCGGCGTGGTCACATGCGGTCCATTTTCATAAACGATTTCTCGCTCTTTACCAACCTCGGCAACCATTTTTATTTCAAATTGCTTCAAATACCGCAATCCGCCATGAACAAGCTTTGTCGAGCGGCTTGAAGTACCTGCTGCAAAGTCCTGCATTTCAATCAAAGCCACTTTCATTCCACGGGTCGTTGCATCCAGGGCGATCCCTGCACCGGTAATTCCCCCACCAATGACAACCACATCATATTTCTCTTTTTTCAGAAGTTCAACCGTTTCTTCCCGATATATATTTGAAAACCTCATGCCTGACTCCTCCTTTAATTATTGCATTCTATTTTTTTCGTGAATTCAGCGTTTACTCGTGAATTCGTGCTATTTACTCGTGAATTATCGCTGTTTACTCGTGAATTTTGCACTTTTACTCGTGAATTATCGCTGTTTACTCGTGAATTCTGCGTTTACTCGTGAATTCACACGTATACTCGTGAATTTTGCACTTTTACTCGTGAATTCACACTGTTTACTCGTGAATTCTGCACTTTTACTCGTGAATTCACACAATTTACTCGTGAGTTCGGTCATTATATTCAATTGGTTCATTTGTTCGCATAGTTTATATAGATATTAATATCCCTAATCGGCCATTAAAAACAAAAAAAGAGACCATAAATGCACATTATCGAATTAACGATAACGCATTCATGGTCTCTCCTGTTCTCCGGCCGAGTTATTAACTTGATTTCATTATAGCATACTCCAGCTCATTTGAGAAAGAATACATCTGTTTTTTATTTAAACGCCATAGCGGCATGTACAGCTTTTTTCCAGCCCTCGTATAATTTTCCACTTTCTTGCTCTTCCATGGATGGTTTAAAGGTTTTGTCCACTGCCCATTGCCGGGAGATTTCTTCTTGATCCTTCCAATACCCGACAGCAAGTCCAGCTAAGTATGCGGCACCTAATGCTGTAGTTTCGTTTATGGTCGGCCTCTCGACAGGCACTTGTAATAAATCGCTTTGGAATTGCATTAAGAAGTCATTCTTGACTGCCCCTCCATCCACTCTTAATGTCTGCAGCTCGATTCCTGAATCCGCCTCCATGGCATCAAGGACATCCTTCGTTTGATACGCCAGTGATTCAAGAGTGGCACGAATGAAATGTTCTTTGGATGTGCCGCGCGTCAAACCAAAAACGGCTCCCCGCACTTCGCTGTCCCAATATGGAGTTCCAAGTCCAACAAAAGCCGGTACTACATATACTCCATCCGTACTTTCCACCCGTTTTGCATAGGCTTCGCTGTCCTTGGCATCATGAAGCATCCGCAGACCATCGCGCAGCCATTGGATGGCGGAGCCAGCTACGAATATACTGCCTTCCAGTGCATATTCGACCTTCCCATTCAATCCCCAAGCAAGGGTCGTCAATAGCCCGTGTTCGGAACTTACAGCCTTTTCGCCTGTATTCATGAGCATGAAACAGCCTGTTCCATACGTATTTTTAGCCATTCCTTCATTAAAGCAGGCTTGGCCGAATAATGCTGCCTGCTGATCACCGGCTGCTCCGGCGATCGGAATTGATTGGCCGAAGAAATGATATTCGATCGTACGTGCATACTCTTCAGAGGAAGGTCTTACTTCAGGCAGCATCGACTTTGGCACAGTCAATATCTCGAGCAGTTCTTCATCCCATTTCAATTCATGGATATTGTACATCAATGTCCGGGATGCATTGGAATAGTCCGTTACATGAGCCTTGCCTCCTGATAGCTTCCAGATCAGCCAAGTATCGATGGTACCGAATAACAGCTTGCCTTCATCCGCCTTTTGTCGTGCCCCTTCCACATTATCGAGGATCCATTTCACTTTCGTTCCGGAAAAATATGCATCTATCAACAATCCCGTTTTATCCCGGAATAGATCATTAAGTCCCTTTTCCTTCAAATCATCACAGATTTCACTTGTTTGCCTGGACTGCCATACAATCGCATTATAGACAGGGGTACCTGTTTCCTTATCCCAAACGACTGCCGTTTCACGCTGATTAGTGATCCCGATACCGGCAATTTGCTCTGGCTTTACACCGGATTCAGATAGTACACCGGCAATCACCGCCAAGATCGATCCCCAAATTTCATTGGCGTTATGCTCGACCCAGCCTGGTTTAGGGAAATGCTGCGTGAATTCCTTTTGGGAGGAATGGACGATTTCCCCCTTTTCGTTAAATAAAATCGCGCGCGAACTTGTTGTTCCTTGATCTAATGATAAAATGTATTTTTCCATTGTGTATGCCCCTCCTTTTAATTAACTGGCGATATTTCTGCTTTCCAATTCATGTGACTGTTTTTTACCAAAAGCATAGGCTAATATCAATAGTACCAGGCTTGCACCGAAAACAGACCAAAATCCTGCTGTTATTTCCCCCATAAAGAATGCTTTATAACAAACGGCACCAAGTGAACCCCCAACAATCGGTCCAACGACCGGAATCCATGAATAGCCCCAATTGGAATTGCCTTTACCCGGTATCGGCAGCAAAAAGTGAGCGATGCGTGGCCCCAGGTCCCGGGCCGGGTTTATGGCGTATCCTGTCGTTCCCCCAAGTGACATCCCGATCACAACAATCAATAACCCGACTGCAAATGGGTTTAGACCCTCTGTAAAATCATTGGCACCTATAAATAATAAACCAAGAATAAGGATGAAAGTTCCAATCATCTCACTTAATAGATTTGAAAAAGTGTGCGGGATCGCAGGTGAAGTCGCAAACACACCAAGCTTCGCTCCTGGATCATCAGTTGCTTTCCAGTGTGGCAAATAGTGCAGGAATACTAGAGTTGCACCCAGGATTGCGCCAATCATTTGGGCAACGATGTAACCGGGCACATCACTCCAAGGAAATTCTCCAATAATGGCAAACCCTACTGTGACTGCCGGGTTTAAATGCGCCCCGCTTATGGACCCCACTGCAAAAACACCCATGGTAACAGCCAACCCCCACGCAATCGTGATAACGATCCAACCGGCATCTTTTGCATAGGAACCCTTTAAGGATGAACCCGCCCCAATACCTGCTCCGAATAAAACTAATATCATCGTGCCTAACACTTCTCCCCAAAATGGAGTCATGATAAAACCCCTCCCCTGATAAATTTTTAAACCTTGCCAACAAATAAAAGGAGATCCACAGCAGAACTATCTTCATAAAAAATTATGAATAGATCTGTTGTGAATCTCCTAGTCTCCGTCACATATATTAACTTGTACTGTAAAATATACTAGGTTATGAAAACGCTGTCAATATTTCATGAAAAATTAATCCATTTTTCTGTAATTTTTTTCAATTCGTCCCTATTAGACGATATCCCATAATTCAGTTTTGGAAGTGGTGATTGACGACGCTCCAGCATCAAGGGCGTTCAGGACTTCATCCGAAGTACGTATGAGGCCGCCCGCAAAAATTGGTGTCTGCAATCGTTCCTTCACTTCTTTTATCATCCATGGCATAGCGCCCGGCAATACTTCGATATAATCCGGCTTGGTTTTCTGCACCAGCTTATAACTTTTCTCAAGCGCATGTGAGTCTATTAAAAAGATTCGTTGGATGGCAATGACCCCCTTTTGCTTCGCTTTCAATATAACGCTTGATTTAGTCGAAATCAGCCCATAGGGATTATATTCCTGACAAATGAATTCTGTCGCGTATTCATCACTTTTTATGCCATGGATCAAATCGACATGATAAATCATTTTCTTATTATGCTGCTTTGCCATCATACTTACATTTTTCAATTGTGATATATGCAAATCAAGAAACACACCTATTTCATAGGAACTTTCTAAAAATCTTTCGAAATCCTTCATGCTTGCTGAAGCAGGCAAAATCTTCTGATCCATCATTATCCTCCTCATTCCCAGAAAAACTCAAAACTTCAAGTCATTTAGTATATTTTAAAGAGCTTGATTTATCAAACACATTTTTTATGGCCAATGTCACCATAACACTATCATACCTGGCACACACTTTATAGATTGCGGCTAAGGAAGTATGGAAAATACCCCTTAAATCATAAAGAAAGTTTCATTTTCAATGCACCTTCGACGAGTTCATACGATTTAATTGTGCCCACCGGAATTTTTCTCACAATGTTCCAAGCATGAACATTCATTTTGATCGTTCTATTTTCAAATTCAAAAAATGGCGGTCTGTTAAATATCCTTTGGTTAATGAAATTCCTGTCAATTGGTTCCATTTCCACTAATTCAAATGAAATTGTTCTATTTTCGACGTGAACCGGTCTTAATGTAATCCGGAAAGCTACGTTTTTCTTAAACATCATTTTTTTCACTTCCATCATTCCGGAAAGGACGATATGCTTTGGCGTAATCTCGACTTTAATATCCTGACCATATGATTTCATTTTTATGATACTCTCTATCATAGCTTCAGTTACCGTTATCGGTATGCCATTATTGAATGGACTCATCCTCGCTTTCCCCTCCTGCCATGCATAT
Source organism: Peribacillus frigoritolerans (assembly GCF_030676415.1). Taxonomy (GTDB): domain Bacteria; phylum Bacillota; class Bacilli; order Bacillales; family DSM-1321; genus Peribacillus; species Peribacillus frigoritolerans_A. The sequence continues at coordinate 363,051 of NZ_JAUUTW010000001.1, read as the reverse complement.
GAAACGTCGGTTATAGCATATGCCGGGTTCCCTGATGCCGTTAACATTTCAGCCTGAATCAATAATCGGTATATTCGGAATCTTCCACCTTCAATGCTTGACCTTTGTAAAAACTACCTGTATAGTCATAATTAATTTAATAGACAACTCTTATCCAGAGAGGTGGAGGGACTGGCCCTTTGATGCCTCAGCAACAGACTATTCATGTACTGTGCTAATTCCAGAAGTGTAAAAACTTGAAGATAAGAAGAGTATATAGCTTTGTTGCCAACACCTCTTCTTATTTTTAAGAAGAGGTTTTTTATTTTTAAAAGGAAAGAAGGAATGCAACATGTCAATCACATTAACGAAAGCACCATTCAGGGCCGACCACGTCGGAAGTTTATTAAGACCAGAACGTTTACATACTGCAAGAAAGCAATTTAAGGAAGGTACCATTTCAGCAGAGCGGCTTCGTGAAGTTGAAACCGAAGAAATCAATCGGATTGTCGATAAACAAATTGAAGTTGGATTAGAGGTCGTTACGGACGGTGAGTTCAGACGAACATGGTGGCACTTTGACTTCCTCGAGCATTTAAATGGCATCGAGGGATATGTGACTGAAAAAGGTCTCACATTCGATGGTGTGGAAACAGAGAGATATAACGTTCGCAATACCGGGAAGATTTCATTTAATCCTGAACATCCCTTCATTCGTGATTTCATTGAATTGAACAAAATCGTGAACGGACGTGCCTTGGCCAAGCAAACCATTCCCAGTCCGAATCAATTATTTGCTGCAGGCATTCATAATGAAGACATCTACCCTGATATTGAAGACTATGCAAATGATATCATCAAAGCCTATCAGCATGCTTTGAAAGCATTTTATGAAGCAGGTGTGCGTTATCTTCAATTGGATGATGTATATATTGCCAGACTTTCAGCTCCAGATTTCCAGTTCAAAGATGGAAAATATACGAGGGAACAATTAATTGATCTAGCACTTCGCGTAATTAATGGCGCATTGGAAGGCAAACCAGAAGACCTTGTCGTCACTACACATCTATGTCGTGGAAACTACCAGTCGACATGGGCGTTTGAAGGAAGCTATGCCCGTATCGCCCCAACATTATTGGCAAAAGAAAAAGTGGATGGATTCTTCTTGGAATATGACGATCAACGCTCAGGGGGTTTCAAACCATTGGAATACATTCCAAATGGCGGTGCAAGGGTCGTACTGGGTGTCGTCACTTCAAAAAATGGAGAAATCGAAAACAAGGAAGCTGTTAAGGCACGCATTAAAGAAGCCTCCCACTTCGTTCCTCTCGAACAATTATGCTTAAGCCCTCAATGCGGTTTCGCCTCCACCCATCACGGCAACAAGCTAACCGAAGAACAGCAATGGGAAAAGCTGAAATTTGTCGTTGATGTAGCAAAAGAAGTATGGGAATGATTTTTTTGCGGAGACTTTATTAATCATTATGGCTGCCGGTGCTGGAATTGGCGGTGTAATTGTCGAACAAGTCTCTCTTGCTTCCATAACCTGGATCGCTGCAACAGGTGTTGCCATTGACATGGTCATTGTTCTGGTCCTTTCATGTTCATCGCAAAACAGTAAAATAGCTGAGTCCATAAAATCTTAGACCGCCATTTAAAGTGTAAAAAACATTTATCATAAGGCTATATATTAGCCTTATGATAAAACCTTTAAGCTGAAAGCAAACAAAAAAAGAACGGCCAACAGCACGTCCCCTTTTTACTTGCAGCTATCATCATCATCCATTTTCTTCACATATATATCATCCGTCACCCTATCTTCCAGCTTGTTCCTTAAGGCCAATTCCGCAGCCTTCCCATCACTAGGCGATCCGTCCGAGAAATACATCGGAAACAAGGAGAAAAACATAATATAGAAAGAAAAATAGATAAATTGATACCAGATTACCGAGCTGTCCAGGATATTCTGATACACTAAGCTATATATGATCAGCATGCTGACTAAATTGAAGATAGCCCCCCCTAAATATATCAGCGTATTCGTCAATCGATTATCATGTTTCAATCCCTTGAACTCGCAAGTTCCATTCCAAAAATAATATTTCCTCACCTCTATGTTCCGAAAGGCAAAAAGTTTATTACCACAACCGATCAAGATTTTCTTTTCTGATCCCCCAAAGATCGTAACAAAGAAAATATGCCCGCTCAAATGTATCAGCGTAACGATAGGCATGATCAAAAAAAAGGAAAATAGAAATTTAATGATATCAGAGAGACCAAACATGTTTAACTAACCCTCCTTACCAGAGCAATTTTCTTACAAGGATGCTACTCTGATACCCTGCCCACACTAGTTATAACTAGTAAATTTTCACAGTAGTAATATGTTGCTTTCCACAAGTGATAAGAGGATAATTTATTCTCCTTCTGCTTAATTTGGGTTATTTCCAACTTTATTCGACCTTCCACCAATTATTTCGTCCTTCATCCTGCTTTTTCCGGCCTTCAAAAAAACAGGCTACCTCCTTCCAAAAAAATTCGGAAAAGTGATAGCCTTTACATCTTTATTTAGCGATTGGGGGTGCGAAGAATTTCTGCGTTATTTTGTCCTGGCCTCAAACCTGCATGTTTATATTCAGGGGTGAAAACCGATGTTTTGATCGGGCAGGCGATTTGCTTCTGGGCATTTCCTTTTCCATCAGGTACCTCGACGATCATTCCCCTTTCCTTCAATTGGGGGTGTTCGGCCGCTTCAGTGAAGGTTAGCACTGGTTCTGCGCAGGCCTCGAAATCAGCGAATATTTCCTGCCATTCATGAAAATCTCTTTCAATGAAAGCCAGTTGGATGGCCGTTTTAAACCTGATTCCGCTTTCTTCATCGCTTTTCATGCTCAGTTCATATAATTCGGGTGCACCGATCGCTTCACATAATGCTTTTCGAAAAGGGGGCTCAAGGCTTCCTACCGAAAAATAGCGTCCATCTTTCGTTTCGTAAAAGTCATAAAAGGACCCTCCGTTCAACATCAGTTTCTCTGGTTCAAGCTCGAGGCCCCCTTGTAAATTCAGAGGTGCGGATATGGCATTCAAGGCAAAACTGCAGTCGGTCATGCTGATGTCGATGGCTTGGCCTTCTCCCGTTCTTTCCCTGTGAATGACTGCAGATAATATACCGATAACAGCATGCAGTGAGCCTCCCGCAAGATCTGCTATTTGGGTTCCGTTTTTTGCCGGGCCGCCCTTCTTCGTACCGGAATAGCCTGATAAGCCTGCAATCGAAATATAATTGATATCATGTCCCGGTCGGTCTTTATAGGGACCGGTTTGACCGAAGCCCGTGATGGAACAGTAAATCAACTTCGGATTGATCCATTTTAATGCCTCATACCCCAACCCTAGGCGTTCCATGACACCTGGACGGAATTGTTCAATGACGATATCGTACTCCTTCACTAGGTTTTTTACGGATTCGATGGACTCAGATTGTTTTAAATCGAGTGTGACCGACTTCTTCGATCTGTTAAGATATTGGTTCACACCCCATGAATCCTTTGCTCCCGGCCTCTCTACCTTCAAAACGTCCGCTCCTAAATCCGCTAGCATCAAAGTGGCAAATGGCCCTGGCAGTAACGTTGAAAAGTCCAATACTTTTAAATGAGTCAATAAGGTCATCAGCCGTGCACCTTCCCTTTCCATTGGAAATATTAAAAGCTTTCCCGTCGTTCTGTACATGCAATTTAGCAGAGTTTACGATTATCATATAACACCCCCCATAATATTTGTATAAATTTCCATTTAATAAAAATCAAAAGCTAGGAATCAACTTCCTAGCTTTTGATAATGAGCCTATAGAAAACAAGGAAAAGCCGGACAATGTAAAACTACATTGTCCGGCTGATTTTACTTTAAGCTTGCTCATTCATATTTTTTGTCAAAGTCAAATTCGACTTCATCAAGTTTAACGAATTTAGTCTTTCTTACCAGTTTATAGCCGAACCATAGACCAAGGAAAAGCGGGATTCCCAGGTATGCAGCTATTACACTGCCCCAATCGACTTGGTCTGAGAAAAAGGCTTGGATATTTTGGGACAGGATGACGATCATGCCAATTAATATGGCAAAGATCGGACCTATCGGGAACCATAATGCCTTATATGGCAGCTTCTCCAATGAATGGCCTTGAGCGATGAATGCTTTCCGGAAACGGTAATGGCTGATGGAAATGCCCAGCCAAAAGATAAATCCTGTAATTCCAATGGCATTCATTAACCAAATATACACTTTACCATCACCGAATATGGAGGCTAAAAAGGCTAGCATGCCGATGGAACATGTTAAAACCATACCTGCAACCGGTACTCCGCGTTTATTTAGTTTTGCAAAAATACGAGGTGCTTGTCCATCTTTTGCCATTGAATATAACATACGCGTAGATGCATATAGACTGGAGTTACCTGCTGATAATACTGCTGTTAAAATGACGGCATTCATAAGCGAAGCGGCAAAGGCCACTCCTGCCTTTTCAAAAATGAGCGTGAAAGGGCTTACCATGACGTTATCACCTTGTAAACTTGAGTTCGTATAAGGGATAAGCAGTCCAATTACAAAGATTGCCAATACGTAAAAGAGCAAGATTCTCCAGAAGACACTTTTAATGGCCTTCGGTATATTCCGCGCAGGATCTTCACTTTCCCCGGCAGCAACGCCGACAATTTCAGTACCTTGAAAAGAAAAGCCAGCCGCTATGAACACGATGAAGACACCCATGAACCCACCCGGGAAAGGAGCGTCATCGACGGTGAAGTTTTTAAAACCTACTGCTTCGCCGCCCATAATGCCGACAATCATTAGCAGCCCGACGATTATAAAAATAACGATGGCTGTTACTTTTATGAAGGAAAACCAGTATTCCCCTTCACCATATCCTTTAACGGATAAATAGTTCAATAGGAAAATGAGCACCAAGAATGATGAACTCCATAACAATGATGGACTATTCGGAAACCAGAATTTCATGATCATTGTCGAGGCTGCCAACTCTGCCGCTATCGTCATCGACCAATTGAACCAATACGTCCACCCCAAGGCAAAGCCAAATGCCGGATCGACGAATTTCGATCCATAGGTACTGAAAGAGCCGCTTGTCGGCATAAAGGCTGCCAATTCACCTAAGCTCGTCATCACAAAGTACACCATTGCCCCAACTAAAGCATATGCAAGTAATGCGCCGCCTGGCCCAGCTGTATGAATGGCTGCCCCGCTGCTAAGGAACAGCCCGGTGCCAATAGCCCCGCCAATGGAAATCATCGTTAAATGACGGGATTTTAAACCGCGCTTTAATTCTTGTTCTTCTTGCTGTGGAGGATGCAAGATGTCATTTTCTTGTTTTGGTATCATAAATTTTCATCCCTTTCTATATAAGCACTTTCATATATGGGGAAATCCATTTAATAAATTTTCCTATTTCATAGACTTTCAAATAGATCCAATTTACAATCCGAATCCCTTTTCTGAATATATGCAATTTTCATGCCAGATTTACAAAACGCAATTTTCAACAAATTATCAACAAAAACGCCTTCAATAGACGATTTTTTTTGCACATTACGCCACGTTTTTTTGCACATTACGCCATGCTTTTTTGCACTTTTATTCATTTGGTTCAATTTAAATACATTCCAAATATTACTAAAAGAATATTATTCAAAGAATATTTCTAATAAAATCCATTATTCTCCATTTTATTCCTTAAAATGTCATATTTTTTGCGAGTTTTCTCTATTTGATAATAATATGAAACGATGTAAAAATGAGGTATTCTCATGAAGGAGTTGAAGGTTATGAAAGGTAAGGTATTTCTAGGAACTGCACTATCCATCGGTCTATTATTTTCTGCTATTCCCCATCAAGAAGCTTTAGCGGCAAAAAATGTGTTAAGTGTTGAAAAGTACAATAAGCATAAGGATTCGCTAGAATACAAGTCTGGGAAGCTTACGGACCCCTCAAAGCAAACGGCAGAAGATATCATTCTTACCTTTTTTGATGAAAACAAAAAGTCTTACAAGCTAGAAAAGCAAAAGGCGAAAGACTCCTTCACGATCCAGAAAGAAAGCAAGGATGAACTAGGCAATACCGTCCTTAAATTGCAACAAACCTATAAAGGCGTACCTGTATGGAATTCCACACAAGCAGTATTGATTGACGCTAAAGGTGTATTGTCGGTCGTGTCCGGTACGGTTGAAGCCAACCTAAACACGAAATTAGGGAAAAAGGCTAAAAAAGGCATCAGTAAATCCGAAGCTATCAAAATAGCGGAAGCGGATCTTGGGTTCACTCCCGCCTACGAACAATCACCTGAATCTGACCTATATGTATACGCAAATGAAGGCAAGGCCGATTATGTATACAAAGTCAATTTGAAATTCTTAAGTCCGGAACCTGGAAATCATAATTATTTCATTTCAGTCAAAACGGGTAAAATCCTGAATAAATATAATGCACTAGATGAAGTGACGGGGACCAATTCCGTCGGAACGGGGACCGGCGTCTTAAACAATACCGTGTCGCTGAACACTACCTTATCCAACGGCCGATACTATTTACAAGACAATACACGCGGCAAAGGCATCTACACTTATAATGCCAATAACCGTTCAAGATTGCCTGGTATACTCTTTTCCAACACAACAAATGCTTTTACTACTTCTACCGATAAAGCTGCGGTGGATGCCCATTATTATGCGGGTAAAACCTATGATTATTACAAAACCACATTTGGACGGAACTCTTATGATGGAAATGGAACCATCCTGAAATCAACCGTTCACTTTGGCTCAAGATACAATAATGCTTTCTGGGATGGCAGACAAATGGTTTACGGTGATGGAGATGGCACGACATTCATCCCATTGTCCGGCGGTCTCGATGTCGTTGCACATGAACTGACGCATGCCGTGACTTCCAGTGAATCGAACCTTACCTATCAAAATGAATCCGGTGCATTGAATGAAGCGATATCTGATATTTTTGGCACCGTTGTAGAATTTAAGAATCAAAGTGCCAAAGCCGATTATTTGGTCGGAGAAGATATTTACACACCTAACATTTCCGGTGATGCACTCCGCTCAATGGCTAACCCTACATTGAATGGTGACCCTGACCATTATTCGAACCGTTATACGGGAACGGGTGATAACGGCGGAGTCCACACAAACAGCGGAATCATTAATAAAGCAGCTTATTTAATCTCTGCAGGCGGAACTCACCATGGCGTGAGTGTATCCGGGATCGGCATTGATAAACTGGGAACCATCTTTTATCGGGCAAACACAACTTATCTAACTTCCTCGTCGACTTTTTCACAAGCCAGAGCGGCAGTCATACAAGCTGCCTCTGATTTATACGGGTTAAGCAGTGCAGAAGTCACAGCAGTCAAAAATGCCTTTACAGCTGTCGGTGTTAATTAAGAGATTTGCCTATATGACAGACACCTCCCTAGCTTCACTTCTAGCGGAGGTGTTTTTTCTTATATATTGTAATGGATAAACAAACGGGGCTATCCCGATTATTTCAGCCGTTCGTTACCTTTTTTCGGCCTTCATGTGAAGAATTCCGTCCTACGGTACAGGTAGAGCGTCAATAAAAACAATCTTGTCGTTTGCTAAAAATGATTAATTCCGTAAAATAGTTGCTTTTCTCCTTATTAACTGTCAAGCTTAGATGATCTGGACTATATTGAATAGAACAAGTAGGTGACGAACATGATTGAAGTTAAAACTTCCACACTCAGTGATGGTGAGTTCAATAGAGGCGTATTCGCAACACGAGATATTAAAAAAGGTGAGCTTTTGCATGAGGCACCTGTCATTGCATATCCAAACGAGGAGCATGTTTTCATAGAGAAGACATTGCTGGCTGATTATGCGTTTGAATATGGTATTAACCATACTGCCATGCTTTTAGGTTATGGCATGCTTTTTAATCATTCTTATACACCAAACGCTACGTATGACATAAACTTCAAGAATCATACGTTTGATTTCTTTGCTTACACCGACATAAAAGCAGGAGAAGAAATCCTGATTAATTATAATGGTGAAGTCGATAATGAGGATCCGCTTTGGTTCAATAAAGAAGATGACGGTGAAGATGAAGCTGAATGATCATGGATCATTGATCATTCATGAAAGCACTTGTACTTTTGAAAACCTGTCCACGGTCTTCAAAAGAAACGAGTGCTTTTCATTTTTCCTTTCACCGGCTTGAAGATTTCACGGTGATTTTAAATCGTTTTAGTTGTTTACTAAGAGAATATTAAGCAATAAAAAAGCCCCATTAAGAAAAATTTAATGGGGTCAATTTGATTTCGGAATGCTCGCACCCCGAACCATGATTTTAAAAGAAAACTTGATTATCTGTTGATTATACGAATGGAACTCTCTCTAGATTGAAGAAATTTGCGACACTCCTGCTGAATAACTGGCTAGACGAGACCCCACAGACGCTTGCGTCGAGGAGGCTTGGCAGACAGTCGGCGGAAAGGGAGCGGATTTCTTCAATCAGCGGGGACTTTTTTGAAAAAAAATTGAAGATAAACTGGTTCTTCTCTAATTTGTCTAATAAATTAATGGGGTTATTTCACCTTAACGTACGGTTGGGTTACTTGATTTTGTTTTGGTTATTGATTGGAATTGGCTCTTAACCTTATCAATGGTTTCTGGAGTGGCTAGGGATCTTATTTGACTCATTGTTTTTTCACGGGTCTTCTTATTGCGCATTAAAAATGCGGCAGCTCCTATCAGGACGGTTCCAAGCATTTTGTTTGATGGCATGTTAGTTTCCTCCTTCAAGTTAGTCATAGATAGTATTCCCTCTATCAGCTGATTTAAACAAAAGCATCCCTTTTGAGATGGCGGTTTCGTTTTTATTTATCCTCGCTCAGGCTTTCGATATACTTTATGCTTTCAGGGTTTTTCACTACTTTTTCAGCTTGATCCGGGTCAGCTTTCGTGTGCTTCATATTGTAAAGTTTATATGTCAGCACTCTTTTCACTGACTCGTTAATTCTATCCATTGGAACTTCCCCTGCTTTTACTGCTCGCAGTAATCCGTTATATACCTCAAGCTCATGGGAATATTCATGACAGACAAGTAATATATCAGCTCCTGCAAGGATTGCCTGCTTCCCCATCTCTTCATAGGAGAAATACTTGTTCACAGCACCCATTTCCAAATCGTCGGTAACGACAAGTCCTTCATATTTAAGTTTCCCCCGAAGCAGGTCTTCTATGATGACTTTAGAAAGGCTTGCAGGTTTTTCTTTATCATAGGCTGGATATTTAATGTGGGTCACCATCACGAAAAACTTTTGGTTATCCATTTCACTTATGATTTGCTTGAAAGGATAAATATCCGAATTTTCCAGATCAAGTTGGTTTGCCTCCACGGAAGATGTTTCGACATGCGGATCGATTTCGCTGCGTCCGTTTCCAGGAAAGTGCTTCAATGCACCAGTTATCGATACATCGTTCAAGCCTTCAATGGCTTTCTTTCCGTATTGATAGACCTTTTCCGGATCTTGCCCCAATGACCGCTTATCCGTTTTCGATAGATCAAGTACAGGGGCGAAATTAATGTTAATCCCCATGGAGCCCAGTTCTGTCCCATTCAATTTGGCCACCTTGTACATGTCTTCAGTAGAGGCATTTTTTCCAAGATCCTGTTGCGCAGGGAGGGGCGATACCCTTTCCTTCATCCTGATGATGTCCCCGCCTTCCTGATCGATGGCCACCATCAACGGAAGCGAATGTGTACTTTGATCGGCCGTTTGCTGTAGCGAATTGGATAATCTAGCCACTTGTTTAGGTGATTTCATATTGCGGTCAAAATAAATGACGCCTCCTATATGTTTTTGTTCGATAAGCTCCGTAATTTCACTGCTCTTTTCAGTTCCCTTGAAACCGACCATCATAAGCTGTCCGATTTTTTCTTCAAGCGTCATTTTTTTTAGCAATTTTTCTACTTTCTCATGGCTATCCGCATCGGCGTCTTTCCCTTTTTCCGCTCTGGAATTCACATCCAAATTCAACTGAATGAACACTACTGAAAAAACGAGGATTGCGATGAAAAGCAGGCCCATATATATTTTTTTATTCTTCATGCTTTGACCTTCATTGACATTTTCTCTGTCCTTCCTTGATTGCCCTTTTATTGATTTCGTTGCACACTTCTTAATCATGTTCATAAAGTGACAATTCTATATCATCATTGCCGATTTTTTTTGCATAAAGCATTAGCCATGTACCATACTACATACATAGCCTAATGAAAAGGAGATGCCCCCATGAACGGAATTTTGAAGAATATTGCCGTCACCTTCAGTCATGCAGTCGATTATGCAAAAGAAAAAATAACAGCCATTACAGGAACAACTTCTGTTACGATAGCGGAATTGAGTGAGCACATCATCAATCAGCCTGAAACAAAACTAATCAGTAAAAACCTTTTAGGGATACCTTTTTCTTTTTATCATTTACAAAAAGAAGACGTTACGTACTATTTGGAAATGAAAAGCTCACAGGTTCTCCAGTTGGATGTTCAAGCGCATAATCATACGATTGTGTCTTACAGGTCATATCGAGATAAATCCAGCTTGCCCACGCCCATTAGATTTCCTAAAACCCTTTTATCCGAATGACTCTGGTACAAAAATAAAAAAGCTGATATCCCCTGCATATGGGGTATCAGCTTTTTTCAAATCTTATAGGGAGAAAAAACGGTCTCTTTCACTTGAAATCCATTTCTCGGCATCTTCTTCATCTTTTTTAACCAGGCGGTTAACGAGGATATCATGCCAAATGTAATTTTCGAGAAAATTGATATGAATGGGATCATCTGTGTAGAACGCCGTTTCTCTCGTTTCCGGAGAAGGGCCGTAAATTGTCTCCTTGCCATCAATGGATAAGATGAACCATTTGTTTTCTCCGATATTTTCCACATAGCTTGTTTTGCGATGTATATCTATACCTGATAATGGGTTTTCAACCTGAAATGCAATCCCCTTGAGAGTGCAATGCGCGGCGACCCCTTTTAGCTCTTGTACAAGTTTTCCATACATCTCGTCCCATAAGGAAACCACCACCCTTTTCTCGGCCTTATGAATCAAAGTACGGCAGAAGGATAGGATGTGCCCTTCACCCCTAAGCGTCATTACACGATTGTCGGATATCGGTTCGATTTTCTCGAATTGCTTCAGTGTATGGCTGATGGATTGATAGGTATTGTTCCATTTTGATTGAACCGATTCCAAAAACACATCGACTGGCAGCGGTGAATATTTTATCGATTCATTGATTTCTTCTTTCAAGACGATTCCTTCTTCTTGCAGTCCATTTAATATTTCATAGATACGGGCCCTTGGAATTCCTGATTCCTTGCTTACTTGATAGGCACTGGTTGGGCCTTGGCGAACCAAGGAAACATAAGCCTTTGCTTCATATTGACTAAACCCGAGAGACTGTAGTTTCTGAATGATATCTTGCATAGTACCTCCTAGTGCTTTAGTAAGTTATATGCCTATCATACCAAATCTCTTAACGAAATCTATTCAATTTCAAAAGGTATGACTCTTCATATTGTTATTTACAGAACGGCTTCGATTAGTTACTATTTAAATAGTGACTAATCAAAAAAACTTGGGTTATGGCTTCAGCAAAACAAGCATTTCAGCCATAATGCCATTGATACGGAGGCTTCTTGGATGGAAGATATACAAATTTCAACACTCTTGCTGCTGATGTTTTTCGGATTTTTGGCAGCATTCATTGATTCCGTGGTCGGCGGCGGCGGCCTGATTTCGATACCAGCTTTATTATTTTCAGGACTTTCCCCGTCAGCAGCGATCGCTACGAATAAGTTAGCAAGTTCCATGGGGTCTTTAACAAGCACCATTGCCTTCATTCGCTCAGGTAAAGTTGATTTTCGATTGGTTTCCAAACTTTTCCCACTGATTTTCATAGGTTCCCTGCTAGGAGCTTGGGTTGTCAATTTCGTCTCGCCTGAATTATTAAAACCTATGATCTTAGTTCTTTTACTAGCTATTGCCATTTATACCTTTTTTAAAAAGGACTGGGGACAGAAATCGACTTACCATACACTCACATGGCAAAAGGCTGCACTATTTGCGTTCGCTATATTTGCCATTGGTTTTTATGATGGCTTTTTGGGCGCTGGAACGGGATCCTTCATTTTGTTTGCCTTTTTAATGATTGGCTTTGATTTTTTGCACTCTGCAGGAAATGCCAAATTTTTGAACTTTGGAAGTAATTTGGCAGCACTGATCATGTTCATATTCCTTGATACCGTCAATTTTTCCTATGGAATACCGATGGGGATCTCCATGATAGCAGGAGCATTGGCCGGTTCTAAATTCGCCATTAAGAAGGGAGTGGCATATGTAAGAGTATTATTTATCATAGTAACCGTCATTCTGATCATGAAAAATATAATGGATTACTTAATGGGCGGTTAATTTTTTTAAAAATACAGCACTCTGTTCCCGCCACAGAATGTGACATATAGGAATTATTTGGGTATATGATAGGTATAGACTGTGTGGAAAGGTGTGGTTGGATGATTGAAAAGTGGAATGGCGAAGAAATGGCAGATGTATCGGGGCAAACCATTGTGATTACTGGTGCAAATAGTGGCCTGGGCTTTGAAACGGCTTTTGCACTGGCCGGCAAGGGGGCAGTGATCATCCTTGCCGTCCGGAATGCTTCAAAGGGTGAAAAGGCGGTCGATAGAATCTTATCGGTCCACCCTAAGGCAAATGTAAGCGTGATGCAGCTGGATTTAAGTGTTTTAAGCAGCATTCGGCAGTTTGCTGCTTCCTTTCAGGAAAACTATGACTCTCTCTCCGTCCTCATCAATAACGCAGGTGTGATGATTCCGCCATACAGTAAGACGAAAGATGGTTTCGAACTGCAATTCGGCAGCAATCATCTCGGTCATTTCGCTTTGACAGGTCTCCTTCTTCCTCGTATCCTTTCTACGCCAAAATCGCGTGTGGTCACATTGAGCAGTTTGGCCGCCATCAATGGATATATAGACTTTGAAAATCTAAATGGTGAAAACGGTTATAAACCAATGAAATACTATGCGCAAAGCAAGCTTGCCAATCTACTCTTCGCCCGTGAGTTACAGAACAAATTCAACCAGCATGGTGCAAACCCGATCAGCGTTGCCTGTCATCCGGGCCTTTCCCATACTAATCTCATGTCACGCGGATCGGGCAAACCCATTAATAGATTCGTCCACTTCCTTTCCAAAACCATCACCCAGCCGGCAAGTATGGGAGCATTGCCTACCCTTTATGCCGCAACTGAGCCTACATTGACAGGCGGGGAGTATATCGGGCCCGATGGAAAGAAGAGCAGAAAAGGCTTTCCTAGAAAAGACGATATCATCGATACCTTATATAATGAAGAAACTTCGAAAAGATTATGGGATATTTCGGAAAACATGACAGAGATAAAATATTGTTTCACTGAAAGCATGACGCAAAAATGACTCTATATTCCCCTGTTTTCGCTCATGAACAGTGCAAAAAGAAAAGAGGGAGCATAATGCCCCCTCTTTTCGCTTCCATCATTCAGCGTCAAAAACTTCGACTTTTTCCATTTTGTCGCCATTTTTCATAGCTTTGGCTGTTTCAAGTCCCGATGTCACTTTACCGAATACTGTGTGAACACCGTTAAGATGCGGTTGTGGTTCATGCACAATAAAGAATTGGCTTGAGCCTGTGTCTTTTCCAGCATGTGCCATCGATAGGCTTCCTGCCTCATGTTTGTGAGGGTTTCCTTCTGTTTCACATTTAATTTGCTTGCCGCTTCCGCCTGCACCTGTACCTGTTGGGTCTCCGCCTTGGCTTACGAAACCAGGGATTACACGGTGAAAGACTACGCCATTATAAAATCCTGTGTTTGCCAAGTTTTCGAAGTTAGCCACTGTGTTCGGTGCTTCGTTCGGGAAAAGGTCGAATTCGATTTTTTCTCCATTTGCCATAAGTATGTATCCTTTTTTTGCCATGTTAAACATCTCCTTTAATATGAACTGAATCAAATCTAATAGTACCATTTTTAGAAGCAGAAAGAAAAGCAGGCGCTACTTATTTCGAATTGTATCATTATGCATTCCTATATTTTTTCTTTTATAATGGGGTAGATTCATTATTATAAGGGGGGACGAACCATGATACAGCAATTTGATGCATTGGTCGTGAACAAGCAAGATGATCAATTCACCGTTAACATTCAGCAACTATCGCTTGATGATCTACCTCAAGGCGAAGTGCTCATCCGTGTTCATTATTCCGGTGTGAACTATAAAGATAGCCTTGCCTGCATTCCAAATGGAAACATTGTCAGCAGCTATCCGATCGTTCCGGGAATTGACATGGCTGGTGTTGTCGTTTCATCTGAGGATTCCCGCTTTAAAGAAGGAGACGAAGTCATTGCGACCTCCTACGGGATTGGCGTTTCCCAATCAGGGGGCTATAGTCAATTTGCCCGTGTTCCTGCAGAGTGGATCGTCCCGCTTCCTGATGGCCTTACAATGAAAGAGGCGATGATCATCGGAACGGCCGGTTTCACTGCAGCCCTATCGGTTCTGCGACTGGAAGAAAATGACCTCAACCCTGAGCAAGGGAGCGTTCTTGTCACTGGTGCAACTGGCGGGGTCGGCAGTTTTGCTGTCTCGATCCTTTCCAAACTTGGCTATTCCGTGGAAGCGAGTACAGGAAAAGAATCTGAACATGGATACTTGAAGGAAATCGGTGCGGCGACCATTGTATCGCGTGAAGATGTATACGATGGCAAGCTGCGGACACTGGGCAAGCAGAAGTGGAGCGGGGCGGTAGATCCCGTCGGCGGTGAACCGTTAGCCTCGGTCCTTAGTCAAATCAAGTATGGCGGAGCTGTCGCGGTCAGCGGATTGACAGCTGGTACAAGCCTTCCCGCCACCGTCTTTCCTTTCATTCTAAGAGGGGTTAATCTACTTGGGATCGATTCGGTCAATTGCCCGATGGATACAAGATTGAAAGTTTGGCATCGCCTTGCCACCGCCTTTAAACTAAAGCATTTAGAACAGCTCGTTCAACAGGAAATTACACTTGAAGAATTGCCTGACGTCCTTCCTAGCCTATTAAAAGGGGAAGCAAGAGGCAGAACGATCGTTAAGCTATAAACCAAAAAGTGACGAGAGCATGGCTTCTCGTCACTTTTCATTGTGAACCTTCATTGATAGGGAGACGGATATCTACAATCGTTCCTTCTCCCACTTTGCTACTGAAATGAATTTCCCCATTATGCTCATGGATGATTTTAGTACTGACCGTGAGCCCAAACCCCGTTCCTTTTTCAGAGGTGCTATAAAAAGGCCGCCCTAGATGCTTCATGCGCTCATTTGAGATTCCGCAGCCTTGATCAATGAATCGGATCATTGCAGAGTCCCCTTCATGTTTTAACTGTATATGAAGTTTGCCGCCATTCGGCATGGCTTCTATCGCATTATTGACGACATTCGTGAATACTTGTTTTAACTGATTCGGTTCGCCAAAGACAAATGCCGCCGAATCCGTGTTATATTCCTTGATGATTTCAACATCATTCAATATCGCTTGAAACTCGGCTAACGTAATCACGCTGTCCAATATATCGTTAAGCTCAATGAATTCACAAACCTTCGCCTCAGGCTCTGCTAAACTTAAAAACTCATTGGTCAGGGTTTCGATTTTTTCTACTTCACTGACCATCATTTCAAGATAGTCCTTTTGCTCAGGGTCTTCCCTTAATAATTGTAAAAATCCTTTGACCGTAGTTAATGGATTCCTTATTTCATGTGCGATGCCCGCAGCCATCTGTCCTACCGCCGATAACATATTGGATTTACAGAGCAGCTCTTCGGTCCTTTTACGCTCCGTAATATCCCTGCAAAATACCTGTATGGCCGGTTGACCATTATATATAATCGGAAGACCGAGTGTTTCTCCATAAAATACTTGTCCGTCAAGTCGAATGAACTTTTGTTCCAGTAAACCAACCGCCTGATGATCGTCCCTCATGATTTCGATTCTTTTTTGTACACTTTCCCGGGACTCCAGGTGAACGAACTGAAAAACCGATTTACCGATAATATCTTCCACACTATCCATCCCAAGCATTTTTGCCCCCATGGGATTCATATACTCTATGATCCCATTGCGATGCACAAAAATCGCTTCAGGTGACACCTCCACTAAACTGCGATACCTTTGCTCACTTTCCTTCAAGGCAGCTTCAGCAAGTTTTTGATTCGTAATATCCCGATAAACGAAAACCAATGCGCACGGCTCATTTTCATTATCGCGGATATTAAACAGGGAGATGCTTACATCGATTAACTGGCCATCTTTCCTTAACCTGACCGTTTCAAAGCCTTTCTTTTGTACCCCTGCCTTAATCTGGTCATGCAATTCATTGACTGACTCCTTCAAGAAATCAGGAATAATTGGAAACGGCATGCCAATGAGCTCATCATTCGTCCAACCGAAAAACTCTTCAAAAGCTGCATTCACTTGAAGGGTCTTTCCTTCCAGATCAACAATGGAAATGGCGTCCGGGTTGTTCTCCATGAAAGACTTAAATTTCTCGGTATTATCCTCCGGCTGTCCCCCCATTTGCCCTTGTCCATAATTAATAAGCCTTTTACTCATCAATTTTTTATTCCTTTCTTATCCGGAAATTTACAGTCTCAATTTTACAGTATCAGTAAATCATTTGCCAGTTTTATCATATGTTTTTACTTAGTTAACAATTGATGCACAAAGAGGCCAAACCCCCATAAGGTTCAGCCACTTCCTTAAAATGTATTATAAATATTTGGACATTCTTTACCTGTTGGTTCATAAAAGCAATGGAGCTTGAAACGCCCAACCAGGGGCTGATTATACCAGGTTGCCGGGCAATCTCCCGGTGGCCTGAAGTACCATAGGCTAAATTTCGAGGGCCATAGCCTTTCGCCGCTTACACTCCGGCGTGCAAGCCTTTTTTCCCTTTCTCTTGCACGCTGATAAAAATACCCCTTCTGTACAGCTTCAAAGGCATGCTCCTGATAGATCATGTCTGGAATCGTCCTCAAACCTTTGAAATCGGAACAATTCGACCGAATCCGATTGACCCCTACATTGCCGATCATCAACATGCCTTGATCACCTTCACCCTCGCCTTCCGCTCTAAGCAATCTTGCCAATAAGGCAAGATCGGCTTCAGTGTGCTTTACAACAGCCATCCCATCACCTCCACTTTTTTTATCCTATGCCTTGGAGATGGAAAAAAACTCCGTTTATTAACAAAATCTTCATATGGAGTACACGTCCTATCAATAATACAACCCTATACTTAAGTAAGGCTGGATAGCACGCGTGGCTATCATGGTATTTGGCGAAGGCGGGGCCAATACTTTCTTTATACATATAAAAAAGGCGGCACACATGTGCCGTCTTTTATCTTGTCATTCTTTTGCTTCAAATGCCGCTTCAAACGCCAATGATACCTTTTCGAACTCTTCGTCCGATTCGATATCGAGCAGTTCACCTTCGCCTTCGACCCTGAAAAAGAAAATATCGATATCTTCATCTGTATCCTCTTCAATATCTTCAAGCAAACCTACTGCAACATATTCCGTTCCTTCTACATCCAATGATCCTAAAACCTCAACTTCATGGCCTTCACCACTGTCATCAGTAAGTGTGAAAACTTCACCTTCACGAATTTTTCCCATACTACCTCTCCTCTCCTATCCATTAATAATGGAGTTGTTTCCATAGTATATCGACTATTCCATTTAGAAACAAATTTTTGCCCTGGAAAATGATAAATTCCATTCTTTCCATGAAAAGAATCAATCAATAGATATTATGGAAGAAAAGTATTATCCCATAACGCCAGTTGTCATTTTTCATTATTTACCAACACCTTCCCTTTATTAACATTATTTAAAAAATTATCTAAAAACGGCTATAAAAATGTAATTAAATTCCGAATAATCTTATATATACTAATATTAGCATATTGTAAATGGATATAATGAAGGAGGAAGATTTCTTGGCTGCGAAAAGGGTCGATCACATTGGCGTTGTTGTAAAAGATCTTGAAAAATCCATCGCCTTTTATCAAGATGTGCTGGATTTAAAATTAAAAGCACGCATGCCTCATACTAATGGGGTAATCGAACTGGCATTTCTGGGTTACGAAGAGTCGGACGAAACGGAAATAGAATTGATTCAGGGATATAGCGACACACTGCCTTCCGAAGCAACGATCCACCATTTTGCCATTACCGTGGATGATATCGAAGCAGAATATGCCCGGATCAAAAGCTTGGATAACACCGAGCTGATTGATGAAGAGATAGTCACCCTTCCAAATGGTTATCGCTATTTCTACATATATGGACCGGAAAAAGAGTGGATTGAATTTTTCCAAAGGTAAAAGCAAACTAAAAAAGCAGAGTCTTAATGACTTCTGCTTTTTTTAACGTTCACAAGCCCCTTCTCCAATGTTTAACAAAATTTACAGATAAAAAAACTTTCTTTACCTAAACGAAGTAATTTCTTAATATACTACATTTATCCTAAGATGTATTAAGTATATTTTTTTGGAGGTAATCATTTTGGGGAAAATGAGCAAAAAAGTAGCAGGAATTACGTTAGCGGGCGCGGTAGCCATTTCATCACTAGGTATTTCAACATTGAAAGAAGATGTTCAGGCAAAAGACAAGAAAAAAGAACCAACAAACGTCATCATGATGGTGATGGATGGGACAAGCACAGGAGCCACGACCCTTTCAAGGTGGTATAAAGGCGATAATCTAGCCATGGACGAAATGCTGTCTGGCGGTATGCGTACATATTCAGCTGAATCAGCCATTACAGACTCAGCTCCTGCAGCAACAGCGCTTGCGACAGGAAATAAATCCAATGATAAATTTGTCGGTGTCCTGCCATCCATCGTTAATTCTCCAGGGCTCGATCCGGTTAATCCGAAAAATGCCCATAAACCAGTCGCTAACGTTTTGGAGGGTGCGAAACAAGCGGGAAAAGCTACTGGCATCATCTCTACATCTGAAATCCAGCATGCTACTCCCGCAGGCTTCTCCGCTCATGTGACACATCGAAGCAATTACCGTGATATTGCGGAACAGCAGGTTTATCAGGGGATTGACGTGGTTTTGGGAGGGGGGAAAGAATCCCTTTTACCAGGTAAAACAAAAAATGCAAGAATTGATGGAGAAAACCTTTTGGAAGTGCTTGATGAAGAAAAATATGATTTTGTTGAAACCCGTGACGAGCTGTTAAACTCTAAATCGAATAAAATTTGGGGAAGCTTCGCACCAAGTGCCCTCGCATATGATTTAGATCGTGAAACATCAAAGCCAAGTGAGCCCACTTTAGCCGAAATGACCAATAAAGCCCTTAAAACCTTGAAAAAAGATAAAGATGGCTTCTTCTTATTTGTTGAAGGAAGCAAAATTGACTGGGCTGCTCACGGAAACGACACGATTGGAATGATTAGTGATACTTTAGCTTTTGATGATGCCGTGAACGAAGCCCTTAAGTTTGCAAAAAGTGACGGAAACACGATGGTCATTGCTGTAACGGACCATGGGAACAGCGGAATTACAATGGGTAACGCAAACACGAACTCCTCCTATCCAGAAACACCCGTATCAGCTTATATCGATCCATTAAAGAAAGCGAAGTTGACTGTTGAAGGAGCTTTAAGTAAGTTGAAACCAGATCATTCCAATCTAAAAGAAGTAGCAGCACTGTATGGACTTGATGATCTGACATCTGAAGAATCAGCAAAACTCACCTCTTCTAAAAACGTAGGTGCTGAAATGACAAAGATGCTTGCTAACCGTGCCAACATTGGCTTTACAACAGGCGGTCATACAGGGGAAGACGTATCCCTATATTCTTATGGCCCTTCAAAACCGACTGGATTAGTGGAGAATACAGATCTCGCTAAAAAAATGGCCGAATTTATGGGCTTTGATTTACAAAAATTATCGAATAAACTATACATGAATGCTAAAGATTCCTTTGAGAAAAAAGGATATTCAACCCGTATTGATGTGACAGACCCGAATAACCCAGTTTTCGTAGCGAAAAAGGGGCAGCAAAAAGTGGAATTGCCTGCAAATAAGAATATCGTTATCAGCAAGACTCCTAAATCCACTAAACAAAAGGAAATTAATGCTATCACCGTTTATAACGGAAAAGACTTCTATATATCTGAACAAGCATTAAAGGCAGTCAAGTAAGCATCACTTTTTTATAATGATGAGTGAATAGGAAGGAGCCCTTGTTTAACACGGGCTCCGACTTCCGACTGTAGGCAAACTACGATGAAAGTCGAGTTTGCCTACAGTTTTTTTTGGATTAGTACAATTTATGAATGATCTCTGCTGTACTTAATTTCTTCTAATGAAAGACTTTAATCCTTAAATCACCTTTCTTCTCCCCGCTTCACCAGCTAGACTTTTTGACACCCGGAAGTTGCCCTTTATGAGCAAGTTCCCTAAAAACGATACGTGACATGTTGAATTTGCGCATATATCCACGGGGCCTCCCCGTTACTCCACAACGATTGTGGACCCTTGTCGGCGAGGAATCACGAGGGAGTTTGGCCAATGCGGCATAATCCCCTTTTTCCTTCAATTCCTTTCTAAGTTCTGCATACTTTTCGACCATTGCCAACTGTTTTTCCGCTTTTATCACCTTGGATTTTTTTGCCATTTATATTCTCCTTTTTTAAAGATCTTGTTTTTATAGATTCTATAAACTATTCACAATTCGTTCCGCTGCCTGTCTTGCACCCGATATATTCCTGGATATCGGTCCCATTTCAAGTTCGGCCAATGCTCCCGTGACATATAAACCAGGTCCCCACTGCAACGACTGCGATACAATTGGATAACCACATTCCGCGCAGCGTAAATCATGCGACCGGATGACTGGTGTTAGCCACTCCTTCCCTGGCATTGAAGACTCAAAGCCGGTCGCTAAAAGGATCGTCCCTGTTTGTTGAATGACCTTTTCGTTTTTATCCCTGAGGCTAATATGCCCATCCCTCCACACAGCGCTTATCACTTCAACATCCATCACACGCAATAATCCCTGTTTAACCTGATTCATCAGCGCTTTATGTAAGTCAGGTGGAATGGAGCCCTTATTACGGGCCTGGATAATGGTCTCGCGTCTTTTTTGATAGCTTGTTATAGCACGAAAAGGACGCTGTTTTTTTGGCCCCAACCAACCTGGATCACTGTCGAAATCATGAATTCTAAAATGATGCCGCTTTAGGACCGTTACATCATGGGGATAGATCTTACTTAGCTTTATAGCGAGATGGACAGAAGATATGCCACCCCCAATGATCGTGATGGGTCCTTGTAATTGTGTCAGCTCCGGAATATTTTCATCGAATATGTGGTAAATGGATCCCTCATGCTCTTGTTTTAATTGCTGTGCCCAATCAGGCCAATAAGGCTGTTCACCAATACCAATTGAAATCACAAGTTTTTGCCCTACAAGCCGTCGCTTGTTTTGCAATTGGATTTCCCAGCCCTGTCCCATTTTGCAGGCAGAGGTGACTTCCCCTTGCACCCATGCCTGCTTAATGGATAAATCATCAGCCAAGTGAACACAATGTTCATTGAAGGATTTTAGGGATGGCCGCTTATATTGGCCGTAAAAGTTATTGTTCCAGTCTGCCTTTTCCACATATTTCTGCAGGCTGAATGGATTCACATCCAGATGGTGTACGGATGGAGAACGTAAATATGGCATTGAAATGACTTCCGTACAATGCTTCCACCTTGCCAATGGTTCTTCATTTCTATCAACAATCGCCAGCTGGTCCACTGTCGTTTTTCCTGACTTAAGTAAAAATGCAGCCATCGTCATACCTTGAATGCCTCCGCCAATAATGATCCATTCCAACATGAACTTCCCTCCTTTTACATCCATTCTCTTCAATAAAACATAATCATTACGATTTAAACCTCAAAATTACTTCGTTTCACGGTGAAGCGTGTGTTTCTTTAATCGCGGGCAGTACTTTTTCAATTCGATTCTGTCCGGGTTATTCCGCTTGTTTTTCGTCGTGATATAATTTCGGTCCCCTGATTCTGTGCATGCTAAAGTAATGTTTACTCTCATTTTTGTTTCCTCCTAAAGTTTTTTAATGAACGATTTCCGTAAATGCAGGCAATCGATCTTCATACAGAGACCAATCCTGCTGCAACTCAATTTCCGTCAATAAGCATTGATCTAATTCATTTTCGATTTCCTGTTGATTCATTTGAATGCCAATCATCACCAGCTCCGTCATCCTGTCACCGTATACTGCATTCCACCGTTCCATTAATTCAGGAGCTTCCTTTAAAATTTGGCGCTGTTCTTCCTCAGGGTATGCTGCAATCCATTTACCCGCTGCTTGTAAAGTTAATGACGGCCCTGCCTGAGATAGCAAGCCTGCTGTATCATTTCTCGATGCCAGCCAAAGGAAGCCCTTTGCCCTCACCACTTGTACGGGCCAGTTTTCTAACCACTCCATCAGCCTCTCGGGATGAAAGGGTATTTTCCTTCTGTAAACGAAGGAAGAAATCCCGTACTCCAGGGTCTCCGGGATATGCTCTTCATTCAATTCCTTTATCCAGCCAGCTCCTTGGCTTGCCTCTTCAAAATCAAATAAATGTGTATTCAATACATCCTTTAGCGGCACCTTGGAATGGTTTGTTTCAATGATCCTCGCATCCGCATTCAGTTTATGAAGAACTGCTTTCAGCTCCTCCACAGCGTCTGCATCCATTAAATCGATTTTATTTAACAGGATGACATTGGCGAACTCTATCTGATCTATTAATAGATCGACCACTTCCCTGCCATCCGCAGCATCAGTTGCCTGCCTCCTGTCAATAAGTGTTTCTCCGGAAGTGAAGTCTTGCCAAAAGTTATAGCCATCAACAACGGTAACCATCGTATCAAGCCGGCAATATTCCGATAAATCAATTCCCATGCTTTCATCAACATAGGAGAAGGTTTGGGCTACAGGTACCGGTTCGCTAATCCCAGTCGATTCAATCACGATGTAATCAATGTCCCCTTGTTTCGCCAACTTCTCCACTTCAATCATTAAATCCTCACGAAGCGTACAGCAAATGCAGCCATTCTGCATTTCCACCAGTTTTTCATCCGTCCGGGTAAACCCTCCCTGTTTGACGAGCGAAGCATCAATATTGATTTCACTCATATCATTAACGATGACGGCAACCTTCAGATTATTTCTATTTGCAAGAATATGATTCAAAAGCGTCGTCTTTCCCGCACCAAGGTATCCGCTCAATACCGTAACCGGAATTTTCTTCATCTCCATCCCTTATCACTCCTTTACCTGATTTCTTATCGCTTTCCATAAATCAAAATCATTACGATTTAAGTACCAAAGCTATTATTCACGAAAAAGCACTCTTTAATAATAAAACGTAATCATTACTATTTGCAAGTTTTTTTCAAAATTGCCTCCGAATACTTTTCCTGAACGAAAGTAATCACGATTGCTCCGATACTGCAGCATGGACAAGCATGGATATATGAAAGGTGGCTGACATTCTTCATAAAACTAAAAACAAAATTAAATGGAAGCCCGATCACACATAACATCATGTGTAATGAACCTCCATTGCAGTTTTATCATTTAATGTACTTCCATATTGACAAGCAGCTGATCATCAACACTGTTTCATTATCCAATACATTTTTCTTTTTCTTTGTTGCAAATCGAGAAAAAATCATTGGTCACTGTGCTTATTCCGCCATTTCCCACCCTGAAGATTTTACTGTCTTTTGTTCAAAAGTTTCAATCTCTCTCTGTTTCGCCAGTTTAGAAGCTTGTGACATGGACCAGGTTAAATTCCCAAAGGCAATCACTGTCCCGATTGAGATAACTAACACCTTTTTACAAAGTATTTTCTTCAATAGCTTCCTCCTGAGAATGTATTGGAATACTTTAAATATAAACCAACATTGTTAACCTAACATGGAGCAGTTGTAAATGTACGAAATTATTTTTGTACATATTTAAACTTAAGTTTCCACACAAAAAAGCTGAGTGCATATGCAGTCAGCTTTTCATAAGTACTTCTTATTTATAAAACACTTTGTCGACGTTGTATTTAGCATGAAGTTTATTGATCATGTACGTTTCATAGATTTCACGTTCCATAGCATCTTCGACTAAAAGAATGTCAATTTTCTTGACTTCATTACGATGGTCTTTAATCGGAGAAACATTATCCTCGAAATGCTTCTTGACCCTTGGTCTTAATTTACGAGCTTTACCGACAAAAATCAGCTCATCTTTTTCATTGTAAAACAAGATGATGCCGCCTTTATCACGGGGAATCAAATGAAAATCAATAAACCCGTAAATTTCAGGAATGACAGCTTCGTCTCCTTCTATAACTTGCTTTCTTTGTTTGATGCTTATATCCGCTGCAGGGATTTCAATTTTAATCATTACAATTCACGTCCTCTATTTGTATAAGGTGGAACTTTCAATCGGAATCAAAACTCCGGTTCACACCAGGCTCATCGCTGTAAATGGTATCATAATTATGAATGAAAAGCCATGTATGCCTCGATTGGTTTAGATGAATCTATATTAAATATAAAGAAGAAGACTCGCTAAGAGCCTCCTTCTTTGTCGGGAATATCCTTTACCACCTGTGAGCCTTTGCATTGCTTCTTAGTATAATGTTTGTTTGCGATTCTTGCGTATGGCCATTAACTTGAGACTTCGAACGCTTAGGTCTTGTCCAATTATGGTGAAACTTTTGAGAATGTGGATCTAATTGATCTTTATAGCTCATTCTGTGTCACCTCATCATTAGGATTTGGATATTCCGTTCAGTGATAGTAATCCCTATCACTTGTTCTAGTATTTTATTTTTCCAAGGCATTTATACATATTCTTTAAAAAGCGAATTCAGCTGACTTGCCTTTTGCAAGGACTTCCCCTTCTTCATCGACCGCATCACTTGTCATGACGGATATGCCCTTTATGTTTCCATCATTTAGAATGAAACCAATGTTTCCGCTTTTTGAACCGTTTGCTTCTATTTCACCAGTAAGTTCTTCTAAGTAGATATCATCTTCCCATGTCAGATGTTCTCCTCTGTCCGTTTCAAGGAAAGCAACGGGGGAAAACTTCATTTTTTTATCCGTATTGTTTTTGATTTCCACGTTCACTTTTACGATATCGAAATCTTCATCATGCGTATAGCCGTGGAAGAAATCAATCATGCTGTAATCCGGAGTGGCATGCATCACTTTCATTTCCTTGACTTTAACTTCGATCGGACCGACATTCAACGTTTCATTCACTTTTTTATAGGCCTTCAAAGTTAATTCGCCTTTGGCATCGGAAACGTTCTGACCAATCTGGTTCAAGTTTATATCATCAGGAAGCTGTGGATTCGGAACATAGACATCCTTTTTTTCCAGTGGTCGTGCAATTTCCTCTGTTTTTTCATAAGCTGTCGTTTCTTCTTCGTAAGCTGGTTGGGTATTAAGAGCACCAAATGCCGTTAATAACAGGGCACCAATCATCAGTCTGTTCATTGAATCCCTCCGTGAAGTGTTTATTACTTCTTTAAATAGATCAAAGATGATTTTGGCATGATCCGTGTTATCGGCCTGCCCGGCAAAACGTTCTTTATATGGCACGTATGCGTAGACCGGAACATCTTCACCCGTATGTCCCCCGGTAGTCCATGCACCTACGATATCATTTTCATGTCCGGCCCAATCGACCGGCTTCCCTCGACCATAAGGAAGAATCCATCTTTAACTTTATTCAAACGCTGGATCGCCGAACCTGTCATGTCTGCCAAAGATGGCGTTTCACTTGGACGGTCAATCATTTTCGGAAGTCCTTCAGAAGCGAATAAACCAAGGACCTGTTCATTTTTGTCCTTAAGCAGGTGTAGCATGAGTGATTTCAGAAGTGGCAACCAATCCCGTCGCTTTTCCTTTTCCTTTGCTGCTTCCAATACGGTTTTGACTTCAGATTATCATTATCCACTGCAATGGCAGCGTTTAAGTCTTCACTCCGGCTGACATTGCCATTGCGGCTGAAGCTGAATCCGTTATATTTTGTGCAGAGTCTTCTGGATAAGTCATCCGCTGGCCAACCAAGGATTTATCAAACTCCTTCCGTTCTGCCACCTTCGTACCAGGGGTATCTTTTAAATACCGGTAAGCGGAGGTATAGGAAACACCCATGCCGCCACCGATCAGGAAAATTACGTTCTTGATTTCCGATTCTTTTTTTGGGTCACCCTTTGCCAAAACACGATCTGCAGCGGACCATGATAAAATTGTAACGAGCGTGATGGGTAAAACCTTTTTACTCCATGGCGATTCAAATGAATGACCTCCCCCTAATGTTTTCTATTTAATTTAACTATAGGTGAAGAAAATGAACTCAATGTCAAGGCTATGTAAAAAAGCAACAAGATAATTGTTAAGACAAGGTAAAGGCAGCATGTCACGGAATTGTATGTCACTTTTATGAGCATAGGCATTACTTCTTCCGCGAAAGGTTGTTGGTCATTCAGGAAAATCATCAGTAGCGGGGGCATTTTACAGGCTTTAGAGTAATGAAAAAGATTTGGTTAACACCAGCGTGGGTAAGTGATCTTGAACAAAGTTCTATTCATCTAACGTCTTCTAATCGGGGTAATTTGTTAGGAATTTGAAAGTGCTAAAAAATTAATGGAGAAAATAAAATAATGCATCCAATCAGGATGCTTCAGAGTCAGACTGTAGACAAATTCGAAGAAAGCGAGTTTGCCTACAGTTTTTTTCTTTGCGCCGATTGTCTGCCAAGCCTCATCAAAGCAAGCGCCTTTGGTGTCTCGTCTTTGTCGCAAATTTCTTCAATCCAATGAAAATTTCATAAAACCCTAACCAAAGTCTTGTTTTAAAAATATGGTTCGGGATGAGACCATTCCGAACCTCCTTTTATCGGCAAACTGAAGCGCTCCATTCAAAGAGCGCTTTTTTCACTATTTTTTCTCTACACCTAAACATTCCAAAGCACGGGCCGCATTCACTCTCGCCATCTCGATTGAATCGGCAGACGACAGGGCGACTGCGACCCTTCTACCTGCCTTTGTAACAGGTTTTCCGAAAAGACGCACTTGTGTATTAGGTAAAGCCAAAGCCTGTTCAACACCGACTATAGAATATTCCGATAACTCATCTTGCGCTTTTAATGGTCGGCTGGCACCTGGGCTGATCAGCGTGATTTCCGGGATGGGGAAACCTAGAATTGCCCGAATATGAAGGGCAAACTCCGACAAATTCTGAGTCACTAATGTCACTAGACCCGTATCATGTGGACGTGGGGAAACTTCACTGAAATAAACTTTATCCCCTGAGAGAAAAAGCTCAACCCCGAATAATCCGTACCCACCAAGTTCATCCGTAATGGCATGGGCAATTCTTTTCGCTTCCATTATTTGCGCTTCTGTCATATTATGCGGCTGCCAGGATTCAATATAATCCCCGCCCTGCTGAATGTGACCGATGGGAGCACAAAACATGGTACCATTTACTGCCCGGACAGTAAGCAGCGTGATTTCCGAATCAAAACGGATAAATTCTTCAATAATCACGCGTCCATTTTGAACCCGGCCGCCTTCCATCGCTATTTTCCAGCAATCCTCCAGGTCACCTTCCGTGCGGCACACACTTTGCCCTTTACCTGAAGAACTCATCAGCGGTTTGACGACATTGGGAAATCCAACTTCCTTTGCAGCTTGGACAAATTCTTCATATGTATCGGCGAATTTGTAGGCTGCTGTCGGAATCTCCAGAGTTTCAGAAGCCAACCTCCTGATTCCTTCACGATCCATAGTCAATTTAGCCGCTCTTGCCGTCGGAATGACATGAAAGCCTTCCTCTTCCAGCTTGACTAATTCAGATGTAGCGATAGCTTCGATTTCCGGTACAATCAAATCGGGTTGTTCTTTTTCTACAACTCCCCTTAGTTGTTCTGCATCCAGCATATCGATCACATAACTGCGATGAGCGACTTGCATGGCAGGGGCATGTTCATAGCGATCTACAGCAACGGTCTCCACCCCAAGTCGCTGTGCTTCAAGTATGACCTCTTTCCCCAATTCACCCGAGCCCAATAATAAAATCTTTTTCGATTTATACATTCAGTCTCTCCTCCTTAATTCCTCAAAATCATTATATACGAACTATAAACGAATAAACATAAATATTTATTCGTATTTACACTTAGAATTACATCAATAAATATAAATAAACCTATTCATTTAAGTTTTTTAAAACCACCTCATAAGCTGACCATTTCACTGGAGCTCCCTATTCAACATTTATGATGGGAAATACACTATGCAAAGAATGGGTAATGCCCATTATCTTCTGCTGAAAAGAGAGCATGATGCGAATGTCGAAATTTGCATTACGATTATTTTTGAAAATGTAAGCGCTTTCTATTATAATGAAAATAGGTTGGATGGCATGCGTGGCCGTCACAGTATCTGGCGTAGGTGGGGCCAATACTAGCGCTGAGGAAGTTAAACTTCTTTACCGTAAAACTATTAGAATTCCTTTTGGTAGGGGCTGCAATATTACTGGGACATGGAGAATGTCCATTAATTTTAGGCTAAAAAGCGAGTTAATCATGCAATCGATAAGTAAAGCATAACTTTACTTATTTTTTGCAGCAGCCCTCATCGTTTCAAGTCTAATAGTTTATAAGACTAAAAAGCTCTTCCCCATGTAACCGGAGTAGAGCTTTTTCATTTGGTCAAATTTCACATATATAACCCTGCTAAGAAAATTCCAAGCGACTTCTGATAAATCTCATCGAACTGTGTTATAGGCAAGGGATTCGTTCCTTTGCCCAGCTCCACGGTAAACCCCGGCCTTCGCCAATCCTGAATGAACCAATCCTTATACCCTGCATAACTATTGGCGGATTTGACAGGCTCATATCCACTCACCCTCGCAAACTCATTGACTATCGTTTCCGACTCAGGTGGTTCCAAGTCTTCAAACCCCCAAAAAATGACCTCTCCTTGAGTGTGGAACGCAAGGACTTTGCCAAAATCACGTTTTTTTGTCAACTCTGACATTGCAATAGCCTCTGGCTGTGTAAGCGGCCCCTCCCCGGGATAATTTGCCGGACCTGGCTCCGTTACATTATTGCGAGCTTGTTCCAGTTCCCATTTGGCGGGAAATTGATCATTCAGATCCACCCCATTAATATTGGCTTTCCAGCCAGAGAAGTCTTCGCTGCCATTATTCCATTCCACGAGCCGTCCTCTCAATGACTCATCTGCAGGCGGACCTTTAAGAACCAACTCCACTCCGTCCGGATTCACCATTGGGACGATCGACAGCATCGTCTGTTGATAAAAGGGAAACAGAGCCAGACCGCGGATGTCAGCCTGATTCGTGATTGCGAGTAAATAATCATTTAAAAAGGTCATGATCACAGGCGTCGTTATCCACTCATTAGCATGAAAGGAACCATTATAGTGAACCCGTTTGTTACCATTTCCAATCAGCACTTCGGGGATATCCCTTTCAAGCACCGAGTTCCCGATGGGGGAGGTTTTAATAAATGGATAGATAGTTTTCAAACGTCTTACATCGGTCATCATCGCCTCATAATCATATTCCCGGTTTCCTTGAATTAGCCTCCACGTAATCCTTAATGGCACAGAAATTGTCTGACCAACTTGCAGGGCATTCGGGTTGAGATTGGGATTAACCAAAAATAGGGCATCCAATGAAAGATTACGTGACCTGGCAATTGCCCATAACGAATCGCCTTGCTTTATTCTATAACCGGTCGTCGTAAAGCCAGGAATTTTGATTTGTTGGCCAACCATAAGTGCAAGTGGATCAATCCCACTATTGGAATCAATGATAAGTTGGTAATTCACCTTGAATAATTGGCTATAATACCACAAGGAATCATTCTGCCGCACAAAAACGTCCATACTGCACCTCCTCTTAACCAAATGTATGCTGATTCTATTTAATTATTGCTTTGACATTGTTCTGCTCCTGACTGAAACCTTCGAGCATTTTGCTTGATCGCTCATCTTCATTTCATCGATGAAGAAAATGCCAAGCTCCATTCCTCCACATCCAACCTTTTAAGTGAGAGCAGGAACTTTTGTAAAATATTGGTTTCTGGTAAATTGAACTGCCTACTAAAACCCGATTCTTTTTGCTAGTCATTAATTCCGCCCTTTACCGATAAAGTAACTGGCTGACAGCATGACTTATAACTATATATTCTTATCGAACTTGTCGGGTGTCATTTATATAACGGAGCCTTCATAAACAAACAAAACAGGCATCCATTCATGAATGGATGCCTGTTTGCATTTAATAGATTGGGATTCCCATATTTTACGCTTCTTGCGGTACGGGCAAACCTAAACCTTCGGCTATGCGCGTTCCGTATTCTGGATCTGCTTTGTAAAAATGACCGATTTGACGTAGCTTGATTTCTTCCAATTCCACGGGTTTCATTGCGCCCACGATCGTGTCAACAAGGCGAGTTTTCTCTTCGGCACTCAATAGACGGTATAAGTCACCTGCTTGAGTGTAGTGATCATCACTATTATGACCAACTTGTGCAGCTTGCCCAGCCACCTCGAAAGGAGTGACTTTATTTTCCGTTGATTCGGCAGGGCCGCCAAAACTATTCGGCTCATAATAAACAGATCCCTTGCCATTGTCATCTGCACGCATGAAGCCATCACGCTGATAGTTGTTCGCTTCCACTTTCGGACGGTTCACCGGAAGCTGGTTATGATTCGAACCCACACGGTAACGGTGTGCATCTCCATATGCGAATAGACGTCCTTGAAGCATCTTGTCTGGGGAAGCTTCAATTCCTGGTACGAATGTTCCCGGTGAGAACGTGGCTTGCTCTACTTCAGCAAAGTAGTTTTCAGGATTTCTGTTCAATACCATACGGCCAAGTTCGATTAGCGGATAATCTTTTTGAGACCATACCTTCGTCACATCGAATGGATCGAAACGGTATGTATCCGCATCTTCCAAAGGCATGATCTGAACATATAATTTCCATGCAGGGAAGTCCCCTTTTTCAATGGCATTGAAAAGATCTTCCGTATGGTAATCAGGGTTTTCACCTGCTAGTTTTGCAGCTAAATCCACATCAAGGTTTTTGATGCCCTGTTCTGTTTTGAAGTGGTATTTCACCCAAACGCCATTTCCTTCAGCATTCACCCACTTAAATGTGTGGCTTCCGAAACCATGTGTATGACGAAGTGTAGCAGGAATGCCCCGATCGGACATCAGGATCGTTACTTGGTGCAAAGATTCCGGTGAATGTGACCAGAAATCCCATACTGCCGTAGGGTTTTTCAAATGAGTTCTAGGATCTCTTTTTTGTGTATGGATGAAGTCAGGGAATTTAATCGCATCGCGAATAAAGAATACAGGCGTATTATTACCGACGATATCGTAGTTTCCTTCTTCCGTGTAGAATTTAACAGCAAATCCACGCGGGTCACGGACTGTATCAGCAGAACCCAATTCACCTGCAACTGTGGAGAAACGGATAAAAAGATCTGTCTTCTTGCCCACACCATTGAAGAGTTTAGCTTTCGTGTACTGAGAAAGGTCATTCGTTACTTCGAATGTTCCGAATGCACCGGCACCCTTCGCATGAACTACACGTTCAGGCACACGTTCACGGTTGAAGTGGGCTAGCTTTTCCAATAAGTGTACATCTTGAATGAGTACCGGGCCGCGTTCGCCGGCAGTGATCGAGTTTTGATTATCTCCAACTGGCGCTCCCCAGCTTGTAGTAAGGTTTTTCTTATTCGACATAATTGAACCACCTTTTCATTATTATTTATGTATATAATGATAAAGCTTATCAGAAAAAAATCAATACTTATTTATAATAATTTTAATATAATAATCAATTCATTATTATTTCGTTGATTATATAACTTCTATGTGGCCCATAATAAGGAAAATCAAAAAGGTATAAACGTTGGCGGAACAGCATATTGCCATAATCCGATTCCTAATAATGGTATACGACCCTTATAACCAATATTCCTTCATGACAAGTGATTTTATCATTTCTCCTACCAATGGGATAGTAATCGAGAATGATAGCGAATATTCATAGATACTTTGGGCTACTTCACCTATTTCCTTCCATTCATCTTATAACAAACCGGATTGTTCTCCTGTGACTTTGTTCACTTTTCTTCAGCCTTTATTTACATGGTGAAAAGAAGGATGCATAGAAACTGATATTTGATCTCTTAAATTGACTGAAATAAAAGGCCTTCCCCCTTATTTTGCTAGAGAGATTGTAAACATACTGGTTTGTGTTCGTATAGAAAATAAGATACTATTACGTTAAAATGACCGTCCAATAAGAGTAAGGGTGATATATATGAATGAGCGCAAACAACTGGTAGTTAAATATGCACACCAATTATTTATTGAAAAGGGTTATCAAGCAACTTCCATTCAGGATATTTTAGATTATAGCGGCATTTCAAAAGGAACATTTTATAACTATTTTTCTTCTAAAAGCGAATTGCTTAAGGCAGTCTTCCTAACTTCGCAAGAAAAATTCGAAAAAGAGCGGAATGAATTGCTGATTGGGCAAAACCTTGCAGATATTGAAATATTCATCAAACAATCCGAATTACAAATGCACTCCAACAAAAGCAATAAACTCTTTTCCTTATATGAGGAAGTGATGATTTCAAATGATACCGAACTTAAGAACTTCATAACACATGCTAAATTCCAGCATATCCATTGGCTATCGAAACGGTTTCTGGACATTTTCGGTGTTGATAAAAAACCATATATTTTGGACTGCGCCATTCTTTACTCGGGGATGATGTATCAAACAATTCATTTTAATGCCTTGGCTAAAGAGCCCGATTTCAACCCTACTGAAGTTATTCGTTATTGTGTCGATAGGATTAAATCGATTTTCGAAGATGTCAGCAAGTCAAATGCACAGCTTTTGGAACCCGATCTCATCAAGCAATGGCTTCCTGAGTGCTTCCATACACAGCAGGATTTTCATACAGCACTCCTGCACTCTGCAAATGACCTAAAAAAGATGATCTTGAGGCTATGCCAAGATGATGAAGCGGAACGGGTTAAAAACTTAAAATTGATTCACTTTATCCAAGAGGAATTATTACAAAACGTTGAACCGCGAATCTTTCTCATCGAAAGTGCCTTGCTTTCCTTAAACACCAATCCAAAATTGAAAAACACATTGGAATTAAGTGAATTCGAAAAGATCATTGCCAACAACTAAATAGAACCTAATGGATCCCATTTTGTAGACAAATGGGGCTCTTTCGGCGGAAAGCGAGCGGATTTCTGAAAACAACTGGATCGTTTTTATAGAAAAAAACTGTTACCCAAACACGCTTTCTTCGTATCTGTCTACTGTGTGAGACCCTAAAAAGGGTCCTTTCCATTCTGGGGGAATACATAATCGTATTCCTCTTTTTTTGTGACAATCCTGCAAACATATAACTGAAATTCATGAAATTTTAGTATAATGACTTGTAGTAAAGTGACTTCAGGAGGAGTTTTTCATGAACATAATAATGCGTTTTCTTATCAACGGGCTGGTATTGCTCGTTATTGACTGGCTTCTCGACTCCATCACGATTAAATCTTACGGAACAGCCTTGCTGGCGGTTTTTATATTATCGATCATGAACTTACTGGTTAGACCCATTCTCCAACTTATCACATTGCCGATCACCATCCTGACGTTCGGGTTGTTTTCTTTCATTATCAATGCCTTCACATTCCAAATCACTTCCTATGCCGTCAGTGGCTTTGTAATAGATTCTTTTTGGGGAGCTTTAATCGGATCATTGTTATTGAGTTTCATTCAAAGTCTTCTTATAAAACAGAGTAAAAAAAACCGTCAGTAGCATGCTGACGGTTTTTCGTTTCATTTTCATTTCCATAACAGCCTTCGATATTTCCCGGGCTATTTCCCTAAATTCCGCTAAGCTTCACTAGCTGTTTTCTCTCATTTTTGACAATCCAGAAGGAGATAGCGCCTAATATCCATAACTTTACATATACATGCCGGTTTTTCTGGAAATGGGTATGAATCGATTTATGGAGGAATCACATGTTCACAAAACAGGAACCAAGATTTCCCCTGTCCATTTTACTCGTGCTTGCTTTCTTTATTCCCGCTCTTTTCATTACCCCATCACTAGCCTCGGCTGGCGATGGCAGCTTGTCATCTCCTTATTCCGTTTCCCAAGCCATTGCGAATCAAGACAGCACGATTAAAACGGTCAGTGGATATGTGACGGGACAGCCCACTTCAGCCAATACCGTCGTCACGAGCGGCTATCCGAATGATTATGCCATAGCATTGGCAGATAGCTCATCGGAAACAAACATTGCCGATATGGTTTATGTTCAGATTCCATCCTCACTTCGCTCTGAATTTGGGTTAAAAACAAATCCTTCATTAAAAGGAAAAAAAGTCACCGTAACCGGTACACTGAGTGCCTATTTCACCCATTCAGGCTTAAAAGATGTATCTGCCATGTTTTCAGGGAATGATTCACCCGAACCGGAGACACCGGGGGTTGGCTCATACTATGATTCAGCCAGCGGAAAATCAGGATCGCCGCTAAAGAGTGCCCTCCATGAAATCATTGATGACCATACGGAAATATCGTATTCAAATGTCTGGGACGCTTTACGGAAAACCGATGAGGACCCGAATAACGCCAATAATGTCATTCTTCTTTATACAGGGCGTTCTCAAGGAAAAACGATGAACGGATCCGGTGTTAATGATTGGAATCGTGAACACGTTTGGGCAAAATCACATGGTGATTTTGGTACCGCTTTAGGCCCCGGAACCGATCTGCATCACCTTCGTCCGACTGATGCCTCTGTCAACAGTACAAGAAACAACCTGGACTTTGACAATGGAGGTTCTGAACATACCGAAGCAATAGAAAATTACTATGATTCTGATTCGTGGGAACCTCGCGATAGTGTCAAAGGTGATGTCGCCCGGATGCTGTTTTATATGGCGGTTCGTTACGAGGGTGATGCAGGGGAAGTGGATTTAGAGTTAAATAACCAAGTGAACAATGGTACTGCCCCTTATCATGGTAAATTGTCTGTCTTACTGGAATGGAATGAACAGGATCCTGTAGATGCCTTCGAGCGGAACCGAAATGAGATCATTTATAATCAATATCAGCATAATCGCAACCCTTTCATAGATCATCCTGAATGGGTCTCCGCCATCTGGCAATGAACGAACAAGCTGTTCCTTTTCTCGGGGACAGCTTTTCCACTGATAAATGTTTAAATTTTTAGAAAAATCACATAATTTAATTTTATTTGTATAGCATTATAATTAGTTTTGAATGATTATTATACGATGAAAAAAGATGGGATCACTTTTATAGTAAGCGTTTTCATTTTTTCGCTTTACATTCTTTCTATTAAAATATATTATTTAGTTGTAATATTATGTGAAAAATCAATAAATAATATGTAATCTCCTCTACTAGTGATAAAATGCTAGATAGAGAAAATTAAACTCCAACATAGAAAAGGGGAAAATTATGCAAAACTCCAAAGAATCTCAACTGCATAGAGGTTTGGAAGAAAGACATATCGCATTAATGTCTCTTGGCGCAGCCATTGGAGTCGGTCTATTTCTCGGCTCGGCATCTGCGATAAAATTAGCTGGCCCAGCCATAATCATTTCTTACGCCATTGGCGGGCTTATGATCTATCTTATCATGCGTGCACTTGGGGAAATGGCGATAAAAAATCCTGTCGCAGGCTCTTTCAGTCGCTATGCAAGCGAATTTGTCGGTCCTCTTGCCGGATATATTACCGGATGGAATTACTGGTTCGTTTGGATTGCCACCTGTATGGCTGAAATTACGGCAGTCGGAATCTATATGCAATTTTGGTACCCTGATACTCCACAATGGGCTTGGGCGTTAGCCGCACTTGCCATCATGACAACGATCAACTTTCTTGCTGTAAAAGCTTACGGTGAATTGGAGTTTTGGTTCGCCCTTATTAAAATTGTTACTATCATCCTTATGATCGTCCTTGGTTTCGGAATGATCATCTTTGGACTGGGCAACGGCGGAATCGCGGTTGGATTCGGTAACCTAGTTGAACATGGCGGGTTTTTCCCTAATGGGATTTCCGGTGTCATCCTCTCTTTCCAAATGGTCATGTTCGCCTATTTGGGAATTGAAATGCTTGGAGTAACCGCAGGTGAAGTCAAAAATCCTGAAAAATCTTTAAAAAGAGCCATCGATACAGTGTTTTATCGAATTTTACTTTTTTACGTTTTAGCTCTGACAGTCATTCTATCGATCACTCCATGGGATGAAATGAATGGAGAAAACAGCCCATTCGTTATGATGTTTGATAAAATCGGTATTCCAGGCGCAGCTGGAATCATTCAGTTTGTCGTACTGACAGCTGCCCTTTCATCTTGTAACAGCGGGATCTTCAGTACAGGAAGAATGTTATTCAACCTAGCGCAGCAAGGTGAATCACCAAAAAGTTTTGAACGTACAACAAAGTCAGGCGTTCCTGGCGTTGCCATCATCGTTTCGGCTATCGTGCTTCTTTTCGGTGTTTACCTTAACTATATGGAAGCCGATAAAGTTTTCACTTACGTCACAAGTGTCGCAACATTTGGTGCACTCTGGACATGGGGAACCATACTTGTCACACAGATTATGTCTAGACGGAAAATGAGTCAGGGAGAAAAACAAGGCTTGTCTTATAAAATGCCTCTTTTCCCATTCACTTCATATTTCACTTTAGCCTTTTTAGTTTTCGTAATGATAGTACTCGGTTTTTCAGCAGATACAAGAATAGCTCTAATCGTTGGTCCGATTTGGATCTTACTGTTGGTAGCCCTGTATTATGTGACCGGCTTGCATAAACGGAAAAGATAAATGTCAGGGGGTGCCCAATCTAATTGGCACCCTCTATTTCTGCATTCACCTTTTTCCCCTTCTTTTGATCACCCAATGGACCACCGCACCAGCTCCGCCTAAAATAATGAGGATAGGCAAGTTTCCTATTATAAAAACAATGATTCCTGAACCTGCTTTAAGTAATAGATTCGCACTCGTTGCAAGTTGTTTCTTCGTTCTCTCCCATGTATTCAATTCCTTATTATCAATGCCCGGCACAACTATCCTGTCCTGTGATAACGTGATGGTAACCGTCGAATATGAGGTCTGGTTTTCCAGATACTTCATTTGTCCAGACAGCTGCTCTATTTCTTCTTGCACCACGGCAAGATCGGATGATATTTTCAGCAAATCTTCCGTCTTCTCAGCATCCTTCATGAATGCAAGTAACCTTTCCTCTACTGCCCTCTTTGACTTCAATCTTGCTTTTAAATCCACATATTGCTCCGTTACATCCTGTCCTGTCACATTCCTTCCGACCACTTCTGAAGCCTCGCCCTCGCTATCGGCTAGAAAATCCTGAAAATAGGCTTCGGGGACCCGAACAGTGATCGTTCCTTCCACCAGTTCTTCATCTTCCCTATATATATTGGACTCGACAACATATCCGCCATATTCAGCCACCTTATTCTCAATCTTTATTTGTGTCATTTCAAGGTTCTTCACCTTCAACTCAAGCTGGGCTTGATGGATGACCTTTCTTTCATCCGTCATCCCTTCATTTTCCGCTGCTTCTTCCTGCACCTTATTCCCAGAAATTGAGGCGTCCATTTTACTGTCCGCCTTTTCATCATGTGATTCCGATGCTGAATCATCTTTTTCGTTACTGCTGCATCCAGCAAGTAAAAGGAACAAACAGAACATAAGCATCATTGTTTTACCGTTCATCGGTATCCCCCCTTTTCTTAATAGTACCGACGTAAAGTTTGGAAGAAAGTTACACTTCTTGATTAAAGGACATGTTTTATTTCAGATGTGAAGCTAAAGGTATAAGAACATCCAAAAAGATGAGAATCGCACTAAGGGTATTGGTACCTGTGATCGGAGTGAAATGTCCTGCACTGCTGACCTTGATAACATAAACCGCATTCCCTTATTGCATGGGTCACCATGCTATTTGGATTGATCTTTTCCATCTTTCCGAAACAATTAATCACATAAAGAAGCGCCCCTTGTATTAAGGAGCGCTCTCTTTTAGAGTTTCACGAGTAAATGTGGAAAACTCACGAGTAAATGTTCTAATTTCACGAGTAAATCCGCTTAACTCACGAGTAAATGCTCAATTTTCACGAGTAAATCTCTATTAATTATTGATATTCGTAATTCTGCCTTCAATTTCTGCCGTGATCTTCCCGCCTTTAAACGTTTCTTTTACATAGTTAACGAAAGCTTCCAGATCAGCATGTCCAAACACTCGCTCTTTTCCTTTCAGGACGGTATAGTTATCACCGCCGCTTGCCATGAAATCATTGACGGCCACCGTGTATGTTTCGGTATCCTTGATCGGTGTTCCGTCCGCTTTCTTCAATAAAGTGACACGTTCCGTGACAGGTTTACTGAAGTCGGCTGTATAGCTCAGTCCAGAAATTTGCAAAGTTTTCGGAGATCCTTCCACGATCCATTGCTGTTGAAGCAGCGTTTTCACTTCGGCTCCAGTAAGTTCCAGCTTAACCAATACGTTTCCGAACGGCTGGATTTTCGCTAGATCGGAAAAAGTGACTTCCCCCTTTGGAATATCTGCACGAATTCCACCTGGATTCATGAAGGCAAAATCGGTGTTCAAATCTGCCTTCATTGCATCGGCAATTAAATTCCCAAGGCCCGTTTCTTGCGTATAGGCATTGGTCCTTAAGATTTTCTCATCCGTTGTCCCAAGCGGGGCTTTCAACTCGGGGAACATGTCTAGATAGTCGTCAATGAATTTCGTCGTCCCGGCATCCGGTGTGATGCCATCTTGTGTAACCGTGACAATCTCAGCTGACTTTTTGACAATATCCTTTGTGTTTGGGTCTATTTCCAAATCCACATCTTCAAAAGCCGTTCCATAAGAGTAAGCTTGTACAATCAATTTATTATCCACATAGTTGTTGACCTTTGCATGATTATCTCCAGCTAAGATCACATCGACTTCATCATCCACGGCATTAGCAAGATCAGCCACTTCGCCTGTGATGATCCCTTCCTTTTCAGTGCCTGGGTCATGTGAGATAATCACAATCGATTTGACGCCTTTTTCTTTCAACTCATTAACCGCCTTATTTACGGCAGGTGCCTGTTCTATGAATTCCACATTCTTAATGCCATCCGGACTTACTTTTTGAGGTGTAGCATTCGTGACTACACCTATGAACCCAATATCAACCCCGCCGACCTTTTTTATGACGTAAGGGTCCAAAATCGGTTTTTTCGTGTCTTTATATACGACATTGGCTACTACATATGGAAAGTTCAATTTATCGAATACCACATCGGATGTTGGCGACTTTCCGCCATTGATTTGAGCCATCAGGGTTTCTACCCCTTTGTCGAACTCATGGTTCCCGACAGTTCCGACATCGAATTTCATATTATTCAAAAACTGAAGCGTCGGTTTGTCCTGGATCAAAGAAGAAACGGGAGCACTTGCCCCAACAGCATCGCCTGCCGAAAGTAAAAGTGTATTTTCAGGGTTTTCAGCTTTACGCTGCTTCAAGTGCGCAGCTAAATAATCAGCACGTCCTTGTTTGGTACCGCCAAAGTCGGAAGTGGTATCAAGCTGGCCGTGAAGATCATTGATTCCGAGCAGTTGCACCTTAACGTTTTCTTTCCCCAAATTGAAATTGTAAATGCCAAAGCCTTTATCATCCTTTTTCCCTGTATAGGAAATCGGGCTGTCTTCATTTAAATATTCCGCACCTTTTGGTGATGAGGTGAAAGTAACGTTCACCTTGCCTGAAATCGGGGCGATCGACCAGTTATTATCAGCGGTTGGATTGATTTCCTTCTCTTGTGTGATGTAATCCATCAAGATCTGGCGATTTTCATCCGCAGAGTCAACTACATATTCGCTGCCCTTGACTCCCGGGAAGTTCCCCCCGCCCGAAGCACGGTAATTATTTGTCACGACGATGAAATCTTGATTTGGGTCCACTGGTTCACCATTATATTTCAAATCTGCAATCCTGCTTGAATCCGACACTTTTATCCCTTTTTCATCATAGCGCGGAGCCTTGCTGACATCGATTTGATACGTGACGCCGTCAATCACATCAAAATTATAGACGGCAAACTTTCCATTAAGCAGCTCCTGCTCCTCAGACTTGGCAGGATCGATTGTATTATATTTCCCTGCAGACATCTCAAGCCACTCTTTAACCACGGACCCTTTGACCTTGATTGCCTTCAAGGTATTATCGTATAAATATAAATCACCGGCGCTGCGAATGGTCAGTCCGCCTTCCTTGATTTCAGTGAATTCCTCGACTCCATTGCGCCCCGCTTTGAAAGGGGCTCCTACAGAGAGAATGGGCAAGTCTTTGTATTCAGGGCGGTTGCTTTGGATGTATTTTTCTACATACCATTTTTGTGCGCTCGTCACGACCTGTACGGAAGGATCGTCTTGCACAAGGGCGAAATAACTATGAATTGGAGCTGTAGTCGTTCCAATTGGCATGTTAACATACTTGATCGTTCCTTCGTGATCCTTCTTCACGGCTTTGACGACAGATGCATCTTCAGCTGCTTTTTTTCCTGTTATTTTGTCGTTGATTGCCCGTGTTGACGAATCGGAATTGACGACTTTCCATTTCCCCTTGATATTCTGGATATCAAGATCGATAATCCCGAGATTACTGCCTCCATATCCAGCTTGAACGGCTGGTACACCATTGATGGTACCTTTTTTATTATCCACGCCTTTAAGGATTTTTCCTTGGCCATCTTTGAATAGGCTGTCTAAAGAAGCTTCATCTTGTGCCGGAAAGACCTTATGCGTGTGGGAGAACGTGATGGCATCGATGCCGGATACCTTACTTAATGAATAGATGACATCCTCGGTATTCTTGGTATCGCCATTAAACCCGGAATGTGTGAGCGCCACGATGACATCCGCGCCCTTTTTCTTCATTTCAGGTACATATTTTTTTGCAGTTGTGACGATTTCCTTTGTAATGACCTTCCCGTCAAGATTCGCTTTATCCCAATCCATGATTTGCGGAGGGGCAAATCCAATGTAGCCTATTTTCACTGATTTCTCTTTTCCATTGATGTCCTTTACTTTCTTCGTGACGATTTTATAAGGAGTATATTTATTTTTATCATTCTTTGGATTATTGTCTTTATCTTTTTTATAAACATTGGCATTGACGTAAGGGAAGTTCGCATCGTTGATGGCCTCGTCCAAATAAGATAAACCATAATTGAATTCATGATTTCCGAATGTGGCCACATCATAGTCCAGCAAGTTCATCGCTTTAAAGACGGGATGGACTTCACCTTTTTTCAGGGGCGCTATTTTCGCTTTGTACGTACCTAGCGGGGTCCCTTGAATAAGGTCGCCGTTATCCACTAATACGCTATTTTTCACTTCTTTTCGTGCCTGTTTGATTAAAGTTGCCGTGCGGGAAAAACCGACGGAGTCCGAAACGGCATCCTTATAATAATCATAGCTCACCAGATTAGTGTGTATATCTGTCGTTTCCATGATCCTTAGTTCAAATGGTGCATCCGAAACGGAGGCTGCCAGGCTGTTGCCGAAGTTACTCGTATTGCCGTTATACTTGGAGACAACCGATACTTTGACCCAATAACCCGATTTGTACGAGTTGAAGTACGCTGAGAACTTTTGGGCCGATTTAATATCCGCCTCAACGGCAGACTGAGAAATGACCTTCGTTCCATTCATTAATTGGAAGACAACGGTTTCATTTCCTTTGTTCCCTTTTTTCGGTGTGACCGTTACAGTCGCTTTGGTGCCTTTTGTGTAAATAACAGTAGGAGCTGAAATGATAAATGGTTCAGTCGTGACCGGTTTCTTATTAGCCTCTTTGGCGGATGTCTCCCCCGGTAGGGTAAATGGGGCTGTAATCAAACTCACAGCAAGAATCGGGGCGAGCATCTTATTAACATGCATCTTGAACGACATACTTCACAACCCTTCTATTTTTTGTAAAATGCTAGAATAATATATCATGATTTTGTCGAATAAGCGCCAAATTTTACCGTAATATTACGAATTTTGAATAAACGGCACTTTTTATCCATTCCCATTCAGAATTCATAGATCGATATACCTTCAATTATGTATAATCATCATCGAATCCCATTGAATCCTTAGGGAGAAAGTTTAATATAAAAAAAAGCTGGTCCATTTAAAAGAACCAGCCTGCTAACATCGTATGGATCTCAAAGATCGTTCCTTACACTCTTTATTTCAGGGAAACCTTTTTGAAAACTACAAATCTATAAAGCCCGATCTATTAAACTGGCGGATACCGGTTCGATGCCCATCTCCCTTGACCAGATGGACAGCTGGCCTATATGGTGAATTTCATGAGCTATCAGATGGCGCAGTATCCTGCCTTTTTCGTATGTCCCCTCCATCCAAGATGGCTGAATCATTCCATTCTCATCATCAATGGAATGCGAGTTCAAATAGTCCATGGCCTCAGAGTGATAACGGCTGGATAAATCCTCCACTTTTCCGATCGTATCATAAGCGTCCAAATCGATTGCGACATCAGGCTTCCCTTGTATGGCCCTGATCCAGCTGCATTCGACATCGATAATATGGGCAAGTGTCTTCAATATATTGCCCATCCCTCCTGTGCGCTTCCGTTTCAGCTCCTCACTCGGTAAGGACCGGCACCACTTGAACCACTCACTTCGCACCTGCCAGTTATAATTGAATAATGTCAACATCCATCCCAGCCCCCTAACACTCAATGTCGTCAAAGTATCCTTCAGCACTGCACCCCTTTGTACTGATAATAATCTTGTCTTTGAATAGTTTTGAATCCACAAGATTCATAGAGTCTTAAAGCATGCTCATTAGTCGCCTCTACCTCGAGAAAAATATCATATCCCAGCTGGCATTGTTCGGCTACAACCTTTTTCAACGCCTTTCCGCCAAGCCCTTTTCCCTGGTATTTTGGCAAAATGGAAAATCCATAAATCCACGCTTCCCGGCCTGATTGATCAACACGGACCTTACCGACCGCGCGGCCATCCTTTTCAATCATCATGGTTTTCAGAGTATCCTCATATTGGAT
The DNA here is from genome assembly GCF_030676415.1 of Peribacillus frigoritolerans. GTDB lineage: Bacteria > Bacillota > Bacilli > Bacillales > DSM-1321 > Peribacillus > Peribacillus frigoritolerans_A. The sequence continues at coordinate 319,630 of NZ_JAUUTW010000001.1, read as the reverse complement.
TCGCTGATAATAATCCTTCGCCTCTTGTTTCGTAAAATGGAAACATTGAATATCCAGCTGAATTTCCGTTTCCTCATCATCTCTCCGTGAAGGGCGAACGACTGCATCACCATAATCATCAAGCTCCGTTTCGGACCATTTCATTTGAAACTCAGAAAATGCAAACTCACATGGGAGCTGTTTCAAAAATCCTATCCCTGAATCGGATTGAGCAGGTGAGTTCAAGAGAATCAACTTATAGTTGCGCTCCACGGCACTCCTTATAGCCTCTTCCATCAGCTTTGTAAAAATGCCTTGCCTCCGGAAATCAGGATGCACCATCCCGCACATCTCCACTTTGTTACCAAAATCGTAAAGACCAAGAAAACCAACAAGTTTCAATCCATCATAGTGAAGAAAGTCATTCTTATGCACACCATTTCGACTGCGAAGCGTTTCCCAATTCAGCTTTAAAGTAAAGCCTTCCCGTTCACATTCATGCTGTAGGATCCGAACATCTTCTAGCTGTTTATCCTTCAAATTTGCCACCCCTTTTCCATATTATCAGTTTATTACCAAAAATTAAGAAAAGCAGCACCCTTTTTTACCCGGATGCCACTTATTTCCATAAGTTTATTGATGAATGTTGTTTTTTTAAAAGTATTTTCACTTTAATCCATAAAACTAAAATCGTACGAGGGGAGGATTTCCTATCTAATTCCATTGAAGGATGAATTATAGTAGTAAAATGATTCTAAATGACGATTATTTTTTACCTATTTTGTGCTATATTCCAAATAATGGGTTACCATTATATTATTCGAGTTTAAGGGAGGGATTTAACAAAGTCTTGATTTTCAGATGGTACCCATTTCTTTATACCCGAATTCCGGACCCTTTTTATAATAGAATCCGAAATTCGGTGTTTAACACCTGGCACATTACGTCCTGAGGTTATCGTTTTTTTGTTTTATGAGCGGACTTTTTTAAGTTCTCTACGTCCGTTGTGAGTTCTTTTAATTGTTTACCGAAGCGGAAGAGCAAAAACATAGAAACGACGAATGGATAGCCAAATTCGCTAACTAATGAAACCCACATAGTAGCATCCTCAATCATCATCCTCTTCACCCCTTTTCTTGTATCTGATATCTAAAGTGAAACTTGTTTAAAAAAATCAATCTAGCACTATTGATTTATGGAAAAAAGAACGAATGTTCCTATATAATTGATTTATTCCCCTTGTCTATCACTTTATTAATTAAAGGAGGGATAACAATGAACCAATTAACTTCTCATTTTTTTTCTCATTCATTGGAGTTTCTGCAGCAACAGTACTCATCTTTCTTTGAACAACCGATCATTCAAGTATTTTTACAGAACCCAGAGCATTTAAAGATTTTCACTGAAACTCTTGATTCCCCTTCTTCCCACAACATTTGTCATCTCAACGAGACTTTCAAAATTTTCTATTACCGGGCTAAAGTATACAAATACATGTGCTCCTTAATTTACTTTTTCTCTGTTGATTATGATAAAAGGGCACGGAAGCAGCGGGAACGCTATCGAATGGTACTTGATGCGACACCAAGGGATACTGGCGGATTGATCGATCGAATCGGCACTTTGGACGTTCAACTTGAAAAGATGGGGGAAACGAATGAACTCGCTTCACACATAAGTGATGAAGAGATGATAAAGGCCTTGAAGAAGTTAACAGCCAAACAAAGCCTGGTGCTGACCATGATTTTTTCCTACGGCCTATCCAACAAGGAAATCGCTGCCTATTTCCATGAGTCGCCACAGAATATCTCAAGCATCCGTAAACAAGCTCTAAAAAAACTTCGAAAGCACTATATGGATGAGGTATATGTTAGAAAGGAGAAAAGCAATTGTGGATAAAAAACTGTCAAAAGATGAATTGATGGATCTAATCGACTCTTTGAATCCTAAGATAAAAAAATCGTTAAAAAATACGAACTATCAAGACCGGAATGATCTGGAGCAAGAAATTAAACTCAAGATCATTGAATCATATGAAAAAATCGCAGCTATCGAGGCCCCTAATTTTGAGGAGTTCCTTGCAGAATTCTTTACTAAGCAAAAACAATGAAAAAGTACCAAGTCCAGAGCAAGGATGCTGGACTTGGTACTTTTTTTCTGAATATCAGTATGATGGTTTCAATGTCAACTTACCACCTTTTGGATCGTCCATTGTGGTTTTGTGATAAGCACCTTCTGCCCAATCATCAAGCTGATCATGGTACCACTCACTTTTAACGATTGACCCGGGCCAACGAGGTGATACCCTTGATTCATGTCGGCTAGGTCGATGACGAATCTCCAGGAGCCACCATGATTAACGGTTCCATCATCTAAAAATGCCGCCGCCTGTACGGTGACACTGCTGCCACCTACCGGAATTCCGCGCCGCTGTTAAACAAATAATTTAATGGGGCGACACTCGATAGCGGGTGGTTAAAACTGACCTTATGATAGTCTCCCCATTCCCAATCAGCTATATCGTCACCTTGTGATTCTTCCAGTTCCGTTAACGTCACCTGTATATGCGGGACCCCACTTGAATCCCTCACCACCGTAACCGGTTTCAAAAGACCTGGAAGCGATATTTCCCCCTTTGTTTCCGGCAAGGATCTTGAAAGAAATACATTTGCAGCAATCAAGACAGACAGCAAAAGTATAATCAGGATTCCGAAACTCCATAGCGCCCGCTTTCTCCACTTCCGTTTTGGCTTTTGCTGACGTACGGCAACTTCCATCAATCTATCTTCCTCTCCCCTTAAAACTCTCTTTCTTTCTATTTAAGATATTCCGCGTTTATCCCCATCTTTCCTACCAACTTCCTTACATTCTCTCTATTTATTTCAAGAAAGAAGAAAGGTGCAAGGACGGATTATTCCGGGCAAGGTCGATTTACTACCGCTTATGGTCGAATTATTCCGGTCAAGGTCGATTTACTACCGTTTAAAGCCGAATCATCCCGCGTTTGGTCGAATTACTACCGCGAAATTGCTTCGATAAACATTAAATCAAATGCAAAAACACCGATACAATGTATCGATGTGGCAGGAAATGCTAGCTATTTGCAATAATGTATTCAATCACTTTATCTGCATCGTCTGTATAAAAGAGAGCTTTATCAAAGTCATGGGCCGCCTTCGTCTCGGCTTCCATGTATTCAATTGGGGAGAGGAGTCCAAAGAGCCTCTTCCATTTATGAGTTTTCTCCAGAAGTTTTCTTTCCTTTTTTATATCCTCTGGTATGAATTCATTAATGATAAAACATGGGTCGGAATATGAAGGGTCCTGAAAACGTTCGTTCAAGGCCCGCAATTTATCCCGATCCCATTCCACCCTTACCAAGTCCGATATGACCGAGACATTTTGGACCGAGTCGAGGATGCGTTTGGACAAAGCATCATATTCTTCATCCTCCAGCCCATTATCCGTCATGATTCCTACACAATACCATTTTTCATTATGATCAGGTTCTTCATTTTTCTTGAAAAACACTCTTCATCCACCTTCCTTACACGAATTTACATGTCCTATTTAATTTAAATGAAAATCAACATGTCCACCCACGTCATTTCACTATAATATAACATGGAGAAATATCGATGGGCGATATGAGAGCTGCAGGAATGTTAGCCTGACATAGAAAAAAAGATACCCTGAAAAAGGATACCTCCATCATACTGGCTGAAGAGCCAGCCCTCTTTGTTTAAACAGATATTCCAGAGCCTGCCTGAACGATAGAAAGGCTTTTACCTGATTTACGAAATCAAGTTTGACGATCTCTTTCGCGACATCAGGGCTAAAACCGACAAACATCGTTTCCGTTCCCATCAGCGCCAATGCCCCCACTAATTGATCCAGCAGGGAGAGCATATTGCTTTCCTTCGTAAAAGTAATTCCCGAGAAATCCATGATCAATACTTCCGCATGCAGATCTGCACATTTTTGCAGGACCGTCGATTGCATCGACTCCATTCTCCAATCGTCAATGCGTCCAATCAACGGTAGGAGCAGCACATCCTTTAAAACGGTCTGAACAATCGGGGTGGACAATTCTTCCATGACTTCTTGGTTTTCTTTTATCTTCTGCAAAGAATCGTTTGCCATTTTCGCCATTTCTTTATAATGATTCACGTAACTGATACTCACACAGTGTATGAATTGGTCCAGGATTGCATCAATTATCGAGCTTGCCTTTAGCAAAATTTCAATGGAGTAATAGCGATTGCTTACTTCTTCTTCAATGAAACTCCAGAAAAGGTTACGCACAAGCTGTGCTTCCTCAATATTCTTATCTAAAGGAATGCCCATATCCACGATACGCTTACCTATTTCCATACCCGTTATTTTCATACTTTCCATCGCTTGTGCCTTTCCATGAATCAAGGCATCTGCATGAATTTGAATAAGCTTTGACCGTACCTCTTTACTGGTTTCAAAATCATAGAGCGGTTCCTCTTCTTCAAACAGCTCGATATGCTCCACTAAGATATATTTAAATTTTTCAATTTTTTCACCGATCATTCTTAATTCTTCCATGTAGACCTCCCATACAGGGCTTTTATCACATTTTATCAAATAATTAATGGGTAGGGATATAAAATCCTTCTATTACTAATATGATAATAGACGTTTACCCTTTTCTATATAAGGGTATTATGATATATGACTTGGAGGGATTACCATGAAAAAAGTTCAAAAAGACTTCGAATCTGAAAACATGAGCGATTTAGTCGAACTCATAAACAGTAAAAATAACAGCCGCAGAATCTTGGATGTACTTCGGCGTAATAAAAAGGATAAAAGTAAAAGCAAAGATAAAAAATGAAAAAGCCCCGTCCTAAATGGCCTGGGTTTTTTGAATGGATAAACTAAAAAAGCTGAGTTCGTTCATTAAGCAAACTCAGCTCTCCTGTCATTAAACCTTGATTGCCACTACCTTTTTCTCCGGATTTCCTTCACATGGTTCCCTTCAGTAGTAATATAGACTGTTTCATCAATTTTGTATGTTAAATAACGGTCACAATCAATTTCGTACGTTTTCCCATTGTCGAATTTCATTGCGCAATTGGATCCCTCTTCGGTTTCCGTCACATTAATGACTTCGTTCGTCTTAAAACCGACTGCCTTGCCATCGGAGAAATGAGGATAGTATTTTTCAACAATCTCCACCTTTTCCAATCTGCCCGGACTTGTTAAATATACAACGAATAATATAATTAAAACGGCTATTAACCCAATGAGAATTACTGCTTTTCGTTTCACTCTATCTATTACCCTCTTCTCTTAACAATCTATTATTCAATATCCCTTTTCACTAGATTATATTCAGGATTCGGAAAATCATGATAGAAAAGATCATTTTATTTAACGATTTTCACTTTTTCAACCATCATGGCACAAGCAGCAGCCAAGAGGATCAGAATGGATACAGCCGAGATGACCCCTCCCCACCCGAACTTCATCAGGAATATTCCGCCTGATGCCCCTACTACACTTGAACCCGCATAGTAAAACAGGAGATATAATGCGGATGCTAGTGCTTTTTCACTTTTGTCAGCTAACCTTCCGACCCAACTGCTCGCAATTGAATGAGCTCCAAAAAAGCCAAATGTAAACAGGGCAAGCCCCATTATTTTCAGCAAAAGCGGATCTAATAAGGTTAAAAGGGCCCCCATCATCATGATTGCGATTCCGGAAAGAAGTACAAGCCTCCGACTATATTGATCGGCAAGCCTCCCCATCCATGTAGAACTAAATGTCCCCACCAGATAAATAATGAAAATGAAGCCAATCAATGTCTGTGATAAATGATAGGGCGGTCCCATTAATGGTATACCCACAAAGTTATAAACGGTAACAAACGAGCCCATTAATAGGAAGGCCATACCAAATAAAAGTACTAGTCTGTTATTCCTTAAGTTATTAATGAGGGAGGTTTTAATTCTGGACAATGAGACTCCTACGCGGACTGCATGCCGCGAAGGCGGAAGCATCCACCAAAAAGCCAGACTGATGATCAAACTTAAAGCCCCAAGGCTTCCAATCGCTATGTTCCATGAGAAATGGTCGGTCAGCACCCCGACAATCAGCCTGCCAGCCAATCCGCCGATACTCGAACCACTCACATAGATCCCCATCACATAGCCCAGGCTTTTTGGATGAAATTCTTCACTGATATAAGCCATCGCAATTGCCGGGAAACCTGCAAGCACTGCTCCTTGAATCGCCCGTATTGCAATAAGTATGTATAGATCATCCTGAATGAAGCTGACACATATGGATAACAATGCAGACAGAGTGAGCGCCGTCCCCATTATTTTTTTCCTATCGATATTTTCTGAGAAAAAGGAAACAAGCAATAAACAAATGGCAAGCGTTCCAGTTGCGAAAGATAATGTAAGACTTGCCATTGCAGGAGAGACTCCGAATTGCTTTGCGAAAACCGGAATGACCGGTTGGGTACTATACAGATCCGCAAACGTTACAAAGCTGCCAAGAAATAAAGCCAAGATTGTTTTCCTGAATGATTTACCAGCTGGCTCGATATAATTCACTTTTTTTCAGACCCTTCACTTTTTTAACTTTCCCCCTATGTTAATACGAACTTCCCGAGTTGTCTATTTCGTCACTTTTGTCCAAAAGGAAATTTTGTTCCTGCAATTTATAAAAAAACCCTTCACTGCATGCAGTGAAGGGTTTTCCATTAATATGACCGTTTATCATTCCGCTCACTTTTTTTAAGCAGCCAGTACACAGGCATACCTATAATGAGGATGATCACCGAGTACAGGGCATTTAAAGGTGTTTGGATTAATGTGCTTAAAACAATGTATATTGCACCAGCAATCGCCACGATGGGGATGAATGGGTAAAACGGCACTTTATACGTTTTTGCATCCGGATCTTTTCTGCGTAAGATAAAGACCGCAAAGAAGGCTAATCCATAAAAACAGAAGACAGAGAAAACAGCCATATTGGTAAGTTTGTCAGGGTCTGTTGCAACCATCATGATGATTGCAATGATCACTTGCAATACCGTCGCATTTATTGGTGTTTTAAACTTAGGCGATATCTTTCCGATTTGTTTATGGCCTGGCATCATTTTATCAGTCGCCATCGCCAAGGTAATGCGCGGAAAGGTCAAAAGCTTTCCGTTCAAGCAACCGAAGATTGAAATCGCTATTCCGATTGATATCAATTTCCCGCCCAATTCACCGAATAGCATCGTTGCCGCAACATTCGCCGCATTCGTACCATGGGCTATGACTCCCTCCGCCCCCAATACATGAAGCATGGCAAGGTTCACAGCCAAGTAAGAGACCATGACCACGACTAATCCCGTTATGATTGCCCGCGGCAACGTTTTCTGCGGGTTTTTCATTTCCCCTGCCATGAAGCCGACATTCATCCAGCCATCATACGCCCAGAGCGTAGCCAAAATCGCACCGGCCATACTGATTTTCATTGAACTTTCACTATTGATATTGAATACAGGCATATCACCTTGTGCGATACCGAACACCGCTATGAAAATGATGGGAATCAATTTAGCAATGGTCGATAAGGTTTGGATGATACCGCCGTATTTTGTCCCCAGCAGATTCATGCCTGCTATAAATAGGATCGTAACAATCCCTATCGCCAAAGTGTAGCCTGAAGCGATATTAAATATCCCTGCAACTAATAACCCGAAGTATAAACTGAGTGCGCCCATGACTGCAGGCCCATATACCAATGTCTGAACCCAGCCGCATAGGAATCCCCATGCTTTTCCGTACACTTCTTCCATATAAACATATAAGCCTCCGGTTTTAGGAATCCGTGTACTCACTTCCGCAATCGTCAACCCGCTTGCCAGGGTAATCAGACCACCTATCAGCCAAGCTAACAAGGCCATGGTTGAATTCCCGCTTAATTCAAGCACGTCACCAGGTCTCATGAAAATACCAGAACCGATAACTGTACCAACTACAATAGATGTTCCAACCCAAAAGCCAACCGTTTTCTTCAATTGGTCATTTCTCATGTTGTCCTCCCCAGGTGTACACATGTATTTTATTTATACTAAAATTATATCATATAAATTATACGAGAATAGTTTATGCAATCATTTGAATATTACAATAAATAATGAAACACGTTGGTACCATTACGCTCAGGGGGCTTTATTATATTTATATTTTTTTTACTGATTATGTCTGGAACTGCACTAAAAACCGAATATTTTTTTATTAAAGAAAGATTTATTGATATTTCACTCCGTAATAACGAATTAAAAACTATAAAGTCCAATTATCATTCGTGCTTATTTTTCTGTGAATCCTGCTTTTTTTCGGACAAAAAAAAACCACCCCTAATCAAACGGGGTGATCCCTCTCCTCTTTCAAGCTTCATTTCGTATTACCAAATAATGAATAGAAGCACAACCGCCAAGACGATCCGGTAAATGGCAAAAGGAGTCAATTTAACTTTATTGATTAAAATCAAGAAAAAGCGGATACAGAATAACGCAAAGATAAATGCACTGATGAAACCTGCAATAAAGAACGGCAGAACTTCAGGTGTGAAGCTTTCCCAGTACTTCACGATTTTCAACAAACTGGCACCAGCCATGATCGGCACGGCCATGATGAACGTGAAATCGGAAGCCGCCCGGTAGCTCATACCCAAAAGCACTCCACCGGAAATGGTCGAGCCTGAACGCGAGAATCCCGGCCATAGTGACAAACATTGAATTAACCCTACACCGAAGGCTTGTTTATAAGTGATTTGGTCAACCGTCTCTGCAGTCAGCTTTGGACGGAATTTATCCGCAGCAATCATCAAAAACGCGCCTAAGAACAATCCGACGATAACCGTCTTCATCGTAAATAAATGATCATCAATATAATCTTCGAATAATAGACCTAAAACGCCCGCCGGCAACAATCCGACAATGATCTGCAATAGGTTAAGCTTTTGGCCGTTCACAGCGGATGTGCCTTTCAGCTTCCTTAAACCAAGCAAGTCCATGAATCGCCCCCAGAAGAGCACGACAACGGCGAGTATCGAACCAAGCTGAATGACCACCTTGAAGGCATTGGCCACTTCACTCCCGAAAAGTTCTTTCGAATTCAGCCATAAATCATCAACGATAATCATATGCCCTGTAGACGATACAGGAGCAAATTCAGTTAATCCTTCTACAAGACCAAGGATAACTGCAACAAAAATTTCCCACATATTCATTTTATTCACCTCATATTTCGAACACCTATTTATGGAAATATCATATGTATTTTACTCGTTGTTTAAAATATTGTCTATTAAACATTGCTGAAACAATTCAAGCGTACATGTATGATAGGGTTCAAGATAAAGTTTAAAGGGGAAGTGATGATTTTGCAAAACATACTGATTTTCGCTCATAGGGGGTCCAAGGGAACGCATCCTGAAAATACCATGGCAGCATTTCAAAAGGCGGCAGAAATCGGGGCCGAGGGGATCGAGTTCGATGTCCATCTCAGTTCTGACGGGGAATTGGTCATCATCCATGACGAAACACTTGATCGAACGACCACCCTTACTGGTTATGTAAAAGATCACTCGGCACAAAAACTGAAAACGGCTGATGCCGGGAGCAAATTTTCCAGTGAATTCCTTGGGGAGAGGATTCCTTTTTTAATGGAAGTTTTCGACTGGGCAAAGGGAAATGCTTTATTGATGAATATCGAAATCAAAACGGATAAACTCGCCTACGAAGGAATTGAACAGAAGATCATTGATTTAATTCGTCAATATCAAATGGAAAATCGGGTGATCCTCTCTTCCTTCAACCATCAATCCATTGAAAAAGCGAAGATGCTTGCCCCAGACCTTGAACGTGCATTATTGTTCGAGGGGCTTCCTGAAAACTTCGAAGAAATTTTACGTGATAAAAAAGAATCGGGTTTCCATCCAGATAAAAACAGCCTGACTCCAGCAGTTAGTGAAAAAGCGAAAAAACTTGGATATAAAATCCGGCCTTGGGTCGCCAATGATGAAGCCGACATCGTCAAGCTGGCAGAGTTGGGAGTCGACGTCATCATGACCGATTTCCCTGAAAAGGCAATCAAGGTTTTAAAAGCTTGGCAGTCACATGGCTGAACAATGCGAAAGAGAAGGAGCGATACTCCTTCTCTTTCAAATCCATATTTATTCAATTAATTAACGAGAAAAGTTTGAACCACCTAATTGTTGTTCAGCCATTTGAACCAAACGTTTTGTGATTTCCCCACCAACAGATCCGTTAGCGCGAGAAGTAGTGTCAGCACCTAGGTTTACACCAAATTCACTAGCGATTTCATTCTTCATTTGTTGTAGAGCTTGTTCTGCACCAGATACTAAAAGTTGATTGCTGTTATTGTTGTTTGCCATGTGTTTTCACCTCCTACTAATATTAATTAGCATTTTAAGCTTAAATTATTATTGCCAATTTATTGAATTTTTTTGTTTGCGTTTCTCTTAATCCCAAGCTCTTTATCATGAATTTCTTTTTATGCTCATAAACTGTTAGGAAACTTTCAGTAGGAGGGAAAAGAATTGCAAATTCATGTGGTTAGGCCAGGCCAGACGTTATATGGCATCGCCCAGACATACAGCGTAACCGTTGACAGGCTCGTCGAATCAAATAAGATCCCTAACCCAAATAATCTTGTTTCGGGGCAGGCCCTTGTCATTCCAATCGTCGGCAGTTATTATTTCGTTCAACCGGGTGATAGTTTATATTCGATATCTCAAAAAGTTGATGTCCCTGTTCAAGAATTGGCAAATATAAATGGCATTTCCGAAAATCAAATCCTATCCGTTGGATACCGGCTCTATATTCCGGCACGGAGGAAAAGGACCGCCGAATTCAACGGCTATGTCGAGCCGAGGGGAACGACGGTTGCACCGGCCCTTGAAACGGCTGCCAGGGAAGCTGCGCCCTATTTAACCTACTTAGCCCCTTTCAGCTTCCAAGCGCTTCGAGATGGCTCCTTAAAAGAGCCATTACTCAATGACTTCCCTGCCATCGCCAGAGAAAATAAAAATGTCCTGATGATGGTGATCACGAATCAGGAAAATGACCAATTCAGCGATGAACTCGGACGAATCATCTTAACGAATACTTCCGTTCAGAATAAGTTCCTGAACAATATCGTTACAACGGCAAAGAAATATGGATTCCGGGATATCCACTTTGACTTTGAGTTTTTAAGGCCGGCTGATAAAGAAGCCTATAATCAATTTCTCCGAAAGGCCAGGGATCGCTTCAAGAAGGAAGGATGGTTCATTTCCACGGCACTTGCCCCTAAAACAAGTGCTGAGCAAAAAGGCCGTTGGTATGAGGCCCATGACTATAAAGCACATGGTGAAATCGTCGACTTCGTTATCATCATGACTTATGAATGGGGATATAGCGGTGGACCGGCAATGGCCGTTTCCCCTATTGGACCTGTTCGGGAAGTTCTCGAATATGCCGTCACCGATATTCCCTCCAACAAGATCCTGATGGGACAGAATCTATATGGCTATGATTGGACCCTGCCTTTTGTACAGGGATCCACCGCCAGGGCGGTGAGTCCGCAGCAGGCCATCCAGATTGCGGCGGACAATAATGTTTCCATCGAATATGATGAAACCGCACAGGCCCCGCACTTCAACTATACCGATATAGAGGATAGGCAGCATGAGGTGTGGTTTGAAGATGCCAGATCCATTCAGGCAAAATTCGATTTAATTAAAGAACTGAATCTAAGGGGAATGAGTTATTGGAAGCTCGGCTTAGCCTTCCCTCAAAACTGGCTGCTCATCAGTGATAACTTTAACGTACGGAGAAGGGTTTAAGAGAAGATTAAGGAATACTGAAACGCAAACGGGCATATAATCATTTATCGAGCATGAAGTCCATTCAGGATACGTGACTCAGCACTAAAAGCCTTCCGATATCACCGGAAGGCTTTTATCATTCACCCGAAATCGAATGGCAACTTTCCAGGTAAGATGCCGATATTCCATTCAAAGTTTGTCTGTCGGCACCCTTATGAGCCAAGCCTTTTTTGACCATACTAAAAGGAACAGCTTAAGGGGTGTGAAAAACATGATTCGAATCGGTCCATATATCAGCACCGTTCCCAGATTTCCGCGTTTCATCAGATTGCTTTCCATCATCGCATTATTTTTACTTTCATTCGGGGTCTTGATCCACATTGTGGAGCCGAAGAGATTCCCCACTTTACTTGATGGCATCTGGTGGGCAATCGTCACTATGTCAACGGTGGGTTACGGAGATTTCACTCCCGTTACAAATCTTGGAAAAGTCATTGGGATGGTCCTCATTTTGTCAGGCGCCGGCCTGATTACCTCTTATTTTGCGTACATCGCTAAAATTTCCATTTCCAATGAACAGCAATTTCTAACAGGAAAGAAAGTATTCGGCGGCAGCGGTCATATCATCATTGTAGGCTGGAATGGCCGTTCCAAGAGAATCATCCAAAACATTCATGATCGCAAACATCATCAATCCATAGTCCTTATCGATGATACGCTGCAAAAGCACCCGCTTCCAAGAACGAATATCCACTTTATACAAGGAAAAGCTACATTGGATTCCGTTTTACAAAAAGCTAATATAAAACAAGCCATACGCGTTCTAATTACGGCTGACCTTAAGCAAGACGAGCTGCAAACGGATATGTTCTCGATTTTAACGTTACTGGCTGTCAAAGGGCTGAATCCGCATGTGTATTGTCTTGTGGAAATATTGACGCATGAACAAAAGGAAAATGCGTTACGTGCTGGGGCGGACGGCATAGTCGAAACGAATAAATTCGCGAGTGAATATATGCAGGATTGCTTATCGAAGGGGATCATTACGGAAGTCAGAGAACAAAATGAGCGGAATGGATTGAGCCTCAAACAGCTGCCCATCCAGGATGACTGGGTGGAGTTGACGTTTAAACAGTTGAACGTTAAGCTATTCGATCAAGACATTTTATTGGTCGGCATCATTTCAGGAGGCAAGACATTAATCAAGCCCCCTGGAGATGTAATCATACATCGTGATGACACCCTGCTCATCATTGAAGATTAATGTAATAAAAGCTTTTCCAAATCCCGGACAAGCGTTTTTCCTAATGAGATATAGTTTTCCGGAAATTCGGCATCCGGATTCTCAGGCTCGGCAAACTGATTGAAGGAAGCGGAGAGGTTTCCGATATTTCCTTCATCGTCAATCCCGTCCTCGTACTTATGAGATAACAAAAACGGTTGTAAAAGTTCGACCATTACCCCATCCATATCGAGTGAACCATCAACAGCCTTGAAAGGGACCCGCAAGAATTGGTAGCCATCACTGTCATCAATCTTATAATCAAAAGACCCGTGGTCATAATCCCATCCTCCGCCTATCACATATCCTTCCGGTTTTAACTTCGTCTCCAGATCGAACAAACCGAATGTTTTCCCTTCCAACTGAGAAGAAATTTTAATCATTGTATAAAACCTCTTTCGCTAATTTTCTATTAGCTTAACCAAAGTACCTTAAAAAAAACCTGGAATGACTCCATTGTTCCCTCGATTGGCATAAGGAATTTGGCTTCCAAGCCAGCCTTACGCTTTTGTGAAATTTCCATCGTTTCCTTGATGGCACTGCTTTGGCTTTCAACAAAAAAGGCATCAAGCCGGATGTCATTCCAGCTTGATGCCTTTTATTATAAGCGCTGTTCGAGCTCCGCTTTTTTCTTTTCATAACCCGGCTTGCCTAAAAGAGCAAACATGTTCACCTTATAGGCTTCCACTCCAGGCTGATCAAATGGATTTACACCAAGTAAGTATCCGCTCATTGCACAAGCTTTCTCGAAGAAATATACAAGGTAGCCAAAAGTATAAGCATCGAGCTGAGGAACCGTTACGATCAGGTTAGGAACGCCGCCGTCCGTATGGGCTAACAGCGTACCCTCAAATGCTTTATTATTCACGAATTGCACCGTTTCACCTGATAGGTAATTCAGGCCATCCAAGTCATTGGCCGCTTCTTCAATCAAGATTTCATGACGGGCCTTTTCCACTTTGATGACCGTTTCAAAAAGATCACGCCGTCCTTCCTGAACATACTGCCCTAATGAATGCAGGTCCGTCGAGAAGTTAGCCGATGAAGGGAATATCCCTTTTTGATCCTTTCCTTCACTTTCCCCAAATAATTGTTTCCACCACTCAGAGAAGTATTGGAGTCCAGGCTCATAGTTTATCAGCATTTCAATCGTTTTCCCTTTATTGTAAAGGATATTCCGAACCGCCGCATATTGGTATGCCTGATTCTCCCCTAGCTCGGAAGAACTGAAGTCGGCCCTAGCACGCTCGGCTCCCTCCATGATTTGATCGATATCCGCCCCGCTGACTGCAATCGGAAGCAGCCCTACCGCCGTTAAGACCGAGTAACGTCCGCCAACATCATCGGGAATGACGAAGGTTTGGAAACCTTCCTCCGTTGCTACCGTTTTTAATGCGCCCTTCGCTTTATCAGTCGTAGCATAAATGCGGCTCTTGGCTTCTTCAACGCCGTATTTTTGTTCAAGCAGTTTCCTAAAAATCCTGAAGGCCAGTGCAGGCTCAGTGGTCGTACCGGATTTAGAGATGACGTTGATCGAGAAATCCCTATTTTCCAATAGGTCCATTACGTCCTGCATATATGTAGAGCTTATATTATTACCGACAAATAAAATTTGCGGTGCTTTCCTTTTATCCGAAGGTAGAATGTTATAAAAACTATGTTGAAGCATCTCAACCGCTGCTCGTGCTCCCAGATATGATCCACCGATTCCGATAACCAGCAGCACTTCTGAATCTTCTTTTATTTTCGCGGCCGCTTTTTTGATTCTTGAAAACTCTTCTTTATCATAATTGGCGGGTAAATCAAGCCAGCCAAGATATTCATTGCCTGCCCCTGTCTGCTCATGCAGGGAATGGTGTGCCACTTTTACAGCATCCTGTAGATAGGTAATTTCATGCTCCCCGAAAAACGGCAGGGCTTTTGAATAATCGAAACGAATATGGGCCATTCAAATTCCTCCTTGAATTCTTTAGTTTCCCTTTCACTTTATCTGATGTAATTCTCATAATCAAGAAATCGATCAAGTAAATGATGAATTATGCATATAAAGCAATCTCCCACCTGGCAAGGCGGGAGAGCGGATCATATCACTTGTTTATAAGGAAGCCCGTAAAATGGCAAGGACATCTTCACGGTTAAGGACTTTGAATCGTCCAAATTCCCCTCTGCTCATCGCTTTATCAGCCATGACTTCCAATTGTGAGTCATCGATGCCATAATCCGAAAGATTGGTCGGCGCCCCTAAGCTGCTCCAAAATGACCTAAGTCTTTCAATGCCTTCAAGGGCCGCTTCCTCATCCGATTTACCTTCCGGATCTACATGGAATACACGGACTGCAACTTGTTTAAAGCGTGCGACATTTTCATGGAGCACATGCTTCATCCAATTCGGGAATAAGATGGCCAACCCTCCTGCATGCGGGATGTCATAAACAGCTGAAACGGCATGTTCAATGTTATGCGTTGCCCAATCACCGCGGTAACCAACCCCAAGCGACCCATTCAAGGCCAGGTTTCCGGCATACAGGATAGTGGCCCGATGCTCATAGTCCTCCAGGTCTTCCAATAGTTTTGGTGCCGTTTCAATCACCGTCGATAACAGCGATTCACAAAAACGGTCTTGCAGCGGCGCATGCGTTTCCGGGTGGAAGTACGTTTCGAATACATGTGACATCATATCGACCATTCCGTATACCGTCTGGTCTTTTGGTACTGAAAAAGTATTTTCAGGGTCCAAAATGGAGAATTGCGGAAATACCAATGGACTGCCCCATCCATATTTCTCTTTCGTTTCCCAGTTTGTTATGACAGATCCGGAATTCGCCTCAGAGCCTGTTGCAGCTAAAGTCAGCACCGTTCCGAATGGAAGGGCCTCTTCGACTGGTGCCTTCTTAATGACAAGATCCCATGGATCCCCCTCATATTTAGCACCCGCAACGATGGCCTTTGTAGCATCTATAACGCTCCCTCCTCCAACAGCAAGGACGAAGTCGATACCATGCTCTTTACAAAGATCAACACCTTTTCGGACTGTTGAGATGCGTGGATTCGGTTCAACCCCGGGAAGTTCGTGCACCTCTGCATCGATCACTTTCAAGGTATTGATTACTTTTTCATATAAGCCATTTTTCTTTATGCTTCCTCCACCATATACAAGTAAAACTTTATCGCCATACGCAGGAATTTCAGTTTTTAAGCTTTCAAGCTGACCTTTCCCGAAAATTACTTTAGTAGGATTTTTATAAGTGAAATTCTCCAATGGATCTCTCTCTCCTTTAATGCTACATTGACGCCGTTTTTGAATTGTCCACAGTGCCAATGGTTAGTTTTTCTTTTATTCATTATGACCAATGTTCCATTTAAATACAAAATATCCGCCCGGAACATTTGTGGTGATGTATATTTACATGATGAAAAAGCATGATAAGTAAAGAACTGATTTTTCTCAAAAAAAGGAGGCAGTACAATGAGTGGAATACAAAGAACGGCACTTGTTCTTACAATAATCGGGGCAATCAACTGGGGTTTAATAGGTTTTTTCCAATTTGACTTGGTCGCTTCGATTTTCGGAGGGCAAGATGCTGGATTGGCCCGTATCGTTTATGGGTTGGTTGGAATTGCCGGTCTCATTAATCTTGGTCTTCTCTTTAAACCGAGTCCTGAAATTTCCAGAGCGCCTGAAACTAAACCTACTCGTTGATGTCATGAACATGGACATTGTTTATGATCTATAAAATAAAGCCGGACCATGGATAAACACATGACCCGGCTTTATTTCTTTCAAATGCCCCATTACCGGCCATGAAATGGACAAAAAAAACCGACTGATCAAAAGATCTGCCGGTTCCAAAAAATTATTTTTTGATTAGGTCTTCGCGTTGAGATTGTTCAATCCACTCTTGAAGTTTGTCTTTCAATGTGTTGAAACCTTCAGTAGATTCGATGTGAGATGTCGCTTTAACAGATGCTTGGCGTTTTTTCGGAGCTTTTTTCGGAGCTTCAGTACGCTCAGGAGCTTCTTCTGTAGCGCGGATCGATAAGCCGATTTTTCCAGCAGCTGAATCGATGGAAAGCACTTTAACTTTCACTTCATCGCCCACTTTTAAATGTTCGTTGATATCTTTAACGAAGCCGTGAGTGATTTCAGAAATATGAACTAAACCTTGAGTTGATTCATCTAGAGCAACAAATGCACCGTATGGTTGAATACCAGTAACTTTACCAGCAACTACCGCACCAATTTCGAATTTTTCAGACATGGTAACACTCCTATTTTATATATATTTTTTCGTCTTTTCACGCAATAAAAAATTATATCACATAATTGGAAAATAATCAAAGTTAAGTATACCATACTTTTTGGGATTTTACTCATTAAAAATGTTTGTTTTTTGGAAATAATAAATATTATAAGATCTTTATATATAACTTAACCTAAAAATTTGCAAATAACCTCTATTTCCCTTAAGATATTTACTCATTTTTCTAAAGATTGTAATATTAAAACACTATTCAATTCCCCGTAATCATAGTAAGATGAGAAAATGTTTTAAAAAAGTAATATACAGCTAGATATTCTTTACATCTAAAGGAGTTTTTCCATCATGTCAAAACAAGATCAATGGACTTCAAAACTTGGGTTCATCCTGTCAGCCGCGGGATCCGCTATTGGATTGGGCGCCATCTGGAAGCTCCCATATATGACTGGGGAAAATGGCGGAGGGGTCTTCTTCCTGCTCTTCATTATATTCACCCTGCTTATCGGGGCACCGATATTAATAGCGGAATTCACGATTGGCCGCAATGCACAGAAAGATGCCATTAGCGCATATAAACATATCGCCCCTGGAAAGCCTTGGGCATTGATTGGATATGGCGGTGTCGTCGCTTCAATCATTCTTCTTTCCTTCTTCAGTGTTGTTGGAGGCTGGATCATCTCTTATTTAGCAAGAAGCTTTACAGGTTCTCTCTCAAACTTGACGCAAGAAGAATATGGGAACTTCTTCAATAAGGTAATCAGTAATCCTTATGAAACGGTTATCGCTCAATTAATATTCATGGTCTTTACCATTTGGGTCGTGCAAGGCGGCGTTTCCAAGGGAATTGAAAAGGCTAATAAATATATGATGCCTTCATTGTTCATTCTTTTCATCATTCTTCTTATCCGATCCCTGACTCTGGATGGAGCGATGGAAGGTGTTAAATTCTTCTTGAAACCGGACTTTTCCGCATTAACGGGGGAAACGATCCTATTGGCACTGGGCCAATCCTTCTTTGCACTAAGTGTCGGTGTATCCGTGATGGTAACCTACGCATCCTATTTAAGTAAAAAAGAAGATATTACAAAATCGGCCTTATCGGTAGTTGGACTGAATATCTTCATTTCCTTGCTGGCAGGTTTGGTCATCTTCCCGGCTGTTTTCGCACTGGGTTTCAGCCCTTCAAGCGGGCCTGGACTAGTATTTGTCGTATTGCCTGCCGTCTTCAATGAAATGGCGCTTGGCGGGATCTTCATGTTCATTTTCTTCATATTATTATTATTTGCCACCCTTACGACGGCATTCTCCATTCTCGAAATCGTCGTTGCAGCCATGATCAAGGGGGATACTGCAAAGCGTAAGAAGGCTTCTTGGATAGCTGGTATCACCGTTTTCCTGATTGGGATTCCAAGCGCATTATCCTTCGGGGTGCTTTCGGATGTGAAGATTTTCAATTTATCCATATTCGATTTCGCTGATTATCTGACAAGCAATATCGCGCTGCCAGTCGGCGCCTTGTTCATATCCCTTTTCATCGGCTATCAAATGAAAAGGATCGAGGTACAAAAGGAGTTCGAATCTGGCGCTGATTCCGGCCGATCAATTTTTAAACTTTGGTACTTCCTGATTCGCTACATCGTGCCGATCATGATCATACTCGTATTCCTTAAGTCAACTAATCTCATTTAACACTCAAGGTGCCGTTTCGATATTTCTCGATGCGGCCTTTTTTTCACAAAACCTACATATTAAGCTCCTTACCTCAAGTAATAATATGGTAAAATAATTACATAAAGAAAATATATTTCCTGAAAAAGGAGTGTCTGACTATGTCAAATATCGCGAAGAATATCCGGCAATACCGAGAAGATCACAACCTTACTCAACAGGAACTGGCTTTGAAATTACGAATCGGCACGAAGAAAATTGAAAAGTATGAATCGGGTGAATCGGTTCCTGATACACAAACCATTTTACGGCTTTCCACCGTTCTTGACATTCCGGCTTCAGAATTCCTGAAGGATGCCCAAACCGGTAACGCCTCTGGTATTGACGAGGACATAAAAAAACTGATTGAAGAAATCGGAACCAAAAAAGCGGAGCTCATTCTAAGAACAGCTAAGGACTTTAGCGAAGAACAAATTCTGAATGTTATGCATACTTTATATAATACACAAGCTTAATTCAAAAAATTGGTCATAGTATATGTATTTTTTTTCAGGGTACTGGATATACTATGATTAACACTTTCTATGTTAATCCATTAGATTAACTCTTTTTTCTAATTCCCCCTATGGAAAGGGATCCGGCTGCTTAAAACGGCCGGATCCCTATTTTTTTGCTTTTATTGGCAATGATTCTTCATGAAACGTTCCATCCTTTTAAGCGCTTCTTGAAGCTGTTCCATGGAGGATGCATAGGAACAGCGGATATGACCTTCACCGCTTTCCCCGAACACATCACCCGGTACAACGGCTACAAGTTCTTCCGTCAGAAGTTTTTCAGCAAATTCCATCGAAGTCATCCCCGTTCTCTCGATTGATGGAAAAGCATAAAAAGCACCGCCAGGATTATGGCAATCAAGACCTATCTCATTAAATGATTTCACGATATAATTTCGTCTTCTCCGGTAACTCCGACGCATTTCTTCCACATCCTGCATACCGTTCTTTAACGCTTCCAATGCAGCATGCTGCGCAACGGTCGGCGCACACATCATCGCATATTGATGAATCTTAAGCATCGCTTCGGAAATTTCCTTAGGTGCACAAACGAACCCAAGACGCCATCCAGTCATCGCAAACCCTTTCGAAAACCCATTGATGACAATTGTCCGCTCAAGCATGCCGTCAATGGCAGCAAAAGAAGTGAATTCCTCATCATAAGCAAGTTCGGCATAGATTTCATCGGAAATCACCAGCAAGTCATGCTTTTTAACGATGTCAGCAAGCATTACTAATTCTTCCTGCCCAAGCTGGGTTCCCGTCGGGTTATTCGGTGAACAGATTAAAACGGCCTTCGTTTTAGGCGTGATCGCCGCTTCGAGTTGTTGGGGAGTCAACTTAAAATCATCTTCCTTGGATGTTTGGACCGTGACCGGTATTCCCCCTGCCATGGTCACAAGCGGTGCATAGGCGACGAAACAAGGTTCGACGACAATGACTTCTTCACCTGGATTCAAGATGGTCCTCAGGGCAATATCGAGGGCCTGGCTTGCTCCGACCGTGACAATGATTTGATCCTCAGGTCTATACGAAACATGGAACTGCTTCTCCATATACCTGCTTATTTCCGACCTTAATTCAAATAATCCGGCATTGGCCGTATAAGAGGTATACCCTTCCTCCAGGGAGTTGATCGCCGCTTCCCTTACTGCCCAAGATGTAACGAAATCCGGTTCACCTACACCAAGCGAGACGACCCCTTCCAAATTGGCTGCCAAGTCGAAAAAGCGGCGGATGCCAGATGGTTTAAGCTCTGCAATCGTTTTTGAAACATAACTCGTTTTAATCATGGTGACACCACTATCCGCTTATCTTCTTCAGTTTGATCAAAAATGGTGCCATCATGCTTGTATTTTTTCATTATGAAGTGAGTCGTCGTAGAAATGACGGAATCCAGTGTCGAAAGTTTTTCCGAAACAAAGCTTGCCACTTCGTTCATCGAACGTCCTTCGACAATGACTGAAAGATCATAAGCCCCAGACATTAAATAAACGGACTCGACTTCTTTGAATTTGTAAATCCTTTTTGCAACATCATCGAAACCGACGCCGCGTTTTGGAGTGACTTTTACATCGATCATCGCTGTGACACCATGGTATTCATCCACTTTAGCCCAGTTAATGACTGTTAAGTAACGTACAATGACCCGCATATCTTCTAATTTCTTCAATGTTATTTCAATGTCCGATTCTGATTGATCGGTCATTTTAGCCAAATCCTTCTGATCAATCCGGCTGTTATTTTCAATGATTCTCAAGACTTCCAATTCCTCTTCATTCAAGTGCATTGGAAAACCCCCCTTTTGGAATTCACTAATTTAGATGTGATGGTTTGGCTGGCAGATAGTCTCACGAATTACCTTATTAGACTTTTTTAAAAACCTATATGACAATATAATTTAATAAGTCCTATTCTGTCAGGATAAACTTACACTATTATATCAAAATTGATTGGTGACCTGTTATAGTAATTGTCTTTTTTCATCGTTATTATTACAATTACTGTTATGCAACAGTATTAAAGGACCTTTTTTGGAATATTCAGGGTAACATGGATTTTTATCATTGACCAATAACGGAGGAGGAGCTTTTATGGAAAGTCATACAATCAAAGGTGTCGAACGGGTGGGTAATATGGAAATCTATTTTGAATATGACCGTATCGATGATTCCCTCCCCACCCTTGTCCTGCTTCATGGATTTTTGTCATCGAGCTTCAGTTTCCGTAAATTAGTGCCCTATTTAATCAAGGAATACAATGTGATCTCCATAGACCTCCCGCCATTCGGGCAAAGCGGAAAAGATTATCGATATACATATTCATTCCGGAACATCGCTAAATCCGTCGTTATGTTCTTAGAGGGAAAAGGCATCAGGAAATTCAGTACCATCGGCCATTCCATGGGCGGGCAGATTTCCCTGCAGCTCATCAAATCATATCCTGATCTTGTCGACCATGCCATTCTTCTTGCCGGTTCAGGCTATCAGCCCGGTTATTCGGAAAAAATGAAGATGGTCAGTTACCTGCCTTTCTTTTCATTCGGGATAAAGCGGTATCTACAAAAATCAGGTATCGAAAAGAACTTGAAAAATGTCGTCCATGACCCGGCCATGATTGACGATGAAATGCGGCAGGGATATCTAGGGCCATTCATAAAGAAGCATGATATTTTCCGGGCATTGGGGAGGATGCTTCGGGATAAGGAAGTCGATTTGTTGAAGGAGGACCTTAGTGATATTCATACACCATGCCTGCTTATTTGGGGGAGGCATGATAGAGTGGTGCCATTGAATATTGGCCAAAGGCTCCATGAAGACCTGCCTAATTCCGAGCTTGTTGTGATTGAAGATTCCGGGCATCTTCTTCCAGAGGAGAAACCGGAAGAAGTTTATCAATTAATTAAGGGGTTTATTGGAGTAGCCACCCCAACGTAAAAAAGGTGCCCCTGATTTCTGGGTACACCCTTTTTCACCTTTAGATCGAACAGCTGGCATCATTTTTTATGATGAGCAGCTTTTGTGCAACTTCCAGGCACTTTTCCATCTGAACGGATTCATCGAACGCGAACTCGTAAATGGATTTTATTTTTTCCGCCAGTTCCTTTGGGTCATCTATATCCCGGATTGCTACGACGGTATCTGCAATTTCCGGCTCATATAAATCCCATCCTATCTTGAATGGATCCCATTCTTGCAAAACGGCAACCAGCGCTATATTCATTTGCTGTGTATCCATATAATCATCACCTGCTCAATATTTTCAAAGAACATGATATCATAGTATCATAACAACAGGCTTATCGCGAAGACGACAAATTTTTATTCGGTGGTGGATATTTTGAACAAGTCAATATTTGAAGAACAAATAAACAGGGAAAATTCAGGGTCTGCAAAATGGGATAAAAACTCGCTCACATCATTGTACGGGCGCGAGGATGTTCTGCCAATGTGGGTTGCCGATATGGATTTCCCATCTCCAGAGGGCATTCAAAAGGCATTGATGGAACGCTTGAATCATCCGATTTTCGGTTATACCGTCCCTTCTGAAACGGTTTTCACCGAAATTCAAAACTGGCTTAGAGACCGGCACTCCTGGCAAATCGATAAAGAGTGGATCTCATTCAGCTCCGGTGTCGTATCAGCAATCGGTACAACGATCCAAGCATTCACGAACCCGGGCGATAAAATATTGTTACAATCTCCCGTCTATACCCCATTTTTTGATATGATCAAAAATAATGACCGGGAAGTGGTCAATAGTCCCCTTATCATGGAAAAGGACCGCTTTGAGATTGATTTCACCGATTTTGAGGACAAGCTGAAAAGCGGAGTGAAGCTATTCCTTTTTTGCAGTCCGCATAACCCTGGCGGACGCGTTTGGACAAAGGACGAACTCTTACGAATCGGGGAGTTATGTGAAAAATATGATGTAGTTATCGTCAGTGATGAGATACATGCTGACTTATTCCATACAACATCAAGGCATTATCCGATCGGCTCGCTTTCAGAAAAATTAGCGGACATAACCGTTACATTGATGGCGCCAAGCAAAACATTCAATATTGCCGGCCTTCAGGCTTCATTCCTGATCGCCAGTAATGAAAAATTACAGAAGCAATTGCAAAAGGCGCAAACGAAACTGGCCTTCCATGGTCTTAACATCTTTGCCTTAACAGCGATGGAAGCCGCGTATCGGGAGGGCTTGGAATGGCTTGAAGACATGATTGGCTACATTGAGGAGAATATAAAAGTGGCAGAGGAATTCATTGCTGCTGAAATTCCTTCACTGCATGTCATGCATCCGGAAGCCTCTTACCTTTTATGGATTGACTGCCGTGATCTTGGATTGACCGACAAGGAAATTAAGGATCGACTGATCCATCAAGGGAAGCTCGCATTGGAGCCTGGTTCAAAATATGGACCTGGCGGAGAAGGTTTCGTTCGAATGAATCTCGGTTGTTCTCGCAGCGTCCTGATGGAAGGGCTAAACCGTTTGAAATTGGCTTTTTTATAAATAAAAAGAAGAACCAGGTTTAGAATCCTGGTTCTTCTTTTTCAATCTTTCTCTTCATCCACATAAGGATCATGCTCATATCGAGGTAAATCCCCAAACGAGGTTTGAATATTTTCTTCAAAAAGTTCTTCCTTCAATTCTTCATATTGGGAGTTCGGATAAATCGTTATCTCTTTACCGTATATATCCACACCAACGAAATTTTCATAATCCTCGACATATCCGATATTTTCCTCGGACTCGACATACATATCTTCGTATTCGTTTGGCGGATTTACAAAATCGGAAGGTGATTCAGATGTTCCATAACTGGCAACATCCTGCCAAGAATCTTCCGCATCGTATGCAACCGATTCGTGCCGGTCATCATAATCAAACTTTCCAAATGGGGGTCCCAGCACTTCCTCCTCCACCGGCCGATTGTCCGAAGTTTCCTGTGATGGGGTATGCTCGACACAATAAGTCGTAGTAGGGACGGCTTTCAAACGTTCAAGAGGTATTTCCTTTGAACAAACTTCGCATTTTCCATACTCACCTGCCTCGATGGCAGAAAGCGCCCGTTCAATATCCCTTATTTCATCCCGATCATGCTCGGAAAGGGCCAAATCCTTTTCCCGTTCATATAACTCGGTTCCTTGATCGCCGGGATGATTATCGTAATTCGATAATTCACCTGTCGAATCCTCCATGCTTCTTCTTAAATCGTGGTCGCCTTGATCATTTAATCGCTCTTTCAACTCTTGCTTCGTTTGCTGCAATTGCTGTTGAAATTCTTTAAGCTGCTGATTGGATAGCATGTGCAACATCCTTTCAAAATCGTTCTTCCCTCTAGTATTTCTCTCTTCCCGTCATTCCATAAAGGTACTTTTTACCTTAGGAATAATTTAATTCTGTTAACAGAAGCTAACTTAGAAATATTTAATTTAAGGAGGGCGTCCATTTGTATTTCTATAAAGAAGATTTAATCAATATGATCGTTCCGGATAAGCCTGACCCGAATGCAGCAAAAGTACTTCAGGAAACGCTTGGAGGGCAATTCGGTGAAATGCGGACGATGATGCAATATTCTTTCCAAAGTGCCAACTTCCGCGGCAAAGCTAAACAATATCGTGATTTAATCCGTGGTGTTTTCTTAGAGGAACTAAGCCATGTTGAACTTGTCCAATCAACCATCAACCAGCTTCTGAATGGCGCTGGTGGTGATATGCCCGGAAATTCCAGTCTCGATGGCGCCCCATTGGATGATGTCATCAAAGGCGGTGCAAACCCCCATCATTTCATCATCGGTGCGAAAGCGTCCCTGCCCGTCGATGCTGGCGGCAATCCATGGAATGGATCATGGGTTTATGATCACGGTAATCTTGTGGCGAACCTTTTGAATAATGTCATCCTCGAATCCACGGGTGTCCTGCAAAAATCGAGGATTTATGAAATGAGTTCCAATAAATCAATGCGTGAAACACTGGCATTTTTAATGATCCGCGACAATGCCCATCAAAATGCATTTGCCAAGGCATTGGAAACACTCGGGGTCAACTGGGGGAAAATCTTCCCTATCCCTAATTATGATCTGAACAAATATCCTGAATGCCGCAAATATGTGGATTTAGGCTATCATAATGCCCAATTCAATTTCAGGATGGATCAAACTCAAATCAGCGAAATTTTCCAAGGGGAGACACCGAGCCGAAATGGCGGAAACCTCGCCGTTACCGATCCGCCGAAAGGATTCCCTGTCCCTGAAATGCCGGATATGCCAAATGAACATAGCCCTGGCTTGAGTGATTTGAACAATTAAAAAAGAAGGCGGACACAACATTCTGTGTTCGCCTCCTTTTTTAATTATTGATATATTTCTCAAAAACAAAGCCAAAATCTTTAACATGGTACTTTTTCCGGCTGTCCATCAACCATTCGAAAGCTGCAGAATTAATTTCCTTGAAACTTGCAGCCATTTGGCTTCCATCAGTGCGAACCTGGTTCAAAGTGCTAGAAGCAAGGTTTACGCTTTGCTGGGCATATTGAAGGGCATACTCATTCTCATGGCAAATTTCCGAGATTTTCACGAGTGATTTGAACAAGTCTTTTAATTCTTCAATGAATTTCTTATGGACATCAATGGAGAAGGTCTTTGCACCACCGATCGAAAATTTAATTTCAGCATCCAAATCCACGGTCCCTGCGGTTTCAAGCGTGGCGTTGGAAATATTATACTGGCTGTAGCTATATCTTGTAAGTGTACGCTTTTTGCTTATGGCACTTGTGCCGTCCAAATGTATGAACGCTTGATTCGTGAAACAGTACTCATCGGTTTTCGATTTAATCAGGAAATAAATTTTTTCCCCATCTTCATGCATGATATAGTCATCTGCATCCACCTTGTCATAATCTGCAGGACTAATCACACTTCCAATATCACTAAGGCCAAGGGCATCAGCCGCCATTTTCTTAAACATTCCTATTCCCCCTATCAAAATCCAGGTGAATTTCACCTTATTATAAGTATTTCTCCAGTATAATCTCGTCTCTGATCGGAATTCCATCAAAACTGTAAAATGGTATTTCAGGCTTGATTTTCCGTGATTCTTCAACGGCATTTTTAACGATTTCCGAAATGACATAACCACGCTTTTGAAAAAACTTCAATGCCTGTAAATTATCGTTCGTTGTAATCGCTTTAATAGTATGGCAATTTTTTTCCTTTGCGATATTCTCCATCACATAAAGCAATGATGAGCCCACACCTTGATTCTCATGCTCACTATTCAAAGAGATGATCTGACATACATGGTCGGAGAATTTGTATGTTCCCAACCCCGTGATTTTTTCATTCTCGTCCATCACCCCAAAACCCTCAAGTTCCGCATAATGAAACAAACCTCTTGAAAAAACGACTTGAGTCGTCTCCCAGTGCTGAATGAAAAAATCCTTAACCGTATCTGCCGCAATCATTCTTTTCGCTACGATTTGCATAACCAATTACGCCCCCAAAATTTCTATCTCTATGCTTATAGTATAAAATGCTTATGCTGATAAGGGAACATTTTATTCTTTACGACCTTCTAACAAAACATAATACCAATCATATTCAGATGATCAATATCAAAAAACGGGGCTCGCGATGCACGGCATCTTCCGGGATCAAGAAATAGTATCATCCTTTATACGCTGGTTCCTTTTGGTGACCTCATCTTCGAATTGCTTGGTTTTCATTTCTTCCTTCTTTGAATATCTTATAATTGCCCTCATCGTAAAAACGGCTGCCACTAAAAAAATGAAGCAAGTTATACCAGCCGAGATATATTCAGTCTTGTCTTCTGGAAAGTAAAGAAACAAACCTAGTAAAGCATGATTGAGAAAGTCCATCCGATACATCCTTCCTGATAGGGAATTAAACTGCATTATCCCATTATATCAATTACCAGAACAATCCACTAGTGGGCCTAATCCACTAAAATCTAAAAAAACGAGAGGCACTAAGCCCCTCGCTTCTCTTTTATTTATAAAATGGTGATCCCTTTAATGACAACGTCCACTGCTGGCTTGTCTCCCGCAACTGTCTCTACGTTAGCAATCGTATCAACAACGTCCATGCCTTCGACCACTTGTCCGAAAACAGAGTGTTTATGATCCAGCCATGGTGTGCCTCCTTGTTCCATATAAGCACTGATGATTTCTTCCGGATAACCGGCTTGCTTCATTTGCTCACTCATCCTGCTGTCCACATGCTGGGCTTGTACGACGAAGAATTGGCTCCCGTTTGTTCCCGGGCCTGCATTTGCCATGGAAAGAGCTCCACGCAAATTGAATAATTGCATGGAGAACTCGTCCTCAAATGGAGTTCCCCAGATACTTTTTCCACCCATTCCAGTCCCTGTCGGATCTCCGCCTTGAAGCATGAAATCCTTGATGACACGGTGGAAGATGATTCCTTCGTAGTAACCATTTTCAGCATGTGTCAAGAAATTTTCCACTGTCTTTGGAGCCAGTTCCGGGAATAGTTTAATTTTAATATCGCCCATCGTCGTTTGCATGATGACCGCTTTTTCATTTTCCAAAACTTCACTTGTTAATTGTGGAAAGTTTGTCATTGTACATAACCTCTTTCTTTTTAAAATAAAAATGGCATGAAACACCATTTTCCATCTTCATTTTTACACTTTACACGATTTTCATAAAAAAAGCATCTTTACGAAATTGAACAAATTCGCTGTGAAAAATCGTTGTTCTTTTGTATCATGAAGGAAGTTAAAAGAAAGGTGGTAGGGAAATGTCAGAACAGGATTTTAAAATCGGCGATAAGGTTACCGCCATATATAAAACTGGAAAATACATCGGGGAAGTCACCGATATCAGACCTGCTGCATATCTTGTTAAAGTGTTGGCTGTCTTGAAGCATCCCATGCAGGGAGATCTTCATAACCCGAAGCAAACGGAAGTGTCGATGTTCCATCAACGGCGTGCTCTAGCATTCCGGGAGCAAACCAATGTACCAAAGAATATGGTAAGGAACTTTGATGAGGAGATTCCTGAGTATAAGGAATCCTTAAGAGAAGCCGTTGAGAAAATGAAAGGCACTTTAAGCGAAGGACAAACAGAGTGGAATGATAAAAGCTTACAGTTGCTTGAAGATCTAGCGGCAGATTATTTCAAATAAAGCATGATAAAAGCCAAATCAGTAGTAAATGATTTGGCTTTTATAACGCTAAATGATTCAATACCTTTGATAAATCAATGCGATCGCCAATTGTCGTCGGTTCATGATTTTTCATATAACTTTTATCTTTCTCTACTAACTTAAAGATATTATATGTCGTAATCGCATCATCCAGCGCCCTGTGATGCTTGCCTGTCCCTTCTTTGCCATAGGCCTGTACAGCTTTCCAAAGTCCGGTTTGATTTTGATCCCCGAAAAAGCGTTTATACTCCAGGCAAAGATCAATTTGTTTCCCTGAAAAAGGGAAATCCAATCCTGCTTTCTGACAGCTCTGGCGAAGCACCTTCATGTCCATATTTCCCCAGGTAACAATCGTCGTCGGGTGCTGCTCATCTATTTTCTTCAATAAAGTAACCAGCTCTTCAAATGAAATCCCCCGGTCCACTTGATCCTGGGTAATGTTCAAGAACTTCTTGCATCTTCCCGTTAAAACCGGAAATTTCAATGGGTTAACAAAAGATGAGAATTGTTCCTGAATGGTCTCATTAATGACGGTGACTAAACCAACCTCAATGATTTCCGGATAAAACCCTACTGGATTGGCTTTTCCTTCCGGCATCGTAAATTCAAAATCAATGAATACATATTGCTGTTGTTCCTCCATTTTTATGACCCCCTTTATATTCCTGACATCAACATATAAACAAAAGTGGTTTTTTCTCACGAGAATATTATAACAGAAGATTTAGAAAGTTTTTTTCTTAGGATCGTTACACACCATTCGGATACGGCTCCTGGCCGTCATACCTAATTTACCCAAAATCATTTATTGTCTACCCTATTTGGATGGATGAATGGACCAAAAGTACCATTTTTCATCCCTTCAATCCAAGGACATACTAAAAATATATTAGGTAGGAAGTTGAACTATGCGCACGTATCTTGGTTATATCACGATTTTCCTCTTAGTTCCGGTATTGATCCTTTTCATTTTCCTTTCCTATCAGGAGTGATCCTTAGCGCAATCTCCCTATCATGTACTCGACAAGCGAATTCCCATTGAATCGATAGAATGAATAGTTACATGATGTCCGCAAATGGAAAGGTCATCAGTTAAATTTCCACTGGTGAGAAACGGACTTACCTAAAACTTGAAGACATCCCCCTTTTCCTGGAAATCCGTTCATCGTTACAGAGGATCAGAAATTTTATGATCATGCAGGCGTTGACCTATCCGGCATAAGCAGGGCGCTTCTTATCCATTCACAAAATAAAACAATCGAACAAGGCGGCAGTACCATTACCCAGCAACTGGCCAGGAATGTTCATCTCTTACATGATAGGACGTATAACCGAAAACCCAGTGAACTCATTTACGCCTATCAGATGAGTGAAAAAAATCAAAACCGGAAATCATGGAGCTGTATTTGAATGCCATATATTTCAGTAAACCGACTGGAGAGTTATCCAATGCAGAACTTGCCTTCCTGGCCTCAATCCCTAAAAATCCGGAATACTATAATCCTCTTAAACATTTCGATGCGACGAAAGAGCGTCAGGAGAGATTACTGAAACAAATGGTGGCCGAAGGTGATTTAGAACAGGCCGAGTACGAAAAGCTTATCAAAAGTACGATTAAATTAGACTTGTCCAGCCCGGTCGACTTATAACCCGATTACGTGACGGATGTTCACCAGGAATTGAAAAACCTGGTGGCATCCTCTGAAGGTCTCGACAAATCTCTGCAAACGCCTGATGTAGCTATACGTAAGAAGGAGGAAGCTGAGCTGGATAAAAAGGTCGAAAAGCTTTTGAATTCCGGTGTAACCACATACCGCACTCGATACTAAGCTGCAAACACAGTCAAAGACTGCTGTACAATCAAAAATCGGTGTCAATGATATCGAGGGAGCTTTAGTGGTTATACAGCATCATACGCACGAGCTTGTCTCTTTGATTGGGGGAAAAGATTATAAAAAAAATTCTTTCAATCGGGCATACCAAAGTTATAGTCAGCCAGGGTCAGCCATTAAGCCGCTACTCGATTATGCCCCCTATTAGAAGAAAGGGATGCTGACCTTGATCAGCCCATTAGCGGAGCAAGCTATTGCAGCTCACTTAACAATGAACAGGCACTGCCAATCACATATATGACAGATCCCTTACTTACACTTTTCAGGGCTTTACCCTCCGGATCCCTTGGAAAATAATAATAAAGAAAGCTCCAATATCGTATCAGAGATCAGCTTCAATACGGTAAAAACCATGAAGAATAATAGGAGCAATACGATCAGCAGCGCCAGCTTGATGCCGGTTTCAGAAAAAAACTCCAGCATCCCTTGGCAGATTCCCGAATTTCCAAATAACTTGAGCATTTGCATTTCCCATAAATGGAAAAGGAGAGGCTGAATAATAGGATTGGAATGATTGGTAAATAGCTAAGTACATATGTGTTTTTCATGATTTCTCCATCCACGGGTCTTTTATCCTATACAATGCAATGCAAGATAATCCACCATTCCACAATGGATACTCTAATTCACCCTTGAAAAACTTTTTTTAATAATTTTTTCAGGACGTTTCCCCCTACTTTTCTACCTATATATAAACATCATTCAAGTTGGCCTTCACCGTTTTTAAAGCCATGCAAACCCACATAAATTGCGTTATACTTTTAAGCGAGACAAGTATTCGATAAAAAAATACATATTCAACGAAGATTTCCTAACGTCTAGGATTGCGCGAAAAATGCATAATAAGACGACTGACTTCGTTTAAAAAAGGGGGGAGTTTATGTCTTTACTTCATTGGGCGGTATTATCACCGTTTCTATTAGCACTTATTGTACCAATATTGTACAAACTATTTCGACAAATACATACAGGATGGTTTGTATTGATTTTACCGATTATCCTTTTCACCTATTTTTCAAGGATCATTTCCTTGACCAAACAAGGGGATATCATTACGGAAAGGGCAACATGGATTCCTTCTCTCGGAATTCATATTGATTTCTATGTCGATGGACTGGGGCTTTTGTTCGCCTTGCTCATTACAGGTATAGGTTCACTCGTCGTTCTGTATTCAATTTTCTATTTATCGAAAGAGAAAGAAAGGCTGAACCAATTTTACGTCTTCCTTTTACTATTCATGGGAGCGATGCTTGGTGTCGTCCTATCCGATAATCTAATTGTCCTTTATTCGTTTTGGGAATTCACGAGTTTATCATCTTTTCTATTGATAGGATATTGGAATGAAAGGGAGCGTTCACGTTATGGAGCACAGAAATCCCTGCTGATCACTGTGCTTGGAGGCTTAAGCATGCTTGGGGGCATCATTCTCCTTTCCATTATGGGGAACACATTCAGCATACGTGAATTGATTGCCCAAAGCGGGGAACTTATGGACCACTCGCTCTTC
This sequence comes from Peribacillus frigoritolerans, assembly GCF_030676415.1. Lineage (GTDB taxonomy): Bacteria > Bacillota > Bacilli > Bacillales > DSM-1321 > Peribacillus > Peribacillus frigoritolerans_A. Next base: position 287,428 of record NZ_JAUUTW010000001.1, on the reverse strand, counting down.
ATTCCTGCACTTTTGCTTGTGCTGCTTGGTGCGTTCACTAAATCCGCACAGTTCCCGTTCCATATCTGGCTTCCTGATGCGATGGAAGCCCCTACACCCGTCAGTGCTTACCTTCATTCCGCCACAATGGTCAAGGCTGGTATTTATTTGGTTGCCCGATTAAGCCCTGTTTTTGCGGAATCAGGATTATGGTTCTGGCTCGTTTCAATCGTCGGATTGATCACCCTGTTCTGGGGCTCATTCTCTGCAATCAAGCAGACTGATTTGAAGGGGATTCTCGCTTTTTCCACCATCAGTCAGCTCGGATTGATCATGTCGCTTTTGGGACTTGGTGCGGCGGCACTCCACTATGAAGCGTTGGGGGAAAATATATACTTGGCAGCCACGGTTGCAGCAGTATTCCACTTGATTAATCATGCGACCTTTAAAGGCAGCCTTTTCATGGTTGCAGGCATCATTGATCATGAAACTGGTACGCGCGATATCAGAAAGCTTGGCGGATTGATGCAGTTGATGCCGATTACTTTCACCGTCGCCGTAATAGGTGCTTTTTCAATGGCCGGCCTTCCGCCCTTCAATGGTTTTTTAAGTAAAGAAATGTTCTTGGCCAGCATGGTGGATGTACTGAAACTGAATATCTTCAATATGGAGACATGGGGCGTGCTGTTCCCTGTGCTGGCATGGGTTGCCAGTGTATTCACGTTTATTTATAGCATGATCGTCGTGCTCAAACCCTTTACAGGCAAACTTCAGTTACACCTATTGGACAAGAAGCCCCATGAAGCACCGATCGGAATGTTAATTTCTCCGATCATCCTTGCTTCGTTGGTCATCGTTTTCGGTATTTTTCCAAACTTGCTATCTTCGTCGATCATTAAACCTGCGGTAGCCGGCATACAGCCAAGCTTGGTGGATCCGGATTTCCAAGTCCATATCACCTTCTGGCATGGATTCCAACCTGAAGTATGGATGACCATCGGCATCATAGCATTTGGAATTCTTTTATACAAGATGCTTCCGAAGTGGCAGAAGATCACTCAGTGGATTCCTGAACGTATATCCCTGAATGCTTTGTATGATAACGGGGTAAGAGGGCTCGAACGCTCAGCTTCCTCCGTCATGAAAGTATTAATGACAGGTTCGATTCGGACGTATCTGCTTTCAATCTTCCTTTTCTTCATTCTTTCCTTGGGCTTTACGCTCTATTGGAAGGATGCATTTAAATTGGATACAGGGAATTTTGCCCCGATCGGCATATATGAATTGGTATTGGCTGCGATCATCGTGATTGGCTCGATCGCCATTCTGTTTGCAAGATCCCGTTTAACTTCCATTATCATCTTAGGAGCCGTCGGTTATACGATTTCCTTATTTTTCGTTTTGCTGCGGGCACCGGACTTAGCCCTGACTCAACTAGTCATCGAAACGATTTCGGTAGCGCTGTTTTTGCTCTGTTTCTTCCACCTTCCGTTAATGGCAAGCAGAAAGGAAGAACGGATGACATTCAAGTTGAATAATGCCCTGATATCCATTGGTGTAGGAGTCATCGTGACATTGATTGCCTTATCGGCACATAGCAATAAACTATTTGATTCCATATCCAATTACTATCTTGAAAATGCTTATAAGGAAGCAGGCGGGAAAAACGTCGTAAATGTCATTCTTGTTGACTTCCGCGGACTTGATACGATGTTTGAAATCAGTGTCCTTTCCATCGCTGCACTCGGAATATTCGCGATGATCAAATTGCGTTTGACAGGGGGAAAAGATAAATCATGAAGCAAAATGACCTGATTCTCCAAACGGTTACGAAAGTCGCCGCCTTTGTTATCTTGCTGTTTGCGGTAGCCATCTTTTTAGGAGGGCATTATTCGCCAGGAGGCGGGTTTGTCGGCGGTTTAATGACTTCGGCCGCCATTGTCCTGCTGTTGCTCGCTTTCGACATTAAAACCGTCACCGGCATCCTGCCGATTGACTATAAATTAATGATCGGGTCAGGCTTGTTCATATCAAGCCTGACCGTAGCCGGCGGGCTATTTTTCGGGGTGCCCCTCATGACACATGTTTATCAATATGTTGATTTACCGCTTCTTGGGCACATCTCGCTTCATACTGCGGTACTTTTTGATCTGGGTGTTTATCTTGTGGTTGTTGGTGTAACGATGACCATTATTCAAACGATAGGGGAGAGTGAATAATGGAACTTTTAATGGCCATTGTGATTGGAATACTATTTATGTGTGCGACCTATTTAATGCTTTCAAAAAGCATTTTAAGAATCATAATCGGTACAGGGCTGCTCAGTCACGGCGCCCACCTTTTGATTTTGACGATGGGCGGTTTGAAAGGCGATTCCGTTCCATTGCTAAGTGATAAAGCAGCATCTTATGTCGATCCGCTTCCGCAAGCACTTATCTTGACGGCGATCGTCATCAGTTTCGGAGTCACATCATTTCTGCTGGTACTCGCTTATCGGACCTACCAGGAACTTGGTACGGATGACATGGAAGAAATGAGAGGTACTGAGACGAATGAATAATCTTACTTTCATGCCTGTTTTATGGCCGCTTTTTACAGGCATCCTGCTCATTTTCTTTGCAAAAAAAGTCAAGCTGCAAAGAGGGATATCCCTTACTTCCTCTCTTATCGGAATTGTAATTTCCCTTTATCTAGTGTTTACGGTCCATACTCAAGGGATCTTGACTTTAGGTGTCGGCAGCTGGGAGGCGCCATTCGGGATCGTGATCGTCGCAGATATGCTTTCTTCGCTGCTGGTACTGACCACGAATGTCATTGGATTGGCTATACTGCTTTACTCGTTTTACTCCATAGGGGAAGAACGTGAAAGACATTATTATTATCCTGTATTTCAATTTTTGCTGATTGGAGTAAACGGTGCTTTCCTTACGGGGGATCTTTTCAATCTATTCGTATTCTTCGAAGTCATGCTGATGGCTTCCTACGTGCTGCTGGTACTGGGAGGGACGAAAATCCAACTGAGGGAATCATTGAAGTATATTATCGTCAATGTGCTTTCCTCTTCCTTTTTCGTCATCATGGTGGCGTATCTTTATTCAGTTCTAGGAACATTGAACATGGCGGACATCAGCCAAAGGATAACGGAAGTCAACCAACCTGGAATCATCTCGGTAATAGCGATTGGATTTCTGATCGTATTCGGTTTGAAGGGAGCCATTTTCCCGCTCTTCCAATGGCTGCCAGGGTCCTATTATGCTCCGCCCATTCCAGTGATGGCTCTATTCGGGGCATTGCTGACAAAGGTCGGGATATATTCCATTTTCAGGACTTATACACTCATGTTTTATCATGACCAGGATTTCACCCATACTTTCCTTGCGATACTTGCAATCTTGACTATCATCATCGGTGTCATTGGTGCGATAGCCTATTGGGATGTTAAAAAAATCATCATTTACAATATCATCATCGCCGTCGGGGTTATCCTATTCGGAATCTCCATCATGAATGAACAGGGCTTATCGGGGTCCATTCTCTATATCATTCATGACATGCTCATCAAGGCTGCACTCTTCCTGCTCGTTGGCATCATGATCAAAATCAGCGGATCGGATGATTTGCGGGACATGGGCGGCTTGATCAAGCAATATCCGGCCGTTGCATGGACCTTCTTCATAGCTGCCATATCATTGGCGGGGATTCCCCCGTTCAGCGGTTTTGCCGGCAAGCTCCTGATTCTTCAAGGAGCTGCAGAAAAAGGAGCCTACTTCGGAATGGCCGTTGTCTTGCTTTCAAGCTTGATGGTCCTATATTCCGTCATGAAAATATTCATGAATGGCTTTTGGGGAACACCAAAAGCTGATTATGCCTTACCTAATGAAACGGTGAATAAAATGCTGGTTCCTGCTGCCCTCCTCGTGATCATTTCCATTTTATTCGGAGTAGGAACAGAATCGATTTACCCATTCATTACACAAGCTGTAGATGCATTAATGAATCCCGAAATTTATAACAAAGCGGTTTTAAAGGAGTAGTGCCTGATGTCATTCCAAATTTTACTGAATGTGTTCCTTGCGGTTATCTGGATGTTTTTGAAAAATGAGTTTAACGGGAGCACTTTTATCATCGGATATATATTGGGGCTCGGCATCATGTTCGTCTTCCGTCATTTTTTCAATGATCGTTTTTACTTGAAAAGGGTGAATGCCGTCGTTCTATTGCTGCTCATATTCGCAAGGGAACTCATACTTTCCAACATTAGCGTCCTTAAGGCCGTGCTTAAACCGAGTCTGGATATGAGGCCTGGCATATTCGCATTTGAAACCGTGCTGACCAAGGATTGGGAAATTACGATACTATCGAATTTAATTACACTGACACCAGGAACACTTGTCGTTGAAGTATCGGAAGATAATCGGATTCTTTATATCCACGCGATGGATATTGCCGACAAGGAAGAGGCTGTTGACAGCATTAAAAATACATTTGAAAAAGCGATTATGGAGGTGGGCAAATAATGTTCGATCTAATGCTTAAAATCGCGTTGCTCGGTGTTTCGCTTTCCATGATTGGATTCTTATACCGTTTAATCAAAGGGCCTTCCGTGCCGGATCGGGTCATCGCACTCGATGCAATGGGAATCAATCTTATCGCAATCGTTGCACTTGCCTCCATTGTCATGGATACAAGCGCATATCTGGAAGCTATTCTTCTGCTCGGAATTCTATCTTTCATCGGAACGGTCGCTTTCGCCAAATTCCTTGAGAAAGGGGAGATAATCGAAGATGACCGCAATCGTTGAAATCCTATCGGCCCTATTCCTATTAATGGGAGTCTTTCTCTTTTTAGTCTCGGCTTTCGGCATCATCCGGCTGCCCGACGTCTATACAAGAAATCACGCTGCCTCAAAAAGCTCGACACTTGGAATCATGTTCATCCTGATCGGCACCTTGTTATATTTTTATTATAAACATAGCCATTTCGATTTCCGGGTCGTGCTCGCGATCATCTTCATCTTCATGACCAGTCCTGTTGCCGGACATTTAATCATGCGCTCGGCTTATCATACTGGCGTAAAAATGTGGGATCGGAGTGTCCAGGATGATTTAAAGAAAACCCGGTGATCCCTGCCATTGCAAAAGAGCTGCCCTGATTACAGGAGCAGCTCTTTTCTGTTTCAATCTTTTAAAAATACCTGGTCGCCCACTCTGATTTCACCTGTTTGCATGACCGAGGCATATACGCCAAAATGATTTTCCCTTTCCTTGACGACAGTTTTCAGGAGTGATGGATCTCTCTGGGAGTCGCTTGGATCGACAGTTATGATCATACAACGCTCACAATACCTTTTGATCTCCAATTCTACTTCATTTCCGATTAGCATCCTTTTTCCGAACCATTGCTCTTCTAAAAAGGGCGTTTTGTTCACTAAGGATAGCACTAAATTTTGTCTGAATCTCCTGCCATCCAGTTCTTTTCCCCAAAGCTTTGTCAATTCTCCAATCGAAGCATCACTGACAAGCAGGATGTTTTCTTCTTCAATCGCACCTAAAGGAATATGTGCAGGGTGATAAACAACGGGTACTGCCTCCTGTTTTAACAACCGTTCCATTTCCTCCTGAAAGGCTTCCTCTCCCCATGTCAGTACGCTTCCTGAAGGGGTCTTCACTTTGATTTCCGGATATTGGTCAAGCGTTTCCTTTCCAGAAAAAACAGCTTGATAACGGACCATTTCCGGTACTTGGGTTATCGTCAGGAACTTCCCATTTTTGTCTTTAAAGGCATGGCTGCGATCTCCATATAGTCCATAGTCCATCACCTTCGTTTTCTGTACCTGTTCACCAGTGAATGATTTTACAGGATGACGGGTGATTTCTTGTATATGACCCACCAGCATAAAAAAACCTCTTTTCATACAATAGTCTACTGCCATATTATACTTAGACCTGACACTGTAGAATCATTACGCCACTTTATCCGCGATTGTTCTTTTGATTCACTTTGACTTTGATAAGTCGATAACGGCCAATGTACAGCGTGAAATGCAGATAAGATGATCTTCTTCATCACGGATTTTCACGTCCCACACCATCGTCGTCTTCCCGCGATGGATGATGTTCCCTTCAGCGGTAACAAAACCGGAACGGACGCCCCTTACATGATTGGCATTGATTTCAAGGCCGACGACAGCTTGTTTTGTGCTATCTACCAGCTGCATTCCGCCAAAGCTTGCAACAGATTCCGCAAGGGCAACGGACGCTCCCCCATGCAACAAACCATACGGCTGCCTAGTTCGTTCATCCACCGGCATCGTCGCAATGACTTTCCCATCACCGACTTCTTTCATTTCTATCCCCAGCGTGCCTATCAATGACTTTTCAATATTTCTCTCCATCCCAATACCCCCAACTCTCATGTTTTTTCCTGCTATTTACATCAACAAAATGAATCACTATTCATATTAGTATACAAAAAAAGGATGACCCAAGTCTATCAAGTCATCCGTCAATAATGTGAATTGTATTATTTGGAGAGGATTTCTTTTAATTCAAACCAGCTTGTCAGTCTTGGGATATCCAATTCCCTGTTATAGGAGTTATCGATTGCATACACTTTCGTTGGAATATCCAATAAAGTTTCCAACACTGCCGGTTTATCATCAAAATAATAATCCAATTCCAATTTGCGGATCGTATCAATTTTTTCATGATCCTTCATCCCGCAGTAAAAATGGTCATCCTTAACCGGAAAGCCATTTTCAATCAGCCATTTCTTCGTCCGTTCACCATGCTCCGCTTTTCTGGCGGTGATGTAGTAGATTTCATGGCCATCGCGTTCAAGCTCCTGCAGCGTTTCCACTGCGCCCTCGAAGGCTGGACATGATGAATAGTACACTTCATCGGCAAGGCTGTTCCACATCTCGCCCCCAGCCTCTTTATCAAGCCCGAAAGCTTCATGGATCTCCAACGTCTTTAAAGCTCTGAATTTCGTTAACTCTATGTTCGTATTAAGCTTTTCATTATAAAGATGGAACGCGAACTCCCTCAAGTTAATAAGGGTATCGTCAATATCAAAACCGAATTTCATATCCTTCACTCCTATTTAAACATAAGCTGCGGCAAACTGTGATGCGAAGGAAATTTCCTTGTCCACCTGAATGGCCTGTAATCTTTCAATTTCGGCTTTTCTTTCCGGCTCAGCCATTTTCAGTCCAAGGAAGCCAGTATCCTCCTGCCGGATGCATCCAGAAATAAGCTCGGCTAATATATCGGCATCCTTCATGGCACAATTGAGGCCGAACGCACCTGTAGGTGTCATCGTATGGGCAGCATCACCTAATAAAGCAACGCCATCCTTTGTCCACGTTTCACAATAGCTGCTGTAAACATCCAATAAAATGAAGTCCTGCCAAGAGCGGATATTTTCACACACAACCTTTTTTAATTCAGGAAAGGCAAAAAGCAAATCTTCAATGAATGGATCAAAATGCTGTTTTCGCAAATGGGAAAATGAACCATGCTCTATATTCCAGCCAATTTGGATGTAACCTCCAGCCTGAGTGAAGAGGGCAACCTGTGAGCCATTTACCAATGTCATCTTGATCGAAGGCTTCCACCCCTCCGGAGCAGGAATTTTTGCCCACAGTAAATCATAGCCATGATCTTTAATCACTACTGGGATTCCCGCTTTTTTTCTAACGATGGAAAATCTGCCGTCCGCTCCGATTATCAATGAACTTTGCACTTCCAGGTCATTTCCGCCTTTTCGAGCCTTGACACCCGTAAAACGGCCCATTTCATTCTGTATCAAGTCCGTAACCCTCGTATTCATCATCAATTGAAAAGAGTCCAGCTTTTCGGCTTCATTCAATATAGCTGTAAGCAGATGATTTTGAGGGACATGTATCCCAACATGATCGACAGGCCATTCAGGGTAAATGCTTTTATATATGTGGCCGTCATTCCAATATTCAATTTGTTCCATCCTAAGCAAGCCAAGTCTTTCCACACTCTCGAATAAACCGTGCTTTTTAAGAATGCCCTCTCCTTCATCGTTCAAGAACTCGCCCCTGAACTCACTTGAAACCTCAGAATGCCTTTCAAGCAAAACGACTGAAATGCCCTGCTTGGCCAATAGGTAAGCCAGCAGGGCTCCCCCAGGACCTGATCCGACTATGCATACATCTGTTTTAACCAACATGCCTCTTCACCTGTTGTCTATTTTTATTTAGGATAAGCCGTGATGCGTATGTCCTCACCAAACGTTTCCACGCCAGAGAAGGAAACATCCATCGCTTCATCCATCGTATCCACATTCATTCCAGTATACGGTGTTAGTGAGTTTCTTCCGCCCAATAGTTTAGGGGCTATATAAATCAAGTATTTATCAATGAGCCCTTCCCTAAGGAAAGAGGCATTAACTTCGCTTCCGCCTTCCAGCAAGACATCCGTAATCCCCTTTTTATACAGCTCTTCCATCAAAGCCCTTAGATTCAGTCCCGTCTCGTTTTTGGGAACGAAAATGAATTCGATCCCTTTTTCACGTAAAAGGCCCATTTTATCCGCAGGTGCATTTTCCTGCGTTACGATCAAGGTTTTCGCATCTGATACTTGTACAACATTGGCATCCAAGGGAACCCGTAATTCACTGTCTAAAATGATCCGGATCGGATTTTTCCCTCCGCCCTCCGGAAGTCTGGTCGTGAGTGATGGATCATCGGCCAACACAGTCCCGATACCAACTAGAATGGCATCCACCTCATCACGAAGCAAATGAACGGAATGACGTGATTCTTCTCCTGTTATCCATTTTGAATGGCCTGTGTGGGTTGCAAGTTTTCCATCGAGCGTCATCGCATACTTCGATATGACAAATGGGCGATTCGTCAGCATATTGTGAATAAAACGCTCATTCAGCCTTTGAGCTTCCTTTTCCAGGACGCCAACTTCCACTTCAATGCCAGCATCCTTTAGGATCGATATCCCTCTGCCGGCTACTTCCGGATTCGGATCTTGAGTAGCCACAACAACCCGCCGGACACCTGATTCTTTCACCAAATTTGCACAAGGAGGTGTCTTTCCATAATGGGAACAAGGCTCAAGAGTCACATATAGCGTTGCACCTCCTGCATACTCACCCGCCATTTTGAAAGCATGTACTTCCGCATGCGGTTCACCCGCTTTACGGTGGATTCCTGTCCCGGCTATCACACCGTCTTTGACTATGACTGCACCGACCACTGGATTTGGATTCGTCTTTCCTTTTGCACTGGCCGCCAAATCCAGTGCCAGCTTCATGTAATATTGATCATCATTCATACTATAGCTCTCCTTATACAATCAAAGTTGGCTTCTTTTGGGGAATATGTCCAGACTTCTTAACCTTTGTATCCAGATAGAAACTATTATCTTCCGTCAAACCGCCCCAAAGCGGGATATGGTCCTTTGCCGCAAGTCCATGCTTCATGAGGGCATCCAGCTTTTTGGGGTTATTCGTGATTAAAGTCACCGGATCCTCGCGCAGTTCCCTTAACACGCGAATGGCTCCCTCGTAAGATCGCGTATCGTCTTGGAATCCTAAAGCTTCATTCGCCTCGACCGTGTCATAACCTTCCTGCTGAAGCAAATAGGCAAGTGATTTTGAAAATAGGCCAATCCCCCTTCCTTCATGGTCCGCAAGGTAAAAAATGGCCCCGCACCCATGCTCGGCAATCATCTTCATCGATTGGTGGAGCTGGTAGCCGCAATCACAGCGTTTACTGCCGAAGATATCACCTGTGTGACAGATGCTATGCATCCGGACAAGTGCATCCTCCGACTTTTTAAAATCACCATACACCAAGACGGAGGATTGTTGTCCAAAAGCGAGGTTGGCTTCCGAAAGCGAATCAAGCACCGCCTCCTTGTCATTATCCGCGCCGTCAAGCTGAAGCCATGTATACCATTGGAAAACCGTTGAGAAATCTCCTTGTTCAACAGGCAGGTTCACAGGCCCGACAAGGCATATATCAGCTTTCCCCGGGGTTTTGATGATATTCATTTTATCTATTAAAAGGTCTTTTGTTTCCTGGGTTATTTTCATGTTAACATCACCTATTTTATAATTTATAGTGTGCCTTCTCCTTACTTTAGGTAAGTAAGTATATTACTATACACTATACCTGTCAATGAAGCAGTTTACAAACAATAGTGTGTCTTTGATCATAATTTTCAAGAAGTTTTTTTGCAGAAGAAAGGTCATTCACGCTATCATATCGGCTGGCCTTTATACATATTTTAACGTATGACGAAAATGTGTCTATAGACAGACTTAAGGAAAGGAGGGAAACCTTTTGGAGGATTTCCCTTATTTTTTATATGACCCTATCCTATTTCCTCCTCACGCCGGCGTAATGAATCGGGAACGGGAAGGAACATTGCGTCCCTACTCGGCAACCAATCCAGATCTGCTAGTTAAATCGGCAAAGACCTCGCAATCTTTAATGCTTGATGTAAAAAAAGTCATGGATACTTTAGCCACATCCAAGCCTTTCTCGAACCGGTTGATGACTGCTGCCCAAGCATCGAAAACGAGTGTCGTGATCGATATGATCCGACAGATAGGAATTAAGAACGAACCTGATATCACGTATAACCCCGATGGGATTCGTTTTGATTTCTATCCTAAAGCAGGGGAAGAAAATTGTCATATCATCGTCAGCTTGAAATGGAGGGATGCATAACGTCCAACACCTTTTTGGTAAAAAAACCGAAGCCTTTTTTTCGGCTTCGGATATTTGGGTTCATCTTGTTTTCGATTCAAAGGTTTCAACCAATAGTGCAAGCGTCCGTGCCATGACACCGGTAGCCCCTGCCGTGCACAATTCGGAGCTGCTCGAGGTTGTGGATGTTCCAGCAATATCCAGATGTACCCACGGAGTGTCTTCGGCAAATTCGCCGATGAAGGCCCCGCCCATGATCGCATGTCCTGCCCCTCCAGGTGAATTATTCAAATCCGCTATTTTACTATTGCGTACCCGCTCTTTATCCTTTTCTGTAATCGGCAATCTCCAAATGGGCTCCCCGGCCTCCTCTGAGGCTTTGACCACTTGTTCATAGAATTCCGTGTCATTTGTCATTGCACCTGTCATATCCATGCCCAGCGCCGTTATGACACCACCCGTTAAAGTGGCAACGTCAATAAGATAGTCAGCACCATGATGTTTAGCGTAAGTCATGGCATCCGCCAAAACCAGACGGCCTTCCGCATCCGTATTCAATACCTCTATCGTCTTGCCGCTCATGGCAGTGATCACATCATCCGGCTTGAATGCATCACCGCTGATCATGTTATCAGTGGAAGGAATGACAGCCACGACATTTTGGTCCGGTCCCAATTCGCCGATAATTTCCATGGCACCTAAAACAGCTGCCGCACCGCCCATATCCGTCTTCATTCCAACGATTCCAGCCTTCGTTTTCAATGAGTATCCACCCGTATCGAATGTGATGCCTTTACCGACCAACCCGATAACATCCTTCCATTCATCCTTACCTTGATACTTCAGGACAATCATTTTCGGAGGCTCGACCGAACCTTTATTGACAGCAAGGAGTGCGCCCATTCCCAACTTGAGCATATCTTCCTTTTCGAGTATCTCCACTTCAAAACCATAACGTTCGCCCAAGGCAGATGAATAATCCGCCATATCCGTGGAAGTCAACAAATTGCCTGGTGTGTTGACCAATGTTCTGGCTGAGTTCGTCGCCCTTCCGAAGATTCTCCCTACATGAAGCGCGGCACCGACCTCTTCTTGATCAAATTCACTGTAAACCGTAATCGATTCAAGGCTTTTTTCGACCTGGTTCGATTTTTGCTTGTATCCGTCAAATTTATAGGAAGCAAGTTCGAAAGCCTCGGAACAAGCATGCGCTGCGTCCAATGCATCCAGGTTTTCGGTCGTGAATGTATCCAAAGCGATCGAAAGAGTCGTAATCTTGGATTCTTTAATCGTCTTACGCGCTTTTCCCAACGCTTCGCGGAGGGTTTCAAAGGATAGCTCCTTTTCCTTGCCCAACCCTACAAAAATCAACCTCTTTACGCTTAATTTACCTAATGTATGTATTTTGACCACTGCTTTTCTCTTGGAAGAGATTTCTCCGGCTTTCACTAACTCTGTTAGCTGGCCGTCCAATCGTTCATCCGCTTCTTTTCCTATCCCTGTAAATTTTACGGGTCTGTCAAATACGCCTAGAATCAAGCATTCGTCAATCAAATCTATATTCAAGGAATCTTTTACTAAGAACATTCTGCTACCTCCTCCATTCGATTACATTCATTATAACGAAATCTTCAAAAATTTTCGAATAAGGCCCGCGAAAATAATAATAACAAGGGATATAGTTTAGAATGGGTGACTTTAGAGTAATAGTATAAGAAAGATCATATTTATACTTATGCCAGCAGGGAATCGACAGGACTGAATGGAACTAATAATAAGGGCCTTATTCCGAGCAGGATGCATTTACCCATATATGGATTTCATCTTTACTTATAACTAGAAAGAAGGCTGATACTCTTGGAATTATTACTCAACTTCCCTTTAATCGCAGCATTGATTGCCATTTTCTTTGCTCAATTCATTAAAGTGCCCATCCACTTCATAGCATTTCGTAAAGTGAACTGGTCACTCATTAACTCCACAGGCGGTATGCCAAGCTCCCACTCTGCGGCCGTGTCAGCCCTAACCGTAGCGGTAGGGATCGAAACCGGAATGGATTCCCCTGTATTTGCAGTTGCCGCGATCTTTGCAATCATCACGATGTTCGATGCGACAGGAGTGAGACGGCAGGCAGGAGAACAGGCAGCCGTCTTGAACCAGCTCGTTACCGACTTCAATACATTTGTCGAGCAAGCAAAAAACTGGCAGAAAAAAGCAGATAAACAGAAACAGCAACAATTAAAGGAACTGTTGGGCCATAAGCCAATCGAGGTATTTTTCGGAGCCTTGACCGGAGTATTCATTGCACTGGCACTTCACTTTTTCATCTTTCAAGGGTAGGTGTTCAATTTGAAAATAATCTCTCTTTGCCCCAGCAATACGGAACTTTGCACATATCTAGGGATTGAAGATCAGCTGATCGCCATCGATGACTACTCTGATTGGCCTGAAACCATACAGCACCTTCCTAAGGTGGGGCCCGATTTATCGATTGATATTGATCATGTAGAATCACTCAAACCCGATTTGGTGCTGGCTTCACTGAGTGTACCGGGCATGGAAAAAAATGTTGAGGGGCTAAAAGAACGGAACATCCCTCATATCATCTTCAACCCGCAATCACTTGAAGATATCGCAAAAGATTTACTGACCTTGGGCGAGGCCATGGATCTTAAGGAAAAAGCAGAGGAACAGGCTGCCAAATTCCGTGAGGCCATCCTTCAATATAAAAACGTCGCCGACAAAATCGAAACAAAGCCGTCCCTGTATTGGGAATGGTGGCCTAATCCCTTATTCAGCCCAGGGGGAGTTAATTGGTTATCCGAGATCAGCCGGCTTGCAGGAGGATATAACCTTTTCGAAGATGTCGACATGGCAAGCATCCAAGTCACTTCCGAAGAGGTCCAAAAAAAGGATCCCGACCATATTTGCTTAGCTTGGGTCGGTGTCCCTTTACGAAAAGTAAACCCAGAACTGGTCAAGAAACGGAAAGGGTGGACCGATATGAAGGCGGTCCGGAATAACAATATTCACATCATGGAAGAACCTTTATTCTGCCGGCCTTCCCCGCGTTTACTGGATGGGCTTTCCAAATTGGCAAAGACCTTGCATCCTGAAGCCTACAAAAGCATGGCCTAAGGGCGTTCCAATGAAACAGACAATCAAAAAGGCTGCCTTAATTGAGGCAGCCTTTCACCTTCACTTTCTCCGATTTGCCTATCAATCATTAAAAAGCAAAGGAAGATACATTCTCGTTCAGTGTTTTCTCAGCGATTTTCGGCTTGAATACCTGCCTGATCTTGGTTTCATTCAACTTGCTTAACTGTTCTTCGGATAACTCCCCGTTCCCTTTTTGGACAATATATACTTCAAGGGTTTTCTTTCCCCAGTTCTCATACACATCTTGTACCGTTTCGTAGTATAGATCCAGGTGGTTCCCTTTGATCGCACCACCCTTGTCGGCTACAACCCCATATCCATAGCCCGGAATCCAAAGGATGGTTCCGAGAGGGAATACGGCAAGATCGGCGGCAATGGTGGAAAACAGATCCCGTTTCACCTTCACCCCTGAATATGTGATTCCATAGGATGGGCTTTCCGGGTACTTTCCGGTTGACTCATACCCTGCTGTATATCCCGTAGCCAAAACTTCATGCTTCGGGTATTTCGAGAGTTCGATTGCCTCCGCTATCGTCGTGGGACCATTGCTAGTGGATGCCGATGCCATTAGCGTTGCCACTTGACCTCCACTATGGATCGCTTTATATTCGAGACCAAGCATTCGATGTTGTCTCATTGCCTCTTCAAAAGGATGATCTTCAAGCACAGCCCCAAAAACATGATTTAAGGTTGAGTCGATGGCCAAGATAAATAATATGATAATAGCAACCCTCAAAAATAATGCCTTTACAATCTTCATATGTATTAGTTCCACTCCTCTCACAAGGATATTTGTTCCCTTTCCAGAGTGAAAGTATTCATGAAGCATGAAAAGATCCAATTTTCCTTACAAAAAAAGGACCGTCCATAATTGACGGCCCTTCCCACTTTCAAAACATTTGATATCCTTTATTCCTTAGAATCCTGATGACCACTCCAGCTAAAACCGCGCCAAGCAGCCCACTTGATAAAATGATGATGTCTGCCGTATGCAAGGATGTAAGGTTCGTTCCAAGATTAGAAAAAGAGATTCCCGGATTTCTAAAATATTCTATGAGCTTTGTTTCATTGACAATGATGATGAAGACGAGTGGAAATAAGATGACCATGATCCACGAAGAACGAAAGAGCATATTCAGCAAAAAGCCAATTCCGAAAAACAATATGAAAAATAAGAGTATTGAGATAATTAAAACAGGCAATGGCATGTTATTCTTGACCCTCCTTAAAAGCGACATCTTTAGTTTACTGAAAAAATAATTGCTGCGTCAACGACTTATTCCAAATAATACCGAAGAAAAGATAATTACCCAAATCACATGAATAATTTATATGATGTATATCCAAATTGGTCTCCCGGGTTCAACCCGTCTAGCATCGTCTGCATTCTTTCCTTTTTAAAAGCTAAAAGCTGTTCCAATAATAAGGATTGCTTCCCCTCCTGTATGAGTAAATCAGGGTCATAAAATTTAGCTTCATATAATTCATCCAATTGAGCGGTTACGTCAAAACTGATCGGTTTAAGTAAAAATATCAACATATTATCACTTATATCCCCTTTGATGACTCCGCTTCTCACTCCCACAATGCCTTCGATTTCTGTATGAATCCCCGTCTCCTCCAACACTTCCCTTACGACAGCTTCATCGACGGTTTCATCATTTTTTACAAAACCTGCCGGAAGCGACCATTGCCCTTTCAATCCGCCATACCTTTTGTTCACGACCAGCCACTCACCATTTTCAGATATCACAAGGCCGGACACTGCCAGCCAAACATTTTTGCATCGTTCCACAAAACCCACTTCCCCTACATTCCTTATAATTAGTGTAAACTCCAACCAGCAGAAAAGCATAAGATGATGCCAAAGATTAAGGATCCTTTCCTTGATTAAGCTTCGTCATCCCCATTATATTCCGCATAAGAAAAGTGCATACTCCCCTCGAATGGCACACCCAACAAGCATGAGAATGCCAATGAAAAAGCCATTCGGGGACAATCCCCAAATGGCCATTATTGATCTATCGAAAAATTAAAGGACGTTGAATTTACCTTTTTTAGCAACAAGGGAAGCTCCGCCAATCATTAACAATGCTCTGTTATCAACCATTTTCTTCATGAATGATGCAGTCTTACCTGTAACCTTCTTGCCGAATACAACACCAATCGCGTTGTCTTCACCGAGTGAACATACCGTTCCTTTGTTTTCGAAAGTGAACGTTTCAAGGTCGCTTTCGTTACGAACCAATTTAGTCAGGTTCTTCGCAATGACCTCACCTTGCTGCATAGCTATTTGTGCAGTAGGTGGATATGGACGATTAATCTCCTCGTTGATGATCAAAGCGCAATCCCCTACGATGAAAATATCGTCATGACCCGGAGCCCGCATGTCTAGGTTCACTTTTATACGTCCGCGCATAGCTTCAAAACCGGAAGCCTCTATCACGGAGTTACCACGTACGCCAGCTGCCCATACAACAGTTCCCGCCTTGATTTCTTCCACTTCATCTTCGCCTTTTGCCACGATGATGCCTTCAGGAGTCGCCCCCTTGATCGGTGTACCGATTTTGAATTCCACACCTTTTTTCTCAAGGTAAGATACTGCATAATCCACCAATTCCGGATCGAAGCCAGGGAGGACGGCTGGTGCTGCCTCCACACAGTACATACGGACCTTTTGGAAATCGATGTCGTATTCTTTACAAAGTTCAGGGACACGGTTAGCCAATTCGCCAAGGAATTCGATACCCGTAAATCCTGCTCCTCCAACAACGATCGTCAAGCGGTCTTCATTCTTCTCGACCTCAGAACTGTACGTAGCGAATTGCAATTGGATATGGTCACGGATTTTTCGTGCAGTGTTCACGTTAGAGATAGAAAAAGCATATTCTTTTAGCCCTTGGATTCCGAATGTTTCCGATTCAGGTCCAAGTCCAATCACTAAATAATCATAAGAAATTTCGCCGTTTTCAAGGATGACCTTTTTGTTCTCTGTTTTCACTTCCAAAACAGAATCCTGGATGAATTTAACTTTGCTGTTAATGACACTTTTGATTGGGTAGCGGACACGATCATGATGAAGCGTTCCAGCGGATGCCTCATGCAGCCATGTTGTTTCATAGTGGTAATCATTTTTGTTAACTAATACGATTTCTGCTTCATTTTGACCTAATGCCTTCTGTAAGCGAGTAACAGTCATCAATCCACCATAACCTGCTCCTAAAACAACGATTGTTGGCTTTTTCAAAAGTATTCTTCCACCTTTACGATATTTTCTTGTGATGCTTTCCATAACTAAAATATATTGTCTATCTTATTAATTTCCATTATAAAAAGCACTCTTATACATTTGTGACGTATTTCACGTAACACTTCGTAAATGTCATAAAAAATTCATAAAAATTTTACCAAATGATGTCTAAGTAAATATTAGTCTTTTTCCATACCTTTTTCAAGTAACAAACCGAACTTTTTCAGGTTAAAATAAAGCCGAAAAACGGTATTTTTCACCCAGTTCCGAACCATATTTATACGATATGCTTAACATTGGTAAACCGTAATTTCACCCACTTTTGAAAGAGGATAAAGAACATTCATCATGAAACTGTCCATATATAGTCAAAACTTTCTCATTTTTCAAACTTTATCCGTTTTTTAAAAGATCATCTATGTTAAAATAAGAAGATAAATTTCAGCAAACCTAGTATATCGGAGGGATAACGTTGGAAGTTAATGAAAAAGTTTATGATATTACCATCATTGGCGGAGGCCCAGTTGGATTATTCACTGCATTTTATGGAGGAATGAGGCAGGCATCCGTAAAAATCATCGAGAGCCTACCACAATTAGGCGGACAATTGTCGGCCCTTTATCCTGAGAAATACATCTATGATATCGCTGGTTTCCCCAAAGTGCTCGCTCAGGAGCTAGTGAATAATTTGAAAGAACAAATGGCAAAGTTCGAACAGGATGTTGTCCTGGAACAAGCCGTTCAAGAAGTCGAAAAGCAAGCCGATGGAGTTTTCAAATTAACGACCGATAAAGAAATCCATTACTCCAAAACGATTATCATCACAGCTGGAAATGGGGCTTTCCAACCCCGCCGGATTGAAATTGATGATGCAAAAAAATATGAAAGCGGCAACCTTCACTATTTCATCGACGACCTCAATCATTTTGCCGGCAAAAAAGTGGTGGTCTTCGGAGGTGGGGATTCAGCAGTGGACTGGGCCCTAATGCTGGAACCGATCGCCGAGAAAGTGAGCATCATTCACAGAAGAGATAAATTCCGTGCCCACGAACATAGTGTAGAAACACTTAAAAATTCAAAAGTTGAAATAAAGACTCCTTACATACCTTCAGAGTTGATTGGTACCGACGGACGGATTCATACAATTGTCATCAAGGATACAAATGGTGAAGATACAGAGACCATGGAGGTAGATGCAGTCATCGTCAATTATGGCTTCGTTTCTTCTCTTGGTCCCATTAAGGAATGGGGACTTGATATCCAGAAGAACAGTATTTTGGTGAATTCCAGAATGGAAACGAATATCCCGGGAATTTATGCAGCAGGTGATATTGCAACATATGATGGCAAAGTAAAATTAATTGCAAGTGGTTTTGGTGAGGCACCCACTGCCGTCAATCACGCCAAACAATATATTGACCCAAAAGCAAAAGTTCAGCCGATGCACAGTTCTTCCATGTTTTAAAATCACGCAATAACCCGGCTTTCATAGCCGGGTTTTTTGTTGTCCCCAATCCGATGATTGTGGATAACTTTTTCTCATTAGTTATCCACAGTGCTTACCCTAGTCATTCTAAGGGTAAAGAGTAGGAGAAGCCATGAAAGGGGAATGCACCTATATAAACATTTTAATTGCAGGAGCCAACGGAACGACCGGAAAGAAGCTCATTGGGGAATTATCAAAAAAATCCGCAAATGACTGTATACGGGATGATCCGGAAAGAGGAACAGGCTCAAACGATAAAAGAACTCGGCGGACATCCAATCCTTGCAGATTTAGAGGGAAATGTGGATAAAGCAGTGGATAACATGGAAGCCAACATTTTTGCCGGCTGATCTGGACCAAAAACAGGGCCGGATAAAACGACAGCTGTGGATAAGAATGGAGCCATTAAACTGGTTGATGCCGCCAAGAAGAATGGTATTGAACGTTTTGTCATGTTAAGCTCTTTCGGTTCTGATAATCCGGAACAAGCCCAAGAAGGAATGCGCCATTATCTCGAAGCAAAGCATGATGCCGATGAATATTTAAAAGCAAGCGAGCTGACATACACAATTGTCCGGCCGGTTACTTTGACAAATGAACAAGCCATAGGAAAAATCTTTGCGGATGAGAAAGTGGATCATACTAATAAGTCCATTCCAAGAACCGATGTCGCCGCCGTTCTTGCCCAATCAGTCATAGAGGAAAAAACATTCAATAAAACATTCAAGATTTTCAGTGGCACCCTCCGAATCAAAGAGGCCCTGAACAATATTTAAGGCAGCAAATATAAGCATGTAAAAGGCAACACTTGTTAAAGTGCTCCCTAGACTGTAGACAAATTCGAAGAAAGCGAGTTTGCCTACAGTTTTTTCTTTAAAAAACGTTCCAATCGTTTTCATCTGGAGCACTATTCCGACCATTCACTAACCTAGTCTTGATCATGGTTCGGGATGAGAAAATTCCGAACTCCTTTTTCCTAAAAACTAAGGAGGGCACTAGTTAAAGTGCCCCCCTTTTCTAAAGTATTAGAGTTTCTTAGCAGTTCTCCGGCGTACCGGCGTTTTTTGCCGTTTTGAAGGAAGACCCGCAACCGCATGAAGCGATGGCATTTGGATTTTCGATCGTAAAGCCTCCACCCATCATCGTTTGTTTATAATCAATTACCGTTCCATTCAATATATCTGCATCCTCGCCATCAACAAGGATCTTAATATCAAACTGTTCCAGCTGGCTATCTTTTTCTCCGGGCTCTTGTTCAAAACCCATTCCGTAGGATAATCCACTGCAGCCTCCGCCTTTAACGGCCACTCTTAAAAAGGAACCCTCTTCACCATTTTGTTTCATCATTTCTTTTATCTGAAAAGCGGCAGCTTCCGTTATTTGAACAACTTCACTCACAATAAATCCCTCCTTCTTCTGATATGTGAGATACAACTATTTCTCTTTATAGTATATACCAAAGAAATTCCCACGCTCAATTTTCCAGCTTGAAAAAATTCATATACCCCCACCTATTTTACCAACAAAAATTACTTTATAATAGATATAGGTAAAACGAGCCGTTCCATTAGACCCAATCCCGAATTACAGTAAGGGGTAATCTCCATCGAAGGTATCCATCCTCTATATGACAAAAGCATGGAATGCCTTTTATGCAAACAAAAATCAACCACTAAAAAGGTACGGTCGCGTTTTGTAAAAGCAGCTAAATATGACACGGACTTTTGACCGCTTCATGCTAATTCAGCCGTTAACGCACTTTACTATAATATTTTTTCTTATTCCGAGGGTTTCTCCCGGTACTCCCACACCACTACAATGGGAATCATTATGGAAAAAGTCAGCTCCCGACTGATAATACAAAGGCTGTTCCTTTCAGGAACAGCCTTTGTATTCACCGTTGATGATTAAAACATTTCAAATTCATCAATGTACTTATATATTTTATCTACCAATTCATCCGTAGTGTCACCGGAAACCACTTCACCGTTTACAAGCGCATATAAGTTACTGGAGCATTTGCCGCAATATCCCAGACAACCATATTCTATGATATCTAAATTCGGATCCCGCTCCAATCTTTCCAGAGCCTCCTGAGCGCCGCTGGCAAGATTGCTTACACAAAATTCAATAATCGGGTACATTGTTTCACCTCACAGTTACTAACAAACCATCTTATTACTTTTCCCATTTACAGTCAATATTTACGCATAAAAAATCAGCCGAATTCAAGATATCGGTTGTGATTTCCTTTTATATTCGTTATACTTTTGTCGGGGTACGTAAAAAAAGAAAATTATCTAATTTTTTATTCTTACTACTAATTGGGGTATATATATTTAATTAAACTTTAAAGGGGACCATTTGGGGGAATCCTATAGTAAAAGCTAGTCAAATTTTTCAAGAGATCAAATAAAGGGGAAAAATCATATGAAGAATCTAGTCATACTTGGTGGCGGGTATGGTGGTATGCGCATGTTGCAAAGATTGCTGCCTAATCAGCTTCCTGAAAATGTGAGCATCACGCTTATCGACCGTAATCCTTATCACTGCTTAAAAACGGAATATTATGCTTTAGCAGCAGGTACCATTCCAGATCAGCACATCCGTGTTGCATTTCCTGAACATCCTCGCTTGAAGAACGTATACGGAGAAGTACTTTCCATCGATATGGAAAATAAACAGGTCATTATAGAAAATCAAGATCCTGTCGTTTATGATGATTTAGTCATTGGCCTTGGCTGCGAAGATAAATACCACAATATTCCTGGTGCAGACACACACACTTACAGTATCCAAACAATCGATAAATCACGCCGCACATATTCTGCTTTGAATAATTTAGGTGCCGGTGCAACCGTTTCTATCGTTGGTGGCGGACTGAGTGGTGTTGAGCTTGCAAGTGAATTGATTGAAAGCCGTTCAGACTTAAACGTTAAGCTATTCGACCGTGGACCGCATATTCTATCTGCTTTCCCAGAAAGATTAAGTACCTTTGTCGAATCATGGTTCGATAAACATACAATCGAAATCGTCCATCATTCAAATATAACGAAAGTTGAGCCAAACCTTCTTTATAATGGCGACGAAGCCGTTCAAAGCGACGTCATCGTATGGACAGCTGGAATTCAGCCAAGTAAGATCATCCGCGATATGGATATTGAAAAAGACCGTCAAGGAAGAGCTGTTCTGACTCCTCAGCATTTCCTTCCTAATGATGACAGCATCTTTGTGGTCGGCGACTGTGCGAGCCTGCCTCATGCACCTAGTGCTCAATTAGCGGAGTCCCAAGCTGAGCAAATAGTCCAAGTTCTTGTGAAGAGATGGGCAAATGAACCACTTCCAGAAAGCTTCCCTACAATGAAATTAAAAGGAACATTAGGTTCCCTCGGGAAGAAACAAGGTTTTGGTCTCGTTGCAAATCGTCCAATCACCGGTAGAGTGGCACGCCTGATGAAATCAGGCATTCTTTGGATGTATAAATACCATAACGGTTAATTCCAACCCATTTATGTTACATTTTTAAAAACTGGCCCATGGAGCTGCATATAGCTCATTCATGGGTCAGTTTTTCTTATTTCTTTCATTATATATCACGCTTGAATAATATATCCATATTTTTCCATAGTTTCCACCACTTTTTTGAGACGCACATTTCCTTCTGCAATGATTTCCCCTTCGATGAGGACCAGTGGATAAAATAAATCATCTTCGATCATCTTCGCAGCAAAGCTCTTTTGCTTCAACGTTTCTGGAGGGTTATACATATCTATATAGGATATTTTGAACTTCTGCTCAGGAAACTTTCTCGTTAAAGCGGCTTCAAGCCACTCGCAGGTATCTTTCGAAGAGGGGAGATTCACACAGCTCGCGCAAATTTGCTCCGCTCCATACACTTCTATCTCAATTTCTTTCATAACCATACTCTTCCTCCTTCATTTTAGTATATTTGCTTCATTTTGAATACTTTTTAGAAACAATCACCTGTTTCCATCTTACCAGAATAATATAGATTATATTTCCGCAAAGTTACAGTTGGATTTTTTACTACCTTCGCATTATAATATGAGTAGGAAAGGAGTCGATTGCAATGTCTGAACAAACAATGGAAGTTCAAGTTCAAGATGTCCTAGATAAGCTTCGTCCGTTTCTTCTTCGTGATGGCGGTGACTGTGAACTAGTTGACGTAGAAGATGGAATTGTAAAATTACGATTACTAGGAGCATGCGGAAGCTGTCCAAGTTCGACCATTACGCTAAAAGCTGGGATTGAGCGCGCCCTTCTAGAAGAAGTTCCTGGTGTAGTGGAAGTTGAACAAGTTTTCTAATAGCCCTTTAAATAACATGCAGCGTATGGATGAAGGATCACTTCATCTATAAACGTTCAACCTTTTTCATGCAGGCCGGAACCTTTTCTGGACTGTGTAATAAAAATAAAGCTGACTCGGCTTTTGCCCTATCAAATGAATTGATACGGCTTGACGCGAGTCAGCTTTTTTATATGGGCAGTGAATGAAACACGGCTCACGATTTCAAAAATTTCAATTCCTTTTTTTCCTGTTCCGAAAGGATTGCCGTATAACTGCCATCATTATCGATTTCCAATTCTTTCACAAGAAATTCCGGAAATCTTTCCTTCAATCCAGTGAGCAAACTTTCACTTTTTTCTGCGGATGCCAAGCATAGAACAGTTGGTCCTGCTCCGCTTAGGGCTGCACCAAATCCGCCTTCATTAAGGACAACTTCTTCTATGAGCGCTAAATGAGGGACCAACTCCGCTCTATATGGTTGATGGAAACGATCACTTTGCATCATTTCACCAACAAGCTTCCAATCTTTCGATAGAACTCCTGCCAGCAAAACATTTGCTGCTGCACTTCCGCTTATCGCATCTTTATAGGAAAGCGAATTCGGAAGGACATTTCTTGAATCCTCAGTAAGCAATTCAAAGCTGGGAATGACAGCAATCATCTTAATTCCCTCGATCGGAAACGACACGACATCCGTCCTTTCCTCCGTATGAAGGCCCACAACCAATCCGCCATACACAGATGCCCCAGCATTATCCGGATGCCCTTCAAAGAGGGAAGCATGCCTATTCTTCTCCTCATCGGATAAATGAAGTTCACCAACGATGTTCGCCAATTCAATCCCCGCCACAATGGCAGAGGCACTGCTTCCAAGCCCCCTCGCCAGTGGAATTTCACTAGAGACGAATAGCCGGCATGGGGATAGTTCCTTTCCATAGGAAGCCGCCGTTTCCTTGGCAATTTGGACGATGTAATTACGATCATCCCTTGGAAAAACAGACATTTCCTCTGAAAGTGGAACGACTTCCCAATGATCTGAAGAAGATCCGTGTATTTCCAAGTAAAGTCCTAGCGCCAAGCCTATGGAATCGAATCCTGGTCCTAAGTTGGCCGTACTTGCTGGTACACGGATCAAGAACATCTCTGATTCTGCACTCATGCCTGTTTCACACCCTGCAGATGTTCTAAAATGACTTCTTCATCCATTGGCAGCAATGTCGGTTGAATCGTGCTTGTATTGACTGCCACATTCGGATCTTTCAATCCATTTCCAGTCAATACAGCAACAATCTTACTTCCTTTTTTGATTTCACCGCTTTTTAATTGTTTATAGATACCTGCAATGGAAGCACATGATGCCGGCTCTGCAAATACCCCTTCTTTTTTAGCAAGGAAATGATAGGCTTCCAGAATTTCTTCATCTGTCACCTCATCAATTTTGCCTTTGGATTCATTTGCTGCTTCCACAGCAAAGTTCCAACTGGCAGGATTTCCAATCCGGATGGCTGTTGCAATCGTTTCTGGATTTTCAATAATGCTATCCCGGACAATTGCAGCCGCACCTTCAGCTTCGAACCCTCTCATTTCAGGAAGGCCCGTTTGTTTCGATTCGTTATATTCTTTAAACCCTTTCCAGTAAGCAGTTATATTACCTGCATTCCCGACTGGTAGCGCCAAAATATCCGGTGCAGAGCCGAGAGCGTCACAAATTTCGAAAGCCGCTGTCTTCTGCCCTTCAATCCGGTATGGGTTGACCGAATTCACAAGAGTTATCGGTGAGTTCTCACTAAGTGAACGGACGATTTTTAAAGCCTGGTCGAAGTTCCCTTCGATCGAGATGATTTCCGCTCCATACATAACGGCTTGGGCAAGCTTGCCCATGGCTATTTTACCTTCCGGGATGACAACGATACAGCGCAGGTTGGCACGGGCCGCATAAGCTGCTGCAGCTGCTGATGTATTCCCGGTGGAAGCACAGATGATCGTGTCGCTGCCCTCTTCTATAGCTTTGGCGACGGCCATGACCATTCCGCGGTCTTTAAACGACCCAGTTGGATTTGCCCCCTCATATTTTACATGTAAGTCGATTCCCCACTCTTCGGATAATCGATTCAGTCTGATTAAAGGTGTATTACCCTCCAAAAGGGTTAGAGCAGGTGTGTTTTCATTAACGGGTAAAAAGTCTTTATACGTGCTTATAAGTCCTTGCCAGCTCATTTGATGTCCTCTCCTTCAACTCTGTATGTGCTTTTCACTTCTCTTACCATATTGTAATCATGTAATTTCTGTATTATTTGCTCAAATGCAGCCTTTGTGGCAGTGTGCGTAACTAATACGATTTCGGAAGATTCCTTTTCATCCAGAGGCAATTGAAGGATTTTATCGAATCCTACCCCATGCTCGGCAAATAAATTCGTGATTTTGGCTAAAACGCCAACTTCATCCTGAACATGTAATCGAATGAAGAACTTAGCGAAAATCTCAGTGGCATCTTTTAATTGTTTCGGGAATTGAGGTGAAACGGCACTGCGGCCATTTACGCCCAGCCTCATATTCTTGATGACCGTCACCATATCCGAAACGACTGCAGTCGCAGTAGGAAGACTGCCAGCCCCCGGTCCGTAAAACATCGTTTCCCCTACAGCTTCCCCATAAACGTATACAGCATTATACTCATTATTTACTGATGCTAACGGATGTGCTTCCGGAAGAAGTGCAGGCTGGACACTTACTTCGACCCTATCCCCTGCCCTGGAAGCGACGCCGATCAATTTCATTGTATAACCAAGCTTCTTACTATATCTCAAATCCTCTTCGGATATCTTGGTAATGCCCTGTACCTCAACATCATTCAAGCCAATGTTCATTGAGAACCCGAGCGTTGATAGGATCGCCATTTTACGGGCCGCATCCAATCCGCCTACATCGGCTGTCGGATCGGCTTCAGCAAATCCCAGCTCTTGAGCTTCCTTCAATACGTCATCATAAGCTCTGCCTTCCTTGCTCATTTTCGTTAAAATGAAGTTTGTCGTTCCATTGACGATTCCCATCATTTTCGTGATGCGGTCAGAAGATAATCCATCGACAAGACCGCGCAAAATCGGAATTCCCCCTGCAACACTTGCTTCATAGAACAAATCACATTGATTCTCGGTGGCCAATTCCAGCAATTCCGGTCCATATAAAGCCATTAGGTCTTTATTGGCCGTAACGATATGCTTTTTATTTTTTATTGCCTCCATCAGATAACCGCGTGTTTCTTCGATTCCACCCATCACTTCTATTACAACATCAATCTCGGGATTCGAAAGGATATCCTCAGGATTGTCAGTTAACATACCTTTATCGACCTCGACAAGCCGCTCCTTCGTCGTGTCTTTGACTAGTATCTTCTTAATGGATATGGAACAGCCCACTTGATGCATGAGCTTGTCCTGATGGCTTTCAATGATTTGTACGACTCCTGATCCAACTGTACCTAACCCCAATAAACCGATCGAGATGGCTTTCATATTTTGGTTCCCCCTTAAAAACTGTTTGTCTGTAGAAAACATTTGTATTTGTATAGTAGACATTATAAGTTTAATTCATATAATTATCAATAGTTATAAAAGATGGATGCACGAACTTTTTTCGTTCATCCCTTGAACGAGTAAGAACGGGTAAAGCTAATTTTTTTATGGGAAAACCATTTTGGTGAATATCACTTAACGCTCTTCAATGAATCATTTGTACCCATGATAATATGTGGCTTTTGCACGGGATCCATCCATTTCAGTAAACTGAGGACATTCTTTTCGGCTGTGGCTGCACATCCAGCCGTCGGCTTTGTACTCCCTCTCCATATATGAAGAAAGATTGCACTCCCTTTTCCTTTAACGATGGGATTCGTATTATAATTGATGACCGCCCCATACTTATAAAGTTCATGATTCATCCTTTCGAAAGACTTCCATTTAACTGAAGGATTTCCTTTATAGGTTTTCCACTTGTTATAATCCTTGGATGCCTGATCATCAATGAATAAACTCCAACCGTGGATTTCCCATCACCCTCACTCATTTTCATTCCGGCCGGCTTCGTTTCGCTTCCAAAGGCCGTACCAAGATTCAAACTTATGAGAAGAAACAAGGGGAATGGATTTCTTCAGAAGAGCTTTTTCATCGGTACTGAAAACCTCTTTTACATCTGCCATATTGATATATGCAGTCTTTTTTGACTGGCAGACTTTATACCAGTTTCCAGTTCTCCCGCTTGCCGATAATTCTTTACTTTTCTTATAAGTTTTTAATGTTTTGCTTGAAGATGAAGCCTTTTCTTTCACATCCGCAGCAGACTTCATGACAATCTTGAATGGAGTTGTTTCGCAACTTGTTTTCGTTTCAGCTTTCACAAGATTTGTCGTTTGTATGATTAAACGGGCTAAAAGGGCGGCCATCATCAATCTTTTCATGATCCCATCCTTCCGTAGTGATTAAATATCTAATTATTCTAAAAAATCTTGTTATTATCATAACATAGTAAGTAAGGATGAATCATATTTCTTTCCCGTTTTTATCTAAATCCAGTCAATTTTAGGCAAATCATATTGCTTGGCCGGGACCTCTGCCAATTCATAAAAATGTTTAAGGAAGGACTCATATTGTTGGGAGGATTTCGTGATCGAAAATATTTTATCCTCCAATTCATTCGACCTTGATTCCGTCGTTTTTGAAAAATACTCTTCCACAGTTTCAAAATAATGAATGGGAAACAGCATCCTCGAATATAACAACCGGGCTGAAAAACTGGAGAACGGTTCTATGGATTGATATTCGTGAAAAAAATGGCCAATGCCCCGCTGATGGGTATGCACATTTTGAAAATAGTGTTCCCTCACCCATTCCGCAACATCCCTGGTTCCGTGGTCGAATACCCAATCGAACGGATTTTTCATCCACTTATTGCTTTTCCAGGTATCATGTAAAAAACGTTCATAACATACCGTTCCACTATCGACAATTTGCGGGGTATCATCAATTTCCGTGTCGACTAAATATTGAATCGCATTTTCACCCAGGACCATATAATAGGGAAAGGTTTCTATAAATAATTTTTCAAACTGGTTATCAGGATGGGCGTTGAGCTTATCCCGCCAAATCTTTTCTAACTGATCGATCCTTTGTTCCCAGAGTTCTTTCCATTTACCGATCCTTGAACATGTTCGAATCGTTTCATTAATCGTTCTTCCTCGCTGATGGAATCTTGCCAGATGTCTTCCTGGGTTGAAATTTTTAGGACCTTCCAATGCCTGATTGGCAAGAAGGATAAATAATTGTTCATCCGCTTCCGAAACATAACTTCCATGATTGGCAAGGACAAAGGCGGATACGTGACGATCACCTTGTGAAATCAGATGTTGAGACATTTTATACCGTTCCACTAATTCCTCCTGCTCCATATTTTCAATGGGAACGATACTGTACACCATATTCCCTGAACGGAAGCTTGGAAACCTGATATTGGCTTCTTCAAGCTCCACCTGTATGCCATAATTATTAAAAATGATTTCTTCTATCATGGAATGGCCCCCTTCATCAAATGGATATAATAGAAATATTGGACATCATATACTTATATATATGTGGAATAACCCGTTTTCTGAATGATTATCGAAACCTTATTAGAAATTCCAATCAACATCATGGGTGTTCAGTTTAATCAAATCAAACTACCTGCATTAGAACTATCCCTTTAAAATATAGAGAAATGGGTGATGACATGGCTAATATTGAACAATCAATGTCTGAAAAAACGGCTCGAAGATGGCTAATTGAACGAGGAGTGAAATTGGAGGATATCGCTGAGCTTGTCATGTATTTACAATCTGGCTACCATGAAAATCTCCAAATGTCCGATTGCCTTCACAATGTCGAACGGGTCCTTTCAAAACGCGAAGTCCAAAATGCCATCCTTACCGGCATACAGTTGGATATTCTAGCTGAGAAAAAACTGCTCGAGGAGCCTCTGCTGAGCATCATTGAAATAGATGAAGGCCTTTATGGGGTCGATGAAATATTGGCTTTTTCAATTGTGAATGTTTATGGATCCATCGGCTTTACCAATTATGGTTTCATCGATAAACAAAAGCCGGGTATCTTAAAATATTTAAACGATAAAAGCACAGGTAAGGTGAACACCTTTTTAGATGATATCGTTGGGGCAATTGCAGCTGCCGCTTCAAGCCGGCTTGCCCATAGGACCGAAAATGCGGAATAGTACGCTTATGATATTCACGACATAAAAAAACCAGGGCTGCATTCGCAGGCCTGGTTTTTTTCATTCGAAGCGCCATAAGTCGAGGGTGTCCACCACATGCGTAGGCTGCTCCTTATATTGCTTTAAGCGTTCTTTGGTCGTTACGCCAGTATGTACAAGCAGTGTATCGATTCCTGCATTAATGCCGGCAAGGATATCCGTATCATAGTTATCTCCAACCATGATCGTCTCTTCTTTAGGTACCCCTAATACTCTTAGAGCTTGCTCCACTATGACGGATTCAGGTTTTCCAATGAAAATCGGCTGTACCTGAGTCGAAACGGAAACAACGGAGGTCAAGGCACCATTCCCGGGCAAAAGGCCTTGCTCAGTAGGAATGGCAATATCACCATTGGTCGAAATGAAAACAGCGCCATTTCTTACAGCAAGACAGGCTTTTGACAACTTTTCATAATTGACGCCGCGGTCGATGCCCATTACCAGAAAGTCTGGATGCTCTTCCACAAGCTTCATTCCTTTTTCCTTAAGAGCCTCGATGATGCCTTCTTCACCCACCACATAGACCGATGCATCTATCTTTTGTTCAGCTATGTAATTGGCAGTGGCCATGCTTGTCGTGAAAACCTGGTCATCTTCCGTCGATATGCCGATGCTTCTCAATTTATCCGCTACCTGTGCCGGAGTCCGGGATGAATTATTGGTGACGAACAAATAAGGGATATCCCTTTTCCTCAGGTCATTAATAAACCCTGCCGCTTCCGCAATTTGTTCAGTTCCGCGATACATGGTGCCATCTAAGTCAATTAAATATCCTTTATACGACTTCATTTGAATTCGCCTTCCTAACGCTGCTAGTTTTTAAAAGCTGATACAGGTCCCAACTCATTTGTTAAATAGTTCCTCACCAACTCAGGGAATTGCTTGAATGCCTCGATATTTTCTGAAAATACGGCATGCAGTTCTTTGTGATCCACTTCAATGAAGTCTTGAACCAGCATTTTCCTTAATGGCAAAACCTTTTTGAATTGTATCGCTTTTTCTTCTGAAATCACTTTTTCATCTTGAAGGATATCGATAATATCTTCATAACTTCCTGGATCACGCATAATAAAACCATCAATTACCGCATTTCCTACATCCAACACGGAATCGATGGAAGTTTGTATGAGCCTTTCAGCGATAAGTTCCGAAAGGTCTCCATCCCAATTATCATGCCCTTCAAAAAGTCCAAGCTGCTTTTCAAGAAAAACTAATATTTGTTCAATCTTTTGGCGGTCTACAAAGTACATTTTTTCCAGATCCTTTCTGATCTAAGATGATATAGGGAACCATTGGTTGAATGGGCAGCATAGTTAAAACCCTGTGCCGAACCAACCTTATTCCTTGATAATACCATAGCTTATCCCTTACTCTCAATTCCTTCAACCACAACCATTGTACCATCCAATTACTAACAGAAGCGGTGACTTACACATCGCCTTTCCTACGGGAGGCATTTCCCGGCGTCCACTCCAAGAAAACCAATTCACGATCCCATTTATATTCTTACCATTTTCATTTAATCGATGAACGCCATGATTACTGGAGGTTCCTTTAGGTTCATGAGGAGGGACGAGGTTCTTAAGCCAGTAAAAATGTCTGTTCCCCTATTGAAGTCACTTTGTTATGATGGAACTACAAATGTGAAGATAAGAAGGGAATGATACTATGGAAGATCGTTTTTATTTATACAATGACGTCGTTGATTCAAAAACCCGGTTCATAAGCTTCATGGGAGAGGAATCAAGATTCGATCTGGCCATTACGACTACCGATCGTTTTTATGGAAAGAAGCTTGTTTTAAATATGCAGAGTAACCGTTTCGCGATTATTGGGCCTGATGATTTAGAAGAGGAAGGCTATCTTGAGCATGCCTTTCAGTTGTCAGAAGCGGAAGCCGAAGAACTTCGTCACTTTTTAATGGAAATCGTCTGAGTGCTGAAGTTTTTTATCTTAAACGGGAAACCTACTGAATGTAAGATCGATTACATGAGGGGGGATTATCTTGGACAAAGAAGAATACCACGATTTTTCCAATGTCGAAAAACAGAGGGATTATTTAATTCCTGAAGAATTTCCCGAAGGACCTTTTGGATCACCCATAGCAAAAGCTGCACCAGTTCAGAATAAAAACACACCGTGGCAGGAAGGGCAACGATATCAAAGTGCCTTTAATTATGAAAATAAATCGTTGCATGAAGGTTTACCTCGGCAATATCCTGGTGCTCATCCGACACATGATGATTCAGAAAAAGATGAACAGCCTCCATATAAAGGATATGGTAACTCTTAACATGGAAGGCCAGAGTGAATTCTGGCCTTTTTATTTCTTTATTTTCTTCACGACGAAATAAGGACAGCCAAAATTGCAGTATTCATATAAATATTCACTAAGCGTGCTTATTTTCGTATCAAAAGTCGCTTTCTGATTAGAATCATCAAAAAATCCACGCAGCCTCAATTGCCCGTAACCCCAATCCCCTACTATATAATCATACTTCGTTAAAATCTCACTGTATCTGGCTTTAAACGCTTCTTCGTTATAGCCTTCCCTTTCATTCTCAATTATTTCATAGGTCATGTTATTGATGTTAATCATTGTTTTCACCTCTCATATATACATTCCTTCTTTAAATTATAACTGATTCCCCATCAATTACTAAGCGAAAAATAGAGAAATATGTTCATCCTAAAGTTACGGGGGTGTTATTGATGAAAAAAACGATAATAACGATAGGTTTAAGCTCGATTATTGCACTAACCGGATGTGCTGATAAAGAAGAAGATCAGGGACTCGGTGCAAAAAACAATGCCGGTAACCCAACAAACGTAAATAATCCAACTCAATATTATGATGAGGATTATCGTAATAACGACAATAAAAGTGATGATTTCGGTTTTACCCGCACCAATAGTGCAACCATTGACGGCCGTAACATTTCCAACAAAGCTGCTTCCATTGACCGTGAACAACTTTCTGATGTCATTTCTAAACTGAGTGTTCAGATTCCAAATGTCAATGATGCCGCTACCCTCGTTACTGATGAGGAAGTTCTTGTCGTATACGATACCAATACCAAGGATCGGACGGAAACCGCAGACCAAGTTAAACGTACTGCCATGTCCATCGTGCCTCGCTACTATCATGTCTACGTCAGTGATGATTATCAAAACCTTGCCCAAGATGTCGAGAATTTCTCTACATTGAAATCCGGCAGCAAAGGGATCGACTATACGATCGAACAAACCATCAAAAGAATGCTGAAGTCGCCTCAAGGATACAAAATGAGTGACGAAGAAAATGAAAACGGAGAAATGGTTAACGATAAAAGAGATCATCACGATAACATCCATCAAAAAATGGATAACCCTTGAATAAAAAAGGACCGAATTTTTTCGGTCCTTTTTTTCACTCTATTTCAATAATTCTTCACCTTTGTTTTGCTTATGTTTTGCCGCAGCATTAACCTGTTCATCCGCATGGTAGGATGAACGGACAAGCGGACCGGATTCACAATGGCTGAAGCCTTTTTCCAATGCACGTTCTTTCAGTTCGGCAAATTCCTCAGGCGTGTAGTATTTCAGCACCTTTAAATGCTTTTTAGTCGGCTGCAAATACTGGCCAATCGTCATGATATCCACATTATTAGCCCTTAGGTCATCCATGGTCTCGAGGATTTCCTCCCGCGTTTCACCCAGACCTACCATTAAACTGGACTTTGTCGGAATTTCCGGATACAGTTCCTTGGCTCTTCTTAAAAGCTCCAATGAACGTTCGTACTTGGCCTGAGCCCGTACACGGTCGGATAAACTTCTGACAGTCTCTATATTATGGTTCAGGATATCTGGTTTAGCATCCATCAAAGTCTTGATATTTTCAAATACCCCGCCCATATCAGACGGTAATACTTCAATTGATGTAAATGGATTTTTGCGTCGGATGGCACGGACCGTTTCAGCGAAAACTTCAGCGCCTCCATCCTTTAAATCATCACGGGCAACAGCTGTAATGACGACATGCTTTAAATTCATCAAAACAACGGAATCGGCAACACGCTCCGGTTCAGCCCAGTCCAATTCATTCGGACGTCCGGTTGTAACAGCACAAAAACGGCAAGCCCTTGTACAGATTTCACCTAAGATCATGAAAGTAGCCGTTCTCCTCACTGCCCAGCATTCGTGAATATTCGGACATTTTGCCTCTTCACAGACAGTATGAAGATTTTTCTCGCGCATCATATTTTTTAAACCGAGGTAATTTTCGTTAGTATTAAGCTTTATTTTCAACCAATCTGGTTTACGAAGAATTTCTTTATTTGTAGAAGACATGAAAATGCCACTCCATTCTATAGAAATTAACACACCCTACTTTAACAATAAAAAAGCATTTATACAAGTTATAGTTGGTTTCCCATTATTTATTTTTCATGTTTCTAGCTAAATCAGCAAAACTATAAAAGATGGATGGACTGATGTCTTTTAAATACGGAGAGTGTCATGAAAGGAGCGTGCCCCGTTGAAAAAATTAATCCTTCTTACCATAACTTGTTTGTTTATTTTGAATGCACCAGGCCAAGTGGCTAATGCTGCTGATACCTCCACAGATGCTTTTGCCGGGAGAATGGAGCTATATAAAAATATGGAGGCTGCCCTCCAAATCCCATGGTATTACCTTGCTGGGGCTGATCAATATGAGCACAGCCTCAGGGCTGCACGAAGGGATTTAGAGCCGGCAAAGGGTTTAATAGGCATCCACATCGAGCCTTCAAAGTGGAGCGGGGCTCTCAATCCTGACTTAAACGACGTGAACCCGTTCACGATCACATTTTTTGATGGGCTGGGCCAGGATGGCAATGGTGATGGCAAAGCTGATATCACCAATGATACCGATCGATTGTATGCTTTTTCGAAGCATCTCCAATCTTATGGTGCAGATGAAGATAATATCCGTATCGGCTTGTGGGATTATTATAAACGAGATAAAGCCGTTAGCATCATTATCGGCAATGCCGAGATTTATAAGAAATATGGCCGGTTGGATCTACATGAAAAGGCCTTCCCGGTTCCAGTACGGACCCATTATACGTACTTAAATACATGGGGAAGCGCTCGTGGATGGGGAGGAAGGAGAATCCATGAGGGCACTGATATTTTTGCGGATTATAGCCTTCCCGTTCGTTCCACTAGCTATGGAATCATTGAAATGAAAGGCTGGAATAAATTCGGCGGTTGGAGGATTGGGATACGGGATTTAAATAATACCTATCATTACTTTGCCCATTTAAGCGGCTTTGCCAAAGGGTTGAAAGTCGGACAAATCGTCGAGCCCGGACAAGTCATCGGAGGTGTCGGCAGTACGGGTTACGGTCCTCCTGGAACTTCCGGAAAATTCCCTCCTCATCTTCATTACGGAATGTACAAAGACAACGGAATAACAGAATGGAGCTTTGACCCTTACCCCTATTTAAGATTGTGGGAAAGGAAAGATCTGGCTAAAAAGCAAAAGTGAGCGGCGTGAATTTTACGCTGCTTTTTTTTGATTCGAACATAAACCCCTGAACTTGATGCATAGTTATTAGTAAAGGGGGTTAAAGCGTGTTCCGAAAAAGATTTCGATCGAAGAAATTCCGAAAAAAGGGGCCCCTTCCCACCCGAAAAGTATTTCTCTATTCATTTATCCTATTTATCATATCCAGCATCATGACACTTTGGTACGTGGACAAATCAATCGAACCCGTGATCATGAGTGTAGCCGAATATGAAATCAAACGGATTGCAACGGAAACGATTCATGAATCGGTTGATGAGAATATAGCCAAGGTTGATATGAACAAAATCATCACCAACAACAAGGGTGGTAAGGACTCCAGTTCTTCCTATAGCTTCAATCCGGTCATATACAGTGAATTGCGGGCTAACATTACGAAGGATATTCAAAAGAAGCTTGGCATCAAACAGGGAAACCCTTTTAAAACAGGTTCAGCCAAAATAAATGATGAACAATATAAAAGTGTGGTCTATTATATACCATTTGGTGTAGTAACCGGGAATAACCTTCTTTCCAATTACGGACCTGAAATCCCAGTGAAAATGTCAGTCATCGGGAATGTTGAATCGGATTTGAGGACAAAACTGACAAACGCAGGCATCAATAATGTTTATTATGAATTGATTGTGGATTTTGATGTCAATATTCAAATCGTCATCCCCTCTTTCACCAAGGAGACCAAGGTGAGTCAGGAAGTGACAGTCGGAAGTCTGCTGATCGAAGGTGATGTTCCAAGTTATTTTAGTAACGGAAACGGTTCGGTGGCACCTGCCATCATGAAGGAAAACAAGGAATGAAAAAACCAGCTTATCCTTGAGGTTAGGCTGGTTCTTGTATATTGAGACATTTCATGATAAGCAAATGCAGGTTTTTATTCAAGTCCACTTCATAGGGCTCTTTTATCCGCTCCCCATCTTCTTCAATTATCCTTATCATGGGGCGGTCTCCTATCCCCTCATTTTGAGCGGATACTACCCCTTTCCTCCCATCATTCAATTCTACGGATAGAACATTAGGATAAATGGCAATCGCCCTGCGGAAAGCCTCGATGATCGTATTGTCGAACTTTTTCCCGACTCCGCATAAAGGACTTCCAATCCCTGATGCGACAGCATGGACTTACGGTAAACCCGATTGGAAGTAGCGGCATCAAACACATCGGCAACGGCAATGATCTTGCCGAAATAATGGATTCATCCCCTTTTAACCCACGGGGATATCCAGATCCATCTAACCTTTCATGATGCTGATTGGCACAATTCGCAACTAAAAGTGAAACGGTATGAACATTTTTGATTAGATGAAATCCGTAATCGGCATGTTTTTGGATTTGTTCAAACTCTTTTCCGTCAGCTTACCGGGTTTACGGAGGATTTCCAAAGGCACGAGCATTTTGCCGACATCATGTAAAATCGCTCCCAGCGCAAGAACTTCGAGATTCTTATTAATTGATATTCAATTCCATCCCGATCGCCAGGGTATATAAGGTCACATTGAAGGAGTGGGTAAAGATAAAGTCATCGTATATATAAACGTTGGCCAATAAAGTCATTAACTCTTTATTCCTTTTCAGCTCGTCCATAATGTTCCGATCTATTTGAGTGAACTTGACGTTAGCCTGCTCTATCGTGAATGATCCATCAAGGTTCATTTTGTTTTTCATGTCCAGGAAAGTGGTTTCAATTGTATTAGTGGCTTATCTTCTTAGTTTTCCGACACTGGGGGCATTGGAATAATGTCATCCGTCCTGGAATCTTGAATGTAAACAAAGGGACACCAGTCGATTGATCATTTTCTGCGTTAATATAAGACCCTCGCACAATAGGATATGGCCCCGCTCATTAAAGAAGTTTTTACCGAGCCTTGCTCCAGAACTTAGGGACTTTGAAATAGCTAGCCTCATACTTGTACTCCATTTACCCATTCAATATTTGTAAATCAATCAAACCGTTTATTTCCTTTATAAGGATTATCGGAAAATATCTTTATAAATGGATCTGTTTGTACATATTTATTGAAAAAATATCAGCATTTTCTTTGATAAAAAAATAAGGCCCCCTTCTGGGAAAAAGAAAGCCCGCCTTTTCAAATCATTTTGATTAATGCCTCTTTACCAATCATTCCTGGATGAATGCCCTTTTCCACAGCCTCCCAGGTAACAGATTCAAGCGGCGCTTCCAATAGCTCTTCAATCGATTTAACTCCTATGGCCCTCCCTGCAAGGATTTTACGATCTCTCAATTTATCATTCAGCAGTCCAACATCTAACGCACCGCACATTATATACCCTTTTTCAGACGCGACAGCAAGTAAATTCGTTTTGGGAAGTCGGACAGAAATGGCTAGGAATGTATGATTATCAAGAATTATTGGTATCATGTTAATCAATTGGTTTCGCCCCTTTCTTCCCCATACTTTATGAGAAAAAGGGCGAAACCGTGATTTAGCGTTAGGCGTTTGTGTATATTTTTTTCAGCTTCCATAAAAGGATATCCCGTAAGAATTCCGGTAATAGGTATTTCTTGCGATTGGAGCGCTGGATACTAGGAAAGAAGTGCCCAAACGTGAACATATCAGGTATGGCCAGTTTATAGGACTTATCCGTCTGCAGTTTCTCTCCTTTTATAAAGATCCCTTTTACGATTCCATTCTCCATTTCATTAAATTCAATTTGATCATAACGCATGACTCCCATGATTTTTCCGCGGAAACCGAAACCTTTCACCTGAATATGGGGCCACTCCTCATTTCTCGATTGCATTAAGATTTCCTTTAATTCATTCCCATTAACTTCAACGACGCAAGGATTGATGGGATGTGGACAGATTCTGTGAATATCCCCTTTTGTGACAGGTCCCTTCGGCAGCCCTTCG
Source organism: Peribacillus frigoritolerans (assembly GCF_030676415.1). Lineage (GTDB taxonomy): Bacteria > Bacillota > Bacilli > Bacillales > DSM-1321 > Peribacillus > Peribacillus frigoritolerans_A. Next base: position 249,828 of record NZ_JAUUTW010000001.1, on the reverse strand, counting down.
AGCAGAAGACCGGCATTCAAAAAGGAACAATCCGCCTGACTCCACTCCCTTAGGGCCTCCCCAAGGATTTCCGTCAAAGGACTTCCTTTGAACCAATCATTATCCAGCGCTATTGGTAAGTCCACTGCAACCTGTTTTAGCGTTTCCCCCCCTGCCTGGTATATCTCTTCAATCCATGCCCGTTCATTCTCCAATTCCAAAAAGTCATTGGTATCATAAAGAATGGCACTCTTCTGGGTAATTTTCTTTTCCTGATTGACGGCCATTTCCACCTGTCCAACAAAGAAACCATATTTCCCTGCACCGCAAAGGAGTGTATCATTTATCAATTTACCCTGGTGGAGGATGTGGTGGGTATGCGCGCCAAGTATGATGTCAATCTCCGGAAAGTCCTCTGCCATCCTCTCATCATCATGGATGCCCAGGTGGGAAAGGATGATGATAACATCCGCCTCTGTTTTGACCCTTTCGAGCTGTGCCTTTAACTCCACGAATGGTTCTGTAATTTCCCAGCCCATCGCAGAATAAAACTTTTGAAAAAAGGCAGTCAAACCTATCATCGCGATTTTGGTGCCTTTTACCGTTGTATGTATCCAATATGGCAGCGCCCATTCCGGCCTTTCATTATTGCCGTAATAAATATTGGCTGCCAAGACCTTGAACCTTGCCTGATCATATAAGGAGTCTAACGCATCATGAGGTAAAGTGATCCCTTCATTATTGCCGATGGTCACATATTGGTAGCCCGCTTCATTCAGCAGTTCAATATTTCCTTTACCCAATGTACCTTCTGTATATGGATGCCAGCGGTCCACATGATCGCCTATATCCAGTATGATCGCTTCTTCTCTCGTTTCTTGATGAAGTTGTCTTCTTTCTTTAAGAAACTTATCAATACGAGGCCAATTCTCAAAATGACTATGGAGATCATTGGTGTGATATAAATGAATGATTTCTGACATCATTTCTCCTCCTCGTTTATCCTGTAATACCTTGATATATAAGACGTAAACCAATGATTATCAGCACTATTTTCAACATATTTTCCAACGACGAACTCTTTAGGCGCGTATTTATTAATGCGCCCAATTTAGCACCGAACCATGCACCAGGAATCAGGGCAAAAGCATATGGCCAATTTACATTTCCAAGGGAAATATGCGTAATCGAATTAGTGATGGAAGATAGAAATACCATGAACATCGAAGTTGCTACAGCCATATGCGGAGGGAAGAAGAAAAGAAGCATCATGACAGGAACCATTAAGGCACCACCGCCAATTCCAAATAACCCGGAGCTGAATCCCACGACAAAAGATATCAATACCGCTAACAAGGGGTGGTAACCATAGGAAAATGAATGTCCATTTTCAGTTTTATACGTTTTCACTATCTTTCCTTTTCCAGGCTTGAAAAGCATTGGCTTCAAACGATTTTTCACTAATAACACGATAGCCATGAACACCATGAAAATTCCAAAGTACAATGAAAAAGCTTCGGCGTTAAGGTTTTTATTCACATAGGCCCCTATTATTCCACCAGGTGCACTGCCAATAAAAAAGATTAAGCCGGCCTTATAATCCACCACTTTATGTTTTAAATAAGATAAAGTGGAAGATAAGCCGGTAAAAATCATGATTACGGTTGAAACACCTACGGCGACCTGAGGAGTCAGCTCATCGATAATATTTGTAGATGTACCTAAATATAAAAGAGAAGGCACAATGATGATGCCGCCGCCCAGACCGACAAGAGCGCCGATTGATCCCGCTAATAATCCAATACCCACTAATACTAACCATACCATGAAGAAATCCGCCTTTACCTGTTTGTGAGGATATTACCTCTACTAGCTTGTCACATCATCTATTTATTAATTATATAATTCCTCTTAAAACAAACCAAGCTGCTTAGGAGCCAGTCCTTCATATTCTATACCAAGTAACTCAATCATTTGTTTGGCATTATCAGCGGCATCTCCGCCTGAGTTATTATTGAACAGGACATATATCTCCTTGGACTCCTTTTCCAATATCCTGATTTTCTCCACCCATTCAATCAATTCCTGCTGATTATATCTATATAAGTACCTGACCTCACGCCAATTATCCCCCGAAGAAGACCTTTGCCAACCATGCAGGTTACGCCCATGAAAGCGTATCAGGGTTTTATCTTTATCGGTGGCATGCAGAACGACAGGAATGGATCCCTCCCCAGCCTGCGGCTCATCGCATACAGTATGGATCCAGCCTTCCTTTTCGATAAAGTCCAAAGTTTGCTGGACTACGCCGGGTCTGTACCAGCTTTGATTCCGAAATTCTATGGCAGCTGGAATATCGGCCATTTCAGCTTTGCACCACCGTAGGTAATTCACATTTTCACGTTTACAATCAAACCATGGCGGAAACTGAAATAAGACCATCGCGAGCTTGCCGGACTTCTGATAAGCTTCCAGAGAGTCGCGAAATGCCTTGAACATTTCCTTCTTACTTTCAAATGGGATTTCCCCACGCTGATGTCCTGTCATCCCTTGATAGGCTTTAACGACAAACTGGAATGATGCTGGCGTCTCGGATACCCACTTTTCACTGTTCCTCTTTGGCTGGATTGCATAAAATGAGGCATCCACCTCCACAACGGGAAAATGAGCCCCATATTCTTTGAGTTTATCACGTTGGGACACACCGCCATGATACAAACTATCATGATCACCCCAACCGGTCACACCAACATAAATCATCTGCATCATCACTCCTTCGGGACAGGCCCCATTTCTGACTTCTTCTTTTGTTGTTTTTTTACCCTCATTGAGCCATATCTAATCTTTGGACTAAGGGTGCCGAATATCAAAACAAAAAGCCTGCCAGTCAGACCCGGCAGGCTTTTGTATGAATGGTTATCTAAATCGCCTTACAGGCCGGCCAGTCGGTTATTATCCGATGGAGCCTTCCATTTCGAACTTGATCAGACGGTTCATTTCAACCGCATATTCCATTGGAAGTTCTTTTGTAAACGGTTCGATGAAGCCCATTACGATCATTTCCGTTGCTTCTTGCTCAGAAATTCCGCGGCTCATCAAGTAGAACAACTGTTCTTCAGATACTTTGGAAACCTTCGCTTCGTGTTCAAGGGAAATGTTATCATTCAAGATTTCATTGTAAGGGATTGTATCAGATGTAGACTGATTATCCATGATTAATGTATCACATTCAATGTTGGAACGAGCTCCATCCGCTTTACGTCCGAAATGAACGATACCACGGTATGTTACTTTACCGCCCTGTTTAGAAATTGATTTTGATACGATCGTTGAAGATGTATTTGGCGCTAGGTGAATCATTTTTGCTCCAGCGTCTTGGTGTTGGCCTTTGCCGGCAATGGCAATGGATAATGTCATACCGCGGGCACCTTCACCTTTCAAGATGACAGCTGGATATTTCATTGTCAATTTGGAACCGATGTTACCATCGATCCATTCCATTGTTGCGTTAGCGTCACAAACCGCACGTTTCGTAACCAGGTTAAACACGTTGTTTGCCCAGTTTTGGATTGTCGTGTAACGGCAGTAAGCATCTTTCTTGATGACGATTTCAACAACCGCACTATGAAGGGAGTTAGTTGTATAAACAGGAGCTGTACAACCTTCTACATAGTGAACGGATGCGCCTTCATCAACAATGATTAGCGTACGTTCGAATTGCCCCATGTTTTCAGAGTTAATCCGGAAATAAGCTTGAAGCGGAGTATCCACTTTAACGCCTTTTGGTACATAGATGAAAGATCCACCTGACCAAACTGCTGAGTTCAATGCCGAGAATTTATTGTCAGTGGGCGGGATTGTTTTTCCAAAATGCTCACGGAAAATATCTTCATTTTCACGAAGTGCTGAGTCCGTATCTTTAAACACGATACCCAAATCTTCCAATTCCACTTTCATGCTATGGTAAACCACTTCTGATTCATATTGAGCAGATACGCCGGCAAGATATTTTTGTTCGGCTTCTGGAATTCCCAATTTATCAAAAGTCTGTTTGATTTCTTCAGGAACTTCATCCCAAGACTTCTCTGATTTCTCCGAAGGCTTAACATAGTATGTGATTTCATCAAAGTTCAGGCTCTGCATGTCGCCGCCCCATTGAGGCATTGGCATGTTGTAGAAATGCTCCAATGATTTCAAACGGAAGTCAAGCATCCATTGCGGTTCATCCTTCATTCGAGAAATTTCTTCCACGATTTCTTTTGTCAGACCACGCTTTGAACGGAAGATGGAAACATCTTTATCCGCAAAGCCATATTTATAATCGCCGATTTCAGGCATTTTCTTTGCCATAGCTCGTATTCCTCCATTTCAAATGGCTGAATTACAACAGCTCATTTTAATTTAATTATTCCTTCAATCCCTTTTCCATGGCTTTCCAAGCTAGGGTCGCACACTTGATTCGGGCTGGGAATTTGGAAACACCTTGAAGGGCTTCAATATCCCCAAGGTCCATCTCATCGTCGTATTCTTTTCCCTGAATCATTAAGGAAAAAGTCTCGGACATCGCTAGAGCAGTATCAACGTCTTTGCCCTTAATGGCTTGAGTCATCATGGAAGCCGAACTCATGGATATCGAACATCCATCACCATCGAATTTAACATCGCTGACCTTGCCATCTTCAATCTTCATCGTTAAACGAATCCGATCGCCGCAGGTTGGATTATTCATATCGATTGTCATGCTTCCATCTTCTAGCATGCCCTTATTACGCGGTTTCTTATAGTGATCCATAATGACTTGACGGTAAAGTGTATCTAGATTATCAAAAGACATTACTGAAATACTCCTTCGTTTTAACAAGCCCGGACACAAGCTTATCAATATCTTCTTCCGTGTTATATAGATAGAAACTTGCTCTTGCTGTCGATGATACGTCAAGCCATTTCATTAATGGCTGTGCGCAATGATGACCGGCACGGACAGCAATTCCATCTGCATCAAGAACGGTAGCGACATCATGTGGATGTACGTCATTAATATTAAAGGTTATTACACCCGCACGCTTTTCTGCATCTTTAGGACCGTAAATGGTCAGCCCTTCAACTGCAGACATTTTTTCCATTGCATAAGCAGCGAGCTTATGTTCATGCCGTTCAATATTATCCAAGCCGATTTCTTCCAAGAAATCAATTGCAGCACCAATGCCGATGGCGCCGGCAATGATTGGGGTACCGCCTTCGAATTTCCACGGGAGTTCTTTCCATGTAGACTCATACAAACCTACAAAATCAATCATCTCTCCGCCGAATTCAATCGGCTCCATTTTTTCAAGAAGATCTTTCTTGCCATATAATACGCCGATACCTGTTGGACCGACCATTTTATGACCTGAGAAGGCAAAGAAGTCACAATCCAAATCACGGACATCCACTTTTAGGTGCGGCGTGCTTTGTGCCCCGTCAACTACCATTACAGCATTATGTTCATGGGCAATTTTTGCGATTTCCTTCACAGGATTGATAACACCAAGTACATTCGAAACCTGCATGATGGAAACGATTTTCGTTGCATCCGTAATTGTAGCCCTCGCATCATCAAGGGAAATCGTTCCATCCTCCTGAAGCGGAATATACTTCAGTACAGCGCCTTTTTCTTTGGCAAGCTGCTGCCACGGGATGATATTACTGTGATGCTCCATGTAAGAGATGACGATTTCGTCACCCTCTTTAACATTTGCACCACCGTAACTTTTTGCTACAGTATTTAAAGCAGTCGTTGTGCCTCTGGTAAAGATGATTTCTTCTGTAGAAGTAGCATTAATGAATTTACGTACCTTTTCACGTGCACCTTCATACGCATCCGTAGCTTTTGTTCCTAGTGTATGCACCCCGCGGTGAACATTCGAGTTGTATCCGCGGTAATATTGCTCAATCGCTTCAATCACTGCAGCCGGTTTTTGAGAGGTTGCAGCACTATCTAAATAAACTAATGGCTGACCATTGACTTCTTGATCTAATATTGGAAAAAGCTTACGAATTTCGTATGGGTTCATTACTGTACTTTCCTTTCAATGACCGCTACTAATTGTTTTTTAACTCCCTCAATTGGAAGCTGGTTAACAACAGGGGCCAAGAATCCGTGAATGACAAGTCTTTCTGCTTCTTTTTTTGTAATACCACGGCTCATTAAATAATACAGTTGAAGCGGGTCAACACGACCGACGGAAGCAGCATGACCAGCCGTTACATCATCTTCATCAATCAAGAGGATTGGATTGGCGTCTCCGCGTGCTTTTTCACTTAACATCAATACGCGTGATTCTTGTTCGGCATTAGCCTTTGTTGCACCATACTCTATTTTCCCAATTCCATTAAAAATGGAGGATGCGGCGTCTTTCATGACACCGTGCTTAAGGATATAGCCCTCAGAGCGTTTACCAAAATGAATAATGGCTGTCGTAAAGTTCTGTTTTTGTTCCCCGCGTCCGACTACAACGGTTTTAGTATCACCGTGAGAGCCATCGCCCATTAGATATGTTGTATTATCTGAAATCGTATTTCCATCGTTCATCAGGCCAAGTGCCCACTCAATACGAGCGTCACGTCCTGCCACTCCACGGCGGTTAACATATGTCGTGAAGCCTTTTGAAAGGGTATCGACCGCTCCGTATTCGACTTTCGCATTCGCATTTGCAATTACTTCCGTTACGATGTTGGCAATCCCTTCGTTAGACTCAACGGTTGAGAAGTAGTTCTCTACATATGTGACAGAGCTATTATCTTCCGCTACGATCAAGACATGGTTGAAAAGTGTAGTATCTGGATTATCCAACAGGAATACCGATTGAATCGGCTCTTTGATTTCTACATTTTTCGGAACATAAAGGAATGCTCCCCCATTAACTAATGCAGCATGAAGTGCTGTTAAACGATGTTCATCTATTTTAACGCCGTCTTTCATGAAATATTTTTGCACGAGCTCAGCATGGTCACGAGCCGCTGTTAAAATATCCGTGAAAATGACGCCTTGTTCTTTCACATTTGCTGACAGATTGATATGTGCCGGCGTATTATTGCGTTGAATGTATAAGTTTCCATTTTCTTCAATGATGGATTTAATTTCTTCCGGAAGCTCCTCTAAAGAGGCAAAAGCTTCACTTTCAACCGTATGAGTCTGGAAAGAAGTAAAATTCCATTTATCGATTTTCGTTTTATCCGGCTTTGGCATCGGGAGCTTTTCTAATTCAGAAAACGCTTGAATCCGAAGCTCGGATAGCCAAGCTGGATCATTATTTTTAGTTGAATAGGAGCTTATATCCTCTTGTTCAAACGGTAATTTCGTTTCTGTAGTCATTGCAAATCCTCCTACTTACGCTTCTTCGCCAACAGTTTCGTCTTCAATGCCCAATTCTTGTTTAATCCAGTCATAACCTTCCGCTTCCAAGCGGGCAGCAAGTTCAGGACCACCTGATTTTACGACACGTCCCTGCATCATAACATGTACAAAATCAGGAGTGATGTAATTTAATAGACGTTGGTAGTGAGTGATGATCAAGCATCCAAAGTCTTCTCCGCGCATTTCATTGATTCCTTTTGAAACGACTTTAAGTGCATCGATATCTAGACCTGAATCAATTTCATCCAAGATTGCAATTTTAGGTTGGATCATCATTAATTGAAGAATCTCGTTGCGTTTTTTCTCTCCGCCAGAGAAACCTTCATTCAAATAGCGTTGCGCCATATCTTCGTCCATTTCAAGGAATTCCATTTTTTGGTCCATTTGACGGATGAATTTCATCAATGAAATTTCATCGCCTTCTTCACGGCGTGCGTTAATGGAAGAACGTAAGAAGTCAGCATTTGTAACACCGCTGATTTCACTTGGATATTGCATAGCTAGGAATAGACCGACACGAGCGCGCTCGTCGACTTCCATTTCCAATACATCTTCACCATCGAATGTGATGCTTCCGCTAGTTACTTCATATTTAGGATGACCCATGATCGCTGATGATAAAGTGGATTTACCAGTTCCATTTGGTCCCATGATCGCATGGATTTCTCCACCTTTGACTTCAAGGTTTACCCCTTTTAAAATCTCTTTACCTTCAATTGATACGTGAAGATCTTTAACCGTTAATGTAGAAGCTGACATAATAATACCTCCGTGAACTAATTCCATTTTTATTACCAGAAAGTAAAGATTACTTTCTTTACTATAATTTACGTAAAAGCATTCTCACTTTATTCTCATTCCAATTTTATAACAAATCCAATTTGGAATCAACTAAATAGATAGAGGTTTCTACTTCTTCCATGTTAAAAACCTGTCCTATTCTTTCAATACTAACAGATATAGCCTGTTTACTGCATAATCATACTTATTTTAGCTTTTGTTAAAATTATCTTATTATTCGGCAAATCTTCTTCCTTATTAATATATGTTCAAAGAATTCGATTGCAAGGTATGAACGTTCCGCTTCAAAAAGAAAAAGATCGGACTGCCAGGCATTATGTAAGTTTATCCAATAAGGAAACCCTTATTTTATGGACCACTTTCCATTTTACCTCTACAGACCGATCTTTTAAAGAACTCTTTTATATGCTTAGCCGTGAATTTTGCGTTGTAGGTCCTTGACCATTTTGTTGCACTTTACATGTTCCCTATCCCGTTCTTTCTCAACCTCGATACGTAGGTCTAAGTTTCGACTGTACTCACTGTAGCCAATCCCATGTGAAGACTGCATCGCCTTTTCCATTTCGCTTGTTACATTTAAATCTAGAGTATTGATAGTGAACCATCCTTTCAAATTTGTGTATCATTTTATTACCTTCATTTTCTCTATACCCTTCACTTTCATGATTAAACATGAAAAAACGACCTGAATTAAATCAGGATCACACTGTAGACAAACCGGATGATAATTGAGTTTGTCTACAGTTTTAGGTTTTTTAAATTTGAACGTTACTTTCCACTTTAGGCACTCGCTTTTTCCGCAGGAGTGCCATACCTTCCGTTCCAATCCACTAATATTAAAAATTAGATAGAACCACATTTATCTACAGTCTTTATTCGTTCCATGCGTAAAACGATTGAAGAAGTTGAAATCAGCATGATACCGTTGGTTTTTAGGTTACGGTTCCCAATAAAGCGCCTCACTTTCTCTAGGTTCGGGGAAAATTATGAGCGAAGCATTATGTGAAAGATGAAAGAACAAACAGTTTGCCTATTCATTTCATAAGGCAGCAGACCGGAACGGATTTATGTAGGGGACGGAAATACTCATGGTAGTCGTATCCTAGAGCCTCTGGTTGAACAAGTGATTGAGAAAGTTGGAAAACCTGAAGCTGTTGCCGCAGATGCAACTTGCAAAACACCAGCTTTACCCTATACACGTCCTCGAACAAAAGAAGAATTCTTCCGCAATCATGACTATATGTAATATGAACGTTTTGATTGTTATCTCTGCCCATAGGCGATATTTTAAAGCACTCAACAAAGAATAAAGAGGGCTATCGTGAGTACAAATTGCTTTAACTGCTTCAAATCCAATAAAAAATCAAAAAGGTTTCGGAATGAGACATTCCGAAACCTTTTTTTTACAAACTGTGGCCAAAATTGAATCAGGTCGCCATTCTTGAATTATTTATCCGCCGGTACAACTGCACCTTTGTATTCTTCAAGAATGAAATCTTGAATTTCTTTAGAATGCAATACTTCTACAAGCGCTTTTATTGCTTCTTTATTTTCGTCACCTTTGTTTACGGCAATGACATTCACATATGGTGATTCCGAATCTTCAATCGCAATCGAATCTTCAAGCGGATTCAACCCGGCGTCAATTGCATAGTTGGAGTTGATCAAGACTGCATCGCCTTCGCCACTCTCATAAATTTTAGGAAGCAGGGCCGCTTCATAATCGGCATCGAATTTAAGGTTTTTCTTATTTTCAACGATGTCTTTAGTTGTAGCCGTCGTTTTATCGATGCCTTCTTTCAAAGTGATCAGGCCATTCTTTTCCAAAAGGGATAAAGCGCGTCCATGATCAGCAACAGAGCTGCTCATAATAATTGTTGCGCCTTCCGGAAGTTTATCAATGCTTTTATATTTTTGTGAATATAGAGCAATCGGCTCGATATGGATTCCGCCAGCATTGACGAAGTCATATCCATTTTCTTTAATTTGGCCTTCTAAATATGGAATGTGTTGAAAGTAGTTAGCATCCAATTCCTTATCCTTCAACGCCTTATTCGGTAAAACATAGTCCTGGAATGTTTCGATTTCCAATTCGATTCCTTTTTCTTTAAGAAGCGGCTTAGCTTCCTCGAGGATTTCAGCATGCGGAACATTGGATGCCCCTACAACTAATTTCTTCGATTCTTTCTCCGTATCACTGCCGCTTTTATCCTTTTCACTTCCACAAGCAGCCAAAGCGATCGATAACACTAAAATTAATGCAAATCCTAAAAACTTTTTCATCCTATTCATCTCCCCTTATCTTTTGTCCAATTTAGATGTAATCACATCTCCAATAATTTGAATTATGAAGACGATAATGAGAATAACGATAGTCGCTACAAGCGTAACGTCATTTTGATTTCTTTGATAACCGTCCAAATAGGCTAGATTACCAAGCCCGCCTGCGCCTATGACCCCGGCCATTGCGGTATATCCAACCAATGCAATCGATGTTACCGTAATCCCTGAAATAAGGGCAGGCATCGACTCTGGAAGAAGGACCTTCCAAATGATCGTGCTCGTTTTTGCCCCCATCGATTTAGCGGCTTCAATTACACCTTTATCGATTTCACGAAGGCCGATTTCAACCATACGTGCATAAAATGGGGCCGCACCGATAATAAGTGCCGGCAGTGCAGCGTTCTGTCCGATCATGGAACCGACAAGCGCTTTAGTGAAAGGAATGAGCAGCACGATTAAAATAAGAAATGGAATGGAACGGAATATATTGACGACAGCACTCATGATCCCGTTGACTGCCCGGTTTCCCCACATATTCCCCTTCCCTGTCAGGAACAGGATCAATCCTAATATTATGCCTATAAAAAAGGTTGCCACTACAGAGACGCTTGTCATGTAAAGCGTTTCTTTCGTTGCTTCAATAATGTCTTCCCAATCAACATTCGGCAATAATTCTTCAAGCATGAGTAATCACCTCCACGCCTACCTGCTGTGCTTTAATGAATTCGATTGCGCGGAGCATTTCATCCTCTGTGCCATCAAGATGGATAAACAATGTTCCATATGAACCGCTTCTTGTTTGGGATATCTTACCTTGAACGATATTGACATCCAACTCGAAGTTCCGTACAAGCTTGGTGATCAACGGGCTTTCTGCATGATCACCTACAAAGGTCAATTGAATCACTTTGCCTGCAGGATAGCGTTCGAGCAAATGGTCCATCGTTTCTTTCGTTTCTTCCGGTTCCGTTACTTGTTGCACGAAACGCTTCGTCATTTGTTCTTTAGGATTCTTGAAAACATCCAGGACAGGACCCTGTTCAACAACTTGCCCGCTTTCCATCACGGCGACGCGATGACAGATTTTACGTATTACATGCATTTCATGTGTTATCAAAACGATCGTCAATCCCAGGCGCTGATTGATGTCAACAAGCAATTCGAGTATGGAGTCGGTAGTCTGTGGATCCAATGCAGAAGTCGCCTCATCACAAAGCAGCACTTTAGGATCATTTGCCAGAGCCCTGGCTATCCCCACCCTTTGCTTTTGCCCTCCGCTTAATTGTGAAGGATAGGCCTTTTCCCTGCCTTCCAGTCCGACTAACTTGATCAATTCATTCACACGCTTGGTTCGTTCAGTTTTAGAAATTCCTGAAATTTCCAACGGGAAAGAAATATTTTCCTGAACGGTCCTTGACCATAATAGATTGAAATGTTGGAAAATCATGCTGATTTCTTGACGGGCCTTACGGAGCTGAGCCCCTTTAATTTTTGAAATTTCCTTTTCAGCCACCACAACGGATCCCTCTGTGGGTGTTTCCAATCCATTGAGCATTCTGATCAAAGTACTCTTCCCCGCCCCACTGTAACCGATGATACCGAAAATCTCGCCTTTATTTATTTCAACATTCACATTATTTACAGCCTTGATCGTCTCACTGTTTCCTTTTCCTGTACGGAACAGCTTACTGACTTTCGTCAATGTAATCATTAATCCTCACCTCTTTTTTTATCCAATAAAACCTATGAACTTAGTTGATTTCTCTACATTATTAGTCTATTTCTCATATCATTTTTCCCTATTAAAATAGAAAAAACCTTTCTGCATGAGCAGAAAGGCAGGTGAAGAAACAGGCCTTCCTCTCATCTTCCAAAGTGATTAAACTTTGTGTGAATTGGCACCTTTCCAAGGAAATCTCCTTGTCGGTTGCCGGGTTTCATCGGGCACATCCCTCCACCTCTCTTGATAAGAGCTAATATATAGAATATTTGTACAACATTAAGTTCTTTAGTATGGAGAAATTTTATCATAGATAAAAAAGGAGCGCAATGTATAATATTTCTAGTACAAGCATGAACAGAAACTTTGCTTAAACCGTTTTGGATGTCAAGGAGACGATATTCGTCGCTTTTTCAATTGCCTGCTCCAAATCTTCTATTAAATCGTCTACATTTTCAATCCCAATGGATAAACGGACTTGGTCAGCACGCACACCCGCTTTCGCAAGACCCGCCTCATTCAATTGTTGATGGGTCGTACTGGCTGGATGGATGATCAAGCTCTTCGCATCCCCAACATTGGCTACATGGGACCATAATTCCACAGAATTGATAAGTTTTGCCCCAGCTTCCCGATTACCTTGTATCCCAAATGTAACGACAGATCCAGCTCCCTTTGGCAAATATTTATCCGCAAGGGCTTTATCGGGATGATCCTCATCACCGGGATGTGAAACCCAAGTCACCGCAGGATGGTTTTTTAAATATTCAATGACAGACTTGGTGTTTGATAGATGCTCTTTCATCCTTACATGGAGCGTTTCAAGTCCAAGCGTAAACTGGAATGCACTTTGGGCACTTAGCGCAGGGCCTAAATCGCGGAGTAACTGGACTCGGGCTTTCGTTATGAATGCGGCAGGTCCAACTGCCTCGGCGTATACCAGATTGTCGTAACTTGGGTCAGGCTCCGTGAAGCCAGGGTAATTTGGCGAGTTCCAATCGAATCTCCCTCCATCCACGATGACACCGCCCAGCGTGGTTCCATTTCCCAGAAGCCATTTTGTAGCGGAATGGATGACGATATCCGCTCCAAAATCAATTGGTCTGCATAGATACGGTGTCGCAAAGGTATTATCAATGATCAAAGGTATTCCGGCATCATGGGCGATTTTCGCTACCGCTTCAATATCAAGCACCCTCAAACTTGGATTTCCGATCGTTTCAGCAAAAATGGCTTTAGTTCTTGGCGTTATCGCCCTTTTGAAATTTTTAGGGTCATCGGGAGAAACGAACTTCACTTTGATCCCATATTTAGGAAGAGTATTTTCAAAAAGGTTATACGTACCGCCATATAAGGTAGAGGCTGAAACAATCTCATCCCCTGCAGCGGCAATATTCAGGATTGAAAGTGAGATGGCCGCCATTCCGCTTGCCGTTGCCAATCCGCCGATACCGCCTTCCAATAAGGCCATTCTTTCCTCAAAAACGCTGACCGTGGGATTATGAAGTCGTGAATATATATAGCCATTCTCCTTTAGACCAAATAAATTCGCTGCATGGTCGGTATCTTTAAACAAGTACGCATTGCTTTGGTAGATAGGAACTGCACGGGCACCTGTTTCATCAGCTTGCAGACCGCCATGGACACTCAATGTTTCGAAACGCAACTTTTTCTCTGACATATGATTCTCCTCTTTTTCTATGGATTTAGTTGGAATTATATGATATCTGGCCTTTATAAACAAAAAAACCACTTCAATAAGAAGAGGTTTCAAGAACACACCTCATCTACCAGAGCCAACACTCTGCTGGAATTAGCACCGTATATAAAATTTATACCGGTTGCCGGGCTTCGTCGGGCCAGTCCCTCCGCCACTCTTGATAAGAACTATTAAATTCTGCCGTTACTTAATTCAAAATATAGCATTTTAGAATAAATCAGTCAATGAATTGTTAGAATATTCTTTGTTTAATTTCAATCTCACTTTCAAATGTCCGCAACAAAGAAACCAACCACGGTTCTGATTGGTTTCTTAGCTGATTTCCTTAAGCAATCCGTACAAATAAGGAACGGATTGAAAGGCATATATTTTTTTGTGCAGCTGTCCTTCTTTGAAAAGCAATAAACAAGGAACACTCTCGATTTCATATGATTCAGCAATTGCTTGGACATAGTTCATATTCATTTTGCCTGCCTTCAATTCCGGGAATAGCTCCAAGGATATCGTCAGCATCTTGGAGGCAACCTGACAAGTGCCGCATAAAGGCGTATATAAATATAAGCAAAAGGTTTCCCCATTTTCAACAGCAAGCTTACACTCTTCTTCTTTCCATTCCTGCATCAATTAGTCGTTCACCCTTTGACTTAAAAATTTCATTTTCACATTCATATTAGCAGATAGAAGCACAGTTGCGATATGATGTTCGGGTGAGCTTTCCACTTCTTTGTACATTTTATTAATATACAGGTGGTTCGCTTCGGGCATTTCCCTTCGGAATTGCTTCCGCAGCTTTTCTCCTGATTCATCTGCGTCAAAAAGGAGATAAACATCACGGTCCATCAATTCATCCACTATTTCATCCAGCTTAGTTAATGATATGGTCCCATTGGTACATCTTATTTCCACATCTTCATTTAAAACGGAGGCAACTTTTCTTCTATCGGAACTGCCTTCTACAATGATCACTTTATCGAATTCGCCCCACTCCATGTCATCACTCCATCTCACGAATTATGTGCGCAACTGCCACTGTACAAAATGAAAAAGAGAGCAGGCCTTTTCAGTCCCCCCCTCTCCTTCTTTTTAACCGTTGATTAAACTCTCATATTCTTCAGCACTCATCAGTTTTTCAATATCACTGCCATTAGTTGGTTCAAGCACGACCATCCATGCCTTTTCATAAGGAGACTCATTTACATATTCAGGGTTGTCACTTAAATCTTCGTTTACTTCAACAACCTTGCCACTGATAGGTGCATAAAGTTCTGAAACCGTCTTAACGGATTCAACACTTCCAAATGGTTCGTTCGCTTTCAGTTCATCGCCGATTTCCGGAAGCTCAACGAATACGATGTCCCCAAGCTCGGACTGTGCGAAAGCTGTAATTCCAATGCGCACTGTTCCATCTTCCGTTTTGACCCATTCATGTTCTTTAGTGTAACGAAGTTCTTTTGGTGTTGTTGTCATTATTAACCCTCCATATGTACATCTTATTTTATCTATTCCATTATAAGGTAGATTGTTTGTTTAAGTAAGGAATTAACCAAATATTTTGTGAAATTTCAGTTCCAAACCTGTTCGAATTGCTCTTCTTTGAAACCTACCGTCACTTTGGTGCCATCCGTAACAATCGGCCTTTTCAGAAGCATGCCATCTGTGGACAATATATCAAGCATCTCTGCTTCAGAAGCTTCTTTCAGCTTATCCTTTAAGCCCAGCTCCCGATATTTTTGACCGCTAGTATTGAAAAACTTCTTCAATTCCAAATTGCTGATTTTATATAGTTGTTCTATTTCAGTTCGCGAAGGCGGATTTTCCGCTATATGGATCGCTTCATATTGCAGTTCATGATTATCCAGCCACTTCTTCGCATTACGGCATGTGCCGCATTTTGGGTACCAATATAATGTTAAGCCCATCATTTCACCACCTATCAATAGAATACCCGTTTTCAGCACGCAATACAACGAAATGTCTTTTGAATTCCCAATGATTTCATCAAAGGAAATAAAGGGAATGCCTTTACGGGCATTCCCTTTACTGATTTTGATTCATTGCTTAAAGAGCATATTTTTCAGCTTCGATTACCTTGACGGAAGCTTCACGTTTTTTCGCAATGACATTGATTGGATTATGTCTTGTCAGCTTGCGGAGCGACGCAAGCATGATGCGAAGAGTATCGCCTGTTTCCACTGCGATTAACGTTTCCTTTGCGTGCTGTTCTATTTCATTGAAAGCTTCCTGAACGAAGATTTCAGTGTAAAGCACTTTTTGTTTGTTCTTCTCCAGACCTGTAGCCGCAATGGCTTTTTCCGTACGCAATACCACGGATTCAGCTGCATAGGCAAGGGATGCGATATCAGCAATGTTGGACAGGATTTCTTGTTCTTGATCAAGAGTTTTGCCGTATTTCTGTGCAGCAAGGCCAGCTGCCAGAATCCCGATTTTCTTAGCGTTTCTAACAAGCATTTTTTCTTGTGCCAATGGCTCATCGCCAGGTTCTTCCGGCATCATCATCATTAATTCCTCTTGCAGGCTTTGAGCCTTTTGAAGAAGCGGCAATTCCCCTTTAAGTGCTTTCTTCAGGAAAGTTCCAGGGACAAGCAATCGATTGATTTCATTTGTACCTTCAAAGATCCGGTTAATCCGGGAATCGCGATATGCTTTTTCAATTTCATACTCCTGCATGAAACCATAGCCTCCATGAAGCTGTACGCCTTCGTCCGTAACATAATCCAACACTTCTGAAGCGAAGAACTTATTCAATGAACACTCAATGGCATATTCAGCGATTGCAGCCGCCATTGATTTCCCATCTTTCACTTGCTCATCCGTCAATTTGCTTTGCCTTTGTTCATAAAGGCCAACGGTACGGTATACAGAGCTTTCTGCTGCATAAATTTTGGATGCCATTGTTGCAAGTTTTTCTTTCGTCAAGTTAAAATCGGAAATTTTCGTTTTGAACTGTTGACGTTGATTCGTATAAGCTGCTGTAATCTCAAGGGCACGTTTAGATCCGCCGACAGCGCCGACGCCTAATTTATAACGGCCGATATTCAGGATATTGAAAGCGATGACATGTCCTTTTCCGGCTACACCCAAAAGGTTTTCGACTGGTACATGTACATCTTCAAGGATTAATGTACGTGTAGATGAGCTTTTGATTCCCATTTTCTTCTCTTCAGCACCAGTTGATACGCCATCATAATCACGCTCAACAATGAAAGCGGAGAATTGTTCGCCGTCGATTTTGGCGTATACACAGAAGACATCTGCAAAACCTGCATTTGTAATCCACTGTTTTTCACCATTTAAAATATAGTGTGTTCCTTCGGCATTCAATTTCGCTGTCGTTTTTGCTCCCAAGGCATCTGAACCTGAGCTTGGTTCCGTTAAGGCATACGCAGCAATCTTCTCACCCGTTGCCAGTAAAGGGAGGTATTTTTTCTTTTGTTCTTCATTCCCGAATAATACGATCGGCAAAGATCCGATACCTACATGTGCACCATGCGTAATTCCAAAGCCGCCTGAAAGTGCCATTTTTTCCGTAATCAATGCCGAACTGATTTTATCAAGACCCAATCCGCTGTATTCCTCAGGAACGTCAGCACCAAGTAAACCGATTTCACCTGCATGCTTCAGTAATTTAACGGAACGGTCAAATTCATGGTTTTCTAAATGTTCAACCTGCGGCAGAATTTCATTCACTACGAAATCCTCGGCAGTTTTGGCAATCATTTTATGCTCATCAGAATAATCTTCCGGTGTAAACACTTGATCATACGTAATATCTTCTACTAAAAAGGCTCCGCCTTTAATGAGGTTATCTGTAGTTTGATTGGACATGTCATTTCCTCCTATGTGTTTAAGATAGTAAACCCTCCGGAAGCATGACAGCTTCCGGGAGGGGTGGGATTACGCCATTAATTCAAATACCCCAGCAGCACCCATTCCGCCGCCGATGCACATTGTCACGACTCCGAACTGTTGGTTTCTGCGCTTCATTTCATGAAGCAGGCTTAATGTCAATTTTGCTCCCGAACATCCTAGTGGATGGCCTAAGGCGATGGCTCCGCCATTTACATTGACAATCTCTTCATTCAATCCGAGCTCACGAATGATTTGAATGGATTGGGAAGCAAAGGCTTCATTCAATTCAAATAAACCAATATCCGATAACTCAAGACCGGCTAGCTTCAAAGCTTTAGGAATGGCTGCAATCGGTCCAATGCCCATGATTTCAGGCGGTACTCCTGCTACAGCAAAGGAACGGAACTTCCCCATCGGTTTCATCCCTAATGAAGAGGCCTTTTCCCCATCCATGACCATGACCGCGGCTGCACCATCACTCGTTTGTGATGAATTCCCTGCTGTTACGGATCCTGTAACAGAGAATGCAGGTCTTAGTTTTTTTAGCACTTCAGCAGTCGTGCCTGGACGAACGCCCTCATCCTGTGTAAAAGTAAATGATTTTTCCTTTAACTTAAGATCTGGTCCCACTGAACGAAGGGTTACGTCAACCGGTACGA
The DNA here is from genome assembly GCF_030676415.1 of Peribacillus frigoritolerans. Lineage (GTDB taxonomy): Bacteria > Bacillota > Bacilli > Bacillales > DSM-1321 > Peribacillus > Peribacillus frigoritolerans_A. The sequence goes on along the minus strand of NZ_JAUUTW010000001.1, from coordinate 231,400 downwards.
TCTCATCGGAAAACTTTCCTTCTGCAATGGCCTTAGCCGCCTTTTGATGACTTCTAACAGAAAAAGCATCTTGATCGTCACGGGAAATGCCGTATTTTTTTGCAACGGCTTCAGCAGTGTGACCCATACCCATATAATATTCCGGTGCCGTTTCCGCAAGTCTCGCGTTCGGACGCGTTACATGGCCCATCATTGGCAAAAGGCTCATGGATTCCGCTCCGCCTGCAATGACTGTATCACTTTGGCCAAGCATGATCCTTTCCGCTCCATAAGCGATACTTTGCAGCCCGCTTGAACAGTAACGATTAATCGTTATGGCCGGTACTGTATAAGGCAATCCTGCTAATGCTCCAATGTTACGCGCCATGTTCAATCCTTGCTCCGCTTCAGGCATTGCACAACCGATAATCAGGTCATCTATGGTGCCTTCATAATTCCCTGCACGCTTTAACGTTTCCTTTACAACAAGAGCCCCTAAATCATCAGGACGTACACTGGCAAGAGAACCTTTTTTCGCTCTTCCTACCGGAGTCCTTGCTCCAGCAACTATTACCGCTTCTTTCATGAGGATCCCCCTTACTCATTTTTAAGCTATCAATCTATTAATCTTCGTTTTGGCCATATCTTCATCTATCCATCAATTACGGAGTGGTTTACCTTTAACAAGCATGTGCTGCATCCTTGCCTGGGATTTCGGAGTCGAGATCAGTTTTAGGAATGCCTGTTTTTCTAGGTTCAAGATATACTGTTCATCTACTTCCGTGCCAAATGGGAGTTTCCCCCCTGCCAGGACGTATGCAAGCTCTTTGGCGATGACAAGGTCATGATCTGATAAGAATCCTGAAAGGCGCATGGATTCCGCCCCTAATAGAAGTGCGGCATATCCAGTTTCACCTACGACCGGGATCTTTGTGCGGGCTGGAGCGGTATACCCTTGTTCATGCATGGAAAGTACCGCCTGTTTCGCATCATATAGCTGATGATCTGCATTCACGCTTATTCCATCAGCTGAATTAAGGAAATTATTCCCTCTTGCTTCCTCAGCGGAGGTCGAAACCTTTGCCATGGCGACCGTTTCAAATACTTGGTTGGCGACTTTCTGCAAGTCGAAGTCGACACCCTTCGGCATATTCCTCAACGTCTTCACATAAAGTTCTTTAGTCCCGCCACCGCCTGGGATCAAACCTACACCAGCTTCCACTAGTCCCATATACGTTTCAGTCGTTGCCTGGATGCGCGCTGCCGGAAGGGACACTTCAGCCCCCCCGCCAAGCGTCATATTAAACGGGGCAACCACTACAGGAACTGCACTGTACTTAATCTTAAGCATCGCCTTTTGGAATTGGCTGATGACCATATCGAGTTCAAAAATATTGTCATCCTGCGCTTCCATCAGCATCATTGCAATATTGGCGCCTACACAGAAATTCTTTCCTTGGTTTCCGATGACCAGGCCTTTAAAATTCGCTTCCGCTTCGTCAACCGACGCATTGATCATTTGTATGATATCCAGACCGATTGCATTATTCGGTGAAGTGAATTCAAGAAGAGCCACTCCCTCGCCGATATCCATCAAGCTTGCACCACTGTTTTTCTTGATTACGCCTTTTTGCTTTTTGATCGCTTTAAGATTGATCACTTTAGGATTTTCGACAAGTTCTTTATATTCACCATTATCATAAAAGTGAACTATGCCATTTTCTTCTTTATAGAAAGAAGTGATGCCTTTAGCGAGCATATCCTTCACCCATTTCGGAACGGTGATGCCTTCCGCTTCCATTCGGGCTACCGATTTTTCTACACCTATCGCATCCCAGGTTTCAAAAGGACCTGTGGACCATCCGAAGCCCCATTTCATCGCTTGATCGATCGCCACGATGTCATCCGCGATGTCCCCAAGCAGCTGGGCAGAATACACAAGCGCCGGATTCAAAACATTCCAAAGTAATTGGCCGGCACGGTCTTCGCTATAAACAAGCGCTTTCATTTTATTTTCCAAGCCCTTGGCCTGTTTAGCCATTTCGATGGAAGGCGTTTTTAATCTTTTTCGTGCATCGTATTCAAGGGTTTCGGGATTCAGTTCAAGGATTTCCTTGCCTTTTTTCAAGAAAAATCCTTGGCCTGACTTGCTTCCAAGCCACCCATTCTTAAGCATTTCATGCATGAAATCAGGTATTTTGAAAACTTCTTTTTCTTCTCCGTCCACCTGGTCATATACGTTTCTGGCAACATGAGCAAAGGTATCCAATCCAACTACATCAAGTGTCCGGAAAGTCGCGCTGGTTGCCCTTCCAATCAACGGACCTGTAACCGAATCGACCTCACCAACACTGTATCCGCCTTTTTGCATTTCCCGCAGAGTGACCAATAAACCATAAGTTCCAATGCGGTTTGCGATGAAGTTAGGGGTATCCTTAGCTTCGACGACACCTTTTCCCAGTACATCTTCGCCGAATCTTTTCATGTATTCGAGCACTTCTGGTGAAGTTGCTTTAGTAGGGATGATCTCCAACAATTTTAGATAACGCGGCGGATTGAAGAAGTGGGTTCCCAGGAAGTGCTTTTGAAAGTCCTCCGAACGGCCTTCTGCCATCGCTTCGATTGAAATTCCGGATGTATTCGATGAAACGATGCTTCCTGGTTTACGATGCTGATCCACCTGGGCAAACACACTTTGCTTAACCTCAAGCTTCTCAACGACCACTTCGATGATCCAATCGACATCTTTTAAACGACTTATATCATCTTCCAGGTTTCCCGCCTCGATCAACGCAATGTTTCCCTTAGCCGAAAGCGGAGCTGGTTTCTGTTTTAAAAGTTTCGTAATCGCAGTTTGGCTGATACGGTCACGCACTTGTTTATTATCTAATGTCAATCCCTTTTTCTTTTCATCCTCAGTGAGTTCACGAGGTACAATATCCAATAATAAAGTCGGAATGCCGATGTTAGCAAGGTGTGCAGCAATCCCTGATCCCATAACTCCTGACCCTAGAACAGCAGCCTTTCGTATTTGTCGAACCAAGTTCATATCCCCCTTACGCAATTTATTGAATGAATGTTCATTCATTTTTAATTCAAAAAAATTTTGAATATTTTTTCTTATTACTAATATAGAATATATTTGGAAATTCCGCAATGATTAAACAGGAAAAAAATATTTTTTTCTCCGAATTCCTTTGGTTATTTCTCCTCCATTCAGTAAAAAATAATCGGGCAGGAGGTGACTTATATAATGAAGCGTAAAGATAATCCTTCTAAAGCAGCTGTAAGCGCAGCAAGCGTTAAAGGCAATGCCGGCCCTGGAGCTGAACGTCAACATGGAATCAATAAAGTGAACAGCCAGAACAATCAGTTCAAAAGATAATCCTTCTTAATTTGAGCAGCCGTTCCTTTTCCCGGGCGGCTCTCACTTCCTATTTCTTGAATAGGCCTTTTAAAACGAAAGCAATATTGGCCGGTCTCTCCGCAAGGCGGCGCATGAAATATCCATACCAATCCGTACCATAAGGAACATACACCCTAACCTTATATCCTTCCTTAGCAAGTTCAAGCTGCTTTTCATTGCGGATGCCATATAACATTTGAAATTCAAATCGATCCCGGGGAATTCCCTGATCTTTCACCAAGTCCCTCGTATAATCTATGATTTTATCATCATGTGTGGCAACGGCTGTGTAATTGCCATTTTGCAAATGCATCTTGATGATTCTCTTGAAATTCTCATCCACTTCTTTTTTCTCGGGAAAAGCCACTTTCCTTGGTTCTTTATAAGCCCCTTTAACAAGTCTTAGATTCGGATGGTATGCATCCAGCTCCTCAATATCCTTCTCAGTCCGATACAGATAAGCTTGGATGACAGTCCCCAATTCATTATATTCACACTTTAGTTTTTTGAATACATCCAAAGTCGGCTGACAGCGCGGAAAATCTTCCATATCAAGTGTCACGAAAACACGATGTGCTTTAGCTTCATCTAAGATCCTCCGCATGTTATTCATTACGACTCGTTCGGACACATCCAAGCCCATCGAGGTCAGCTTCAGGGATAACTGTGAATCGAGCTCATTTGTGCCAATCATCCGGATCGCTTCGATGCACGCATCTGCCATCTTCCCTGCTTCTTGTTCATCTTCAATGAATTCACCTAAATAATCAATGGTGACAGCAAGCCCTTTCCGGTTAAGATCCGCAATCACTTCACATGCCATATCCAAGGATTCTCCTGCCACGAAACGAGATGCTCCAAACCGCAGCCCGTATTTTTTCGCTGCCTTTGTCATACCTTTATTCTTTGATAAAAAAAGGAATAGATTTTTCAATATTCTTTCCATCTGCATTCCCCTCCAAATCATTTTGGAAAATAGATGCACAAGATTATTTTACCATTTAATTCATTTTTCAGATATTTAGAATCAAGAATAAAAAAATTCATGAAGGGAAAATTAAGCTCGTTTAAAGAACACTTAAGGAGGTAGAATGATGGAACAGCAAAATTCGTTTAACAGCCAACAGCAGTCCGCCGGCTTTATGAAACAGCCGCCGGAATTGGTTACGGTGAAAGATAGCTTATACTTAACCGATATGCTTGCATGGAATCTGAATGCAGTTAAAAAAGCACATTTTTTTGCCACGCAATGCAAGGACCCGCAAATCATTGATGCATTAAATCGGTGCGGACTCATGCATCAACGCCATTACGATACCATTTTGAAACATTTGAACCCGGACCAAAATCAGGGTCAACAACAATATCAATAAAGGAGGGTTCTTGATGCCCAATGAAAACAAAGTCCAAAATCCCGAATCGCCCGTGGCAAAGACACCGCAAATGAATGACAGGGACTTTATAAATGATATGCTTACAACTGAAAAGTACTTTTGTAACTCCCTTTCCGTTGCCCTGCATGAAATGAGTAACCAAGCATTATTCCAAGACATTTTCTCCGTTTCCAAAGAAAATCAGGAGATGCAGCGTGAACTCTATAACCTTATGTTCGAAAAAGGCTGGTATAGTTTAGAAAAGGCGCAAGCTACCAGCTTAGGACAATCGTATCAACAATTTTCCGGTTATAAAAATCAATTTCCATCTGGAACGAACATTCAATAAGCAAACATTCTGGGGGGGATTCTGCTCCTTTTATTTTTGTGCTACAAAAAAAGCCGGCCCATGGGGGCCGGCTTTATATTTAGATATCCGTAGAAAACATATACTTCTTATAGTGATACCGAATGCTGAATATTAAGCCCATGGCCATCATGTTCCCCATTAGCGAACTTCCTCCATAACTGACAAATGGAAGCGGAATCCCCGTAATCGGCAAAAGGCCTACAGTCATGCCGATATTTTGAAAAACGTGGAACGTCAACATGCTTATTACGCCAACACAGATATATGTATAGAAGTTATTTTTCGTGTCCATTCCCGTTTTTGTTATGTGGTAAATCAATAGGAAAAACAAGGAAATAATGATGCTTGATCCGATGAAACCGAATTCTTCACCGATGATGCTGAAAATGAAATCCGAATGACTCTCAGGCAAATACACTTCCCTCGAACCGATTCCCTTGCCAGTGGTCTGGCCGGAGCCGATAGCCAGTAAGGATTTGGTTAAGTGATACCCTTCGGAGCTGGCATAATTATATGGATCCAGCCAAGAATAGATACGGCCGAATTGATAGGATTTTACCCCTAGGTATTTTTCCAGGAATTCCGGCTTCCAAAGTACAAAGTATAGGACCACTGAAGCGACGACAATTCCTCCCGAAACGATCGGCAACAGGATTTTCCATGATACCCCTGATATGAAAATCATTCCGAGCATGATTGACATGATGACAAGCGAGGTACCCAAATCCGGCTGTTGCATGATTAACAATAAGGGGGCACCAGTCACAAGACCGATTTTAATAAGCAGCCAGATATCCGTTTGAATCGTTTTCAGCGTGTTTTTGAGATGATGGTTTGAGATAACATTTGCCAAAGCCAAGATCAGGAAAACCTTCATAAATTCCGACGGCTGAATCGAACCGATTCCCGGAATGATGAACCAACTTTTCGCACCATTCCGGACAGGAACGATGGAATCTGGCATAATGATCAGCAAAAAAAGCAAAAATAATCCGAAGCCATAGGCATACCAAGATATTTTTTTTAGTTGGTCCGAATCCAAGGTGATGAACCCCAATACGATTCCGATTCCTACTATATACCAAAAAATTTGTTTAATTAAGAAGTTTTCAGCGTACTGTCCAGTCGTTTGGGCACTATAGATTGCTAAGCAACTTCCAACGCATAATAACAGCAATATTGTGACCAAAGAAAAATCTATTCGTGATGAAAATTTATTTTGTTCTTCCATACTTAACTCTCCCTTAAAAGGCTCCTGCGATACATCTATAAATACACTTATTCATTATACTTTAAACAAATAAAATCACAACTATATAGAAGAATAGTTTACAGGCTTCATGGAGTTATTTCCATGAAGCCTGTAGGCAGGGGGAGCTATGCATATGATTCCTTTTATTTTTTCCGGTTCAACATTCTGCTGACCAATCCATGGCTCGGGGAAAAGAGAAAGGCCAATCCGAATAATATGGCAGCCGAACCCACCATGCAACCTGATATCGAGGCATCCAAAATGGTGGCTGAATAATAGCCGGTGACGGAACTTAGCACCCCGACCCCGATACTGACCAATATCATGCGGCTTAAACGGTCTGACAGCAGATAAGCCGTTGCCGCAGGTATGATGAGCATTCCAACTACTAAAATGGAACCTACACTATCAAAAGAAGCTACAGTTGTAAGTGAAATGAGGCTCATCAATAAATAATGAAAGAACAGGACAGGAATTCCCATTGCAGCCGCAAGTGATGGGTCAAATGACACGAGTTTAAACTGTTTGAAGAAAAGGAAGATCAGTATGAGGTTCAGGATAAAACAACTGCCAACTATCCAAACAGCTTTTGGTCCAGCTTCGATTCCCGCGATTGTCATCGTGTTCCAGGGAGTATAGGCTATTTCACCATAAAGGACATGTTCCAGGTCAAAATCTATTTGTTGCGTATACAAGCTCACGAGTACGATCCCCATTGCAAAAAGGGAAGTGAATACAATCCCGATCGCTGCGTCAGATTGAACGCCTGACGATTGGAAAAGCTGGATCAAGAATACGGTAAGCAAACCGAGCGCAGCAGCACCGATAAGCATTGGAACAGAGTCACGGGTCCCTGTTATTAAAAATGCCAGTACGATTCCCGGCAAAACGGAATGACTGATGGCATCCCCAATCAACGTCATTTTCCTGACTATCAAAAAGCATCCTAATACACTGCAAGAACCCGCCACTAATGCTCCGACTAAGATAATCCAAAAATCATTCATGATGAGTGGCTCCCTTTCCTTCTATCCTGTTCGAGAGAATATTTCTTTTTCGTCGATACCCTTCTCCATATAGATGAAAGCACTCCACGTTTAGGTGCAAAAAGCATGGAAAAGAAAAACCATACCGTCGCGGATAAGACAATTAACGGTCCTGTTGGCAAATCATTGACCGATGTACTGATCAACGTTCCAGACACACCGCTCAACATTCCGAATATACCAGACAGGATGACCATGATATGCAGCCGCTCCGTCCAATACCTCGCAGAAACCGCAGGCGTGATCAGTAAAGATGCCATCAATACGACGCCTACCGCCTGGATACCGATCACCACAGCTGCCACGATCAGCATCATGATGAAATAATCCAGAAAAACAACCGGCAATCCCATCCCCTTAGCAAACCCAGGGTCAAAGGACAGTAATTTGAATTCTTTAAAAAATACGGTACAAGTGAAAATGAGAATAAAGGAAACCGTCATCATCATATATACATCGGACATGACCATTGACGCCGTCTGCCCGAATAAAAACGTATCCAATCCACTCTGGTTTCCATACTCGCTCTGCTGGATCTGCGTAAGCATGACAATTCCGAAGCCAAAGAAAGAAGATAAGACGATTCCCAAGGCCGCATCCTGCTTGATCTTACTGTATCTCGTAAGCACACTGATCAAGAAGACAGCCACTAAGCCAGCCAGGCCAGCACCTATTAGAAAGTAGGAAGTAGATTTCACTCCAGTTAACATAAAGGCGACACAGATACCGGGTAACGCTGCATGTGCAAGCGTGTCGCCAAGCAAAGACTGCTTTCTGAGGTAGGCAAAGCTGCCGATGACCCCGCTGCTTAATCCGAGGAACATCGTGCCAAGCAATATCCACCTTGTATTTGGATCAGTAATAATATCCAGTATGTTCATCGTGTACACCTCATTTTAATAAAAGGCCGGACTTAGTGTCTGATAGTATCGCTAGGCGGCCTCCATAGGTTGCCTGTAAGTATTCGGGAATGAACACTTCATCTGTCGGACCTATTTTCATCACCTTTTTATTCAATAACATCGTCCAGTCGAAATATTCCTTCACGGTGGATAGATCATGGTGCACAACAAGAACGGTTTTGCCTTTTTCCTTCAATTCCATAAGCAATTGTATGATTGCTTTCTCTGTTGCGGCATCCACCCCTACGAACGGTTCATCCATAAAGTAAATATCCGCTTCCTGTGCCAATGCACGAGCCAGGAATATCCGTTGCTGCTGTCCACCTGATAGCTGGCTGATCTGGCGGTTAGCGTATTCAGCCATCCCCACCTTTTCCAGGCACTCCATCCCCTTCTGCCTTTCGGACTTACCTGGTCGCTTCAGCCATCCGAGATGACCATATCTGCCCATCATCACGACATCGAGTGCGTTGGTCGGAAAATCCCAATCAACTGACTCCCGCTGTGGTACATAGCCGATACTCTTCCTCATCGATTTATAAGTAGATCCCTTTATTGTGATTTGTCCCGATATTTTTGGGATCAATTCGAGTATTCCCTTTATCAAAGTGGACTTCCCTGCTCCATTGGGGCCTATGATACCGATTAAATTCCCTTCCGGCACCTCAAATGAGACATCTTCGACAACCGGCTTCTTATGATAAGCAATTGTTAAATTCTCGACCTTCAAAGCTGCTTGATTCATAGTTTCTCCCCCTTATTTCAAAGCCCGGACGATGGTGTCGGTATTATGACGGACCATTCCGATATACGTTCCTTCTTCCGTCCCTTTTTCACCCATGGCATCCGAGAACAATTCACCGCCGATTTCCACTTTGTGGCCCTGCTTACCTGCTCCTTGAATGACAGCCTCGATAGCCTTCCTTGGTACGCTTGACTCAATGAAAATCGCTTTTATTTTGTTCTCCACAAGATAATTCCGCATATCCGTCACATCTTTTGATCCATATTCCGATAAAGTATTGATCCCTTGGAGCCCTCTTACGTCCAGGCCATATGACTGCCCGTAGTATCCAAAAGCATCATGTGCTGTAACGAGCACCCGTTGATCTTCTGGTACTTTATTAATTTCCTCTTGAACATATTTATCAAGTTCCTCCAATTGCAGAACGTACTCCTCATGATTTTCACGATACTCTGCTTCATGTTTCGGATCCTTGGCAATCAATTCTTTCTTAACTGCCTCCGCCGCAACGATCCAAAGCTTTACATCAAACCATACGTGGGGATCATGTTCCGTTTCACTCACTTTGCGAAGTTGGTTCTCCTTGAAGTCCTCCGTTACGGCAATCGTCGGTTTATCCTTGCTCATCATTTCGAATATATCCGTCATTTTCCCTTCAAGATGCACACCGTTATAAAAAATCATATCAGCCGAATCCAGTGTCTCCACATCACCCTGTGTCGCTTTATATAGATGGGGGTCGACTCCCGGTCCCATTAAACTGGTGACCTCGACATGTTTACCGCCGATATTCTCAACCAAATCCCCAATCATTCCCGTCGTTGTAACAATGGCCAACTTGCCATTGCCGTTATCCTTTTCGGCCGTATCATTGCCGCACCCTGTTAAAACCAGCAATGCAGCAAGCACGCCCCCAATAGATTTTAGAAAACCCATCCATATTCCCTCCCTTTTTCATCTTTCAAAAATAGTTTGCCATGTGCAAAACTAAGTGTAAATTTTTTTACATTGTCGTAAATGCTAAAAAGTTTCCTCTACACAACTTATTTTATACTATACACAAATATACGGAAAAAGTGCAACTATTTTTAAACATTTCAAAAAGGCCAATGACTTTTATACACAACAAAAACCGTCTGGAATCTCTACTAGGGAGCTTCCAGACAGCCAGTCATTTCTATGGAACGTAACGATGAAATTATATTTATATTGCGGAGTTTTAATGGTGAATATAAACTAGGGAAGCTATTTCGGGCCGATGGGAAATTCACGAGTAAATGCGCAGATTTCACGAGTAAAGTGGCAAAATTCACGAGTAAACGCGGATTTCACGAGTAAAGTGGCAAAATTCACGAGTAAACGCGGATTTCACGCGTAATGCCGCGGAATTCTTGACGGGCAACCGGCATTCCATGTGCATTGCCACTCATTTTTCCTGTTTCAAGGAAATGGCCAAGTAAGCAAATCCCAATTCGATTCCGCAAAGCACAAACAGGGTGAATAAAGTTTGGAACATCATGATCTCCTCCTCCTCTAAGACTTAAACAAATCTTAAAGGATGAAACCCATACCAGAACAAGACCTTATTTGAAGAAATCTTCGGCAGCCTCACACTGTTCTCTTGCCCTGAAATGGGTTTCATACTGTACAATATAAAAAAAGAAAAAACGGTGATACCATGACAAATATTAAAGAAATAGCTCAATGTGCTGGTGTATCTGTCTCAACAGTGTCTCGTGTATTGAATGATCATCCTTATGTAAGCCCCGATAAAAGAAAGTGTGTTTTAGAAGCCATCGATCGTTTGAATTATTCGAGAAACATCAACGCCATTCATCTTTCAAAAGGCAAAACAAATCTTATCGGCATCATCATCCCCTTCAACAATCACCCCTATTACGGGGCAATCGTTAACGGAATCACTAAACAGGCAAATGCAATTGGCTGTCATATCGTCATCTTTCAAACAAATTATGACAGAGAGAAAGAAGTCCAGGCTTTGAATATGCTGCAAATGAAGCAGCTCGATGGCATTATCGTTTGTTCAAGGATTTCGGAAATGAAAATCCTCTTGGATTACCAAAAATACGGACCGATTATTTTATGTGAAGATACAGCCCAGGCTGAATTCTCATCCATCAGCATTGATCATTATGCAGCTTTCTCCTGTGCCCTTGAGTACGTGGTTGCTAAGGGATATAGGAAAATTGGTTACAGCCTCGGCCGTAAAAAGAGCAGAAATAGTTCTCTTCGTACAAAGGCCTTTAACGATATCATGAGTAAACATCAACTGATAAACAATAAAGAATGGCTGTTTGAAGGCAGTTATCACATCAAAGACGGTGAACAATTGTTTCAGGAATGGAATTCAATGATAGATAAACCTGAAGCCCTCATCATCACGAATGATGACACCGCGGCAGGCTTCATTCTTACCGCTAAGAAATCGGGTATAAGGGTACCGGAAGATGTGGCCATTCTCGGTTTCAATAATGATAGCCTGAGTGAAATGCTCGACATTACGACCATTTCCTTACCGCTGGAATGGATTGGGAAAATGGCAGTGGACCTATTTGAGAATCCTGAAGTGGTCAAACATGTAAAACTGGACTACGCCCTTATAAAAAGGAGGACCGTTTAATTTTTGTATATCGTCATTTGAATTCTTCCTAACTGCCATCATTCATTAACTAGGAAAAAATAACCACATAAAATAATCATTGCGATATCACAGAAGTTATTTTATAATTTTGATATAGTAAAGTTTACTCAATTACTAGCAATCTAGTTACGATTTCATGAGTATAATCGTTCGACGTCACTTACAAGCTGACGCAACGATATTAGAAAATTGAATACTTCCTCATTTACCGATGAGTTAGAGGCTGCAGCTTATAAAAGTAGGACGGACGAGATTCTGGAAAATCAAAGACTCCGTTTGAAAGGATAAGTTGCCGAAGTTAGGGTATATTCCATGTATATTCTTGCTGGCGGTGTTACCGAACAGGAACACCACTGTCACGTTTTTTCAAAAAGCGTGGGGAGCTATCTTCGGAAGGATAAACGGGTTTATTACAAACAGCCGTCGATCTTTTTCGACTGCTGTTTTTTTATTTTTCGTTCCCTTCCAATAAAAAGGAGTGTAACATCAATTGTCAAATTCACAATCAGCATCAAGCCCTACTGAACTTAAAAGAAGCCTGAAAGCGCGTCATTTAATGATGATTTCATTAGGTGGAACGATTGGAACAGGTTTATTTTTAGCAAGTGGCGGTGCCATTCATTCAGCCGGTCCCGGCGGTGCCTTGGTGGCATACGCGGTAATCGGCATCATGGTTTATTACTTAATGACAAGTCTTGCAGAAATGGCAGCGTTCATGCCAGTGGCCGGTTCGTTTCGTGTCTATGCATCCAAATTCGTCGATCCGTCTTTCGGTTTTGCGATTGGTTGGAACTACTGGTATAACTGGGCAATCACCATTGCCGCCGAATTGGCAGCCGTTGTCTTAATTATGAAGTTCTGGTTCCCGGATAGCCCTTCATTTATCTGGAGTGCCATTGCGTTAATCACTATGTTTCTTATCAATTACATGTCCGTTAAAGGTTTCGGGGAAACGGAATTCTGGTTTGCCATGATCAAAGTCGTGACAGTCGTCATTTTCTTGATCACGGGTGTCCTGATCATTCTCGGGATCATGGGTGGGAATGACCCAATTGGTTTTTCCAATTTCACAATGGGCGAAGGTCCCTTTAACGGAGGGTTCTTCACGATTCTAGGCGTATTCATGGCTGCCGGCTTTTCATTCCAAGGAACGGAATTGCTTGGAGTGACGGCTGGTGAAAGTGAAGATCCAGAAAAAAATATCCCAAAAGCGATCAGATCCGTTTTCTGGCGCATCCTCTTGTTCTATATCCTTGCCATTTTCGTTATTGGAATGATCATTCCGTTTACGGATTCACGTTTATTGAGTCAAGATGTTGCCGTAAGTCCATTCACGCTTGTCTTTGAACGGGCCGGCCTTGCATTTGCTGCATCCATCATGAACGCGATCATTTTATCATCCGTACTCTCTGCCGGTAACTCTGGCATGTACGCTTCAACCCGTATGCTATGGGACTTGGCACGTGATGGGAAAGCACCGAAATTCCTTGGCAAGTTAGATAAAAGAGGCGTACCCGTAAATGCACTAATCGTGACTTCTTTAGTTGGCTGCGTTGCATTCTTAGCTTCGTTTTTCGGAGATGGCGTCGTTTATATCTGGTTATTGAACGCTTCAGGCATGGCGGGGTTCGTCACCTGGGTCGGGATTGCAATTGCCCATTATCGTTTCCGCAAAGCCTACGCAGCTCAAGGCCTTGATATGAATGCTTTACCATACCGGGCAAAAGGCTTCCCATTCGGGCCTATATTCGCCCTTGTCCTTTGTATAATCATTATCATCGGACAAGGGTACCAAGCTTTCAGCAGCGATGGGATCGACTGGAATTCAATGTTTGTTTCCTACATTGGCTTGATTCTATTTTTCGTCCTATGGTTCGGCTATAAAATTAAGCATAAAACGAAAATCATTCCCCTTGAGGAATGTGACCTTAAATCAAAATAATACGCAAAGGACCTGTTCTTCTCTAATCGGAGAAGAACAGGTCCTTTTTTTCATTTCAAATGATAAACACGGCATTCATATGGACGCAGGGGTTTGCTGGAGATGCCTTCTTCCTCCTGATCATAATTACCGATCAGCCTTGTAGCCGAATGAGCATGCAGCTCTTCAGGCAAAGTATAGGAGGCCTGCTCTTCTTTAAAGTTGCATAGCACCAACAGCTTTTCTTCTTCAAATGATCTCGTGTAGGCAAATATTCGTTCATCATCCGGCCAAAGCAGTTCAAAACGGCCATAAACGACTATTTCATGTTTCTTGCGTAATTGGATAAGCTTTTTATAAAAATGAAAAATGGAATTCGGATCATTGTAGGCTATTTCTGCATTAATCTCGGGAAAATTGGGATTAACCTTAATCCAAGGAGTCCCTTTCGTGAATCCTGCGTTCCGGGAGTCATTCCACTGAATCGGTGTCCTCGCATTATCCCTGCTGCGGGCGTGGATGGCTGACATCATCCGCTCCTTTGACCAGCCATGTGAAAGGACGAGTTCGTCGTATGAATTCAATGTTTCGATATCCCGGTATTCATCAATGCTTTCAAATGCAACATTGGTCATGCCCAGTTCTTCCCCTTGGTATATATAAGGTGTACCTTGAAGCATGTGAAGACAAGCGGCAAGCATCTTTGCGCTTTCAATACGATACTTTCCATCATGACCAAACCTTGAAACAACCCGGGGCTGATCATGGTTGTTCCAGTATAAACTGTTCCAGCCATCCCCCTCCAAACCAGTCTGCCACTTGGAGAGAATTCGCTTTAAATCGGTTAGCTTCCATTTATCGTTACTCCATTTCCCTTCTGGTCCGCTCCCCAAATCCATATGTTCGAATTGAAAGACCATATGTAGCTCACCACGATCTTTACCTGTGAACAATTGTGCTTCCTCCGGTGTGACGCCTGGCATCTCCCCAACCGTAATCACGTCATGTCCAGAAAGTGCCCGTTGATTGATTTCCTGCAAAAACTCATGTATGCGCGGGCCATTCAGGAAAAAGGGGCTTCCATCACCATACTGCTTCTCATGATGAACGGCTCCATCTGAATAGCTTTGATCTTTTGAAAGGAAGTTGATGACATCCATCCGGAAGCCATCGACACCCTTATCCAGCCACCAAGTCATGATGTTGTAGATTTCTTCACGGAGCTTAGGGTTCTCCCAGTTTAAATCCGGTTGTTTCCTGCTGAATAAATGTAAATAATATTCATCGGTTCCTTCATCATATTCCCATGCTGAACCTTTAAAAATGGACTCCCAATTATTTGGTTCTTTTCCATTCCTGCCAGGTTTCCAAATATAATAATCACGTTTCGGATTATCTTTTGAGGAACGGGATTCCTTGAACCACGGATGTTCATCTGAAGAATGGTTAACCACCAGGTCCATCATGATCTTCATTCCACGTTCATGAACCGCCTTCAACAACCTATCAAAATCAGCCAGGGTCCCGAATTCAGTCATGATTGCTTTATAATCACTGATATCGTACCCATTGTCATCATTGGGAGATTGATAAACGGGGGATAGCCATATCACGTTGACACCCAGCTCTTGTAAATAATCGAGCTTCATCAAGATCCCGTTTATATCACCAATACCATCGCCATCACTATCCATAAAACTCCTTGGATACACTTGATACACAACTGCCTCTTTCCACCATACTTTGTCCATGCTTTTCCCCCTTTTTAGCCGCATTGACACAATCATTACACCAATACCCTATTATAAAGGGGAAAACTCCAGAATATTCTACTTTTATTCGGCTATTCCCGTTTGAATCATTTCAATATCCAGATCGACCTCGATTGGAATATCGGGATATGCCTTCTCCCAATGTTTTAGATCGAAATTTCTTGTTTTACTTTTAGCGTGATCACCGAGTGCAAGCGGATCTATATGGTTCTCCTGAAACATGGTTACCATCTCATTTAACTTTTTACCAATGACATGCTCGGCCCTGGCCTCTATTTTATTCAGGTCGACCGCTTTGCCCAAGTCATAGCCTTGGACCTCTAGCAGACTCGCTTTCATTTTCACTTCAATCCTGACCTTGGGGTCTTGATTGGCATTCGAGATATGATAATGGACACGTGACTCCACGTTATTGATATCCGTAAAATCATTTTCCTTCCATTTAATTTCATAACTCCCCAGCTTAAAGTTTTCACTAAGGACTTTAAATAAAAATCCGTCCTCATAAGGGATATATTTACCGATATAACGATCCTTTTTAAACAAGGCGATCCCTTTTACCCGTATTTTTCCTTCTGCCGTTTCCAATAAGGGCAAGACCGGGTCGATTCCTTTACCATGACTCGCATATAAATACCTGTGCAAATCTACATCAGGCAAATTAGTCCTTATATTCTGTTCAATCAGCTCTTTCACTTGGACCCCTGGAGTTTTAATCAACTTCGGCTCCATTTTAACTACATCCTCCGCTTTGCCATGAGCGACCGCTAAATACAAATCCCTTCCCACCATTGGGTCACGCCTATATGTATCGACATAATCATTCAACCCATCACCTGCCAATTCTGCACCATAGAGTATGACTGTCAGTCTCCCGCCAACAATCGGGTATGGTGTTTTTGCATTCTCTTGCTGGCGGGCCGCCTTTATATCATGGGAGATCGCTTCATATACTTCTTTACCTAAATTTGCTTCCTCCCCAGGCTGGGGAACGCCGACAACGACCGTACCTTTGATTTTTTTGTCTCCGGCATCATCATAACCTACGACTTCAGCAATTAAAATATCTTCTAATATTTGCTTTTCCACGCCGCAAGCTGTCATCAAGAAACAAGCAAATGTAATCAAGATGAGTTTGATTTTCATGATTTATGACCCCTACCTTTATAGACGATAGACTGCCATATGAATAAGAGAGGAAGATATAAATAAATGATATAAAAACCTATTTGCGAACTAATCGTGTTAAACTTATCGATTCTATAGCGGTTATCCAAAAAAATGCAGGAAACTAAGATGATAAGCAGAATGAAAACCAACACTTTTTTCTGTCTAAATCCAAATACTCTTTTCGCTGTCCTGCTTGCTGCCCAAACCCCTATGCAAACATTCGGCAGCACCATGAACAGCCAAACGGAAATACCTATGTATTCGAACCTTTCAATGAATGGAAGGTCCACAATTTTCCATAACGTCAAAGTTGCCCAAATTACATCTTTCAGCTGATCTTGATGATAGTAGGCTAATGAAACAATAATCGATACCAAATATATCGACATAGTAAATAACGCCCCTAATTGGGCCCACTTTTGCGATTTTTCACGGTTTTTAATGAATGGGTAATAAATCAGGAGTAATTCAAAACCAAGGTAATTCAGAGTCATTTTCTTACAGGCCTTCATGATTTCCAAAAAGGAATGATCAAGAAAAGGGCCCAAATTTTCAAAGTGGGCATACTTCAATGGGAAATAATTCAACAGGAATAATGGCGATCCGATGATAAGCCCGATTATACAAAAACCAGTAATGACCCTGAACCCTCCCGTCACAAAACTGTACACGAGAATAAGAATGAAGGTTATTAGCATCAGGATATTAACACCAGGGAACATCCAAACTTGAATGACTTCTAAATAAGTCCTGATAAGAATGATGGAGATCATTATAAAGTAGAGGATGAATAAAATATTGAAAGCATTTCCTACCCATTTACCAAACAAATCCTTGTGGATGGCAATCAAATCAAGTGTTTGGGGGCCCCTGCCTAAAAGCTTGAAACACATCCAAAGCAGAACATTTATGATTAACCCTGATAGGAGGACAGATATCCATGCGTCTTGACCAGCCTCTTTCGCTATGACCCGTTCAAACCCCAATATCCCTACTCCAATCTGCATGCCGGGCATGAGGAAAAAAACAAAAAATGGAGATATTAGTTTAGTTTCATTTGGTTTGATTTCCATACCTTCTCACCGCTTCCTACACCTTATTCATCAATATCACTATGGGAGTTTCTTGTTTCTGCCTCCTTCCTTATCCTTAGTGGATTTTCCGTCCGCAAAAATTGCGGGCGTTTTTTCTGCTTTGAAAAAGGGAGGCGAATCAGGCTATCTTTAAAGTCATGAATTCTTAACGGGTAAAGCGGGTCTAAATAAGGACTGCCAAGCGAAGTCAACTTCAATAAATGACTTAAAATGAATGCACTGCATAAAGCTATTCCAAACAGTCCGTATAACTGGGCTGCAATTAGAAAAGGGAAACGGATAAGGCGAATCGTATTACTGATTTGGTAAATCGGCACCGTAAATGAAGCCAAGGCGGCCAAAGCGACAAGCATCAACAAGACATTACTGACAAAACCCGCTTCCACAGCGGCTGTACCGATGACTATACCGCCAACAATACCAATGGTAGAGCCAACCTTAGCAGGCAGCCTGACCGCTGCTTCCCTCAGCAATTCGATCGTCCCTTCCAGCACGATCGCTTCCAAGATCGGCGGAAAAGGGATCACTCCCCTGGATGATATTAAGATTGGCAGCAAATCCGTTGGAATCACTTGATAATGATACGTTAAAACAGCAACATACAGAGGCGAAGACAAAACGGAAAACAACACTGCAAAAAGACGAATCAAACGGAATGAAGTACCAAGATTCCAAATTTGAAAATAATCTTCAAATGACGAAAAGAATGAAATGATGGTATTGGGACCAACTAATGCATGAGGAGATCCATCTAACATAATCCCTATTTTCCCTTCCGATAATACACTGGCAAGATGATCAGGACGCTCCGTATCAATCAGTTGGGGAAAAATCGAATTCCGATTATCCGTGATCATCTGGCTTACAAACGAAATATCGACGATCGTATCATACTCAATATCTTCTATTCTCTGCATGACTGTATTAATGACCTGTTGATTTACAATCCCATCTATGTAGAGAACGGCTAATCTTGTTTGCGAGATGCTCCCGACCCGAAATTCCTTGGACTGTAATTCAGGAGTGGGCAACCGGTTACGGATCAGATTCAAGTTCGAATCAAGCGATTCAACAAAGGCCTCCTTGGACCCAACGACCGTATACTCCGACTCGGGTGTGGAAATTTGCCTTTTCACACTGTGGACACATGGAATCAGCAAACACATTTCATTATCTTTCTTGTATTGAATCATGACCGATCCGGCCAATACCAGCCTTTGAATGTCTTTTATATCTGTCGTCAATTTCATATCTTCCATCGGAATATCGCTTTTTAATTGCTTTAGATCCTTCTTTGGTTGATTCGAAATGACAGCCAGTACTTGTTCATGGAGCTGTTGTGCACTAACCAGTGAATTGAAGTAGGAGATGGTATAGCCATCATCATTCGGGAATTGGAAAGTAAGAAAATCATTAGATGCTTTAAACTTTTTAAGTAGTTCCTGAAAATTCTTGGAAGTAACCTGAAAGGGTGCTGCATCCGTTTCCCTCCTGCCCTTAAAAAACCTCACCATTCCCACCCCATTCACTGTCCAAAGTTTTTAGTTCACTCGATTATTGTAACCACCCTATTTAAAGTTAGTCATGATTCACTGATATCCTTAAAATAGGAAAAGACCTATCCGGAATCCACCGGATAAGTCTTTAAACGTCTTGATTCTTTAACGATTACCCATTACCTTGGGCTTGGAAAAATGCGTGTTACAAGTTCACGGAACTCTTCAGCGAATCCTGCAACGGGTTTTCCATTCTCAATATCATTCGCATACCCTTCCATTCTTTGAACAAAGTCCGAGTTTGTCGACACATAAACTTGGTCTACCGATGGATCGGCTTCCCTTACTGTGTCAGCAACTCTTTCTTTAAGGTCATTCGAGATATCCCTATCCCCGCCGCCGTCTTTTAATACAGCTCCTACATAGGCATTATTTTCAGTAACGATGACGCTTGCGTTATTTACTTCCTTCAAGGCTTCCACTCGATTTGAGATATCGTCGGAGACCCTTATATCGTTTATGTCATTATCATTGTTGTTGTTATTATTAGCATTATTGTTATTATTAACATTTTGTCTTGTGTCGTTTACATTCATCGGATTATCTAAATTATCTTGATGGGTACGATTCAAGCCAAGATTTTCACTGGCACCTTCGTTATCATTAGGTGAACAACCTGTAATCACTAAAGCCATCATCGCACTTGATACTATCGCTTTATAATTCATTTTCTTCACTCCTCTAAAATCATTTACCATTACTATTTGCGAGGAGAGGATAGATTATTCAGAAGAAGTGACCTTCAATCCGATAATTCCAACCAAAATAATACTGACAAATACCAAACGCACCGCATCCTTAGGCTCGTTAAATACGATGATGCCTACCAGAACAGCCCCAAGAGCCCCTATTCCGGTCCAAATTGCATAAGCTGTTCCCATAGGCAGGGTTTTTATCGCCGATGATAGAAGATACTAATTTCGTAAAACCCTCGGTATACTTTACACTTGTCGCTCATACCACTTCAAATAATCCTGCAATCACCAATTGAATCCAAGCCATCTTTTTTCCCTCCGTGTACGCAGATTCGCGTTTCTCTTGGACCATTCCGGTAAAATTCAACCGAGGAACCCTAGAAACTCATTATTTCCATACTCTATCATGTACATTTTAAATCGATCAAACACTTCACTTATGCATCGCTTCTGTTTCTAAGCTTCCACTTGTCACCTTTTATTGAAAACCAAATATTTTTAAAGGGTTCAGGTATTTCTTTAGCCGCATCAACCGTATATTGTACGGCTTCTTTTTTATATTGAACATCTTCAGTGATTTCTTGCTGTGTCATGGCGAGTTGGTCCGTCTCCGATTTAATCTGGTCCGTTTTAGCCTGGATACGTGTAACGGTTTCAGTCACATTTTCAATTGTCGGTTTGGAATCCTTAAATGTTTTAAAAGCAAAAAACGCTAAATAGATAATCGATCCGATAAAGAGGGCAAGACTAATATATACAATGACCACCTAGATTCCTCCTTTTATTTTACCTTTACTATACCCGTAATAATTGAGCAGAAAACGAATCCCCATGTATTTTCTTTTATGCCTGGTCATATTATTGAAAGAAAAAGGAGGAATGAAAATGAATCAAATGCCTCTGCTTAAAGCCTGTTTTAAAGCTGGAATCCACTTCATTAGACATATGACCATACAGCAGGCTGCCACTATTGCAGGAATCATTTTTTTAATCATTCATCCAGAAGTTTTTAGCCCCCTTTGGCTTACATTGGCAACCTCCGTCTTGATTCTGCTCTTGCTTTGAGGATTGTTAGTGACCTCCAGCACACTGGTTCAGATATCGATTTCTTCGCTATCATTGGGCATCCAGATCTGGAATACACCGAGGATATCCAACAACATTCTTCTCTTGGCTTTAGAAGAATGTTCCTGCACGGATCAAACTGCCATGGAGACTCGAACATTAATTTTGCTAGGACTGCTTCTATGCTAACTATCATATAGAAGTACATACGGAAACCAAGCTGGCAAAAAGGCCGTCGCATAAACTCCATTACACCTTTATATTCACTCTTCTGAGATAGCAGTTTAATAATGTGCCCACTTGGATTTCACCCTTACTGCTAGGGGATTTCAATTTCTTCATAACGATGATCTATAAAGTTTAATCAATCGATTGATTAAAAAGGAATTTGACTTGAACCCCTTGTGACAGCAGAACTTTACTTCCCTCCCCTTCATATATTGATTACACTACATTTACCATTTTATCAAACGGAATACTATTAGAAAATTACAAAAAATGTGTATAATTAGGCTATATTCGTTAACTCTAAAGGAGGAATCATAGTCATGGATACTCTCATTCAACAGTTCAGGAATTTGCCCACCACGGCGATTTCAGATGCAATGGAAGGGTTGAGCAATCTGGATTCAGTGATTAAACCCTTAAAGGAAGAATTTCATATGGCCGGACGAGCTTTGACTGTACAGATGCCCGTCGGTGATAATTCAGCCGTGTTAAAAGCAATCGGCGAAGCAAGGCCTGGGGATATAATAGTCGTTGACAGCAAGGGTGATACATACCGGGCTATAGCAGGAGATTTTGTTGTCGGCATGATGCAGACCATGGAAATTGGCGGCCTCGTTGTCGATGGAGTCATTCGCGATCTTGAAGCCATTAAAGAGATGAATTTCCCTGTTTTCAGCAAAGGGACAACTGTTGCCTCAAGCGGCAAGGCAGGTGTTGGCCAAACCAATATCCCCATTTCCTGTGGAGGTGTCACCGTATTTCCAGGGGACATTATCATAGGGGATATAGATGGAGTCGTGGTCGTGCCACAAGCAATGGGTAAAGAAATCCTGATCAAAGCAAAAGATAAAATCATGAAAGATGAACAGCGTGCTGAAAAATATGCAGGGAAGCCTGATGAAATAAGAAAGTATATTGCCATGATGACCAATAAAGCATGATCTAACGCATATAAAAAACAGGCAGGAAGCGATGGCTTCCTGCCTGTTCTTTTCATTAGCATTATTTATCGGTTTTATCTTCCTTTGAACCTTCTTCATCATATGTGTAATCATAATCAGCAGGGTCTATCGGTTTAAAACCATTTGGAGTATAGAAACGGAGTAAGTCGCCGTTCACTACTTGGTCGGATAAATTGAGCATCGTTTCAGCTCTCGTTTTATAATTGAGGATGGCATCATTTTCCTCGACCAATTCCCCTGTATCCGTATCGTAGTATTTCCCTTTAATGGAAGTGACATCCGGTGTTACAAAATCACCATTCCTGAAAGGTACCACTTCATTATGATCTTTTGACAATAAATCGGAACCGAATTGTACATAATCTTTAGATTCAATTCCTAACAGATGCAATAAAGTCGGGAGAAGGTCAATCTGTCCTCCGTATTGGTGCATTTCCCCACCTTCAACACCTGGAACATGAATCAACAATGGTACACGTTGCAATTGGGCATTCTCAAATGCACCAACATCCTTGCCAAGCACTTTTGACATGGCTTCTTTATGGTTTTCGGAAATACCATAGTGATCACCATACATAACGATTACCGAGTTATCATATAGACCAGATTCCTTTAGATAATCGAAAAACTCTTTAAGCGCCTCATCGGCATAGCGTGCGGTTTGGAAGTAACTATCAACGGAAGCATCGCCTGTCGTATGCTTACCGATTGTTGCTTTTTCCTGGTCCATGGTATATGGGAAATGATGAGATACCGTTATGAATTTTGTATAGAAAGGCTGTTTAAGCGTTTCTAACATTGGAATCGATTCCTTAAAGAAAGGCTTATCCATTAACCCATAACTTAGTACTTCCTCTTTATTTTCCATATTATAATGGTTTGCATCGAAGAACTGATTAAAACCAAGAGACTTATACATATTATCCCGGTTCCAGAAAGATTTGTAATTACCATGGAACACAGCAGATGTGTATCCTTGTTGTCCTAAAATCGCTGGTGCTGCTTGATACGTATTTTGGGAACGGTTTGTAAATGCTGCCCCCTGTGGTAAACCGAACAGGGAATTTTCAAGCATGAATTCGGCATCCGCTGTTTTACCTTGGCCTACTTGATGGAAGAAATTATCAAAGTGCATGAAATCTGACTTATCTGCTGCAAGTGAGTTCAAAAATGGAGTTACTTCTTCCCCATTCAACTTATAATCGATCAGGAAATTCTGCATCGATTCCAAATGCAGGTAGATAACATTCTTACCTTTGGCTGCACCAAAATACTCAGGGTTCGGTTCAGCGCTTGTTGCCTTCGTATAGTTGACGACTTCGGCGATATCCGTGCTGTTTGCAGTCGCACGCTGAGCATATGTTTTAGTATTCTGAACGGCATCATAAACCGTATAGTTGAACATGCCTAAATATTTGACGATATAGTTCCGGTCGAATGTTCTTGATAATAATTGCGGGCGATCCTTTTCAGCAAGTCCCAAATTGATGGCGAAAATTGCAAGTCCCGCTAGGTAAACCAATCCAACTGTACGGCGTTTGACTTTGAAGTCTTCCACTTTAAAGTCTTTGAATCTATACAATACGATCAAAAGAATCGTATCAAGGAAATAAAATACATCATGACCTTTAAATAATTCTAAAATACTCGGTCCCAAATCCCCGGCATTTTGCACTTGCGTCAAGGTTGGCAATGTAATGAAATCGGTAAATGAACGGTAGTATACAATATTGAAGAATAACCATAAGGACATCAATAGGTTCAACCTGATGATCCATTTAAACGATTTTTTGCCTCTAGCCAATAGTGCCAAGCCAAAGAATAAAATGGCTGAACTAATCGGGTTTATGAACAGTAAGAACTGTTGCAGGCCATTTTCAAGACCTAAGTTAAATTCAATTCGATATCCAATATAAGTTTTTATCCAAAACAAGACTACTGCAATAAAGAAAAAGCCTAGTATATTATCTGCAAATAAATGCCGGCTTTTTTTAAGAAAATTATTCATGCTTTCACCTCTATTAATCTAGTGGTTTATTTATATAAATTTTTACAAACTTACAAAAGACGGAAAATCGGAACCCTTATAATAGCATTCTTTCACTTGGATAGTCAAGATTGTGAAAACCACCTTTTGTCACATCCATAACTCTTATATCCAGAACACTTCTTTAGCTTATGAAAAAGCCTTTGAAAAAACAACAGAGTTTCGCCCGTCTCGAATGTTCAGCGCACCTATAACAAATATATAGGAACTCCATGTCTTAATCCAATAAATATTACCGTAACTTTTTAGGGTGACTGCGGATGACAGTCACTTTTAATTTCACGTCCTTGAGCCTTTTCCATTATAAACGACTCTTTATAAAAAAACCAGTACATTACAAAATATGTAAAGATATAAACCTTAAATTATTGAAGGCTATTGAAATTCCCAGGATTTCTTTCCCGATAATTCGACATTTGTAAATGGATTGCCGGTTACATGGATGCATCTCTCCTCCGCACTTTTGTTACCCCATTCAAAATCCAAGCCTGCAAAAGTTTGACCCGTTTATTATTGCGTCCTGCCGCTCTGAAATCCCATAAAATAACAAATGAGTTTCGTGTAATATCGACATCATTCCCTTCAAAAATTTTTTTCTGAAAATGATGATCATAATGTTTTTATATTTTACTTTCCAGGATAATTTTTATCATCCATATAAGATTCAATTTACCAAATTTCACTTAAATTACAATTTAAAAACCCCTCCTGGAACCGGAAAGTCTCAAGTTTCCATACATTTGTCATTATAATAGGAAGAAACTGATTTTTTCATATTGGCTGAAGGGTTATATTCTTTCGTTAGGAGCCCATATGAGCCATAGCTGCGGCAACAGGTGTTGAATATGGCCCTTGTCCTTTTCATTCCCCTTAATTGGGTTATGGGCGCCTTATAAGCTTACCTGTGTTTTATAAGAATTCTTTTAGTCCCCTTTGTTAGTATATTGGTTTCATCCAGCTTTATTATAAAAAATAAAAAATCCTGCCCTCGATCGAGGACAGGATTTCCTTTAACCATATTTATATTACTTAATGCCTTCTGAAACTTCTTTAACCATAGCGTTAACAGATTCTAAACCGCCGCCTGATAAGTACCAGTAGTTAGGGTCTAGATAAATGATGTTACCTTCTTTAAATGCTTTTGTATTTTTTACAATGTCATTTTCAACAGTTTCTTTTGCTGCAGCTCCATCACCGGCAACCGCATCTCTGTCTACAACGAATAGGTAGTCAGGATTCTTTTCAGCAATGTATTCGAAAGAAATACTTTGACCATGTGTCGATACTTCCAATTTTTCATCTACTGCAGGTACTCCGAATACATCATGGATGATTCCAAATCTTGAATCAGGTCCGTAAGCACTTACTTTTCCACCGCTGGCAAGAACGATTAAACCAGTTTTGTCAGTTGGAGCTTTTTCTTTCAAAGCATTGATGTTTTCTTCAACACTTGCCAATTCTTTAGCTGCTTCGTCTTTTTTATCGAAGATTTTACCCAAAAGTGTTACGTTTTCTTCAAATGATTCCATATACTTTGTTGTATCTACACCCACAAAAACAGTAGGGGCAATTTTGCTTAATTCTTTATACGCTTCAGATTGTCGGCCAGAAATAAGGATTAAGTCAGGAGCGATTTCGTTGATTTTTTCGAAGTCAGGTTCTTTTAATCCGCCGGCATTTTCAGTTGTACCTTCATATTTAGAAAGGTATTTTGGAAGGCCATCATGAGGGACAGCTGCCACTTCCACACCCAATTTATCAAGAGTATCAAGAGCACCCATATCGAATACAACGACTTTTTCAGGGTTTGTTTTTACTTTCGTTTCGCCTAGTTGGTGCTTAACTGTAATTTCTTCGCTTTTAGCACTTTCTTTTTTCGCGCTTGATTCTTCTTTTTCCTTATCTGATCCACAAGCTACAGCCACTACAGCCAGCATTGCAACCAAAAGCAGTAAAGATAATTTCTTAATCATTATGGTCACCTCGAAAATTTTTTATTTAAAATTACATATTGAATCCTCACCTTCACAGAGTTCACCTTCATCACTTTCCCTGCCATATGAACAGGAGGCGGCTAAAGTCTTGGGCGCCCGCCAACTCTTAACTGCCTAAGAAGCGTACGAGGGGATTCTGGGACGGCTACGAATACTGAAGTAATTTAAAACCAAATGGAATTGTCTTACGTGAAGTACACACAGATTTTATTGTCATTGATACTTTGGATTTCAATATCCATATCATAGATTTCCTTTAATACATTGGAATTGATGACTTGTTCGGTAGGTCCATTATGAACAACCTTGCCATCCTTCAATGCAACAATATAGTCGGAATAACAGGATGCAAAATTAATGTCATGAATGACGATAATGACCGTTTTGCCTAATTCATCGGCCAATCTCCTCAATACCTTCATGATTTGGACGGAATGCTTCATATCAAGATTGTTCAGGGGTTCATCAAGAAGTACATACTCCGTGTTCTGAGCAATAACCATGGCAATGAATGCCCGCTGTTGCTGCCCGCCGCTAAGCTGGTCAAGAAACTTATCCTGCATGTCAGCAAGTTCCATATATTCAATCGCTTCATCGACGTATTTCCAATCCTCTTTGGTCAGTTTGCCTTGTGAATAAGGAAAACGGCCAAAAGCGACGAGTTCACGAATCGTTAAACGGATATTGATGTGGTTAGCCTGCTTTAAGATGGAAATCTTTTTCGCAAGTTCATTGCTATTGAATTTCCCCATATCCTTACCCTCGATCAGGACTTCTCCTGAATCCCGGGTAATGAGACGGCTGATCATCGAAAGGACGGTGCTTTTCCCCGCTCCATTGGGACCGATGAAGGATGTGATTTTCCCTTTCATTATTTCAATGGAAACATCCTCGACAACCGTTTTACTATTATATTTTTTGAATAAATTTTTAACTTCTACCATGATTTATTCTCCTTTAATAGAAGATAGATGAAATAAACACCGCCGACAAAGTTGATGATGACACTCAATGTGGTGGAGAACGTAAAGATCCTCTCTACAATGAATTGGCCGCCGACCAAGGCAACCACACTGATCAGCATTGCACCCGGGATGATATGTTTATGCTGATAGGACTTAATGAATTGATAAGCCACATTTGCAACAAGCAATCCGAGGAACGTGATCGGACCGATCAGGGCAGTCGAAATGGAGATTAAAACCGTAACGACGATTAAAACCCGCTTCGTGACAAAATCATAATCCACACCCAAGTTTATGGCTTGGTCCCTCCCCAGGGACATGACATCTAAATACTTCAAAAATCTCATGAAATATATCATTGCCGCTATCATGAGGATAATAGCTAACGTTAACAGGTCCGTATTGACATTATTGAAGCTGGCGAACATTTTATTTTGAATGATTTGAAATTCATTCGGGTCAATCAATACCTGCATGAATGAAGACATGCTGCCGAATAAGGTTCCGAAGATGATACCAATCAGCAATAGGAAGTAAATATTACGGTTTTTCTTGAACATGAACTTGAACAGCAGGCTGGAAAAAATAAGCATGGCCGCAAGTGTAATCAGGAAATTGAGATTTTTATTAATGATCATGATATGCGTTGAACCGAAGAGGAAAATCACTCCCGTTTGGATCAGCATATACATCGAGTCCAACCCTAAAATGCTTGGTGTCAGGATTTTATTATTCGTGACCGTCTGGAAAATCACTGTTGAAAAAGCTATTGCACAACCAACCACGATGATGGCAATGATTTTTATAACCCTTCTCGGCAGTGCATAATCCCAATTCGGTCCAAGGTCCCAAAAGATATACCCTGCCGTTAAAGCTGCTGCAAGAACAGCCAATATAATGATCCTAATTTTATTATTCATATGCCTTTCTCCTCAGTATCAGATAGATAAATACGGCGCTTCCTATGACACCAACCACGAGTCCGATCGGGATTTCAAATGGATATATGAGGATCCTGCCCAGAATATCGCAGATCAATAGGAATACTGCCCCTAGCAATGCTGTATGAGAAAGACTCTTTTTCAAATTGTCACCAAGGTAAAGGGATACAATATTTGGTACGATCAATCCTATGAAAGGAATCGTTCCCACCGTTAACAAAACGACAGTGGAGGATAATGCCACGATGATCAACCCAAAATTGACTATAAGCTTATAATTGAGTCCTAGATTGATAGCAAACTCCTCACCCATCCCTGCCACAGTGAACTTATTGGCAAAGAAGTATGCGAGAATGACTAGAGGGATACTTAAATATATAAGTTCGTACCTTCCCGACATGATCATCGAGAAATCCCCATTCATCCAAGTGTTCAGGCTTTGAATCAAATCATATTTATAGGCAAAGAAAGTCGAGATGGATCCGACGATATTACCAAACATCAAACCAACCAATGGAATGAAGATCGTATCCTTATATTTCACTTGATCAAGAATTTTCATGAACAAGAATGTACCAGCCAAAGCGAATATGAAAGCGAATGCCATTTTCTCAATAAGTGCTGCCGATGGAAAAATGATAATGGCCAGAAGAAGTCCAAGCCTTGCAGAATCCATGGTTCCGGCAGTCGTCGGGGATACAAATTTATTGCGGCTCAATTGCTGCATGATCAGACCGCTTATACTCATCACAATACCGGCAATGACTATGGTCACCATTCTGGGGAAACGGCTTTGCAGCATGATTTGCACTTTATCATCACTTAGATCCAATAAATCCAGGGGGGTAATATCTTTTACACCAATGAATAATGACGTAAATGATAAAACAATTAACGCCATGACTAAATATCTTATCTTCATCTACATTTCCTACTCTTCCTATCTCAGTTAATACAGCGATAATATTTGTAATTAAATATATTTGAATAAAGACTATCGCAAAGTCACCTATTGAAATGGAAATCATGAAGTTGCAATAGTTACAAGGTTCTTCCATTCGTGATAATGAGATTCATTATCATTATCAGTCATTCTTATTCTATCATTTCATAGACATGTGTCAATATATACAAGGGAATTACTTTGATAAACTCCGCATAGTCAAATTGTAATGAATTTGGATGAACCAATCATGCATTTCGTTACAGGAAGTGATAAAATCAAAATAACAAATATTTACTCTTCCAATGAAAGAAGCGATATGATGAAAAATTTGCTATCCAAAGTATTCTCAAAAAAGGCGAAAATCCAGATTGAATTTTGCCAAAATAATCTTGACCGCTTCCTTAATGAACAAACAGTTGCCGATTATGGTAAGTTCTTAGCGAATCCAAGGATTCAATATAAGGAATATGAATGTTTGAGTGAGTGTAAACTTTGTAAGAAAACCCCCTATGCGAAAGTGAACGGCCAGATAATGAGCGGCGAAGATTCACAGGATCTTTTAAATCAGTTACATGATGAATTGAAATGATACGGGCCAAGCAAATTGCTTGAATCGTATCATTTTGACTTTCCTCCTGTAATTATACAGAATACAGGTGATGAACAACATCTATTAAAAGGAATTGCGAATTGTGCCATGGAATCACTTAATCTAGTCGTTACTTCCTGTTTTTCACTATTTCCTGTGTTTTCACTGTATAAATAGCTTAATATATGATAATTTATGGAAAAAGATAGACAGGAGGACGTCCATGAAAAAAATCATTCCTGCCATCGTATCAGTCGTAACACTAGGCCTTGTCACGGGATTGCCTGGCCCCATAGCCGAAGCAAAAGAATTCACCCCTTATTATGGAAATGGTCCAAGTTACATTCAACCAGATAACCTCTCCCACCTTTTCCCTGACCCTAATGTATCTTTCAAAACCCCTGCCTTTAAACAAAACAAGATCGCCTTTACGAGCCAGGAAGAAATGTTGGATCATATTAAGTCCCTCTCGCATAAAAACAAGAACATCCAGGTCAAGACGATAGGTAAATCCACAGAAGGACGCGACATCCCGATGCTTCTTTTCAGCAAGGATTCAAAAAGACTGAATAAGGGTTCCCATAAACCATTGATATGGATTCAAGCTCAGATCCATGGCAATGAACCCGCTTCAGGTGAATCAACATTAGTCCTTGCACAATGGCTGGCTGAAGGCAAACTTGGTGATGTCCTCGATAAAGTGAATGTTGCCATCGTTCCACGCGTCAATCCTGATGGCTCTTATTATTTCAAACGATATACCGCAAATGATATGGATGGGAATAGGGACTACTTAAAAGTGGAGTATCCTGAAGTACAGACGATTCATCAGTCAATCGATGATTATGAACCAGAAGTGATTCTGGATGTACATGAATATACAGTGAATCCCGCCCCCCTGAAAAAAGTGGGAACAAATGGATCGATTGCTTCCTATGATTTACTCATCTCCTCAGCCAAGAATTTAAATATTCCCGAACAGCTTCGAAAAGCTTCCGATGAACTGCTTTTACCTAATGTTTTTAAAACATTGGAAAAAGAAAAGTTTTCCTATCACGATTACTATACACTGGCTACTTCTGATGATGGAGTCCTTACCGCGACAGAAGGAAGCACAGAAGCCCGGATTGGCCGAAACGCCCTCGGTTTGAAAAATACAATGACCTATTTAATAGAAACAAGGGGAATCAATATCGGCCGTACGGATTTTAAACGACGTGTTTTTGCACAAGTCACAGCACAGGCAGCATTCATCAAAACGACAGCCGAACAGGCCAGTAAAGTGAAAAAGGCCGTTAATCAGGCAGAAACTGAAGTCGTGCAAAAAGGGCGAAAAGCAAATGATAACGATAAAATTGTCATCACCAGCGAAAATAAATTGGTTAAGGATCAAAAATTGACAGTAGTCGATTTGGCGAAAGCTAAAATGGTCGATGCCTCCATCGATTGGCTGGATTCTACCGATGCATACCCTACCCTTGTCAGAGATCGACCGACAGCCTATATCCTTCCACCCGAATATAAAAATATCGCCAAGAAACTTCAGCTATTGGGAGTAGAAGTGAAAAAATTAAAAAAACCTTTGAAAGTAGCTGTTGAAAACTATAGGGTCACGGATTTAAAAGTTTCCGCTGAACTGGAAAGCGGACATTCCACAAGGAAAGTCACGACCGCTGTTACTTCAACAACTCGGGATTTCCCAAAAGGAAGCTATGTTTTCGACATGGGCCAGCCTGATGCCAACTTCATCTCCCTAACCCTCGAACCTGAAGGCATAGACAGCTATGTGACATTCAATTTCATCCCGGCTGACACAGGAAAAGTACTGCCGATTTACCGCTATATGCAGCCATCTTCCTTACCAGTTAAATGATGCATAGTATCTAAATGACGCTTTGGCAGCTTTCATTGCCAAAGCGTTTTTAGTTTCCACCCTCCTTTATTCATGTGGGACGATGCGCCTGACATGATTTCTTGAATGCAACGACAAGTTTTGAATATACATATAAACGGAAAATGTGTTTTTTAGAGGAGGAAAGTCATTGAACCAACATGTACAATTGGAAATCAATCGCCTTGTTCATCGCTTGAAACAAGACCAATCCGCTGATGGTTCGTGGAATTATCCCTTTGACACCGGGATAACGGCAGATGCCTATATGATCATATTATTGAAAATTTTAGATATGGAAGATGCTCCTCTTATAGAGGCTTTAGTAAAAAGAATCGAAAGCAAGCAAACGGAAAACGGTTCTTGGAAACTTTTCCAAGACGAGAAGGACGGCAATGTTACGGTTACGATCGAGGCTTATTATGGCCTTCTTTTTAGTGGACTCCGCAATAAGAACGATTCCCATATGAGGAAAGCCAAACAATTCATTCTTTCCAAGGGTGGCATCAAACAGGCCAAAATGTTAACGAAAATGATGCTTACTGTCACCGGACAATATCAATGGCCGCTCCTGTTCCCCATTCCTCTCGAAGTGGTCTTACTGCCTCCGACCTTTTTCGTCAGCATTTATGATCTTTCCGTATATGGGCGGGTCAACATGATTCCCATACTATTGCTTGGCCATAAAAAGTTTCAGATCAAGACCCAGGACACGCCAAGTTTAAAAGATTTATTTCAAACAAGGGAGGACCGTTCAGAAGAGCATATGTGGGAAGAGTATCGTACCGAAGAATATCGTTCCTTCTTCTCCAAACTACAAACAGGCGTCAAAACTTTGATCGGTTATCCAGATTATTTGCATTCCTTAGCCTTGGATTCAACGAAAAGGTTCATGCTCGACAGGCTGGAACCAGACGGGACACTGTACAATTATTTCGGTTCTACCTTTTTCTTGATCTTTGCCCTCCTTTCAATTGGATATTCGAAAAAGGATCCAGTGATTCTAAAGGCCATTGCCGGTCTGAAGGGGATGGCCTGCTCCATTAAGGGACACACACATATCCAGTTCACGACGCCCCATGTTTGGAATACCTCCTTAATAAGCTACGCCCTTCAAGAAGCGGGCATACCTTCCAAAGACCCAACGGTTAAGGCTGCCAATCAGTACTTACTGTCACGCCAGCATTATATGTATGGAGATTGGCTGATCCATAATCCTAACGCGATTCCAGGCGGCTGGGGGTTCTCGGATTTCAATACCATGAATCCGGATGTCGATGATACGACCGCCTCACTTCGGGCGCTGGCTAAGCAACTGCAAGCAAAACCGGATAATCGGGACAGCTGGCAGCGCGGTGTCTCATTCACGATATCCATGCAAAATGATGATGGTGGATTTCCAGCCTTCGAACGGAATAACGACCATAAATGGCTGCACCTTCTTCCTATAGAGGGTTCGAAATATCTCCTGACTGACCCTTCTACCGCTGATCTGACAGGAAGAACGTTGGAATTCCTAGGAAACTATACAAATATGAAGAAGCCGGAAGAAGTCAGTAAAAGAGCGGTGGATTGGCTATTGGAAGACCAGAAGCGTGATGGCTCCTGGTATGGGCGTTGGGGCATCTGCTATCTATATGGCACATGGTCTGCACTGACCGGCATGAAGGCAGCAGGGCAAGCCACTGGACATCCATCCATCCAGAAAGCCTTAACTTGGTTGAAGAAAATTCAAAATGAAGATGGTGGCTGGGGTGAATCTTGTTACAGTGATACCAAGCAACGATATATCCCCCTCGGAGAAAGTACACTGACACATACAGCTTGGGCTGTGGATGCGTTGATATCGGCATCTGATAAGCCGACAGCCGAAATCGAAAAAGGCATTGCCTATCTTATCCGTGCAGGTCAACAAGAAAGCTGGACCAATGATTATCCTGCTGGCCAGGGAATGGCAGATTTTTTGTATATCCATTATCATAGCTATCGCTATATTTATCCCCTTTTAGCCTTAAGTCATTACAATAAAAAATTCCTGAAGACTTAATCGCCAGTGTTTTTTTATCATATAAAGGTGAATATGTGGATTACCTGTGGAAAAGTAGTTAATAACACCGGAAAGTTATCCACAATCCGAGGTTATCCACATTCATTTATCCGTAAACGTGCTAAATGCAAGAAATTTCAAGTCATATTTGTTGATTCATTCATTTCGGATATGTAAGAATGACTTGTTTTATACAGGCTTTGTGGATAGTTTGGGGATGATCACTATTATGTGAAAACTTTATCCAGTTTATCACTATAAAATTCTATGGCCTTAGCATAAGATTGTATTTCTTGATCCTTAGAGGTTTCGGTAATTATCTTCAATAGAGATTCCATTGCAAGATCATGTTGGCCCAAATTATAAAATGCCATGGCCCTGAATACCAATAAAGCCTTATCCTCAGGAAACTTCGCCAGCCCGGATTCCAATGTCTGTCTTGATTTTTCATATTCCCCTATGGTGCGATATGTGCTCCCCAACCCTAGGTAGGCCCCTTTTGCATCCTCCTCAGGCAAACCTAATTTGAGTGCCGCTTCATAATAGGGCACCGCCTTTACCTCAAGTCCGAGAATATCCAAACTCCAGGCACACTGATACTGTATGACTGCATCACCGGGATTTTGCTTTGCCAGATCCATCAATAATCGGTTGGATTTTTCGAATTCTTTCTTTCCCCTTAATGACAGTGCCATTTCCAAATTTTCCATCGCCATTCCTCCATTGTATAAGATTCCTTACTGCCCCTATTCGCGATTCCTCCTTTTAATTCCTTCTTAATCGTAAATGGTAGCCTAAGCACCATCTCCAAACACTATTGCGGGCAGAAATTAATAGGCTGTTACTGGAGGTGATTTAATGGGCGGAATTTCAATTAGTTTATGCATGATTGTTAAGGATGAGGAAGCTTCACTTCCTAACTGTCTTGGTAATTAAAAAAAGGATCTGCCACTCGGCAAATCCTTTCATACACTTCAATTCAAGATCATTTTTATATCACAGGCTACTATCGACGTGACATATGATTAATCATCCAACTGGTTTTTCAATACTTTTCCCGTGGTGGCATCTACCACTACATCATATTCCTTTAGTCCTTGTTTTATTTCCAGTTCGTACACAAGGGTGCCATTCTCCGAATCCAGCTCAGCATCCGTCACTTGGCCATCCACCGCTTTCAAGGCAATCTTTTCAGCTTGATCACTGCTGACTTTTGCCATTTCCGCCGCTTGTTGTGTGCTCATATCCTCATCGTCACCGTCTTCCATCTCCTGAGAAAGAATCTCTCCTTTTTCAGCATCAACGTCAACGTCTTGATAGCCTTCTTTAGTTTTAACGGTCATCTCATAGGTCATCGGCTGGTCCCAATCCTTTTCAAATTGAGTAACTTCGCCGCCTAGTTTTTCTGAAATCATTTTGACAGCCTCATCCTCGGATAGGTTCCCCTTATTGACTGCATATACCGCCGTTCCAGCCGCACCGCCGAAAAGCAATACGGAAGCTATGGACACCGTCATGATTACCTTTTTCCTTTGAATGATACCTTCTTTTATCGTACTCCACTGTTTTTTCATGAATGAATTCCTCCTTTAAGTTGTTACCTTAATAATAAGCACCCTTCATGAAACGAACATGAGCGTTAGATTAGAATTTGATGAGAAAGAATAAGAGTCACCAACGTTCCCTCTCCCGCTTCGCTTTGAATCTCCAATTTACCGTCGAATGACTCGACAAGCGTCCTGGCGATGGAAAGCCCGAGTCCATTGCCTCCCGTTTTCCTTGCCCTCGATGAATCCACGCGATAAAAACGTTCAAATACATGGGGGAGATGTTCTGGTGATATCCCTGTGCCGTGATCTTTCACACCGATGTGAATTTCATCGGACTGCCGTTTTATCATGATCTGTATACTTGATTCACTGTATTTCATTGCATTGTCCAATAGGATGACAATCACCTGTTCAAGCTTACTGGAAATGGCCATTGCATATATTTCCTTAAACTCTGATTCTATCGTTATTTCACGATTCCCCGTCCTCCTGAATGTTTGGGCAATCCCTTCACAAAACGAAATAAGTTCTATTTCCCCTTCTACATCTGCTGAAGGTTCCGTTCGGGAAGCTGACTGCAGTAGATGTTCCGTCAGCTTTTTCATCCGGACGGCTTCATGATGGATTGCCTCCACCGCCTCTTCCTGAATCGCCTCATCCTTCATTCCCCAGCGTTTCAATAGAGAGGAGTAGCTTTCTATGACCGTAATCGGTGTTTTCAATTCATGTGAAGCATCTGAAAGGAATTGCTGCTGTTGGTTATAATTCCGCTCCAGCCTTTCTATCATCCTGTTAAATGCCACTCCCATTACCTGCAGCTCGTCCTTTGAATGATCCGATAGCGGTATC
This sequence comes from Peribacillus frigoritolerans, assembly GCF_030676415.1. Taxonomy (GTDB): domain Bacteria; phylum Bacillota; class Bacilli; order Bacillales; family DSM-1321; genus Peribacillus; species Peribacillus frigoritolerans_A. The sequence continues at coordinate 195,383 of NZ_JAUUTW010000001.1, read as the reverse complement.
CGTTTGAATTCCCCGCTTTTCTCAATATCCTTCATCGTTCCGCTCATGATCGATATGGGTTTGAGAATCAGATTGGCCAGCCACTTACCGGCAAGAATGGATAAAAGAATGACAAAAAGGGATGCACCGCCTAAAACGAGGGCAAGCGTCGATAAATTATCAAGGAGGGTATCCTGCGGCTGTGTAACCTCGATCATCCCTAGCTTCTTCCCTTCATCAGGATAAAGATAACGGTAGGTCAATACATATTCCCCATCAGCTTTGGTAAAATCATACCCGTTCTCGTTAATGGCTTTAACCGCAAGCCCCTTAAGGTCCTCTTCATCCGTAAATGTTTTTACCAACCTTCCATCAGTGTCGAATATCCTCACCATTCCATCGTCCGGGATATACGGCTCCATTAAATCGGAATCACCGGAAATCAAATCTTTCGTCAGGATACTTTCTTCGATTAATGAAGCTTGATCTTCAAGCAGATCCCGTTCTCTCTCTACCGATATCCAAAGGAAGGCGATTAAAACGATGATACTCAACAATATAAGCATGACGCTTAAAAAAAGGCTGGAATACGATTGGATTTTCGTCCGAATCTTCATACTGGCTCCTTCAAGCTGTAACCTACACCGCGGTAAGTATGTATGAGCTGCAGCTCAAAGGGATAATCTATTTTTTTGCGTAAATAACGGATATACACATCAACCACATTCGTATCCCCTGCAAAGTCATATCCCCATACATGTGTAAGGATTTGCTCCCTCGAAAGTACTTGATTTTTATTTTGCAAAAGATAAACCAGCAAATCGAACTCGCGGGAGGTCAGCTCAATCCTTTTGCCTTGCCTGTGAATGTCCCTTGTACCAAGGTTCAACTTCAGATCATGGATCTTAAGTTCATCCACTTCCCCTAATGATTTGCTCTCCAGTACATTGGTACGAAAACAAGCACGGATCCGTGCCAGCAGCTCTTCAATTTCAAACGGTTTCGTTACATAATCATTCGCACCATGGTCCAGGCCATTCACCTTGTCTGGCACAGCATCCCTTGCGGTTAGAAGGATGACCGGTGTAGATTCATTCTTTTTCCGATAACGCCTAAGTACTTCTATGCCATTCAACTCGGGCAGCATCACATCCAATAAGATTAAATCCCACTCTTCGGCTTCTGCCCTTTCCAGACCTGTCTTTCCGGTAAAAGCCGATTCTGTTTGATAACCCTCATGATTAAGTTCCAGTTGGAGAACCCTCGCAATTTTTTCTTCATCTTCTATTATTAAAATTCTTTTATTCATGATTATCACCACCTACCCCTTAGTGTACTGAAGAAATATGAAAATATCATGAGAAATTGAACCCTCCGCATAAGAATCCCATGAAATAATGAATTTAATTTTTGTGCCTTTAAAAGGTCAAAAAAGAACCGGATGTGTAAAGTCCATGCCAGACACCTTGCAGAGATTCCATACAATCGTAAGAATTTCCCGAATCTAAATAATACAAGCCTATATATCAATGGTTAACCATAAAAAAAAGACTATGGAAAATTTCCATAGTCACAGTTTATCGACAAAATGGGGCTCGGACGGCCTCATCCCCAAATGAGAAATTATTACCATGATTTTAAAGCGCGAAACTCCATAATTTTTTACTATTATATATGGGATCCAAACCCTCTCTAGATTGAAGAAATTTGCGACACTCATGCCGAATACTGGCTAGACGAGACCCCACAAACGCTTGCTTTGATGAGGCTTGGCAGGCAGTCGGCGGAATGGGCGCGGATTTCTGAAATCAACGGAAACGTTTAATAATGATCCATTTCATTCACCGTTCCAATGCTGGTCAATGAATTCATCACGTCCCGATTTCGCACGGTCCGCTTTATAATCATCTTTGTTTTTCTTATGATAGCCTTGATGGTATTCTTCGGCAGGGTAAAAGGTTTGGGCCGGAAGGATTTCCGTTACGATGGGTTTCTGGAACTTCCCGCTGGCCGCAACCTTTTCTTTCGCTTCAAGAGCCAGTTTCTCTTGAGCTTCATCATGATAGAAGATGGCCGTCCGATATTGGCTTCCCCTGTCATGGAATTGACCGCCATCGTCGGTTGGATCAATTTGCTGCCAATATAGTTCCAGCAATCTTTCATAAGGAAATAACTGAGGATCGAAAGTGATTTCCACGACTTCATAATGCCCCGTAATTCCCGTCTTCACTTCCTCATAAGTCGGGTTTTCAACATGTCCTCCCGTATAACCGGATACGATTCCTCCAATCCCCGGTTGTTCTTCAAATGGTGTCACCATGCACCAAAAACAACCTCCAGCAAATGTAGCCTTTTGCATAATGGTCATCCCCTTTCCTGTAGTAATAAAAATTAATATACCATACTCCAATCCTGACACTGTGCTTTTTTGATTTGCGAAGCCGCCATTAAATGCGCCAAAAGGGATTTACCCTTTGATCAATCTTTTGACCAGCCCTTTTCCTTGAATCGCACAATCGCTTCAACGCGGTTGCTTACATCCAATTTATCAAGGATGACTGATATATAATTACGGACCGTTCCATTGGTCAGATAAAGCTGGCTTGCGATTTCCTTTGTGGTCTTACCATCTGCGATCAATTTGAGCACTTGGCTCTCTCGTTCAGTCAAAGGGTTTTCTTCTTCGAAAGCCATATCCACCAGCTCAGGAGCATAAATGCGCCGCCCATCCATAATGACACGGATCGAGTTCGCCAGTTCCTCACTAGGACTATCCTTGAGAAGATATCCGCCTACCTCGGCCTTTCTTGCTCTTTCAAAATACCCAGGACGTGCAAAGGTGGTCAAAATGATGACTTTGCATTGGTGGCCCTGATCCTTGATCTCCTCCGCTACATCGAGCCCGGTTTTAACTGGCATTTCAATATCGGTTATGCAGATATCCGGCTTTAATTGATTGACGAGATTCATTGCTTCTTCCCCATTGCTCGCTTTTCCCACAACTTCCATGTCACTTTCCAAATCTAGGATGGAACCTAGCGCACCAAGCAGCATCCGCTGGTCTTCGGCAATTACGATTCGAATCAATGTTAATCCCTCCTATCCATTATTTTTTATAGCATTCGGAACTCTTATATAAAGTGTCGTTCCATCTGTTGATTTAATATCCAGGCTGCCATTAACGAATTCGAGCCTTTCTTTCATTCCTTGAAGCCCATTGCCTTTAAAAAACTCTGATCTATGCGAAAGCCCCACTCCATTATCCTGTACTGTGATCGTCACTCCTGTTTGTAATTCTTCAATGACGATATTACAGCAGTCGGCACCGCTATGTTTGACGATATTGGTCACAGCTTCTTTCAAGCACATGCTTAAAACCGTTTCAACAAGCAATGGGGTATCTTGCAATTCCGTGGTGCCTTCCAAATTGAATTCTATCTCTGCCGCTTTCAATATTTGCTTGACCCGGATGATTTCATCGCTTAGCTTGGCCCCGCGCATTTCCGACACCATTTCACGTACTTCCTTGAGTGCCGTCCTCGCCGTTTGACGGATATCCTTGATTTCCTTCTTGGCTGAATCCGGATTCAAATCGATCAATTTCCCTGCAAGGTCACTTTTCAAGCCAATCAAAGACAGTTTTTGTCCAAGTGTATCATGTAAGTCACGGGCAATCCGCTGACGTTCCTCCATTTTGCCAAGCTCCGAAATTCTTTTATGTGCGTCCTCCAATTGTTCTTCCAACCTGCCCCGTTTATTCCGATTATATGTGTTGAATGGGAGCAGGATCACGCCTACCACACAAATGAGCATAAAGGGAAATTGCGAAAAGAACGTAGGGTCTTTCATGATGAATCCAATATTGACAGACACGATGGTAGCCAATAGCTGGATCGAATATAAGACGAAAAAGCCAACCTTATTTTGAACATTCCCAATAAAGAATGCTAAAAAAAGTGAAAAGTAAATGTAGCTGAAAAATATGGTCATGGATATGGATATGACTATTTGTATCGCCGTCCATACGTATACGGGCCATCCCTTCGAAACGAATGATAGACCATATGATATGAAAAACAAAATGATCATGACGATTCCAAAGACTATCTCCAACATCGAAGAAGATTTGAAGATGAAATAAAAAGGAAGGATACAAAAAATGATCCAGACATAAGGGCTCAGCCCTGTGTTTTTCGGAAAGATATGATACCAACTTTGCATGGCGCCGCCTCTATTTCTTTTTATCCTAGTATATACTAAGGAGTTTCATCAAAAAACCACCCAATGGAAATTGAATGGTTTTTTGATGAACTATTTATTTTTCTTGAAGACTTGGACGTTTATTATTGATTTCCACCTTTGATTTTGTTTCATTTAGACGTTCCTTAATCTCTTTAAAACTGACAAACGTCTTGTTTTCGCCATCATAAAGGCGGAAGCGAAGCGATTTTAAACTTGAACTAAGGGTGATTGTCGTTGCCTGCTGCAAAGGCAGGGTGGAATCATGGACTTTTTCCAGATTATAGTTTGGCACTCTTGGACTAAGATGATGCACGTGGTGAAAACCGATATTACCGGTTACCCATTGCAAAACCTTTGGAAGTTTATAATAAGAACTTCCATCGATGGCAGCCTTCACGTAATCCCATTCCGATTCCTCTTCGAAATAAGAATCTTCGAACTGATGCTGTACATAAAACAGCCAGATGCCCAGTGATCCCGTTACAAAAAGCATCGGTACCTGAATCATCAGGAATGCCTGCCATCCGATAGCCAAGCATAAAAGACCATAAATTGCCACGATTGCGGCATTTGTCAAATACGTATTCATCCGTTCTTTCTTTTTAGCGCCTTTTTTATTCAGACGGTTCGATACAAGAAATAGATAAAATGGACCCAATCCAAACATGACGATCGGATTTCTATATAAACGGTAAGCCAGCCGCCCCCAGAATGAAGCTGCGATATATTCATCAACGGTCATGATCCAAATATCTCCTGTACCGCGTTTGTTTAAATTACTGCTTGTTGCATGATGTATGGAATGGCTATGCTTCCATTGCTCATATGGAAATAATGTAACGATTCCACTGATTGTACCCAGGATGCTATTCGCTTTCCTGCTTTTGAAAAACGATTGATGACAGCAATCATGGAAAATGATGAAAATCCTGACTACGAATCCTGAAGCCAGGACGGCCAATGCAAGGGTCAGCCAGTATGAAATGGTTAAGCTTTGATAAGCTAAAAACCATAACAGGAAAAATGGCGGAAATGTATTTATGAGCTGTTTCACACTTGATTTAGTATTGGATTTTTCAAAAGGGGCAATATCTTTTCTCAATTGTTTTTGATTATGATTACTCATGGTTTCCTCCTCATAATATATAAAAATGAAGTGTTTAAATGGATTGGTTTTTGTTTTATATTTCGAAAAACTTTGGCAACATCTCTTCTTTAATTATAGGAATAATAACCGATCTTCTATAGTCATAAACGTCAATTTCCTGCTATGACACTTGTCATATACTTGTCTGCTTCAACACTCACACGTATTTTTTCCTCATTCATCATTTTTACACTTCAAAAAAACGATGAATTCCCACCAATCTGATTCCCAAAAAAATGCCTGTCATTTATTCGATCAAACAAAAAAAGATCCGCCACTTGGCGAACCCATTTATAACTTGATCGCATAAACCCGTTCAGGACGTCCTACCGTGCCATATGTTAAATCGGCATCAATTTTTTCCTCTGACATCAAGTGCTCCAGATAACGCCTTGCCGTTGTCCTGCTCACCCCGATTTCCTTTGCCACTATTTCGGCAGTTAACCCTGGGGAGGATTTCCCCAACACAACCATCACCTTCTCCAAAGTCATCCGATCGATCCCTTTTGGCAGTGAAGTTTGTTCCCTCTCTTTTTCTTTCATTTCCTTTCGCAAAAGCTTATCCACCTGTTGCTGCGTTACGGGAAAATTGCCCTTTTCCAATTCAGACAGTTTGTTGTGATACTCTTGATATCGGCGTAAGGACTGCTTGAAACGCTCAAATGCGACAGGCTTGATAATATAATCAAATATGCCGATCTTGATGGCTTCCTGGACTTTTTCGATTTCTTTAGCCGCCGTTATCATAATGACATCCATTTGTTTGCTTTGCTGCTTGATTTCTTTCAGGATATCAAGCCCATTCATATCCGGAAAATACATATCGAGCAGCAATAGATCCGGCTGCATGATTTTAATGAAGCTTTTAGCCTCGTCATAGCTTGACGCGATTCCGATTGTTTGAAATCCCTCAAGCTTTTCGATGAATAGCTTCTGTATCTCGGCAATCCGCAGGTCATCTTCTACGATTAAGACTTCTATGTCACGATTGGCCATCATTTAATCACCCCTCTGTTTTTTTGGTATGGCAACAGTAAAAATCGTATATTCCCCTTCTTTCGTCGAAAAAGTGATATATCCCCCTAATCCATCAATCGCTTCCTGAACAAGGCTCAAACCTATACCTGAATTGGATTGATGGCTTTTCGTCGTAAAACCGTTCTGGAAAATCATTTCGGTAATATCTGAATTCATCCCTTTTCCATTATCTTCAACCTCTATGATCAACTCTTTACCTAAGTCCGTGATGAACAACGATACCCTTTTTTCCTCCCTTTCGTTTTCCCGTACAGCTTCGAAGGCATTATTGATGAGGTTGCCGATGATCGTCACTAATAAATCCCGATCTATTTGGGGCGGAATATCCTTAAAACTGCTTTCTCTATCAATGGTAAAATCAATTTTCAGCTCGCTGGCTAAACTTACCTTCCCTAAAATGAACCCAGCAATAATCGGATCAGGTACTTCCTTCATTAGAAAGTGAATGAAGCCTTGGGTGACATCCACTTCCTTCGATATGAAATCTATCGCTTCTTTATGTGAACCGAGTTGAATCAAGCCTAGCAGAGTATAGAGCCGATTCGAATATTCATGTGTCTGGGCCCTCAGCCCTTCTGCATATGCCTTTACATGTGACAGTTCCTGAAGGAGATTGGATAGTTCCGATTTATTTCTCAAACTTGCAACTGCACCAATGATTTCACCCTGTCCATTCAAAATGGGGATCCGGCTGGCCAAAAAAACTTCACCATCAATCATGAATTCCTGATCATACTCGGCCCGTGCCGTGCTGACTACATCAAGCAAATGTGTATGCGTTATGACTTCTTCGATTTTTTGCCCGCGAAGCATGACTTCTTTAGGGATATGAAGGATTTTATGCGCCGTTTCATTGACGACCGTGATTTTCCCATGAACATCAATGGCAATGATGCCTTCATGAATCGATTCCAAAATGGCATGCTTCTCTTGAAACATCCAGGCGATCTCTTTCGGCTCCAGACCCAATATCGCCTTTTTTATATTGAATGAAATGAAAAAGGCTATCAATAAACCGCCGATTAATATAAAAGAGATGATCCAGACTATCTTTCTTTGTATACTGGACAATTCTTTTTCAATATCATCCTGAAGGTAGCCAACGGAGACTACACCAATGACTTTTTCATTTTCGATTATCGGGGATTTTCCCCTAATGGAAGGTCCCAATGTCCCAGTGGACTCGGTGATGATGGATTTCCCATTCCAAACCTCGCCATTATCTCCACCTACCATTTTCTTGCCTATCAAGTTGGAATCTGGATGCGACAGCCGTGTTTCATTCTCATCTCCTATTACTATGAATTCCGCATCGATCTGCCTGCGAATTCTTTCCGCGATGGGCTGAATGATTACAGAAGGATTATCCGTTCGAAATGCTTGTTTAATTTCAGGCAGCAAAGAAATGGTCTGGGCAACCGACAATGCTTTTTCCCCTGTTTCCTGCTTCAGGTTATTTTCCAGGATATTTATGAAAATAACTTCAAGTATTCCACCCATTAAGATGATTAACGTACAGATGCCCAGCATCAACTTGGTGTGTAAACGCATTCAATCACCTCTACTTACATCATATAAAAAAAAACCCCTTGAAAAAAGAGGTTTTTTCATAACATTCAGAAAATATAGGTTAACCTTCAATATTGATGACAACATCCTTACCTCTCTTCTTAAGTAAAACCGGAATGAGCAGCCATAACGCCGTTACAATCAGGAAGGTCAGGGAAAGCGGCCGAGTGAAAAACAAACTGTAATCACCATCGGATATCGTCAGGGCCCTGCGCATATTATTTTCTATCATCGGTCCTAAAACCAGTCCTAATACCAACGGGGCGATTGGATAATCATTTTTACTTAAGAAATATCCCAAGACCCCGCATCCTAGTAATAGCAATAAATCATAAGTCGATACTTGTACCGCATAAACGCCAAAAATGGAAATCGCGATAATGATCGGAATCAAATATTTCTTTGGCGTTTCAATGATTTTCGCAAAAACCTTAACGAGCGGGAGATTAAGGATGAGGAGCATCAGATTCCCGATGAACATACTGGCGATAAGTCCCCAAGCCACCTGAGGATGGTCCTCGAATAATAATGGACCTGGCTGAACATTGTACATCATGAGCGCACCCATTAAAATCGCCGTTGTACCGGAACCGGGAATTCCCAGCGTCAATAATGGAATCATCGCTCCGCCAGAAGCCGCGTTATTGGCCGTTTCAGGACCAGCCACTCCAGCGATCGCCCCTGTACCAAATCTCTCGGGTTTTTTTGAAATCCGTTTTTCCATAAGGTATGAGAAGAAAGATGCAAGAGTAGCCCCTGCACCCGGCAGGATCCCTACAAAAAAACCTAAGAGCGACCCCCTCGCAATTGGCCCCGCAGATTCCTTGAATTCTTCTTTGGAAGGAATCAAATTATTGATCTTTGCAATTTCCCCATCATCCTCTTCTTTTTCCAAGATTGTCTTGAATACTTCTCCTAGGGCGAATAGACCCACTGCTATCGTCAGGAATTCGACTCCTTGATACAGCCAAGGAATGTCGAATGTAAAACGGGCGATCCCGGATACATTATCAATGCCTATCGTCCCGATCAACAAACCGCAAACTGTCATGATCAATGCCTTGGTTACGGATTTTCCCGCGAGGCCGCTGACTGCCGCCAACCCTAGAAGCATGAGCGAAAAATACTCAGCCGGACCGAATTTAATGGCAATCGTCGATAATGGCTGAGCCAAAGCAATCATGGCGATAAGGGTGACTATCCCTCCGACGAAGGAACCGATTGCCGAAATGGATAAAGCACTCCCGGCTCTTCCCTTCTTCGCCATTTGGTAGCCATCCAATGTGGTGACGACTGAAGAAGATTCGCCAGGTGTATTCAATAGGATCGAAGTTGTCGACCCTCCATACATCGCTCCATAATACACACCTGCAAGTAAAATGATGGCGCTTGTTGCCGCTTGCTCTGGTGGAAGTCCCCCTGTAATCGAAGCGGTTACCGGAATTAAAAGAGCCACACCGCTCATCGGCCCGATCCCCGGCAAAACGCCGACAGCCGTACCGATCAATACTCCGACAAATGCAAAAAGAATGTTATACCAAGTTAGTGCCGTTTCAAATCCATGCATTAAATAATCAAAAGTGCCCACTTCACATCCCCCTTCCTTTTATGAAAACCAGATTGGCCAACCCGGCAGTGTTCCCTTTAACACTTTCACGAATAAATAATAGATGATCCCTGAAAATCCTGCGGAAATGATGAGCGATGTCACCCACTTATTCCGTTCCATCGTTTGAAAGCAAACAAACAAAAAGAGAAAGGTCGTAATGACATATCCTATCGTTTCCAATGTCAAAATATAAATCAAGGTGGAGAGCAAAATGATGATAAAAGGTTTATATTCCAGCTTTCCCTTACCCGATTCCTGTACCTTGCTCCGAAATGCCTCATAGAACAGGCGAATACTTAAAACAGCAAGGACGAATCCCAGTACAAAAGGGAAAATGTCCGGTCCTACCGAACTTCCATAAGAAGAACTGGCCAGCTTCCTGCTTCCTATCATAAACAGCACTCCGACAGCCAGAAAGGCTACAGATGCAAAGCGATCAAATTTCACGTCCATCCTTATCCCTCCATTTCAGAAAATAAGAAGAAGGTGAAAGCACCTCCTTCTTCTCCATTATTTTTCCATGCCTAAAGCTTCTAATAATTGCTGCACCTGTTTCTCCTGTTCTGCTAAAAACTTGCTGAATTCTTCACTATTTTTATATTCTTGTTCCCATCCTTGAACTTCCACTTCCTTTTTCCATTCAGAAGTTTCTACTAATTTTGCAATGGTTCCGTCCCAAAAGGTTTTCGCTTCACCAGACATATTCTGAGGTCCAAAAACGCCTCTCCAAATCGTGAATTCAGCATCAACACCCTGTTCCTTTGCCGTCGGTATGTCTTTAAGGTCTCCACCCAAACGTTCAGTCGAGGTTACGGCCAACACTCTAATCTTTCCTGCTTTTAAAAATTCCCTGACACTGGATGCATCCGTTCCGATCACATCTGCATTTCCGCCAAGCAATGCCGTAATCGCTTCCCCGCCACCGTCGTACGAAACGTATTTAAGTTCGGTTGGATTCAAGCCATATTCATAGGCTGGAAGAATGGAAATCAAATGATCCATGGATCCCGGAGCCGATCCCCCTGCAAAGGTCAATTTACGCGGATCTTTCTTCACCGCTTCCAGCACTGATTTCAAATCCTTGAATTCAGAATCCGCCTTTACCACTATCGCCCCGTAATCTTTTGTCAGCTGCGCCAAAGGAGTCGTATTTTTATATCCATAAGGACTGTTGCCTTCTTTTTTGAGGTTATTGATGATGACAGGCGGTGAATTCACGAACAGCATGTCATTGTTATCCGCTTGCTGTGTTGCATATTCCGCCATGAAGACAGCGCCCCCGCCACCGGGTTTGTTTTCGACGGTTAATGGCTGGTTCACCAGTTTTGTCTCACCCAAGACCTTTGTAAATGAACGGGCGGTTAAGTCCCATCCCCCTCCTGCGCCCGAAGGAGCAACGATCGTTATGGCCTTTTTCGGATAACCTGTACTTTCTTTCTTTTCTCCTGATGTATCCGAACTGCTGCATGCACCTAAACTTAAAGCTAACGAACTTGCCAATATGACCGCTGAAATCTTTTTACGAGAAAACATATGAATCCCCCTTTTGAAAGCGTTTTCTTAATTCTACAAAAATATCTTCCTTTTATTTGATTGCCCAACTAAAATGCATAACTTCCATAACTTCCATATTGTTCATAAAGTTTTATCGCAGTAAAAGGGGGAAAAGACTGCTCCTTCAGAGCAGTCCCTGTTTGTAGACAAAAGGGGTTCTATCTAAATTAAACAAAGTGATTGGAACGGAAGGTGCGAGACTCCTGCGGGAAAAGCGTGTCCAAGGGAGACCCCGCAGGCGTAAAGAACGCCGAGGGCGTACCGCCCGCGGAAAGCGAGTGCCCTACGTTCCAATCACGATTTTACAAACACTTTAAACTGTAGACAAACTCGATTTTCATCGAGTTTGTCTACAGTCAGAGACTGCAATTTTGAGCAGACCTGCTAGAATAATATTTTTGATAGATATACGACCATCGTTACCGTTATACTGCTGAATAAAGTCGACATCAAGACTGCCTGTGCCGCATACTCCGGATGGTTGTCATATTCCAAAGCGAATAATGCACTGTTTCTTGATGTTGGAAATGAACTGGCGATAAATAATCCCTGGGCGACAGTCCCTTCCAAGCCCAGCATGAGGATGATCAGGAATGCGATGGATGGTGAAAGTATCAGCCTTCCAACCAAGCTAAGGATAAGCGGAAGCGGGAAATGCGTCATTTTCAAATAGGCACTCTGTGCACCCAATGTTATCAGGGCAATGGCAATGAAGGCACTCGCGATATTATCAATCGGGGTCCATAAGAACAGAGGAATGTCGAAAGAAGCGGCCTGTAATAGAAAACCAAGTAATAAAGCATAAATGACTGGGTTCTTCAAGAACTCGCGAATGGCACCTTTTGCACTTTTTGTATGGACGGAAACGGAATTCATTAATCCATAGGTATAGGTCAACAGGTTTTGAAAAATGATCACGATGACTTGGATCGACAGGCCAAGAGGATTTCCGTGAAAAACCATCTGGCTGACGGGTAACCCGAAATTGGCTGAGTTATTCAGGACAACACTATTTTTAAACGTGGCCGAAAGGCTTTGATCAAACCTGGCAAGTTTAGCAATCAATGTACTCACGATGATGAGGCTTGCTGCTTGAAGAGCAAGGAAACTGAATATCTGGACGATCATCCCCCCGCCCATTTTGCTTTGATAGATATTGACAAAGCTAATGGCCGGCATGAGCAGGAAGTGATTCAATTTAGATAGCGTATTCATATCCAACTTGAATTTACGATGCAGAATGGCCCCCGCCCCTATAAGGAAAAAGACCGGCACAATGACATTCAATACGATCAGAAACAGGACACTCACTTGACTTCATCTCCATTCCTTAGGCAAATTCCTGATGATTTACATCTCCCATCTATCATAATGCCGGGATAACCATAATTAAAATACCAATAAATTATCGTTAACCATTCAAAAAAGGAATGACAAAAAAAGCACAGAGGTTTCTGCGCTTCCATTTAAATATCTTTCATGAAATCAACGTCTTTGGCAAATTCGACAAACTCTTTGACCAGTTTTAATTCCAACGATTTTTCATGATATAACATCCACGTATTCCTGATAAGCGGATTACCTTGCTTATCCTTAAGGTCCATTTGACGGAGATTTTGGTCCTTCTCCAATAAAACACTGGGTAGGATGCCATATCCCAGGCCATTCCTGACCATTTCTTTGCAAGTATCACCTTTATCCACTTCCATCCCCACCAAAGGAGGTCCAGAAAAATTGTCTCTCCACCAATTATCAATCATGGTTTTCAAAAGGGCATCTGTCCCATAATCGATCCTCGGCAGGAAAGGCAGGTTCCGGACTTCGATTTTTTCCTTGGAAGCAATACAAATCGTTTCCTCAAAAAGGTGATGCCTTGACCCTGACCATTGATAGTCCCCCCGAACAATCCCGACATGCACTTCTTCCTTATAAATGAGGTTCAGCACTTCTTTACTCCATCCAGTTGTCACATGAAAATCCACTTTAGGATATCGCTCACGAAATACTTTCAGCAGGCCTGGCAATTTATGCAGCGTAATATAGTTGGAAACACCCAGCCGTAATGTTCCACTGATCTCCTGACCCATATTGAATGCTGTCTCTTTTATCTGCCGGAGCCTGATCAGCATCTCATCTGCACAGATGGCCAAATATTCCCCTTGAGGGGTGAACTGCACTCCCCTTGTTCCCCGCTCCACAATCTTCAGATTGAATTCCTTCTCTATTTGTTGAATCCGTTTCGTTAAAGAAGGTTGCGAGATATATAAACTTTGCGCCGTTTTAGTAATATTCTTGTTTTCATGCAAAACCTTTAAAATATGCCAATCCCTTTCATTCATAACCCTTCCCCCGATACGCTTTTCCTTGATTGCTTTATAAAACTTTACCATAAAAGGCCTGTTGGATATATCCTTTTTCAAGTACAAAAAAAGCCCAGGCCATGCCGGCAAGGACTTTCCCATAAGCATCTTTCAAGCGAAGGATGCTCAGTCATTCAATTGAATTCTTTCAGGGCATGTATAGATATTCAGTGAATCATTACGAATGAACCCGACCGTGGTGATTCCCAATCCTTCAGCCAACTCCAAAGCCAATTCGGTTGGAGCGGATTTCGAGAGTATCAGTTCACAGCCGATTTTCGCCACTTTCAAGAGAATTTCCGATGAAATCCGGCCGCTGAACACGATAGCTTTCCCTTCTATCGAAATACCATTTTTCAAGCAATGGCCGTATATTTTGTCCAAGGCGTTATGCCGTCCAATGTCCATCCTGCTTAATACGAAGCCATCGACATCACATAAAGCGGCATTGTGGACTCCGCCTGTGTTCTGGAAGGTGACAGCGGAATTTTGTAAATCCTTCATCAAGCGGAAGCAGTCATCAGGAGTCAGTTTCACCGAAACATTATCCATTTTCTTGGCAGTCAATGCATCATTCACAAAGACGAAACCTTGTCTGCTCATTCCGCAGCATGATGTAATATACCGCTTATTTTGAAAGTCCTGGAAGTAGGGATTCACTTTATCTGTCTTCACATGAACAAAGCCTTCTTTTTCCTGAACCCAGATTTCCTTTATCTCATCATAATTTTTGATGATTCCTTCCGAAGCCAAATAACCAATCACCATATCCTCGATGTATTCAGGTGTACAAACCATCGTGACGAATTCCTGGCCATTTATTTTGACAGTAACGGGATACTCCGTTACGATCGTATCTTCCGTCCGCTCGATGTCACCTTTACTTATCCGGATGATGTCCCTCTTGCTTTCAATCGCTTTCATGTTCCCACTCCTTTAAATATCCAGGAGCCAATTGACCAATATGTAAGGAACATGGTCAATGCCCATTGAGTTTGTCCGCTATATTCTTATCAAATACGAATACGGAAATCGCTATGTTCTCTTTAATTTTGATGTCTGAAAACAAATGGACCAGTTTAGCTCCAACCAGTTCTTCCATTCCATCAGGAGGACTCTCCGAATACACATCCTGAACCATTTTGGTTCGTGCTGAATGGACCATATCCCTTCCTTCCTCTGATCTTGATATGAACATTTCCGTAGGAGTCAAATTCCCATATAACGTAGAAACGGCCATATTTTCCACGAAAACCGTGTGTATGCGTTCTGGTCCTTTACCGAATAGTTCCTTGCGCAGCTTACGAATCATATCATTGAATTCATGGATAACTTTTGACACCGTTACGTCACTCCAATTCAAGAAAATTAAGTTCTCAATTTTCTTATCATAAATCAACGCGAAGAAAAACGAAAGGAATTTGGGAATGATACCCTCTTTCCAGGATTGTTTCTTTTTTTAATTAAAGGTATAATATCTATGATGAAAGTTGGGAGCATAATAGTGTACTGTTGTGTCCCTATCTTTTTTAAAATTATCCATTATGGTATGGATTGGTATATTGGCAAGCTTTGCTATTAAACTATTCCACCATGACCTACATTTCCGTTCAGAGCCGGAGGTGTGATCATGGTGGTTTTTTTGCGTGTTCTTTGGCTATAAAAGGGGGAAATATAATGAGCGATTCAAACATCATCATCAAAATCAATGGGAAGGATTATACCGCTAATGAAGGAGCGACAATACTTGAGGTCATCAACCAAAATGAGATGGCTCATCCACAGATTTGTTATGTTCCTGAAGTGGATCCGATCCAAACATGCGACACATGCATCGTCGAAGTTAATGGGAAACTCGTCCGATCATGTTCGACAAAAGCAGTGAGCGGCATGGATATAGCCTTGGACTCTAGCAAGGCAAAAGAAGCCCAAACCGAAGCCATGGACCGGATCCTGGAAAACCATTCTTTATACTGTACTGTATGTGATAATAATAACGGAAATTGCAAACTGCATAACACAGCGGAATTAATGGAAATTGAACACCAAAAATATCCTTACACACCGAAAGTGGAATTGGGCGCCGTCGATATGTCCCATCCATTTTACCGCTATGATGCCAATCAATGCATCGCATGCGGACAATGTGTCGAAGTCTGCCAAAACCTTCAGGTCAACGAGACGCTGTCCATCGACTGGGAAGCAGAACGCCCTCGGGTAATCTGGGATGAAGGAACGGAAATCAATAACTCATCCTGTGTAGGCTGCGGACAGTGTGTAACCATTTGTCCATGTAATGCATTAATGGAAAAATCGATGCTGGGTGAGGCTGGCTTCATGTCAGGTTTGAAAAACGATATGCTTGAACCAATGATTGACCTTGTTAAAGAAGTGGAACCTGGATACAGCGGGATTTTTGCCATTTCGGAGATTGAAGCGGCAATGCGTGATACACGGACGAAGAAGACAAAAACGGTCTGTACGTTCTGTGGGGTAGGATGCACATTCGAAGTCTGGACAAAAGGACGTAAAATCCTTAAAGTCCAACCTACTCATGAAGCACCCGTCAATGCGATTTCCACATGTGTCAAAGGGAAATTCGGTTGGGACTTCGTAAACTCGGAAAAACGTTTGACAAAGCCCCTGATTCGGAAAAATGGAAGATTCGTTGAATCAAGCTGGGATGAAGCACTTGATTTGGTTGCATCCAGACTCGGTTCGATCAAACAGCAATACGGAGGAAATTCAGTAGGCTTCATTTCCTCATCCAAGATCACGAATGAAGAAAACTATGTGATTCAGAAACTGGCACGGCAAATGTTCGAAACGAACAACGTCGACAATTGCTCTCGTTACTGTCAATCCCCGGCAACAGACGGACTTTTCCGTACAGTCGGCATGGGCGGTGATGCTGGTACGATCAAGGATATCGCCGCAGCAGGTCTTGTCATCATCGTTGGGGCCAACCCGGCAGAAGGCCATCCCGTACTGGCGACACGCGTTAAACGGGCACACAAGCTTCACGGACAAAAACTGATCGTAGCTGATATTCGCAAAAACGAAATGGCCGAGCGTTCCGACATCCATATCAGTCCAAAACAAGGAACAGACCAGGTTTGGTTGATGGCGGTTACAAAATATATGATTGATCAAGGCTGGCATGATCAAGAATTCATCAATGAGAATGTTAACTTCTTCGATGATTATAAAGAAGTACTTGAAAAATATACCCTGGAATATGCAGAAACAAACACAGGTATTTCAAAAGGAACATTGATCCAAATAGCTGAGACCATTCGCGATGCAGACGGAACATGCATTCTCTGGGGAATGGGCGTTACACAAAACACCGGTGCTTCCGATACTTCGGCTGCAATTTCCAACCTGCTATTAGCTACAGGTAACTACCGCCGCCCAGGAGCGGGAGCTTATCCGCTTCGCGGCCATAACAATGTACAGGGCGCTTGCGATATGGGTACCCTTCCAACATGGCTTCCGGGATATCAGCATGTTACCGATGACGAGGCACGTGCTAAATTCGAAAAGGCTTATGGAGTGAAAATCGATGGCAAACCTGGCTTGAACAATATTGAAATGCTTAAAGCGATAGAAAAAGGCGACATGAAGGCCATGTATCTTGTAGGTGAAGATATGGCACTTGTTGATGCGGATGCAAACCATGTTGATAAAGTGTTATCCGGATTGGATTTCTTTGTTGTCCAGGATATTTTCCTTTCAAGGACAGCCCAATATGCCGACGTGGTATTGCCCGGAGCTCCGTCTCTTGAAAAAGACGGAACGTTCACCAATACGGAGCGCCGTGTGCAGCGTTTATATAAAGCCCTTCCCACTATGGGAGATTCTAAAGCGGACTGGGAAATCACTCAAGAGATCGCCAACCGCTTGGGTGCAAATTGGAACTACACTCATCCTAGTGAAATCTATGATGAAATGGCAAGCCTGTCACCGATATTCAGCCAGGCGAATTACGAGGTGCTGGAAGGATGGAACAGCTTCCTGTGGGGAAGCCATGATGGATCAAACACGCCGCTTCTTTATGTGGATGGCTTCAACTTCCCTGATAAGAAAGCGCGATTTGCACTGGCTGACTGGGTGGAGCCGCATAAATTCCCAGAAGAATATGACCTTCATATCAATAATGGACGCATGCTGGAGCATTTCCATGAAGGGAATATGACGAACAAATCCAATGGAATCCAATCGAAAGTACCTGATATTTTCGTTGAGGTTTCACCAGAACTTGCAAAAGAACGTAAAGTCAGTGATGGCGGACTCGTTCGCTTAGTGTCTCCATTCGGGGCCGTTAAATTAAAAGCCCTGATCACAGACCGTGTTAAAAATAATGAGCTATTTTTACCGATGAACTCCGTCGATAAAGACTCTGCCATTAACTTCCTGACTGGTCCTATCTATGATCAACGCACAAGCACGCCTGCTTACAAACAGACAATGGTCCGCATGGAAGTATTAAGCGCAAGCGGAGACATCCCATTACCGGGTACCAATCCACGGAACAAAAAACGTCATCCCAAAAATGGTGTCGAGGTTGAACGTAAGTGGGCCCGTCCAGGGTATGTTCACTTAACGGATAAATAAACAGGGAGGGTGAAGATCATGGCAGCTCCTATTACGGAAATCCATAATCCCATTACTGAGGAAGAAATAAAGCTACAAAAACTAGAAGAACTGAAAACGCTGATCACCGATAATGAAGATGCCTTAAACAATATGTTTAAAATCGTCAATGAACTGAATGATTCGGGAGTATTTGAAGCCGCAGCCTCCATGCTTCAAGGAAAAGAACAAATTGCGAAAATCGCTCTTCAACAAATCACAAGGCAACCTGTCACAAACCTGATCAATACCCTTATGGGGGCAACAGGAGCCTTGATGAACGCCGATGCCGCACAATCCACGAAACTGCTTAACAGTGCACTTGCAGGAATCGATGAAGGAAACAAATTCCTTCAGACCGATAAGAAGATCGGTGTAATGGATTTAATGAAAACATTGAATGATCCAGACATAAACCGGGCGATCGGTTTTGGCATCCACTTCCTAAAGGGAATGGGCAAGGAATTAAAAGAATAGAATCGGAACAAAGACTCAAGAGAAGTCATGCTTCTTTTGAGTCTTTGTTCTGTACTGGATGAAATGCTAACATATGAAACACGTTGAAGATCATGAATGGGGATAAAGTATTTTAATTGATAAATCTACACCTATGTTAAATAATGTTAAACATGAAGCATTAGCATGGAAAACAGTATATCAAGCTGATGGCATTTCTCCAGTAATAGATATTATTCTAATGATATAAGATGAGGGGCAGGTCACCCAGAAATCACTCATCAAAAAACAAGCTTTACACCCTCCCCTTATTCGCACCACGGCTTGTCAGATTCAATGATTGCAAGATCCTCGTTGCACTGGATGCAGAGGTAATGTTTAAGAAAATCCCTCAACTGCCGATTCATTATAGTTGTGCCTAATAGATAAAAATAATCTCGTAAAGCCTGGATATGTGCAGTTTTACTGGATAGTTGGCATGGATTGCAAATCCATGTGCCATGCCTTCTAGACTGATTCCCCTTGCAATTCTCGCAAAACACTCCTTTTATTAGGTCCTCTTCGGTAAGATTGTATCGTTCCAGAATGGAAAAGTCCGCATCGATTTGGTGTTTATTCATTACGCGAATTGCTTTCTTCAAATCTTTTTCATTAAAACTGGAGTCTGTTATGGAATCTTCCATTTGCTTAATTCTAGAGGGAAGTGCATCGCGATGGATAACTTTATAGTGGAGTTTATGGTTTTCAGAAGATGTACGGATGATTGTTTGGGGACTACTAATGACAATTAAAGAAAGGATGAGTAATGAGGGAAAACCATTTTTCAAAAACCAATCCGTTAACTGTGATTCCTGGCGGCTGACTTGTATGATGGGATTTGGAAATGCCATCTCTTTTCCTTCTATCGTTCGAATGAGCTGATTGAAATGCGGATCAAAATAGATTACCCCTGCAATGTTCTTCACTTTAATGATAAGCGCATAATTCTTGGAGATTAATAAGGTATCCAGTTGAAAAAATCGTGATTGACCCTGCAGCCTTAAATCGTGGAAGATGAAATAGCTTTTAAGCTAACATTCCCCTTTATAGCCCGCTTCCCTTTTTTTTGAGATCGTTCATGATTACGGGGATTTTAGGGTGATTCGGAGGAAGCCTGCACGCTAATGCACGTAATTTACGTATGGCAAGAGGAACTTTTCGCTTTTTTACAATCAATTTCATCGCAACAATCTAGGTTTCTCCCAAAGGATTCTACAGCAAATTATGGAAATTGTACAGTTTATCTGCGAAGTCGGGAATATATCTTCGAAAATGGAGATATATCAGCGAAAACTCCTGATTTATCTGCGAATTATTCAATTTACCGATTTTTCGAAAAAAAAACAAATAAAAAACCACCAATATATGTATTGGTGGAGACGGTGGGAGTCGAACCCACGTCCAGACATAACGGCACTTAAGCTTCTACGAGTGTAGTCGATATATTCGCATTTCGCGAACTCATTAGCCTATCGACAGGCGGCAGAGCAGCTAGTCTGATTGGTCTCTTCCTTCATCCTCAGACGGTGGATTCCGGCGTATCCCACTTAGAGTGAGTCCCTTACCCTACCACGTGGGCCATGGAGGGAGGAACAGCTATCGACTGTTATTAAGCAGCGAAAGCTAGGTTGTTGTTTTGTTTGCCAGTTATAGGCGTTGACGTTTTAACGAGGCCGATCCCCTCGACTCGCAACTTAAGCTCGAACTATCCCTGTCGAATCCGTAACGTCCCCATGATAGAAATGGAGCGTACGAGAGAAGAATAGTCAGCAAGTTGGCTGATATTCAATTGTCATCGGTACAGGATTAATTATAACAGATTGGTTCAAAAAATCAATTGTAAGGTCTTGGCAGTTCTACATCTTCTGACGATCACGGAAAGCACGTTCAATATCACGCTTCGCTTCCTTCTTCTTCAGGTCATCACGCTTGTCATATTGTTTCTTCCCTTTTCCAAGTCCGATTAAAACCTTGGCAAAGCCATTCTTTAAATACATTTTCAACGGGACGATGGTGTAACCTGTTTCCTTTGTTGCACCGATCAGTTTACTGATTTCCTTCTTATGCAAAAGAAGCTTCCGTGTCCGCAATGGGTCATGGTTAAACTGGTTTCCCTGCTCATAAGGGCTGACATGCATATTATGAAGATAAATTTCACCATTTTCTATTTTAGCAAAGGCATCCTTCAAATTCACTCGGGCCGCACGGATTGCCTTGATTTCGGTCCCTTTTAAAACGATTCCCGCTTCAAATGTTTGTTCAATAAAGAAATCATGATAAGCTTTTTTATTTTGTGCTAGTTGTTTACCTGAGCCTTTTGGCATCTAACTCTCCCCTTTTTACATCCAATCGCGGCGAGAGGATGAAATGATCATCCCCCCGCCTCAATCTTTATCTCTTTTTTGGTTTTCTCTTTCGCTTGGCAGCTGGCGCATTTTCAAAGAATTTTTTCTTCTTTTTCGGTTTTCTCTCAGAAGAAGGTTTTTCTCCATTACGGCCGCCGCCTTTTCCTTCGTTACGTCCCCCATTGCCGCCGCGGCCGCGTTTACGTTCACCTGAATTGGCTTTGAATATTTTCTTCTCGCCAGATGGACGCGGACGGCTTACCTTCATGCCAATAATTTCAAAATCGATGGCGCGTTCCTCTTTATTGACGTTGGAAACACGTACGTCGATCTCATCGCCAATCCGGAACACATTACCGGTACGTTCCCCGATCATTGCAAGCTGACGCTCATCGAAGCGGTAATAATCATCCGTCATGAAGCTGACATGGACAAGTCCTTCAATGGTGTTCGGCAACTCGACGAACATCCCGAAATTCGTAACCGAACCAATGATCCCGGTATATTCTTCGCCGATTTTATCCAGCATATATTCCGCTTTCTTCAGATCATCCGTTTCCCGTTCAGCATCGACTGAGCGACGTTCACGTTTCGATGTATGATCGGCAATCTCAGGTAGAATGGCATTCCATTTCTCCTTCGTAGCTTCATCTAGTTTACCTTCCACCAAGTAGGTCCGGATCAACCTGTGCACGATCAAATCCGGGTAACGGCGAATCGGCGATGTGAAATGTGTATAAAACTCAGCAGATAAACCAAAGTGGCCTAAGCTCTCCGGATCATATTTCGCCTGTTGCATGGAACGAAGCATGACGGTGGATATGACCGTTTCTTCCGGTTTACCGGCAACCGCCTCAATGATTTCCTGTAACGCCTTAGGATGAACGTCATTGGCCGATCCCCGTACAATATATCCGAAATTCGTAATGAATTCGAAGAAACGCTGCAGTTTTTCCGGCTTGGGATCTTCATGAATACGGTAAATGAACGGAACATCTAGACGGTGGAAGTGCTCAGCAACGGTTTCATTAGCCGCAAGCATGAACTCTTCAATCAGCTTTTCCGCAACCGACCTTTCACGTAAAACCACATCAGTCGGATGGCCCTCTTCATCAACGATGACTCTCGCTTCATTGAAATCAAAATCGATCGCACCGCGGTTCATCCGGTTTTTACGAAGGATGGCCGCTAACTTCTCCATGTCCTGGAACATCGGCACCAGCGCTTCATAGCGTTCGAGCTGTTCTTCATCTTTATCCACAAGGATTTTGTTCACGTTGCCATATGTCATACGTTCCGTCGTCTTAATGACACTTTCAAAAATCTCATGGTTGACGACTTGGCCATCTGGCGTGATTTCCATTTCACATGAGAGTGTAAAACGATCGACTTGTGGGTTCAAGGAACAAATGCCATTCGATAAACGATGCGGAATCATTGGAATGACCCTGTCCACCAAATAAACGCTCGTCCCTCTTTCCAATGCTTCCTTATCGATTGGAGATCCTTCTTTCACATAATGGCTGACATCAGCAATATGAACACCCAGCTTGTAATTGCCATTTTCAAGTTTAGAAACAGTGACGGCGTCATCCAGATCCTTTGCATCCGCGCCATCAATCGTGACCAAAACATCATTGCGCAAATCCCTGCGGCTGCCAATTTCACTTTCTTGAATGGTATCCGAAACGGCATTGGCTTGCTCCATGACGTCATCGGGGAACTCCATCGGCAAACCATATTTATGGATCACAGAAAGAATATCTACACCAGGGTCATTTTTATGCCCAAGAATCTCAATGACTTCTCCTTCAGCACTTATGCGTCCTTCAGGATAAGAAGTCAGCTTGACGACAACCTTATGGCCCTCTACCGCTCCATGTGAGGCGTGCTGTGGAATGAAGATATCGTTTGCGATCTTTTTATCATCAGGGATGACGAAACCAAAGCTTTTACTTTCGGAGTATGTACCGACCACTTGTGTAATTCCGCGTTCAAGTATTCTGATGACCGTGCCTTCTTGCCTTGAGCCCGATGTTTCCGAAGACACTCGTACCATGACGACATCTCCATGCATCGCTGTACCCGTTTCATTTGGCGGAATGAAAATATCATCCATTCCCGGGTTATCTTCAGGTGTCACAAAGGCGAATCCCTTTGCGTGTCCCGTTAATTTACCGCGGAACAAATTCATTTTTTGCGGCAGGCCGTAACGATTGCTCCTCGTTCTGACCACCAATCCCTTTTCTTCCATCTTTACTAAAGCCTTAACGAAATTCTTGAAATCTGCCGAGTCTTCGATTTTCAAAGCCTCTTCCAGTTCTTGTACGGTTAACGGCTTATACGCTTCATCCGTCATGTATGTCAGAAGCTTATTAATATGTTCTTGAATGTTATCTTCCATGAAAACCCTCCTATTCAGGGTATGATAAATTTGTTATTCGGACCAATCCAGACTTTCTAAAAATTCAAATACATCTTCATGCAACTGGTTTTTTTCTTTATCAAGAGTTATGACATGACCGGATTCTTCATACCACTTGATTCGTTTGACCGGTGATTCAATGGCATCAATAATAATATCGGCACTTTTTGGATTGATAACATCATCATGCCGACCCTGCACGACAAATGTCGGCGCGTATATAAGGTCGACGTGCTCTCGTACATCCGTTATCAATTCCTGAAGGGCTTTCAATGTATTCATGGGTTTATCGGCAAGGAGGTCCATTTCAAGCTCTATTTGCTCTTGAGCTTTTCCTTCGTACTTCTTAAATTCTCTGGCGTACTCCAATACTCCTTTAAACATCATTTCTTCACTTTTGATATACATAGGCGCACACATTGATACGATACCCTTTATAGGTACAGTGTAACCTAATTTAAGAGAAAATACGCCTCCTAATGAGAGTCCGGCAACAGCAATTTCTTCATGCCCTTTGCTTTTCAGAAAATCGTAGGCCATCATGACATCTTTCCACCAATCTTCCGGACCCGTTTTCACTAGCTCCTCTGGCGGAACGCCATGTCCTTTATAGTGCGGGGCATGGCAGGTGTATCCCTGTTTCTCCAAGTAACGGCCAAGCATCCGTACATCCGCGGAATTCCCCGTAAATCCATGTAAAAGTAAGACAGCTCTTTTTCCGCCTTCAAAAGTAAAGGGCTGCTGCAGCTTGATTTTCATGACCTTAAGCTCCTTTATCAGTAAATAGAATTAAAAAAATCCCTATCCTATAATTAAGTACTAAAATCACTATATCTATTCATGCAACTATTGTGCAAAGAAAAAAGCCTAGCTATTTAGCTAGACTCATTTTTGATCCATTACACATCAAAGAATGCAACAAGTAGAGTTAAAGCAAAGAATAAAATCGCTAATACTATCGTTGCACGATGTAAAACTAGGTCCAAACCACGTGCCTTTTGCTTTCCGAATAGCTGCTCAGCACCGCCGGCAATCGCACCCGATAAACCTGCACTCTTACCTGATTGAAGCAATACCGTCACAATGAGGGCGATACTGACAATCACTAAAAGCGTTATGAGAAATGCATGCATGCAATTACACCTCCTGAAGAACCAATAAACAATTACTTTAACTTTACCACACCCAATAAATATCCACAATCTTTGTTATACTATGATGGTAAGAATTCCTAAAAACCCATAGTCATTTATTTCTTTTTGAAACAAAGTTTGAGATAATTTGCATAAATAGAGAAAGAGGTGTCACCATGTTTAAGTCCATACTTCGGATTCTTGATCTCCTGACCATCCTATTCTCGGCGGTTGCCGGCTATTCTTTATGGACAGGCGGAAGCAATCTTATCAGTGTCCTATTGATCTTCCTATCACCGCTTTTATTGCTGCTGGCAAAGTATCACGGAAATCGATACTTATTATTTGCTGCATATATCACGACAACCGTTTATTTTACTGCTATTATTTATAATGGACTTTCCAATAGCGGTACCGACTTTTTCCAATCTAACTTCAATGTCCTCCTGATAGGGGCAGCAGCCGCCTTGCTGAGCGTCATAGCAGCGGTCATTGGGTTTGGGACCAATACTCTTACGATTCTTTGGTTATCGCTTCACGCCCTTGTCACATTCGAGACAATCAGGATGTCATCTGGTTTCCTTTCGAACTTTTGGTCTGATCCAGTCGTGGAAACCGCAGTTCGTAATGATTATCCATTTTTATTGATGGTCGTCTGGATTGGCTTATTTCTTGATAAATATCAAAGTGAATTATCAAGGGATTACTTATCACGGTAATTTTTCAAAACTACTTTTATTGGAAATCTTATATTTTTAAAAGCAAGGGGCCTTTCATATGTTAAAACCTATATTTGCAGCAACCGCTCTATCATCTTTCATTCTGATGGCTGGCTGTTCATCCGACCTGACAAGCAATCATGAAAAAGTGCAAAAAGAAGAACAACCGAGCTCCCAGGATACGGATACGGAGACAGAAACCGACAAGAATAATGATTCAAAAGAACCGGCCCAACGCCAGGTGGAAGTTGATGAAACGGCTAAACCCGCACAGGCTGGCCTTCAGACGTTAGCCCATCCGGAAAGCATACCTGTACTTGTCAATAAACAATACAGCCTGCCTGAAGATTACAAACCTGATGACCTTATCTACCCAAAAGTGGATTTCATCTTTCAAGATAAAATCGAAAAAAGAATGATGCGCGAAGAAGCGGGGAAGGCTCTTGAAGTAATGTTCCAAGCTGCCGAAAAAGACAACATGCACTTTGCGGGCGTTTCCGCTTACCGCTCACACCAAACACAAATCACGGTCTTTAATAACTATGTGGCTAAGGACGGGGAAGAAAAAGCGAAAACCTACAGTGCAATGCCTGGGACAAGCGAGCATGAAACGGGCCTAGCGATTGATGTCACGACCCACGATGGAGCATGCGCTGCCCAAGACTGCTTCGGTGATACGAATGAAGCGGCCTGGCTTGCTGAACATGCACATGAATACGGGTTTATCATCCGCTACCCTGAAGGCAAGGAAAACATCACAGGTTATAAATACGAACCATGGCACATCCGTTATGTTGGTGTCGATACCGCAACTGAAATCTTTGAAGCGAAGATTACATTAGAAGAATACTATAATGCCGTACCAGCGGAAGCTGTAACGGCTAAATAAAAAAAAAGGTGCCAGGATGCGGCACCTTTTTTTTATGAGATGGTATTAATCAAACGTTTGATTAAATCCTTTTATCAGACCCTGAATCAAGCTGGAATCAGTGACTGGACGAATTCTCATTCTTTATAAGCACAAAAAACCTCCTATTCAATGTGTATTTTCACATTGAATAGGAGGTGAAAAGAAATCACTGTGCAGAATCCCTCTTCTCGTTAGAAGCGGAATCCCCAAATCATTACTTCTTCAAGTTATAGAAAGATTTCAAGCCGCCATATACAGCCAAGTCACCAAGCTGATCTTCGATGCGAAGAAGTTGGTTGTATTTAGCGATACGGTCCGTACGGGACATGGAACCAGTTTTGATTTGTCCTGCGTTTGTTGCAACGGCGATATCAGCGATCGTTGCATCTTCCGTTTCACCGGAACGGTGGGAAACGACTGCAGTGTAGCCTGCGCGTTTAGCCATTTCGATTGCATCAAACGTTTCAGTCAGTGTACCAATTTGGTTCACTTTGATCAGGATGGAATTTCCGATGCCTTTTTCGATGCCTTCAGCCAATTTTTTCGTGTTCGTTACGAAAAGATCGTCACCAACAAGTTGAACTCTAGAACCGATGCGCTCAGTTAAAAGTTTGTGGCCATCCCAGTCATTTTCATCCAGGCCGTCTTCGATGGAGAGAATAGGGAATTCATTCACTAGCTCTTCATAGAAAGCAACCATTTCTTCGGATGTCACGCCATTGCGGCCTTCGCCTGCAAGATCATATTTGCCTGTTTCTTTGTTATAGAATTCAGATGAAGCTACGTCCATGCCAAGGTAGATATCTTCGCCAGCTTTGTAGCCAGCTTTTTCAATTGCCTCAATGATGACTTGCAGCGCTTCACGGTTTGAACCAAGGTTTGGCGCAAAGCCGCCCTCATCGCCGACTGCCGTATTCAAGCCTTTGGCAGAAAGGACTGATTTCAATGCATGGAATACTTCAGCACCCATACGAACTGCTTCTTTGAAGCTAGGAGCTCCTACAGGAAGGATCATGAATTCCTGGAAGTCAACATTGTTATCAGCATGAGATCCGCCGTTAATGATGTTCATCATTGGTGTTGGAAGTTGTTTCGCATTGAACCCTCCAAGGTAACGATACAATGGTAAACCTGAGAATTCCGCAGCGGCATGGGCAGCAGCCATTGATACCCCAAGGATTGCATTAGCTCCCAAGTTTCCTTTGTTTTCAGTGCCATCCAATTCAATCATAGTAAGGTCAAGGCCTGCTTGGTTCGTTACATCCAAACCGATTACAGCATCAGCAATGATATCATTTACATTATCGACTGCTTTTTGTACCCCTTTACCCAGGTAACGAGATTTATCTCCGTCACGAAGCTCAACAGCTTCGTGTTCTCCTGTTGAAGCACCTGATGGTACGATTGCACGTCCGAAGTATCCGGACTCTGTTTGAATTTCTACTTCTATTGTTGGATTACCACGGGAATCTAGCACTTCACGTGCATATACATGTTCGATGTACGGCATTATAAATCTCTCCTTTTCCTATTCACAATTTTATTTAGATAATAGGGATTTCCCTGTCATTTCAACAGGTTTTTCGACTCCAAGCAAATCAAGCATCGTTGGAGCTAAATCGCCTAGAATACCACCTGTTCTTAATGTTACCTGATTTTTAGTGATAATGACAGGCACGGGATTCGTAGTATGGGCTGTCATTGGGTTGCCATCAAGCGTTACGACTTCATCAGCGTTCCCATGGTCAGCGGTAATGATTGCTGTACCGCCTTTTGAGACGATTAAATCGACAATCCTGCCTAGGCATTCATCCACTGTTTCAATCGCTTTAATGGTAGGCTCTAGCATCCCTGAATGACCAACCATGTCCGGGTTGGCAAAATTCAAGAGAATGGCATCAAAACGGTCAGCCTCAATTTGTTCCACCAATGCATCCGTTACTTCATAAGCACTCATTTCCGGTTGTAAATCATATGTAGCGACTTTCGGAGAATTAATTAAAATCCTCTCTTCACCAGGAAACTTCTCTTCACGTCCGCCGCTCATGAAAAACGTCACATGCGGATATTTTTCAGTTTCAGCGATACGGAGCTGGGTAAGCTGGTTTTGGGAAAGTACTTCCCCTAATGTATTATCAAGATTTGTCGGATTAAATGCAACATATCCGTCAACTGTTTCTGAAAAATGTGTCAAGCAGACAAAATGAAGATGCTTCGGATGCCCAGGGCCGCGGTCAAATGAGCGAAAATCCTCATTCGTGAACGTATTGGAAATCTGGATCGCCCGGTCTGGACGGAAGTTATAAAAGATTACGGCATCATCATTTTTAATCGTTGCCACCGGTTTACCGTCTTCCGCCGTTATGACTGAAGGTATCACGAACTCGTCAAAAATACCATGTTCGTACGAATCCTCGACACATTCCATCGCAGAAGAGTAAGCAGGGCCATCACCATACACCATCGAACGGTAGGATTTCTCCACACGTTCCCAGCGCTTATCACGGTCCATCGAATAATATCTTCCGGATATGGTCGCAAACTGACCAACACCGATTTCCTTCATTTTCGCTTCCGCTTCCTCAATATAACCCTGCGCCGTTTTCGGTCCGACATCTCGGCCATCTAAAAATGCATGTACATATACATTTTTAACTCCTTCTTTAGCGGCCAATTTCAGAAGGGCATACATATGTTCAATATGACTGTGTACTCCGCCATCTGAAAGAAGACCGAAAAGATGAAGGTCGGTGCCTTTTTTCTTGGAATGGCTCATGGCATCAACCAAAGTTGGGTTTTGTGCAAACTCGCCTTCACGGATAGCCAGGTTCACACGGGTCAAGCTTTGATAAACGATCCGTCCTGCCCCGATATTCAAATGCCCCACTTCCGAGTTCCCCATTTGGCCGGCAGGCAAGCCGACCGCTTCCCCGCTTGCAGTTAAATGGGAATGCGGATACTGTTTCCAATAACGGTCAAAGTTTGGTTTTTTCGCATGAAAAACAGCATTTCCCTTTTCTTCGTTACGGCAGCCAAAACCGTCTAAGATGATAAGTGCCACAGGCGACTTACTCATAGTGACCAGCCTCCAGCAATTGTAAAAATGAATCGGATTTCAAGCTTGCACCGCCAACCAACGCACCGTCTATATCAGGTTGTGCCATGTACTCTTTAATATTCTCAGGTTTTACACTGCCACCGTACTGAATGCGAATGGCTGCAGCTGCTTCATTTGAAAATTTGTCGGCAACAACTGAGCGGATATGCGCACAAACTTCATTAGCATCTTGAGCAGATGACGACTTTCCTGTTCCAATCGCCCAAATCGGCTCATAAGCTATAACGGCTTGTTTCAATTGATCGTCAGATAATCCTGCTAGGCCTTTTTCAATCTGGCTGCCTACGAAATCATTCGTCTCTCCAGCTTCCCTTTGCTCAAGTGTTTCACCGCAGCAAACAATCGGGGTCAACTGGTGGGCAAAAGCGGCATGAGCCTTTTTATTAACGGCTTCATCCGTTTCGTTGAACATTTCCCGGCGCTCAGAATGACCAAGTATGACGTAGGATACACCAAGATCAGCCAGTGCTATTGGGCTGATTTCTCCTGTGAAAGCACCGCTTTCTTCAAAGTGCATGTTCTGCGCCCCGATTTTCACATCGGTTCCTTTTGCTGCTTGAACCAGCTGATCCAAAAATAAAGCTGGAGCACATACAACCGTATCGATTACATCTTGCTTCGGAATCAAATTGCTCACTTCTTCTAAAAAGGCAGTCGCTTCAGATAGTGTTTTATTCATTTTCCAGTTTCCTGCAATAATCGGTTTACGCATTTGGTTTCTCATCCCTTCTAAAGTTGAAATATGTAACGGTATAATCTTATTTATCGTTCAAGGCCACAACGCCAGGCAACTCTTTGCCTTCCATGAACTCAAGAGATGCACCGCCGCCAGTTGAAATATGGGACATCTTTTCTGCCAAGCCAAACTTTTCTGCAGCTGCGGCTGAATCCCCTCCGCCTACAATGCTGTAAGTATCTTTTGCTTCCGCCAAGGCTCTAGCAACCGTTCTCGTACCATTCGCAAATTTATCGAACTCGAATACACCCATTGGTCCATTCCAAATGACAAGCTTAGAACTTTTGATTACATCCGCAAATAATTCACTTGTTTTTGGACCGATATCAAGAGCCATTTTATCATTTGGAATAGCATCGATATCGACATTCTCTGCCTCTGCATCAGGTGAAAATTCAGCCGTTACGACTGCATCGATAGGCAAATGAAGTTTTACGCCTTTTTCTTTTGCACTTTCGATGAAAGATTTGGCCAATTCTATTTTGTCCTCTTCCAATAAAGAATTTCCGATTTCATGACCTTGCGCTTTAATGAATGTATAACCCAGTCCGCCACCAATGATCAAGTGATCGACTTTCTCCAGAAGGTTTTCGATAACGCCTATCTTATCCTTTACTTTTGCTCCGCCAATTATAGCTGTAAAAGGACGCTCTGGGTTGGATAGGGCTTTTCCTAGTACAGAAAGCTCTTTTTCCATCAGCAATCCGGCAACAGCTGGGAGATGGTGTGCTATTCCTTCCGTTGAAGCATGTGCACGATGTGCAGCTCCGAATGCATCGTTAACATAAACATCAGCCAGTGCAGCAAATGACTCAGCCAATTCTTGATCGTTCTTCTCTTCTCCTGGATAAAAACGAACGTTTTCCAACAACAGAATCTCGCCATTTTGCATGTTATCAATGATTGATTGAACGGTCTCGCCGTAAGCTTCTTCTGCCTTTTGCACATCTTTGCCACTAAGTTCGCTTAGTCTTTCCGCAACAGGTGCTAAACGCAATTCTTCCACAACTTGTCCTTTAGGACGGCCAAGGTGGCTGGCTAAGATGACTTTAGCGCCCTGTTCAGTCAAATGGGAAATCGTCGGCAGTGCAGCTTTGATTCTCGTATCATCCGAAATCTTTCCGTCCTGCATCGGCACGTTGAAATCAACACGGCAAAATACGCGTTTCCCCTTTAATTCAATATCTCTAATCGACTTTTTATTCATAATCCAAGAACCTCCTTAGATATTGTTATCATATTTTTGATTCTTTTAGTCAAAAAGGGAGAGGGTAAATTTCCCAACTCCCCTTTTCTCTTTTTCATTATAGTCGGTTTCCAGGAAATTATCCAAAAACAAGAAATGTAAACGCTTGACTGATTAATGACTTACTAATAATATCATCTTCTGCCAAGTTTTTTTAGAGGTGTGATAAAAAAAACCTCACCTTGGTGAGGTTTTTTTTATTATTCTAATTACAATCCTTTTTTAGCCAAATAGTCGATCAAATCAACAACACGGCTAGAATATCCTGTTTCATTATCATACCAAGATAATACTTTAACCATGTTTCCTTCCATTACCATTGTGGAAAGGGCATCAATTGTAGATGATGATGGGTTACCGTTATAGTCAGTTGATACTAGCGGAAGTTCGCTGTACTCAAGAATTCCTTTTAATTCGCCTTCAGAAGCCTTTTTGAATGCTGCATTAACTTCTTCAACTGTTGTGTCTTTTTCAAGCTCTGCAACAAGGTCGACAACAGACACGTTTGGAGTAGGTACGCGCATTGCCATACCATTCAATTTCCCTTTAAGTTCAGGAAGGACAAGTGCAACAGCTTTTGCTGCCCCAGTTGTTGTAGGAATGATATTCTCGGCAGCTGCACGTGCACGGCGATAATCTTTATGAGGCAAATCAAGGATTTGCTGATCATTTGTATAAGAGTGAACAGTAGTCATCATACCGCGTTTGATTCCGAATTGTTCATGAAGCACTTTAGCAAATGGAGCTAAGCAGTTCGTTGTACAAGAAGCATTAGAGATTACATGGTGGTTTGCTGCATCATATTTGTCTTCGTTTACACCCATGACAATTGTGATATCTTCATCAGATGCAGGAGCAGAGATGATTACTTTTTTCGCGCCAGCTTCTAAATGCTTAGCTGCATCCGCACGTTTTGTGAAACGTCCTGTAGATTCTACAACTACTTCTACTCCTAGTTCACCCCATGCTAATTGTGCAGGATCACGTTCAGCCAATACTTTTACTTTGTGACCACCAACAACAAGGTAATCCCCATCAACTGTTATTTTTTCATTAAGAGATCCATGAATTGTATCGTATTGAAGAAGGTGCGCTAACATATTAGCATCCGTTAAGTCGTTAATAGCAACAATCTCTACCCCAGGATTACTCAATGCTGCACGAAATACATTACGTCCAATACGTCCAAAACCATTAATACCAACTTTTACTGCCATGAAAAATTCCTCCTTTTAAGTTCGCAAATATATTAAGGGGTGTAATTCCCCTGAATTAACTCTTGTGCCGCAGCTTCATCCGTGATCAAAACGGTTGATGAAGGTGCGCCTTTCATGTAGGAACGGATAGCTTTTGCTTTAGTTTTGCCACCTGCCACAGTTATCACTCGCTTTTCAGGGCTAAGATCATCTAACTGGATGCCTACTGTCAAAACTTTATGAACAACTTTGCCGTTTTCATCGTAATAATAACCGAATGCCTCTCCTACAGCATTTCCATCTAACAGCTTCTTTAACATTTCTGGCGAAGAATTCCTTCTCTCTGCCATCGCCATGGCATCACCGATTCCATGAATGATCATATCGGCAGATTTGATTTGGGAAATCACTTCTTTAATTGCAGGTTCCTTCTGAAAGGAAGCATAAACCTCACCGCTTAATTGATCGGGTACATATAACACTCTGTATGACGCCTGTGCCTTCTGTGCCATTTTTTCGACAATCGTATTCGCCTGATTCTGCACTGCTTCACCAATTCCCCCGCGGGCTGGGACAAATGTCAATTTCTTCGACGCATCATCAGGTGACAACGAATCAGCCACTTCGGCCATTGTCGATCCACCGGTAACCGCAATGATATTCTTTGAGTTCCATTCTCGTTTCATACGGTTTGCACAAGCTTTACCCAATTCTTTTTTCACCCATGGGGTCTCATCACAATTTCCTGAGACAATAATGACCTCATCCACTTGTAACAAATCCTGCAATTGCCGTTCCATTATGTCTATACCCATTACTTCACGCATTATTCCTTCTAACTTATCCAGGATTTCAATCCCTTCATCAGTCAGCGTCATGCCAGAGCTGAATATGTTAACCAGGTTCTGACTTTTCAGAAAATCAACCTCGCCTCTAAGCGTCCGCTCTGTCAAATTAAGGCTCACGGACAGACTGCGCCTTCCAACTGGCTGCATCATTTTGATATAACGCAGGATATCATATCTTTTTTGCATAACCATAAGGAAATCTGGTAATAATTTTCTTTGTACCTCGAGTAATGTACGCATATTTAAAACTCCTAAAAAGTTAAGTTGGACATTTAATGTCCCGCGTAGTCATTTTCTGTCCCACTTAAACAAAAAAAATATTCCTGCTACATATTTTATTCTAGCAGGAACGGAATGTTTCTTCAAATGATTTGAAAAATTATTTTTCCAAAAGCCGATTTAGAGCTGATTTATCAACGTTTCCGAATTGAACGATATCACCTTTCCATTCAACGACGGGAATCATCAGCCCGAATTTCTCAAGCAAATCATCATCGGTATGGATATCGATTTCCTTATAGCCTATGCCTGACTCCACTTTCACTTCTTCAAGTACCTGCTTGGCTTTATCACATAACGGGCATTTATCCCTACTATATAAAACGAACGCATTTGTTTCCAAACCACTCATCCTTTTCAATCATATCTTTTTCGTTTAGATGAAGAAGGGATCCCTAATTGTTCCCGGTATTTGGCAACGGTTCGGCGTGCCAGGATAATTCCATGCTCCTCTTTCAACCGTTCTGCCAGGTCTTGATCCGAAAGTGGCTTTTGTTTATTTTCCCCATTGATGGCTGCCTGTAGGCTCTTTTTTGCTTGCATGCCCGACATATCCTCATCCAGGCCGACTGACTGTAAAGAAGTAGTGAAAAATATCCGCATCTCTATCGTGCCAAATGGTGTCTGTACGTATTTCCCTTTAACCGCCCGGCTTACTGTGGACTCATGTATTCCAAGTTCGTCAGCAATTTCTTTCATCGTCATTGGCTTCAAATAGTTCAGGCCATGATGAAAGCACGCCGGCTGTTTTTCGACGATGCACTGAATAACCTTCAATATAGTTTCTTTTCTCTGTTGGATTCCTCTGGAGATCCATTGGTATTCCTGCCACTTATCCTGGATAAACCGTTGAACTCCCTGATCCTTATGGCTCTTCATTCGGTTTAAATACCCTTTATCCACATTAAGATTGGGTGTGTTACCATCATAATTCCCGACTAGCAGCATGCCATCCCGAACTTCCACAACCACATCCGGCACTATATAAGAAGGTTTTTCCTGAAAAAAGAGTGAAGCCGGACGCGGGTTCAACCTCTGGACATAATCAAAGACTTCTTGAATCTCCTTCATTGTAACACCGATCTTCTTACTTAGGTCTTTCCAGCGCTTTTCAGCAAAATCGAGGAAATGGTTTTCTATGATCGATTCTGCCAGCAGATTCTCCCCTTCTGCTTTCACCTGAAGCAAAAGGCACTCTTGAAGATTTCTCGCTCCAATACCATGCGGCTCGAGTTCCTGCAAAATCGAGAGACTCTCTTCCAAAACGGCCGGAGATATGCCTGGGACGCATATATCTTCCAGTTGAGTCCTCAAGTAACCGTTTTCATCAAGGTTATGAATTAATAGCAGCATTGCCTTCTGCTGCTCACCGGAAAACTGCTGGTGATTCACCTGGGACATGATATGCTGTTCAAGCGATATAGTGTCTTCACTGATCTGTTCAATCCAATAGTTGGCATCATACGTATTTTTAAGAGTCCGTTTACCCTTTTTCCGATCAAAAGTCGGTTGAAATAAAGAAGATGTTGGCTGATCTATGGACAGTAATGGATTCTCCACCATTTTACTTTCTAAAAAAGCCGATAGCTCCTGCGAGGAATATTGCAGCAATGTAATAGCTTGCATAAGCTCCTGGGTCATTGCCATCTTTAATGTTTGCTGTTGAAAAAGTCCTGCTTTCATATTCATACTCATCGATTCATCCCTCCCCCACTCCATTTTACATTATCAGGAGAAAATTCTACACAAAAACCCATGAAAACGCTTACGTTTTTTTCTGAATAGTTTATTTGTTTTAAATACTATATGTTAGAAATGCAAATTTAACAACTACTTTTATTGAAAAATCACCATTTTTCAATAGTGTGGGCGAATATTTTCAAGACAGGACTGACATTACAGGATTCGATGGAATATTACAGAAAACGAGTAAATTCACCAAAAACCTTAGGGATCCTCTTAAAAATGACCAATAAAAAATCCCCCACTTTATTAAGCAGAAGATTGGTAATGCCCTCGGCAGGAATCGAACCTGCATTTCAAGCTTCGGAGGCTTGCGTTCTATCCGTTGCACTACGAGGGCGTAATAGAAAATATTTTTTCAACAGACTTCATTATATGATAGAATCCCCTCCTTTGCAAGGGTTATCAGGTTTAAAACTTCTTCATTTGGGTATTATGGGTAATGTGGAAATTCATCCCTGTGCGGCATAATATATAAAGTAATCTATCGGGAAGGAGCCTTAGCCAGAAAATTGTCGAACAAATTATCCATTATAGGGTTTGTTTTGTTTGACCTAAATTGACCAAAAAGTGTATCATACATACATAAAGAATTTAAATGATTCTCTTAATCGAAGGAGGAAATGAACATGAATTTAATTCCTACAGTTATCGAACAAACAAGTCGTGGGGAGCGTGCCTACGATATTTACTCCCGTTTATTAAAAGACCGGATCATTATGCTAGGAAGTGCAATTGACGATAATGTTTCCAACTCCATTGTTGCCCAATTACTATTTTTAGAAGCGGAAAATCCTGAAAAAGATATCACTCTATACATCAACAGCCCAGGTGGAAGCATCACTTCCGGTATGGCCATTTACGATACTATGCAATATATCAAACCTAATGTATCCACAGTATGCATCGGTATGGCCGCTTCCATGGGCGCTTTCCTATTGGCAGCTGGCGAAAAAGGCAAACGTTATGCGTTGCCAAACAGTGAAGTCATGATTCACCAACCACTTGGAGGAGCTCAAGGTCAAGCTACCGAAATTGAAATTGCTGCCCGCCGTATCCTTCACTTGAAAGATAAACTGAACCAAATCTTGGCGGAACGCACTGGTCAACCTATTGAAGTCCTTCAAAGGGATACGGAACGTGATAACTTCATGACTTCCGAAAGAGCTCTTGAATATGGCTTGATTGACAAAGTCATCACGCGCAGCATCCTTGATGATAAAAAAGACTCTAAATAATTATGCAACAAAAGGCTCCGAAAATCGCCTCAAGCGACTTCCGGAGCCTTTTTTACTATAAAAGAAAGGGATGCACTTTTAGGCATCCTTGTTCTTTTAACCCTCTTGCTGAACGAACTCTTCCAATGCCTCTAACGCTTCTTTTTCATCGCGTCCTTCGACGATTAACTTCACGGACACGCCAGAACTGATGGCAAGGCTCATTAACCCCATTATACTTTTTGCATTCACTTTCTTTCCTTCTTTTTCAAGAAAAACATCTGAATGAAAGCGGTTAGCTTCTTGTACAAAAAGAGCCGCCGGCCGAGCTTGCAAACCCGTTTTCAATTTTACCTCAACTTGCTTTTCCACCATCTTGATCTCCCCTGTTAGCTTTATTTTTTCGCAGCAATAGCTTCTCCCCCACGGAGCCTGTCAGCTATTTCATCAATCTTTCGTAATCGGTGATTTATCCCGGACTTACTGATGGTTCCCCCGGATACCATTTCCCCAAGTTCCTTTAAGGTTATATCCTGAAACGCTATCCTAAGCTCCGCAATTTCCCGGAGCTTATCCGGTAAAATGCTTAGTCCTACCGTATCCTCGATATAATGGATATTTTCAACCTGACGCAATGAGGCCCCAATCGTTTTGTTCAAATTGGCTGTCTCACAATTCACAAGCCGATTCACTGAATTACGCATATCACGGACAATCCGTACATCCTCGAACCTTAATAAAGCTGAATGGGCGCCAACTATACTTAAAAACTCGGCAATCTTTTCTGCTTCTTTCAAATAAATGATATACCCTTTCTTGCGTTCAAGCGTCTTGGCCTTCAAGCCAAACTTATTCATTAGCTCACAAAGGGCATCATTGTGCTCTTTATAAAGTGAGAAAATCTCAAGGTGATAGGAAGACGTTTCCGGATTATTTACCGAACCCCCCGCAAGAAATGCACCTCTTAGGTAAGAACGCTTACAGCATTTCTTCCCAACAATAGTATCGGATATATCATGGAGAATTTCAAAGCCATCGCCTAAAATTTCCAAATCGGTTAAAACCCGCTGCCCTCCGGATGACATCCTGACAATATATACATTATTCTTTTTAAGCTTCATCTTTTTACGGACCAACAGCTCGACCTGGACCTCATAACTTTTTTTCAGCAGCGTATAAATCCTTCTGGCAATCGCAGCATTCTCAGTTTGAATATCCACAACAAGCTTCCGATTAGAAAATGAAAGGGATCCGTTCATCCGGATAAGCGCGCACAATTCCGCTTTACCGCAGCAATCCTTTCCCTCTAATGTAGTAAGCTCTTTTTTCGTTTCTGAAGCAAAAGACATCCATTTCACCCCCAATCGAACGCAGGTAATCTATTTTTATCATTCAAAAAACCGTCCCCGCTTATATCTACGGTACTATGTGGCTTTTTGTTTCATTTACAAGCATATTATAAAGCAAATCCGCCACTTTTTTCGTGTCATGGCGTATTACATTCCCTTCATAGCTGAAAATGCGTTCTTGTATGATTTCAAGACCCATCCGTTTTAAACTTTCCACATCATACATGACCGGTTTGGCATATTCAGCTTGATAGCGTTGCTGAATCTCGGTTGGTATTTCCTCATTATTAACAAGTATCCTGTCAATATATGCATTTCCCATATGGTCATAAATCGCTTTTATATGATCGCTCGCGCTATAATCCAGCGTCTCGCCGGCTTGTGTCATCAAATTGCAAATGTACACCTTCTTAGCCTTGGAACGGGCAACCTCTTCTCCTAAACCAGGGACAAGTAAGTTAGGCAGAATGCTAGTATATAGGCTTCCTGGACCTATTACAATAAGATCTGCCTGCTTAATTTCCTGGAGAGTTTCACTGAGCGGCTTTATATGATGAGGAGACAGAAATACTTTTTTTATTTTCTTTCCTGAGAAGGGAATCTTGGATTCTCCTGTAACAACCGTTCCGTCATTCATCTCCGCATGGAGAACCACACTTTGGTTGGCAGCCGGAAGCACTTTACCGCGGACATTAAGAAATTTACTCATTTCCTGGATCGCATGGACGAAATCCCCGGTCAACGAGGTCATTGCCGCCAGTATCAAATTCCCCAGCGAATGCCCGGACAACTCATTTTTACTCTGAAAGCGATGTTGAAACATTTGTTCAACAAGGGGCTCTACATCCGATAACGCAGCCAGCACGTTACGAATATCACCCGGAGCGGGAATATCCATATCCTCGCGAAGGCGGCCTGAACTTCCACCATCATCAGCTACCGTTACGATTGCCGTTATATCCACTGGATGCTTCTTTAACCCTCTCAACAAAACGGGAAGGCCGGTTCCCCCTCCAATGATCACAACCTTAGGTTGTTTCTTTTTATCTAACATCTGCTTTCCCCTTACTTTTTTCGATATCGCGATGTGATACTTGAACCCTGTAATCCTTTTTGAAGTGGTTTGAAATATACTCCGTCAATGCTACAGAACGGTGCTGACCGCCTGTACATCCAATCGCAACAACAAGCTGTGCTTTCCCTTCACGTTTATAATATGGAAGCATGAATGCAAGCAGATCGGTCACTTTTTCCAAGAATTTTTGCGTCTCACTCCATTTTAAAACGTAACTCGACACTTCCTGTTCCAAGCCAGTCCTTGGCCTCATATGGTCAATATAATATGGATTTGGCAGGAAACGCACATCAAACACAAGGTCGGCATCTATGGGCAGACCATGCTTGAACCCGAACGACATGACATTGACTGTAAAACCGACACTTTTATCGGCAGAAAATTCCGAAGCGATTTTCTCCCTCAATTCGCGCGGTTTCAGTTGGGAAGTATTAAAGATCAACTGAGCCCTTCCCTTTAATTCGTCCAAAAGTTCCCGTTCCATTTTAATGCCTTCCAATGGCCGGCCTAATGGAGCAAGAGGGTGGGTCCTTCTCGTTTCCTTATATCTGCGTACCAAGGAATCATCATCAGCTTCAAGAAAAAGGATTCTTGGTGATACTGCAGCTGTATCCGTTAAATTATCCAGTGCAAGAAATAAGGAATCAAAAAATTCCCTTCCCCTTAAATCCATGACCAAGGCCACTTTATTCATCTTATTCCCGGAGTCCTTCATTAACTCCAAAAACTTTGGCAATAGCGTGGGCGGCAAATTATCGACGCAAAAAAAGCCGAGGTCTTCAAAACTTTGAACCGCCACTGTCTTACCTGCTCCGGACATTCCGGTAATGATGACCAATTGCGTTTCACTCATCTGCCCTGTACTCATAGTTTCTCCGCCCCCATGTATAGCAATCTTTTTTATATGTGAAGATTAACCTGGATCCAATCGGTATGAAAGTAGCTTAAACTCAGGAGTATAGGTAAAGGTTCCATAAATGATCCCACTTCCATGAACCATATAGTCCAGGATATGAAAATCACCTTCAGCCATCATCAGCTTTTTAACATCTTCAACCGGATGCCAGCTAAGTTCCCCTTCTTCACAAACATCCACATTTACACCATCGGAATCCGTTGCAAAGAAAGTGAACATCATCCATTCTGATAAAACCTTATCTCCGTCCTTCATAATGAAGGTGAAAATACCTTTGATGGAAGGGTTTTTTAAATAAACGCCCGTTTCTTCGCGATATTCCCTAATACAAGCATCGCGTACAGATTCCCCAGGCTCCATCTTGCCGCCTGGAGCTACCCACCATCCGCGTCTAGGCTTTTTCAATAAGAGGATTTGATTATCTTTGATCAATACACAGTTTGTGACACGTTGCACGTTCTTCACCTCAATTGGCTCTGCTCGACTATAGAAACCTTCATCCCCCCGTCTTGAAGAGATTCAGTTTTTATCCTTAAACCGCCGCTAGATATCCATTTGGCGATTTACAAATGCTAATAGTTCAAACAAGTTGTATTTTTCATCTTCTTACCATTATGAAAGCTATATATATGTTTAGTATATCTTATCATTATACTATTTTTAAAATGAGCTAACAATAAAGTAAACTTCCTGCATTGGGGGAATATTCATTCGCAAGGAATCACGGAGGTCCGCCTTTATCCTGCTTAACTCCTATTCTTCTCCACTTTCGCTGCCTAAATGCAAAGGGTTGGCTTACTTCACATTAAAAACCATTTGAAAACATCCTAAAAATTGGAACTAAAGATATAGTCTCAAAGCAGGAAACACAAAAAAAAGACACAGAAACTTAATCTGTGTCCTTAAACGTTTATAATTAAAGGGGGTCAACTTCTACCCATACTATACCCAATCATTATTTCACACGTGTTACAACATCGTTAAAACGGAATTACGATTGTATCTGGTGAAATCAAGCCTTTGGCTGAAATTTTTCTTGAAGTTCCTCAACAAAGTGCTGAGCGGATTGAGCGGCAATGCTTCCATCGCCTGTAGCTGTAACGATTTGGCGCAATGTTTTTTCACGAACGTCACCAGCAGCAAAAATACCAGGGACGCGTGTTTCCATCCGATCATTCGTTTCAATATAGCCTGTGGAATTCAAGATGCCCAGGTTCTCAAATGGTTTAGTTAGCGGAAGCATTCCGATATAAATGAATACACCATCTGCGTCCATCACTGTCTCTTCTCCGTTTTCAGTGGAAACTAGAGTGACACC
Source organism: Peribacillus frigoritolerans (assembly GCF_030676415.1). Lineage (GTDB taxonomy): Bacteria > Bacillota > Bacilli > Bacillales > DSM-1321 > Peribacillus > Peribacillus frigoritolerans_A. Next base: position 154,182 of record NZ_JAUUTW010000001.1, on the reverse strand, counting down.
GCCGACTTTGCCGCCTTTTTCATTGATTTCCTTCAAAGTATGATTCCAGATGAAGTTAATTTTCTCATTGGCAAATGCACGATCTTGAAGAATCTTTTGAGCACGAAGTTCGTCACGTCTGTGAACGATCGTCACTTTTGAAGCAAAGCGTGTTAAGTACACACCCTCTTCAACAGCAGAATCTCCGCCGCCGATAACGAACAGTTCTTTTTGCTTGAAGAATGCACCATCACAAACTGCACAATACGATACACCGCGGCCGCCCAATTCTTTTTCGCCAGGAACGCCGATTTTCTTGTATTCGGCACCAGATGAAATGATGATTGAACGTGCTTTGAATTCCTTGGAACCGGCTTTGATCGTTTTATACTCTTCACCGTCAATGATTTCCTTAACATCCCCATAGGCATACTCCGCACCGAATTTCTTTGCATGGTCAAACATTTTCGTTGAAAGTTCAGGTCCGAGTATAGTGTCGAATCCAGGATAATTTTCAACTTCCTCTGTATTGGCCATTTGTCCGCCCGGTACTCCGCGTTCTAACATCAATGTTGAAAGGTTCGCACGTGATGTATAGACAGCCGCCGTCATCCCTGCAGGACCAGCTCCAATAATAACAACGTCATAAATTTTTTCAGACATGTTTTCACTCCTCCATATTCCATTACAAATGGAACCTTCACTACGGTTAGTGTTCCCTACCTATTATCCTATATAACAAATAATTTTTCGTCCAAATATCTGCTCATCCCAGTAAGTTTTGAACCAACTTTACGTACTTCGATAAGGTGGACACCGATATGAAATGTTTGTCTGCGATTGCCTGTTTGCTCGCCTTCTCATTTTTAAGCTGATTCCACACGTACTCCACCGCAGATGCCCAGCCTGCTGGATTATTTAACTTCTGCTCGGATTTCACCGCTTCGATGAAGACGGAAAACCACATTAAATAGAGCCCGGCTTCATTTAATTGTATCGGTTGGAAATGCTGATATAATAACTCAGCTGTGCGATCAGCAAAATCAATTGCTGTTAATTGGCGATCTTTAGCAGGAGCTTGAACAAGTTCGGCATAATCACGTTCCAAATCAGTGAAATTCTGATTTAGGTTGAGGACCTGGTTTTTCAATAGCTTCTGTTTATGAACCGAATGTTTCAGAAGAAAAATGGCAAACAGCCTTTCTTCGATGAATTCACTTTCCAGCCTTTTTATAATTGAAGGAAAATGATGTTCAAAACCATCTGAAGTTGCATTCATATCTCCCCAAGGCTCCATGCCTTCCTTTTCCGGGTTCATTTCCACGACCTTTTTCCATGCCTTTTTGGCAGCCTGTTCATGGCCTAAGTGGTAAGCGGAAATGGTAAGCCAATAGTAGAAGGTTCCATCTCCCTCGAACCCTTGCTTTTGGAGTACTTTCAGCCATTTATATGCAGAAGCATAGTTTCCGATCAAAGCGAAGGTCGCTCCAAGCTTGAAACGATGTTCGGATAGCATCGGCCGAATTTTCTCCAGCATCTGTATGAGCTCTTCAACCTTTGCTTCATCCTGTTGATAATGATGAAAAACAACAAGGTTACAAAGCGCATGCAGATTTCCCGGACTTTTTTCCAGTACCTCATCAAGTGTTTCAAAAGCTTCATTTACTTGACCAAGATAGAAATAGGCAAGTGCCAGGTTATTATATGCGGACCAGTAATCCTCGTACTCGGCAATCGTTTCTTTCAATACTTCGATTGCCTTCGGAAAATTGCCTGATTCAAGATACTCACGTGCTTGTTCCTGTTTGGTAATGAGCCCATCATGCTTAAAGGGATTTTCTTCTGACTCATCCGACTCAAAAGTTATCAGTTCAAGCAGATCCTCTGCGTCATCGCTGAACTCCCCGTCTTCTTCTTTATCAAGATAAGCACTGGCATGACGATAAGCCTCCTTGAACATGCCTAAGTGGGCATAATTATTCGCCAGGAAGTAATGACATTCCGACATATAGGGATCCATCACATCCAAGATGTTTTCCAAGAGGTTGTTTGAATATTTATATTCACCGATTTCCGAGCAAGTGATTGCCAATTGACAGGCTATCATCGGTTCAGCAGGTTCAAGTTCCAGCGCACGTTCCAGGTATTTTTTTGATTTAGGTAATTCTCGTCTATGATAAGCTTTTAAACCCTTGGTGAAATAATACTCACCTGTTGGGTGAAAAGTTAGAATTTTTGCCTGTTGGCCAAATTTAGAGTCTTTACTCATGTAATCCTCCATCTTCAAGTTGATTAACCATAGTATTATAACATATTGGTGTAAATTTGCCGAATAATTCAAGAAAATGGAAATTGGGAATCACGATGCTTTCTTTAAGAGAAAATTGAAGTATATTCCTAGGCAAATGGGGAGTCAAGATTGCTGCTTATAATCGTAAATACACACAAAAAAGCCCTCCTATTGACGGAGGGCAATCATCATTCATTCGGTTTCTTTCGGTTCGTCCCTATCGGCATGTCTATCCTTCAATACATCAAGCACTGCTTGGAAAGGCAACTCCTGCTCCTGAAGAAGAACGAATAAGTGATAGAGGAGATCGGCACTTTCCATCGAAAGTTCCTCTGCATCCCGGTTCTTAGCTGCAATGATCACTTCTGCCGCTTCTTCACCGACTTTTTTCAGGATCTTATCAACGCCCTTATCGAATAGGTAGGTAGTATATGAACCTTCAGGCATTTCCGATTTTCTTTTTTCAATCAATTTTTCCAATTCCGTCAAGAAAGTCACATTCGCCTTCACGGCTTGTCCGGCTTCACTGTTTTGGTAAATCGTTTCGCTAAAACAGCTTGTTGCCCCTGTATGGCAAGCTGGACCTGCAGGAACAACCCGAACGACCAATGCATCTTGATCGCAGTCATACTTCATTTCGATGATTTTCTGGGTATTACCGCTGGTTGCTCCTTTATGCCATAATTCATTGCGCGAACGGCTGAAGAAAACCGTTTCACCTTTTTCAATCGACAATTGCAGTGATTCTTGGTTCATATAAGCAAGTGTCAGCACTTCGCCGGTTCCTGCATCTTGAATAATTGCCGGAATCAGACCTTTTTCGTCGTATTTAATAGTTTCAAGATTCATCGTACAACCACTCCTTGTTCTTTGAGAAACGCCTTGACTTCTTTGACGGATGTTTCTTTATAATGAAAAATCGATGCGGCTAATGCTGCGTCGGCTTTACCTTCTTGGAAAGCTTCCTGGAAATGCCCAGCGTTACCAGCCCCGCCTGAGGCGATGACCGGCACTGAAACGGCTTCGGATACCGCTTTTGTCAAAGCGATATTAAACCCTTGTTTCTCGCCGTCACAATCCATGCTTGTCAATAAAATTTCACCTGCACCGCGGATTACGGCTTCCTTCGCCCACTCGATCACTTCCCATTCAGTCGATTTCCGACCGCCGTGGGTATATACGCGCCATGACCCAAGCTCTTCATCATATCGGGCGTCTATGGCGACCACGATACATTGGGAACCAAAGTAATCAGCACCTTCATTAATTAAATCAGGGCGCAAAATGGCTGCTGTATTTAAAGATACCTTATCGGCACCAGCTCGTAAGATCTTCTTCATATCCGCCAATGAATTAATGCCTCCGCCCACCGTGAACGGGATTGCCAAGCTGCCCGCTACCGATTGAACAACGTCGACGATCGTTTCCCTGCCTTCATGTGATGCGGAAATATCCAGGAAGACAAGCTCATCGGCACCTTCTTGGTCGTAAAAGGTTGCAAGTTCGACCGGATCTCCAGCATCTCTAAGGGAAACAAATTGTATGCCTTTGACTACGCGTCCATCCTTTACATCGAGACATGGAATAATTCGTTTAGTGAGCATTTAACCACGCACCTTTTCTAGTGCTTCTTCTACAGTAAAGCGATTGATATAAAGTGCCTTGCCAATGATTGCCCCTGCAATGCCTTGGGCTTCATACTCTTTGAGGGTGATAAGGTCTTCGAGTGAACTAATGCCTCCCGAAGCAATCACGTTTTTACCAGTTGCCTCCGCCATAGCCAATATACCTTTCACATTCGGACCTGAAAGCATGCCATCCGTCGCGATATCAGTCACGATAAAGGTCTCTGCCCCAGCATCGGCCAGTAATTTGCCAAGATCTATCGCAAGGGTTCCAGAAGTTTGAAGCCAACCATGAGTGGCAACCCTGCCATCCTTCGCATCGATCCCGATTGCGATATGGCTTCCATATTTCCTAATCATATCTTTAGTGAAATCAGGGTCTGAAACGGCCGTGCTGCCTAGAATGACACGTCCCACTCCATTATCCAGATAATGGGCTATATCCCGTTCCGTACGGATGCCGCCGCCGATTTGAATGCGGGCCCCTAACTCACTTGCAGCTTTAATTACGTATGAATCATTGATGCGTACTCCCTCTTTAGCTCCGTCAAGGTCAACCATATGTATCCAATCGGCTCCTTGGTCCGCAAAGCTTTTAGCCATATCGAAGGGGGAATCGCCATAAACGGTTTCCTGATCGTAATCTCCCTGGATTAAGCGGACGCATTTGCCTCCGCGCATATCAATCGCCGGGTAAATAGTAAAGTTGCTCATGCTTCTTCCTTCCCTTCTACTAATGACAGATAATTTCTCAAGAGTGACATGCCCATCTTCCCGCTTTTTTCCGGATGGAACTGCATGCCGAATACATTCCCTTTACCGACGATCGCCGGCACTTCCACATCATACGTCGCCGAAGCGGTAACGAATGATTCATCCGTATCGACGTAGTAAGAATGGACGAAATAAACATGTTCCTCTTCAAGCCCCTCATTCACTGGTGACGCGTGTTTAAATTCAAGACGATTCCAGCCCATGTGCGGCACTTTATAAACCTGGTCATTTGCATCCACTCCCTTAAATCGAACGACTTTTCCTGGGATGAGAGATAATCCTTTTGCCGGTCCATTTTCCTCACTTTCATCAAAGAGAAGCTGCATACCAAGGCAGATGCCTAATAGATGACCTCCATCGGCTACATATTCCCTCAGGAATTCATCCAGCTTTTGTTTTTCCAAGAGACTCATGGCATCCCTGAAAGAGCCAACGCCGGGAAGTATGATCCCTTTCGACTTTGAAAGTTCTTTTGGGTCATCGGAAATGAATGAATCGGCACCAAGGCGCTCAAGCCCTTTACTTACAGAAAATAAATTCCCCATGCCATAATCGACAATCCCGATCATTTACAACATTCCTTTCGTCGAAGGGATGCCTTTGACACGTGGATCGATGGTCGTAGCTTCATCCAATGCACGTCCAAGCGCTTTGAATATTGCTTCGATCATATGATGTGTGTTGTGACCGTAATGAACGACTACATGCAGGTTCATCCTGGCTTCAAGAGCTAATTTCCAAAGAAACTCGTGCACAAGTTCAGTATCGAAAGTTCCGACCTTTTGTGAAGGAAATTCAGCCCGGAACTCCAGATGCGGACGATTGCTTAAATCGATGACAACCTGGGCGAGTGCTTCATCCATCGGTACGAAAGCATTTCCGTAACGCTTTATCCCTCGCTTGTCTCCAAGGGCCTCCAATAACGTCTGACCCAAGCAAATGCCAATATCTTCAGTTGTATGGTGATCATCCACTTCTGTATCCCCGTTGGCATCTACTGTCAAATCAAACTTCCCGTGTTTCGTGAATAAATCCAGCATATGCGTCATAAACGGAACACCGGTCTTAATGGAGGAATTACCTTCCCCATCGACACCAAACTTCAACCTTATTTCCGTTTCATTCGTCTTTCGCTCCACACTAGCAAAACGTTCCATTACAACTCCTCCTCAACGGGGTAAGACCCCTTTTCCCAAGATGTAAAAGCATGTCAAAAGTCTTTATATCAGATTTCACTTATTTAATAATTCAGGACTTTTTCCCGGATTCATTCACCCCACGTGATTCAATGGCACGGGCGTGAGCCTCAAGTCCTTCCATTCTGGCAAATGCTGCGATTTTTTCTGCATTTTTGCGGAAGGCCGTTTCACTATACATGATGATGCTCGATTTCTTTTGGAAATCATCCACATTCAGCGGGCTGGAAAAACGGGCGGTTCCATTAGTAGGCAACACATGATTGGGACCTGCAAAGTAATCCCCGACGGGCTCCGAACTAAAACGGCCAATAAAAATTGCCCCGGCATGCCGGATTTTAGCCATGATTTCAAGTGCATCTTTGGCCACAATTTCCAGATGCTCCGGTGCAAGTTCATTAATCGCCTCAACAGCTTCTCCCATATTCCCGCATACAACGATTCTTCCGTAATCCCTTATGGATGCTGCAGCAATATCATGGCGTGGAAGTAAGGCCACCTGCTTGGTCACTTCTGCTGCCACTTCTTCTGCAAGAGACGTTGAAGTCGTCACCAAAACACTGCAAGCACGGGCATCATGCTCCGCCTGTGATAGCAAGTCTGCCGCAACTTCTGAAGCGATGGCTGATTCGTCCGCCAATATCGCTATTTCACTTGGACCTGCTATCATATCAATGGCAACATCTCCGAATACTTCACGCTTCGCTAACGCCACATATATATTTCCCGGACCCACTATTTTATCCACTTTCTTAATTGTTTCCGTCCCGTAAGCGAGAGCAGCTATGGCCTGAGCCCCGCCAACTTTATAGATTTCCTTAACTCCGGCAATTTTGGCAGCTGCCAAAACCGCTGGCGATAAATTCCCATCCTTCCCTGGAGGAGAAACCATAACGATCCGTTTTACCCCCGCGGCCTTCGCAGGCAACGCATTCATCAATACTGACGATGGATATGCTGCTGTGCCTCCAGGTACATAAACACCTACAGCATCAAGAGGAGTCAATTTTTGTCCTAGCATCGTTCCCGTATCATCAGTCGTAAACCATGAATTTCGAATTTGTTTCTCGTGAAACATTCGGATATTATTCGCAGCTTCTTGAATAATATCAAGCTGCTCAGCAGTTAAGGCCGCTGTCGCTTCTTCCATTTCCTGTTCCGATACAAGTAATTCCCCTGGGCTGACACCATCGAAACGTTCGGTATAGGTATGTAAAGCGGCGTTTCCGCTTTTCCTGACATCATAAATAATATCCTGAACCGCTTTTCTTTGATCGACAGTACCTGCTTCAACCGAGCGTTTCAGTGAAATCCCTTCAGCAAACCGTTCTATTTTCATACCTTCACCTCATTAGCGATTCTTTACTATTCAATAATTTCTGCTAGCCGTTCCACGATTTCGGTAATCCTTGCTTCTTTAATTCGATAGCTGACAGGGTTTGCTACCAGCCTCGAAGTTACATTGGCGATTTTCGCATATTCCACAAGACCGTTTTCCTTCAGTGTCCGCCCCGTTGAAACGATATCGACGATTCGTTCAGCTAAACCAATTAACGGTGCTAACTCAATAGACCCATTCAACTTTATAATCTCGACTTGCTCCCCCTGCTCGCGAAAATAACTGGAAGCTACATTCGGGTATTTACTGGCTATTTTTGGGGCGATGTCACTTATTTTCGTACCAGGCAGTCCAGCTACGGCTAAGTAGCAGGCACTGATTTTCAAATCAAGTAACTCATAGACATCACGTTCTTCTTCTAACATGACATCCTTCCCTGCAATTCCAATGTCAGCGACGCCGTGTTCCACATAGGTTACGACATCCATCGGTTTAGCTAAAATGAACCGCAGATTCTCCTCTTCCACTTCAAGGATCAATTTCCGGGAATCATCAAACTCGGGAGGGAGACGAAAACCGGCCCTTCTTAATAGCTCTGCCGCTTCTTCAAATATTCTCCCTTTCGGCATAGCAATCGTTAAAAAGCTATTATTCATCCTTTCCATTCCCCCCATTCCCTACGAATAAATGAACTTCAGAAAATGTCCGTGTAAAAGCATCGACATTTTGGACGACTGTAATATCTTGAATCGTTACCAATTTCCCTTCGGAGCGTCTTTTCCTTGCAAATTCAATTGCTTCCAATCTCCGTTCGGGACTGAATAAAATACATTCTGGCGCGACAGGCTGAATCGGCTCCCCAAGAGCTTCTGCAAGACGATCGACCCGGATTGCAAAACCTGTGGCCGAAGCATTCCAGCCGAACTTCTCAAGCAGATTATCATACCGGCCGCCATTGCCGATTGGCGAACCCACTTGTCCGGCATACACTTCAAATAAAGTTCCCGTGTAATAACTCATATGACTGACCAATGTTAAGTCGAAGCTTACATATTGTTCAACGCCAAATTCTTTCAGCTGCGCAGACAATTCCTTCAGTTCAGCCAAAGAATCTTGCCCTTTATTATTTTCAACCAATCCTAGCGCCTTTTTCAGGGTTCCTTCACTGCCACGCAATGAGGTAAATTCGATAAGCCGTTGTTTATCAATGGATGAAAGCGGCAGTGATTTAACATGCTCGCGATAACCCACATAATTTTTTTCATACAAAAACTTCCTTAATATAGAGGCTCTTTCCTCCGTACCTAGAATACTCAAGAAAAATTCTTGCAGAAATCCGATATGTCCAATGGAAACCTTAAATTCCTGAAGCCCTGCAGCCTTTAGAGCATCCGCAAGCAGGGCAATCATTTCAGCATCGGCACTTATAGACTTATTTCCGATACATTCAATACCAATCTGTTCGAATTCTGCCGGCCTGCCTCCTTCACGCTGCTGTGCCCGGTATACATTCGCGGAATAGGCCAGGCGAAGAGGAATTTGCTGTTTTAACAGTTTGGATGCTGCGACCCGTGCTATGGGGGCTGTCATCTCGGGACGGAGTACAAGCGTATGCCCCTGGGAATCAAGAAGTTTAAACAACTGTTGATCCAATATTGCCGAAGCCTCGCCAATTGTTTCATAATATTCCAAAGCAGGCGTTTCAATAAATTGATAGCCCCACTTCTTGATTTCATCACTCATTTTATTTCTGGCCGACACTTTCGTTTCATACAGCACCGGCAATGTATCTCTCATGCCTAGCGGTTTTTCAAACATAAATGGCTTTGTCACGACTGCACATCCTTTTGAAATATTGATTACTTTCTATATCCAATCGATCCGCCTATAGGCAAAAACCGATGCACCCATTCCTTATTTTGTTTATCCCTTTATCTTTCCAAGGTTTCACGCTTAAATCCAAATTTCGGATAACATATAAAAATAGTATCAAATAAAATGACATAATCATATAAATACTCGCAATAATCTATTAAATCACTTTAGTTCGCTAATATGGTAGTAGGTTGAAGTTATTAATAGTTTACCCCTGCCCCCACCTTACGTCAAGGAAAATATGCCTAATCCCATTACTTCAAAACCAAGGCGGTCTTGGAATATTCTTCATGATCGGTTTAAGTCCAAACAGAAGGATTTATACCTTTTTCACCGGATAATTCTTCCTATTTTTATCCATTCATTGTTATTAATGTATACCTTTTGGTTTAGCTGTTTTATAATATTCAGGAGTTTGGCAATATTAGAAATTTTTAGGGGGAAATGGGAATGAAGAAATATTTTTCGTTTTTTATGGCACTTATCGTTCTTTTTTCACTGGGTTTAAGCGGAACGAAGGGTTTTGCGGCAACTAAGATCGACCAGGATGAGCTTAATGCATACCTTTCTGAAGTTAGAATGACGCAAGAAGAATTGGAAGAGTATTTATCCTATTACGACTTAACATTGAATGAACTGGAATCGGTAGAAGAGTTGCGTGATACATTAGGACCGACCGTCACTCCTGAGACCTTACAGAATCTACTTAAAGAATATGAAATGACAGAAGCTGAACTTACGGAATTATTAATAGAATACGGTGAACTGGAAGAGGGAGATTCCATCATCGAAACCTTCCATTTCATTTACGACATTGAGGATATCATCGATTTAGAAATGGATTATGATGAGGAAGAGATGGAATATGATGAAGAAATCATCGATTTAATGGATGGCCTATTTACTGAGATCGGCCTTACAGATGAAGAGCTTGACAGATTCATGAACCACCTTTTACCTATCGTCGAAGACCCTTCGTTTGAAGCTCGTTTAATGGCGATCTCCGATAGGATGGATCAACTTGAATATTTTGAAACAATTGATGAATTATCTGTAGAACAAGTGGCTGAATTGCTTTCTATATATAATGAACTTCAAAGCTTGCTGCAAATTCAATTTAAATTCGCCTTAATTCAGGATGGTGTCACGACAAACCTATCCCTTGAGGCTTTATTCCAGCTTAAGGAATTGACGAATGCTAGTTTACTAGTTTCCATTTATGATTTAAACGGCAATTTTTTGCTCGATTTTAAATTGACAGGTGAAATGATCGGATCCGATTTAGTGAAAGAAACCGGTAATGACATTAAACAGTCCACTGAGGTCATTTCTAAAGTGGTTGAGGTAAAAAAAGAAAAGAAGAAACCCGCAAGACCTGAACATAAAACGGAAAAAGGCGGAGTGCTTCCTAAAACGGCTGGTAATTACTTATTCGGTTCTTTAATCGGTTTAGTTTTGATGGGGATCGCTTTCGGATTAATTAGAAAAGCGAGACTCACTAATTAAGATGAGCAAAAATAGGCAATCCAGGCATAAGAAAAAATCGTTACTTATCACTGCTGTTTGCTTTTTAACCTTAGGTATTTATTTTACAACGACAAACGCCTATACGCTGTTAAAAGGGTATGCCCTATATAAATGGAATAAATCTGAAACAACGGAAGCGACGGCTAAGCTCCCCGATCCGAAGACGAAAGCAGATATTCCGGATGGGCTTGAACTATATGAAGTACGACCGGAGACAGGTGATTTGATGGGTGAGCTTTATATTCCAAAAATCGAGGCAACACTCCCCATTTATCACGGAACGGACGAAGATGAACTCGAAAAAGGCGTCGGTCATTATGCGGGGTCCGTCCTCCCCGGTGAAAAGGATAATTCCGTTTTATCCGGTCACCGAGATACAATTTTCAGAGATCTAGGTGAAGTCGGCGAGGGTGACTTGCTGATTGCCAAGACAGAAGCCGGTACGTTTACATATAAAGTGAGGAAGGTTCGTATCGTCGATGCAGATGACCGTACCGTGATCGTTCCCAAGCCTAAAGCCACACTTACAGTAACAACCTGCTATCCTTTTTCATATATTGGTAGTGCACCGGAACGGTACGTATTGGTTGCCGATTTATTGAAATCGGAATAGATAAATGAGATGTGGGGCTGAAGTTGTTCAGCCCCCTCTTCATAAATCTTTAATAGATGATAGGAGGACAAGCTCAAGATGGATAAACAGGCACAGGAAAGGTTTTTTCAAATTTTAAAAGAAACGTATGAAGCGACGGTGAACCAGGAAAATGTATCAATCAACGAAGTGATAGAGCATCTAAAGAATGAACTGACTCCGTTATACCCAAAATGCCATTAAAAAGGACCTGCCGCATATATGGGCAAGTCCCTTTTTTCATAAGGAAGTTTGCTGCTCTCTTTCAAGCATTTCCTCTTTGGTATAAATGATTTTCATTGGATTTCCCCCGACGAAAGCTCCCTCCGGAACATCCTTATGGACAAGCGTCCCTGCAGAGACAATCGCCCCATTACCAATTGAAAGTCCTGGAAGAATGGTCGAATTCGCTCCAATCAATACTTCATCACCAATGACTACATCTCCTAAACGATATTCATGAATCAAATATTCATGAGCAAGGATCGTCGTATTATAGCCAATGACAGTATTCATTCCAACCGATATTTTTTCCGGAAACATCACATCCGGCATGACCATCAAGGCAAACGAAGTATGCTTCCCGACTTTCATATGTAAAAAAGTCCTGTATAGCCAATTCTTCATTCCCAGAAAAGGCGTATAACGGGCTAGCTGTATCACCACAAAATTCTTTACGACTTTCCGGAATGGAACGGTCTTATATACATGCCATAGTGAATTAGCCCCTTCAACTGGATAGCGGGACGTACGTCTCATTTTCTTGCCTCCGTGAGCTTTTCAACCTTAACGATATTCAATAAATCTGCCATCTGCTCAAGCATATAATCAGGGTGATAACTTTCCAGGATTTCACGGCCTTTAATGGACCATGAGACCCCTGCCGTTTTTGTACCTGTATTTTTCCCGCCCATAATATCATGATAACTGTCGCCAATCATGATCGCTTCTTCAGGAACCGAACCGAGTTGATTTAAAGCTTTTACCAAAGGCTCTGGGTCCGGCTTTGCCTTTTCCACCTCATCCAGTGTGACCACCACTTCAAAGAATTGATCCAGTTTGCTTAAACGCAGGCCCTTTTCGACGACATCACGCTTCTTTGTCGTAACGACTGCCAATTTATAACCGCTTTGCTTCAACGTTTGAACGGTTTCGAACACCCCGTCAAATTGTGTGACAAGCAAATCATGGTTCCTCCAATTATGCTCCCGATAGTAAGCGATCATTTCATCCACCCGTTTTGGATCAATGGAAGAGAAAGTATCGGCCAAAGTCGGTCCGATAAATGGAATGATATCTTCCCGATTGAACTTTCCAGGACAAAAGTGGTTTAAAGTTTCTGTAAAAGAGGCGATGATCAATTCATTTGTATTGATCAACGTCCCATCAAGATCAAATAATAATGTAGTTATGTTACTGTTCATATACAGCTTCCTTTCTCTGTACCCTGTCAGCCCGATTCCATATATACGCAACGGCCATCGTTAAAACAATGGCAGTGAGTACCCTAATAAGTAACAACGGCAAGACCGGAATCCCCAGCGGAATAAAAATCAGTGTGTCTTCTACAACAGCATGGCAGGCAACTAAAAAGATGAATGCAATCGTCATATCCTTCTTCGAAACATTATCTTCTTTAGCTGCTTGAATCATTACGCCTGCCCCATATGCCAAACCGAGAGTCAGGCCTGTAACGAAAGGCATGGAAGCATTCGGCTTCATCCCCAGGACCCTCATGAAGGGAGCAAGGGCTTTCGAGAAGGCTTCCAGCCATTTTAAATCTTTCATGATTTGAACCGCCACCATGAGCGGAATAACGATGACCGCCAGCTGACCGATTCCTGAAAGGGCCTGGAGGACCCCATGTAAAAGGATTGCACCAGCTCCGTTAATCTCTGCAGCCTCCCCGATTGCCACTCCTTGGGCCATTTCAGATCCGCCTTGCCAGACAAGATTGATGACGACCGCTGATAAAAGCGCAAGCCCGATCCTTACTGCTAAGATGACCCACAGCTTGACACCGGTTTTCATCGCCACACCTGACTCGATCAATAAATTATGTGAAAAAGATAGCATCATTGCGATAATAAAAACTTCTTTCACAGTCAAATCAAGCGTTAATATGCCAGCGATCGCTGCGTATAAATTCAGGAAATTCCCTAACACAAGCGGAATTGCCGCATCCCCTGGAAGACCGATGAGATTCATCAAAGGCGCTATCAAGTTGATGATGAATGGCAATACAGGCGTATATTGAAGCACAGTGACGATCAGAGTAACCGGGAATATCACTTTTCCCAAAGACCAAGTTGTATTCAAGCCTGAAAGAAGTCCCTTTTTAACCGAATCTACTATCACTTTGCCCTCTCCCTTTACACATATTCCCTATGCATCTAAATATCTTTTGTCTGCATGCCCGCGGACCCTTCTATAGACCACTAAAGCAATGGCTACAGCTACCAACACAATTGAGATCACTTGTGCGATACGCAGTGACTCCGTCAGCATCAAACTATCGGTCCGCAATCCTTCAATGTAATAACGGCCTATGGAATACCATATTACATAGGTTAAAAATAGTTCCCCCCTGCGCAAGTTCACTTTCCGTAAACTTAAGAGAATAATGACACCGACGATATTCCAAATCGATTCATACAAAAAGGTCGGGTGATAATACGTACCGTTTATGTACATTTGATTTATGATGAATTCAGGCAAATGCATATTTTCCAGGAATGACCTTGTTATTTCTCCTCCATGCGCTTCCTGATTCATGAAATTACCCCAACGGCCAATCGCCTGCCCCAACAATAAGCTCGGTGCAGCAATATCCGCCAGCTTCCAAAATGACACTTTCTTGACCTTGGCAAAAACGATCGCAGTCAGCACCGCTCCAATCAACGCACCATGTATGGCAATTCCGCCATTCCATATTTTTATGATATCCCCCGGGTTTTGTGAATAGTACTCCCATTGGAAGATCACATAATAAATACGGGCACTAATGATCGCGATTGGGACAGCAAACAAAATCATATCAGTAAATATTTCCTTATCAAGACCTCTTCGCTCCGATTCCCTTAGAGCGATAATAAGGCCCAATAACACACCGAAACCGATGATTAGTCCATACCAATGTACCTGGATGGGACCTAGATCTATCGCTATTGGATTCAGCGGCTGTATTCCTTGTTCCATTTTGTCCCCTCTTTTCCTATAACCTTTTAAAATTCATCATGTTCCGGATCTGCAATGGCATGGTTCAAGCGATCTGAAAACTGTTCTGCAGCATTTACTCCCATTCGTTTCAGGCGGTAATTCATGGCCGCCACTTCAATGATAACAGCTAAATTTCGCCCTGGACGGACAGGTACGGTAATTTTCGTCACTTCCGTATCGATGATTTTCATTTTTTCTTCATCAAGACCAACCCGGTCATACTGCTTGTTTTTTTCCCATAGTTCCAAATTGATGACGATTGAGATCTTTTTATTGCTCCGGACTGCACCAGCTCCAAAAAGTGTCATTACATTAATGATTCCCAATCCTCTTATTTCAAGAAGATGTTCGATTAAATCCGGGGCATTCCCGACTAGCGTATCTTGGTCTTCCTGCCTGATTTCGACGCAGTCATCGGCTACGAGACGATGACCCCGTTTCACTAATTCCAGGGCTGTCTCACTTTTACCGACTCCGCTTTTCCCGGTGATCAACACCCCTAACCCATAGATATCCACCAATACACCATGAACAGCAGTGGTTGGTGCCAACCTGCTTTCAAGGAAATTGGTCAGACGGCTGTATAACCTTGTTGTCTTCATATTAGATCTCATCACAGGAACGGATTCCCGCTCGGAAGCTTCTATCAACTCTATCGGCACTTCCTGACCACGCGTAATGATGATTCCTGGAGTAAAGTCCCTGCATAACTCTTCCATCCTCTGTATTCGATCAGGTTCATTCAACCGATTAAAAAAGGACATCTCCGTCATACCTAAAAGCTGTACTCGATCCGCGGGATAATAATCAAAAAAACCGGCTATTTCAAGTCCGGGACGAGATAAATCACTCGTGACTATTGGTCGGTTAATTCCTTCTTCCCCACTGATAAGTTCTAGACCGAACGCTTCTACTATATCCTTTGTACGGACTTTTGCCATATATCTTTCCTCCTTTTGGAGCGATGCTATTTTTTGAGATACTTTTTCTATTTTAGCATTTTTCTGTTAATAACCAAACAAAGCATTATCGATTTATTGTTTTTTTATTCACTCCACCCGGATGATGGCAGTGGGAAAGTCCCTTAAATAGGAAAGAGATGAGAGGAACATACATGGTCCTTAGACCAAAATAAAAGAAAGCCCGCCAGTTTATATTGGCGGGCTTTCAGACTGTAGACAAACTCGATGAAAATCAAGTTTGTCTACAGTTTTTAAGGTTTTACACAATATAACCTTGATTTCCACTCCAGGCACTCGCTTTCCGCGGGCGGTCCGGGAGCCTCCTCGGCGCCTTTTCGCCTGCGGGTCTCCCCTGACACGCTTTTCCTGCAGGACTCTCGTACCTTACGTTCCAATCAACTTTGTTTTAAAATTTAGATAGAATCCCTTTCTGTTTCTTTAGGAAACCGTTATCGCTGCAGTCTTGGTTTCTGCAAAAACATGAAGCACAGGAACCTCTTCTTTAACTGTCTTAAACTTAAGGACCTTCTGAACCACATCACTTTTCTCTTCGATGATGGTCATCCCTTCCAAAGTTACATTAAAGCTTCCTAAATTTGATTTCAACTCTCCTTCGATCGCCTTACCTGGTGGCAGTGTCAGCTGGACTTTTCCAGTGACTGACTTAGCATGGATCGAATCGCAATCCATCCCTGAATTCGTACAGATGATTTCCCCATTGAAGGTTTGGACTTCCAATTTCTTGAAATATCCATCGGCATTAATCGCTCCATTCAGGGTCTCGGCTTCCAAGTCATTAAAGTTGGTAGCTGAAATGGTGATCATCCCGTTACCTGTTTCAAGCTCACACGAATCACCTGTACCCTGCATAATATGAATGGCACCATTCGCTGTTTTTGCTTTAAGGTTCTCAGATTTCAGTGATTCAGTCGTGATTGCGCCATTGAACATCCTTACATGAATGTCCTCATATTCCTTCCTTGGAATGTACATGATCGTATCAACCTTTATGGATTTTTCACGAACCTTGAACTTCAATTTTCCATGTTCAATCGTGAATTCGACTTCTTCCAAAAAGTTTTTCCTGGCTTCTTCTATATCTTCCACACGGTATACCTTAGCTTGGCATTCAACCCGGACATCGTTATGGTCCCATGCGGCGATTTTTATTTTCCCATTTGCTATATCTACATCAACTTCATTCAGGAAATCATGATCATGCTGGAAAATATGACTGACCTCCACAGATTTCCCGAAATTGAAATCAAGGTCCGTTTCTTTGATTTTCTTAAAAGCACTTTCAACGAAATCAATAATCTTTTCTTTCGATGACTGGATATTCTTCTTAAACGTATCCTGAGTGCTTCCTTCGCTTTTCTTATCCACGACTACCGTCGATAATTCATTTTGCAATTTCTGCTCTTTAGCTTCACTTTCCTGACTGGCTTTATCTAATTCTTCCAATAGGCCCATGGCTTCTTCCGCTGATAACTTTCCATCCTGAATCATTTCTAAAATTTTCTTTCTTTCCTCCTGCATGAACATTCCTCGCTTTCTTCTATCATTTTATTCATACATACGCCTAGATATCTAAAAAGTTTCATAAATACCGTTTTTCCCATCATTCGACAAAGGGAAATGACAATTTCCGAAAAGGAAGATGTATGATTTCCCCGGAAATATCTTGTTTTCCTTTTCTTTAATCAAATGATTGATTAAATGCATACCGTCATTTTTCTACAAAAAAACAAGCCGGATGGCTTGTTCTTTTAAGCATGTTCATGCTCAGTTTCTTTTTCTTCAATCCAATTTTCCATGCGAATTTGATCACGGGTAAGTACAGGTTTTAAGTATTTTCCCGTATACGATTCGGAAACTTCACATATTTTTTCAGGTGTTCCATAAGTGACGATCGTACCGCCCTTATCTCCGCCTTCCGGTCCCAGGTCAATAATATGGTCCGCTGTCTTGATGACATCCAGATTATGCTCGATCACCAAAACTGTATCCCCATTGTCAACCAGCCGCTGCAGAACTTGGAGCAGCCTTGCTATATCGTGGACATGAAGTCCGGTAGTTGGTTCATCCAAGATATAAAAGGAACGCCCAGTGGAACGGCGATGCAATTCAGAAGCAAGTTTCACCCTTTGCGCTTCACCGCCTGATAAAGTGGTAGCAGGCTGTCCAAGCTTGATATAACCCAAACCAACGTCAAAAATCGTTTGTAGCTTCCGTTTGATTTTTGGGATATTTTCAAAGAAACTAACGCCTTCCTCAACTGTCATATCGAGAATGTCGGATATGTTTTTCCCTTTATATTTTACTTCAAGAGTTTCCCGGTTATAACGTTTCCCATGACAGATTTCACATGGGACATATACATCTGGGAGAAAATGCATTTCAATCTTGATAATGCCATCACCACGGCATGCTTCACAGCGGCCGCCCTTCACATTGAAACTGAACCTTCCTTTTTTATAACCGCGGATCTTCGCCTCATTAGTCGAGGCAAATACATCACGAACATCATCGAATACACCCGTATAGGTAGCTGGATTCGATCGTGGGGTTCTGCCGATCGGTGATTGGTCAATATCAATGACTTTATCTAAATGCTCAATTCCCTTGATTTCACGGAAATCGCCTGGTCTGGCTTTTGCCCGATTCAGCTTTTGAGCCAATGATTTATGGAGTATCTCATTCACTAATGTACTTTTCCCTGATCCCGAGACTCCTGTAACGGCTGTAAAGACCCCAAGTGGGAATTTAACATTTACGTTTTTCAAATTATTTTCCTTGGCACCTTTAATCTCAATGACACGGCCATCATTTTTCCGGCGTTCCAATGGCAATGGGATGAATTTCTTTCCTGCTAAATATTGACCCGTTAATGATTTAGGATTATTCATGACCTCTTCCGGAGTACCTGCGGCCACTATTTCTCCTCCATGCGCTCCAGCTCCAGGACCAACATCGATCAAATAATCCGCAGCAATCATCGTATCTTCATCGTGCTCGACAACAATCAGGGTGTTCCCTATTTCGCGCATATTCTTCAATGTTTCGATCAATCGATCGTTATCCCTCTGATGCAGCCCTATTGAGGGTTCATCCAAAATATAGAGGACTCCCGTCAATCGGGAACCGATCTGCGTCGCCAATCTTATACGCTGCGCTTCACCGCCTGATAATGTTCCCGCTGCCCTGCTCAACGTCAAATATTCCAAACCTACATTAGCCAGGAAACCGAGCCGCTCACGAATTTCACGTAAAATCAATCTCGCTATTGCAGCTTCCTTTTCAGTCAAATCAAGCTCATCGAAAAATACTAACGCATCTTCCACTGATAGAGCTGTCGTTTCACTTATATGGACCCCTTGAATGAGCACGGAAAGACTCTCTTTTTTCAATCGATGACCCTTACAGGTTGGACAGTGATGTTCTGACATATATTTCTGCATTTGCTCACGAATATAGTCTGAACTCGTCTCCTTGAAGCGCCTTTCGATGTTTCTTAAAACTCCTTCAAAAGGAATATATCCTTCTTGCACTCTTCCAAAATCATTTTTATAACGGAAATATATCTTATCTTTACCTGAACCAAGCAAGACCTTATCCATCTTCTCTTCCGGTAAATCTTTAACGGGCACATCCATATCTATCCCATAATGGTTGGCTACCGCTTCAAGGAGCTGCGGATAATATTGAGAACTCGTCGGCTCCCATGGCGCAATCGCATGTTGTCGGAGGCTTAAATCCTGATTCGGGATGACCAGATCACGGTCCACCTCAAGCCTTGCCCCCAAGCCATCACAATCCGGGCACGCCCCAAACGGGCTATTGAATGAGAACATTCTCGGCTCTAACTCTTCGATCGAAAATCCGCAGTATGGACAAGCATGATGTTCACTGAACAGCAGCTCTTCCTCACCCATGACGTCAATGATGACTTTGCCTTCGCCAAGCTGCAAGGCACTTTCCAATGAATCTGCAAGCCTAGCCATGATACCCTCTTTAATGACGATCCGGTCTATGATGACTTCAATCGAATGTTTTTTATTTTTTTCGAGAGTGATCTCTTCACTGAGATCATGCATTTCCCCATTCACACGAATGCGGACATACCCTTGTTTCTTAACTTCCTCCAAAACTTTTGCATGTGTCCCTTTTCTGCCTGAGACAAGCGGTGCCAATACCTGAAGCTTGGTTCGCTCAGGGTAATCAAGAATGCGGTCCACCATTTGCTCAATCGTTTGTGAGGTGATTTCAATATTATGGATCGGACAGGTCGGCCTGCCGACCCGTGCAAATAACAGCCTTAAATAATCATAGATCTCCGTAACAGTCCCAACGGTTGAACGAGGATTTCGACTGGTCGTTTTCTGGTCTATGGAAATGGCTGGTGACAAACCTTCGATCGCATCCACATCCGGTTTATCCACTTGGCCTAAGAATTGACGAGCATAAGCGGACAGTGATTCTACATAACGCCTTTGCCCTTCTGCATAAATCGTATCAAAAGCCAAGGAAGACTTTCCTGATCCGGATAATCCGGTCAGCACAACAAGTTTGTCTCTCGGTATCGTGATATCAATATTCTTTAAATTGTTGGCCCTGGCGCCTTTTATCACAATTTTATCCATTGCCATGTTTCGTCACCCTTCCGCTTTTAACTCTAGTAATAGATCACGCAGCTCGGCAGCTCGCTCGAAATCCAGTGCCTTTGCCGCTTCCTTCATTTCTTTTTCCATGCTTGCCATCACTTTCAAACGCTCTTTTTTAGGGAGTTTCGCGAGGCTTGGTGCAAGGTCTTCTTTATACTCTTCGCCTTCTTCGGCTACATGAGTCGCCCTTATGGAGTCACGGATATCCTTTTGAATGGTTTGAGGCATTATTCCATGCTCTTTATTATATTTTTCCTGGATTTCACGGCGCCGCCTCGTTTCATTGATGGCAAGTTCCATCGAATTCGTGATGCGGTCAGCATACATGATGACGTGGCCGTTGGCATTACGGGCTGCACGGCCCATCGTTTGAATAAGCGAACGTTCCGAGCGAAGGAACCCTTCTTTATCGGCATCCAGAATGGTCACTAACGACACTTCCGGAATATCCAGGCCTTCCCTTAAAAGGTTGATTCCAACGAGTACATCATATTTGCCCATTCGAAGTTCCCGGATGATTTCTATCCTTTCCAAGGTCTTCACTTCCGAATGAAGATACTGGACCTTGATGCCGATTTCCTTTAAATAATCAGTTAAATCTTCAGACATCTTTTTCGTCAAGGTCGTTATGAGCACACGCTCGTTCATTTTGACGCGCTCCTGTATTTCACCGATCAAGTCATCTATCTGCCCTTCAATCGGCCGAACTTCTACTGTCGGATCCAGCAATCCGGTAGGACGGATGATCTGCTGAACCATTTCTGGCGTATGTTCGAGTTCATATGGTCCCGGAGTTGCCGAAACGAATATGGATTGATGGACCTTTTTTTCAAATTCTTCAAATCTCAGCGGGCGGTTATCTTTTGCAGACGGCAGACGGAAGCCATGATCGACGAGCACTTGCTTCCGCGCCTGATCTCCATTGAACATTCCGCGTATTTGCGAAAGGGTTACGTGTGATTCATCCACGACCAATAGGAAGTCCTCTGGAAAGTAATCCATTAAAGTGTATGGTGTCGCACCTGAGGGACGAAGGGTTAAATGGCGGGAATAGTTCTCGATCCCGGAACAAAAGCCCATTTCCCGCATCATTTCCAAATCATAACGGGTCCGTTGCTCCAAGCGCTGCGCTTCAAGGAGTTTTTCATCTTCCCTTAATTCCTTCAATCGCTCTTCCAGTTCCGTTTCGATATTTTGAATGGCTATCCGCATTTTCTCTTCGCGGGTTACGAAGTGGGAAGCCGGGAAAATGGCGATATGTTCACGTTCACCGGTAATTTCACCAGTCAGGGCATCGACTTCACGGATACGGTCAATCTCATCCCCGAAAAACTCGACCCGTACGCAATGTTCATCACGTGAAGCCGGGAAAATTTCGACCACGTCACCGCGAACGCGGAAGGTCCCCCGTTGGAAAGCAATATCATTCCTCTCATATTGAATATCCACGAGTCTGTGCAGCAAGGCATTCCGGTCTATTTCCATGCCTGTTCGGAGGGAAACAACCATCTCCCGGTATTCTTCAGGAGAACCGAGTCCATATATGCACGAAACACTGGCAATGATGATGACATCCTTCCTTTCGAACAAAGACGAGGTTGCCGAGTGACGCAGTTTATCGATTTCATCATTGATGCTTGCATCTTTTTCGATGAATGTATCCGTGGATGGAACATAAGCCTCTGGCTGGTAGTAATCATAATAGCTAACGAAGTATTCAACGGCATTATTAGGGAAGAACTCTTTGAACTCACTGTAAAGCTGCCCTGCCAACGTTTTATTGTGGGCAATGACAAGAGTCGGTTTATTGATTCTTTGAATCACATTGGAAACGGTGAACGTTTTCCCTGTCCCCGTTGCCCCCAATAACGTCTGCATTTCCTTGCCTTCCTTAATCCCTTCGACCAGCATTTCAATTGCTGCCGGTTGATCTCCTTGAGGAGAGTATTTTGAGACTAACTCAAACTTATCCTTCACCAAGCATAGCCTCCTATTGAAATATTTTTATATGAAAACGGGACATGCCTATGTCCCTTCTATTTATTCCGGTTTAATAAAGCATATATACACATTCTACCACAATAGCCTTAAAACAAACCAGCAATAAGCGAACATCCATTCTATTTTTGTTTTATGGACTTCATGCTGCGTTGAGGGGAATGACAAGTTTGAGTACAAAAAAAGCACCTTTGATGTCAGGCGCTCTTGGATGTACGTTTCATCATTCTTTTTGATAACCAAAATCCCACTGTCAGGGATAAGGCATCGACGATGATCAATAAGTTTGTATGCGTATAACCTTTATATGCGGAAGCTGTAATCAAGGCAACTGTTAAAACAAGACCTACGACATTGTTATAGGTGACTCTTGAAAATAGCATGACAAGTAGACAAGGAAGGAAAAGGGCAGAAAGAATTTTAATCATTTTTTCATCTCCTTTATAAGAGAAAAATAGAGTAGTTTCAGTTTAAATGATTATGAAGTTTTTTGCCAATCAATTTCCCACTTGATTTTCAAGGCATCATCAGGAGAACATTCCACACATCCATCAATTATGCCCATCAAAAAAAGAGGCAAACCCCTTTAAAGGGAAGTTTGCTTCTTTTCAGTCCAATCAATATGGATCCGCTTCATGTCCTTTTCTAACGGCATCATCAGGGTTATCAGTCCCACCCAGAGGTTTTGAAGATTCCGTATGTTCAGATGCCGAGGCCAGCCCCTCTTTCAATCTGCGGCCATACTCTTCATCGGCCTCTTCGGCAAGTGCAATCATTTTTTCCTGAATGCGCTTGTCGGCAGGAGCCAATGCCGCCACTAAATTGGAAATTAAATCGTCTTTTTCCCAATCCTCGAATTCACGGAATGTTTCACCAGCCTGTTTCGTATTGTTTTGGCGATCAATTGTCTCACGAACAAGTTTCCCTTCCACCATAGGTGTATGCTCCTTGCCCGTCTGCTTGGCTTCTTTCAAACCGCCGACAGTTGATGGTTCGTAGTTGATGTGGGGGCTTTGGCTGCCTCTGCCAACTTCATATTGCATCTGTCCGCCAGTCTGATTAGTGGCTGTTGGTTTCTTTGGAGCATTAATCGGCAATTGCAGATAATTCGCTCCAACACGGTGACGCTGTGTATCGGAATAAGAGAATGTACGTCCCTGTAACATCTTGTCATCAGAAAAGTCCAGTCCATCCACTAGGACACCCGTGCCGAATGCAGCCTGTTCGACTTCAGTGAAATAGTCTTCAGGGTTTTTATTCAAGACCATCGTACCGACATGCAGCCATGGGAACTCATCTTTCGGCCAGATCTTCGTATCATCCAGCGGATCAAAATCCAACTCAGGATGATCATCATCACTCATGATCTGTACGTTGAGATCCCATTCAGGATAGTCCCCGCGTTCGATCGCTTCATATAGATCCTGTGTGGCATGATTGAAATTCGTAGCTTGAATTTCATTTGCCTCTTGCTGTGTCAGGTTCTTGATCCCTTGTTTCGGTTCCCAGTGATACTTGACAAGCACTGCTTTCCCTTCCTCATTCACCCATTTATAAGTATTGACCCCTGACCCTTGCATCATGCGGTAGTTAGCTGGAATGCCCCATGGGGAAAACACAAAGGTAATCATATGGAATGTTTCAGGCGAACTCGAGCAAAAATCGAAAATCCTCCTGCCATCCTGAATATTCGTGACCGGATCCGGTTTGAAGGCATGAATCAAATCCGGGAATTTCATGGCATCACGAATAAAGAAAATCTTCAGGTTATTGCCTACAAGATCCCAGTTTCCATCTTCCGTATAAAATTTAACGGCAAATCCCCTGGGATCACGTAACGTCTCCGGGGACGTCCCTCCATGAATAACAGATGAAAATCTCACGAATACCGGGGTTTTTTTACCTTCTTCCTGAAAAACCTTCGCTCTCGTATATTTTGAAATCGGCTCGTCCCCAGCTTTACCGGTCGGAACGAAATAACCATGTGCACCTGCACCACGGGCATGCACAACCCGTTCAGGGATACGCTCCCTATCGAAGTGGCTGATCTTTTCCAGGAAATCATAGTTCTCAAGTGTACTAGGACCTCTGTTCCCTACAGTTCTAAGACTCTGGTTATTCGTTACCGGGTGCCCTTGCCTGTTCGTTAATGTTTCTTTCGATTCATCATTTGGTTTTTTAGATTTATCAGACAAAAAAATCCCTCCTCTGTTAATAAAATCCATAATGCTACTATACTTTCCCCTATTCCCTATATTTCACTCTTCAATCTTCAAATTTAATTGAAATTAGTTAAATAAGTACTTTTCCCCTATATATCGATGAAGCATATTTTCATGCCATTAACAACTGGCCTAAATCATATAATGATAAGAAAGTTTTGATGCATTTAGCAGAAACATGGAGTGAGCGTACCCATTTTTGTATATGCCAACAGCGCACCAT
Source organism: Peribacillus frigoritolerans (assembly GCF_030676415.1). GTDB lineage: Bacteria > Bacillota > Bacilli > Bacillales > DSM-1321 > Peribacillus > Peribacillus frigoritolerans_A. Next base: position 129,658 of record NZ_JAUUTW010000001.1, on the reverse strand, counting down.
TATAATGAACTAAGGATAAAAATTCAAAAAGCGGGGTGACTTCATTGGACGAATCAATATTAGGAAGACTTGGCAGGATGATGACCGGAAAAACCAGTCGTTGGGTTGTCATTGCTCTATGGATAATTGCAGCAATCGCATTAACCTTCACATTGCCTGCCGTTAATGATCGAACAGCAAATAATGCCGCAGACTTGCCTGAAGACTCACCTTCTGTCGTGGCTGATGAACTTATTAAAGAAGAGTTTCCAAAATCCTCTGGATTACCTGCCCTGCTTACATGGCATCGGGAAGGTGGACTGACAGAGTCCGACTTTGTTGAAATCCAGTACCTTTCGAAAGAACTGACAGATAACCCATTGACACAGCAATCTTTTTTACCGCCGCTTCATGAAATTCCGTTGCCCGCTCTTCAAGAATCGGTTTCAGAAGATGGAACGACTTTCGTACAGCCGCTTTTCTTTAAAGAAAAGACCGAGACTGAAATTCTCGAAAAAAATCTTGAAAGCATTAATGAAGCAGTATCGGAACGCATTGGATCGGACCCATTCAAGGTCCCGACAGATTCAGATGAATTATCCCTTCGAGTGACAGGCCCTGTAGGGATATCCGTGGATGCAACGGGTTTATTTTCAGGTGCTGATTTCAAATTGCTATTAGCGACAGTAATACTTGTACTTGTCGTGTTATTACTCATTTACCGCTCTCCGCTTTTAGCCATCATTCCTCTAATCGGAGTAGGCTTCGCCTATATTGTCACGAGCCCGATCCTTGGATTCATGGCAGATCATGGTTGGATTACAGTCGATTCACAGGCCATATCAATCATGACCGTATTATTATTCGGTGCCGGAACGGATTATTGTCTATTTTTAATTTCTCACTACAGAAGTGAATTAAGAAATCATGAAAGCAAACGGAAAGCCATGATAGCCGCATTTAAAGATTCATCAGGTGCCATTGCGATGAGCGGCCTAACGATCGTCATCTCCCTGCTAACATTGCTTGTAGCCAAATACGGAGCCTACCACCGTTTTGCTGTACCATTCAGCTTGTCCATTTTAATCATGATGCTGGCAGCTTTAACACTTGTACCGGCATTGCTTTCTGTATTCGGAAGGGCTTCCTTCTTCCCGATCGTTCCGCGTACACCAGAAATGGAAGAAGCACGGGCTCAGAAAAAGGGAAAAGCCGTCAAAAAGCATAAAGAAGGACGCATCGGTAACTGGATTGGTCATATTGTCACAACCAAGCCATGGACCGTCATTCTTACATGCCTGATCATCTTCAGCGTTTTAGCTGGATATTCTTCACAAATAAAATATTCATATGATATTCTCTCTTCCTTTCCTGAAGATATGAACTCCCGTGAAGGCTATTCTGTCATTTCCGACTCGTACTCGCCGGGCGAACTGGCACCGGCCACTGTGGTTGTCGATACGGATGGTGAAGATATCGATTTAGCGCCTGCATTAGAAGGGATGAATATTGTTGAAAGTGTTGCCGATCCAGTCACAAGTAAATCCAATAAAGATCTGCAATCCTATGAGGTCACATTCAACATCAACCCATATGATATCGAGGCAATTGATTCCATTCCGGAAATCCGCACAATGGCGGAGAAAGAATTGAAGGCAGCCCATATATCTCCCGTTGATGAAAAGGTTTGGATTGGCGGGCAAACTGCGACGCAATTCGATAATAGGGATACCGTAAAATCCGATGAATTCATGATCATCCCGATCATCATCGTCCTGATTTCCTTACTCCTTTTAGCCTACTTGCGATCTGTGACAGCCATGGTGTATTTAATGGGGACAGTCATTCTCTCATTCTTTGCAGCTATGGGCTTAGGTTGGATAATCCTGCACTATTTCATGGGTGTCGATGCCATAGAAGGGACAATTCCACTTTATTCTTTCGTATTCCTCGTTGCACTTGGGGAAGATTATAACATTTTCATGGTTTCAAGCATTTGGCGTAAGAAAGAAACGATGCCAATCAAGAATGCCATCAGAAAGGGCGTTGCCGAAACTAGCGGTGTCATCACTTCTGCCGGAATAATCTTGGCAGCCACTTTTTCCGTTCTAGCCACACTTCCGATTCAAGTATTGGTTCAATTCGGTCTCATTACTGCTCTTGGTGTGTTAATGGACACATTCATTGTGCGCCCGTTCCTTGTTCCTGCAATCACCGCCCTACTTGGCCGCCGTGCTTTTTGGCCGAGTAAAGTGACCAATCAAGAAGTGAAAGAACATGCCAATTAATATAGGTGTCAGCTTTACTCTTCTTCATAAGAAAGAACCCTGTGCCCCATAAATGCACAGGGTTTTTCATGTTTTCAAAATTAAGGAAAACTTTCAGTTGACACTATTGCTTTCACCTCTTATAATTACATTAAGTTAAGATATCTCAAATTAAAAATATATAAATTCAAGATTAATAATTAGGAGGAATAAACATGACAAATACAAAATGGACAGTCGACCCTACTCACAGTGCTATTGAATTCTCCGTAAAACATATGATGATCGCTAAAGTAAAAGGAAGTTTTAATAAGTTCGAGGCAAGCATTCTAGCAAACCCATTGGATCTAACAACTGCAGAAATCGATTTTACCGTTGATGTGGCCAGTATTGATACACGCAATGCAGACCGGGATAATCACTTGCGTTCCGCTGACTTCTTTGATGTAGAAAAAAATCCTACATTAACATTCAAATCAACAAAAATCGTGAAAACGAATGAAGATGAATACGATGTAACTGGAAATGTGACTCTTAATGGAATCACACAAGAAGAAACTTTCAGCATCACCTTCGAAGGCCAAGGGAAAGATCCATGGGGAAATGAAAAAGCAGGGTTTAGCGGAAAAGGGAAAGTCAAACGCAGTGATTATGGTCTAACCTATAACGCGGCATTAGAAACAGGCGGCGTACTGATCGGCGATCAAATCACGCTTACCATCGAAATCGAAGCAGCTAAAGAAGCTTAATGAAATAAAGCAGCAGCCATCCCTAGGATGACTGCTGCTTTCTACATTTACCCGATTTACGAATTCCTCGTTTTATAAAGTAAATAAATGAAGTATGGTGCCCCGATGCTCGCTGTGAAAACACCAGCCGGTATTTCCAAAGGTGAGAATAGGGTCCGTCCAATCAAATCCGCCACCATAACCAAGATGCCACCAAGCAAAGCTGAAGCGGGCAGTAACACTCCAAAACTCGAACCAACCAGCCTTCTGGCCATGTGGGGTGCCATTAATCCCACAAATCCTATTCCTCCAGCAAAAGCTGTGGAACCACCAATCAAGGCCGTACTGATCATCAATAACGCAAACCGCTGTTTTTGGACATGTCCCCCAAGCCCCGTTGCAAGATCATCGCCTAGCTCCTGTAAATTAATATTTCTGGCATACAGGAAGGCAATTAACAGGAATAGAATCGTCCATGGTGCCAGTACAGCGATATTATTCCAGGTGGAGTTGGACACTGACCCCGTGATCCAAAGGTTTGCCTGGCTCGCTTGAAAGACCGGGCCAAGAATCATCATCATCGTAGTGAGTGCCTTCATTAAAGCCATCACCCCAATCCCGATCAACACAAGCCTTATCGGGGGAACCCCATTTTTCCAGGCTAAGGAATAAACAAGTAAGGCCACGACTGTAGCCCCAATGAATGCAGCTAACGGCAGCCAATTGATGCTCACTGTTAAAGAATGATTCTTATCGCTAAAAATGGCCAAGAATCCAACGACCGCAACGGTCGCTCCCCCTGTTATCCCCAAGATATCAGGCGAAGCAAGTGGATTTCGAATCATCCCTTGAAGGATTCCTCCAGCTACAGCAAGGCCCATCCCTACCAACAGGGCGACAATTATTCTAGGCAGGCGGAAAGATTGGATAATAAGCCGATCGCTCTCCGTCCCCCCTCCGATTAAGACCTGGAGGACACTTAACGGATTTATATTCATTTCACCCACTCCAGTACTGATTACAAACACTAGTGAAGTGACTAAAAACAAGATGAAAATCACGATCATAGCTTTTTTATCCATCACGAATGATATTTTTTCATTAAACAAACGAAAGCTCTTATATGACTTCATCGACCGCTGAACCCCTTTCTAGCTATATAAATAAAGAATGGGGTCCCGATTATGGCTGTCATGACTCCAACCGGAACTTCTCGAGGCATCAGGATATACCTGGATATGACATCGGCTGAAATCAAAAGCACCGCCCCGAAAAGTCCAGAGAAGGGAATCAACCAGCGATGATCGATGCCTACTATAGAACGGGTAAGATGCGGAACGACGATTCCTATAAAGCCGATCGGACCCGCAACCGCTACTGATCCGCCAGCGAGCAGGATGATTGCCAGCCCCAGAACCAGTTTAAGGAAAACTATATTCAGTCCAAGGCCTTTTGCAACATCTTCACCCATGGATAACACATTCATTTTACCGGACATGATCAAGGCAAGGCCCCAACCTACGACAAGATAAGGCAGGACGGCAACTAAATTGTCTAGACTTCTACCGGAAACGGACCCGGCAAGCCAGAATAGGACTTGCTCTAAAAGAGCTTCATTAGAAACAAGAAGACCTTGTGTAAGTGAAGCTACCATGGCCGTCATGGCTGCACCAGCCAATGTCAGCTTCATCGGTGTCAAGCCGCCGCGCCCCATGCTTCCAATCATATATATGCTTATCGCGGCTATGGCCGCCCCTATGAAAGACAGCCATGTGAATACTTGAAGATTGCTTATCCCAAAAACGGTGACCCCAGTGACCACCGCCAATCCCGCCCCGGCGTTGACCCCGAATATATCAGGAGAGGCGAGGGGGTTTTTAGTTAGCGTTTGCATCAAGACCCCCGAGATGGCTAAACTCGCACCAATTGCCGAAGCAATCAGGGCACGCGGAAGTCTGACTGATTGAATGACAATGTGTTCATTCGTCCCATTGAAATGGGTAAAAGCATCGATTGCCATTTTCCATGTTGTATCTGTATAACCGTATACAATGCTGGAGCACAGTAAAAACAGCAGCAAAAGAATGGTAATGAACAGCCCCATCCATTTCTGCCATGAATTTTTTAATAACATATCCAGTTACCTTTCCAATCACGTTTGTAAATCATTATTTAATTGTACTGGCGTTAACAGGATTATGTCAACGAATTTGAGAATCATTTTCAATTATATGTTGACAGAAAAGTATATTCATTTTATGATGATGCTGTTAAGTGCGAATGATTATCATTTGCTGAAAAATTGGGAGGGATACATAGATGTTTAGATTTAAGTCTTTATTAACGATATTTACAATATTTGCAGTCTTCCTTCTAGCAGCTTGCGGGAATTCGGATGAGAAAGCCGATGGAAATAAAGCTGAAGGCAAGAAAGAGGAGAAAAGCTACACAATTGAGCATGCCATGGGTACTGCCGAGTTGAAAGAAACGCCTAAAAGAGTGGTCGTTCTAACAAATGAAGGCACTGAGGCATTACTTGCTTTAGGAATTAAACCTGTTGGCGCCGTTCAATCATGGCTTGGTGACCCTTGGTACGATCATATTAAAGATGAGATGGATGGGGTCGAAGTTGTTGGTGTTGAACATGAAGTTAACTTAGAGAAAATCGCATCACTGAAGCCTGACTTGATTATCGGAAGCAAGATACGCCAAGAAGCTGTTTATGATAAATTAAATGCAATCGCCCCTACCGTTTTTTCGGAAACGCTAAGAGGAGATTGGAAAGAAAACTTTAAACTATATGCAAAAGCCTTGAACCTTGAAGAAAAAGGTAACGACGTAATTGCAGAATTCGATAAACACACAGAAGATCTTAAAGCTAAATTAGGTGATAAGGTAAATCAAGAAGTTTCCATTGTTCGTTTCATGGCTGGAACTACTCGTATTTATTACACGGATTCATTCTCTGGAGTGATTTTCGATCAATTAGGATTTAAACGTGCAGAACAACAGAAGGAACTGTTCACTGCAGATAATAAATTAGGTAACCTTGCCATCGAGGTTGGGAAAGAAGTCATCCCTAAAATGGATGGAGATATTCTCTTCTACTTCACTTATGCTCCTGAAGGGGACAAACAAGCACTAAGCACAGCAAAAGAAATGACTAATGATCCACTTTGGAAAAACCTTGATGCAGTCAAAAATGGAAATGCCCATGAGGTTAGCGACGCAACATGGAATACAGCTGGCGGAGTAATTGCAGCTAATAAAATGTTGGACGATATAGAAAAGATCATGCTTGAAAAGTAATAATACAGGATTGAGATCCTGCTGAAAAAGGCCTTTCTCGATATAATTCGAGACAGGCCTTTTATTTTATATGAATGTGTCATTAACCCACTTGTCCGCTTTCCTTCAATTGATCGTCAACGAATAAGAGGCCCAATTCGTAATGCTCCCCGTCAAATAGAGCTCTTTGTACAAAACGAATCTGTTCATTATTATCGATGACCTCAAGCTTGCAATGTGCCCGGTTTATTTGGAGCGCCCTATATAACTCTTCTTCTTCCCTGACGACGACCCCATTTATTTTCGAAATGACCTCGCCTTTTAACAACCCCATTTTATCTGCCGGAGATTGAGGGATAACGCCTAAGATCTGGACACCCAGCTTACTTTTCGAAAAATAAAAAGGAAGCTTTTGATCCATTGCCTTTTGGGAATAATGCAGGAATTCACGACCAAGGATTGCTAAAACAGCCGTTATGATTGCCAATGGAGGGTACCAGTAACCAACTGCCGCCAATAGCGTAATCACAATTCCCAATGCCCCTACCTTTTTGCCTTGCGCCCTAATGGCCAGATCCGGAAGCGTCCCATGAACTTTTTGCTTAAAGCCGATTAAAATGGGCAGTACGACCGGCGATAGGGACATGTCCCCGATTGAAAAAACCGGATACCATTCGAAAGGCACTGGAAGTTGTCCTCCAGGAATCATAACGAACATGGGAATCATCCAGATTCGCTGTGAAACATACACACCTATTGGCTGCCCCCTCTTGGATACCTCCAACTGAGGAGAGACCTTTTTACTTCCATTGCCAACAATCAAAAACCCTTCAGCAATCAGTAATAACCCTATTAAAATAACAAGTGTGGGATATACGGACCGATCCAGCTGATTAAAGGCATCCTGAAATAACGTAAGCTCGATATCTCTATCATATAAAAAGAAAAGGATAAAGAAGGTGAGCCCCACTGTATAAACGGGGGAAACAAACCTCTTTTTCATGGATAGCATGGACAAAACCGTAACCACAAACATGATGGACAGTGCCGCCAAAGGAATGGCGAGTCCAGTAGCCAGCGTGAGGAAGGAAAGGATCAATCCCCATATCAATCCTTGAGGTAACATGGAACGCAGCTCCATGGAAATACTGTAAATTTTCGTATTAAAATCATGGCGTTCCCGTTTAACGCGAAGATAGCCGATGAATAAACAATAGGCAATCGAAACATAAAGTAAAGGATGAAGGAAGAGTTTTCCTAATCCCATTAAGCATGCTATCAGCCAATCCGTTGTCAATTTCTTTCCACCATCCTCAAAAGTAATCAAAATTTTGTCAAATTTCGTTCTGGTCAGTTACCTCCTATTCTATCAAAAATGTAGCCTCCATGCCTATTAAGATGCAGAAAAAGTGGCTTTATCTTAAGTTTCCCCTATACTGCCTTCATGTTCGCAAGCTGGGCCGATCAAATGCAAAAGAGGCACCGCTCCAAGAGGAACGGTGCCATCAAGTTATTTCACTAAATAATTCAAAGCCGTGCGTAACTGAATATCATTATCTTCATCCTGGATCTTTTCCAGAATGGCGGATTCCAGATGTGCTGCTGTTTTAGCGTCCAGCTTTCCAGTCACTTCCAGGCCAAATTGTTTTTGGAATGCCTTTACTGCGATTTCCGTACTCCAATCATAATATCCATCCTCACGACCCGGTTCAAATCCAAGTCCTTTCAGAATGCTTTGGGCATACTGGATTTGTTCATCATTCATATCCCGCTGCAACACCTTCTCAATGGCCAGCTGATGGGCATCAAAATACTCCGGTTGTTTCACTTTGATCGTCGGTTCGATCCCTTTTTTATGGATCCAGTTCCCTGAAGGAGTCAGCCACTTATATAACGTAAGTTTAATCTTACTGCCATCACCCATTGGTACAGCTTGCTGTACTGTCCCTTTCCCGAAGGTCTTCTCGCCAACCAATGGATAACCTCCCGCCTCTTGCATAGCGCCGGCCAGGATTTCTGAGGCTGAGGCGCTTCCTTTATCCGTCAAGACGGCAATGGGATAACTTTTCGCTTTCTTAAGGCTTGTAAAAAACGATTGTGTTTCCCCCGTTCTTTCTGCAATTTGCAAATAGGGCTTGTCTTTTGTGATAAACTCGCCAAGAATCGTTTCCACACTAGAAAGAAGGCCGCCTGGATTGCCCCGTACATCTATGACCAAGCCCTTGATTCCCTTCTTTTCCAGCTCCTTCATCTGCTTTTTGAAATCAGTCGCAGTATTTTCCGAGAACGTGGTCAACTCGATATAACCGATTTGTTCTCCGGCAACTTCCTTAATTGATGAAAATACGGTATCCAACGGAATTTCGGCCCGCACCATATTGAACTCAAGTGGATTATCAACCCCTGCCCGTTTTATTTCCATTTTGACGGGTGACCCTTTTTTGCCGCGGATTTTCAGGCGTGTTTCATACAGATCCAAACCTTCTACACTTTCACCATTCACCTTAAGGATTTGATCTTTCGGCTTTAATCCAGCTTTTTCAGCAGGCGAATCTTTGTAAGGAGAAACAATTATGACCTTACCATCTTCCATTCCGATTTCAGTTCCTATCCCTTCAAAAGAGGAGTCCAGGGTTTCATTGAATTGCTTAGCGGTCTCCTTGTCCATATATACGGAATAAGGATCTTTCAGCGCTGACAGCATGCCTTGGATGGCACCCTCCACCAGGTTGGAACCGTCCACCTGTTCTACATACTGACTTACGATCAAACCGTAAGCTTGTTCCACTTTTGCCCATTCCTTATCCTTCGATATTTCTTGGCTTTCATCCTTTACTTCATTCTTGGCCGGAAGGCTTGTCCAATATATGCCCCCCACTGCTCCAATGGCTAGTGACATGACGATCGCTAGAAGAAGTACCCATTTTTTGACCATATTTATCCCCATTTCTGACCTGATATGTATTTCACTATATGTGGGGATTGGAAGGAATATGCATATAGAAAACGGTGATATCACACAAAAAAAACAGACCAGGAATTTATCCTGGTCTGTTTTTCATTTGATATATTGGGTATTAATTAGGTATATAGTCTAATGGATTAACAGCATTTGACTTGCTATAATTCCATGCGCCTTTATGTAGCTCAAAGTGTAAATGCTGACCGTATGAATGTCCTGTGTTCCCCATGATGCCGATTTGTTGACCTTTGGCGACAACAGCACCTTCACTTGCTTGTCTAGAATTTAAATGTGCATACACCGTAGTCCATTGCTGACCGCCGATTGAATGGGTAACGAAGATGACGTTACCGTATGAACTTGAAAAGTAAGAACGGCTTACGACTCCGTCGGCTGCGGCTACAATTGGAACTGTTCCGCTAGCAGCAATATCGATGCCGGCATGCTGTTTATTCCAGCGTACACCCATTGTTGAAGATACATATCCTGCACTTGGTCTAGTGAAAGTACCCGATGATACTGCTGGCGTTTGACTAACATTAGCCGAAACTTGTGAAGATGATGGTGCTGATGATGAACTGTTGCTTTTTGCACTATATCCTGAAGAAGTAGATTGTTTTTTTGTTTCGGATGCTTGTGATGATGCTTGTGCTGCCGCTTGTGCCGCTTCTTGCTCTGCACGTTTTTTCGCTTCGGCTGCCGCTTTTTTACGAGCTGCTTCCAACTCGGCAAGACGTTGATGCTCTAAGCTGATGGCTGATTTGATGGCTTTTTCTTGAGCAGCAAGATTCGCTTTTTCTTCCTCTAGGCCCATCTTCTCATGTTCATGCTTTTCAGTTTGTTGCTTTAATTTCTTAACCAATGCATCCTTTTCTTGCTTCTGCTGTTTTTGTTGCTTTTGAATTTCCAATAGTTCAGCTTTTGCCACTTCTAAACTGGCAAGCTTCGTTTCAACTGCGTTTTGCTTTTCTTCCAAATCCTTTTTATCCAGCTCATGCTGTTTTAAAATATCGCGGTCGGCTTCAGCAATTGTCGCTACAGCTCCGACACGGTCAACTAAATCTCCAAAACTGGATGATCCGAATAATACTTCAAGGTAGTTCACATCCCCGCCAGTCTCCTGGAAAGAAAGTGCCCTTTCCTTCAATACTTCATTACGTTTAGCGATCCGCTCTTTTAATACCTTAATCTCTTCTTTCAATGCCTCGATTTCTTTTTTCGTTTGTGTAATTTCAGCATTTTTAGCATCGATTTTTTTTGCAGACTCTGCAATTTTCGCTTCAATGGCAGCGATTTGATCTTCTGCTGTCATTTGCTTATCCTGCAGGTTATCGATTTTCTTCTCCGTTTCAGAAATATTCGATTCAACCCCCGAACGTTTTTCCTGGATGGATTCTTTCTGTTTTTCTAAATCCGATATCGACTCGGCATAAACCGAAGGTGCCGCTAGAATGCTTCCCAACCCGATCATGATGGAGGCATTCATGGCAATGATATTTTTTTTCAACGTTTCATTTCCCCTTTCAATCCCGTTACATCCGAGCCTTGTAACGTCTCTCTATTTAAATCCGGCTTCTTTTGGCTTTCGAGTAAAGATATACCTTTATACTTTCAAGAACTTCCTGACGGACATCAAGCTGCCCCATATCCCGATAACGGCACCAATTACGATGAGGATGGCCGAAACTTGATAAATAAACGGATTTGCAGGCAGGAAATCTATGAATTTGAACGTAATCTGCGGTGCTGCATATTTATAAAGATTGTAGTAGAGTACTGCAATCAGACCTATGGGAATGATGGAACCGAGGATTCCCAACCAGAGTCCCTCCAAGAAGAATGGCCAACGGATGAACGTATTCGTTGCTCCTACCAATCTCATGATCTCAATTTCTTTTCTTCTGGCTACAATGGTAATTTTAATCGTATTCGAAATCAGGAACATTGCAGTAAATAGTAAACCTACAATAAGAACGATCCCTATATTTCTAGCAATATTAACAAAGCTGAATAGTTTCTCGACGTAGCCTTGTCCATATTTAACACTTTGGATATACTCCAGGCCTTCGATTTCTTTTGCCACCTTGATGACATCTTGCGGAGATTTCGTTTTGATAACATAAACGTCCCTTAATGGGTTATCCTGTTCAAATGGTTTAAAAGCCTCACCATTATCTCCTAAATCATCTATTAAATTAGTAAGCTCTTCATCTTTTGGAGAGAAAATCACTGATTCAATGCCGTTCATCTCCATAATTTGCTTACCGATAGTTTTTATATCGTCATCATTCGCCGCATTATCAATATGTGCACGAACTTCGACATCTTTCTCCACATTTCCCGCGATATGATTTAAATTCATCATGAGCACTAAAAAGACGCCGACCAATGTTAGAGTGACCGTTACTGCACTGACTGAAGCAAACGTCATCCATCCATTACGGCCAATATTTTTAAAACTTTCACGGAAGTGACGGAGCAATGTTCTAAATTTCATATCCGTAATCACCTCGATGTTCATCTCGAACTATTTTTCCACTTTCAATGGCAATGACACGTCGTTTAATGTTGTTGACGATGTCCCTATTATGAGTGGCCATGACAAGTGTCGTTCCGCGTTTATTAATTTCTTCAAATATGTTCATGATTTCCCATGATGTTTCGGGATCAAGATTACCTGTAGGCTCGTCGGCTATGACTACCTTAGGATCATTGACGATCGAACGGGCTATTGCAACCCTTTGCTGTTCCCCACCAGATAACTCGGAAGGCAGCATTCTTGCTTTATGTTTAATGCCAACCAGATCGAGAACTTCCATGACTCTCTTTTTGATTTCTTCTGGTTCCTTTTCAATAACTTCCATGGCAAAAGCAACATTTTCATATGCAGTGAATGTTTGAAGGAGTTTAAAATCTTGGAATACCATACCGATATTACGGCGGAATAGGGGAACTTTCGAATTGCGGATACTTGGCAGGCTAAGACCATTGACCAAGATATTACCGCTTGTAGGCTTTTCTTCCCTATACATCATTTTGATGAAGGTCGATTTTCCGGCACCGCTCGGACCCACTACATAAACGAACTCGCCTGGCTTTATTTTCACATTGATTCCATTAATGGCAATTACGCCATTTGGATATGTCTTTTTCACATCTATCATTTCTATCATTCTAAAACCACCTAATTTGCTTGGATTATCACTATGTATCTACAGCTTTTTCGACAATTTTCACTGAAATCTGACATGAATCTCTCTTACTTGAGCACAGAAACATTATAACATCATATTTTGTCAAATTAAGCATAAAAAATATTACAGTTTCATTTCAGTTAGACATATATCAACATCTATGTAATATTTCCAGGATTTGATTGCTTGATAAGGGATTAAATGTGAGTGGTTTCGAGGTTTTAAAGGAGGCTAAATGAAACGTCCTGCTAAGCAGAACGTTTCTTTAATCATTACTTATGTTCAGCAAGCCATTCAGCGACCATGCTCGCTTCCTTGCCCTGGATTATACCTTTTGGCATTCCGCCTTGACCATTCGCAATGACTTTTTCGATGTCTGCTTTTGATAGCTTAGAACCGACCTTCGTTAAATTCGGTCCCACGCCTCCTTCAAGATTCACTGCATGACAACTTGAACATTTGTTTTCATAAATTTTTGCGGCATCACCGGCACCTGCCGTAGTCGTTTCATTATTTTCACCTGCAGGCTCTTTATCTGCAGCATCATCGTTCCCACCGCATGCAGCCAAGGCCAAAGAAGTACCCAAAACTAAGGCTAACCATTTCATTTTCATTGAATTTACCCCCTCTGATTTATACCAGCACAAGAACATTATACCAATTTCAATCCAGTTTAAAACCCTCCCCGAGTACCTCCGATGCGTCCATTACAATTACAAACGCTTTAGGGTCAACAAGTTTCACCAATTGTTTCAATTTGGTGAATTCCGACTGGTCTATTACGCACATCAAAATTGGACGAGTATCATCCGTATAGCCGCCATACCCGGATATGCCTGTTACGCCCCGGTCCAGCTCATGTATGATAGCATCCCTTATCTCCATTTCTTTATTCGTGATAATTAGTGACATCTTGGACCGGTTCAATCCAATCTGGACGAGGTCGATCGTCTTGCTTGTCACATATAATCCTATTAATGCATAAAGCCCCTTTTCAATATCAAAAACAATGGTAGCACTTAAAACGATGATTCCATCAATGACAGCCACACAGGTCCCTAATGACAGATGGGTATACTTATGGAAGATCTGTGCCGCTAAATCGGTCCCCCCTGTGGAACCCTTCCCGCGAAAGACGATCCCCAGCCCAAGTCCGACCATCATCCCCCCGCAAATCGAACCAAGCAATGCATCATTCGTCCAAGCATCCCAATCCTTTGTCAGAAATACCACTAAAGGCAAAAACAAGGTTCCAATCAGGCTTTTGGCTCCGAAATGTCTTCCAAGGATAATAAGCCCCGCGATGAACAAGGGGATATTAAAACCCCAAAGTACATAAGCCGGCTCCCAACCGAGAGTTGAAGCGAGAATCGTGCTAATCCCGCTTACCCCGCCAGATGCAACCTGGTTAGGCAGTAAGAATACATTAAATCCAATGGCAATTATGGCCGAACCGACAATCACCAATCCATACTCCATTAACTTTTGAATTAAAGGGTGCTTCTGCTCCCGATATCTTTTCCTCATTTTGCATAAGTCTCCTCGAACCATCATTATTATTTAGTATTGGCCGAACGAGGTAGAGCATCCCTTTTCAATCCTGTAAATGTCAGCCAGAAGATTCGTTAAAAAGGGAATCATAAAAAAAGCCGGACCGGGGAAACCGGTCCGACTGGCTGTTCTTATAATTTTGAACGCAAGTAAGCATCAATGAACATATCGATATCCCCATCCATGACTGCTCCCAAGTTTCCGGTCTCCGCACTAGTACGGTGATCTTTAACCATGGAATACGGGTGGAAAACATAAGAACGAATTTGGCTACCCCAGCCAATTTCCTTTTGCTCACCACGGATTTCATCCAAATCCGCTTGTTGCTGTTCAATTTCACGTTGATACAATTTGGCTTTCAGCATATTCATGGCTTGGGCCTTGTTTTTGATTTGAGATCTCTCGTTTTGGCACGTTACCACAGTGTTCGTAGGTATATGGGTGATCCGGACTGCGGAGTCCGTTGTATTGATATGCTGACCACCAGCACCACTTGCCCGGTACGTATCGACTTTCAAATCTTCCGTGCGTATTTCTATATTGATCGTCTCATCAAATTCCGGCATGACTTCACATGAAACGAATGAAGTATGGCGTCTCCCTGAGGAATCGAAAGGAGAAATTCGGACAAGGCGGTGTACCCCTTTTTCCGCTTTCAAATAACCATAGGCGTTATGTCCTTTAAAAATTAAAGTGACACTCTTGATTCCAGCTTCATCACCTGGAAGGTAATCAAGGGTTTCCACTTTAAAGCCTCTTTTTTCACCCCATCTTGTATACATACGAAGCAGCATGGAACCCCAATCCTGGGACTCCGTTCCGCCTGCACCAGGATGCAGTTCAAGAATGGCATTTTTCGAGTCATATTCTTCACTTAGTAAAAGTTGAAGTTCAAAGTCATTCATCTTTTGTGAAAGAATCGTGATTTCTTCTTCCAGCTCCGCCAAAAGTTCTTGATCATTCTCCTCTTTCACTAATTCATATGTCAAATCCAGATTTTCATATGATTCATTCAGATCGGACAACTGATTGACTTGTTCTTTCAAAGCATTCGTTTCATTGATGACAGTTTGTGCTTTTTGCTGATCATTCCAAAAATCGGGATGTGTCATCTCATTTTCAAGCTGTGCGATTCGTGCCTCTTTTTCATCTAAGTCAAAGAGACCCCCTAAAGTCCGTTAATCGTTGCGCTGTACGTTCAAGTTCATTTCTTATTTCTGCTAATTCCATTTCTCTTCACCTCATTAAGTATGTTAAAAAAAATCCCTGAAGAGGGATTCGTCATTACAAATAAACCTCTTCAAACTATATGCAAATATATTGCTTTATGCAAACTAAACATGAAAAGAGGCGGCAAGCCTTAAACTTAACCGTCTCATATTCATTATACACCTAACTTTAGCCTAAATTGCCATGGCAATTCTTATATTTTTTACCGCTTCCGCATGGGCATAACGCGTTTCTGCCAACGTCTTCCTTTTTACGGGCAGGGGCTTTTTTCACTTTTCCCCCGTCTTCTTCCTTCGGATTGACCGCTTGCCCTTTTATGACTTCCTTACGTTCCAAATTGTTGCGGATTTCAGCCTTCATGATGTATTTGGCTACTTCATCTTCCATTGAAGCGATCATGGCTTCAAACATTGCGAAACCTTCTGATTGATATTCACGTAACGGATCGATTTGGCCATATGCACGAAGGTGGATCCCTTGGCGCAATTGCTCCATTGCATCAATATGGTCCATCCACTTACTATCGACTGCACGAAGAACGATTACTTTTTCGAATTCACGCATTTGTTCTTCAGATAGCTCTTCTTCTTTTTGATCATAGCTTTCTTTCACTTTTGCTAAAATGAACTCAACCAATTCCGATTCATTTTTTCCTTCCAAATCAGCTAAAGTGATTGAACCCTCATTAAATAGGTTACCATTCAGGTAATCGACAAGGCCTTGTAAATTCCAGCCTTCCTCATCCCCCATTGGTGCAAACGCGACAACATTTCGCTGGATGGATGCCGTAATCATCGTTTCGACGATTTCACGTAAGTTTTCGCTTTCCATGACATCGAAACGCTGTTTATATATAATTTCCCGTTGTTGACGGAGAACATCATCGTATTGCAGTAATTGCTTACGTGAATCGAAGTTATTGCCTTCCACCCGTTTCTGTGCGGATTCAACGGCCCTTGTCACCATTTTACTTTGAATTGGCTGGGAATCATCCATTCCAAGGCGTGCCATCATGTTTTTCATGTTATCCGAACCGAAGCGGCGCATCAATTCATCTTCCATTGATAAATAGAATTGAGTGACCCCTGGATCTCCCTGACGGCCGGACCGACCACGCAGCTGGTTATCTATACGCCTGCTTTCATGACGTTCCGTGCCGATTACAGCAAGGCCCCCAAGCTCTTTGACACCTTCACCAAGCTTGATATCCGTACCGCGCCCTGCCATGTTCGTAGCAATCGTAACTGAGCCTTGATTACCTGCATTCGCAATGATTTCCGCTTCTCGCTCATGGTTCTTGGCATTCAAAACATCGTGAGGGATTCCTTTTTTGGATAAATAGGCAGATATGACTTCAGATGTTTCGATGGCAACCGTACCGACAAGCACAGGCTGACCCTTTGTATAACGTTCGGCGATGTCTTCCACAACAGCCTTGAATTTCCCATCAGTTGTCGCGTAAATAAGATCTGCCCTGTCATCCCTAATGATATTCCTGTTTGTCGGGATCGCAATGACATTCATATTATAAATATTGCGGAATTCCTCTTCTTCCGTTTTGGCTGTACCGGTCATACCTGAAAGTTTTTCATACATCCTGAAATAGTTCTGGAATGTAATCGTCGCAAGAGTCATGCTTTCATTTTGAATTTCAAGTCCTTCTTTCGCTTCGATCGCCTGGTGGAGACCTTCACTGTAACGTCGGCCTTTCATCAAACGGCCAGTGAATTGGTCAACGATGACTATCTCGCCTTCCTGGACCACATAATCCACATCCAAATGCATGGAAACATGCGCCTTTAACGCCTGATTGATATGATGATTCAAAGTAACGTGATTAATATCGAACAAATTATCGATATTAAACGCTTTTTCAGCTCGATTCATCCCATCTTCCGTCAGCTGAACACCTTTTGTCTTTTCATCATATGTGTAGTCCGTATCTTTTTTTAAGGTTCTAACAAACGCATTGGCCTGGATATAAAGCTGAGCCGATTTTTGTGCCGAACCGGAAATGATCAATGGCGTTCTCGCCTCATCGATCAAAATCGAATCGACCTCATCAATGACAGCAAAGTGCAGCGGACGCTGTACCATTTGTTCTTTGTATAACACCATATTGTCACGAAGATAATCAAAACCTAACTCATTATTCGTACTGTACGTAATATCCGCATTGTACGCCGCCTGCTTTTCTTCTTTAGAATGACTGTTCAAATTCAATCCGACGGTCAAACCAAGGAAATCATACAATACACCCATCTCGGTGGCATCACGGTGTGCCAAGTATTCATTGACAGTAACGACATGTACACCTTTACCGGTAAGCGCGTTTAAATATACAGGCATCGTGGATGTTAAGGTTTTACCTTCCCCTGTTTTCATCTCGGAGATATTTCCATCATGAAGGGATGCCCCACCCATGATTTGAACACGGTAAGGATATAAGCCCAGAGCACGCTTTGCCCCTTCACGCGCAACCGCAAAAGCCTCAACAAGCAAATCATCAACGGTTTCCCCATTCTGATAACGCTCTTTAAACTCACCCGTTTTGGCACGCAACTGTTCATCCGATAACGAAGCCGTCTCATCGGCCAGCGCTTCGACCTGATCAGCGATTTTTTCTAAACGTTTGATTTCTCGCTTATTCGGATCAAAAACTTTATTTAATATATTAAGCATTCAATAACGCTCCTCTATTATGGTAATATCGATCAATGACAAAATTCATATAAGTAAGAAGAAACACATCTTCTATTATTACTAATGTACGCTTAATTTTACCACTTCTACCCTAGAGGTACAACTTCATGTCACTTCTCTGGTATAGACCTGAATTCAATTCTTGAGAAAAACAATGGATAAATGAGGAGTAAAACTGTTAAAATAGAAGGAAGTATAAAAAATATGTTGCAAAATTCCCCACTATTCCATATGCAAACGAGAATTATCCATAACCTTCCATCACTAGATGCTGTGCCCTCTCTAGCGATAGCATGTCAAGGTAATCCAACCTTACAGGCGTCATGTTTTTGAATGATAAGGTGGGATACTGAAACTTATTAGCGGAAGATAAATAGAACATGTTTCGAGGTGGTATTGATGATTGGTGAACGTGTAAAAAAACTGCGAGAAGAAAAGAAAATGTCGATGACTGAACTTGCCGATAAAGCGGGTGTGGCAAAGTCTTATTTAAGTTCGCTCGAGCGGAACTTACAAACGAATCCTTCTATTCAATTTCTTGAAAAAATCTCCGCTGTACTTAACATTCCTGTTGATGCCCTGCTTTATGATGCACCAAATAAGGAAACATTGGACACTGACTGGATGAAAATCGTTGAGGAAGCTATGAATTCGGGTGTTTCAAAACAACAATTCAGGGAATTCATCGAGTTTAATAAATGGAGAAAAGATAAAGAAGAGTAGAGTGGTAATGCACTAGTTTACCTACATAATCTTAGAATACAGCTTGAATAAGCTAGACTCGCTAGAATCAATAAACCCTATAAACAGCTAATGAATCGAACCACTGTTTATAGGGATGTTCTCGATCTTGTTCGGAACCTATTTTCCATCGTTCTCCTCTAATGTAACCTCAAGGCTTTCCCGTTTCAAAAAAGCACTGATTTCCTCTTTTTTGAAACCCAAGCTCCTTGCTTCTGAAATCAATTTCACCCATTCTTGATCCATCTCCACATTAGCCACCTCTTCTACCTCCTAAAATACTCTTTGTATTTCAGGCAGACCAGCCATCATAGTCACAAGGACCTTAGACATGTGCCTTTGCGCCCTTATCTTTCAATAAGTTTGCCCTTTTCCTGGTATTTATCTCCAAATATAATACTTAAATCATATTTTAACGGATAAACCCTCCATATATTGCTATTTTATGTCAGTAATCTACCTAAATGCAAAAACTTTCATCCGACAAAATATTACAAAATTTTGAAAATTCAAAGTTCAAGTGACTTTATCATAGACTAATTCAACTTCGTTTTTTTATATAATAGTAAAATATTGCTCTTCATAATATTTCGTTGGGGTGTATTGATTCTTCTCAATTGTAAGTGCACCCAGGGCTTTTTGCACTGTTAAGTCCTCACCGCAGGTCGGCAGAGCCACTCTCCATATTCCGCACTGCTAAATGTAGCCCTATGGCATGTATGGCAATTCTTTCGATACAAGTAATCCAACCCCTCTGCACCAGGATCAAATTGTTTTTTTTATAAATAACTAGTTGTTCTTTTTAAAGAATAATAATTCGAGTATAGTGCAAAAGATAGGGATATTTGAATAGGTAAAATTAACTATTTATCTTAATAAAGAACAAAAAAGTTTTATTTAAAAGGGGTTTTTATTAATTTGTATTCTTTAGAGAACAAAATAAACAATCATTTTTTTTACTTTTCAAGCGAATTCTATCAACATGCATTAAAAAAGCACAACCCAGAGGCTGGGCTGTGCTTTTGATCTTAGAATAATAATTAACTAGGTTCAATCAATCCATAGCGTCCATCTTTTCGGCGATACACTACGTTCGTTGTATTAGTATCCGCATTCGTGTATACGAAGAAACTGTGACCAAGCATATTCATTTGTAAAATCGCTTCTTCACTGTCCATCGGCTTTAAATCAAAGCGCTTATTGCGGACCACTTCAATATCATTATCGTCTTCGAATTCATCCACCACTTCGTCAACTTCCGTATTGAAGGCGAATGCATCTGGTGTAGTCGATAGATTGTTCCGGAACTTACGATTGACCTTCGTTTTATGTTTACGAATTTGGCGTTCAAGCTTATCATTGATCAAGTCAATGGCAGCATACATATCCGCATTTTCCTCTTCAGCGCGAAGAACCAAATTCTGCATGGGAATCGTCACTTCGACCTTTGATGTATTATTGTTCACTTTTAAATTCACTAACACATTTGCATCTGGTGTATTGTTAAAATATCGTTCTAACTTGCCAATTTTCTTTTCGACGTATTCTCGAATTGCTGGAGTTACCTCAATGTTTTCACCGCGTACGTTGTAATTCATAAAGTGAGTCCTCCTTAAATTAAGACTATACAGTTAGATTCTACAATACCCCTCCGGTTCCTTTTAGAAACACATCATGAAATATGTCGAAATAATGAAACAATTGTCGGAAGGTTTGGAAAGGGTTGATGTCTGCCCTAGCTTCATTATATCAAATGCTATGCTATAAAGAAAAAATTAAGCCTATATTATTTACAGAAAATTTAAAAATAATTAACATAAAAACCGTTTGGAATCCAAACGGTTGGGTAAATCAATTTCTTTTATCGTAGAACACGGCATCCACTGATAGACTTTCATACGGGTTCGTGTATATATTGGATGATCGTTTCTTCTTATTTATTTCCTGGATATCCCGCTGTATCTCCTGCTTTTGGAGCTTCAGCAAGTGATCGACCTGTTGGTTGAGCAACATGACTGCACGGCCCAGCTGTTGCTCTTCACCAGTAAGAGGGGGGGTGATTTGAGAAAGAAGTCCATCTCGCTGATCAATCAGCTTTGTAACCCTTTCTATTTTATCATCACGTTCTGTAATCGTGCGATCTTCCAGAACGGCAAGTAATTCAGCAGTCAAATCATGAAAGGTTCTAATCACCATTACACTTGACCGCTTTGGGTAAATTGTTTTTTTCGATTGATCTGAATTACTTCCTTCCAAGTATTCCGGAACTCAGTAACAAGTCCCTCGACTTCTTCCAAGGCAGAAACATCATTTTTCATATTCGCTTCTATCAGGCGCCGGTTCATAAAATCATACAGACTCATCATATCTTTGGATACATCCGCATCCATATTCAGCGTCACCATCAATTCGCGGATAATATTTTGCGACTTTATGATGTTCGTATTCTTCGCTTCGATATTTCCTGCTTCAATGGCCTTCTTCCCAAGCATGATGAACTTCAAACAGCCATTATAAAGCATTAATGTAAGCTCTCCCGAGGATGCTGTATTGACTGAACTTTGCTGGTACGATTGATATGGATTATTCATCGCCATATTTAACTTCCTTTCCAACTTACCTTAACTAAAATAAGAAGCTAACGATGCACTTTGGCTGTTTGCTTTTTGAATCGCTTTTTCCATCGCCGTGAACTGGCTGTAGTATCGTGATTCCAATTTCGTTAACTTTGCTTCAAATGTTGACATTCTCTTATCCAGCCCATCAACCAATTTTCCGATTGTAAAATTGTTATTAACATAGCCGGCCTTTCCGGCTTTTTCAGTAATAACCTTCATAGATGATTCTATATCATCCCTTAATCGGCGTGCGAGGCCTTTGTTGCTCTTTTCCGTTCCATTGGCCATGAACATATCATAAACCGCATTGGGATCCTCACTAATGGCTGCCCGGAGCTTGTCCTCATCGATCGTTAATTTACCGCCCTCCAAATAATTCTTGGTGGTCGTGATTCCCAAACTGCTGAGATTGTTTTTTCCCGTGATCCCGTCCACCGAGGTGTATAGGGATGACCTCATTGTGGTCAGAAGACTTTTTAATGTCGAATCGCTTTTTAATGTACCGCTCTTCGCTTTTTCTTCCCACAGCTTCACTTCATCTTCCATCATTGCCTTCTTTTGCTCAGAGGTAAGCGGGGTAAAGGAGCGATATTTAGCTTCACCCGTTTTATCTTGAACCTTTTTAATGATTTCATTGTATTTATTCACAAACTGTGTGATCGTGTCCAAGATGGCATCCACATCAGCTGTTGATGAAAATGTGACTGTATCCGTCGTTTTTTGCTTTATCGTTATTTCCGCTCCATTAATCTGAAACGTATTCGAGGGCCGGGAAATTTCCAGTCCATTATAAACAACGGACGCATTTTCCCCTTTTGAGCCGCCAGTCCCTTCATTGTTACTGCCCATTTTTAACGCATTGAAAAAATCTCCGGTGCCTCCCAATTCAATTTCAGGCCGATCTTTAACATCACCGGTATTTTTAGCAGTGATGGAAAAATTCTGGGACGCTTCATCGAAAAATAGGGTCACTCCCGAGTTAGCATTCATTTTATTTATGACACTCTCTAACGTATCGTCCGCATTAAGGATAAGCGTGTACGGTTTTTCCACTGTTGCCCCATCTTTTACTTCCGTATCAAAACCGCCATCTTTATTGATGGCCAAAATCGTAATATCTTGAGGTGTCGTGATACCCAATTCCGATAATTTCTTTTTGGGGTCAGTAACAGCTGATTTCTCCGTACTTGTCATGGTTGCGGCTATGGCAAGTCCATTCACTTGTATATTCCCGGAAAAATCACTGGTCGAATTCACATTTCTCACTGATACAGCATCTGGATTCGATATCGACACCTTCTTTTTAATAAAGGAAGACTGCTTCCCAATTCCATCACGAATGAGCGTATCCAATTCTGATAAAGCTGTATTTATCGAGCGGTATTCATCCCGCTGCCACTCGGAATACTGCTTTTTCTGTGTTAATTTATCCAATGGCACCCGTTCTGCCTGCATCATGCTCTTAACTAGTTCATCAATGTCCATTCCACTTGCTAAACCACTGATTCGCACCAAAATTGATCACCCGCTTATATTTTTTCATCCACCATGATTCCGACAAACTCCGTCATTGCCGCATAGAAATCCAGTAACTTCTTTGGAGGAATCTCCCTGATCGTCTCATCCGTTACATCATCCACTACCTTGACATAGTACTCGTTCAGCTTCTCGTGATATTCAAAACGAACGGCTGTATGTATTGGATCCAGGAAAGTGTTCAAACTATCCACAACTTCCTGCATCTTTTCTTTTGAAGGCTCATCAGTAGACTCCACCCTTCGTTCCGAATAGGCGAGCGTATTCATTTCCCGCTGATAATATGAACTCATTCCTTCCGAGATTGCTGTTCTAAGTTGTGAAGATAGAATATTCGTGGACAAACTCTCCAGCATCTAAATAGCCCCCAATATGATATCTTTACTTTTTATATCGGTTCTTACAGTTTTATATTTAGTCAAGCTTTGATTTTGGTTTCAACTGCAGACTTTCATTAATGATCCTTTGCTATAAAAGAGATTCTACTAAAAAAAATCCAGAATAAAAGTCTGCAGTTTTTTAGGTTTTTAAAATTTGCCCGTTGATTTCCACTCCAGGCACTCGCTTTCCGCGGGCGGTCCGCCCTCGGCTCCTTTGCGCCTGCGGGGTCTCCCTTGGACGCGTATTCCCGCAGGAGTCTCGCACCTTCCGTTCCAATCAACTTTGTTTTACAGTTAGATTGCTCTTTTTACCTAAGTTAAAACTGAGGTGATAATCACTTCTCTACGTTCGGAAAAAATTATGACTGACTATTTTAATTATAGGTCTTCCCTTTTTATTCAAATGAATCAGCGAACATACTAGGAATTGATCTATCCCATCCGGCTTGTGATTGATAGCTGTATTCACCAGTCATTTCACCATACACAGTAACGACATCTTCATCTACGTATTTTGTAGTACCATCATACTCAATGAAGATAATATCATTAGGATTGTAGCCATAAGATTCCTTGGTGACAGATTAACGAATGGCCCCTTACTTTTTAAGGGTCAGTAATCTCTTTTTTTTCTACATCGTAGTGTTCCCTACACCCTTCAAGCAGTACAAATAAAAGAGCCTAACACAAAGTGTCAGACCCTTTATTGTTAGGCTAACTATTCAATTAACGAAGTAACTGAAGAACGCCCTGCGGTTGCTGATTTGCTTGAGCTAGCATTGCTTGAGATGCTTGCGCCAAGATAGAGTTTTTAGTTTGCTCCATCATAGTCTTAGCCATATCTGTATCACGAACACGTGATTCAGCAGCAGTCAGGTTTTCAGAAGAAGTACCTAAGTTGTTGATAGTGTGCTCTAAACGGTTTTGGTTGGCACCTAATTTAGAACGTTCTGCTGATACAGTGTCAATCGCAGTTTGGATTTTTGTGATAGCCGCCGATGCGTTTTTAGCATTAGAAACATCCAGCCCAGATTCAACACCTTTAGAATCTGTACCATTGCTTACATTTGCATCAGTTGTGAACCCTGCATCTCCAGCAGCACCAGTCAATCCAAGAGCACTTGCCCGCATGTCACCAATTTCAAGTGTAAGGCTTTGGTTTTCGTTTGCACCGATTTGGAATTGAAGACCTGCTCCATCAGCCTTTCCTTCTGTATTTGTGACTGTTTTGTCTGTAACACCAGTACCTTTAGTAAGATCAGCTTTTAAATCTGTATCCTCACCTTTTGATTTCGCTGCAATCTCCACTTTGTTACCAGTAACAGTAACAGTGTATTTCGCATTTAAATCAGCATTTCCAGTAATAGCTGCTTCGATGGCTTCTGCAGTAGTGGCTTCATCAGTATCAAAGTTTACTGTTTCTCCTAAAATATCTACAGATCCCGCTGTCATTCCAGTTAAATCAAATTCAACCTTAGCTAAGTTACCATTAGTGGTAGAATCTTTAGAACCATTTAATAATTTCTGTGTATTGAATTCAGTAGTATTACCGATACGGTTGATTTCAGATGTTAATGAATCCATTTCCTTTTGGATTTCTCCACGGTCATTTGTTGTATTAGTATCCGTTGATGCTTGTGTAGCAAGTTCACGCATACGTTGAAGGATGTCAGTCGTTTCGTTTAATGCACCTTCAGCAGTTTGGATCAATGAGATAGCATCTTGTGAGTTACGGGAAGCTTGGTCCAATCCGCGGATTTGCCCACGCATTTTTTCAGAGATTGCAAGACCGGCTGCGTCATCGCCTGCACGGTTGATGCGCATGCCTGATGCAAGTTTTTCCATTGATTTGGATTGAGCATTCGTTGCACTTGATAATTGACGATGCGTGTTTAGAGCTGAGATATTGTGATTGATAATCATTTATGTTTCCTCCTTGAGTCTTAAGTCCCCACGTCCATATGGTTGTTTACGATGGGCAGTGATTAAGTCGGCCGCCTATTTCACTGCCCATCGTTGTATATTTAATATCGACCTGCTTGGAAACATATTTAGCGGATTTTAAGATTTTTTCTTGAAATACTCATTTACATTTTCAAGAAAATTGGTTTCTGTATTAGAGGCTTTTCTATTTTCCTGCTGAATGGACAGGTAGATTTCTTTCCTATGGATATCGACGTTTTTAGGGGCATTGATACCCAGTTTGATCTGTTCTCCCTCAACGGACAGGATCGTAATTTCGATATCATCGCCAATCATGATCGCTTCATTTGGTTTTCTGGTCAATACGAGCATCTTTTCCCCTCCTGTTCTGCTGGAGGTTCAAACAGTCTGTGCTTTGTACGGTATTCACTAGCGGTCATGATAAATTGCTTTCCCGTTTTTTTAGAACTATTTATGATGATGGGGGCCTGGAGATTCGCCGTCGTTTCATTGAAAGGGTCCTGGATCGTTAAGATGACCAAAGTAATCACTTCCAGTTCCGTTTCTATTTGTAAAGAAGATAATACCTCATCTGTAAGCTTCACTTCGTAACCATGAAACACTTCGAAAGGATCCGTCACAATGAAGGCAAGCTCTTTTGTTTCTATCGATTGCAGGACGAAAAATGGCGTGTCATCCAAAGCTAGCAAGCAAAACTGTTTTTCTTCCAAAAATCCTGGTATCCCGCTTTCAAATACATAAAACTCTTTTTCTGCCAATTCCATTTCGCCATGAAATTTTGTTTGTATGATCATCTATGTTTTCACTACCCTATCTAAATCCGGAAAATATTGATGAATTCTATATCCAGAGCATTTTTTTGTAGAATTTCCACATCCACACTACCTGGTGTGTATGTATGGTTCGCACTATTGATTTGAGCATCAATGATCGGTTTTTGAGCGGTTGCTTCGATTTTCACCTGGGCTGGCTGGTAGTCAAGCTTCACGCTGAAATGAGAGGGAATCCAGCCGAGATTGAATCGCTTCTCAGGTCCTTTGCTGTTTTGCCTGGCCTGATCTGCCAGTGCGTTACCGCCTTTTTCAATATGCCTCAGCTCCGTCCCTTGCTGCGAGCGTCTTGCCATACCCGCCAGCCAATCTTGATATCCCTGCTGCGCGAATTCATCGACTCTTCTTGAGAGGCTTTTTAAATCCATGTCTTCCCTTGCTTGTGACTGATCAATCGTCAGCTTACCTGGGGTCGTTTGAATCTCCAGTATGGCTTGCGGCTGTTCGATTGATTGGACTGCCGCCTTCTGTTCGATTTGCTGTACAGACTGCTCTATATTCAATCCAATTTTCATTGGGGTGGATTGCAATCTAATTTGTGGAATCTGCATCATCAACACTCCTTATAGAAAAAAGCTATCCATTTAAGAATAGCTTAGCGAAGAAAATCCAATAAACTCGGTTGCATGATTTTTGCTCCGATACTTAAAGCAGCACTATGGACACTTTCCTGGGTCGTCAAATCCATGATCGCCTTTTCGATATCGACATCCTCATTTTTCGAAAGGATTTCAGTGGCAAAAACCTCCTGCTGCTTGAGACGGTCCGTCATCAGCTCAATCCGATTCTGCCTTGCACCAACCTGTGCCTGCATGCCCAAGAAAGTATTTATCGTTGCGTCAAGTCCCGCAAGCGTCCCACTCACGTCCCCGCCGTTTTCGAGAGCATCGATTGCCTGGTCGATGCTTCCCCCGGCAGCGAGTGCATCACCAAAAATCTTGGAACCGTCCGTATTGATTTTGAGGGAAATCCCGGAAAACACTTCAAGGTTTATGTCCCCTGTGCCATATACCGTATTCCCATTTCCATCTTTAATGGAAGAAGGCTTCACATTCGTATCCTGTCCGTTGAAAATATATTTCCCGCCAATCTGTGTGTCGCCAAGAGTTATGAGATGTTCTTTTAATTGTTTAATTTCTTCAGTAATGGTTTTCAGTTGTTCCCCTTCATACGTACCATTGCTGCCTTGAACGGTTAATTCACGAATCCGCTGCATGGCGGAAACCGCTTCCGTAATGGCATCATCCGTGCTTTCGATCCAATTGGTCGCCTCGGCAATGTTACTTTGATACTGCCCTAATTGATTGAGGTTCGTCCGGTACCCCATTCCTATCATGGCCGCAACAGGGTTATCGGATGGTTTGAAGAATTTCTTTTGAGAGGAAACCTGCTCTTGCAGCTTGGACATCTTTTCGTAACTGCTGCTCAAATTACTCAACATATTATTGGTTAGCATCGATTGCGTTACCCGCATATCGTCTCCTCCTATCATCGTCCTACTGTACCCATTCCGTTTATGATTTTATCGAGCATTTCATCCATCATCGTCATCATTCTTGCAGATGCGTTGTATGCCTGCTGGAATTTGATCATGTCCGTCATTTCTTCATCAAGGGATACGGAACTGACAGACTCCCTATTTTGATTGATGGAGGCAGCAAGCACGACAGAGTTGGAAAGGTTCTTTTGGGCGCTTTGGGAATCCACACCAAGCTTTCCGATGATACCGGAATAATAAGTGTCGAAGCTTCCCGTCAATTCGTCAGAGTTTTGTTCTTTAGTCGAGTACTCACTAAACGCCTTCTTTTTAAGGTCAGCCAGGAGTTTGGCATTTTCATTATCACCGGATGCCCCTCCGCTTTTTCCGCCTGCGGCAATTTTTGTGGGATCCTTAACGATTTCACCATTCACCTTGATGCTTTGGGCGGCACTCTTACCTGGTTCAATTTCAAAGAAGTTCAATGTTGAAGTGTTGTCATCACCTAAGGCATAACCTTGTTCATGGATGGCATTAAACTCATTCACAAAAGCCGTCGTCATTTTATCGAGCTTTTTCAGCATATCCGGATAAGCGCCGCAGTTCGTGCCATCCGCCTTCTTATAGCCAAAGCTTTTGATCAAACCGGATAGTTCTCCCGAGAATTTGTAATCGGTCAATGTTTTCGAACCAAACTTCAATCCGTCTACCATACCTGTAGTTTTATCATGGCTAACTTCAACTTTCGAAGTTCCCACCATCCCGGTTTGGTTGACACTGACTAGATTGATGGGCGGCGCAAAAGGTGAACCGTCTTCTTGCATCAATTCGATGTTGTATAGACCTGTGGCCACATAGCTGGCTCTGCCGTAAACCGTCGGAATGACGTTATTCACTTTAATGCTGATAAGCTGTGAGAGATTGTCTACGAGTACATCACGTTTATCATAAAGGTCATTGGGGATATAACCATGAGGCTCCACTTTGCTGATCTGTTGGTTAAGCTGATCAATACTGCTGATGAGCGCATTGATTTCGTTCGCTTTGACGTTTATCTGATTGCCGATATCCGTTTGAACGTTCGTTAGCGAGTTGTAGTAGTAGTTTAGAGTATCCGCAACCATGACGCCCGTCGAGGCAACGACTTCACGCGCCCCGGAGTTTTCCGTATTCGCCGTCAGCCCTTGCAGGGAATTCCAAAACTTATCCATCATGGCGGCTAATCCGCTGTCGGTCGGTTCATTCATGACGCCTTCCATTTTCGTCAGGGATTCGCTCATGGCCCCGTAATAACCGATTTTATTACTTTGTGTCCTGTATTGTGCGTCCAGGAAACTGTCTCGTATCCGCTGAACCGTTTCGGCTGCCACCCCTGTCCCAATTTGGCCGGCAACGCGCGGGCTGTTCAAACCGACAGTAGGAAAGCCCGACGTCTGGACCAAGTTGACCCGCTGCCTTGAATATCCTAATGTATTGGCATTGGCCACATTATTTCCTGTTGTATACAAGGCCCCTTGCGAGGTGGATAATCCGCGTTTGGCGGTCTCAAGACCCATAAAGGTTGAAATCATTTGCCGCACCTCCATCTTTTTTCTGGTTCTTATGCTTTGGAATCAAACATTCCCATGCCGATTTTCGCCGTTTTCCTAACCGAATCCCCGTAATTCAGATTCTGGTTCTGCGGCCTCAGAATATCCAAAGAGACATTGATGAATTGAAGGGACTGATAGATTAATTGCTGATTTAAACCATTCCGCTCCTTCAGCTTTGCCACTTCATCAATCAATACCGCTTTTAGCATTTCAAGGATTTCCGTTTCTCCTGGTCCTGTCAGTTCAGTCACGGTATGGATGGAGGCCGGCTTTCCTACCGTTCCATTGGCAGCAAGAAATTCCTCGACTGCCCTTTCTCTTTCCTTATCCGTTTGACTGATGGCTTTCATATGCTTTTGTTCCAAAATCAGCAGGGCAGAAATCGCCTCGGTATCATTTGCTTTCAAAATGGCTGTTTTTCTTATCGCCAATTGATTGAAGCTTTTATGAATCTTAATCAATTTTTCAAGCGATCCGATGATGTTCCGTGCAGACATTTCGCTGCCTCCTCCGCTCATAAATGAAGGACGGAAAATGGCTCCGTCCACTTCATCAAACTTTTTCATTTAAAATTTATTTCCGGTAAAAATCGATGAGACCCTTAGCCGTTGCTTGTGCATTCAATTTATAATTCCCTTTTTCAACTTGTATTTTCAGTTCGTCCACTTTTGCTTGTCTTGCAGCAAGAATCGGAGATGATTGCTGCATTTCTTTTGCCGCTGAAGAAATTTCAACTTTATCCGAGGATTTGACGTTGGATTCTTTGATATTCCCCGTTTTATTGGCTTGAAGATTATAAGGGTTAACACCTGTCATACCGACGTTATTGATTTTCATATTCCAGATCCTCTCCTTCGGTCGATTTTATAAATCCCATTATGTTTCGATTCCTTAACACATGAAAATGGCTCTGGACTGTGTTATTCTCCCTATCGTTATTATCGACAAGGAATGGATTTTTTTAATTGTTTCCGTAATCTTTCCTTCGACAACCATTGTCGAATATTGTTCTCAATATCGAATGTTTTAACAAATACCGCATCACGTTTCCATGATTTACCCTTTCTGATCATCCTTCATATAGTACGTATTTTTTTTATCATTTCCTTGAATTTCAGTCAGGCGCTTTTCCTCATTTTCAAATGCCAACAAATCCGATCGCAGTGAATCGCCGCATTTACCGCATAACCTTCCGCTCTTGATGTTAGCGCCGCACTTTTCACATGGAATTCCTAGGTTGGGAAACTGCAAAACCCCCAGCTTTCCGGTTCTCACAAATTTAATTATTAACGTTTCTTCAACGCCTGTGTCCTTAACCACCTGCATCATGGACGCCGTTCTATTTATTTTCTTGCGAATATATGCATACACTTTATCATATTGGGCTTCTTCTTCTTTATAACAGGCATCGCATACATCATGGAATTTTGTCATTACGAATAACGAATTACAGTTTGAACAGTTGAATACTTCCATCGAGGCTCCTCCTTCACCATCACAGCGATTATTCTTCAGTACTGTATATATCGAATAATCCCGGCGATACTTTAGGATGTTTATTAAAATAAGCTGTTTTACCTAGCCAGGGTGATGGATGATACTTCTTTGGCCCCTGCCGTCATTAAGGCTTTGGCTGCATGCCTGAGAGTTGTGCCTGTTGTGTAAATATCATCGATGATCAAAATAGATTTATGCTCCAGCAAATCAGCTTGCCTGACCTGAAAAACCTGTGGTAATGACATTCTCTCTTGACGTGATTTTTTTGATTGTTTTTCCGTATGGATTCTTGTCAGGGTCTCAACCGTATGAAGTCCAAGAAGATCTGCCAAAGCCTGTCCCTGGTTGAATCCCCGCTCCCTAAGCCGTTCATGACTAAGCGGGATGACCGTTACCAGGTCAAACTCCATGTCCTTTAACCCTTCTTTCAAAAAAGGGACAAAAACCTCAGCTAATGCATAATCCCCCCGGTACTTATATTTAGCAATAATATCTTTTAAGGATTCATTATAATGAAATAGCGATGTGTTCTTCGACAAATAACCTCCCCATTCCCTATTCCTTTCCCATCTAGAACAATCCAGACAGAGGTCACCAGTGATATGATCCCCGCCCAGCTCCCTTGAGCACATTGAACATGTTTCTCCGGCTATCCTATTAAGTTTCCCCTCACATCCTTCGCAGATTGCCCTTGCCTCAGCCCGCTTAAGCAGGCTCCTCCATGTCAATG
The DNA here is from genome assembly GCF_030676415.1 of Peribacillus frigoritolerans. Lineage (GTDB taxonomy): Bacteria > Bacillota > Bacilli > Bacillales > DSM-1321 > Peribacillus > Peribacillus frigoritolerans_A. The sequence continues at coordinate 98,411 of NZ_JAUUTW010000001.1, read as the reverse complement.
CCTGCTTCATCCCTTCATCACAAACAAGACATCTATTCATCCAGCAGCCCCCTTTTCATGGCATCTTTATTCATCATTTGTATATGGTGAATCGCCTCGACCATCGCTTTACTTTTACCGTAATGAAAAAAGGTGATCGTCCCGGCAGGGTTAGCAAAGCTTCTCCCTACCCTGCCGGCAATCTGAACGAGGGCATTATCAGAAAACACTTCATGTTCAGCACCGATCACGGCAACTTCCAACCGTTCAATTGTCACGCCGCGTTCCAAGATGGTCGTGGTCAGTAACCCTGGAACCAATCCATTCCTTAGTGCCATTACTTTTTCCTTTCGATCAGGGTGCCGGGAGTGGACAATCGATAATTTTGGAGACACCCTTTGGAACAGCGGAATGGCCTGCTCCATCACTTGAATGCTTGGAAAAAACAATAGGAAGGGGATATTCTGCTTAAGGCGTTCACTTACCCATCCGTTGATTACGGGAGGAATCTTTTGTTGAAGAAATAGTTTTTGCCAATTGCCGCTCCACTTCATTTCAGGGACAGGGATGGGCTGACGATGATAACGGGCCGGGATTATGACGGCTTTCAATTTACCGCTTCGGTATAGCCGCTGCATCCTTTTCGAAGGTGTGGCGGTCAAATAGATGGTTGCCGCAGAAATCTTTTTCGATTTATTAACCGCATAATGCAGCGAATCATCAATTGAGTAGGGAAACGCATCGACTTCATCAACGATGATGACATCGAAAGCTTCAATAAAACGGAATAGCTGATGGGTCGTGGCAACGGTTAGTGGCGAAAAGCCATGTCTATCTGCACTGCCGGCATAAAGGGTCGTGACTTCAATGGCAGGGAAGGCTTTTTTTAACCTTGGGGAAAGTTCGAGAACGACATCGGTCCGCGGTGTTGCCAAACAAATCCGTTTCCCGGCATGCAAGGCTGCCTCAATCGCTGGAAATAGGACCTCCGTCTTCCCTGCCCCGCATACAGCCCATACCAGGAATTCATCTTTTCCGTTTACGGCTTCAACGACACAGTCAGAGGCATTTTGTTGACCTGCCGACAAAGTGCCTGCCCACCTCATCACATTGTCAGGAATCGTAAATTGAATGCCGGGACCGGTCCACCTATATAGCTTTGCACATTCACTGACCCGTCCCATCATGATGCATGACCGGCAGTAAGTACAATCTTGATTGCAAATCTTGCAAGGGAATGTATAAAACAAAGTTTGATCTTTGTTACCGCAGCGTACACATTGATAACTGCCATTCCCGGATTGCACACCGTAAGTTTGCGAGACATACCCGTTCTTGAGGTGCTCTGCGAGAATTTCTTGGGAGAAGGGGATTTCGAAGGCCAAAAGATGTTTTCCGGTGAGATGGTTCTGAAGTTCCGGGGAATATGGGGGGGAAATGCTCACTTTTTTCAAACTGCAACCTCCATTTCTTATAAATTTCACTCCTCCTTAACATTCGCTTTTTACTCACGGATTCCTTTTTGCTCCATAAAAAAACGCCTTTCACTTAGTAAAGGCGTCACAGTTTAAATTTTATACCAGCCCATCCCCATTGAGCCTTCGCCCAGATGCGTTCCGATTACTGGACCGAAGTAGCTGATGTCGAACTCGACATTTAGGAACCGAGCTTCAAGTTCTGCTTTCCAGTCTTTAGCTTCGCTTTCCCGTTTTGCATGAATAATGACGGCTTTAAATTTCTCGCCGCTCGCCGCGTCTTCTCCAAGCAAATCGGCAATCCGTTTCATCGCTTTCTTTCTTGTACGAATCTTTTCGTACGGGACGATGACTTTATCAACAAAATGGAGGACCGGCTTCACTTGAAGCAGACTGCCAATCAATGCTTGGGCACTGCTTAAGCGGCCGCCGCGTTGCAGATGGGATAGGTCATCTGCCATGAAGTATGCCCTGACCGATGGTTTCATTTCTTCGAGCCTGGCCATGATTTCTTCTGCACCTTTACCATCAAGTGCCATCTTTGCCGCCTCGATCACGTAAAACCCCTGTACCATGCAGCTGATTTCCGAATCAAAGGCATGAACCCTAATTCCCTCGACCATTTCACCTGCAGATACCGCACCTTGATACGTTCCGCTGATGCCGCTCGATAAATGAATTGAAATAACATCATCATATTCTTTTTGCAGTTCCTCGAACTTCTCGACAAACTTCCCGATTGGAGGCTGTGAAGTGGTCGGCAATTTCTCCTGCCTCTTTACTTCCTCATAAAACTCATCCGCAGTAATATCAACTTCCTCCCGGTAAGCTTCATTGGAAAAAATGACATTAAGCGGCATCATATGTATATGTAAACGATCACGTATTTCCTTAGGTATATATGCAGTGCTATCTGTTACGACTGCGGTTTTCATAATAGTACCATCCTTATAAAAATTTACTCTGTATCCTATTCACCATTCTATCTGAAAATGCCTTTATTTGCATTAAATAGCTTTCTGCATTGCCCTAAATATGAAACCTTAAATTTGAATCGAGTCATCCAGCCAAAAAAAAAAAAATCCAGCCCTTCAGCACGCATTGCGGAATCTGAAGAGCCGGACTTATCGAACGCTTTAATTACTTCACTTCTACCCAGCCGTTTTTAATAGCTAGGACAACCGCTTGTGTACGGTCATTCACATTCATCTTCTGAAGAATGTTACTCACATGGTTCTTGACTGTTTTTTCACTGATATATAGAGTTTCGCCGATGGCCCGGTTGCTTTTCCCGTCCGCTAAAAGTTGAAGCACTTCACATTCGCGTCGAGTCAATAGGTGAAGCGGCCTCCTGATTTCTATTGTATGTACGGAATCACGATCAGCACCCTCTTCAGCTGCTAAGCGGCGATATTCTTTAACTAAGTTATGGGTCACCTTCGGATGAAGGTATGAGCCGCCTTCAGCGACTACACGCACAGCATCAATCAACGCATCTGCGTCCATTTCTTTCAACAGATAACCTTGTGCTCCTGTTTTCAATGCGTGCTGCACGTAGTTTTCATCATCATGAATGGAAAGGATGATGACCTTTGTTTCAGGGTAACGGTTCACGAGCATTTTTGTTGCTTCGACCCCATTCATGTTCGGCATGTTGATATCCATGATAACAACATCAGGTTTATGTGTTTCAACGAGATCCATAGCTTCGCTTCCGTCATCGCCCTCGGCAACAACATCAAAGGATGATTCAAAATCTAATATGCGCTTTACGCCTTCACGGAAAAGCTGATGGTCATCGATTATGATGATACTAGTCTTCAACGGCTTCTTCCTCCTAGTTTCTATTTAATATGTCTATTCTCTATAATTTATAAATGGTAGGGAATTTGTATAAATACCAAAGTGCCTGCCCCCGGTTGTGAATCGATCGTCATTTCACCTTCCAGCAGCTCGACTCTTTCTCTCATTCCTACCAAGCCAAATGAACCTTCTTTTTGAATCGTAGAGTCAAACCCCTTTCCATCATCTTTGACGACGACGGTCACCATCTCCTTGGAAATGGACAGTTTAACTTGAATCTGTTTTGGGTCCGCATGCTTCAATGAATTTTGTACAGCCTCTTGAACCAGCCTGAATAAAGCGACCTCCATATCGGAAGGAAGCCTTTTGACCTGTCCAAGGTTGACGAAATTCAGATTCACGCCATTATTATAGTCTTCGGTCGTTTGCAGGTATTTTCTGAGAGTAGGAACAAGTCCTAAATCATCAAGCGCCATAGGGCGAAGGTCATAGATGATTCTGCGCACTTCATATAAAGCATTCCTTACCATGACCTTTAAGCTGCGGATTTCCACTAACGCTTCATCAGGACCTCTCTCCCGTTGCACTCGTTCTATCAGGTCTGAGCGCATCATGACATTTGCCAGCATTTGCGCCGGACCATCATGAATTTCACGCGAGAGCTTTTTACGTTCCTGCTCCTGGGCTTCGATTATTTTCAGGCCAAAGTCCTGTTTGCGTTTCGCTTCTTGAAGGGCTTCCCCCACAAATTTAAGATCCTGTGTCAAATAATTCTGCACTACCGATATTTGCGAGACGAGATGCACCGCTTTATCGATTGTCTGCTGTAAACCCCTTAACCTTAACTCAAGCTCATCCCGGCGATTACGGAGCTCTTTCTCCAATTGCCGGTTAATTTGTAAATCGACTTGAAGCTTATGTGCCCTTTCATAAGCATCGCGCACCTGTTCTTCAGAAAAATGGTTGAAGTGCATACTGACTTCTGAAAGCCTTTTTCGAGCAAACCTGGCTTTTGAATCCAGTGCATCGCTGTCGGTTATCACAATGGCAACCCTGATTTTCACATCATCAAGCTCTTTTGATAATGACTCGAAATCCTTTCGGCATTGTTCGCCGATATCAAAGACTTCATCCTTACTTTCACTAACAGTGCTCACCATTGTTTCTAAGATCTTGTCCAATGCTTTAGCATCAACCTTTTTTATGGACATTAAGATCCCTCCACTTAAATCAAAAGACTTAAACAATTTATTGTCTTAAAGACTATGTATATGGAAAAAAGTTCTTTTCCTTTTTCATGAATGGTTAAATTTCAGGAAACTTTGTATGAAGTAACCTTCATGAACATATTGTACCAAAAAAAGATTAAAAATACGTTAATTCCCTTTTATGATTTCCATAAAATGTACATATTTACTATACATCTCATATTCCCGCCATTAAGTCTACCTATTAAAGGCAGAAAGCCATTTCTATTAGCCTAATACAAAATATCCTTTTCAATCAAATGGGATATTCCGCTCCATTGATTATCATATGAAACAGATGCATTTATTAAATGGCAAAATCCTTGAAATGAGAGGACACGTTAAGGTAAAGCCAGGATAATGGCACAGAACTCATGTCTTTCCTACAATGTTATTCTTTTAAGCATATATGACCAGCTAATAACAATAACAGGCAATGAAATTAATTATAACACGTACAGCTTTATCTTATATTAAAGTTTCTTTACACATGCGGTATGTAAATGAATCGTCATTGCCACTTTTTCCGCAAAGCCTTATAATAAATCAACTAATAGGAAGTACGAAGGTGGAATAGTTATGCTCACTCAATATTTAACGGTGGCAGGTCGCGGCGAACATGAAATCGTCATTGAAAAATCCCGTTTTATTTCCCACATCGCCCGAGTTGAAACCGAAGATGCCGCACAGGCCTTTATCCAGGAAATCAAGAAAAAACACAAAGATGCTACACATAATTGTTCAGCTTATATGATCGGGGAACAAAATCAAATCCAAAAAGCCCTAGACGATGGGGAACCGAGCGGAACGGCAGGCGTCCCTATCCTAGAAGTGCTTAAGAAAAAAGAACTGAAAGACACCGCTGTTGTGGTCACACGGTATTTTGGCGGCATCAAACTTGGTGCTGGCGGTCTCATTCGCGCTTACAGCAAAGCGACTTCAGAAGGAATAAATGCCACTGGTGTAGTCATTAGAAAACTAATGCGGGTCATTTCGACAACCGTTGACTATACCTGGCTTGGAAAATTGGAAAACGAATTGCGATCTTCCATTTATCAAATAAAGGAAATTCAGTACCTTGATCAGGTCAATATCCTTGTATATGTTGAGGAAACACAAAAAGAGACATATACCGCTTGGATTACAGAGCTGACAAATGGTCAAGGCCACATCACTGAGGAAGAAATGCTTTATTTGGAAGAGGAATTCGCCTGATAGACTCCTGCATATTTTTCCTTTTTTTATGCTGTAATATAATTGAAAAGAAATATTTATTTTACGAAATTATTAAATCATTGTAAAATTAGGTGTAATATATGACGAAATATAAACTGCAGGATTCGAAAAATAGCGATATATGTCTGATGTTCGTTATTTAAAAGGAGAATAAAAAGATGTCTACTACTAGGCGTGTTTATAAAATTAAAAAAACGAAGAAAAAAAGGCGAAAGAGGCTTTGGTTATTGCTTGTTCCCCTGCTGGTACTTGGTCTGGGAGCTTCTACGTATGCTGCAACCCTGTATATGAAAGCCCAGAATGTATTCAATGGTTCCTATGACCCTGTAGAAGCATCAGGAAAGCGAAGTGCAGCGATCGACCCGCTCGAAGATAATTTCTCGATCCTTTTCATAGGAATTGATGATAGTAAGGACCGTGACTTAAAAGGAAATTCCCGCTCGGATGCTTTAATTCTTGCCACATTCAATAAAGATCAAAAATCTATAAAACTATTAAGCATTCCCCGTGATTCATATGTGTACGTGCCAGCCAAAGGCGTAACCACGAAAATCAACGCGGCCCATGCAGCCGGCGGACCAAAAGCGACGATGGACACCGTAGAGGAGTTATTTGATATCCCAGTCGATTATTATGTTCGCATGAACTTTAATGCTTTCATCGATGTCGTAGATTCATTGGATGGCATCGAAGTCGACGTCCCTTATGAAATGTATGAAATCGATTCACATGACAAAAAGAATGCCATCCATCTCGAAGAAGGATTACAGACCGTTAATGGTGAAGAAGCATTAGCGTTTGCACGGACACGTAAAAAGGACAGTGATATCCAACGTGGTGAGCGTCAGCAGGAAGTCCTAAAAGCCATCATTGCCAAAGCAACCTCTGCTGGATCACTAACGAAATATACAGACGTAATGGAAGCTGTCGGTGACAATATGACAACGAACCTTCAATTCTCACAAATGAGAGGTTTCATAAAATATGTAACTACCGATAAAGGCCTCAATCTTGAAACCATCAAACTTGAAGGTCAGGATTCTACCATTGGCGGAACCTATTATTATCAGCTGAACGAAACATCATTAGCGAACACTAAGCTGTTGCTTCAATCCCACTTGAACCTGGGACCAGCTGAAGGCAATCAAACTGAAGCAGTTCAATCACAAATACAAGAATAAAGGAAAACCCCCACTCGTCATGAGTGGGGGTTTCCTTTTTTGATGCATTCTGTCCCATATAGTTTTCTTATATGAAATCACATGCTGTGCAGATAGCCTTAATATGATCATGTCCTCCAGTTAGCAGCAAAAAGCCACCAACCGTTACTTTAAACGATTGGCGGCTTTTCATTTATCTAGCAAGATTAGCTAATCTAGTAATCTATTTCCAAAACGATCATGGCTTGTTTTTAAAGTTAAGCATCTTGAGCAACGGCTGATAGTTTGAATTGACCAAACCAATTTTCTCCACAAAAATCTCTATGATCAGCAGGAGTCCCGTTACAAGGATCAAAGCTCCCCACATCGTTGCAAATGAAAAGATTATGGCCGCTAAACCAAAGCAAGCAGCTAAAGCGTAAATGAGCAAGACAGTCTGCTTATGAGTGAATCCCAAATTTATCAAACAGTGATGTAAATGGGATTTATCAGCAGCCGAGATCGGCTGTTTATTGACGAGCCTGCGAATAATCGCGAAAAATGTGTCCGAAATGGGAACACCCAAAATGATGATCGGTACGATCAATGAAATCATCGTAACGTTTTTAAACCCTAGCAGGGACAGAACGGCAATGATGTAACCTAAGAATAATGCACCTGTATCTCCCATGAAAATCTTAGCCGGATGAAAGTTATATTTCAAAAAGCCAAGAGTGCTTCCAATCACGATCAATGCGACCATAGCAACAAATAGGTCCCCTTTAATAAGGGCCATAGTTGCAATTGTCACTAATGCGATCGTTGAGACACCGCCTGCAAGACCATCCAGTCCATCTATTAGGTTGATTGCATTAATGATGCTGACAATCCACAAAATGGTGATCGGTATACTGAAAACACCAAATTCAAGTGTATCGGTAAAGAACGGCAAATTGATGAATTCCACTTCAAGACCGCCCCATAATACGATAATGAGGGCAGCCAAAACCTGGCCCAGGAATTTGGGTGCAGCTCTTAATTCAAAAATATCATCAGCCATCCCGATCAATATGATGACAAGGGCTCCCACCAGAAGGGGCAGCTGTTCCCCAAAATCATCCATGAAAAGCAAGAAGGGCAAGAAGGTAATGAAAAAACTCAAAAATATAGCTAAACCGCCCATGCGCGGCATAATTTTACTATGCACTTTTCGCTCATTCGGTTTATCGGTAGCTCCTAATTTAAAGGCCAGCTTTCCGACAAAAGGAGTCAAAAAGATGGATAATAAAAAGGCTACCAACAAGGCCCCTATTAACATCAAGAACCACCTCAATTCAACTAAAAATCTAATACCCGTTACGATCTATAAGAAAACCTATATATAAATGCTTATTTTAATTTTTCATCCTCAAATAAACATTATATACGTTATTGGCTAAAATCTCTATAGAAAAGTTGTTTTTTGCAAATTTTTGTAAATTCAGCCCTATCTTTGTCAAGTCCCCGGATTTTTTTAATTCCAAAGCATTGCAGATGGCCAGTTTCAGCTGTTCGACATTGCCGATATCCGTTATCCACCCCTTGCTCCGATCGGGAATCAATTCCTGTACACCGCCGACATCACTAGTGATTGCCGGAAGGCCCGATCTTGCTCCTTCAAGTAAAACGAGTGGAAAACTTTCGCTTAAGGAAGTCAATAATGTGATGTCCCCCAACGGGTAGATTCGATCTAAATCTTCACGATACCCTAAAAAGTACACATGATCGGATAATCCCTTTTCCGAGACCATCTCTTCCAGAGCGGATCTCCTGCTCCCGTCCCCTGCAAGGATCAGCTTCACATGGGGAAATTCCGATACCACTTCACTTAATGCCGCTAATGCAAATTCATGACCTTTCACCGGTTCAAGCCTTGCAGGCATGATGATGATGAAATCATCTTTCCCGAACCCGAAATCTTCTCTTTGAAACGGGAAAGGCAGTTCCTTTTCAAAGTCAATTCCGTTCAGGATCTTTGTTATTTTGGTCGAATGGATTCCTTGGTCAATCAAGTCCTGCTTAAAGCGGTCAGAAACCGCCAGTATATGATCGGCATATTGAAATGACCTTACATGAAGGCCCGTAAACAATTTTCCTTTTACACCCTGCCCTAAAAAATCATGATGAGGCGAACTGTGAACAGTAAGTAGCCATGGGCATTTAATGAGGCGCTTTATAAAAGCACCATATATATTCGCCCGCGGACCATGTGTATGGATGATGTCTATATTATTTAGACGGATAAAGTCCCTTAAAGGTTTCAAAATTGAAAGGTCATATTTGGAATGTTGCTTGAAAAGTTCAGTTTGTATCCCGGAGGACATGGCCCGCCGGTATAGTTCACCCTTTTCAAATACACCAAGCAAACACTCCTCTTTATTCAATTGGTTCAGTAAGGACATAATATGAAACATACCGCCGCCGGTTTCATTACCAGCGTTTAAGTGCAAGATTCTCATCCAGTCCACTCCTTATGTTCAGGAACGCTGCACCGTTTTCCTTAACCGCCTAACCTTTAATACGAATCTTGGCAGCGCAAGCATCCGTTTCCACCGTGAAGGTTGTTGAATCAGTCGGTACAACCATTCAAGACGCATTTTTTGCCAGAAAACCGGGGCGCGGTTCACCTTTCCCGCAAGGACATCAAAGCTTCCCCCTACTCCCATGAATACCCCTTTATTGAATAACGCATAGTGTCTGGAAACCCATTTCTCCTGCCTAGGGAACCCTAATGCAGTCAATATGATGTCAGGTTCTAGTTCCGCTATCGACTTCGGCAGGGTATCATCCTTGATATCAATGTAACCATGGTTGTATCCCACCAACTCGAGACCCGGATATAATTCTTTTACTTTCAGGGCCGCTGCTTCAATCACGTTTTCCTCCGCTCCAAGCAGATAAACCTTCAACGCTTTTTCATCAGCGACCCGAAATAATTCATTCATCAAGTCGAATCCTGTAATCCGCTCTTGTAAAGGTTGATTTAGCCATTTAGAGGCCATAATAATACCAACGCCATCCGGAGTGATGTAATCAGCCGATATAATGATGTCTTTATAATCCTGATGTTCATTTGCATACTCGACTATTTCCGGATTTGCCGTAACGACAAACGTTTTTTCCTGATTCATCAATCTCGGATAAATCATTCCATTCATGAATTCATCCATATTGCTATCAATGAATGGTATGGATAGTATCTCAACAAACTTCTCTGTCATTTCACTTCAGCCTTTCATATGTACTATACATCTAAAGGGTGGGGTATTATTCAAGAAATTTTTTCATACACATCATAGAACATGATTTTTGATTCAAAGGTGGTTAATCAATTGAAGTTTATAGAAAAACAATCGTTACCCATTCTATTTCTGTGCCTGCTCATCCCATCGGCAGTGCCTCACCCTATCGCCGGTTACATAGCAACGGCGTTGATGCTCGTTTTTATCGGTATAAATAAAAAAAACCTGTTATTAATTCTATTCATTTATTTCCCTGCCCGTCCCTTATTCATGGAACTGAATAGCGGCTTAACCTATACAGGCGACCTGATTATCCTCACTTTATTCATTTCTTTGCTTATTGAAAGATTCAAAAAGAACGAATGGCAATTTTCGAAATATCACTTTACTGCGCCATTTTGGTTGTTTTGTTTAATTGGTGCCGCAGCTGCACTCATAAACGGAGTGGGAATCCACCCCATCCTATTTGAACTCCGTGCATTGCTTATTACATTCTTGCTTCTTTACATTATCGGTGAATTAAATCTAGAAAGAAAGGATATCTTTCGCTTTTTGAAGGTAATGCTAATATTTACAATCTTACTTTGCCTGCATGGCATAGTGGAGAAAATCTTTTCACGTACGATCCTGCTTCCCCATGCATGGGAAAAATGGAATCTTTCTCCAACAAACCGGATGAGGATTTATGGAGCACCTGCCAATCCTAATGTATTTGCCTTATTCTTAAGCATCCAGTTATTCCTTAGTTTCTTTCTATTTCAGTCGTTGAAAAAATATAAATGGATCGTCTTTCTGGCAGCCATCCTGCTTTCCGGAACGTTACTGCTTACCTATTCACGGGGCACGATGATTGCATTCGGGTTCGCGGGGCTTGTCTTTATAATATGGACTAGAAATAAACCATTTCTCAAATATGCTGCAGGAGCATTTTGTTTCGGCCTGCTTCTTATTTATTACCCAGTTTTATTTGCATCAAGTAAAGTGGAGGTATCCGCATCGATTCCCATGGAAAATGTGGTAATTGGCAGCACACCCTCTTCTGAACACGAACATGCCCTCTCCAATCGCTTTTCAGAAATGTTCTCTGATAAGACCCTGCACCAAAGTACGGAATGGGGCCGGTTATATGTCTTAATCAAGGGAATTGAAATTTTCAAAGATCACCCGATAATCGGCACCGGGCTGGCCACCTTCGGGGATTCTGCCACACTTTCCTTTTCCTCACCAATCTATCAGGAGTACCAAATTGGTGAAAGGATGTATACCGATAATCAATATATCCAGATCCTGGTCCAAACTGGTGTACTCGGCTTCCTTGCGGTTCTTGCATTCATCTTTTTCACCTGCCGTAAAATCCTAAAATCGGGAAATGGCACTTTAGCAGCGTTCACCATCTGCCTGATGTTGGCCGCATTATTAGCAGGACTTTTCTACAATATTCTCGAAGATAAAACGTTTACGCTGATATTTTATAGTTGTTTGGGATTCTATTTACAGAAGGACATCATTTTAAAGGATTGAAAATATGCCTACTCTTTCACATGTCATTAAATCGGTCGGGCTCGTCACTATTATTGCAGCTATTGGAAAGGTCCTCGGATTCGGGCGGGAATCGATCATAGCCGCCTATTTCGGGGCATCATCAATGGCAGATGTTTTTTTCGTGGCAAGCCTCATACCAACCATTCTTTTTACGGCTCTGGGCAGCGGTCTTCAGGCTGGCGTTATTCCTATTTACTTGGAAAAGAAAGCGGATAACCCGTTGAAAGCTGATGAATTCATCAGTGTTTTAGGTTCTTTCTTTATGCTGGTAGCCGGAGTCCTGACCATTGCCTGCATGATTTTCATAAAGCCGCTCGTCATGTTGACAGCCCCGGGTTTCTCTGATTCAGAGCTTGCCCTGGCGGAGTCACTGACCCGAATCATGCTGCCAAGTTTACTATTTTTCACGCTTTCATTCATGGCGACGGGGGTCCTGAATGCGAATAAGCGTTTTATTCTGCCGGCACTCACTTCAACTGCACAAAACACGGTCATTATAGCAGCCACTGTATTGTTCGCTGCTCCGTTTGGGATTGAAGGATTGGCTTGGGGGTTTGTGTTCGGTGCAGCAAGCCAGTTCCTTATTCAATACCCCTCATTGAAGAAATACGGAATCCGGCCCATCGTCTCTTTCCTGCCTCATAAAAGGCAGATCGTACAAACACTGTTCACCTTTTATCCAATCATTATCGCCGCTTTGGCGATCCAGTTGAATAGTGTTGTTGATCGGATTATTGCGACTTCGCTCGAAACTGGAAGCGTATCGGCCCTGAACTATGCGAATCGCCTGCTGTGGCTGCCATTGAGCATTGTCCTCACGCCGCTGATTACCGTATTGTACCCTTCAATCGTCGAGCGGGCGCTTATAGGCTATCAATCTTTCCTTAATTTGACCTTAAAGGGGTTGAAATCGCTATTATTTTTAGCGATTCCGTTCATGGTCGTCATGTTAATCAGCGGAAACAGCTTAATCACTCTGGCTTTCCAACGCGGGGCTTTCGATGCTTCAGCAACCGAAGTGACTTATAGGGCATTCATCTTTTATTCAGCTTGCCTCCCGTTCTTTGCACTGAGGGATTATTTGATGAACGCCTTCTACGCCTTGAAGAAAACGAAAGTGGCCATGTATTCCTGCCTGATTGCCGTATTACTTAACGTTCTGCTTAGCTGGGTCCTATCACGTTATCTCGGCGTAGGTGGAATTGCTTTAGCATCGGGCATTTCCATGCTCCTGCAATCTCTCTACCTTTTCATCTACCTATGGCTGAAGACAGCTAGAGCGGACAAGGCCGCTTTCAGGGATGTTTTTCAGGAAAGCACCAAGCTTTCCATCATCGGAACCATCATTTACGGAATCGCTCTCTGGATCCATCCGCTTACCCTAACGTTGCCCATCATCATGGAATTAGTGATCATCTCGCTGCTGGTATTCGGATTATATCTCGCATTATCCATTCTTTTTAAAGTAAGCAGCCTGCAAGCGATGAAAAGGATCAGATCATCAAAGTAATACATTAGAAGAAGGAGTGCCATTATGAACATTTTAATCACAACGATTTTCAACTACCCTCATGAAGGAGGGCTATCGAGCCATATCACTACGTTAAAAAAGGGTTTAATGTCGCGGGGCCATAATGTGGATATATTATCTTTCTCTCAATTACCACCTTTCAAGAGGAAGATGCTCGCCCAGGCTCCAGGATTTTTATTAAATAAAGTAAAACAGGGGAGCGGCCAGCTTTTCAATGACCGGCAACGCCAAAAATTATTGGCTTCATCTATTAAAGCCTTGAAAAAGAACTATGATGTCATTAATGCTCAAGACATTTTCGCAACGCTTGCCTCCATCGAATCCGGAATACCAACGGTGCAAACCGTCCATGGGTATTATTCATTCGAGGCAGTCAGCAGGGGCGCACTTCTTCCGGATAGTGAAGAGGATTTGATCATTCGGGAGCTAGAAAGAAAATCTTATCAGTCTGCTGCAAAAGTAGTGACGGTCGATCAAAGGATCAAAGACTATATAAATCATTTGGCACATATAGAGGCTGATACGATCAAGAACTTCATTGACGTGTCTGCTTTTAAACCGGAAATGGCAAAGCGGGAGCAAACTCGCCGGGACTTTCAAATACCGCTACATAAAAAGATGCTTTTCGTTCCGAGAAGAATGACGGAAAAGAACGGTGTCATCTATCCGCTCCTTGCTCTGCCGGAGGTGCTGGAAAACCATCCTGAAACGGTACTGGTCTATGCAGGTACAGGAGAACAGCGAAGCCGGCTTGAGGAAACCGCATCCAGGCTCAAAATATCCGATTCCGTACTTTTCCTGGGTTCAGTGCCGTTCGAGAAAATGCATAACCTCTATGAGGCATCGGACATCGTACTCATCCCAAGCGTTCATTCCCACGGAGTGGAAGAAGCGACTTCCATTTCTGCTTTAGAAGCGATGAGTTGCCGCTCACCCGTCATTGCAAGCGCGATTGGAGGTTTAAAGGAGATTCTCATTGATGGTGAAGATGGTCTGTTAGTAGAGGAAAAAAATGAAGAAGCACTTGCACAAGCCATCTCCATGCTGCTTAATGACCCTGAGTATGCAACAAATTTAGCTGCAAAAGCAAGATATAAAATGGAAAGCGAATACTCCCACCTTTCAGCTGCCGAGCGGTTTGAGAAAGCTTATGATGAAGTGCTTAACTAAAAAAAGCAGACCCGAAGCCCGGGTCTGCTTTTCACTTTCATACCAGTGCGGAACTACGCCTTTTCATTTGTTCTTCACGGTATTTTTTCTGTTCTTGTTTAGACATGGCGTTATATTCTTTTAAGAATGCTTCATATTGCGGCATTACTTCGTTCATGGCACCGTATGCCTTTAATTCTCCATATTCAAGCCATAAAGCCTTTTGGCAAAATTTCTTCATCTGACCGATTGAGTGGCTGACAAAGAACATCGTTTTGCCCTTTGCCTTAAATTCGTTCATTTTCTCTAAACACTTTTCAGCAAAGTTTTTATCCCCGACAGATAAGGCTTCATCAATAATCAGGATATCTGGATCGATATGCACGGAAATGGAAAAACCAAGCCTGGACTTCATGCCGCTTGAGTAGGATTTCACTGGTTGGTCAATAAACTTACCAAGTTCTGAAAACTCAATGATCTCAGGCTCAAGTTCTTTGATTTTATTTTTGTCGAACCCGAGCATCAGCATTTTCAGCTCGATGTTTTCTCTGCCCGTCAACTGATTATTCAGACCCGATGAAACGGCAATCAAGGCCGTTTTTCCGTTAGTTTGGACATTTCCGTCCGTGGGCGGGACAATGCCTGCAATAATATTGGACAATGTGGATTTACCTGATCCGTTGACCCCGACAAATCCTATTACATCGCCCTTTTCTGCTTCAAAACTAACATTCCTCAGAGCGAAGTACTCTTCCCCATAGCTTTTAGGCAAAAGGAGATCCAATAATTTTTCCGAGTTTTTATTATATAATTTATATTTTTTCGTTATATCTTTGACAATTACCGATTTTTCCAATTTTCTCACTTCCAGTTTACTTAAAGTCAACAAAGCGATCTCTGAACCTGACATGCAGCGAGGAACCTATCAAAAATAAGATGATAACGACTGCCCAGAAATAAAGGGTATATTCCCAATGCGCTATCAGATACCATGATTCCCCCAACAACGAAGCTCGATACCCTTCCACAATATAATATAGTGGATTCAGCTTCATGATGTTGACTATGGTAGGGTGTTCCTTAGCATCCAATACCCAAAGGATTGGTGTTAAATAAAACATGACTTTCATTAAGGACACGATTATATTATGAACGTCACGAATGATGGTTGATAATGTTGAAGTGATTAAACCTAATGAAAATAACAGCAAGACCGTCGCTGCAACATAATACGGCAGTTGCAAGATATAGACTGTAGGGAGGTAACCTGTAAACCCTAATAGGATGATGATGACTCCCAGCAGCATGAGATGCTGATACAACTTAGCAAAGATGACATACGATGGAATCACACTCATCGGAAAGCTCATCTTGGATACCATATTCATCCGGGAATAGACGGATTTGGACGTTTGGGTTATGGCCGGGTTCACAAAGAACCAGACAACGATCCCTGCCATCAGCCATGGAAGGAAATCATCCCCGCGATTTAAGATGATAAATCCAAATACAAACCAATAAATCGCAATCTGTATCATCGGATTGATGATTTCCCATAGGACTCCCAGGTAGTTACTGCTGTTGGCACTTTTCACCTCATAAACAGATAAACGCCTTACCAAATAAAAATGTTTGATTTGTTCTTTTAAAACGGTCAAAGCTGAACTCATAAATTACACAGACCTTCCTAAAAACACTTTTTCTACGACACGGCGTGAAGCCTGGCCATCCTCGAGTGCACAAAACCGCTCGTGAAAATGATTGATATCATTGGTATTTTCATATTTCATCGTCTTGATACTATCAATGACCGCATCAGATGTTTTGACTAACAAACCTGGTGCATTCTTTTCGAAATCAAAGTAAAATCCGCGAAGCTTATCCCTGTAATTTTCAATATCATATACATAGAAAAGCATCGGACGCTGTAAATTTGCGTAATCAAAGAATACGGATGAATAATCAGTTATTAATAAATCCGAAATAAGATACAAATGACTAATATCTTCGTAACTGGATAAATCATAGGCAAATCCTTGATACGCCGATAAATCCAAGTTCTCAGAAACCAAATAATGAAGACGGAGCAAAATGACACACTCCTCCCCAAATTCCTGTTTCATTCGATCAAGATCCAGTTTTATTTCAAACTTATATTTTCCCTTGCTATAAAACTCATCGTCCCTCCAAGTTGGGGCATATAAAACGATCCTTTTCTCTATTGGTATACCCAACTTCTGTTTCAATGAGTCGATTGTATCACGATTATTCCCATTGTAAAGTATATCATTACGAGGATAACCAGTTTCCAGAATTTTAGAAGTATCGACATTGAAGGCCCGGGCAAAAATTTCACTTGAATAAGCGTTCGGTGAAATTAAATAATCCCATTTACTTGATTCGGCATGGAAATTTTCTTTATATTTATCCGTCGTCGTCCCAGGCATATGAACTTCATTCATATCCGCCGCAAGTTTCTTTAATGGAGTACCATGCCAAGTTTGCAAATAGATCGTGTGCTTTGGCTTCGGAATCCAAAGCGGGAGCCTGCTGTTCGTTACCCAATAACGGGCTCTTGTCATTTTGAGCAGCCAACTAAATGAAAAACGATTGAGATATGGGATGCCTGCCTCTTCGAAATGAGCTGTATATCTTTTATCTACGCTCCAATACATTTTATATTCAGGATGGTGACTCTGCAAGTATTCATAAATCGCCCGGGGATTGCAGCTATACTGCTTGCCCAAAAAACTCTCAAAAATAACAAGCTTCCGGTCCACCTGCAATACTGTGCCTGCCAATCCAAAAACCAATTTATATCCTCTTAAAATAATTGCTTTGGCCTTATTTTTAACTAGCGATAGAAAGGAAGGTCTCTTTGAGGTTTGAATTTTTTCATTTGACATATCCGATCTCCCTTTTATTGATTAATGTTAATGGAACACTGCTAAAAAATCGAATTAAAAATAAGCTCGCCCAATAGAAGGGAGAGCTTATTTTTGGTGTGCTTCTAACTGCTACTCCAAAGACTTAATTGCCAGTCCCAAATTATTTGCCACTGTTGTATAAAACTCCACATTTTTCTTATTATACGTCATCTTATTTTTCAGGATCCTTTTAATATTCACCAATTGATAATCATTGTAGCGAATGAACACCGTAAATAATGACTTTTCCATTTTATCAATTTCATCTAATGAAACAGTGAAATGGCCTCTATTACCTTCTATTTGAACTCCGCAATTGATTTCATTGTCAATTCTTGTCCTATCACGTATCAATACAGAATCTATGTTGTTTATATCATCACCATAAATCTCAAAACTTTGGTGGTAGACATTATCCAATATATAAGAATCAAGTGCACGGGCAAGCATCGGTATCCTGACAAAGCGATATTCATCTTCCAGAAATGGAAGTTCATAATATGGTAAACCATCTTTTATATGATATTTTTTATTGGAATCTCGCTTTAACCATTCAAACAACTTTACGAAATCATCCATACGATCCTCCCTGAATAATTCAAGTGCCAATTTATAAATAGGTACTTTAAATTCATTCTTGAAGTCATATGACAAGTTTTTCGCAGTTTCGACAGCTTCACTTAATATTTCTATAAAATCTTCTTTTTTCTTGGATTTCACAAAGGTTTGACTGTCGAACGTTTTTACAATATCGTACTCATAAATCCGGTTTAGGGCCACCCTTTTCAACTCAATGGCAACATCCTTGGATTGAATATACTTTATTATTTCAATATCCGCTTTTCTTTTGTCCAACACATTCGTGACACGTGTTAAGGAAGAGGGGTTTTCCGACGTTCTATTGACATAATAAATAGGTTTTTTAGTAGTTGATACTGCTCTAACTTTAAAGAAAACATCAGTAAAAAACCATTTATCTTCACCGAATTTCATATTCGGAAAACCAATTTCATTTTCTTTAACCATAGACAGATTCATCATCCTGGCCGTTGGACCCATATGATAAAAAAAGTGCGGAACATCCATTGGGGTGATGCTTCTTCTTTCTTTAATGGAAGCAAACTCACCGATGACACTCTCTGACCCAGATTCAACTTTTACCGTTTTGCCCACTACATAATCATCACCGGTTTCCTCCAGGATGTTATAGAGGCTTTCCAGTCCATCATGTGCAAACCAGTCATCCGCGTCTAAAAAAGTTATATATTTGGATGTTCCCAATTCTATTCCAATGTTTCTCGGAGTCCCGGGTGACCCATTATTTTCTTGAAGGGTAACTGAACAGATATTCTTATATTTGGCTGTATACTCTTGAATGATTTTATTTGTGCCATCAGTCGAACAATCATCAATGATGATATATTCAATCTGATCTATGCCCATGGTTTGATTTAGTACTGATTCAATCGTTTTCCTGATGAATTTTTCAGCATTATATGCAGCAGTGACTACAGTGACTTTTTTTTCTTTTCCTAAAAATTTATTTCTTAAGCTTACAGGATTATTTTTTATTGGAATATTACCGCTCTTTAAAAGTTCCCTCGCTTGTTGACGTACCAAGAAATTCATACGATCCCTCTCCTTCTATATCTAGAGGTAACATAGATGTTTCGACCAGGCAGCCAATTTACCAGTTACTTTAAGCAACAATACCCTTTATTTAAGGAATCAATCATTAAAAAATTTATCCACGATTCTCTGTGTAGCTTTACCGTCCTCTATTCCACAATACTTCTCTCTAAATAAACCATATCTCTCTTTATATTGCATGTTTATTTCATCAATATTGGTAATAGTTTCGATAATCTCCTCAGTTGTTTTTAAAAATGGACCTGGCGCTTCCTTTTCAAAATCCATATAGAAACCACGGATGTTATCTCTGTAATCTTCCAAATCATACGTGTAGTACAAAATCGGCCGAGCCGTATTAGCAAAGTCGAACATTACTGAAGAATAATCCGTAATCAATATATCAGAAATCAGGTAAAGTTCCTGAATATCTGAATAATTGGATACGTTCATCACGAAATCCTCAAATTCGCTCGGGATGCTGAGATTATTACTTATGACAACATGCATCCTTAACAACAGGATATATTCATCCCCTAGTTCTTCCTTCATTCTTTCCAAATCAAATTTCAGCTCGAAAACAAATTTATTGTTTTTCGAAGTTTGATTATCCCGGAATGTAGGAGCATATAAGATGACTTTTTTTCCTTTTGGTATCTTCAATTTTCCCATCACTGACTTGGCAATTATTGAAGCATCTTCCCTGTAAAACAAATCATTTCTTGGATATCCCGTTTCCAGTATTTCCCCTTCATATTTGAAAGCACTTCTGAAGGCCTTGGATGCATATGGACTTGGTGATATTAAATAATCCCAAGTTCTCGTTGCACCATGCACTCGATTTAAGTACCCATCGTCTCTTCCTTGAATATTGTCTATATCAAATAGCATTTTTTTCAAAGGGGTACCATGCCAAGTCTGAATATATGTCGTTTCCTTCCTTTTGCTTAAATAGGTAGGGAAATTTTGATTATTTATCCAATAACCTGCTTTGGCTAAATAATAATAGTATTCCGGGCTTAAGCGTTTTATCAGCTTTGTATTCTTGCCTTTTATCGGTAAATTACCATTATATACCCAAACTTTTTTATATTTATTATCCCTTTTGACCAGTTCTTCATAAATATACTTGGGGCTATCGGCGAATTGCTTCCCTATCCCACTTTCAAAAAGAATTAGGTTCCGGTCAACCGGGATAAGCCTGGACATAATTTTATAAACTTTTTTCATGACAGGGAAATACTTTTCACTTTTCCTAAATCGATTCATAATGAGTTTTGATATCGGATGGTTATATAATTTAATTAGTGAATTCTGATCTTTTTCTGCATTTTGAATCACTTCGAATATCCTTGAATTAGAATGGACATCGCGATATTTAATAAAACGGTTGGCCTTATCCATATACCTTTTCTTCATGACAAAATCAGTGTTGACATATTCAGCTACTACACCTAACAATTCATCCAATTCATCAACGATTTCACCCGGAAGATCGTTATCCAAATCCAAATGCGACGGTCTTTTCCCTATGAAACGATCTCTATCAAATTGATAGTAAATAACCGGTTTATGCAGGAAACTAAAATCAAAAGCTACACTTGAATAGTCCGTAATCATAATCGCACTTTCCTTAATTAATCTTTGGACATCCACTTCACCCTGACTAATCACCCGAACTGGGGCATCTTTAAAATAGGACGTGAATTTCTGCATATTAGGGTGAAGGCAAAAAATGATTTCAAACCCATTATTTTTAGATAACTCATGTAAAACCGGATGATTCACTAAGTTCTGATACCTTTCGAAATACTCGCTTTCCAAAAATATTTCATCGGATGTAATCCAATCTCTCCATGTTGGAATGATCAATAATTGCCGCTTTGTTAAAACATCATCCTTAAACAGCGAGTCGAACCTCGAAAGTCCTGTCGTGAATACTTCTTTTTCGTTGTACCCAAAATCCGTTACAATCATATCCTTTTCGAAGTCTGAACTTACCAGAAAAACATCCGTACTAAAACCGGAGGCTGCATTTTTCCCGTAGTTTGCCACCATATTCTTAGTGCCCATAACACCATGTTGAAGAAATACCTTAACTCCCTTAACACGATTTTTAAATTCAGATGTTCTTAAAGGATATAAATAATCCGGGTGATGTGATGAAATGATACGTGTCGATTCCATTGTCTTTTTAATATGATCCTTTGACTTGAAATAAAGTATATTTCCAAAGGGCTCGACGTTCTTGGCTTCCACGGAATTTTCTTCTATTACATAATACACTTCTTTTTCAGGGTGGTTTTCCCTCATATATTTAAAAAAGTGATATCCAGTATCCTGGGCTTTATAAGTTCTTTCTCCAATTAGCCAGACATCCTTTTTCTTTTTAAATAAAGCTAGAAATCGCCTCCACCCCATCATCCTTTTTAAATATCGATAACTTTCAGTAGAGAAATTAAACACTTCCAAAGATAAATTGGATGCTTTAAAGGTATAATATGGATTGACGATAGCAACTCCATTATTCGAGCTGACATCAGTCTTTTTAGTTAATAATTTAGTTCTTGTGGTTGGTCTTCCGACGCGTACCATTTTCGGCTCTTCCTGATCATGTAAATGTAATTTCATGTAAACATCATATACATCATCTTCCAAATCCGCACTGACTAATTGTTCTAAATCCATTTTTAGATCATATATATAACGATTCAGTCCATATTTCTTAATATTCATTTCCTTATTATGAATAAAAGATATATTTGCCTGATATTCTTTATCACTTTGTCTTCCTTTTACTAGGCCCTCACCTTTTATGATTCTTGAATGCTTGGTGAAAATTTGACCATTAATTTGCATGGTTTTCGATTTGTTTTTGATTTTTTCAATTTGAGACTTAATCTGAATTTTAGGGACTTTATTGAAGTAAAGAGATAAATTCCCTTTATTTGTTATAGAGAGTATACTTTGTTTATCTTCATAGTTGTAAATACTCAAATTGTTCGTGTGCGTTTCCTGAAAGCGCCCTAGACGAATTGGATATTCGATATTAACCTGTTCGTTCACTTCTACATAATCAGCTTTATGTTCGATACTAAGTATCGTTTTTTGGCTCAGCTTTTCAACTGGAACGGAAACCTTTATATAACAGTCATAAACAGTCGGTTCATCATCTGCTAATTTCCGCATTAAATCTTTCAAATTTACTTTAAACTCAAATTTAGATGAACTCACCGATTCAGCTATTTTTATTTTTTGATCTTCTTTTTCCCTAGAATATAGCCATAGTTCTTTTGCGCAATAATGTTCTATTGAAAATTCCCCTTTTATCAACAGCGTATCTTCCTCTTGCACAATGGTCAGAACTTGTTTCAGCTTAATTTTAGGAGTTTTTTTTGCTTTCCCTTTTCCAAGAAGCTTTTTAATCATTTTAGACCACCTATTACAAATTATTTAAATAAAAATGAGTCATTCAATGTACTTTAAAATCATAAACTTTTTTCGGTTTTTCCTCAATATCATTAAACAGACAGTTAAACTGCCCATATTTTCCTTATAATTCCTCCAATGAACAAAAAACACAATATTGGTTAATTAATGTCGAAAACGAACTATGCTAAAACTAAAAAACATTCCGTAAATATAAGACCTCAAAGGAAGTGCTGCCGTAAAAATCATATGCACGTTCTTCCATGTTGCCAGAATGGAAAGGGAATAGCAAAAACAAGTCTCTTTAATTCCATAGAAGTCTTCTTGACATTAAAGTTAACGCTTTTAAAACAGGCCAACTGTATTTACTTGCCCTTCATTAATTGGGTCCCTAAAATGTGAAGCGATAGATTTTCGGCCTATACATGCCCCATCATCTGACCTTCATACGATTCTGCCACTTCACCTTCACTAATAGAAAACAGGGATTTATGAAGCTCCTCTAGTTGTTATCTCCTAAACGTGGTAAAATTGTGAATGGCTTATTCTGATTGCAGCAAGAATAATGAAATTTTTCTTATCATATCGTTCATCAGCTTATTTAAAGTAATATGATGGAAAATTATTTTTAAATACCATTCAGTATAAACCATACATTTCTATAGA
Organism: Peribacillus frigoritolerans; assembly: GCF_030676415.1. GTDB lineage: Bacteria > Bacillota > Bacilli > Bacillales > DSM-1321 > Peribacillus > Peribacillus frigoritolerans_A. Next base: position 75,378 of record NZ_JAUUTW010000001.1, on the reverse strand, counting down.
CACTTTATTATGCCCTACAGAGTAGTACAAATTAGTCAACATTTAATTTTAGCTTAAAAATTAATATTTACAATAATCATCAATGTAAAAATTGTGGTTTATTTGTAAAAAAATTGTGGTTTATTTGTAAAGCTATTAAGTTATAATTATTAAGAGAATGTCATTGCCTAAAAATATAGGAAAACAACAAGCAGAATTTAAATGCTAGCTGCCTGTTTGATTGTTCCATTTCATATTCTAATAGACCAAATATATATTAATTTGATTGAATAACAGTTTAAGAGTTTTAAAGGAGGAATAAAAATGAAGAAAGTAATCACTTACGGAACCTTTGATTTGCTTCATTGGGGTCATATCAATCTATTAAAACGCGCTAAAGATTTAGGGGATTATCTGATCGTTGCCATTTCCACGGATGAATTCAATGCTTTAAAAGATAAAAAAGCTTATCATAGCTTTGAAAACAGAAAAATGATCCTTGAATCAATTCGCTATGTGGATGAAGTTATACCTGAAGACAATTGGGAACAAAAGAGGGAAGACATCGTTCGTGAAGGTGTAGATATCTTTGTAATGGGTGATGACTGGAAAGGCCAATTCGATGAATTATCCGAAGTTTGTGAAGTGGTCTACCTTCCAAGAACAATCGGCATTTCGACTTCCCAAATTAAAGATGACCTTTTACAAGTTACTAATGGCTAAAGAATTCGCGATAGGGATTTATCTTTTTTGTTTCAAAGTTTTATTCTCTATCTTTAAACTTTTCCCTTTATATGACAAAACGACCTTTGTCACATCATTTGGGGACAATTGCCAATATATCGCAGATGAAATGGACAAGCAGGACATTTTCGTTCAAAAAGTATTTTTAATGAAATCGAGCAGTTTTATACAAGTGAAGGACGATGGGGAAACCATCGTCCTTCCGTTTGAATCAAAAAATATCATTGCCATGATCCGATCGATTTACCATCTGGCTACATCAAAATGGATTATCATCGATAATTATTATGGCTTCCTTTCAGCTATTGCATTCAAAAAGCAAGTGACATGTGTTCAAGTGTGGCATGCGGCCGGTGCCGTTAAGCAATTCGGGGCAAAAGACCCTTCCATTCAAAACCGTTCAGCCGGTGCAAGGAAAAGATTTTTAGAGGTATATAATAAATTTGATTATGTTACGGCAGGCTCAGAGAGAATGGCCGAGATTTATCAAGAAAGTTTTCAACTACCGGCATCCCATATCCTAAGGACTGGGATACCCCGGACCGATTTCTTTTTTAATGATGAATCAAAAAGAACTGCCCGCAATGCTTTGCTGGCCAAGTATCCAGAACTTGAGCATAAGAAAATCATGTTATATGCCCCTACATTCCGTAATGACGGTTTGAAAAACGGAGAAATTGCACTTGATTTGGAATTGCTCTACAAGGAACTTCAGGGCGAAAATTATGCGTTATTACTAAAACTGCATCCAGCTGTAAAAGCAGAGCATGATTTACAAGATAAATTCCCGGGATTCATTTACCCTGTCAATAGTGATTTTCACATTAATCAACTGCTGATCAGTACGAATCTTTTAATAACCGATTACTCATCGATTCCATTTGAATTCTCTTTTTTGGGAAGACCCATGATATTCTTTGCATATGACTTAGAAAAGTATGTGCAGGAAAGGGGATTCTGGGAGGATTACTCTTCTTCCATGCCCGGACCCGTTGTATCTACCACAGAAGAGCTCTTAAGGGAAATCCGTGCCGCCGATCATTCATTGATGGAGATCGCTTCCTTTAACCAAAAATGGAATGAATACTCCACGGGAAATTCAAGCAGGAATTTAGTTGATTTCCTTTTTAAATAAAACCACCCACTTCGTGAAACGAAGTGGGTTTTCATTTTTTTCAATAACCCTCAAAGGAAATGCACATCCTAAAAACAGGGACGTTTTTACAGCAAAAGACAAATGGAAACGCAAAACTCAACAACGTGAAAAAAGACTCACAATATAGAAAATATTGTAGATTATAATACTCAAACCCCACCAATATAAACCAGTAAAATACTACTATTTTCCCCTTGTAACAAAAATGTAATATGTTTAAATCCATTTAATTTGCTAGAATAGGGAAAAAGACATATTAGAGGTGGAAAACCGTGAAAAAAAGTGTTGTCGCATTTTCGACATTAGCCATTTTATCTTCGACTTTTGTTTCTCCTGCCCTTGCCGGTACATATACAGTCAAAAGCGGTGATAACTTAAGTAAAATCGCCCAGAAGCATAATACGACGGTAAAAGACTTAAAACAGCTTAATAACTTAAGATCAGACTTTTTGAGAATCAATCAAAAGTTAATAACACCCAACTCTAAAACAACATCAAATGCTTCTTCAGTTTCCGTGAAAAAAACAAAGAAAACCACATATACCATTGTTTCAGGTGATACCTTAACCAGGATAGCAAACAAGCATAACCTTACACTTGCTGAATTGATGAAAATGAATAACTTAAAATCCGATAGAATTTATGCAGGCGCCAAACTTATCGTATCCAAATCAACCACCACCACTACCATTGATTTACCCAGCAGCTCCAAACCATCCAATGTTCCCACAGCCAATTCGTCTACATACATTGTGGTAAAAGGTGACACTCTCTCCAAGATTTCCAACAAAACCAACTTGACTGTAGCCCAGCTTAAATCAATCAACTCGTTAAAGTCCGATTTAATCAGGGTGGGTCAAAAACTAAAATTAAGTAAGTCGGCAAGCACTGCCCCTGCAGATAAAAACGATGACGGAAAAGTGGAAGCCCCAAGTTCGGGGAACAAAGTGGCCAAGCTCGTTTCCGAAGCAAAGAAATTAATTGGTACACCTTATTCATGGGCGGGTGCCTCCCCATCAGGTTTCGATTGCAGCGGATTTATTTACTATACGTTCAAGAAGGCTGGGTATGAAGTTCCCAGGCTTTCATCTTCCACATATTATGATATGGGTAAAAAAGTTACTTCACCGAAAAGCGGCGATCTTATCTTCTTTGCAACGGGTTCCCATAAAGCAGTGATAAGCCATATGGGAATCTACTTGGGCGGCGGGGAATTCATACATGCCTCATCAAGTAAGGGAGTAACAATCAGTACTACTTCAAACTCTTATTTCAAAAGTAAAATCATCGGTTATAGAAGTTTATAAGATTTACTTGCCAGACTTTCCTCTTAAAGTCTGGCAATTTTATGTAAAAGAACCATAGCTTCTTTATCTCTGGTTATACAATTTACGAAACATTCGAATGATGTGCCAACGAAGGAATTCGGTTTCTCCAGAATCCTTCGTTTTTTTTGGATGAAAAAAGGTAAATATGCACTCTAAGTACAAAAAGAAACTATTCTATTTTTGACAAAAAAAAGGTATAGTTAAAAATACCGACTAGGTACTTTTTCACACCTTCCATTTTGTGGGATGGTTAAGGGAGGAATATTAAATGAGATCCGAACATAAAAAAAAGAAAAAGAAACGTAAAACGTTTAAAATAATCGGCTTCACCCTTCTTATCCTTTTCATTGGCGCAGGTGTTTATGGCGCTTCAGTTTATCAATCATTAGCAGGTGCGATTCACACTATGCAGGGTACAGCCCATAAAACGGATAAGCGTGTAGAGGACATCAAGTTCAAAAGCAAAGATCCATTTTCATTACTAATTCTTGGTGTGGATGAAAGAGAAAATGACTCAGGCCGATCAGATACGATGATTGTCATGACGGTTAATCCTAAAAAAGAATCGATTGAGTTATTGAGTTTACCGAGAGATACGCGTACAGAGATCATCGGTAAAGGTACAAATGATAAAATGAACCATGCCTATGCATATGGCGGAGTTGCCATGTCGATAAATACAGTGGAAGCCTATTTGGATATTCCGATTGATTATTACGTCAAAATGAATATGGAAGGCTTTCAGGATATTGTGAATGCTGTTGGTGGTATCACAGTCAATAATGATATGGACCTCGCCTATAAAGGATATACCTTCAACAAAGGCACAATCGACTTAAACGGTAAAGAGGCCTTGATTTATTCCCGAATCCGTAAAGAAGATCCCCGCGGAGATTATGGACGGCAAATGCGGCAACGCCAGGTTATCCAAGCTGTCATGAAAAAAGGGTCAAGCCTATCAACACTTACCAATTATGACGATATATTCGAAGCACTGGGTAAAAACGTGGAAACCAATTTAAGTTTCAATGAAATGTTGAGTATCCAAAATAACTACAAATCATCCCTCAAAAATATTGAACAATATACACTTGAAGGTGACAATCAACGGGTAGATGGAGTTTGGTACAACATCGTTCCAGAAGATACAAAGCTTGAAGCCCAAAATCGTGTAAAAACACATCTGGGATTATAATGGATGGAGGATGGCTTTTATCAGTCATCCTCTTTTTTTACCTTTTTCTCAATCCTTCATTTGTTTAAAGTAATCGGAACGTATCACTTGATCACTCAGATCAATCTCCTTTTGGTCTTCTGGTGAAAATCGATCGACCTTGCCTTCCTCATTTATTTTCATTTGAGAGCCATAATCCCCTTTTAATATCAAAGCATCGCCTTCTTCGCCATTCAGCATGCTCTCTCCAAAGTATGAAGTACTCTTAATATTGAACAGATCATATAGAGTTGGTAGAATATCGATTTGGCCCGCTACCTTATCAATCGTTCTTCCTTCCATATCCTCCTGATAAATGATCACGGGAATGGGCATATATTTTTTAATCCACTCTTCATCGCTATTTTTTTTCCCGTAATACGCTTCAACCTCGTGTTTATCTTTTAAAAATAGCCCGTCATGATCTCCGTAAATGACAATCACGCTGTCTTTCAATTTCCCGTCATCCTTCAACTTCTTTATGAAATCTCCGATGGCTGAATCTGTATAATGAATTGCTTCAAAATATTTAGTCAGGTAACTGTTCTCTTTTCCAACCTCGGGCTTCAATTTTATCTGTTCTTTCGGTAGTGAAAAAGGCACATGACTGGTCAAAGTAACGAAAAAAGCGTAATAGGGATTTCGTTTATCTTTTAAGAAATCATAGCTTTGATTGAAGAAACTGCGGTCTCCCAAGCCCATCGAAATCATCTCATCTTGCTGCATATCCTCTATGGAAAGATAGTCATCAAACCCTAGCGAGGGATATGCATGCTGCCTATTCCAAAAGTCTTCTTCATCTCCATGGAAAGCAAAACTTTGATAATCCGATTTCTTTAATTCCTTAGCAAGACCCGGAAAATCATTATAAGGGAATCGAAAAAAGGTCGCACCTTGCTTTAAAGGAAATAGTCCGGTATTCACGATAAGCTCTCCGTCAGATGAATTTCCAAATACCGTCTGTGGATATACATGACGGAAGTACAACCCGCCTTTCGCCAGTTCATTCATGAATGGCGTGACCTCCTGCCCGCCACTACTTTGAAATAGCGGAAACGCCTGTAAAGATTCCACCTGGATGATAATGAGATTTTTCCCCTCCAAGGATCCTGAATGGGCATTTTCCTGCCTGTTCTTTTTATTGAAGTAGTTTGAAACGGCCTTCTTTTCTTCCGAAGACATTCCATGCCTTCCCGAGTCAGTAAAATAGGCATACGTATCCAATGCGTGATGACCGATCGGGCCCCAGTTTCTCAAGAAGGTATTCGCCTCATAACGCCGGGTTATATCTACTTTGTCGATAAAAATATTCTTGACCGGCTTTAATCCTGCTATCATCAGGAATATTACTGCCGGTACAAGCGCCATATGCTTTAGGGGGTATTTTTTCTTCACAAATGACTCGGCAATTGGAATGCCTACCAGAAGAAAGATTGCATCCTTGATTTCCATCATACTGAATATACTTTCACCAAGCCCATTCAGATTACTTTTTTGCATCCACATATAGGAAGTTATAGGTGTCGAGTAATAACGATAAAACCAGATGTCCCCAAGGAAAAAGACCATGATCGAAAGAAGGAAAACTGAAAAAATGATGCCCTTTACGATTCCATTCGGTATCCACTCCTTCAGATAAATAATAAAACCGGCAACACCGATGATTATCGTAATTATCCCAATAGAAAGATCGTTACCCATCCTATCATTCGTATAAATGAAAAGTATGGCCACGATTGAAAATGACAATATTTCAAATAGCCTCTCCTTCAATCGTTGATTCAGGTTATTCTTCATGCTCCTGCCACTTTCCTCTTCATTATTTCCAAGCCTTAGTTAAGCCTGATTGCGGAAGATTACTTATAAATATTACTTAGCGTTGCCATTTATGAGAAATTGCACACTGAAAACAGCATAAATATTTAGCACGAATGACAATGACTTCCCTTATAAAAAAAGCCTTCATCACGATTAATGATGAGGGCTTTGCTTTGGCACTCCGGCAAAAAAAAAGCTACCGGTTGCCGATAAATCATGCGGTTGTTTTCCTACTTTCTCTTCCATTCAAAAGCAATCTTCCAACCTTCATCAGGAATCGATTCCGCCAACATATCTCCTTCCTCGAATAAGAAACTCCATGGCATGCTTGAAAGTGCTGGAATCTCACCAAGCTCTGTAAGATCGAATGTCTTTTTTGCGAGGAATTTTCCATCTCCATCCACTAACAGTAAATCCACGATATCAAACCTGACAGCTTTCTCTATTGAATTTCGCAGAAAAGCCACTATGATTACATCATCTTCCACCCTAGTCAGCTTGATGCCGGATATTGAAATTTGGTTCGGTTTTAATGCAGGCAGCCTTTGATGGTGGAATTTATATACATATTCCTCTTGCTTGGAAATTTCCCACCCTTTGTGAAACATCAGGGCAGTATGAACGGTGTCATCCTGAACTAATAATTCATGTACATCTGGAGCAGCATTATCCCTTTTTCCAAATAAACTCATCGTTCCTCACCCTCCAAAGCAGCTGCATCTTCCTGATTGCTTTCCATATATTCCATAAAACGGATGCTTATCTCCGACTCAATTTTACTTAATAGCAGGTTGAATTGACTGAGAGCCGCTTTTTCAAACAACGCATATGGGTCCTGCTGACCATATCCGCTTAAACCAATGCCTTCCTTCACACTGTTCATTTCATCCAAATGGTTCATCCAATTTGTATCAATATGCTGAAGCATGAAAGCGCGCACCTGGTTTCCCCATTCTGCATCGTCTTGAAAGATCACCAGTCTCGATTCCAATTCACCTAAAGCATCCAACGCTTTTCCTTCAATTTGGCCTTCTAAATCCTGCAAATCACTTGCCTGCCAACCTAACGACAGGAAAACAGGGGAAAGCTCTTCAATAAATGCAGAGGAATCAGGTTCAGGGTAATATTTCACTAGCCGAGTAATGTATTTTTCGATATATTCAAGTAAAATGGCCGACATCCGTCCAGGCTCCATACCAAGAATCCGATCTCTCATTGTATAGATGATTTTACACTGCTCATTTAATGCATGTTCTAACTTCAATAAATGGTAACGGCTTGATTGATGCATCTGCTCTACCGTTTCCTGAACCATTTTAACGAATTTATCGGGTGCAGGGCTCAGCACCAATCCATTTTCATCCGTTTTGATTTTTTTGATATAACGTCCGATTTCATCTTCATCATAGTAATCAAACAAATCATCTTCCAAAGAAATGATGAATTGTGTTGAACCAGGATCACCCTGACGGCCGGAACGTCCTCTTAGCTGCATATCAATCCGACGGCTCTCGTGTCGCTCCGTACCGATAATATGAAGGCCGCCCAATTCCTTGACGTCATTCCCAAGTATTATATCCGTTCCTCTCCCAGCCATGTTCGTAGCCAGCATCACTTGATTTTTTTGCCCGGCATTCGCGATGATTTCCGCTTCATCCTCTTCCGTCTTTGCATTAAGGATTTGATGTTTAATTTTCCCCTTCTCTAGTTGAACCGAAATTTTTTCAGATTGCTCAATGGAGGTCGTTCCGATCAAAATAGGTCTTCCCCCATCATGAATCCGCTTTACTTCCGTGACGATTTTGTTGATTTTGCTGGTTTCATCTTTATAAATCAAATCAACCTCATCAACTCGAATAATGGGCTCATTAGTTGGAATTTCAATGACGGGGAGCTGATATATTTCCTGGAATTCAGACTTTGATGGCATGGCACTGCCTGTCATCCCAGACATTGTATGATATAACCGAAAATAATTTTGGACGGTAATCATGGCCTGTGTTTCATTCTCTTCGGAAATCTCCAAGCCTTCTTTTGCCTCAATTGCTTGATGAAGCCCATCACTGAAGCTTCGCCCTTCCATCACCCTGCCTGTGAATTTATCGATGATTGCAATCTTTCCATCGATGACAATGTAGTCCACATCCAATTTCATGATTGCATGGGCTTTTAGCGCCTGTGTAACATTATGTAATAACTCTTGATGTTCCATTCCATACAGATTGTCGATACCAAAGGCCTCTTCAATCTTGGAAGCCCCTTGATCCGTGAAATAGGCAGACCTTGACTCGATGAAAATCTCGTAATCATCATTTTCTATAAATGTCTTCATGATTTGTGCCGTGATCTGGTGAAGCTCGGTTCCGTCGCTTGCCCTGCCCGCAATGATTAATGGTGTCCTCGCTTCATCAATCAAAATGCTGTCAATCTCATCGACAATGGCAAATCGGTGTCCTCTTTGAACCTTTTCTTCTCTCCGGTAAACCATATTATCACGCAAATAATCAAAACCGAACTCTGTTGCCGTTCCATACGTGATATCTGCCGCATACGCTTCACGTTTTGCGGAAGGCCCCATTTGGGAAATGTTCAAACCAACCGTCAATCCTAAAAATTCATGAATTTGTCCCATTAACTCTTTATCACGTCTGGCCAAATATTCATTGGCCGTAATAATATGGACACCATTACCGTACAGTGCATGTAAATAGCTAGGCAAAGTAGAGACAAGCGTCTTCCCCTCGCCCGTATTCATTTGTGCAATGCCCCTTTCACTCAGGACAAAACCGCCTGCAAGCTGAACATCATGGTGCCTAAGATTCAATACTCGTTTAGAAGCCTCCCTCACGACCGCAAAAGCTTCGGCTTGTATATCCAATATATCACCAGCATCCAATACGCTTTTAAATCTATCCTTCATTCCGCTTAATTCCAGATCTGAATATCTTTCATATTTACCCTCTAGCCGATTCACATCTTCTACAAACTTATAAATTCTCTTTAAGTCTTTAGAACCTTCTTGGAAGAACTTTTTCATACTGGATAGCATAGGGTTTTCTCTCCTATTATTTCAATTGAACTTTAGTGAAATTATATCAGTTAATTATTTACTGTTTATAAATTATCACCTTCATATTGTAATTATATAGAAATTCTTTCTTTTTTTGAAAGATAAATTACGTAAAAAGCAACTGAATGCCCATCCATAAAAGCTAACAGTGCTAAAAAGATTAGCTCCATCCTGAATATCAGGGAGGGGATTTTTTATCGATTTAAACAAATAATAGAAAGACTTTCACCCAATGGAGGATTACAGATGAATAAGACAAGCAGAAAATTCATTCTAAAACTTACACAGCCTCATCACTTTGGATTATTCGTTCTTATTATTTGCTTTATTTGCATGAGCTCCCCTATTCAAGCAGAGACAAAAAACACCCCCAAGAATGTCATATTGCTGATTGGCGACGGCATGGGGGTAGGGGCAATAGAAATTGCCCGGCAATTGGAATATGGAAAGACAGGTGTTCTCCATTTAGAAAAACTGGAGCATGTTGCTCTGATGCGCACGTATTCCGCCAATAATTACGTCACTGACTCGGCAGCAGGAGGGTCCGCAATTGCAACTGGTATAAAAACCAACAATGAATCAATCGGTGTCGATGCCAATGGTTCCGAGGTGGATAGCGTATTGGATGCGTTTCAGAACAATGGAAAAAAAGTCGGGATCATCTCAACCAATATGGTGGTCGATGCCACACCCGCTGCCTTTGGTGCAAGTGTACCTAACCGCTGGACAGGTGGCGCAAATATCGCGAGGCAGCTCTTTGAAAACCGGATCGACGTCATTCTCGGCGGAGGTGCCAGTTATTTCGAGGCGGATAAGCAGAATGGCGAAGATTTAATCGCTAAATTCAAACAAGCTGGCTATGGGATTACGACGACTAAAGAAGAACTTAGTTCCATTAATAAACGGGAAAAACTTTTAGGATTATTTAACCCTACCTATATGAATTTCAAACTGGATAAAGAAGTATTACATTCTCAAGAGCCATCCCTGCCCGAAATGACATCCAAAGCGATGGATATTTTATCCCGCGGTGATAAGGGATTCTTCTTGATGGCCGAAGGTGCTCGTATTGACCATATGGAGCATGCAGCCGATATTACTGGAATATGGAAAGAAACGATCGAATTTGACCAAACCGTGAAAGAGGTTGTAAATTGGGCAAAAAATCGAAATGATACTTTGATTGTTGTACTTGCAGACCACGAAACAATGGGGACCTCCGCTTCTGAAACAATGGATATCACTGCATTGAAAAAAATCAGGGTTTCATCCGAATATATGTCCAAACAGATTACATTCGATAAAAATAATGAAATCAATCCAGAAAGTGTCGTTTCAACATTCAAGAAGTATGCACATATATCCCTTACGCATCAGGAAGTCGATCAATTCATCGATAACGTAAGAAAGAATAGAACGCTTGTCTATCCACAGCATCAAATTGATTGGGAAATCGGAAGCACCATCGCCAGGCATCATAAGGCGGGTGTAGCTGATCGAAGCATACGGGCGGCCAGTTCCACAGGAGGGCACACAGCCAATATGATTCCCGTTTTCGCCTCGGGTCCAGGCAGTGAAGCCTTTGATGGAGTCATTGAAAATACGGATATTTCGAAAATCATCACAAAAGCCGCCGGTGTTCCGTTCACACCCGGTCAGCATAAAACAAAAGAGGAATGAATACATACATTCATTCCTCTTTTAAAATTCTATCTCATTAACTGGATTTTTTCGGTATTCATATCTATTGAGGTCCGTTAGCTCAAGTTTCGGGAAATTTTCCCGAAGTTTAAGGGTAATTACTAACGAAATTGTTCGATATCCCAGAGTTTGGTGTATTTACTCGTAAGTTTGCGGCGTTTACTCGTGAGTTTGGTGTGTTTACTCGTGAGTTTGCGCCTTTTACTCGTGAATTTGGTGCATTTACTCGTGAGTTTACGCCTTTACTCGTGAGTTTGCAGCATTTACTCGTGAGTTTGCGGCGTTTACTCGTGAGTTCGCTGCATTTACTCGTGAGTTTGCGCCTTTTACTCGTGAATTTGGTGCTTTTACTCGTGAGTTTGCGGCGTTTACTCGTACACTTGATGAAGAACCTTAATACCATTTATAAAAAAGATCAAAAAAAAGACGCCATACGTGACGTCCCACCATTCATTTTTTTACATGTTTTTTTAATACATACCCAATTTGGCTTCCCTTTTTCACTTTATACCATTCATCTTGTTGAGCCAGGATCGTTACGGCTTGGTCCCTGTATAGATTTCCGACCGTTTCAGAAGATGCATTCCTACTTTCTTTAATAGATAATTCGCTTGCTGTCACTATTCCCGTCGTCTTCCTAATCGAGACTTTCGTTGAAATGGTTTTCTGATTGTCACTCTCATCCTTTGCTGAGATTTTCACTGTAAATATCCCGTTGGACATATTTTTGAAATCCCAGGTTGCTGATTGCCTGCCTTTATTGAACTGCCTTTCAGAAAGGATGCCGACAACCTTACCTTTACTGTTCTTGATTTCCACTGTTACATTAGCGTTTTCATTAATTGTATACGTTATGTTCGCTTTCTCGGTACTGTAATCACCCGATGTGTTGACATCGGTGATTTTCGGTGCCGACGTATCTCTACTGATCTTAATCGCAGTTGTTGCCAAGCCTTCATTCCCGCCTCGGTCCATTGCTGATACTTCTGCTTTATATGTACCGTTACTTACCGCTTTTGTGTTCCAGATTGCTGAATGGGTACCCTTTTTCATGGTTTGGTTACGGACTGGGGTAGCTAAGGCTTTACCTTTACCATCTTTAATCGTGAGGGTTACCATAGCATCTTCTTTCAGGGAATATGTGATTCCAACCTCATCATTTATATGATCCGTCTTCGCTTTCATGTTTACTGAATTCGGTTCCGACTTTACGACAAGATCCGTTTTAGATTCAGCACCTGGTCCATATTCCTTTTCTATAGTTGTGTCAGGATAATAAAACCCCAAAATATCTTGATATGATTGTCCTGCTTCTGCTCTATTTTTCGCTCCAAACTGACTTAGCCCGACACCATGCCCATATCCAGACCCTTCAATAGCAATTTTGGAGTGACCGGAGGCTGAATGGTCAATCAGATAGCTTTTCATCACCTCTCGCCCCACCATACCCCTGACTTTGGAGGCTTCTACATTAGTAAGCTTAACCGTTTGCTGCAAAAGTTTTCCCCTGTCATCAACGAGATCCCTTACATAGAAATTCAGTTGGATGGAGCCTTTCGTAACACGGCCTCCCGTTTTTTCATCTGTAAATGTTAACAAGGGAATCTCCGTTATTTTAATATCTTTCTTCGCATATCCATTATTCTTCAGCCAAACCTTCAGCTTCGGCACAACCGTTTTATCTTTTTCCTCTACACTTGTCCACCATTCTTCCGGTTTGGATAAATCTATTTTTGACAGGTCGATTTGCTGCTTGTCCAGCGTTATCGCCCAATTGGTTTTCGGATCATAGAAATCTTGTTTTATAGATAAATACGCAAGAGGGTTGCCACTTGACCAAACATTTGAATTCGATTCGGTCATTCCTCCATTGCTTGAGGAAAAGAACGCTTCGATTATTTCGCCATCATGTTTGATTACCATGCCCTTTGTCTGTTCAATGGCTGAATTAGTTCGATAGTGGCCGGCAGCCCCTCCATATACTTGGTAAGAAACCGTATCATCAATTATTGTGGATTGATGGCGAAGTGCATAAGTCCGGGCGGCAATCGCCTGTGCTTTTAAGGCTTCGGCATGCCATAGTGCGGGCATCTCCAGCGGGACAACGCCCTTTAGATAATCTTCAATATAAACATGATTGATTGGCCGGATGTAACCGTCCTCCGCTGTAAATGAAAATGAGCCTTGATACGGACGGCCGTCTATGGACAATGAAGCATTGGGTTTAACTGGCATTACCTTAAAGGAAGCATAAGATCCCGTTTTCTTAAAACCTTTGTAAACGGCAAGTTCAGCCGACTCCACTTTCAAAGTCAGCTTTTCACCACCCTTGATGAATATCTCTCCCCCTGAAGTACGGTAGTCCCCGGTTGCCGTTATTTTAACGCTGGTTCTATTCCCCAAATAATTCTTCAGTTTCACTTCCATCGTTGCATTCTCTTCCGCTTCCGCTGCCGTTGCTTCATGAGAAGGAAATGCAAACAAAATGATAAAGAAAGCGATAAACAAATACTTTAAACTTCCCATTCCTTTTCATCCTCATTCCTTTTCCATTTATCTTTCTAAGATTTTGAATTAATCCTGTTCAATCCATTGGCAAAAGAAAAATAACGGCCTGGAGTGTCACTGCTGCAGAAATCATGATTTCAGGACCACATTGGAATTGCGGTTTACTTGTAGGTTACTGAACTCTCTTTTTACATTCTGTAAGTACGACTCATTATCCTTCAAGTCCAGCTTTTTTGTCGTAACAAATTGGGATCCATAACGTGTAAAAAAATAAAAGCAGGACATGGAAGAAACCATGTCCTGCTTTTCAATGGTGAATGCTTGCTGATGGGTGACTTTTTTCTTTACTTCAGATACTTCTTCAATACCGGTTTCATATGATCGACAACGACATGGCTGCCGCCTCGTCCTTTTACATCCTCCATCATCCATGCCATCAGAAGTTCCGGGTCTTCTGTGTCCATGGCAACGAACCAGCCATTTTCTGTTCCGTCAGCATTTTTGGATGCCTTGATTTCAGCAGTTCCCGTTTTGGCAGCGATTTTGATGCCAAGATCATCTATTCCATGTCCGCTTCCCTTAGGATGTTCCACTACTTGTGTCAGCAACTTGGTGACCTGATATGCTTGGTCTGCTGATATCGCATTTTCTTTCCATATTTTCTTTTCTATTTTATCTCCCGTTATTAACGAAGGTGCCAGGATGTTTCCTTCATTCAAGAAGGCTGAATAGGTCATGGCGAGATGGAGCGTGCTCATTTGGACTTGCGCTTGACCATATCCGGCATCTGCCAAGCGTCCCTCACTGTCAATCTTACCGATACTCGATGCTTTGATCGGATAATCGTAATTCAAAGACTCATCAAATCCGAATGCCTTGAGTCCATTTGTGAACTTATCCTTTCCAAGCCCCAAAGCTTTTTGGGCAAAGTAAATATTGTCTGAATAAATTAATGCCTTTTCCATATCGATTGGAACACCGGGGTCCGACACCCTTGTAATGGAATGATCTTTCCATGTCGATTTGGCCCACGTTTTCCCTTGGATATTGATCGACTCTTTCGGGTCCACACCATTTTTCAAAGCGATTGCCGCAGTGATGGCCTTAATGGTTGAACCAGGTGCAAACGTCGAACTGAAGCGGTTCAAAAGTGGTTTTCTCGGGTCTTCTTCAAGCGCTTTTTGTTCCGCTTTTGTTATCCCGAAAATATATTTATTAGGATCGAATGACGGACTTGAAACAAGTGCAAGCGTTTCGCCTGTCTTCGGATCAATTGCCGATGCCGATCCGGTTTCGTTCTTATATTGCTTGTAGATATCCTTTTGAAGCTCAGCGTCGATGGTCAAGGTAATTGTTTCTCCCTCTTCAGCAGGCTTTTCAGCAATCACTTTTTCTTCGCCATCTTCGGTTTTAATAAAGATTTTACCGCCAGGTTCACCTTTAAGCCGAGCTTCCAACACTTCCTCAAGACCTCGCTTGCCAATGACGTCACTTGCGGTATATCCTTTTCCTTTCAATTTCTCCAGATCCTCGGCCGATGCCTCACCGACATATCCAATTAGATGGGCAGTAGCCTCTTTATACGGATATATACGCTCTTCCGTATTATTGACAGATACCCCAGCAATGCTCAATAGCTTTTCCAAGGTTGCGGTATTATCATTTGACACTTTCTTGATGGGCACGAAATAGCTTGGCTTTACCCATGATTGTTTTAATTTCTGATTCACTTCGTCGGTGGACATATTGAGGATTCCAGCGACCTTTTTAACTGTTTCAGATTCGTTGGCCATTTTCTCTGGCACGATTCCCACTTCTGCTACCGTTCCATTCATGGCAAGGCCGCGTTCATTTCGATCGACAATTTCCCCGCGAATGGCTGGATACGTTTCAACCGATACCCTCTCATCGGCTTCCAATTGAGGGAATATGTAACTTTCATCCCACTTGATGTACCAATTTTCTTCCTCGCCTTCCCCTTCCTTGACAAGTGTCGCTTTATGGTCAGAGCTGACAGCACCCGCCATAGTGGACATATCAACGGTATATGAAAGGCTTACCTTTTCTCCATCTTTATGATCTTTTTCTTCTTTTGGCTGTTTATAGTCCACCCTTAATTGGTCGGCTTCTATGCCCGTATAGATTTTTTCATAACGCTTCTCAAATTCATCCGCACTGATTTCTTTCTTTGTCTCAGGTGACAGATACTCGTACATCTTCGCAAAATCCTGTTTATTCCAAAGCTTCGTGTATGCCGCAAAGCGATCTTCCGGACTTGGCTCATCCGAGCATCCGGCCAGAAACAAAACGCTCATCAACAATAAGCTGGAAACTAAAGCTAGTTTCTTCATGATTTCCTCCTAATGAATAGTTAGAATGATATACCTATAGTTTAGCAAAATATTAGGGGAATGGGGGATTTTGCATGCCGAATTTCTTCATTTTTCTATTTAACCATGTTTTTTCTAAAACAAAAGTCCTGTACATATTGTACAGGACTTTAAAGCATTCTTTTTTTTCGGCTTTTTTTCTCTTGCAGCCATTTTTTCAAGAAGAAAAAGCCCAGGATACAAGAAATGACTAGGCCGCTTGTCGTCACAATGACAGCTACCCATTCGTATAAGGTGTAATGCATATAAGCTTTCCACGGTAAATTCCCTTTCCAATCTTCAATATATAGATTCATTCCGAATATCCCG
The DNA here is from genome assembly GCF_030676415.1 of Peribacillus frigoritolerans. Taxonomy (GTDB): domain Bacteria; phylum Bacillota; class Bacilli; order Bacillales; family DSM-1321; genus Peribacillus; species Peribacillus frigoritolerans_A. The sequence goes on along the minus strand of NZ_JAUUTW010000001.1, from coordinate 59,162 downwards.
GAGACAACCGTATAAATCGTTAGTATTTGCAAGAGATAATTACTGCTTTTCCCAGACAGTTTATCCTGATTTTGATAAAGGTAGGAAAGAGTTTCCTTCACTTCTCTGTAGAGAGGCGCAATCCTGAAGGTTTCATCCGTTTTTTTGAATAGCTCTTTACCGATTGCCGTACTATTAACTTCAGTGAATAAGTACTTTGCAGAAAACTCAGTGATCATGTAAATCAGCTGTTCCGTATCCGATTGATCTTTTTCCACATCAATCTGGGAATGTTCATGAGCCAATTTAAGCAGTACGATTTTATAATAGAAGAAAAGCAACACTGTATAAAAATGCTGGCCATACATTTCGCTCGCCAGTTCCTGTTCCAGTTTACCTGTCGCTTTCGTGACACATGCGAAATGATACATGCTAGTTATATAATAGGTTTCCTTGCCCCACCTGTCATATACCCTTCCTTCATAATACTTTTCTATATAATCAGGGTTTAATGCGCCTATATATGGCACACCATCATTGTCATACCCGTTCAGCTCACTGATCCGGAATAAGTCATTTTTAGAAATTTCACGATCCTCAGGAAATGCAGTATAACTGATCACGTACATTCTTTCATCGATGAAGAAGGGCAAACTGCCAAAATATGTCGGGTCTGCTTGTTCTTCATCCATATATTCCTCAATTGGCGGCAATAGCTCATTGAAAATGAAATCCTTCACCTGTTCATACTGATTTTTCCGATAGCCTACTTTCGTTTTTTCCTCATCATCAGCAATCGGTTCGAGGATTCGGAATGTATCGCCAAAATAAAGCACATCATCATGTGCAAGCCCTTCAGGTAAAGTAACACGAAGATTCATCATGCCAATATGAAATGGGCATATGAAGATATCTATAGAGTTAATAATAAATGGGGTATTCAGATAGGGTGATTCGAAGGTACATTCAATATCCAGTTTTTTCGTGAAACGCCGTAAGCCTTCCTTCTTTTTGGCATTACCCGGAAATAAAATCGGCTCGATGTAAGGCATGAAATACTTTTCCAGTTTACGGTGCGAAACTTTATGGCCGCCGTAAAATTGATCTTGTTGTTCCATATCTTTCAGGTTCAAAAAAACGAAATTGTCCTCAAACAACTTTTCCACAAATTTTTCAATCTTATTACCTTCAAGCGTAAATGGAAAAATGTACTGCTGGAAAGTTCGCTTCGTGGGATCATTCTTTACTTTCACATCCATAAAATATATTCCTCCGATTAAACTGCGATGAACACAGGTTAATTCATCTTGTTTCTTATATTTACCCATGTATATACAAACAAAACGAAACATATTATAGAAATAAAGTGGACAAATTATCCAAAAAAAAGATCCCCCAAGCAAGTGCTCGGGGGCCATCGAAAAGAGTTCTTCAACCCTCTTCACTTTAGGGTACTAGAAACTGATGTTTCTAATGAAAATCCGATATTCGGACCATTTTAGCATTTATTTTAAGTATGATAAAACACGAAATTCCTCCATATTTGGGCTTTACCTGTTATTATCATCTTATAAATCCTTATATACACGGATTCACAGATGAAAATATAACTATAGGAATAATTATGAAATCTTTTGTTCATTAATTTATCCCTTTATCATGAAAATCATGTTTTAAATAATGAGAAATGGGTAAATAAAAAAAAGCAAAGGAGAGACATCATGAAAACCGATAGTAATAAACAACACTTTAAATTTTTTGAAAGATCAAATAACGCTAAACCAAGTGAACGGAAACAAATGAGCGATTTCATCAAAAAGAAAATGAATGCTCAAAACTCTCATTTAAATGGTAAAAACTCATGACATGTGGGATGTCATGAGTTTTTATCGTTTAAAATGCGATTTCATTTCCCTGAAGGTTGTGCTTTACACATTTCTTGATACCGATTACATTCAAGAAATGTTGAATTTTCTCCATCGAGGTTGCCTGATATTCATCTACAATGGAAAACTCTTTAAGATAAGCGATTTTTTCTTGTACATCTGTATCTATATGATCTTGGCTGTATTCTTTTTCATCTGATTTTTGGCATGTGTACACCACAGCTTCACCAATTTTCCTGGTTGCCTTATCAAAATAAAAAGAAAACACAATGGCACATTCATCATCGTAAAAAGAGGGTTGAACTTTCATATTAATATCAATCATTAACTTTACACCTCTCTCCGTTTTGTTATTTACACTATAACAAAATCATTAAAAGGAAATAGGCGTTACAAACTACGCTTACGTTTCTTCCCCACCTACCAAATGGACCTTACACTCCCATTTCATGGATAATTATAACTATAGGAATATGCGCAAAAGAATAATCATTTTAATGAAAATAAAAAAACATCTTCAATTGAAGATGCTTGAATGATTGATAGAGAAGCTTCAATACTTATTTATATAAACCTGGAAGTTCTGCGTAAAGGCCTGGTAATTCGCTTGGGACAATAACAAAAGCAGCGATGATAAGAAAAGATACGACTAATGCTTTAGTACTTTTTTTCATAGGTCATTCCTCCTTTTCTTTTAAAAAAATATTGGTTAAAATAGAAAATAATTCTATAGTTATATTTAACCACAATTCTTAAAACCATATATTTCGACTAAAGAATCTATTTAAACCGTTCAGGACCTGTACATACCGCTTTCACCGATTTTTCATAACAAAATATAACTCTAGGCATATTTTAAGGAGAATCAAAATGGATTTTTTTGCAGTTGGACAAAAGATCAAAGAGCTACGTAAACAAATCGGGCTTTCCCAGGAAGAGTTGGCATCCGGTATTTGTACTCAAGCACAGATCAGTAAGATTGAAAAGGGCGATGTCTATCCATATGCATCCACTCTCTACTTAATATCCCAACGTTTAGGCGTTGATGTAAACTATTTTTTCGATATTGGAATGACCCCTAGGCTGGATTACGTGGAAGAAGTGATATATCAATTAAAAATAGCCAGAAGAACCCGAAATTATGAGGAAATGCAGCAAATTGTAAAGGCTGAGGAAAACAGTCCCCTCTTTCTTCAGAATAAAAAGAATCATCAGTTGATTCTTTGGCACAAGGGAATATACGAATATGAAAAAAATAAAGATTTAGATAAAGCCATAGAATTCATCAATCGGGCCATCGCCATTACTCATACGACCGATAAAATTTATTCTGAACGGGAGCTTGAAATCTTAAGCAGTCTTGGCGTAATGTATGTTGCCGAAGAACAGTACGAAAATGCATTCGCCTTGTTAAGGAAAGCTTTAGATCACTTGAAAGCCCTGCCCTTTTTGACGGATAAAACACTAAAGACCCGCCTATCCTATAATTTTGGCAGAGTGTTAACACGCCTGGGCCGATACGAAGAGTCCATTACCTGCTGCCAAGATGCCATTAAGTGGTGCCTCGAACATGATCAATTATATGCTTTAGCGGATTTACATTACCATTTAGGTTACAATTTTGAACTCGTGGGTAACTTTGAAGAAGCAAAAGAGTACTTGGAAAAGTCAGCGTTTCTATTCAATTTACAAAATAATCATACCTTTGTTACATTCATCAATAAAAAGTTGGACAGTTGGAAGAACGAAATGAAAATAAACTAATTCTATATTTTATAGCCATTCCCACGGGAATGGCTCTTCCCATTCACCAGGAATATGTATAATCTCACACTCATCATTTTCAAAACCACCATTCTACATTTTAAATTCCAAGTCAAAATGAAGTATAATAAAGAGATGCTTCAAAAAACGGACTTTTAAAAGGTTCCGGCCCCTCATCACTTAGTTTTGTGAAGCGTAATGAGGATGAAGGATTTCAGGCATGTTAACGTGATTGCCAGTTATTCCTGTTTATATCCGAACCGCTTATATTCAAGGGGATTTTTGACGATATTGACTTTTACAGGGTTTTTATGAATATACGGCCAGAATCTGTGATGGGTTGTTCGATTATATGGATTGGAACGTAAAGAAAACGGCCATAGTCCAGCATTCGATCTCGGGATGTCATATATATGCCGTGCCCAGAATGTAAATCCTCGGTAACCCGAGGCGGTATACGATAAGTTAAAGTACTAATGGTTCTTGATCATACAAAAATATATTTTTGGTAAACAGGGCTTGTCCCTGAAGGAGGAGAGTATGGAGCGGGAGTTGTTGTTAGTTGGGGAGCGGCTGGCGGAATTTTTGGAGGCCGGGGATCCTGAAGATTCGGATGTGGTGAATCAAGGGCTCCAGTTATACCGTCAGGGGCTCGTTGATATTAAAGAAGAAGCGGTGGATACGATTGCGGCTGAGGTACAGGATGAGACACGCTTTAAGGCCAGGCTGAATCTCCTCTTCCCTCAGGATGGAAGCTGTACATGTGATTCAAGGTTCATTTGCCGGCATCAAATGGCCGTTTTCTTTTCTGCATATTCTGAACACGCTAGTGTTTCCGAATGGCTGAGCGAATGGAAAGCACCAAAAAACACCTCACCCGCCCAAGCACTGCAGCAGGTGAAACGGGCAAGTGAATTACTTAAACAGGAGGCAGGGAAATCCATCATCTTAGATAAAAGCTATCCATCATGGAAGCAATTCGTCAATGATGCCTTTGCGGAACATGTCGAGCCTCATATAGGCGAGGCTACTTATATGATTGAAAATCATATACAAACTTACTTTAAACGCCTTAGCTCAAAAGCTCCAATGGAAAGGGAATGGAAATTGCTTTATCATTTCGTTACGCAATTTTGCACAATGCAGCAGACACTGAGAATGATTCAGCTGCATAAAAGTGAAACGCAAACGATCAGGGTCTTTTATGCACTTGCCATCGACCTGGCAGAAGAGCTGCATGAAACGGTACAGCCGCTCAGCAGGCAAGCAAGGCCCTTCGCCTTTGATCCCTTCGTTTTCAGCATCAAGGAAGATGTAGCTAAACTTCTGGATGGAGGAGAAGGCCTGGAATACGAAAAGATCGACCTCTACCGGGAGATATGGAGCTACTTATTCTCCAACTCCTCATGGCGTAAAGAGGAACTGGAACGAATCAATAAAGAACTTCCCGAGAAGTATATGGGCACCACTGAGAGGACGTCCTATTCCCTCGCAGCCATTCACCTATCCCTTTTGGATAACCATGATAAACAAGCGATTAAGCTTCTTCATGAATTGAAGAAGGAAGCCTGTCCATACATTTTTTATTGGCTGAATCTCCTGGCTGAATCCGAAAACCGGTCACGGGCCATTCCTTTCATTGAATTCATCAATAATAATGTCCAGGAGTTCCTTGCCGGTTTATCCGATTATTATAAACGGGTGGATTTCGTCCGGACCTTTACGACTTTAATTAACAGTTGCTGTTATAAATTAAAACGGACCGATTTGCTTGAGAAATTTTACAGGGCCACCCTTCCGCACAGCTATTGGAACTATGCAAATTTCCTTTTTGAACAAGGACAATATAAAAAATGGGTGGAGATGCATATTTACTCAGAAATCAGCATTGACTTAATCAGCAGTGAATCCATCAAAGAAGTGGTCTCAAAAGAACCGGAACTAATCCTGCCCCTCTATTATCATGCGGTCCAGGAAAAAGTTTCTTTGAAAAATCGGCCTGCTTATAAGCAAGCTGTCCGTTATTTGAAAAGGATGCGCACCATCTATAAAAAGAGCAAAAAGGAAGACGTATTCGAACGTTATATACTTTATGTAGCAGATTCAACCAAACGGCTTCGCGCTTTCCAAGAAGAACTAAAAAGGGGTAAGCTTATCGATGTTTAATCCAGGAAAATTAAAAATCAAAATAGCGGCTCTCGAAAACGGAACTTACGCCCTTGGTGTCGTCAATGAAGAGAATACCTTCCTCACTACGAATTATATACGCAGGCTGTTATTCAACTGGGATGACGCAAGCTTTTATGGTACTAAAATGACTACGGATATAGTGGATGGAAATCAAGTATTCATTCTTGACGCTTGGGGGCTTCTCAACTTTTTTGCGAGGGAAAGCTTTAACTCCTTCATAGAATGGGAATGGTCCGAGATATCCTCCCTTTGCCTGTCAGCAGCTCCCGTTCTTCATGAATCCATTGAAGCTGGAATCCCCGTACCGGATTTCACTAATCTTCAGTTGGACTCCATCGGCTGGAAGCTGCCGGAAGAAGTGGAAGAGGAATTCGTCCCTTCCTTTTGGGAAGAAGAAATATCTTTGGATCTCCCTTCACCTGAACTGGAAACAAACCGTACATTTATCGAAAAGTGGTATAACGGTGCCGCTAATATGTATTTAAAAAACTATTCACCCATGCAGCATAAATGGAGTGAAGCCGTCGGGGCATTAAAGGATACACGACTCTCTCCCGAAGAATTGCAGGCCTTTTTTGACAAAGACAGCTGGCAGGAATGGCTCGGTACCCTACCCGATCCCAAACCATTCACTATAGGTCTCCGTTTAACTGAGCCTCCTGATGGCAATGGGCCTTGGATACTCGATGTTACCCTTCGTTCCAAAAGGGATGAGAATATCATTGAAACATATACAGGAAAAAAACTGCCGCGCGGCTGGAATAAGTATGCAAGTGAAGTGGTGCGTGCTACGAAACGCTGGCAACTCGTTGTGCCTTGGCTTGGGGAGAATGGCCGTCTGAAAAGGGAGCTTTCCGAAACTGATGCATGGGAGTTCTTGACCGACGCAAGCGAAAAGCTCCTGTTTCTTGGCGTCGAAATTCTCCTTCCATCGTGGTGGCTTGCCTTGAAGGAGTCCTCATTGAAGGTCAAGGCGAAAGTGAAGAGCCAATCGAGCCGCGGTCCGTCTTATGTCGGGTTAAAAGCTTTAATGGACTTTGATTGGCGGTTCTCATTAAATGGCAAAGAGCTCACTGAGGCGGAGTTCGAGGAGCTCGTCAATGAAAAAAGGCGGCTTGTCTTCATCCGCGGCCAATGGGTCAAGCTTGACCCAGCTTTCATTAAACAAATTCAGGAGCTGATGGAAACAGCTAATGAAAAAGGCATCCAACTGACTGACTTGCTGCAGCAGGAACTGTTGAATGGCATAAATGAAGATGGCGATAACGATTCTGAAAACGACGAAATGCTCAGGATTCAATTTGAATTGAACCAGGAGCTTCGTAAAATGGTGGGAAGACTCCGGGAAACCAAAAACATATCCATCCTGCCCGTCCCTAATGCACTTCAAGGTGATTTACGCCCCTATCAAAAACTTGGCATGAGCTGGCTCCTTTTTTTAAGGGAGCATGGTTTTGGTGCTTGTCTAGCCGACGATATGGGACTTGGAAAAACCGTCCAGATGATTGCCTACCTACTTCATGTGAAAGGCAAAGAAGGAGCCGGTAAAGAGCTGCCCACCGCCCCCAGGGACGAACAAAAGAGAGAACCGATCATCGTCGAAGAGGATAGTAGCGCAGAGAGCAGTGATGAGGCTGAGGTCATTACCACTGCCCCTGAATCCGTCTCTGTACAATCGGCGCTCATCGTCTGCCCGACATCGGTGCTTGGCAACTGGCAAAAGGAATTGGAAAAATTCGCACCATCACTTAAAGTTCACCTTCACTACGGATCGAATCGTGCTAAAGGTGAAACATTTACTAAACTGGCAGCCGATCATGATATTGTCTTAACATCATATGGACTGACTCACCAAGATGTGGCTGAACTGGCCTCCATCCATTGGAGCAGCGTTATCCTTGATGAAGCACAAAACATCAAGAATGCCCAAACGAAGCAATCCAAAGCGGTCCGCAAGCTAAATGGCAGACATCATATCGCCTTATCGGGTACGCCGATGGAAAACCGTTTAAGTGAGCTATGGGCGATTTTCGACTTCATCAATAAAGGTTATCTCGGAACGCTAGGTCAGTTTCAGGAAAAGTATGTGGCGACCATTGAGCGTGATGAACAGAAGGGTAAAATCAAGGAATTGCAGCGTTTGATACAGCCATTTTTACTTCGCCGTACAAAACGCGATAAAGAAGTCGCTCTTAATCTTCCGGATAAGCAAGAACAAAAGGAATTCGTACCGCTTACCACTGAGCAAGCATCGTTGTATGAACAACTGATAAAAGATACATTCACTGATATCGAACAACTGTCTGCCTTTGAAAGAAAAGGCATCATCCTTCAGATGCTGAATAAGCTCAAGCAACTTTGCAATCATCCAGCTCTTTACTTAAAAGAGACGGAAAAGGAAAACATCATGAAGGCGCCTACCCGATCAGGCAAACTAGAGAAGCTGACCGAGCTTATCGATGCTGTCCGCGAACAGGATGAAAGCTGTCTCATTTTCACACAATATATCGGGATGGGCAATATGATTAAAGAATTGCTGGAAAAACGATATGGCTTTGAAGTGCCGTTCCTGAACGGGAGTGCGAACAAGAAGCAGCGTGATGAAATGATCACCCGATTCCAAGATGGGGAATTCCCCATCTTCATACTCTCGTTGAAAGCAGGCGGCACTGGTCTTAATCTTACGGAAGCAAACCACGTGATTCACTATGATCGCTGGTGGAACCCAGCTGTTGAAAATCAAGCCACCGACCGTGCTTACCGAATTGGGCAACAGCGTTTCGTTCACGTTCATAAGCTAATCTGCACAGGGACCCTGGAAGAAAAAATCGACCAGATGCTTGATAAAAAGCAAGCCCTGAACGACGAGATCATCAGCAGTGACAACTGGATCACCGAACTTTCCACAGAAGAAATCAAGGACTTGGTTGCTCTTCAATAAACCGCTCTCACGATATGAAGATGAATGAGGGCAGGTTGTTTGCTTATCAAGGCAAAAAAAGGGAGAATGCATATGCATTCCCCTTTTTTTATACATAAGCATCCTGTAACTTTTAAACTCTTGAATACCTGGCATGGTCTAGTCCGAATACGTTCATCTGATTCAAAAAAGTGATTTCACCATATAGAGAGCTGTAATCCAAATGATGATTGCAGAAATTTTATTTACTATTCCAAGGAATTTTCCAGATGTATCAACCTTTTTCAGCAATCGCCCCGCTAGACATAGTCCATGGAACCAGCACCAAGACACAAAGATGCACGTTATGGTGAAAATCATTTTATCTTTTCCTGAATAAACAAGTGAGCTCGAACCGATTACACCTATCGTATCCAAAATTGCATGCGGATTCAGTAATGAGACGGATAGGGCAAATACAATTTGTTTTTTGGTCGACATCTGCATGGATTGGGCACCTGACTGTGCATTCGATTTGGCAAACCAAATCTGAAAACCCATATACAATAAAAATATAACTCCGATTATGATTAATGTAAGGCGCAGCCAATCATATTGCATGACAACCAACGAAACACCTAAAATAGCTAACAGAATGAGCACTGTATCACAAATTGCAGCGGTGATCGTTGCTGGCAATGCTTTTTTTATTGTAGATTGGATTGCTCCTTGATTAAAAATGAATACATTTTGCACTCCTAACGGAAGTATCAGCCCTAATGCCAATAATAATCCGTGAAAAAATGGCCCCATACGAATACCCCCTCCCTTCATATTCAGTATAATGAAAAAAACAAAGGAATTGACCATCCAATTGGTTGGTTTTCAAACCAACCAATTTATGATGAATATAGAACATGAAAGGAGTGGTTTTCGTATGTTTATCGAATGGAGACCAAACCGGACTTCCGACCAATCACTTCACCAACAAATAGTAGATTGGATCAAACAACAAATTACACGAGGGGAATGGCCAGTTGGTACTAAGCTTCCATCACAACGCTCATTGGCCGACTCATTTGGTGTAAACCGAAGTACCATCATCACAGCCATAGATGAGTTGATTGCAGACGGATTATTGGAAACTAAGATTGGGTCCGGCACATTCGTTTCGAACAATACATGGAATGTGCTCGTCTCCAGCAAACAGCCTGACTGGAAAAACTATGTCCGTAATGGCCTTCATGAACCTAATTTAAAAACGATCCAGGACATTAATCAGTATGAAACGGACACTGCCATCATCAGATTAGGCACGGGCGAACTATCTCCAGCTCTATTGCCTACAAAACAAATCGAAAAGACGTTGCGATCCACTTCTTTTGATGCCCACTCATTAGGTTATTCCGAACCCAAGGGTGATAAGAGACTTCGCCAATGTATAAGTGTTTATTTAGAAACAAAAGGGATCAACACAAGTCCCAGCTCCCTCATGGTCGTTTCTGGCGGGCTTCAGGCACTCCAGTTGATTTCAGTTGGTTTACTTCAAAAGGGATCGATGATTTTACATGAATCCCCTTCCTATTTAAATTCCGTTCACCCTTTTCAATCTGCGGGCATGCACTTGGTAGGTTTATCAATACAAGGCCATGAAAGTATCCCGACACAAATAAAGCGCATCAATGGAAGGAAGAAAGCGTCACTGTTTTATACGGTTCCAACGTTTAACAATCCAACGAATACTACATGGACAAAAGAAGAAAGGCTTAACCTCCTATCACTATGCAAAAAAGAACAGATCCCGATTATTGAAGATGACGTATACAGTGATTTGTGGTTTGAAAAGGAACCACCGCCGCCTTTAAAATCCCTTGATGCAGATGGCCTTGTATTGCACATTGGCAGTATGTCCAAAACATTAAGCCCCGGATTGCGTATCGGATGGATTACTGGCCCCATAACTGTGATTGAACGTTTAGCGGACATTAAAATGCAAATGGATTACGGTTCCAGTGCACTTTCCCAACACCTTGTGGCAGAGTGGTTAGCAAATGGTCAATATTCAAAGCATTTGGAGTGGCTAAGGCATGAGTTGATAGAACGTAGAGATTTTACATTAACTCTGCTCAATCAATATTTTAGGGGACTGGCTGAATGGCAAATACCTCAAGGCGGATTTTATATATGGTTAAAATTATGTAAACCCATCGTGAATCCAAACCTTTTCAAGCAAGCGATAAAGGAGAACATACTCCTTAATCCGGGATACATATACGAACCAAATAACCATACACATATACGGCTTTCATATTCATACGCCTCGGAGGAACAATTAGCTTATGGCATCCAAACCCTTTCAAAGATCATTCGGCGGTTGGTTTGACATCTTGAAGGATAGGGGAAGCTCATCATTAAAACATTAGTGGAGCTGCCGTGGCAGCTCTACCCTTATTGAGTAAAGTATCTTTTCGAATTACGTTACATTAACGGAAGTCTCATGCCTTACAATGCCCTGCCCAAGATAGTTTTAGAAGATGAAATCACGGAGTAGCCGCTTCAATTTTTACGTTCCGCTCTTTTTGCTGGATAATGAAAAAAGAATGGTGATAGCCATGGTTGATCATGATATGATCGAGGATTGCAGTAAGCGCCTCACCCTTATTCGTCTGATATGTCTCTGAACTTACCTCAATGATGATTTTTTCTTGGTGGGGGTCATAATTAATAGATGTTTTAGCACCTCTTTCAAAAAAAGAAAGGGTTACCTCCTGACATAGAGGAAAATCCTGATAGGGTGAATCTGAGCGGGGATCCTTTTCAAAGGGAGAATTGACGTGCTGAAGTGCATCAAAGAAACTCGGCTTTGTAAGATATGACCTGTCGCTTCCTCTCCTTTCGAATTTCACTGTAATTCCACGAATAGTTACTTTATTGCTAGATTTCTTCTTATAATTCATAGATACCCTCCTTTTATTAGGTTCTTTATACCTAATTCTTTTATCCCGCACCATATACCTGCCGGATAATGAAAATACTTCCTCACTAATAGATTTCCCTATTTTTACGGTGAAGACACAGCAAACTACTCCAAAATCAGCACGAAAGAATTCATACTTCAAATTCATAATCCGAAAATCTTATTACGCAAAAACAGCCCTCTTGGATAAGAGGGCTTAACAATACACCAACTCGATAATAATTGATTTTACCTACAATTTTTTTGAGGGTTTGTACAATTGGAACGTTGATTTCCACTCCAGGCACTCGCTTTCCGCGGGCGGTCCGGGAGCCTCCTCGGCGCTCTTTGCGCCTGTGGGGTCTCCCTTGGACACGCTTTTCCCGCAGGAGTCTCGTACCTTCCATTCCAATCAACTGGTATGTTTTTTTAAAGAATACTGTAGGCTTCGTACAAAAGGAGATTCGTTAATGGATTACCCCAAACCATGATTAGAAAGGTGGAACTTGATTATCCTTCATGAATTTTCACCTTTTTATATGGAATGAAACCCTCATTAGATTGAAGAAATTTGCGACACTCCTGCCGAATAACTGGCTAGTCGAGACCCCACAGACGTTTACTTTGATGCGGCTTGGCAGACAGTCGGCGGAAAGGGAGCAGGTTTCTGAAATAAGCTGGAACGTTTTTCAAAAAAAAACTGTAGGCACACTCGCTTTCTTCGAATTTGTCTACAGTCTAAGCCCTCTTGGATAAGAGGGCTGCCTTTCGTTATTTTTTTGCTTTATTGATGTTAAAGGATTTCTTCGATTCATTTCCTGCAAGATCGGTCACCTTAAATTCAAACTTATTGTTGCCTGTTTTAAGCGGCAGCTCCAAATCCTCTATCTTCTTCTTATAGGCACGCATTTTGTATGGTTCCTTGAATTCATGATAGAATACTTCGCTTCCGTTCAGGTAAAGGCGGATTTCATCGAAATTATCTTCTACCGTCACGTCCACTTTAGGATTTTTGCCTTTGACTCCCACAGTTTCCGGTACACCTTTAACTTTTAAACCCGGCTTTGTTGCATCGACAATAAACGTCCGTTTAAAGGAAACCGTGTTATCCCATTTATCGGTTGCCTTAACCGTGAAGCTTTGGACACCATCTTCAAATTTCTTTTCATATGAGAATTCATATTTATTATTCGTTTTGTTATACGTTGCAGGTACCGTTTTATTGTCGATTTTGAATTCCTTTATTTCCGACGCTTCTTCAATTTCTCCTGTTATTTTGATTTTATTTTTATTGTTCACGCTCAAGGCTTCAGGACTCTTGATCTTTACAGCTGGTGCATGATTATCGATTGGAGCTGAATCACTTGCTAATTCGGTTTCAGCCGTTTTTTCATTACCTGCATAGTCAATTGCCACAACCTGAACCTTTTCCCCTTTTACATCAGGTAGGCTGAATTGTTTCGCATTAGCCGGGAGCGGCTCTACCATGATGGATGCCCCATCGACTTGTACATCGTAATAAGCAAGCCCTGAACCATTCAAATTATCCTTACCTTGGATGGTTAATACATTGCCTTTTTTCGAAATCCTGACTGTCGGCTTTACCGTATCGATTTTGATAGGCATTTTAAACGTCTGCCATTTTGCACCCTCGTAATCTATCATCGCTTTGATTTCAAAATAATAGACCCCATCCTTAGCGAGTGCATTATTGATTTTACCGTCCCATTTACGGGCCGGATCCAGGGTGTATGCGGTCCCTTGTCCGCCATCATAATAGTCCTTACGTACATTATTCTCTGTGCGAAGTTTCCGGACTGACTTGTTTTCACCATTCAATATATTGTATTCTACCTTTTTCGCATTTCTTAAGAATGATAGGACCGGCACGAAGTCATCCTGTGCACCATCACCATTTGGGGAAATTGCAATATTTTTGCCATTGAATGCTTTCCCCGCTGGGTCATAGCCAAGGTAAGTGAAATCTTTACCTGCTGTCGATACTCCTCCTGCCATGCCATAGAAAGACTCTTTATCATATTTAGTGCCATCAAGGATCGGGGCTTTGCCCCACTCCCCTTTAAATCCTACATACGGTATATTCAGTGCCGGGTTCGTATCGGCTGGATCCTTCAATGAAATGAACCCTTCAACAAAATATCCGTTTGGAAAGACCTTGTCAATGTCTACAAGAGTCTGAAGGTCATCGCCAAGTACCTTTGCATCGGATATGTCCACTTTCACTTCGAATGTAACCGATTTTTTTGCAGGAACGGTAATGTTATTTGTATTTTTATTATTGATTTTAATCGAAGCGTTCTTAATTTCCTGTGCTTCCAGCTCGTTAGCGGAATAACCCAGTTGTCCCTGGATTGCATAGTCTGTTTGGATATTTCCTTTTACATCATACTTAATTGCTTTGTTGCTGAAGTTTTCAACCTTTAAAGTAAAGGCGAACTTATTGCCGATCTCCTTCATTGCAACCTTCGCTTCTTTCGTGAATGCCTCGGTCACGACAGCAGGTGTGGACAATGCAGATTGCAGCTGCATGACTCCTGCTCCCTGCCTGCGAGGCGAATAAGTGTTTTCCCAGTCAAGGGCCTTATTGACGACACCTTGATCCATTAATGGTTTTGAAGTATTCATCATCAGGTTCTTAGCAAAATTAGCCCGGGCAGATCCTTCTAATTTAAATTCTTTATCCACTCTTTCAAGAACCAGTGCCGAGCCTCCGGAAACATGTGGTGCCGCCATTGAAGTACCGCTCATCATTCCATATTCATCGTTGTTCAGCGTCGAATAAATTTGTCCGCCCGGAGCAGTGATTTCTGGTTTGAAATCCAAGTTAGGCGCGACTCCCCATGAACTGAATGAGCTCATTTTCCCTGCTTCTGGATTTACAGCTTTTGTTTTATCACCATTAAAGGTAATCTCCACCTTTTCGCCATCCGTTAAAGCCGCTTTCAGCTTTGCACCATCCGATTTCAACATGAACAGCTGAGGAATGGTGATGCTTGGATCTGTTGCCATGGAAATATATCCATCGGCATTATTGTAAATAATGACTCCTGTCGCTCCTGCTGTCTGGGCGTTTTGCGCCTTTTCTATAAAAGAAAGCGTGCCGCGCTCGATGAGGGCGAACTTGCCTTTAACATCCACTTTGGAAAGCTCCTCTGGCGTCCCAAGACCTGCAGCCACCAAGTCATGTGTTTTATCCTTCAAAGCATTGGGATGTACGCTTGAAGCCGACATGAACGGAGCTTTTCCTGCTTGTCCGTTTATATCATAAGTCGCTGCATCCAAATCCATATAGTTATTCTCTACCGATGCCACTTGTACAGAATCGTAAGCAAGTCCAGGTGAACCTGAAACGCCAATATCCGGGTTCGAGGCTGATGGGTTTGCAAATCCGTTTCCAAAGTGTGCCGAGTTTCCTGCTGAAATCGACATGAGGATCCCATTATCAACAGCTCTGGATACCGCCTGCTGCTCCGGATCTTCTGCCGATACAAAACCTGCAGTGGAGCCCAAGCTCATGTTCAGCACATCCGCCCCAAGGATGATGGCATCGTCAATCGCTTTAATATATATATCGCCCCAAGTTGTCTGCATGTCGGGATCATTCCCGAAGACCTTTAAAGCAAGCAGCTGGGCTTCAGGAGCAACCCCTTTAATGCCGCCATTCTCCTCATCTCCATTGGCACCGGCCGTACCTGCTACATGCATTCCATGCATGGAAGCCCCTTCACCAAGGTCAAGGATTTCTTCATTTTCATCCATGTAATTGTATCCATAAGGAACCTTCGCCGTATAATAATTGCCTAATAGATGGCTAGATTCCTTTATCCCGCTAATTTCACTTTCAGTCAGTTCTGCCTTATTCTCGTTGTTCAGGACCATATCGCGGTGAGATGGGTCGATTCCAGTATCAATAATCCCGACGACCATCCCTTCCCCTTTATATCCATATTCCCGCCAAGCTTCCTGGGCTTGGACAAGTTCTTTACTATAAAGCATCTCTGGTTTTTCTACAGGACGTTCATATTCATTCGCTATATGTACTTCAGCAACTTCAGGCATGGCTTCCACCTTTTTGATTTCACCATACTGAAGTTCACCGCTGAACCCATTGACGACTGTCGTAAAGCTTTCAAGCTCCTTGAAAGCTATTTTTTTCTCTTTCACCTTTTTTTTCAATTTCTTCTGATTAGCTAGCTTTTCGGACTTTAATTGTTGTTTCTTATTTTTCGATAGCTGTTTAAAAAGTTTCCCTTCTTTCGAAGCTGTTTCTATTGCCGGGGCTTCCTTCATCTCTACGATGACCCTGACCTTCTCGTTACTTTTGTATTTCTTCCCCAAATCATTTTTCTTCAGCTTTATAATACTTTCCTGATTCTTCTTACCTGCACCGCCCGAGCCTGTCGGGGGATCTGGGAGCTTGGCTGCGGAAACGCTTGCAGTAAATACTAATAGAAAGATTGCTAGAATGGACAAGCTACGTTTAATCAATGAACTTTCCTCCTCTAAACAAGAAATTTTTGGAATATTCTTACTGAGTATAAAAGTATCACAACTTTTGGAGTGATTTTAAGAGATAATAGTCACTATTTTCCTATTTAAAACTAGGATTTTGTTATTATTTTTTATGTTTTAATAGATTTACAAGATAAACGACAAAAAGATGGTGATGTTAAACTAACATCACCCTTTTACTTCTAGTTTTTCATTCTTGGATCCAAGGCATCGCGCAGCCCATCCCCCATTAGGTTAAAGCCGAGTACCGTAAGCATGATCGCAAGCCCAGGGAAAAGAACCGTCCATGGTGCTTGAATGATGAACGCCCTGGAATCGGCAAGCATTTTTCCCCACTCTGGTGCTGGCGGCTGTGCACCGAGACCGAGAAAGCCGAGTGCTGCACACTCAATAATGGCAGTTGCAATCGCCAAGGTACCTTGAACGATAATCGGTGCAAGGCTATTCGGAAGGACGTGGTGAAGGAGAATGCGACCATCCCCCATTCCAATTGCCTTTGCAGCCGTTACATATTCCTCTTCTTTCACCGTTAAGACCCGTGAACGTAAAAGCCGGCCGAATATCGGGACATTGACGATGGCAATGGCAATAAGTGCGTTGCGAAGGGAGGGCCCCAAAACGGCTACGACAGCAATGGCAAGCAAGATACTTGGAAAGGCCAGAATGATGTCAAAGACCCTCGATATGATCGTATCTATCCACCTGCCGTAATAACCGGCAATGATTCCCAAAAAAGACCCAACCACAACAGATCCGGCAACAGATAAGAAGCCGACCCCTATTGATATGCGCGATCCATAAATGACCCTGCTCAAAATATCACGGCCAAATTCATCCGTTCCGAACCAATGCTCCGCAGACGGGGCCAAATGTTTATCACTTAGCTTTTGCCCCTCAAATGAATAAGGTGCTATAACAGGCGCGAAGATGGCGATTAGGATGAAAAATGAAACAATCCCCAGACCCACAAGGGCTACCTTATTTTTCCTAAAACTTTTCCATCCTTCCTTCCAGGGAGAGATGACTTTTTCCTCTGCCTCTTTTGGAGGAAGGATTGGTGAAGTGTTCGTTGCTATTTCAGGCATGAGTTTCCCTCCCTATTTATACTTAATCCTAGGATCGATCGCTGCATACAACAAGTCCACAACTAGATTAATCATGACAAATAAAAAGGCGATGACGAGAATTCCGGACTGTATCACCGGATAATCCCGAGATAGTATTGCATCATAAATATATGTACCGATACCTGGCCATCCAAAAATATTTTCCGTTAATATGGCGCCGCCTAAAAGTAATCCTGTCTGCAGCCCGATAACCGTCACCACTGGAATCAGGGCATTCTTAAAGGAATGCTTGTAAACAACCCAAAACATTTTCATTCCTTTAGCACGAGCCGTACGAATGAAATCAGATCTCATAACTTCCAGCATGGACGAACGTGTCATTCTTGCAATAATGGCCATCGGAATGGTCGCAAGCGCTATCCCCGGCAAAATGAGATGTTTAATCACCTCGAAAAACTGATCAACCCTGCCAGCAATGAGTGTATCTATCAAATACAGGCCGGTTATGGCCTCAACGGGATCCCTGATATTGTCCCGCCCTGTCGTCGGAAGTAAGTCCCATTGAATTGAAATGATGTATTGCTCCATTAATCCCAGCCAGAAAATAGGCATGGACAAACCAATCAACGCAATCACCATGGCGACATAATCAAACCATGAGTTTTGGAACCAAGCTGATATTATTCCTGCATTCACGCCTATAACCACAGCGATGATCATGGCAATCAAGGCCAGTTCTATCGTGGCCATTAGGTATGGCCCAATTTCTTCAGAAACCGGACTATTCGTTTTTAACGAAACACCGAGGTCACCCTTTAACAGGCCTGATAAGTAATCCCAAAATTGAATGAACCAAGGTTTATCCAGACCAAGTTCTTTTGTCATTGCAGCGACTGCCTCTTCCGTTGCTTGCTGCCCTAAAATCACCTGTGCTGGATTTCCAGGAATCGCCCGAATCATCATGAATACAATAAACGCCATTCCGAGTAATACTGGAATGAGAGATCCTAAACGTCGTACAGTATAGGAAAACAAAACAATCACCCGCCTTTTAAATAAGGTTCCTTCGAAGCACCCTCGATCATTTTGAAATGCATTCCATAACAAAACCGGGAAGCATGCAAGACTCCATACTACCCGGTTCGTACGGTTAATTTTCTAGAGAAACATTAACAAGGGATTGTGACCCAGTTGGATGTGGAACAAACCCTTTGACCGTCTTAGATCCGGCTAACTGCGGTAAAGAGTGTACAAGCGGAACCCATGGAGCTTCATCATGGATGATTTCCTGGGCTTTTCCATACAACTCATTACGCTTGGCTTCATCTGCCGTGGACTGAGCTTCGATCAGCAGTTTATGGACTTCATCGTTTGCATAACGGGCATAGTTGTTGGAGCCGATATTATCTTTATCCAATAATGTATAAAGGAAGTTATCCGCATCTCCATTATCGCCTGTCCAGCCCATCATGAAGGATTGGGCTTCACCGGCCTGCACTTTCTCTAAATATGCAGCCCATTCGTACGAAACGATATTCGCTTCGATGCCGACTTGTTTTAGGCTTGCTTGAATGGCTTCAGCCACTTTTTGACCATCTGGCATATATGGGCGCGGTACCGGCATTGCCCATAGGTCCATTTTAAATCCGTCTTCAAGTCCAGCTTTTTTCAGCAGTTCTTTCGCCTTTTCTACATCGTAATCATAGTCTTCAACTTTGTCATTGTAGCCAGAAACGGATGGCGGCATAGGATTCTTGGCAGGCTCTGCTGTGCCTTCATAAAAATTATCAATGATTTCCTTTTTGTTGATCAAATGCGAGATGGCTTGACGCACTTCTTTCTTGTCGAATGGTGCTTTCTCAACATTGAAAGCAAAGTACCCGACGTTCATGGATGCTCGTTCGAATATTTGCAGTTTTTCATCTCCTGTAACCTTACTGATATCACTTGGATTCAACCCGTCCATCAGGTCGATTTCACCCTTGATTGCAGCATTTAAACGCGCAGAGTTATCTTTAATGACCTTAAAAGTGATTCCATCAAGTTTCGGCAGTCCATCTTGCCAATAGTCATCGTTTTTCACCACTTCAATCGTATCGCCAGGTTTCCATGATTTGAATTTGAAAGGACCTGTACCAGCTGGATTTTTGGTGAAGTCGTCACCCTCTTTTTCAATTCCAGCCGGACTGGCTATTGCAAATGTAGGCATGGCAAGGTTTTTCAGGAACGGCGCCTGCGGACGGTTCAAAGTGAATTCCACCGTGCTGGCATCAATCGCTTTTACTTCTTTGATAACATGGCCTTCATCACCTTCAAATCCTCCGAACATGGAGGCATAGTATGCAAATTTACCCTCATCCTTACTTTGTGCCCAACGTTGAAAGTTTTTTACGACAGCATCTGCATTGAAATCCGTACCATCATGGAACTTGATTCCGGTTTTCAATTTGAATGTGTATGTTTTTGCGTCATCGGACACTTCCCATGATTCTGCAAGACCCGGATTGATTTCCGTATCATCTTCCCCATATTTCACAAGCGTTTCAAAAATCTGCTGTGTGACGATGAATGATTCCCCATCGGTTACGATAGCTGGGTCAAGACCGACAGCGTCTCCGCCTTTACCATATATCAATACGCCGCCCTTCGCTTCACTCGATCCCCCTTTACCATCATCTTTCTCTTTTGATGTAGACGAGGAGCATCCCGCAAGCGCTAGCGAAAGAGCCAGGATACCAGTCAGCAATAATGCCAATGTTTTCTTCATATTCTTCCCCCTTATTATTTGCGAATTTATGTATACGTCGTGTCAATTGTATAGATGACAAGCAACGTAGTGACCAGGTTTATGTTCATTCAGGATTGGCTTTTCCTTATTGCATTCTGCCATCGCCTTCGGACACCTCGTATGGAATGGACAGCCGCTGGGCGGGTTTGATGGACTTGGAACATCTCCCTGCAGGATTACCCTATCCCCCTTGTATTCCACATCCGGGATGGGCACGGCTGATAATAAAGCCTGCGTATATGGGTGAAGAGGATCTTCATAAAGTCCTTCACTTTCCGTCAATTCAACTATATGTCCAAGATACATGACACCGACACGGTCGGAGATATGCCTTACCACTCCAAGATCATGGGCAATGAACAAGTAGGTCAAATCAAAATCTTCCTGCAAATCCTGCAACAGATTCAAGACCTGGGCCTGGATCGACACATCCAGTGCAGATACCGGCTCATCGGCAATGATCAGTTTGGGGTTGACTGCAAGTGCCCTCGCGATGCCAATACGCTGCCGCTGGCCCCCACTGAATTGATGCGGATACCTTTTAGCATGGTAACTGCTTAAGCCAACAACCTTAAGAAGTTCCTGTACACGGGCCTTACGCGCCTTTTTATCTTTAACCCCATGAACGATGAGCGGTTCTTCCAATATTTTTTCAATAGTATGCCTGGGATTGAGGGAAGCGAATGGGTCCTGGAAGACCATCTGCATTTCACGGCGCATCTTTCTCATTTCACTGGAAGATAAAGCTGTCAAGTCCTTTCCTTCGAAATAAACATTACCCTCACTCGGCTCAAGCAATCGAAGCAATAATCTTCCCGTCGTCGACTTTCCGCAACCGCTTTCACCGACAAGTCCTAAGGTTTCCCCTTTATAAATGGAAAAAGACAAACCATCAACTGCCTTGACCTCTCCAATTGTCTTGCCTAGAACCCCTCCTTTAATCGGAAAATGCTTCTTTAGGTTTTCTACCTTAACCAATGTTTGATTCATGAAAGGCAGCTCCTTTCCCATCTTCATACAGCCAGCAGCGAACATGCTGACCCTCTTCGAATTTCAATAGAGACGGGGTCTCATTTATGCATTGCTCCATGGCATGGGAGCACCGAGGGGCAAACTGGCATCCTAGGTTGCTTGTCCCAGGTTTTGGCACATTACCCGGTATCGAGTAAAGGCGATCTTTCTTTATTCGCATATCGGGAATCGACTGAAGTAAACCGACCGTATAAGGATGCTTAGGGTTTTGGAAAATCGTTTGCACATTTCCTTCCTCTATCACCTTGCCGGCATACATGACAATGACACGTTCACACATTTGCGCCACTACCCCAAGATCATGGGTAATCATCATGATTGCCGTGTCTGTTTCTTTATTTAAATTCTTCATTAACTCTAGGATTTGCGCCTGGATCGTCACATCCAAAGCCGTTGTCGGTTCATCGGCTATAAGGAGTTTCGGCTCACAAATCATGGCCATTGCTATCATGACCCTTTGTCTCATTCCACCTGAAAGCTGATGCGGATATTCTTTGAGCAATTCCTCGGCACGGCCAAGCCCAACCAGCTTCAACATTTCCACCGCTCTATGTCGGGCCTGTTTTTTGTTCCATTTTTTATGTATCCGAAGCGTCTCGACCAACTGCTCGCCAATGGTGAACACAGGATTCAAGCTTGTCATCGGTTCCTGAAATATCATCGCTATATCATTCCCGCGAATTTTTCTCATTTTCGCTTCAGAGGCATTTGCGATGTTCTCTCCTTTAAAAAGGATTTCCCCCTCCACCTTACCAGCCGGTGAAGAAACCAGACCCATGATGGACAGAGAAGTTACGCTTTTTCCGCATCCCGATTCTCCTACAATCCCTAAAACCTCACCAGGATTGACATGAAAATCGATTGAATTCACGACAGGGATCACCCCATCGTCAGTACGAAAACTGGTTCGCAGCCCATTCACCTTAATAATTGGTTCGTCCATCAAATCACTTCCTAATATATAACTTTTTTTCCAATTATATTATTGGGTTTATTATTGCATCAAAATTAAAATATTACAATATATTTTCTAAAAATTCTAATTTAACAGAATTATTTTTTTATTTTTTCTATTTACACACATTTTGGCACAAAAAAAGACTGCTTATTTGCAGTCATTACAAGGGGGAAATCAGATAACTCGATTTTGTTGAGGGTAAATCGGGGGTTCCAGCGGGGAAGAAGCTTTATTAGCTCTGGGGAATGAATGGATGAAAAATAAATTCTATATACTACTGTCAGGTTTCACTAAATATTTCTGAAATTTTGTGCATTTTTTTTCATTATGGTCATATAAATATTTTTTTGTGTTTCCAATTGAGTAAGCATCAAATTATCGGTCCTAATATTCATTATTACAAGTTTTCATGGGTCTTCACCACATGACGGAAAAAATCACTTAGGTTTTTCCACTCTTAACATTTTCTTAAAAACAATCTTGTTCCGTCCTTAGGGAAGCTATCATGCCCACCCTCCACGTAACACTATAAACCAATATGTTCAAATTCCTGAGGCTTAACATCATTTTGTTTAGACCCAATGAATTGAACCCTCTCGGCGACCACTTCAGTTACATATACATATTTACCCTCCTGATTTTCGTATCTCCTTGTTTGTATTCTGCCAGTTATGCCGATTATGGCACCTTTTTTACAATATTGAGCAGTATTTTCAGCCGACTTTTTCCATATGATACACTGTACAAAGTCTGCCTCATAGTTACCGACAGTATTACGGAAGTTCCGGTTGACTGCTAACGTGATATTGGAAACAGCCTTGCCATCGGGTGTGTATCTTAATTCGGGATCCTTCGTAAGCCTGCCGACGAGGGTAACTTGATTAATCATTTTTTCACTCCTTCCTCTTTAATATGCTTTAATCATACTCTTTCTTCCATTGATTAAAAAATGGAGGAAATGGTCTTTTTACCTCATTTTTCTTCATAAAAAACCGTTTGGATTGATGCAAAATCATTTTTTATTGATTAAAATCAGGTGAAAAACGAATAGTTAACAAAATTAAATATTTTGCAAATTTATATCCTATCCTTCATAATTTAGACAAATGTTGGGTTTTCATTTCATTAAGGGACTTTTTTTTAGTATGATATAATTACCTTTAAAAGGATTAATCGATATGTACCAAAATTTACGTTAAAGAGAGGTAATTACCGCTCTTTCTTGCAAGAAACGGAGGAATTAGATGAAATCATTTAAATTGATCTCGTTGCAAATTGTAACTGAAAATTTTAACTTGATTGATATTGTATTAACAGATGGATTGATTATAAATAAAGAAAACGACGCTAGATCGTGGTTACTGGAAGCCTTTGTAGAAGAAAATCATTTCAAAGAGCTTGAACCTTCACTTCCCGATATAAACGGAGAGGTGTATATCCAGGCCGTCATTACCAACAAGGATAATGAACCGGCTTTGTTTCACACTGTACTACGCACAATAAGAAAAGTCGGCAGCCATTATAGCCTTCTATTCGTTGGTCACATCCAAAAAACACGGAGCAAATATGCCGAACTCCTTCTTGAAGATTTGGTCCAAAAGGGTCTCGTCGGCGATGAACTAATAAATGAGTTCAAGCAAAAAATCCGCTCAAAGCCTAAATTAGCAACCAATAAATAAAAACCCTTCCCTTAATTCCCATCCCCTAATCGAATGCACATAAAAAAGACTGACTTAGACGAATAAGGATAGTAATCCTCTTCTTGCCTAAGCCAGTCTTTGTCATTCTGTGCTACTTACTTATTGTTGTCGTCATTTTTATCAGCGTCTTCAATCAAGTCATCGGCATCATTATCGACGTTATTATCGTCGTTTTCAAGCAATCCATCATCATTACCGTTCATGCCGTTATCATCCGTGCCGTTGTTATCATTTTTACCGTTGTTATCATCTTCAATGATGTTGTTATCTTCTTCTGGTGCGGGATTGTTGTTGTCATCATTATCCGTTCCACATCCAGCAAGGAACATAATAGATAATAAAGATCCCCCAATTAGTGCAAAAATTTTCTTCATCATTTTTGGCAACCTCCCTTCTTTCTTTATCATTAGCTATTTTGCCCGAATGTGAAAATAACTTGCGTCCTATTTTAAATTTAAAAAGAAAATCTGCTAATTGGAATTTAATCATTAAAAAATGCCGGACATAAAAATGTCCGGCATTCAAAGGGAGAATAGAAAGTTCTAAAAACCGCTCTTGCTTTAAAAAGCAATGCAGTGCTTTATATACACCGCTTCACGATTCATTAAACCATTTTTCGGAAAATGCAGTTAAAATATCCTATTTCCCCTTCACTGAAAATGAATCTTATTTGTCACCAAAAGCAAACATGATATCGGCTTCACATGCTGTTTCTCCATCTACCGTTGCCACTGCTTTCCCTTTACCCATTGACCCTCTCATACGCACTATTTCCACTTCCAGACGCAGCTGATCACCTGGTTTAACTTGCTTTTTAAAGCGGCAATTATCAATCCCAGCAAAAAATGCAAGCCGCCCTTTGTATTCTTCTTGTTTCAAAACGGCTACAGCGCCAACTTGTGCTAATGCCTCTACAATTAAAACTCCAGGCATAACTGGATAATCGGGGAAATGACCATTAAAGAATTCTTCATTTGCTGAGACATTCTTCAATCCAACCGCTCTTTTCCCTTCATCTATTTCTATGATCCGGTCGACTAATAAAAATGGGTAACGATGCGGGATAATTTCCTTTATTTGTGTGATATCAAGCATACTTGTTCCTCCTATGACT
The DNA here is from genome assembly GCF_030676415.1 of Peribacillus frigoritolerans. Lineage (GTDB taxonomy): Bacteria > Bacillota > Bacilli > Bacillales > DSM-1321 > Peribacillus > Peribacillus frigoritolerans_A. The sequence goes on along the minus strand of NZ_JAUUTW010000001.1, from coordinate 34,296 downwards.
TAAATATTTCAAACATAACGTAAATTCGCCCCTGTCATGTAGACAGAGGCGTAGTTGCCATGTAATATAAATCCGCTAACGACAGCAACTACTTCAAAAAAACATGGAACTACGCGCCCTTGTTCACTATATCAATAATATGGGTCCATGTGGATTTTTGGAAAACATCCATTGCATGTCCTCCACCAATCACACTATATCCTAATAGTGCCCCGGATAATACAGCAATGAAAATCAATCCGATAACAATGAGTAAACGAAGCCAAATGGGCAAAAGACGGACCTTGATTCTACGATTCGGTTTCGCCTCAACTTCCTGTATCTCTTCTTCAATTTGTTGTCTCATTACACGATTTTGTTCCATATAGAATGTGAAAGCTCCTTTTAAGAAAACTCGCCGACTGATTTTCCCTATACACCAGAAATTCAGCAGCTATGCAAAATGATCGGCACGAATGATTCTCTTTGTTATGAATTCATTATAACCGATTTGCTCTAATTCCGCAGGGAGACATTTTATTTACCAGATACCTTAACGGATTCCATTGACTAATCCGCTCATTTGATCAGCCATCGTTACCGCCCGGGATTGAAATTGGTAAGACCGCTGAACATTGATTAGATCCGTCATTTCTTTGGAAAGTTCGACATTTGAGGACTCCAGAGTGCCTTGACGGACTGCTGCCTGGTTGCGGGAATCCTCTGTTAATGCAGTCATGATATCGTCTTCAGCAACACCCAAGGCATTGAAGTTTTTGCGCAGGCCAAGTAAATTTCCGCCTAGCCGGTCAAGAAATTGTGGTTTCTTGACCGAGACAATTCCGAGCCCAAAACTCTTTTCGCCATAATCTTCTGTATCCACTATCAATAAGCCATTTTCCAAAATCTTAATGTCTTTAATATTTCCCTCTATGAGGATCGGTTCACCATTTTCATCAAGGACTTTATGTCCAGCAGAGGTAACGAGCATCATTTGGTCGTTAGCATTAGGAGATAAATAAAAGGCCCCATCCCTTGTAAGCCTTGTATTGACCCCATTATCGTCCTGAACGCTTACAGTGAAGAATAGGTCGTCCCGGGTGAATGCAGCATCAAGGTTGCGGTCCGTAGTCTTTAACGCTCCCTGTGAAAGCACCAATTGAGATTGGCTTATCATAGCACCTGTTCCTTGCCGGATGCCAGGTGTGGTCAATCTTCCTCTTTCCCTGGTCTCACTCGGTTGATTATTGAAACTCTGTGTCAATAAGTCATTGAAACTCGTTTGGGTCTTTTTGTAGGCAGTCGTGTCCGCATTCGCGATATTATTACTTATTAGATCGATTTTACTTTGAAGTTGGTTCAGCGTATTCGTCGCCGTCATCATCGTCCGATTCATGGTTTTTCCCCTTACATGTTCAAATTTCCGAATTTCACCTACTGTTCAATTAAAGCCTGCCAACTTCATTGACCGCTTTATCCAAACTTTTATCATAGGCTTGAAGAACCTTCTGACTCGCTTCAAAAGAGCGGTATGCCGACATCATTTCTGTCATCGTTCTCGATTGGTCAACATTAGAGCCTTCAAGAAAGCCTTGCTTAGTAGAAAAACCGACATCTGCAGCCGCGTATGCGCTAGGTAAATCCCCATCATTCACAGCCTTGTATAGGCCTTCCCCATCCTTGATGAGCTGTAATGACGGATCATCCGAATAACCGATGCCCATACGTGCGGTTTGAACATTTCCTTCTAAAATAACACCTTTTTCCGCTACTGTGAACTGATCGCTATCAAGCTGGATCTTTTCATTATTTTCGTTCAATACATAATGACCGGAAGGTGTAGTCAGATAACCTTGCCCATCCAGGGTGAAACTGCCGTTACGCGTATAACGGATAGCTCCATCACCATCATGGACAGTAAAAAACACCGACCCTGGCCGACCCGTTCCTTCATTGATCGGAAGGTTTTCATCAACCAAGGAAATATCCGTATTAAGCTGTGTTTCCTCCAATGTACCCTGGGTAAATAAAGAATTCGCCTCCTGTACGTAAACACCCGTACTGAGCCCCCCAACCTGGGATAATCCAGGCATGTGCAATTTGTTCTCCGTAGGAACCGTTTTACCACCCATGTTGCTTATGAGCATTTCCGGAAAAGACCTTACACTCATTTGATCCGCTTTATACCCTGTTGTATTCGCATTGGACATATTGTTTGTGAGCAATTCTGTGCGCCTTTGCTGTGTAAGCATCCCGGAAGCAGCCGTATAAAAACCTCTTAACATTTTCTTCACTCCTCAATCTACATAACTTATCCCGTTCAATCTCATATCTATCTTATCGGTCATGAACATAAGTATCTTAAGGAAAAGGAAAAGCATTAGGCAGAAGAATTTGTCTATATCGTAGGCTAGGTCAGATTTAAAGGAATGGTGTTAAATTCTCGACTAAAAGAAGAGGGCCTATTGCTCATCAGTAATAGAACTGCACGCACTTTCACTATGCCTCACGTTTGTCTGAACCTTAGACCCCTATCTTATGATGCGGATTTCCATCCGCTTTTTAGTTGAATTTGTGCCGTGGCAATTTATCCATATTATCAAGCATGATACCGGTTCCGATTGCTACACAATCCATTGGCTGCTCGGCAACGAGTACTGGGACCTTAAGTTCTTCAGCAAGGAGTAAATCAATCCCGTGAAGCAATGCTCCCCCACCAGTTAAAATGACGCCGCGGTCGATGATATCAGCAGAAAGTTCTGGCGGCGTCCGCTCAAGTACGCTTTTTGCAGCTTGTACAATGATGGAAACCTGCTCGCGAAGAGCTTCCTCAATTTCTTTCGAATTGACCGAAATGGTTCTAGGCAATCCCGATACCATATCGCGCCCACGGATATCGATGACTTCATTACGAGATCCAGGGAAGACGGTTGCAACCTGGATTTTAATGTTTTCCGCTGTCCGTTCACCAATCAGGAGCTTATACTTCCGCTTGACATAATGTAAAATCTCATTATCGAATTTGTCACCGGCCATTTTAATAGAAGAAGATGTAACGATATCCCCCATTGAAAGAACGGCAATATCCGTTGTACCCCCGCCAATGTCTACGACCATATTGCCGCTTGGTTGAAAAATATCCATACCGGCACCGATTGCAGCCACTTTTGGTTCTTCTTCAAGGAATACTTTCTTCCCGCCGCTTTTTTCAGCAGCTTCTTTAATCGCCTTTTGTTCGACACTTGTTATGTTGGTCGGGCAGCAGATTAAAATTCTAGGCTTTGAAAGGAAGCCTTTCACATTCAATGTATTGATAAAATGCTTAAGCATCGATTCTGTAACATCAAAATCCGCAATGACACCGTCTTTTAAAGGACGGATTGCGATGATGTTTCCTGGAGTACGGCCTACCATTTTACGAGCTTCTTCCCCGACGGCAAGAACACGGTTCGTATTCTTATCAATCGCAACTACCGAAGGCTCATTTAACACAATTCCTTTACCTTTGACATGTATAAGAACATTGGCTGTTCCAAGATCTATCCCAATATCTCTAGCAAACATTTCTTAAATCCTCCTTGAATATCCTCACATATAACCTACTTCTGTCCTAATTGTTTATTTTACCATATTGCATTGACACAAGTAAGTATGAATTATAAATAAACACTAATATAGACTATTATTTCCTATTTTGACAAAATGTAAAAAAAATCGATGCCTATAGTACTACATTTCCGTATTTCCCCATAAAAAAATCCCGGCATGGAACCGCAATCAAGGTTAAGAATAAAGCTGACACTCACTTTCATGTCCCCTTATTCATTCCCCGATTGCCCGATTTACTTCCAATTGCCGGAATGATTAAAAAGTATCATTTAACGATTTCTTCTTCTCTTTCAGAACGTTTATATTTTAATTTTGTCGCTTCTCCACCTCTAAGGTGACGAATGGATTTATGATAATCCAATATATCCTTCACTTCGTTAGCCAAATCAGGATTAATTTCTGGCAGCCTCTCAGTTAAGTCTTTATGCACCGTGCTTTTAGAGACTCCGAACTCTTTTGCAATGACGCGGACTGTTTTTCTAGTTTCCACGATATACTTTCCTATCTTGATAGTTCTTTCTTTGATGTAATCGTGCACACCACTCGACCTCCCCAAATTGGATGTGAGAAGTGTGAAATGAGATTCGTATTTTTCGAATCGAATACCGCTGCCCTATAAACAATGAAAGATAGAATTATTCACCTATTAGATAATTTGTAATAAACGATTCCTCACCTCAAACACTCTCTTTGCATGGTTTATAACATCTTATTAGCTTGGTTAAGAATATATGCCTAATGGGACAGGAGGTTTGGATTTATTTCTGATTTTCATCTATTTATTTTCATAAAGCGCAAATTATTTCCCGAGAAATTTGTCAGAAATTCAAAGGTTTCAGCATATTGGCCAATATTTCCTCGAAAGAAAAAAAGGAAGCCGTTCAAAGTGAACGGCTTCCTTTTACCAAATTTTCAGTTGTTGTCATTCGTAACGATCTAGGTTTTTGTTTTGATTTTATTAAAAATCTTAATCTTAATTAGATTGATTTAACGAATCTTTTAAGGAATCGCTTTCTTCAGTTGTATCTTCACCAGGGACAGAGCCTTCCTCATCAGTGCCACTCTCTAAATCAGTGCTCTCGTCAGTTTCGTCAACTGCAGGTGCTTCTTCCGTGCCAGTTTCAGATTCTTCGACTGCAGGCGTTTCTTCTTTATCAGCTTCAGATCCTTCAACTGCAGGTGTTTCTTCTTTATCAGCTTCAGACCCTTCGACTGCAGGTGTTTCTCCTTTATCAGCTTCAGACCCTTCGACTGCAGGTGTTTCTTCTTTATTAGCTGAATCTTCAAGTTCACTTCCTTCGGCATCAGTTGCCGATTGAATCGCAGAAGCTTGTTTATCAACGAAATCAAGTGGGTTTAACGCAATGTTATCTTTTCTGATTTCGAAGTGTACATGTACGCCAGCCTCTTCATTGATTTGGCTTTTTCCAGCTGTAGCAATTGCTTGTCCTTGTTTCACTTTGTCACCGACTGCAACCTTAATGTCTTTAACAGATTGATAACGAGTAACGACGCCATCTTCATGCTCTACTTCAACTAAATTTCCAAGTAACGCATCGTCTTGAACTTTCGTTACATTTCCACTTAAGGAAGCTTTTACATCGAAAGACTTTCCATCTTCCATTGCAATGTCTATACCTTTGTTTTGCTCATATCTATTGTTGTAGAAAACCAATGCTTCTTCTTGTGCCTTTTCATCCGCATTCACATCATAAAACTGTTTCTTGATAACCGATTTGTCTGCATCGGCTACAGGCATCTTGATTGTCTCAAGATTGCTATTAACCTCTACAGAAGGCTGATCATAGTTTTTTCCTGTTTCAGCCGATTCCTCTTTGCCATCTTTAGCTGAATCATCAAAACTATTTTGTAATAAGAAGGCCGCGGCTAAGATTATGGCTGCACTTGCGATATAGATTGCTGATAATGCCCAACGTTGTTTTAGTATACGTCGGATTGTGGAAGTTGGTTTCTTTTCTTCCTCTCTCATATTAATCACCTCAGCAATCATTCTGAACATTTTGTTAAGATTATATACATTCAGGAAAAAAAAATTTTAGATTTATTTTGTGGAAATGAAACCGATTTTATTCGTAGAATGGTAAAATGTTTGGTATCTTACTGTTGAAGGATGTTTAAATCATGAAAAAAGCTTTTAAACTTGTGTTAACGTTATTGCCTTTTCTATATATGATTGCCATTTGGATAATGTCGAGTAACCCTGATGATATGATTCTTGATCTTCCCTCATCTTCAATTGACCGATTTATCAAAGAGGCACTTCATCTCGTCGAATTTGCCCTTTTGTATATATTATTAGTTTCGGCACTTGCTGCTAATCAAAAACTGCAACCTGGTTTAAGCCTGTTGGCGGCCCTTGTAGCTTGCCTTTACGGAGTTATTGATGAATACCACCAATCTTTCATCCCATACCGCTCCTCTACCTTAATAGATGTCATTAAAGATATCATTGGGGTAGCTGCAGTCTATTTTCATGTTCAATATCATTATTTCAAGCGTGAACGGGGCTTTTTGACGATTATAGAAAAATTAAACGAAAAAAAATGAGAGATGGGAATCCCCATCTCTCATTTTTTTGCCGTCATCGTATTCAGCCACTTACTTGAAGACTGAACTTTGACGCCTTTATAATAATATTTCACGATGTCTTCATAGGTTTTCCCTTCCCTGGCCATGCCATTTGCACCGTATTGGCTCATTCCAACTCCGTGTCCAGACCCTTTTGTCGTGATGACAATCTGGTTGCCTTGACGCTCCCAGTCAAAATCGGATGATGTCAGCCCGAGCTTCTCACGAATCTGTTTTCCTGTCATTTTCTTTCCTCCGATTTCCACTACACCTACGCGATTACCCGATGTTCTTTCAATGACAGTCCCTATTGATGTTCCCGAAGAAAGACTTACTCCCAGTTTTTTTTCAAAATCTGCAGTATCTACTACAACTTTATTATAAAATTTTGGTGATTCTTCTTTATCCCACGGACTGGATACACTTTTTAAATAGGGGAAATCAGCTTGCCAATAGTCCTCGGAATTCTCCGTATAGCCATTGCTGGTCGAAAAAAAAGTGGCAGTAATCGGTTTTCCTTCATAGGTTAAGATTTGACCCGCCGTTTCCTTTATAGCCTTGTTGATTTTTTGCATCTTCGATTTATAATCAGAGCCCCACTGTTTTTTCAGCTCATCATTATTCTTATAAACTTGGTGCATGACCGTATCGCTTACATCGGCACCATCCGGCAAGCCTAATCGACTTTCGCTTATGAGCTGATTGACAATATAGGTCCTCGCTGTCAATGCTTGTGCCTTCAGCGCTTCTTCTTCAAAGTCAGCTGGCATTTCAGCTGCAACCACACCAATCAAGTACGATTCAATCGGCAGTTTTTCAATCTTTTTTGCAGATGTGCGGTAAACGGCAACTTCTACGGAACTCATTTCATTTGCAGCTACCTCTTTACCCTCATTCTTCACTTTCTTTTCTAATTGTTCGGTTAACTGCCCACTTGTCTTATCATTTGAAAATGGAAGCACAAGCACTGCTGGAATCATGATAATTACGAATGCTACTGCTATGAATAGTACGATCATCGGTTTGAATGCTTTCAAATTCCTGAGCCTCCCTACACTTGTTTTCTCTGCCGTATAATCGTATCAGCAGGTATCTTTACATAACAAATGTATGTCGAAGGACAAGCTTTTATGAATAGAAAAACGACAACTATTTAACTGTAGGAGATGAACCCGGAACAAGACAAAAAAACCATTCACGGTTCAATGACTCGAACGTGAATGGTTTTATAAGCTAACTTATGCGTTTAAATCTGCAATTTTTTTAGTTTCAGCAGGTACATCTTCGTTAATACGTTCCACATCAGCACCTAGAGATGCCAATTTACCATGGAAATTCACGTACCCTCTGTCAAGATGCTTCAATTCTGTAACACGAGTAATGCCATCTGCAACCAATCCAGTCAGGATGAGCGCTGCCGCGGCACGTAAATCTGTTGCAGCTACTTCAGCACCTTGAATGTTAGTTGGTCCATTAACGATAACGGAACGACCTTCTATTTTAATATTGGCATTCATGCGACGGAATTCCTCAACATGCATAAAACGGTTTTCGAAAACGGTCTCCGTAATCATACTTGTTCCTTCAGCACGCAATAATAATGCCATCATTTGTGATTGCATATCAGTCGGGAAACCAGGATGCGGCATTGTTTTGATATCAATGGCCTTCAAGGTTTTTGGACCGATAACGCGTAATCCATCTTCTTCTTCAAGAATTTTAACGCCCATTTCCTCCATTTTAGCAATAAGGGAAGTAAGGTGTTCAGGTACAGCTCCTTGAACAAGAACATTGCCGCCAGTAAGAGCGGCCGCAGTCATGAATGTACCAGCTTCGATACGGTCAGGTATAATCGTATGTTCAGTGCCATATAATTTATCGACACCTTCGATTCTCATCGTACCAGTACCGGCACCTCTGACTTTGGCACCCATTTTATTAAGGAGATTCGCAAGATCTACAATTTCAGGCTCTTTGGCCACATTTTCAAGAATAGTTATACCTTCAGCAAGTGTTGCTGCCATCATGATGTTTTCAGTGGCACCCACACTCGGGAAGTCAAGATACACTCTTGCACCCTTAAGTCTGCCTTCTACCTCGGCATCAATGAAACCATTGCCGACCTTCACTTTTGCTCCCATCGCTTCAAAGCCCTTTAAATGCTGGTCGATAGGACGTGATCCGATGGCACAGCCACCAGGAAGAGCAACGCGGGCCCGGCCATTCCTTGCTAATAATGAGCCCATCACTAAAACGGAAGCTCTCATTTTACGTACATATTCAAATGGTGCTTCTTCTAATAACTCTCTTGATGCATCTACAGTTACTTGATTGTCATGAAAGGCAACATCTGCATTTAAGTTGCGCAATACTTCATTGATTGTATATACATCGGAGAGCGTAGGAACATCTTTAATGATACTTTTCCCATCACTTGCTAATAATGTTGCAGCGATAACTGGCAAAACGGCGTTTTTAGCACCTTCTACTTTAACTGTCCCGCTAAGCCTTTTTCCGCCGCGGACGATGATTTTTTCCAAAAGTATTCCCCTCCGCGTCCATTTTCTCTATATTAATATTCAAACGTTATGATTGGTGTGCCAACTACAAAGTTCGTTCGGTCACCCAATCCTTCTGTCCGTAGCCCAAACTGCAAATTTAATTTTTCTTTTGTCAAAGGTTGTTTAAACAATGTTGAATGTGCAGATATAGATGTAAAGTTTGTTTCATGCACACTCTCAATTTCCCTTGCTTGGAACATATCTAACAGGTCTTCAGTTTTAGAGTTTAAAACCGAATCCATATTATCATTGATAGACCCTTTAATACAAGAAAAAATTGAAGGAGTCCCTATAAATAGGTCATTCACCCTGTTTTGGAACGTAGCAGTAAAAAATGCCGCATTGGCTTTCTTCCACTTTTCCCCCTTCACTTCGTAAATGACATAGGTAACTTTATCAAATTTCTCTTCCGTTGTCATTATTTTGATAGACTCGGTCAGACCTGAATCGACATTGTAAGTTAACGCCTCAGCCTTCCAGCCGGAAGCATCATCTTTCCGGTGCCATTGAAATTGAGGGTATTTTCGTTTTAAAGCTGTAACTTCGCTTTCAAACTCTTGTTTAGTTGTAATCTCTTTATTTATTTCTCTAGTGAGTACAGACCAATCCCCTATGTCTAAATCTTTATCATCTTGTAACAGTCCCACCAATTTAACTATATCTGGTTTACTTTCTGCCACAATCGTACTATTCCCAATTAAAATCACCATCAAACCAAGAAATACTATGTATGTTAACATTTTTTTATTTAAAAAATACATGTTAAATCCCTCCCCTTTTACACATTCTTTCCATAAGGAGAGAGATCATACTTCGAGTTTTCCGACAATTGGTGACACCTTCCCCTTAAACTGGCAGGAAGCAAAAGCGAATACAAGAGTAGAATCATATTTTGCTATAAGAAAAGTCTTACAGCTTATCAGTCATTACTAAACATATACGGGAGTTGGTTTGCAAATCCCAGGTAGTCAAGGAAGAAATTACTTACAACTGAACCGATGGCAACCGTTAATAAAATATATAAAACCCTGGCCTTGATGACCGAATTGGATCTTAACATTTTATCAAAATGTAATGCCTGTAAAGCCCACCAGGTAACTGCGATGAAAAACAAGTGTGCAATAATTCCCGTTAAAGCCTGCTGTCCCATTGCTGAAAACATGTACATACCTCCTAAAAGACACCCAAATTCTATTCTAACACAAAACCCCTTCATATTTGGAATTTAAAAGGAAGAATTACAAAATATCTTTTTAAAACTGTAAATAGAGGCTTGATCCAATGGAACAAGCCTCTGATACAGGCATTATATCATTTACTCGAAATAAAGTCTGTGAATTCGCCAAATTGATCATGAATAAAATCAAAGGCAATATTTGGCGCCACCCCGAAAAGTATGGTGCCTATTACGCAAAAGATCAACACGGTGTAAAGACCCGGACGAATTTCAATGGCCTTCTCTGAATGAATGGGCCGGAAAAAGACCTGCACCAATAATCCGAAATAATACACATAGGACACAATGGTACCTGCAATCATGATTCCCGCAAGGACAAAATGTCCAGGCTCCGTTATGAATGTTCCAAGAAAGATATTGAGTTTGCCAATGAAACCCGTCGTCCCGGGAATTCCTGCAAGCGATAGGATAAATACGGTGAATGCCATAGCAAGATACGGTGATTTCCTCCCCAGTCCTGCAAGAATGCTAATATCTTCTGACCCACTTTGGCTGGAGAGCAGCTGAATGACTGCAAATACACCGATATTCATTAATACATAAGCCATTAGGTAAAACCAGACAGTATCCAGCAGGAAATATCCCCCGCCCAATGTTGCCACCGCTACAAGCAGGTAACCCGCATGAGCGATGCTTGAATAGGCGAACAATCGTTTTAAATTTTGCTGCCTTAACGCAACCACATTTCCAATGATGATCGTCAGCCCCGCCAATGAAGCTATATAGATATTATTTTTTTCCAAAAATTCGAGCGCTCCGAACGTATCACCGGAAGCTGTTAGGAACAACGAGAGAAAAATGCGCAGGATGATGACGAAACCCGCCATTTTCGAAATTACACTCAAGAAGGCTGCGACCGGTGTCGGTGCCCCCTCATAGACATCCGGTGCCCACATATGAAATGGTGCCGCAGCTATCTTGAAGGATACACCGACAAATACCATGAAGAAAGCGAGTCCCATAATGTATTGCAGCTGGCCGTCCGTCATCGCAGCCATCGTCCGGCTCATTTCACCTAGATTGACGGAACCGGTCACTCCATATAAATAGCTCATCCCGAATAAAGTGAACGCTGTGGAAATGCCGCCGTTTATCACATACTTCATGGACGCTTCGTTGGACTTCCGATCATGCTTGCGTATTCCGACTAATATATAAGATGAAATTGAAAGAAGTTCCAGTCCAACGAACAGCGTTATCAAATCACCGCTTGAGGACATGACCATCGCTCCAAGCAAAGCGGTCAGGAACAGATAATAAAATTCCCCCCGGTGCTCCTTCAGCCCCTCTTGCGGTTCATATCCTTCAGCCAGAAGGATGATTAGGGCCGCTCCGAATAACAGTAGCAGCTTAAAAGCTTTTGCAAATGAATCTAAACGAAACGTATCGGATAAGATACTGACTGTCTCAAAGGATAGCAGGCTAATCAGTGACAAACATGCCAAAATGATTCCGGTTAGCGCGAGCCATGCCAGTTTTCTCCGATTAAAGTGCTTCGGCCAGAATAAATCCAATATCGAAAGAATCATGGTCGTTCCAAGGATGATGAATTCCGGCATCATCGCTCCCCAATCATAAGAAAGCATCGTGTTCCAATCCATCCTTCATCGCCCCCCTAGAGCTAGCATCATGGCTTCAATCGTTCCTTGAAGAGGCCCGCCTAACAAATTTGGGTATACCCCAACAGATATAATCAACCCGAGAAGAACCAATGCCGGGACAAACTCCCAGCTTCCAAGGTCCCGTTTCTCTCTTTCTATCAAGCTATCATTTTTTCCGAAAGTCATCAGCATGACGGCCCTCAGTACATAAACAGCGGTTAATACGAGGCCGATCACCCCTATTGCCGCAAGCAACGGCTGACTCTTGAATAAGCCAAGAAATACCATGAATTCACTGATGAAGCCGGACATGCCAGGCAAACCGAGTGAAGCCATCCCGCAAGCTAACATAAACCCTGAAAAAACCGGCATCGACTTGGCCAATCCCCCAAGCTTAGGAAGCATGGTGGTTCCCGTCCGCTCATACAACACTCCTACCAAGAAAAACAACAAAGCAGCAATTAGCCCATGTGAGATGACTTGAAAAATAGCTCCCTGAATGCCCGCTTCATTCAAAGCTCCCAGCCCCATCATGACGATACCCATATGTGAGATTGATGAGTAGGCTAAAACGAGCTTGAAATCCGTTTGTACCAATGCTAGAAATGCACCATATAAAAAACTGAGGACCCCAAATAGGACAATGGTAAAGGCCAAGCTTTTATATTGTTCAGGAAATATCCCCATACCAAACCGGATGATTCCGTATGCCCCTATTTTCAATAGGACACCCGCATGTATCATGACTATGGATGGAGGTGCTTCTGCATGGACCCGCACCATCCAGCTGTGAAAGGGAAAGACGGGCAGCTTTATCGCAAATGCAACGAGAAAGGCGAGACATAAACCATATTTCATCGAACCGGATATGGGTGCAAAAAGCGAAACACCGCCCATTGTCATCATCTGTGTCAATGCTGCAATGTTAGTCGTACCTGTCCTGGCAAACAAAATCAAAATGGCCACCAGTAAAACAGCCGAACCAACGCCATTATAAATCAGAAAACTATAAGAAGCTTTCTCCCTCTCCAGAAAGCCCCACCTACCAATTAAAAAGAAAGCAGGAATCAAAGTCATTTCAAAAAAGATGAAAAAAAGGACCAAATTTTCTGCCGTGAAGACACCGAGCATTCCAATCTCCAGGATCAAAAATAACAAATAATACCCTTTCCATTCTTTTTTTATATAAATGGATGCGATTGCGGCCAGTGATGAAATGATTGTTGTCAGTAATATGAAGATGAGACTTAATCCATCCAGCCCCAACTCAAAGTCAACCGTGAAGAGCTTGGGATCATACATCTCCAAATTACCAAACCTGATCCAATTCAACTTAATGTCAAATAAGGATAGGGCCACACCCGAATAATATTGGCTCCATAGAAAGAACGATAGGAATAGGGGAGGCAGTGTTCCGAAAAAGCCAAATTGTTTAATCGTCCTTTCCTCTTTTTTCGGCATAAGGGCAACCATCACTATGCCCAGCAGCGGTGAAAACACTAAAAGCGAGAGCAAATAGACATTCATCTTAGATACCCCCCAGTCACTGCAAAAATCACCAACAGTACCGCAAGTCCCAGAAAGGCTATCATTCCATATTGCTGTACCTGTCCCGTTTGCAGTTTAGACCCTATTTTCCCCAATCCCTCTATTGAACTTGTTACAGTGGAAACCAGGCCACCGACAATGAACCTTTCAATATAAGATAGGAATATACTAAAGCCTTTGATTGCATAGCCTGCAGTAAAATGGTAAATCTCATCAATATAATACTTATTTTCCAAAACCCTATATACCTCGGAGTTTTCTTTGACAAGCCATTCCCGAGGTAACTTCTTTTTAGCGTATAACATATAAGCAAGGTATATCCCGGCCAGAGATACAAACACTGCCATCAACATTATCCAAACGGGCCCCTCACTATGGCTGGCACCTAGAAGAGTTTCATTTCCCTCCACAAGCCACTCCCCAAGGAAAGTTCCAAACCACGGTGTTTGGATATACCCGCTGATTACAGCAAGCAAAGCCAATGCGAGCATGGGAATTAACATGATGAAAGGTGATTCCTTGACCTGTTTTACTTGACTGCGCGAATCGCCTGCAAACATCATGAAAAACAGACGGAACATATAAAACGCAGTTAAAAAGGAGGTAACCACTGCCAGACCAAACAGTATATAACTACCATTCTCCCAGGCTGCCATTAGAATTTCATCTTTACTGAAAAAACCCGAGAGCAATGGAAACCCCGATATCGCCAAAGTGCCAGTCAAGAACAGCGGCCCAGTCCAATTCAATTTACCCCATAGGCCGCCCATCTTTTCCATATCCTGTGTATGTATAGCGTGAATAACACTGCCTGCTGCCAAAAACAGCAATGCTTTAAAAAAGGCATGGGTCATTAAATGAAACACCCCGGCCACATATCCCGAAGTACCTAAAGCAAGCATCATAAAACCAAGCTGAGAGATTGTCGAATAGGCCAATACACGCTTAACATCCTTTTGCACTATGGCAACGCTTGCGGCAAATATGGCTGTAACTCCACCTGTTATTGCTACGACCTGCATCGCTGCTTCACTAGCCATGAATAACGGAAACATGGCCGCCACCAGGTAAACCCCTGCAGCAACCATGGTCGCTGCATGTATCAAAGCGGAAACCGGAGTCGGGCCTTCCATTGCATCAGGAAGCCATGTGTGAAGTGGAAATTGTCCAGACTTTCCAACCGCACCGATAAAAATCAAAATAGCGATCAAAGTCAGTTTTTCACTTGATATCATGCCCGATTGAACGGCTTGAAAGATCTCTCCATATTCAAAGCTGCCTGTTTCCCAGAATAGAAGAATGATGCCGATTAAGAGCCCTACATCCCCAATCCTGGTCATGATGAATGCCTTCTTCGCTGCAGCCTTAGCTTCCAGTTTATAAAAGTAAAACCCAATGAGCAGGAAAGACCCCACCCCGACCAATTCCCAGAAGATATAAAGTTGTAATAAATTGGGTGCCATGACAAGTCCAAGCATGGCAAAGGTGAAGAAGCCCAGATAAGCATAAAAAATGGAGAATCGCACTTCACCCTTCATATACCCCTTCGAATATATCTGGACAAGCAGGCTGACAAGGGAAACGACCACAAGCATCAAGGCATTAAGCTGATTGATTTCGAATCCAGCTGTAAGTTGCGTCCCTCCGAAGGAAAGCCAATCCATCGATATATTATAAGTAGGTTCTTTAAATCGTTCTATCAGGACAAGCAACGATAAAACAAACGAAGCCAATGTACATATTATTCCTATAAAAGCCCCTCGTTCCCGCAACCGCCCGCCTGATAGAAGCAGAACCAGAAACGTGACGAGTGGAAAGATCGGTATGAGCCATGCGTGCTCCATCATCGTATCAAATCCCCTTCTTCATTTATATAAACCTTCAATGCTTCATAATTTCCATTTCATCGACATTGACCGTCTTCCGATTGCGATAAAGGGACATTAGTATAGCCAGCCCTACAGCTGCCTCGGCCGCAGCGATTGTTATCGTGAATAAGGAAAAAACTTGACCCGTAATGGATGGCGTTACCCCGAATTTACTGAAGGCAACTAAATTGATATTCGCAGCGTTGAGCATCAGCTCGATTGAAATCAAAACAATGACCGCATTTCTTTTCGTCAAAGCCCCATACAGCCCTATACAAAATAAAACGAGTGCCAATACAAGGTAAGCCGACAAGGGAACTCCCGTCATGATCGATCTCCCTCCTCATCATCTTTTTTAGCCAATACAATGGCACCGACTAAAGCAACCAGCAGGAGTACCGACATCACTTCAAATGGAATCACATATTTTGAAAAAAGTTCGATTCCTATTTGCTTTGTATTTTCCTCATGCAAGGCCGTTGGCTGTACAGGTATATCCAGATTATAAATCCCCAGATAAACCGCCACGGCAAATCCAGCAATCGCTGCCAGAAAGGAGAAATTCCCCCAGCCCCCTTTAACGGGTGCATCATTTTCTTGGTGTTTTGTCAGCATAATCCCGAATAGCATCACGATCGTAATTGCCCCTGAATAAATAAGGATTTGGACAATGGCGACAAACTCGGCCGATAGCAGCATATAAATGCCTGCAATGCCCAAGAAAGTAAAAACAAGTGCAATTACCATGTGTACCACTTTTGTTAAGGTAATCAGCAGCACCCCGCCTAATATCGCGACGAGTGCCAAACCAATAAAGGCAATTAATTCACCCGACAAACTCATACTTTATTCACCTTCCGGATATTTTCATCATTTTCATCCAGCCACTCCAGATTTTTAAATAAATGATCACGGCTATACTCGGCCAGCTCGAATTGATTCGTCATCACGATTGCTTCTGTAGGGCAGACCTCCGTACATAAATCACATAAAATGCAAATCTCAAAATTGATGTCATACGTATCGATGATTTTTCCTTTTTTCGACGGGTCCGGATGTTTCTTACCAGTTAATTGAATACAATCCGTTGGACAAATCGTCACGCATTGATTGCATACAATACACTTTTCAGGATAGAATTTTTGGATTCCGCGGAATCGGTCAGGGAGCGGAAGCGGCTCATTCGGGTAGTCATAGGTCACTTTTTTCCTCGTCAAGTTCTTTAATGTATAGGTTAAACCTTTTGCTAAACCAAGCATATAAATCCCTCGCTTTCCGACCAGCTTTAGTTTCTAAAAAAGGTTAATCAATTCTTTTATTAGTGCCGTCAAAAATATATTTGCTAATGCAACCGGAAGCAGGACTTTCCACCCGAATTCCATCAATTGGTCGGCCCTTATACGAGGAAAGGTTACACGAATCCAGACCAATACATAGAATACGGCACTGAACTTCAGACCGAACCAGATGGCTGCCGGAATAAAATCCAAAAACGGAATAGAATTCCATCCTCCTAAAAATAATACAGTGGTTAGCGTTGCCATTGCAAACATATACACATATTCGGATAACATAAAGAAGGCCCAGCGAAATCCAGAGTATTCAACATGATAGCCTGCAACAAGTTCTGATTCCGCTTCCGGAAGGTCAAAAGGAACCCTGTTCAACTCGGCAACCGATGCAATAAAAAACACGATGAACGCAATCGGCTGGAGAAAAATGAACCAAACCTTTTCCTGGGCTGCAACTATATCATTCAAGTTTAAACTGCCTGTTAAGAGGACGATTCCCACTAGGGACATCACCAAAGGGATCTCATAAGATATCATTTGCGCGGCTGCCCTCATTCCGCCAATTAAAGAATATTTATTATTGGATGCCCACCCCGCAGTGACGATGCCGATGGTCGATATGCCGGAAATCGCCATATAATAAAGCAATCCGACACCTATATCAGCAAATTGGAAGGCATCGGTGAATGGCAAGGTGGCAAGGACCATGAAAGCAGGAGCAAAAGCAATTACCGGGGCTAAAATATATAACGGCTTATCAGCTTTTTTTGGTATCGTATCTTCCTTGATCAGGAGTTTCAAAACATCAGCAACGGTCTGCAAGAGACCCCATTTCCCCCCAATTTGGTTTGGGCCGACACGCATCTGCATGAATCCCATGATTTTTCGCTCTGAAAGGATTCCATAGGTTACAAACCCTAATACGACGAAC
The DNA here is from genome assembly GCF_030676415.1 of Peribacillus frigoritolerans. Taxonomy (GTDB): domain Bacteria; phylum Bacillota; class Bacilli; order Bacillales; family DSM-1321; genus Peribacillus; species Peribacillus frigoritolerans_A. The sequence goes on along the minus strand of NZ_JAUUTW010000001.1, from coordinate 17,081 downwards.
AGGAGCAGGACTGCCAAACCAAAAAAAATGCCAAAATTCAGTAGACTTGGAGCGGAGTGGAGAAGATCCTTGATCATTTATCCATCCACCTCCCCTAAAACGATATCGATTGCACCTAATATCGTTATCAAGTTCGCCATATTTTCCCCTTCCAATAATTTCGGAAGAATTTGCAGATTATAAAACGAAGGTCTGCGAAATTTCAAACGGTATGGCTCCTTTTTCCCTTCACTCGCGATATAACAGCCGATTTCCCCTCTTGGTGATTCAATTCGGACAAATGCTTCACCCTTAGGAACCTTTATTATTTTAGGGACTTTAGCAAGGACCGGCCCTTCTGGAAATTGCTCAACAGCCTGCTCGATGATTTTCAGTGATTCTTCGATTTCTTCCATTCTACAGTGATAGCGTGAAAAGGCATCACCCTCTTCCCTTGTAGGAACATCAAATGTGAACCTGTCGTAAATGGAATATGGTTCATTTTTCCGTAAATCCCATTTCACACCCGTACACCTTAAGTTGGCACCGCTAAGCGAATACTGCAAGGCTTCTTCCTTCGTATAGATGCCCACCCCTTTAACCCGATTAACAAAGATTTCATTCCCTGTCACAAGCTCATGGTAACCGGCAAGCTGCTCCCTCATATAAGGGACAAACTCGGCAACCTTCTCGATCCAGTCTTCAGGAGCATCCCATTTCACACCTCCGACACGCATATAATTGAATGTAAGGCGTGCCCCTGACAATTCAGTCAATAAATTAACGATCATTTCACGTTCTCGAAAGGCATATAGAAAAGGGCTCGTCGCACCTATATCCAGCAAGTATGTCCCCCACCAGACAAGGTGGCTTGCAACTCTGCCCAATTCCATTGCGATAACCCGCAAATATTCTGCCCTTTCGGGAATCTCCACCCCCATCATTGTCTCAACAGCATGGCAAAGCACATAATTATTTGTCATTGCCGCTAGATAATCGAGCCGATCGGTATATGGGATTATTTGTGTATATTGCAGATTTTCCGCTAGTTTTTCCGTACCGCGATGCAGATACCCAATGACAGGTGTAGCCTCTTTTATAATTTCACCGTCAATCTTGATGACAAGCCGAAAAACACCATGTGTACTCGGATGCTGCGGCCCGACATTGAGAAGCATTTCTTCCGTCCTTAACATTGGGCTTACACCTCCACATCATAAGGCTGATAATCTTTTCTAAGGGGATACCCTTTCCAATCTTCACCAAGTAAAATCCGCTTTAAATCAGGATGTTCATAAAAGTTAATACCTAATAAATCATACGCTTCACATTCTGGCCAATTTGCTCCTGACCATAATGGGACCAATGATGGAATAACGGGAGAATCCCTATCAAGCTTCACCTTCAAGGCAACTGATTGGTTCATTTTGAATGAATGTAAATGTACATAGATTTCCATATGGGATTCAAAATCCGTACCATGAAGTTCCGATAAATATGAAAAGTTAAGCTGTTCATCGTACCGCAAAAATTTTGCTATTGAGAAATATGTATCCGGATTAGCCACTAAAGTGGGTACATCTTTTGATAATCTATTAATATAGTGCTCTAATAATGCCCCTTGTCCTACATGGCTTTCAATAGCAGAAACAATTTGATCGAGTTTCGACTGGTTTGGAGAAAGTTCGCTAGGGGTGTTAACTTCCTTGCTTTCCTTTACAGCAGTCCTGTTCTTCGCAGCAGCCGCTTTCGCTTTGGCAACGGCGGCTGCCTTCGCCTTGGCCGCTGCCACTGCCTTTTGCTTCGCTGTATCCATTTCGCCTTCCGGCTTTTCCGCCGCTTCTTCTTTCGCCTGTTTTCGGGCCATTGCCGCTGCCTTCGCCTTGGCCGCTGCATCCGCTTTTTGCTTCGCTGCATCCATTTCGCCTTCCGGCTTTTCCGCCGCTTCTACTTTCGCCTGTTTTCGGGCCATTGCCGCTGCCTTCGCCTTGGCCGCTGCCGCCGCTTTTTGCTTCGCTATATCCATTTCGCCTTCTGGCTTTTCCGCCGCTTCTTCTTTCGCCTGTTTTCCGGCCATTGCCGCTGCCTTCGCCTTGGCCGCTGCCGCCGCCTTTTGCTTCGCTATATCCATTTCACCTTCCGGCTTTTCCGCTGCTTCTTCTTTCGCCTGTTTTCGGGCCATTGCCGCTGCTTTCGCCTTGGCCGCTGCCGCCGCTTTTTGCTTCGCTATATCCATTTCGCCTTCCGGCTTTTCCGCCGCTTCTTCTTTCGCCTGTTTTCGGGCCATTGCCGCTGCTTTCGCCTTGGCCGCTGCCGCTGCCTTTTGCTTCGCTATATCCATTTCGCCTTCCGGCTTTTCCGCTGCTTCTTCTTTCGCCTGTTTTCCGGCCAGTGCCGCTGCTTTCGCCTTGGCCGCTGCCGCTGCCTTTTGTTTTGCTAAGTCTTCCTTTTCACTCATCTATATCACCCGCTTTCCGGTTTTCGCCTCGTAACGGATTTTTTCTTTTAATTTATTGATTCCATAAATAAGTGCAGCTGGGTTTGGGGGACAACCCGGTATATATACATCGACAGGTACAATTTGATCTACTCCTTTGACCACTGAGTAAGAGTGAACATAAGGCCCACCAGCAGTTGCACAGGATCCCATTGCAATAACCCATTTCGGTTCTGGCATTTGTTCGTATAATCTACTTATTATTGGAGCCATTTTTTTCGTTACCGTTCCTGAGACAATCATGACATCCGATTGTCTGGGTGATGTCCGAAAAAATGAACCAAATCGGTCCAAATCATAATGAGAGGAGCCGACACCCATCATTTCAATTGCACAACATGCCAAACCGAAAGTCATTGGCCAGAGTGAGTTACTTCTAGCCCAGCCTTTTATTTGTTCAAGTGTGGATAAAAAAATGCTGTGGCGCAATTCTTCCATTTCTTTAGGGGTAAGTTCATCCAACTTCAATTCCACTTTAACACCTTCTTTTTCCAAGCGTAGATTAGCCCTAGCATAAGGATCAGGACAAAAAACAGCATTTCAATCAATGCAAACAGTCCGAGTTCATCATAGGCAACCGCCCATGGGTAAAGAAAAACCGTTTCTACGTCAAATATGACGAACATCAATCCGAATAGATAATACCTGACATTGAATTGAACCCTTGAATCCTGAAAAGGCTCGATTCCACTTTCATAAGTCGTATATTTCATATCTGTCGGTTTATAAGGCCTTAGCAGTCTACCAAGAAATAAAGCGATTACGGGTAATAAAATGCCTAGACAAAGGAAAACAAATACAATTAAATAGTTATTTTGGTAAATATGCAGCTGTCCCATGTTCATCTCCCTTTATGGATAAATCATGTTAAATGGGTACAATTTAAATTTGCTTGTCTTCTTTTTGGATACCGTTTTAAATATTATGCAGGGTAACATTCTTTTAGAAGCAACGTGAAAGGAGGGGGTATGAAGCAATAAATGTAAGCGTATACATTATAACATTAGGATAAAAGCATGTCGACGAGTTAAGGTTTAAAATGGAAAATACTTTACTCTATAATTCGACCTTTTTTTCCAAATTCCGATATTCCATGTCAATAATCCTCAAAAACCTTTTGGTTAAAAAAAACACCTAATCTTACCACGAATGGCTCGATCAGGTGTTTTCATCAATTAAAGTTATCGCATTTCTGCAATTTGGATTCGGTTGATGGCACGTTTAAGCGCTAAATTAGCTCTTTTGGCATCATTTGATCCATCATTGTTCTGCAATCTTTGTTCAGCACGGGCTTTTGCTGCTTGAGCACGTGCAAGATCGATAGTTTCAGCTCTTTCAGCAGATTGAGCCAAAATGGTTACCACATCAGGGCGAACTTCTAAGAAGCCACCATTTACAGCTACATAGTCTGTGTTGCTTCCATTTTTAAGACGGACAGCACCAATGGTAAGCGGGGCTACAGTTGGAACGTGTCCAGCCATGATTCCCAGCTCACCGCTTTTAGCTTTAGTGCTTACCATTTCAACTTCTGCATCATATACTGGGCCATCGGGAGTAACAACATTGACTTTAATGGTCTTCATTTCATTCCCTCCTAGGTCCCTTTAATTAAGCCATTTCTTTTGCTTTAGCAATAACTTCTTCGATGCGGCCAACTAGACGGAAAGCATCTTCAGGAAGTTCGTCATATTTTCCAGCTAGGATATCTTTGAATCCTTGGACTGTTTCTTTAACTGGTACATAAGATCCTTTTTGACCAGTGAATTGTTCAGCCACGTGGAAGTTCTGCGACAAGAAGTTTTGAATTCTACGAGCACGGGCAACGATTACTTTTTCGTCTTCGCTTAATTCATCCATACCCAAGATGGCAATAATATCTTGAAGTTCTTTATATTTCTGTAAAGTCGATTGCACTTGACGAGCCACTTTATAGTGCTCAGCTCCAACAACTTCTGGGCTAAGGGCACGAGAAGAAGACGCCAATGGATCAACTGCAGGGTAGATACCCATTTCAGAAAGTTTACGCTCAAGGTTAGTTGTTGCATCCAAGTGAGCGAAAGTTGTAGCTGGAGCCGGATCCGTATAGTCATCGGCAGGTACATAGATCGCTTGAATGGATGTAACAGAACCTTTATTTGTTGAAGTGATACGTTCTTGCAATTGACCCATTTCAGTAGCAAGCGTTGGTTGGTAACCTACCGCTGAAGGCATACGGCCTAGTAGGGCAGAAACCTCAGAACCTGCTTGTGTGAAACGGAAAATGTTATCGATGAAGAAAAGAACGTCTTGTCCTTGTTCGTCACGGAAATATTCAGCCATTGTCAAACCGCTAAGGGCAACACGCATACGTGCACCTGGCGGCTCGTTCATTTGTCCGAATACCATCGCCGTTTTCTTAATAACACCAGAATCAGTCATCTCGTAGAAAAGGTCATTCCCTTCACGAGTACGCTCACCTACACCAGCGAATACCGAGATACCGCCGTGCTCTTGTGCGATGTTATTAATAAGTTCTTGAATAAGTACAGTTTTACCAACACCGGCTCCACCGAAGAGACCGATCTTACCACCTTTGATGTAAGGTGCAAGTAAATCTACTACTTTAATACCCGTTTCAAGAATTTCAACTGATGTTGATAATTCCTCGAATGTTGGTGCTTGTCTGTGAATTGGATCACGACGCACCTCTGCTGTAAGTGGTTCAAATAGGTCAATGTTTTCCCCTAATACGTTGAAAACGCGACCTAGAGTAACTTCACCTACAGGTACTGAAATTGGAGCTCCTGTATCAACAGTCTCTGCACCACGAGTTAAACCATCAGTGGAAGACATTGCTACAGTACGAACTGTATTATCACCTAGTTGAAGGGCTACTTCAAGAGTTAGTCCTGTACCAGACGCTGTATTTTCGATTCTTAACGCGTTATAGATCTTAGGAAGTTGTCCGTCTTCGAATTTCACGTCAACAACCGGACCCATAACTTGAGTAACGCGTCCTATATTCATCGTTTTCCCTCCTAACGTTGCTTATAACGACTATCAAGTTTATGGAACGGCCAGCATATCGTCCGGGCCGACCGCCCCTTTAATGATTTTATTCTAAAGCTGCTGCACCGCCGACAATCTCTGTAATTTCTTGAGTGATCGCTGCCTGACGTGCACGGTTATATTGTAATGAAAGTGAGTCAATCAACTCTTTTGCATTATCGGTCGCATTTTTCATTGCAGTCATACGTGCAGAGTGCTCACTTGCTTTACCATCTAACAAAGCACCATAAATCAAACTTTCAGCGTACTGAGGCAGTAATACCTCAAGAATTTCTTCTGCATTCGGTTCAAATTCATAAGAAGTCAATGTTGCATTGGAAGTATTGAAGTCAGCTAACGGAAGGACTTGCTTTTCCGTTACATCCTGCTGGATTGGGCTGACATAATGGTTATAGTACATATAAAGTTCATCACACAGCTCATTCAGATATAAATTCACTGTTGATTTTGCAAGGGAGCTAATGTCAGCGAAAGACGGCTGATCGGGAACCCCAATTACTTCAAGCTCTACATGCATGTTACGGCTGACAAAGAAATCACGGCCAACCCTTCCGATTGCGATAATGACGAACTCATCATTGGATTTATGGCGTTCAAGAATGGTTTTATGAACGTGGCGAAGGATGCTACTATTGTATGCCCCAGCCAATCCACGGTCCGATGTGATTACCAAGTAACCGGTTTTCTTAACGGGACGTGAAGTAAGCATTGGATGCGATGCATCCGTGCTTCCGTTCGCAATACTGGATACCACTTCTTGAATTTTTTCCATATATGGAACATATGCTTTAGCATTAGCTTCCGCACGGTTCATTTTAGAAGCAGATACCATCTGCATCGCTTTTGTAATTTGACTCGTCTTTTTCGTTGAAGTAATCCGAGACTTAATATCGCGTAAAGAGGCCATTCATTCTCACCACCCTTTATAAATTAGTTAGACCTTTATTATTCAGAAATAACGAAGTTCTTTTTGAATTCGTTAATTGCAGCAACGATAGCAGCATCTTCAGGAAGACCTTTAGTTGTGCGAATGTGATCTAATAATTCCGGATGAGAACGATCTAGGAACACATAGTATTCTTCTTCAAAACGAAGGATATCCGATACAGGAATATCATCTAAATGACCTTTAGTCAATGCATAGAAAATCATGACTTGTTTTTCAACTTTGATCGGTTTGTTTAGATCTTGTTTTAGAACTTCAACTGTACGCGCACCACGGTTAAGCTTTGCTTGTGTTGCAGCATCCAAGTCAGAACCGAATTGAGAGAATGCTTCCAATTCACGGTATGAAGCCAAGTCAAGACGTAATGTACCGGCAACTTTTTTCATCGCTTTAATTTGTGCAGACCCACCAACACGGGATACGGATAGACCAGCGTTAATCGCAGGACGTACACCCGAGAAGAACAAATCGGATTGCAAGAAGATTTGACCATCAGTGATGGAAATTACGTTTGTTGGAATGTAAGCAGAGATGTCGCCTGCTTGTGTTTCAACAAATGGAAGCGCAGTGATTGAACCGGCACCTAAAGTGTCATTCAATTTTGCTGCACGTTCTAGTAAACGGGAGTGCAAGTAGAATACATCCCCTGGGAATGCTTCACGACCTGGAGGACGGCGAAGTAGCAAGGAAAGTTCACGGTAAGCAGATGCTTGTTTAGAAAGATCATCATAAACCACAAGAACGTGCTTGCCAGCGAACATGAACTCTTCACCCATTGTCACACCAGCGTATGGAGCCAGGTATAAAAGTGGTGCTGGTTGAGAAGCTGATGCAGATACAACGATTGTGTAATCCAAAGCACCATTTTTACGTAGTGTTTCGACAGTTCCACGAACCGTTGATTCTTTTTGACCGATTGCAACATAGATACAGATCATATCTTGGTCAGCTTGGTTAAGGATTGTATCGATCGCAACTGATGTTTTACCAGTTTGACGGTCACCAATGATTAACTCACGTTGTCCACGACCGATTGGAACTAATGCATCGATAGCTTTAATACCTGTTTGTAAAGGTTCATGAACTGATTTACGGTCCATTACACCTGTTGCAGGGCTTTCGATTGGACGAGTTTTTGTCGTAGCGATCGGGCCAAGACCATCTAATGGTTGTCCAAGCGGATTCACGACACGTCCGATTAATTCTTCTCCAACTGGCACTTCCATGATTCTTCCAGTACGGCGAACTTCACTGCCTTCTTTAATGTCTCTGAATGGTCCAAGAATAACAACACCCACGTTATTTTGCTCAAGGTTTTGTGCTAATCCCATTGAACCATTGGAAAATTCTAAGAGCTCCCCAGACATTGCATTATCTAAACCATGAACGCGTGCGATACCATCACCAACAGTGATAACCGTACCAACATCGCTTACTTTAATTTCCGACTGATAGTTTTCAATCTGCTTTTTAATCAGCGCACTGATTTCTTCAGCTTTGATGCTCATGAATTTCACCCCTATCTGTGAATATTAACCTAATAGTTGTTTGCTAAGGCGATCTAGCTTACCGCTAATCGTCCCGTCATATATGCGGTTACCGATTTGTAGTTTGATGCCGCCAAGGATATTGCTATCCGTAATATTAGTAATGCGTAAATTTCTTTTGCCGATTTTTGCAGCAAAAGATGTAGACACAGCTTCCACTTCCGTTTCAGTCAATGGACGAACTGTATAGACCGTTGCATCAGCTACTGAGTTTTCTTCATTCGCAAGTTCGATGAACTCTTGTGCCATTGCTGTCACATCATCTGTACGATGACGTTCCACCATTAACATCACAGTGTTTTGAACGGAAGAAGAAAGGCTTGCAAAAGCATTTGCAATCAAAGCGCCTTTTGCATCTTTAGTCATTTTAGGATGAGCCAGGAAGCTTAATAGCTCATTATCATTTGTAAAAACTTCATTCACTATGCGAAGCTCTTCTTCAAGTTGGTTAATGAGATTTTGCTCTTTCGCAATTTGGAAAAGGGCAACGGCATAACGCTTTGCTACTGTTATATCGCTCATTTCCCTTCTCCTGCCTCTTGAATGTAGTCATTAATCAATTGCTCTTGATCTGCTTCGGATAGTTCTTTTTCTATTACTTTAGAAGCAATAAGTACGGATAAAGATGCCACTTGCTCGCGTAATGCCGTAATGGCTTTTTCTTTTTCCTGTACGATTTCACGCTTAGCTGATTCTTTGACGCGGTCAGCTTCAAGACGTGCTTGATTCACGATCTCTTCACGCTGTGCTTCACCTTGAAGTTTTGCGTTTTCTATGAGTTGTCCCGCTTCAGTGCGAGATTGTTTTACGATTTCACGTTGTTCTTCTAAATATTTAAGTGCTTCTTGTCTGCTAGCTTCAGCTGCTTGAATTTCATTTGCAACATGTTCTTCACGTTGAGTCATGATGCCCATTAGAGGACCCCATGCAAATTTCTTCAGCAACGCTAACAAAATGATAAACATTACTAATTGGTATAACATGTCTCCGCCATTAAAGCCATGAGACGTTGACCCAAGTACAAAGCTGCTTGTTAACACGCTTGGTTCACTCCCTTCACGAGTTTCACTTCTTAAAGCGTTCATTATATGAACTTTAGAAAACTATGCTCTTAAACTGTATAAAAACAGGATTGTGGACATAAAGGAAAGGCGAAGGTTCACATGGAACGAACTTCGCCATTTTTGAACTTTTTAAAGGTTCTATTAAGCACCAAATACCATAAATGCGATTACTACCGCGATGATAGGCATCGCCTCAACTAAACCTACCCCGATGAACATTGTTGTTTGAAGCATACCGCGAGCTTCTGGTTGACGAGCGATACCTTCTACTGTTCTTGAAACGATCATACCATTACCAATACCTGCACCTAGTGCTGCCAAACCAATTGCAATTGCTGCTGCAAGAAGACCTACTGAACCTGTCATTATAAATATCCTCCTTAGATTGTATCAAAATTTATTATTTTTTTAGTTCTAAATGAACTTATAATTAATGGTCGTCACTGACTTTATGAGACAGATAAACCATTGTTAACGTGACAAAGATAAACGCTTGGATACTACCGACGAAAATACTATAGCCTTGCCATACTAATGTAGGCACAATTGCACCAATAAATCCGGCAGCTCCACTAAATGCTAGGGTTCCCGCTAATAGACTCAGCAAAACTTCACCAGCATAAATGTTACCATATAGACGCAGACCAAGTGTCAAGGAGTTTGTAAATTCCTCTACAAGTGTCATTGGGTTTTTATAAGCTTTAAAGTAACCCTTGGCGCCTTTCATTTTTATAGCATAATAATGCGTTAAACCTAAAACCATGACTGCAAGAGTCAATGTGATAACTGGGTCGGCTGTTGGTGATTTCCACCAAAGCACTCCATCGTAACTAATTGCAAACGGAAGACCTAGCATATTGGACACAAAAATGTACATTAGCAAAGTCATACCAAGCAGTTGAAACTGACCACCTGTTCTCCAGTCCATGTTACTATTAATAATACCCTTAACGAAATCCATAATCCATTCCATGAAATTCTGCATGCCAGTTGGCTTCATTGCCAGCTTACGTGTACAAAGCACAGCAAGTATGAACACAACTAGACTGGCAACTGTAATCATTAGGACGTTACTCAAGTTAAAGGTTAGACCCATAAAATCGTATAAGGGTGCTCCATGATTCAACTATATTCACCTCTCTTCCCCGCTATCGACGTATTAATTGGATGAAAAAATCTATAAAAATGACAATATAAGCTGTCATTAATCCCCATACAACACTAATCAGATGAAAATGCTCCGGAAATTCCAATGCAATGAGTACCGCTAGACCTGCGGATGCCATTCGTGTCATCGTCCCAAGAGATTTAGTTTTCTTTCCCTCATCAAGCGCCTGACTGAATTTTTTCATTTTCTGATTGATCAGCCATAAATTGTATAAACTCAAACTCGTACCCAGTATAAGCCCAGCAAAAACGGCTTGATAACTCGTAAGTCCCCATCCAACAACATAAACCGCCAGAAGAAAAATTATATATTTACTCTGCCTGTTGAATATGATTTTCATTTCTGGCATTTTCATTTAATCTCCTGAGAAATATTTTCGTACTGAATGAAGCATTGCTTGTAAACCTAGCAAGTCTACAAAGAAGGCCAATTACTAATAGCAGCGGTTCGAATCTTAGGTTCTGACAAGTAAATGAAGATACCGAACAAAACTGATCCGACTATTTGAGAAAGAATCGCTGACATCAAAGTCATAGCCATTTTAGACGGCGATCATTTGACGCAAGTTGCATCCTCGCGGTTGAATTTGGTGGAGGATAGAAAACATTTCATGCTGTAAAAATCTGCATGCCGGGCTACTGAAAACCCTCTCATTTTACATCCTTTGTTAGCATACAATAGGCTAGAATCATTGTCAATGAGTGGTTAGTGAAATTTGTCACAGGTTTGTAATTATTAACGAATTGTTCACAAATTATATTTTTTATACTATTGACATCCATTTTATTTTACTTATTGTCCCCTATTCACTCAATAAGTAACGTCTTTTCTATCCGATCTTCCCTTCCGCCCCTTCTCGCAAAGATTATCGCTTTATACACTCCTTTAGGCGGCAAGTTCTTTTTCAATACATCTTTTTTGATCAAACCGGAAGGTGCCGATCTGGACCAATCCAAATATCCAGCGAATTTCAAGCTATCTTCCTCATAAAGGGCAATACCGAATTCTTCAGCCCCACGCGGAAGGTACATTTCGTATCGATATGTGCCTTCCCGGTCCCCTTGTCCAAAATCAAATCCCATGATCCTTGGATAATCCGGCTCTTCTTTTACATATAAATAAGGAAGGGATATTCTTTTGGTTCCTTCCATTATAATGAGGTATCCATCAAAGACTCCCTTTTTAAGCTCAGCTGGGTTGACCTGCAGTCCCACTTTTATCTGTTTCTTTTCCTTCGGGTTCAAAGTCAGGGATTTCGGCAATTCCCAAGTGAGTCCCGTCTCTTTTAATGGGACCATGAAAGAGTACTTCCTTATTTCCGTTCCGGTATTTTCTATGACTATCGTTTCATGATGCTCTTCAATTCCTTCTTTTTTTGTATACATCCCAAAGGACAATGAGCTTGGATTCAAGAGCGTGTCCGCTTTTAATGCTTCGTCGACCTGGATGCGTCCAGCCCCCTGTTCATATGTGTGATACAATTGATTTACAGATTTCCTCAATGGCTTTGAAGTGCTCATCAATGCAGATTTCACTTGATCAGGAGTCCATTCAGGGTGTTTTTGCAGGATTAAGGCGCATGCTCCTGCAACATGCGGTGCGGACATACTTGTTCCATCCAGGGACATGTATCCTTTAGGAATGGTACTTTCAATTGCCACTCCCGGTGCCAATACGTCAGGCTTTATTCCCCATGATACGGTTACCGGTCCCCTGGAGCTAAAATCCGCGAGCCTATCCTGCTCGTTCTTATAAACAAATTGAACGGTTTTGCTCTGCCCTTGCTCCATGATTTGCTTAAGCTGCAATCCATCTCTTCTATTAATAGAAGCAGCTGGGATGTTCATTTCTTTTTCCAAGCTTCCAGTAAAGGTCCCGCTCGTATTATTATAAACAATTACCCCCTTTGCACCTGCCTTTTCTGCATTGGATACTTTCTGCTGGAAGGTAAGTGTGCCACGTTCCATCAAAACAATCTTATCGCGAACATGTTTCAGGTCCTTTTCATTACCCAGCCCCCCATATATGACATCCTCGGAAAACGTCAGGTTCCATTTTTTAGAGCCTTGAAACAGGGTTAAATGAGATTGATGCTTTTTCGATCCAAGTCCATAAATCATATACGGAACCCTTAAGGGAGGAGTCGAGGCCCCAACGGAAATCGCTTTTTCCGCTGTTCCGGGTGAGCCGACGGTCCATACAGCCGGACCGGAATTCCCGTTTGATGTCACGGCAACGATGCCGCTTTCCACAGCCTTATTCAACGCAAGGGAGATAGGTAAATCAGGGCCATTGACGTTATTACCCAGAGATAGGTTCAATACATCCACCTTATCCTTCATGGCTGACTCAATGGCCGTCAGTACTTGATCTGTATCTCCTGCACCACCTGGTCCCAAAGCTCGATATGCATATATCTCCGCTTCTGGTGCGACGCCTTTCATTTTTCCATTGGCTGCAATGATGCCTGCCACATGAGTACCATGTAATGTATCCAGGTCGCCTTGATTTTTGGTTTCCATCGGATCTTCATCACCATCAACCAGGTCCTTGCCTCCTTTATAAGCACGTTGCAAATCTGGATGTGTATAATCGATTCCAGTATCTATTATTCCTACTTTTACCCCTTTCCCGGTGATCCGGTGATTCTCCTTATCAAAGAAACCCCTGACCCTGCCTCCTCCTATGTATGGGACACTTTTATCCAACACGGCTTGATAAACGGATACTTCCGTTACAGCCTGAATTTCATCCTCCTTTTTAAGTTGTTCTATCTCATTCATTTTCCCATGAAGGGAAAATCCATTCAGGGCCACCGAATAAACATTCCGTAATTGAAGGGATGGATATTTTTGAAGCAGCTTTTCGATCTTTTTTCGCTGAAACGCCTTATCCATCGTGACAACAACCGTTACTTCCTTAGATTCAGATAGCTTTGGTAAAGGCGGCAGAATGACGGATCCCATTCCCTTTTCATTTTGATAAGTAAATATAAAAAGGAAAACAAACACTATGAACGTTTTCTTTGCCAACATAATCATCCCCTTAGCAGTTATCTTTTCTCAACAACCTTGGAGTATGCAAATAAAAAAAGGAAAAGCGCGTGGCTTTTCCTTTTTTATGAGTCGAATCTAGTTGGCGGCATATTTACCTGCTTAAAATAGTAACGGATGGCTTCAGCTATGCGGACAGAAGCATTTCCGTCCCCATATGGATTCGAAGCTTTGGACATTCTTTCGTGCACCTCTTGATCGGTGAGCAATTCATGTGCCAAATTATATATGGTTTGTTCATCAGTACCAGCCAATCTTAAGGTTCCAGCCGCAATCCCCTCAGGACGTTCGGTCGTATCCCTTAAAACTAGGACAGGTACACCAAGTGACGGTGCCTCTTCCTGGATTCCTCCAGAATCAGTCAATATCAGATAGGCCCTTGAAGCGAAGTTATGGAAATCCAATACATCCAGCGGCTCGATCAAATGAACCCGCGGATCGTCCCCGAGAATTTCGTTTGCTAATTCTTGAACAAGCGGATTTAAATGGACAGGATATACCACTTGAACGTCATCATGCTCAGCAATGATTCTCTTTACGGCCCTGAAGATATTCCTCATGGGTTCCCCTAGATTTTCCCTGCGATGGGCGGTAAGCAAAATGAGCCTGTCTTCTCCAAGTCCATTTAAAACCGGATGGGAATACGTGGACCTTACAGTCGTTTTTAAAGCATCGGTTGCCGTATTTCCCGTCACGAAGATATTATCCTTCTTGTTTTCGTTCAGCAGATTCCCCTCCGCTTTCGAAGTCGGCGCAAAATGCAAATCTGCCATCGTACCTGTAAGCTGTCGATTCATCTCTTCGGGAAAGGGGGAATACTTATTCCATGTGCGCAGCCCCGCTTCTACATGCCCAATGACAATTTGATTATAAAAAGCTGCCAGACTTGCGACAAACGTTGTGGTTGTATCACCGTGTACAAGAACAATATCAGGTTTAGCTTCCTTCATTACGGAATCAAGACCATTTAATGCTCTTGTTGTAATGTCAGCAAGCGTTTGCCTTTCCTTCATTATGTCCAAGTCATAGTCCGGCTGTATGGAAAATAGTTCGAGAACTTGATCTAACATTTGGCGATGCTGAGCCGTAACAGCAACGATCGGCTTGAAATATTCTGGGTGTTTTTGAAATTCGAGTACTAAGGGAGCCATTTTGACAGCTTCTGGTCTCGTCCCGAAAATGGTCATGACTTTTATCGGTTTATTCATTCGTGACACCTCAGTTTCTTTCCTTATTTTGTGCCGAATAAACGATCTCCTGCGTCTCCAAGACCGGGAACGATATAACCATGTTCATTCAGTTTTTCGTCTAGACCCGCAATATAAATATCAACATCAGGATGAGCTTCTTTTAAAGCTTCTACACCCTCTGGAGCTGCAATCAAACACATGAATTTAATATTGACTGCACCGCGCTTTTTAATGGAATGGATCGCTTCGATGGCTGATCCGCCAGTGGCTAACATCGGGTCAACGACTATGCATTCCCTTTCTGCCAAATCACTTGGCATTTTCGCATAATATTCAACCGGTTTCAATGTTTCTGGATCACGGTAAAGACCAACATGTCCGACCTTTGCAGCAGGAATCAGCTTAATGATTCCGTCCACCATCCCTATGCCTGCACGTAAAATCGGGACGATCCCCACTTTTTTACCAGAAAGCATTTTCACTTTCGCTGTGCTTACAGGCGTTTGGATTTCAACCTCTTCCAGCGGCATATCCCTCGTGATTTCAAATGCCATCAATGATGCAACTTCATCCACTAGTTCACGGAATTCTTTTGTTCCTGTATTTATATCACGTATATAGGCTAATTTGTGTTGAATTAACGGGTGATCGAAAACATAAACTTTTCCCATTTAGCATCTCTCCAATTCCATTGCTTAGTTTTGCGCTTTTTTATGATTTCCCTAATCGAATAGAAAAATTTTCGTGTCTTTTAAAATTCACTTCAACCTATTTTACAGAAAAATGGTTCAATCTTCAATAAAGGTTTAGATTTCAGACCTATTTTCACTATTCTGACTCTTCTAACACAATGACCTTCCATAAGATACAAAAAAAACCGCTCCCTTTAAAAGGGAGCAGTTCCGATATTACAATGAAGGATATAATTCAAATTTGTTCGTTAATGATTCAACACGCTGTTTCGCTTCTTCAAGTTTAGCTGCGTCTTCATTATTTTTCAAAACAAGTCCGATGATTGCAGCTATTTCATCCATGTCTTCCAATCCGAAGCCACGTGATGTCACTGCCGCAGTCCCAATACGTATACCGCTTGTAACGAATGGTTTTTCCGGGTCATAAGGAATCGCATTTTTGTTCACGGTAATACCGATTTCATCCAAAACATGCTCTGCGATCTTTCCCGTTAATCCAGTAGAGCGCACATCAAGAAGAATCAAATGATTGTCCGTTCCATCAGAAACAAGAGTGAACCCTTCTTTCTTCAAACCTTCGCCCAAACGTTTAGCATTGTCGATGATTTGTTGTGCATATACTTTAAATTCATCTTGAAGCGCTTCTCCGAATGCAACAGCCTTAGCGGATATAACATGCATCAACGGACCGCCTTGAATTCCAGGGAAGATGGATTTATCGATCTTCTTACCGAATTCTTCTTTACAGATGATCATCCCTCCGCGTGGTCCGCGAAGTGTTTTATGAGTAGTTGTCGTTACAAAGTCAGCATAAGGAATTGGACTTTGATGTAATCCAGCCGCAACTAAACCTGCAATATGCGCCATATCGACCATTAAATAAGCCCCGACTTCATCTGCAATTTCACGGAATCGCTTGAAGTCAATTTCACGTGGATATGCACTTGCACCCGCTACGATCAATTTCGGTTTGTGCTGACGCGCTTTTTCCAATACATCATTGTAATCGATACGGTGATCTTTTTCGTCTACACCATATTCAACAAAATTGTAGTTAACACCACTGAAGTTAACTGGACTTCCATGTGTTAAGTGACCTCCATGCGAAAGGTTCATTCCAAGCACTGTGTCGCCAGTTTGAAGCACTGTAAAGTAAACGGCCATATTGGCTTGAGCTCCAGAGTGAGGCTGTACATTCACATACTCCCCGCCGAAAATTTCTTTCGCGCGCTCACGTGCTAGATCTTCAACGATGTCTACATACTCACAACCGCCATAGTAACGTTTTCCAGGGTATCCTTCTGCATACTTATTAGTCAAGACCGACCCTTGCGCTTCCATGACAGCTTCACTCACGAAGTTTTCAGAAGCAATAAGCTCAATTTTACTTCTTTGACGCCCTAATTCCAGTTGAATTGCGTTAAACACTTGCTCATCTTGCTTTGCTAAACGATTCATTCCGTAATTCCTCCTCAAAATGTGCGTGATTCGCTTTTTAGTATTTATGTGCAACATGCCTTCAAAAAAGCATGAAAAAGCCTTACCAATAATTCATTAGAAATTCTACTCCATTTTAACATGTCTAATTTAGAAGTGATAGTCTAATTTTATCGAACGTTAGATGTTTTTTCATTTAAAAATGTTCGTATTTAACATCAAAATTATGATAAATAGCTCTTTCACCCTAGATTTCATAAGCGAAATCGCCATTCTATTAGCACTATTAAGTAAGGATTTTTTGTATGAAAACACAATAGTAAAAAAGCCATGCTAAAATAAACCCTCCATATTCTCATTTTTTTGATGGGGGTAAATGTACTATGTCGTTATTTAACTGGTTATGCAGTTTGTTGTTCAGATGGAGCGATTGTATAGCCTTTCTTTTTTAGGTATTCGA